>OZ244938.1:2745000-4786709 GCA_965222175.1 uncultured Pseudohongiella sp.
CGTCAGTACTCGGTTTTCTTCTTTCCATGGATCTGCAAAAGTCCGATGGCCTGTTGCCACGGGCAGGCCTGACACTCAGTGTATTTTCTCACCTGGCGCCAGCGGCTCATCATGCGCAACATCGGTGTCGCGACTGCCTTCTTTCGATCTGTCTTCTTTCGATTTACCGGCTATGTTTCGACTATCGCCTTCACTCGAGCCTGCCGCCTCGGAGCGATTCCGGGCCCCATCCTTTTCTGCCACGCCCGACCCGTTCCGGCCACTGCTGCCAGTCGGGGATGCCGTGTCGGACCGGGCTGGAGAATTGCCTTCACCTCCGTCCCCGTCTGCACCGTTTCGTCGCGCTTGCGTCGCGTCGGTGGGCGAAACGGGTGCCGCGGATTTGTCAGAATCACCGGATTCCTGGGAGCCACTATCACCAATATCGGCACGGGCAATGCTCTTCGAACGACTGGCGCGAACATTGCGCTGTCGTCGATGCATCCATAACACCGGACCGGACAACGAATAAATAACGCACATGGTCAACAGGACCTCATGCGGATTCTGCGCGATCAGAACCAGTAGTACCACTACCAGCAGAAATACCACGTACGGCACAGTTCCCTTGAAATGCATCTCCTTGAAACTGAAATAGCGGTAATTGGATACCATCAACAATCCGGACAACACCGTAACAAAGGCCAGTCCATAGGCAATGGCCGGGGTGACCGTCACGCCATATTTCGCGCAAACCCAGACGACGAAGGTCACCAGACCGGCGGCGACCGGGCTTTGCAGACCGACAAAGAATCGCTTGCTGACAGTACCCAGCTGGACATTGAAGCGGGCCAGTCGCAGGGCCGCACAGGACATGTAAATGAAAGCCGCAGCCCATCCCGGATTGCCCAGGGAGGAAAGTGCCCATGAAAACGCGATCAACGCCGGCGCCATGCCAAACGAGACCATATCCGAAAGACTGTCGAACTGCGCGCCGAAAGCACTCTGGGTACCGGTGAGACGCGCCACCCTGCCGTCAAGCCCGTCGAAGATTGCCGCGATCAACACTGCCCAACCGGCGGCATTGAAATTTCCGCCCATTCCGGCAATGATCGCGTAGAAACCGGCAAACAAAGCACCAAGAGTCAGCAGGTTAGGAAGCAGGTAAACGCCCTGCTTTCGAACCCGCCGGCCACCTTCAGAGACGTATTCTTCATGTTCGTCAATTGGGAGAACACTTTCAGAATGGCTTCTAGGTTGTTGTTTTTGCATAAGTATTGCCTGTCTTTAATTGCATTGCTTTGAGCAGCAGCAGCCATTATAACGCCAGTCACCCGATGTAGTCGCAGCGGTCGCCCCCTGGTCTGTCCACAGCGTCGATCAGGCAGCTGAGAATCGGCCGTAGCAAGTCAGCTGGCGCCAGCCAGCTCCCAGATCGCCCGAATCAACGGATTCCCCAGCTTGCGCCGCAGGCTGCATATCCCGATAGTAAAAGGTTGCAGCTCGGGCTGTACAGGAAGAACGCTCACATTTGCCTGTTTAGGGCTGTTGGCCACCACAAGCGCCGGTACCACACCAACACCAAAGCCGAGACTGACCATGCTGACGATGGCCTCGTTGCCGGTAACCTGGGCATATATGTCCGGCTTGATCTGCTGCTCACGAAACCAGGTGTTCATCCGTTGACGGGCCAGGCCGGTTTCGGAAAGGATCATCGGTATCTCATCCCAGGGCAATGCGCGGCCCTTGCCAAGGTATTCATCCAGTCTTGACTTCAGCGGGCAAGGTATAGACGGCGCGATGAATACCAGTGGCGATTCTCCAATCTCCCGAAACTGCAGCTTGCCCGGCAGTCGATCCGGGCGAGCTGCAATCCCGACATCTTCCTGTTCGTCCAGCACGCGCTGGATCGTCAGGGCGGCATCCCCGGTATGCAATTGAATTTCCACATCCGGGTAATGGGCTCGAAACCTGTCCAGTAAATTGCGCAGGAAAGAATAGCTTGCCGTTACCGAGCAGAAGACACTTATTTTTCCGACAAGGTTTTTCGACTGCTGCTGCAGGCGCAGTTGAAGTGCCTGCCAGTCCTGCAGCGTTCCGGCAGCGTAATCACGCACCAGAATTCCGGACTCGGTCAATTTGACTGTCCTGTTGTCCCGCTCAAACAACCTCGTACCCAATTCTTCTTCCAGGCGCTGCACCAGCCTGGTAAGACTGGAGGGACTGATATGGCACTCGGCGCTGGTTCGTCCAAAATGCAGGGTCTTGGCCAGGTGCTGGAATAGTTCAAGTTCGCGCATGTCCATAGGCAGGCCCTGTTGCGATCATCTGCCGGCCATGGCACCACGAAACGTGCATGGCTTAGCCATCAATCCGATAGCTGTTCGGTCTCAGGGGCAGCGTATTGCATAATTTGAAATATAGCGTTGCAAATATATCATTTTACGCAATATTTAATCTATCCTACAATTCGATCCCCTTAAGGAATCTCTGACTAATTACGAAAATGTTCTGGCCTCCACGCGAGGTCACTGACAAGGCGCGTCGACGTCAGCCATTGCCGGCGCACGACGCCTGGCACCAGCGCCTGACGGACTCCCGCAGAACATACTCGTCATTAATTCGAGGTTCCATAACAACAGGCAGATCCCGTCGGGAAGATACCCCGGCCACGGAAAAACTCACGGAGAAAGCTACCATGAACTACTTCAATACCCTACCGCTCAGGTTGCAACTGCAACAGCTGGGCAAGTGCCGATTCATGGACAAGACAGAGTTCAGCGATGGCGTCAGCAAGCTGAAGGGCAAGAAAATCGTCATCGTGGGTTGTGGCGCTCAAGGCTTGAACCAGGGTCTTAATATGCGTGATAGCGGCCTTGATATTTCCTACGCACTGCGGCAGGCGGCGATCACTGAACAACGCCCGTCGTGGCGCAATGCCACGGAAAACGGCTTCACTGTCGGCACCTATGAAGAACTCATACCCACTGCCGACCTGGTGCTCAATCTCACACCGGACAAGCAACATACTCCCGTAATCGAACAGGTCATGCCGATGATGAAACAGGGGGCATCGCTGGCCTACTCCCATGGTTTCAATATCGTCGAGGAAGGCATGCAGATTCGTGACGACATTACGGTGATCATGGTTGCACCCAAGTGTCCCGGCACCGAGGTGAGAGAAGAGTACAAGCGCGGTTTTGGCGTTCCGACCCTAATCGCCGTGCATGCCGAGAACGATCCTGACAATGATGGACTGGAGATTGCCAAAGCCTACGCAGTCGCAACCGGCGGACACCGTGCCGGTGTTCTTGAGTCGTCATTCATCGCCGAAGTCAAATCCGACCTTATGGGTGAACAGACCATCCTGTGTGGAATGCTGCAAACCGGCACCCTGCTTTGCTTTGACAAGATGGTAGAAAAAGGCATAGATCCAGCCTTTGCCGCCAGGCTTTGCCAACACGGCTGGGAAACTGTCGCCGAGGGTCTTAAGCACGGTGGGATCACCAACATGCTGGACCGCCTGTCCAATCCCGCCAAGATAGTAGCCTGCGCACTGGCGGATGAGTTGAAAGAAATTATGGCACCCCTGTTTCAGAAGCACATGGACGACATCATCACCGGGGAATTTTCAGCCAACATGATGGCCGACTGGGCCAATGACGATAATAATCTATTGACCTGGCGAGAGGAAACGGCGGAAACAGCCTTTGAAAAAACCCAGGCCGGAAACATGGATATCAGCGAGCAGGAATACTACGACAAGGGTATTTTAATGGTGGCCATGGTCAAGGCCGGTGTCGAGCTGGCTTTCGAAACCATGACATCCAGCGGCATCATCGCGGAATCCGCTTACTACGAATCCCTGCATGAAGTACCGCTCATCGCCAACCTCATCGGCCGCAAGAAGCTGTATGAAATGAACAAGGTCATATCCGACACGGCAGAATACGGTTGCTACCTCTTCGCCAATGCCTGCGTTCCGTTGCTTGAAGATTTCATGAAAGACATTGATGTGGATGTAATCGGCATGGGCTTGCAACTTGAAGACCAGGGCGTCGATAACGCAGAACTGATTGCAGTCAACGACAGCATTCGCAGTCACCCCATTGAAATCGTTGGCAAACAACTTCGTGGGCACATGACGGCCATGAAAAAGCTTGTGTAATTCTGCTGACGGGCTGTTGAAAATCGTAGTGAGCCCGGCCAGGACGAGGCGAGAGCTGGCTACCTCACGCAGCCTGCCAGGTGTGAATGGACAGTAGCTGTTAACGAAACAACGGCCGGAGCAACAGTCTGCCAGGACTTCGCGGAAGCAGAACGATTCATCAATGGAATCTGTACTGCGTCCGCGAAGTATTGCCGTCAGAGACTCAGGACCTTCTCGCCCCTGGCAATACCTGATACCCCGGTCCGCACAACTTCAACTACCGAACCTGAACCTACGGCAGCGATAAACCCATCCAGTTTATCACTGGTACCCGCCAGTTGAACGGTGAATGTATTCGCTGTCATATCCACAATCTGTCCACGAAAGATATCCGCCGTACGCTTTACTTCGGCACGTTGCGCACCATTGGCCTTGACCTTGATCAGCATCAGCTCGCGTTCGACGTGTGCCCCTTCCGTGAGGTCGACCAGCTTTACGACGTCCACCAGTTTATTCAGGTGCTTGGTGATCTGCTCAATCTTGCGATCATCTCCAACCGTAGTGAGAGTCAGGCGAGACAGTGAATGATCTTCCGTCGGAGCAACTGTCAACGACTCGATATTGTAGTTTCGCTGGGAAAACAGCCCGACGACCCGCGACAAGGCACCCGGCTCGTTTTCCATCAACACGGAAATAATATGCCTCATGTCACGTACGCTCCGTTTTGCTCAATACCATATCTTTCATTGCTCCCCCTTTGATTGCCATGGGGTATACGTGCTCCTCCGGATCTACAAGCACATCGACAAATACCAGTTTATCCTTCAGGGCAAAGGCCTCTTTCAGCTTTTCTTTTAACTCGGAAATTTTCTCGATGCGAATGCCCACATGGCCATAGGCTTCCGCCAGCTTGGCGAAATCAGGCAGTGACTCCGCGTAGGTGCTGTGAGAATAGCGTCCTCCATACTGCATATCCTGCCACTGTTTCACCATGCCTAAAGCCTGGTTATTGAGGCAGATTACCTTGATTGGCAACTGGTACTGCATACAGGTGGCGTATTCCTGGAGATTCATCTGGAAGCTGCCCTCCCCGGTAACGCAGACTGAAACCGCTTTGGGAAATGCAAACTGTACGCCCATGGCCGCTGGCAAGCCGAAACCCATCGTTCCCAGCCCACCGGAATTGATCCAACGCCTGGGCTTATCGAAAGGATAGTGCTGGGCGACGAACATTTGATGCTGCCCAACATCTGAGCTGACGTAGGCATCGCCCCCGGTTACTTCGTACAAGGCTCTAATAACACTCTGGGGCTTGATGATCTCACTTTTCGAACCGGGAATGGCGAGGCAGTCTTTCTCGCGCCATTGCTCTATCTGCTTCCACCAGACTGCAAGAGACTTCTTGTCCACCTTCTGATCCGTGGAATCGATCAATTCCAGCATTTCCTTGAGAACAGCAGACACGGAACCCACGATGGGGACGTCAGCGGTAACTGTCTTGGAGATGGATGCAGGGTCGATATCAATGTGCAGAATCTTGGCATCGGGACAGAACTTGGTCACATCGGAATTGGTCACCCGATCGTCGAAACGCACGCCGATTCCCAGCACGACGTCACTGTAGTGCATCGCCATGTTCGCTTCATAGGTTCCATGCATACCCAACATACCCAGAAACTGCTTATGAGTCCCGGGAAACGCACCCAGGCCCATCAGTGTATTGGTTATGGGAAAGCCGAGCTTCCTGGTCATGCGTGTTAACAGGGTAGAACCCTCGCCCTGGATAACTCCACCACCGGTGTAGATTACCGGGCGTTTTGCCGCCAGCAGGATCTCCACCGCCTTTTTTATCTGCCCGGCATGACCTTTGCCAGGCACTGCGTAGGACCGCATCTTGATCGATTTTGGATACTGATACGGCAGTTTAACCTTCGGGTCGGTGACGTCCTTAGGTATATCAATTACTACGGGGCCCGGCCTGCCAGTAGTAGCGATATGAAACGCCTTCTTGACCAGCATGGGAATTTCGGCAGGATCCTGGGCCATGAAACTGTGTTTCACTATCGGGCGGGAAATGCCGACCATGTCTGTTTCCTGGAATCCGTCCGAGCCTATCAGCTTGCTTTCAACCTGGCCGGAAATAACCACCATGGGGATGGAATCCATGTAAGCTGTTGCAATCCCGGTGATAGCATTAGTAGCTCCCGGTCCCGACGTGACCAGCACCACGCCGGGCTTGCCGGTTGCACGGGCATACCCGTCAGCGGCGTGGGTTGCCGCCTGTTCATGACGCACAAGAATATGCTCTACCTTGTCCTGGTTAAATATCGCATCGTAAATATGCAGCACGGCGCCACCCGGATATCCGAATATAATCTTGACGCCTTCATCGTGCAGGGCACGAACCAACATTTCACCACCGGAGAGTAAGTCCACTTTCTATCGCCTCTAGCTTTCGTAAACTCGAACAAATTAAACGTGCAGCGGAGCTATTCATACCGACCGCACGTGTAATTGAGATATAGTAGTTAACAGTACATCAAGCCTGGAACCGGACTTCCGGGAGCACTGCATGCACAATGCTTCAGGTCAATGACCGTTCCTTGCTTCATGTCGGCTCCCAACGTGATAACGTGACAGGAGCCTCAGGTGGATATTTTCTGACACCCAGACAGCGATCCTGGCGGGGGTACTGGAGCTGTTTGGCCAGGGTCACAGCAGATTGGTTGAGGGGTTGCCTTCTCTCTCTGCCGAAAAGCAGCGGCTAATTTTCCCATTTTAGCGAACAAAGTCAAGCAATGCTTTACAGGATCCTGTCCCTGCTCCCCGCATGATCGGGTCCTGGCCTGCAGGAATTATCACCGCCTGGGAACTGCGTCGGCATACCTGGCAATGACCCGTAGCCGTGCGGCATTACAGGCTTCCACGTACCAGGGCCCCTGTGCTGCCACAAGGGGCCTGGACGGTGAAAACTTCAGGCCTGTTGGCTATCAGGCCACCGCCGATTCCTGAGTGTCCTTGTCGAAATTGAACTCGCCATTGCTGTCCAGGGCCACGCGGATGGTGTCGCCGGGATTGTACATGCCCCTGATGACCTGTTGTGCCAGGGGATTTTCAATCCAGTTCTGTATCGCCCGTTTCAACGGCCGAGCACCATAAACCGGGTCATAACCAAGACTCGCTATCTTGTCCAGAACACCATCGGAAACTTTCAGACCGAGGTCATTGTCGGCCAGTCGCCTGTTCAGCAGTTCGATCTGAATTTCCGCGATGCCCCGAATCTGTGCCTTGACCAGAGGATGGAAAACCACGGTTTCGTCGATCCTGTTCACGAACTCCGGTGAAAAATGTTTCACAACCACCGAGAGGACTGAATGCTTTACTGCCTCGTAGGATTTTTCGTCCGGGACCCCTCCCTGCATGGCCTCCTGAATTCGATCCGAACCCAGGTTGGAGGTCATTACGATAACGGTATTGCGAAAGTCCACGGTTCTGCCATGACCATCCGTCAAGCGACCATCGTCCATCACCTGGAGCAGTATGTTAAATACATCCGGGTGCGCTTTTTCAACCTCATCCAGCAGCAGCACGGAATAGGGCCGGCGCCTTACCGCTTCGGTGAGGTACCCCCCCTCTTCATAGCCCACGTAGCCCGGAGGTGCCCCGATGAGCCTCGCCACCGAGTGCTGCTCCATGAACTCTGACATATCTATCCGCACCATGGCGTCTTCGGTATCGAACAGGAATTCCGCAAGCGCCTTGCAGAGTTCGGTCTTACCGACACCTGTTGGGCCAAGGAACAGAAATGAACCATTGGGTCGATTCGGATCGGACAATCCGGAGCGGGACCGTCGCACCGCGTTGGCCACTGCATTGACGGCCTCGTCCTGACCAATTACCCGCCGATGCAGGGCAACCTCCATTTCAAGAAGTTTGGTCTTGTCACCCTGCAGCATCTTGCTCACGGGAATACCGGTCCAACGGGAGACAACGTCGGCAATTTCGTGTTCGGTAACGCGGTTGCGCAATAACTGCTTTTCCTGAGTCTCAGCCAGGGTTGCCTGTTCCAGCTTTTTCTCCAGATCCGGAATAATGCCATACTGGATCTCGGACATACGTCCCAGATCTCCGGCACGTCTGGCCGCTTCAAGATCGTGCCGCGCTTTTTCCAGATTGCTTTTGAAGGATTGCGCCCCCTGTAATGAGGCTTTCTCGGACTTCCAGATTTCCTCGAGGTCGGAGTACTCCTTTTCCAGCCTGGCAATGTCTTCAGCCAACTTGCTCTTGCGCTTCTGGGTCGCCTCGTCTTCGTCCTTCTTCAGCGCCTCCTGTTCAATTTTCAACTGAATCAGTCGGCGTTCCAGTTTGTCCATCTCTTCCGGCTTCGAATCTATTTCCATCCTGATCAGGCTCGCAGCCTCGTCAACCAGATCAATGGCCTTGTCCGGCAACTGCCGGTCGGTGATATAGCGCTGGGACAGCTTGGCCGCCGCGATGATTGCCGAGTCCGATATTTCCACGCCATGGTGGACTTCATAGCGTTCTTTAAGTCCACGTAAAATGGCAATGGTATCTTCCTCTGTCGGTTCTTCGACAAGGACTTTCTGGAAACGTCGTTCCAGTGCTGCATCCTTTTCGACGTACTGCCTGTATTCGTCCAGGGTTGTTGCGCCGACACAGTGCAGCTCACCACGAGCAAGAGCCGGTTTAAGCATATTACCGGCATCCATTGCCCCTTCTGCCTTGCCGGCCCCCACCATCGTATGCAATTCATCGATGAACAGGATGACAGAGCCTTCCTGCTTGGAAAGTTCATTCAATACCGCTTTCAGTCGCTCTTCGAATTCGCCTCGAAATTTGGCGCCGGCAATCAGGGAACCCATGTCCAATGCGAGAATTTTCTTGTCCTTGAGTCCTTCAGGCACCTCGCCATTGACTATTCGCTGCGCCAACCCTTCGACAATGGCGGTTTTGCCAACCCCGGGCTCGCCAATCAGGACCGGGTTATTCTTGGTGCGTCGCTGCAATACCTGGATGGTGCGTCGTATCTCCGAATCACGGCCGATGACCGGATCAAGCTCGCCACTTTCAGCTTTTTCGGTAAGATCCACGCAATAGCGGGTCAGCGCCTGCCAGGCATCCTCCGCACCGGCATCGCTCACCGACTCACCACCTCGCATGTTGGTAATTGCCGTTTGCAGTGCCTGGGGGGAAACGCCGAAGGAATTCAGCGCCTTGCCAACTTCACCCTTGTCGTTCATGGCAACCAGGATGACTGTCTCACTGGAGATAAAATTGTCACCCTGTTTCTGCGCCAGTTTGTCGGCTTGATTCAGCAGGCGTGACAGGTCCTGAGACAGGGAGATATCACCTTCTCCTCCGGTTACCTTGGGCAGGTCTTCAAGGATTTGCTGAAGCTGTTGTCGCAATTCAGCGACGTTAAAGCCCGTCTGGGACAACAGCGGTTTCACGGAACCGCCTTTCTGATCAAGCAAGGCAATTACCAGGTGCACCGGCTCGATATAGTTGTTGTCGTTTCCCAGTGCCAGAGATTGCGCATCTCCTAACGCTGACTGCAGTTTACTGGTAAATCTATCAATACTCATGAATTGTCCTCAATCAACTGTCCGGCAGCCGGTGCGTGCCAATCCTGCTCAGCGCGAGCTGAAGGCCGGGATTTTCTATATCTGCATAAACAGTGCGGGCATTTATCAAAAATTCAACGGCAGCACGCCACCGGTTGCGGAAATTCACCTGCCTGCTAAAGGCCGTCGATAGATAACGCTGGCCATTCGACCGGTAACGCCTTCCCGCCGGTAGGAATAGAATCGGTGCGGATCGCAATAGGTACACAGCCCGCCCCCACTGACGGCAGCGACCCCCAGTTTCTTCAGCCTCAATCTTGCCAGTTCATACAGATCAGCCAGCAGCCTGTCGTTCCCGCCCCCCTGCCTGAAACAGTTCGTCACTGCCGCTTCACTGATGCCGGTTGCCGCGCTTAGAAATGCGTCCCTGACTTCCGGACCCACTTCGAAATGGCAGGGCCCAATGGCGGGCCCGAGCCATACCAGCAATTCATGGGCTGCAACCGGCAGCGAGTTTACCGTGTTCTCCAGTACGCCGGCGGCCAGGCCACGCCAGCCGGCATGGGCAACAGCCACCGCGTCCCCCCTGACGCTTGAAAAAAACACCGGCAGGCAGTCTGCTGTGAGCACGCAACAGGCCAGGTTGGACTCGGTGGTATAGACGGCGTCAGCCCGGCAGGCTGGATTATTCCTGGCAGCCTGAGCCACCTGCTTACCGTGGACCTGTTGAAGCCACTGGAAGTCCAGACCCGAGCCCAGAGCCCGGGCAAGCCTGCCCCGGTCGGCGCGGACCTTTTCGGGATTTGCGCCGACAAAACCCAGGTTGAACCCGGAAATATCCCCGTTATCCGGGTTGTTGCTGCCATCCGCCCGCGTGGTAGTAACCGCAACGACAGTGGCCGGTGCGGCCCAGTCGGCAGCGATGAATACCGGTTCTTCCACCTGCGCACTCACGGGGAGTTGTCCATGGCCAGGGTGGCCAACAGTTCTGACATGTCGACCGGCAGGGCAACTTCCCAGTTCATCTGTTCACCACTTCCGGGATGAACCAGGCCCAGCCGGCGAGCATGCAGGGCCTGACGGGGAAATTTCCGCAATGCCTGCCGCAGAGAATCGCCGCAGCCGGCGGGGAGCCGCAACCTGCCACCGTAGAGTGGATCTCCGACCAGGGGGTACTGTTGATAGGCGAAATGCACCCGTATCTGGTGGGTACGGCCGGTTTCCAGCCTGGCTCTCACATGAGTATGGGCACGGAAACGCTGGATAACAGTATAGTGAGTAACGGCTTCTTTACCTCCGGGAACTACTGCCTGTTTTTTACGCGCCACGGGATGGCGTCCAAGTGGCTGGTCAATGGTACCGCCGGCGGTCAACACGCCGACGACCACCGCTTCGTACTGCCGATGAACCGTCCGTGCCTGCAGCTGCTTGACCAGGGAATGATGTGCAGGCAGGGTTTTCGCCACCACCATCAATCCTGTAGTGTCCTTGTCGAGACGATGGACTATGCCTGCCCGGGGCAACAACTCGAGTTGCGGACAGTGGTGCAGCAAGCCATTCAGCAGCGTGCCGGCCCGATGTCCCGCCGCCGGATGCACCACTGCACCGGCCTGCTTGTTGAGCACCAACAGCCAGTCGTCCTCGTGGACGATATCCAGTGCCATGGGCTCAGCAGACCACTTTTCATCTGCCTCCAGCTCTGCATCCACACTCAACCGGTCCGCCGTGTAGACTTTATTGCGATTGCGTCCGGGCTCCCCGTTGACCCGCAAATTGCCGTCCTTTATCCAGCTTTGCAGTCGGGCTCGGGAATAATCGGGAAACAATTTGGCCGCGGCCTGGTCTAAGCGTTTACCAGAAAGCTCATCGGTTACTTCGGCCTGCAGTACTACGTGTGGTGCCATGTCGGGGACCGGGAATTGGTTTAACGCAGATAATACTGCATTCATCGCCACCAGAGCACAGGGAACCTCTGACAAATTATGGAAGTGCCCGACAGGCCCTGCCCGAAGGGCTTTCCATAATTTGTCAGAGGTTCCCTAGGCTTACCAGGTTGCCTGTGGTTAAATAGGCGCCGGAATTGCAACGGTAGTCGCCCAGATTCTTCATCAATTCGACAAATATTCGATCCAGCAGATGTCCCGCAGTACAGCCCCAATCCGATTCAGTTCCCAGTTGTCAGGGCTGCTTGCCCGGACACTGATTATTCTCAGCTGTGCCCTGATGTTGCAGGGCTGCGGCCTGTTCGGTGGCGACGATGAGGACGAGTTTGCCAACCTGAGCACCGAGGAGCAGTTTTATCAGCGTGCCCTGCAACAACTCAACTCACAGAATTTCCGGGGAGCGATAGCCACCTACCAGGCCCTGGAAGCGCGCTTCCCTTTCGGGCGATTCGCCACCCAGGCCCAGATCGAACTGGTCTATGCCTACTACCGCAATGGTGATCTGGAAGCGGCCATCGCCGCTGCCGACCGGTTTATCCGGCTTAATCCTGAAGACCCCAACGTGGACTACGCAATTTACATGAAGGGCCTGTCGTCATTTACCGCGGACAACAGCCTGCTGGATCGATTTCTGCCTACGGACCCATCCAGGCGGGACCCCGGCAAGGCCAGGGAATCGTTTGCCGAGTTTTCCCAGTTATTGGCGCTATACCCTGACAGCCCGTACGCTGCGGACGCACGTGCCCGGATGATCTACCTGCGTAACAGCCTGGCCCGCTATGAAATCCATGTGGCCGACTATTACATGGTGCGTCGGGCCTACATTGCCGCGCTGAACCGGGCGAAGTACGTAGTCGAGAATTTTCAGGGAACGCCGGCTGTGTCCGACGGCATGGCCATCATGGTGGAATGCTATCTGCGTCTGGGTCTCAATGACCTGGCGAACACCTCCCTGGCAATACTCCGGGAAAACTACCCGCAACATGCCTCGCTGGACGACGACGGCGAATTCGTGGTGCGCAGAGACGTAACCGATCCTTCCCTGCTGTATACAGCCACCTTCGGCCTGCTGGGAGAAAATCGACGTGAGGCTCAGCTGGCCCCTGTAGCCAGACCCCGAACTTCGGGCAGCCAGGAAATCATCAATGCCCAGGAAGAACCGGGCCAGGATCAGGGCCGTTCATGGCTGAGCATCCTCACTTTCGGACTATTCGACTGACGACAACGGTCAGTCCTGCTGAACGTCGCCTCACTGATCTTGATTCCCGAATCTGGCTATTCGCCGGCTATCTCCGATAAAGCAGACCGGTAGCCTGTAAACCTAATTCCGGCTCATGCGTTCTGTAACAAGGGGAATCTGAAACTGCGCGGAGTGGCCGTTATAATGAACAATGCGGTTTTGAATCTACCCCGATTTACCGGGATTCACGAGCACAGAACCTTGGAAAGTCAGCAAATTGTTCGGGAGAACAATCTGGATAAATTACAACAGCTGGACCGCTTTCTGGCTGATATTCAAGGCCGTGCTTTTCGCATCGCGCAACTGGCCACGGGCAGTACGGACGATGCCCTGGATCTGGTGCAGGACGCCATGTTCAAGCTGGTCGAGAAATACAGTGAACGGCCCGCCGGTGAGTGGCAGCCGCTGTTTTACCGGATTCTGCACAGCCGGATTAATGACTGGTTCCGGCGCAATAGTGTCCGCGGTCGACATCAGGTGGCAGCAAACCGACTTGTTTCCGGAAACGAGGACGAAGATCCCATCCAGGCCAGTGCCGATCCCAACGGCAGAAGCCCGGAACAGCAGCTACAGACAGCCTCCGGTATGGAAGAGCTGCAAATGGCGTTACAGAGCCTGCCGTTCAGGCAACAGCAGGCGTTTCTGCTGCGTGCCTGGGAAGGACTCAGCGTCAAACAGACTGCAGCAGCAATGGACTGTGCCGAGGGTAGCGTGAAAACGCACTATTCCCGGGCAATCCACAATCTCCGTGAACAACTGGGAGACTACTGTCCATGAGCCGTGGCGAACGGGAAAAACTGGCGGAGCGAATCAGGGCAAGACTTGATGGAGGACTGGACTCACTGGAGCCGGACGTATTGCGGCGGCTGAACGAGAGTCGCTACAGGGCGATTCACCAGCAAACCGTCTCATGCGTAGCGGAGTCCGCCGGAACCGGCGAGTCCGTGAGTATTCCTGGCTCGCAACGTGACGCAGGCAACAGCGATGAACGCCTGGTTGCCGCGATAAAGGCCAGCCTGAATGGCAGCTCGAAAAGACTTTCGCCGGAAGTTAACACACGGCTGGACTGGGCAAGAGCAACCGCAATTTCCGGCAAACGCAGCTCTATGGAGCCCGACCCTGAACAATACGGCAACCGGTGGTGGCAGCTCATCGGATTCTTTCGGGGAAGCAGATTGGCAGCCCTGACCAGCACCATCGCCGGATTGTGCGTCCTGGCAACGGCGGTATTACTGGTCGATCTCGGACCTGACCGGCAATCAGGACCCGAACTGGTGGATGTCGAGGTATTACTGTTTTCATCGAATGAGGACCTTGACCTGGCCGACAACCTGGAATTCTATCTGTGGCTGGCCGACAATGGCTTGCCAAACTAGGTCCGCGGGATTGTGCGCCATGATTCTGCTGGGTTTCCAGGCGGAAGTGTCCGGTGCTGATAGCGAGGCACAGCAGTCAACATTACCCGACCTGGAATTTCTGGAGTTTCTGGGTCAGTTTGAAACAGACTCCGGGGAATGGATGAGTCCAGCGGACCTGGTCCAACCGGATTTCGACCAGCTGTTGCAGGCAATCGATGCGACTGATGAACATGATACAACTGAGGGAGAAGACGCTGACAACGCTTCTCTGGCGCCAGATGAGGCAGACGATGCCTAGACGAAACGTAATTACGCATTTTCTTCCCGGCCTGTTGCTGGGCTGGCTGCTGACCATGGGTGGCGGCATCGCCATGGCCCAGGAAAAGCTATCCTGGAGCGACCTGAGCAATGCCGAACAGCGTGTACTGCAGCAGATGGAAGAACAATGGGAGGATCTCAGCGCCGAACGACAGGAGCGGCTGCGCCGGGGGGCTTCCCGGTGGTTGCGCATGGATGCCCAGGAAAGACAGTCTGCCCAGTCAACTCAGCGCCGCTTTCAGAACCTGTCGCCCCGTCAGCAACGGCAGATTCTCCAGCGATTTCGCCAGTTCAATGAGCTGGAAAGCGCACAGCAGCAACGCCTGCGCAACATCCAGCGCCGCTTCCGCAACCTGCCGGCGGAAGAGCGTCAGCGTCTACGGGAATTGTTTGAAAATCAGGCCCAGCAGCAGCGCCAGGCACGGGAACAACAGCAGCAGGAGCGGCAACGGTCCACGCGAGAGCGGATTCAGGACGTCCCGCGTGACCGATCCCAGGACAGGCCCGGCCGTAATCAGATCCCCCAACTGCAGCCGGGCTCCCGTATCGTCCCGCAGAGATCATCGCCGGACAGACCGGTACCGGACCGCCGACGACGCTAGCAGCCCTGGACTGTGCTGGCCGGCACCTCGTTGCAGTCATCGAAATAGTTTCCCTAAGTCAATCTCCGATTTCCCAGGCATTGGTAATCGGGTAGCGACGATCACGTCCGAATCCACGCTTGGTCAATCGAACACCGACGGGACTCTGGCGTCTTTTGTATTCATTGAGATCAATCAGGCGCAGTACCTTCTTGACCACAGCCTCATCGAACCCCCTGGCAATAATTGCCGCGGCACTCTGATCCTCCTCAACGTAAAGTTCCAGAATCTTATCCAGGGTTTCATAGGGTGGCAGGTTGTCTTCGTCGATCTGGCCGGGCGCCAGCTCAGCAGTGGGCGGACGGTCTATGACAACCTGTGGGATTATCTCGCGGGGCCGGGATTCGAACTGTTCATTCCGGTATCGAGCCAGGCGGTACACCATGGTCTTGGGCACATCTTTCAGAACATCGAATCCTCCGGCCATATCGCCGTAGAGAGTTGAGTAGCCAACGGCAATTTCACTCTTGTTTCCAGTCGTCAGCACCAACAGCCCTTTTTTGTTGGATATCGCCATCAGCACAACGCCTCTGCAGCGGGCCTGGATATTCTGTTCACTGACATCCCGGGGGAGCCCGGCAAACTCCTCTTTCAGTGCATCGGTAAAAGCCTCAACCATCGTACCGATGGGTATCACCGAGTAGTCGACACCAAGAGTTGCAGCCTGTTGCCCAGCGGCTTCCCTGCTGATCTTCGCCGTGTATTCGAAAGGCATCATGACAGCCCTGACCCTGTCCCGCCCAAGGGCATCCACGGCCACCGCCAGGGTTACAGCCGAGTCGATACCTCCGGAAAGCCCGATTACGACTCCCTTGAAGCCGTTCTTGTCGACGTAGTCCCGCACGCCGAGAACAAGTGCCTGGTAGATTTCTTCTTCCAGGGACGCAGATTTCAGCAGATCATGTTCAGGTATGCTTACCGGTTCACGGAGATTGCTGTCAATTTCCAGGTTTACCGGAATCAATTCTTCCTGGAAACTGGAAGCCAGCAGTTTGCACTTGCCGTCCTTGTCCACCACCATGGACGCGCCATCGAAAACCAGTTCATCCTGTCCGCCGACGAGATTTACGTAAACTATCGGCATCTCGCCGATGCGGGTACGTCGCTGCAGCAGCGTCTGTCGCTCCTTAACCTTGTTGAGGTGATAAGGTGATGCATTGATATTGACCATCAGCCTGGCACCTGCTGCCCTGGCCAGGCGCGTGGGCCCGTCCTGCCACAAATCCTCGCAGATAGTGAAAGCAGTCGGCACACCCTTAATGTCAATAACGCAGGGCAGGTCACCCGGGTCAAAATAGCGGCGTTCATCAAAGACCTGGTAGTTAGGCAACTGTTGCTTGTGATAGGTAGCCAGGACCTCGCCTTTTTTGATTACCGACAGCGCATTGAACAGCCTGTCGCCGACCTTATGGGGGTACCCCACGACCAGATAGATATCAAGGTTGGCTGCAAGCAGCCTGTCCAGTGCTTTTTCTATCCTGTGTTTAATACTCGGTCGCAGCAACAGGTCTTCCGGCGGGTAGCTGATCAACGTCAGTTCCGGGAATGCCACCAGGTCTGCCTGGTGTTCGTCGATTGCCTGCCTGGCGACTTCCAGTACCCGGTCAGTATTGGCCTGGATGGCTCCCACGACCAGGTTGATCTGGGCTAAGACAATTTTAAACGGTTGCTGCATATAAGCTGATCCCAGGATTACAAAAAGGCATTGATCGAACGATAACCGTACTAGTGAACCTCTGATCAATTATGGAAATACTCTGGCTTGCAGGCGAGTTCACTGACGAGGCGTCTTGCCGCCGGCATGCGACGGCCTGTCAAGGCGAGACAACGAAGGAAGTGGGCTCGCCTGAAAGCCCCGACCGGCGGGGCCTGTCGGGCGCCACTGCGGTGTTGTCGCGCTTGGCAAGGGGGACGGCCATTCCCTGCGCACGACGCCTTGCAGTAGCGCCCGACAGACTCCCGCAGAGCACTTCCATAATTGATCAGAGGTTCCCTAGGAAACCAGCGGTGATTATAGGTCAATTGAGCAGTGAGCAGTAGCGAACAACAGCCTTTGCAACGTATAGCGGACACTGGCACCAACCAGTACACGAAACAGTTGAAAAACGTGTCACTGGTGTACAACACCTACCGTGTCGTTTTACCCATTGTTCTGTTGCTGACCTATCTCAGTAACTCAGGCCCAGCTGTCCTGGGAATAATGGGTCCACGTGTATTTGTCATCACGTGCGCGGTCTATGCCCTGATGGGTGTCGCGGTGGTCGTCCTCACCAATCTGATGAACCGGCTGTTCCTGGATCGTCGGTTTCAGATCGCCACGCTGACCTTCGACGTGCTCGTACTTGGTTGGCTGACTTACCTCAGTGGTGGCGTTGTAAGTGGCCTGGCGCTATTGCTGATAGCCAATGTGGCATCCGCCAGCATGCTTACCCAGGGGCGTATAGGTACATTCATCGCCGCGGTCGCCACGTTGTCAGTCATTTTTTCCGAGCTCTACCTTGCTCTCACGGTCAGCGAATTCAGTTCGCAATTTATCCAGTCAGGAATCCTTGGAATTATTCTGTTCGCCACGGCGCTTTATATTCAGGCCGTCAGCAGACGGGCACTGGATGCTGCGTTGCTTGCCGAAGAGCAGGCGACCAGCATCGTCGACCTGGAAAAGTTGAATAATGAAATAATCCAGCGCATGCGCACCGGCATTGTTGTAGTCAGCCCTGACAATAAAATTGTGACGCTCAACAACGCCGCAAAGAGTTTACTTGGACCTATTCTTGAAACCGAATCGGAAGAAAACAGGAGTGGTTACCTCCTGCCTGGACAGCTCGAGGAACAGATTCGGCGCTGGCGCACGAATCCACTGATGCAGGGCGATCTTATCAAGGTGCCTGGGCCGGACGTGAGCCTGCAGGCCAATTTCGCCTACCTGGACCAGGATTCCGCATCCGACATTCTGGTTTTCATAGAAAATCAGTCCCGAATCATGCAGCGGATACGTCAAACCAAGCTGGCTTCCCTGGGACGATTGACCGCGAATATCGCTCACGAAATCAGAAATCCCCTGGGAGCAATCAGCCATGCCGGGCAGATTCTCCAGGAAGCTGAACATCTCAATTCCGAGGAACACCGGCTGCTGGAAATTATCCTGACCCAAAGCGAGCGCATGAACAGAATCATTCAGGAAGTACTGGATGTCTCCCGGCACAAGGACCTGGCACCGAATCTGGTGGAGCTTGACAGTTGGCTGCTGAAGTTTATCCAACAGTACCGGGAGTCAAACGCCGGGTGTGATGAAATTGACTTTCAATACCAGGGAAAACGCATTCAGGTGCGCATCATAACCAGTCAGCTCGAGCGGGTTCTTACCAACCTGTTCGACAACGGCTTGCGCTACAGTCGAAAGGCAAACGGTGTCGCCACGCTCCGAGTAACAGCAGGACTGAAACGTGGTGCCGGTGGCCGAAAACAGCCCTTCATCAGCGTCATCGACAAGGGTCCCGGGCTGGATGAGGACGCGGAATCCCGATTGTTTGAACCTTTTCACACTACCGAGACCAGCGGCACCGGCCTGGGACTTTATATCTCAAAGGAACTGTGCGAAGCTAATCAGGCGACGCTGGACTATAGTATTACCGACGATGGTACCAGCTGTTTCACGGTGAATTTCAGCAACTCCCACCCGAGTAATTCTGAATAATCATTTCATAACTACAGAAGCAGAAGATTATGCAAGGCAAAGTCCTTATTGTTGATGACGAACCGGATATCCGTGAGTTGCTGGAGCTGACACTCAAACGCATGTCGCTGGAAACCCAGAGCGCCGAAGATGTCCGCACTGCCAGGCAAAAGCTGAACTCTGACACATTCAATCTATGCCTCACCGACATGCGCCTGCCCGACGGGGACGGACTTGAACTTGTTGAACTGATCCAACAACACCACAAGAACATGCCGGTTGCGGTAATCACTGCCCACGGCAGCACCGAGACTGCCATCCGGGCGATGAAGAACGGTGCCTTTGACTTCGTGTCCAAGCCGGTCGATCTGCAGAAACTGCGTTACCTGGTGGACTCCGCCATGCAGCTATCGGACTGGACGGCTGACGAAAGCGAAACTTCAACGGATGCACCAATGCCCGGCAGTCTTTCCGAGATAACGGGTACTAGTGAAAGTATCAATCTCCTTAAAAAACAGATAACCAAGCTGGCGCGAAGTCAGGCCCCGGTTTATATCAGCGGCGAATCCGGTAGCGGCAAGGAACTGGCCGCACGGGCCATACACGGTGAAAGCACACGGCGCCAGGGTCCGTTTATTGCCGTGAACTGCGGTGCCATACCCGACGACCTGATGGAGAGCGAACTTTTCGGTCACCGCAAGGGTAGTTTTACCGGTGCCGATCAGGATAAGGAAGGCCTGCTTCAGGCGGCCCAGGGAGGCACGCTGTTCCTGGACGAGATTGCCGATCTGCCCCTTCTCACCCAGGTCAAGCTGCTCAGGGTACTCCAGGAGAAAGCTTTCAGGCCCATCGGTGAGCAGAAGGAGATTCCACTGAACGCCAGGATTCTCAGTGCATCACACAAGAATCTGGCGGCTGAAGTTGAAGCGGGTCGTTTCCGTGAGGACCTGTTTTATCGGATCAACGTGATAGAACTTGCCATACCGCCACTGCGCGAGCGGCGCTCAGACATCGCAGATCTCTCCCGGGGTATTCTGCAGAAGATTGCCCGGGAGAACCACCAGGATGAATGCCGTCTGAGTGACGGCGCATTGGATAAACTGCTGCACCACGCCTTCCCTGGCAATGTCAGGGAACTTGAAAATATCCTGCAGCGGGCCGTGGCGCTGAGTGAACAGAATACGGTCTCTGCCGATGACCTGGAATTGTCGGGCGCACCACATGCAAGAACGTCGGCGCCAGAGCCGGAACTTGTCGGCGCGACTGACGAAGCAGTAACTGCAGCCGCTACCGATGTTCCTTCTCCGGCTCAACACGGACCGGAATTTTCCCTCGAAAAGCACCTGGAAGCCATTGAAATAAAGGCCATTGAAAAGGCTCTGGAAGAGACACGCTGGAACAAGACCAAGGCCGCCAGGAAGCTGGGCATGTCGTTTCGGTCATTGCGTTACCGGCTGAAAAAGCTGGGCCTGGAGTAGATTCTACTGCTCTGCGGAGTTGACGAAAAAATCCAGGCACCGAATATCTGGCAGATTTCCGGAATTGAACTAGACTTGAATCAGCAGAAAATGACATCAGTCACTTCGCCAGATCAAAGTTCTCGTCAGTTCCCATGCCTGAACAATTTTCCAGTGATTTATCCAGCAGTCGATCAACCCGGGGCACCAGCCTTTTTGAGTCACTGGTGGCGCTGGCCATAGTGGCAACCCTGGGCGTCATCATGGCCCCTTCGGTGGAAAACCTGGGACTTCATCGACAGGGAAGTCTCGCACTGCAGCGGGTCGCCTCCAGCATATACCGGGCTCGCACCACGGCGGCGAAGAGTGGCGTTGTCGCCATGCTTTGCCCGTCAGCCGACGGTAATCAGTGTGGGGGCAACTGGCATGATGGCATACTGGTCTTTCCAGACCGCAACGGAAATCTGCTTCACGATCCCGACGAAAGTCCCGTCGACTACGTGGGCTTTGAAAATCTGCGTGGAACGCTGCACTGGCGTGCTTTCCAGAGTAAACCCTACCTGCAGATCACACCACTGGGGTTTACCCGCTATCAGAACGGAAATTTTACCTGGTGCGATCCGGATAAATCTTCGTCAGGTGCCCACCAACTGATTTTGAACCGAACCGGAAGAGTAAGGTTTGCAGTGGACAGCGACGGTGACGGCAACAGGGAGAACAGCCAGGGTCTCCCTATTTCATGTCCTAAATAAATCTGACACGGGCGAGGTCAGGGTTGTTGCATACTGCCGCTGCGAGCCCCGTGGAGCAATTACCAGCAATCCGACGCCGTGGCAGTACCGGTCTCCGCCTTGACCCCGGCGCTGGTAAGACTGAGAGTACCGCAGGCAGCATCGTCTGCCTGCCCCAGTTGTGGCGCGGCAGAGATGGCGAACGCGGTGGCATTGGCGGCATTGATCTGCACGAAATAGAGTCTCTCGTCAGAAGTCGAAGCCACCAGGGTGTGGTTGGCATTGAAGGCGACGGCGCTGTTGCCACTGTTGCTGAACACCATCCCCGCCGGATAGCCGAGATCAGCCAGGTCCGTTGAATAGGTCCTGTTATCAAGGTAGAACTGTTCCTGTCTATTGGCCAGGTCCAGGAGCGCGGCCTGGGCAACGGAACGGTTGCTGGCCAGCACGCTGTTCATGTAAGAGGGAATGGCGACGGCGGCAAGAATACCGAGAATCGCCACCACAATGAGTATTTCTATGAGCGTGTAACCCTGCTGACTGATTGCAGGCCTGTTGCTGTTAGGATCCTGGGCCGCCATGGCTGTTCCCTCTTTAAATTAATGCTCAGCTTTCCGGGTCCACGTCCTTCTCGATCCAGAACGTTTTCCAGAATTCACGACCTTCCACCGGCTCGGCCTCGAGGTCCGGCGGCAGAATATAGCCGCCTATGGGCACCACCTCTGCAGGTATACCGCCACTGCTAAGGGGATCGAACCGGTCTGACTTGGTCAGCGTGACGTCGTCACTGCCGTCACTGGTATCGTAGTTTTTCACCGGCGCGCCGGTGAACATGTTGACCGCGTAGAGGCGGCCACCCCCTTCGCTGGGCGCACAACTCGTGCCCGCATCCGCCGAGCCACCCTGGGGCAGAAACGTGGTGAAATACACCGTGCCGAAGGCCGTGACCGCCGGGGCCAGGGCTTTTTCACCCACCCCTTCCAGGGCCATCTTCCAGCCGTTGTCAAGCACTGCTGTACAAGATGAATCTTCCAGGCAGGTATTGGTAATATCGCCCAGCCCCAGCGTATTACTGGAGGCATTGTAGTCGACATGATTGTAGGGTGAACCTGTAACTGTGCCGGTCAGTACATTACGATCCTTGATCAGGTAAAAGTAATTCTCGGCATCAGTATCCTTGGGATCTGCGCGATTACCCGTACCAATCAGGATACCGTCGAAGGCACCATTGTCATCGCTGCTGGGCACGAAATCAGGCCGATGAAAGAATCGACGATCATCCTCATCATCGCCACCATCAAAATCATCAGTGCCCAGGTTGGCCAATTCGGATACGAACCAGGAAGTGCGGTTGTCAATCGAATCCTCGGGCAGATCCACGCGCCAGATGGTACCGCCGGTATCGCCGACATAAAGGCGATCGATATTACCGTTGGAATTGGTGTCCAGGGCGGCCAGGTCCGATGGAATGCTGTCCACCATGCCGTTGTGCCGGTAATGCGTTGACGACAGGCTCCCGGTAGTGGCACCGTAGGTAGCCTTCCAGATGAGATTGCCGTTCAGGGCATTAACGATGTAGATGGCATTGCCTTCGTTGTCATCGTCATCGTCGTCGTCCTTGTCTTCGTCATAGCCTCCACCGAAGATGATCGCCGGCGTTGCCGTGGCACCGAATTTTACCTTGCCCACGCGGGGGCTGGAGAAGGTCATGCCCAGTTCACTGAAATCACCGGACTTGTCCAGGGTCCACAGCAGGCTGGGATTATCCGGATCGCTGACATCCAGTGCGTAGTAGGCCTTGCCACCTCGACGCAGGCCAAAATACAGGTAGGCGGTATCGCCACCGTTGATCGTGCCGTTGCCATTATTGTCCACGACATACGCTGCCGGCGCGCCGTCCACCGTGTAGGGATGCGTGCCCACGGCATTGGTACGCAACACCTCCATTTCATCCATGACCGCCCGTGGCATAAAGCCCCATTCCTCCACGCCGGATTCTGCCCCGGCACTGGTGGTATTGCGGAAGGAGTGCATCATACCGTCCTCGGAACCCATGAAAATGCGAATATCAGGGTTGGTGACGCTGTAGCCACTATGGGCACCGTAGTTCAGCGGCAACGGTCGGGAATGCAGTGGCGCGCCCAGCAGCCACGGTCGGGCTTCGGTGACATCGCCGTCGGCATCGAGGTCGTCGACATCCTGGCCTCGCACCCAGCGTATCAGCTCTTCGGCATCGGCCACATTGGACGCGCCCAAGTCTGACTGCAACGTTGCTGCATTGGAGACTTCAAGATCCAGCAGCGTCGTTCCTGAGGACGGTTCGGTATAAAGCGTGCGAGTGTTTGACCCGTTGTTGTCCCCGATACTGTAGGTTCCACCGAGAAATCCCGGAATCTTCTGCCCGGCACCACCTCGGGCGATGGAGCGGCCGTCCTTGCCGTCAACCTCGTCACCTTCCGGTGGCGCCAGGGAGGCAGAATCGGTCCAGTAAGTCAGCGCGTCGTAGGAAATTCGACCGTCCGATGCAATGGCGTCGGCATTGGAGGTATCGACCACCGTCAGCGTTGAACTGCCGAGATTGTCGGTAGTTTCCAACAGCTTCAGCTTTTTAAGATTGCCGTTCCAGTTGGCCCTGCCGTCGGGATCGACCTTGAACTGCGCGATGAAGACATTGTCCACGATGTCGGAGCGATTGAACACGTTGACCGGCACCGATGCCGCCACGAACGTGGTACTGATAGAAAGAATTTCCTTGAAGATGTTTCGCAGGTCATCCAGCAACGCCGCGGGATCGGTAAGTGGCATGGCGGAAAAAGTACCGCCAGCGCTGGCATAGCCATTGGTGGTGTTGTTCACCTGGGCCGCAACGAAATAGGAAGTCAGGTTCTGGTTGCCATCGACATCCGGCCAGGTTCCATAACCCAGGTCGCCGGGATTGTTCGGCGCCAGGTCCGTATCCCGCATGAATTCGATGATGTCATCGAAGTCGGGGTTGTTGATGGTAATTCCCATGCCACCATTGGTCACAGAAGCCTTGATCTCATCCTTGTTGTCACTGTCCTGGTTTGACACGAGGAACATGGTATTGATGGCGTACAGCTTGGTGCACTCGTAACCCGAGGTCGAGGTGAATGGCGTGATGTAGTTGCTGCCGCTTTCGATACTGCTATCCCAGGCAGCAGCAGGAAAATCCGCGTCCAGGTTGGCATTCTTATTGGTGCCGAAATCCGTCCAGCCGGTATGAGCATTGTGCCATTCCTGCCCGGTCAGGTAGCGAAACAGTTCGAAGTACAGTTCCTGGCCCTGGTAGGAGTGAGACATGTTGCCGGATGGGACCGGTATTGCGTCCAGCGCAGCCATCATATCCGCCTTGGCGCCATTGGAATCTGAAGCATCGAACTCCTTTAGGCCCTTGAGAAAATAAGCGCCGTTGGAACAACCGGTGGCACCAGGTCCGCCGCCTTTATTACCGCCATTGCAACTGTTGTCGTGATTCATCATGAAGGCCACCTGGACGCCGTCCAGTTCGTCGAAGACCGTCTTGAATACCGCCCGCAGGCCGTCGAACAGCGTCACCGTGCCCGGCCCGGTGTTCAGGTTCGGGTAGGCATCGCCAAGCAACGTTCCGCAGGCGCTGGACGGATCCTGGGGACTGACCTCGGTACACAGCGTGGAGCCGAGATTGGGTCGATAGTCCAGGGTCAGAAACACCATCGGCGCCGCCGCGTTGGCAGGCGACGCATTGATATAGATATCCGTGTCATCTGCAACGCTTGGAACCTGCAGGATGGTAAATACCGCCAGTCCCCATGCAATCGTCTTGAGTTTCATTGTTTCACTCTCCTGGAAAATTTGGCCGATCGACCTGTATCGCTTATTGGGCGCCGCGTGGCACAAGCACCAGCACACCCTGGACAATGCCGACCTTGCCTTCATTCTCAGCGGTACCGTCATAGCTGGTGTCGACTTCAAAACGCGCCGCTGAAAACGCATCCGAACTGGTGTTGATTCCCCGAGGCGGTGCCGACAGTGCCGGTGCCAGCCGCTCGACCTTCACCTCGGCATTACCGGCTTTCGACGTCGGCAACAGATCCGTGTTGATGGCGACATCGTTGTCATTACACCCTGACACCCCGGGGGTACAATTCACGTAGCCCAGGTTTCCGGAGACCCGGATGTTGTTGGGGTTTCCCACTACTTCGTCAACAATTGACTGAGTCAGCTCAAAGGTTTCCACCCGCTGTTGTTCGTTGCCGGCCATGCGCAACTCCAGTGTACTGGTGCGCATCGTGGTTGTTGCTGCCAGGGTCAGAATCAGCAGAAATATCAGCGACGGCAGCAGCACGCTGCCCCGCTGGACCGATGGAAATACATACTGTTTGACTCTGTACATCAGGCACCCACTCCGGAAAGTTTTGTCGGATTGCGTAACACCACGGTGCTACTGAATACCCGGCGATAAAATCCATCATTGGCTGGCGCAACCACCTTGGCGCCCAGTCGGTAGGTCTTGTCGTTGGTGTAGTTGGGCACCTGGTCGATACTCCGGACCAGGACATATACCCGCGCGGAAACGGCATCGGCCAGTTCGGCGGCGGTCGGGGCGCCGGTGTAGTAGTCGGCGACAAAGTCCCGGTCGTCGTCGACGCCGAGCTCGACCTGCATATCCTCGATACCGTCGACCAGGCACTGATTGGTCATATCGGGAGAACTGTCGGGCACAAGATAGGCACGACACAGCGTTGGCAACCCGTCGCCCACTGTGATCGAGTAATCGCGTATATAGAAAATTGTCGGCAGGTAGGCCCAGTTGCTTTCCGTGCCCCCCAGGGAAGGCGGCGTACCGGCAGCGCCGCCCAGGTACATCTGCGCACCGGCCCCGTTGGTACGCAGGTACATCTGCCCGTTCTCGATGTCGCCGTCGTCGGTGGGATTGTCGGCAACCCGTTTAACCGCCAGAATATCGGCGCCGGGAACAATGCGCACTGCCGGCAGGCATTCAAAATTCAGTGCCGTGGATACCGCTGTGGCATTGGACAAGAGCTCCAGGCCCTGCAAGTCCATAGTCCAATCCTCCAGCGGGCCACCGCAATCAGTACCAATGGTTACCGATCCATGCTCGCTGATTGTAGCGACATCGAGATACTTGCCCCAGAAGCCCGCCATCGCCAGTTCACGGCTCATCAGGCGCATGACGAACCGGCCGTTGTCCATCATGATGGAAATCTGTTCGTCCTGCAGCGCACTGCGATTGTTCTGAATAAAGATATTGACGGCACCGGTTACAATGGCAATACCGAGTCCCAACGAGATCATGAGTTCGCTGATGGTAAAACCGGATTGTCTGCTGGCAGGATGGCTGTTCACGATGCGTGCCTCAGGATGAGATATAGGTGTTGAAGGTCAGAATCCGGCGAAATTCCAGGGAAGCGCCGTAATTCCCGGATAAAGCACCGCAGTTGTCAGCAACCAGGTTGTTCAGCTCAGTGAGGCCGCGCCAGGCGATGGTAACCGTGTAGATCCCGGCGCCGCCTGCGGCAGGACCTGTTACGCAGGCTGCCGGATTGGCCAGTCCGCCGGTCTGTGTTGTAGTGCCACTGATGCTGCGAAATTCTGAAATACCGTCGATGGACTGCTCCCACTGGTACAGGTCAAAAGCAGCCAGCTGCAGCGGTGTACAGGAAACGCCTGCGCCGCAGTCGCTTGCCGGGGCACTCAACGTGCCGCCGCCCACTCCGGCAGTCAGGTAGCTGGCAAGCGCAACGGGATTTGCGCGCATGCGCTCAATGATGTCATGGGCCAACATCACCGCAGTAGTGCGTTGTACCGCATCAAAATTGGACCGCTTGGCCGTGGTCTGCAGCGCCGCCATATTGAGGAACCCGACACTGACGATAGCCAGCGTCACCAGCACCTCGATCATTCCGATACCGACCAGGTGAAATGGTGATGCATTCTCGATTGGTCCCTTGCGTACCGACATTGGAATCAAGCTCCGCGTGTGAACGGGTAAAATAAAGTGTAGACCATAGTGAGTGGCAGTAGGGGCTTTCGGGGGCAAGTAGCGACCAGGTTAATTACAAACTGGCGCACAGTAGCTTATTCCACTTGGGAGACCACTGATTAACAATGTAATTTTTCTGAAGTTCAGGCGGGTTCATTGGCAAGGTGCATGCTACTGGCACCCGTCGGCCTGTCAAGGTAAGGCAACGAAGGCAGTGGGCTCGCCTGGAAGTCACATCGGGTGGTACCTGACGGGCACACCCATGATTGATCAGAGGTTCCCTAGATTTCTGGCGGGTCGCGCCTTGCCAGAAACCTTGTCTCGCGAGCTGAATTGATGTGAATTAACCGTACAGGAAATTAGCAGCAATACAAAGTAAATCAAAAGTTTCGCGTAAATGCCGAGTTCAGGCGGGGCGAAAATTGCGTTAGCGTGTTAGCCTGATAATTTCTTCAACAATTTCGTTGAAGCAAGGACCTAGCGCCTGCTCGTCAACTGCATAGCAATACACACCCTGGGGTTGGTCGCTGACAAAATAGTCGTCGAGTATGCTGTCGTTAAGGATATCGCTGTCGTTCGCCATTAACTTAAGCATGTCTTCACCCTGCTCATAATCCGGCCCCTCCCCCGCAGTGAGGCTGGACCCGAGCCCCAGGGTGTAGACATAGATCCCATCTTCCCGGGCGGCATAGGCCATTTCCTCCAATACGTTTCTCGACACACGGGCGATCCTGTCCCACAGCCCCTCGCTTCCGTCAATCGCATAGTCGTACTGCTCTACGATGCGCCTGGGTAAAGCTGGAGCGGCGGGTGGAAATGGATTAAGCACATGAAAATCATCCTGCACCGGACAGCCGCAATCTCCCCCGACCGGAGCCAAACCGAACAATGTCGTATGGGGATCGCGGCAAAATCCACCACTGTCGACGGCAGTATTGTCACAGGGATTGTAGAAACTCGGCAGCGCCTCAAGCGAACCGGAGATTTGACTTCCAGAAGGTGCGCCTGCGACGTTTTCGGGAGGTATGACCGTGTGCTTAAATAACCCTAAAGGCGTTCCGTCAGCGCCCGGGCCTGTTCGAATCGTACCTGAAAAGTCGGTAGGCTCTGATACAATGTCCCAGGAAGACGACACACTGTTTGGTGCCCCGTCTGTAAAGAATACAATAACCTGAAGACTGGACGGGTTTGGCACATTTTTCAAGGCGTTCAATGCATTCCAGAAGCCCTCGGCCGAATTTGTATAGTAGGGATTGGATATCGACCCGAAATCGAAATTATCGATTTCGGACTGGACAGTCGCCAGGTTAAAGCCCCGGTCAGCTGAAAAGGGCACCGAGACTTCGGCACCAAAGGCAAACTTGATCAGCGCCAGTCGGTCGAAATTCTCCTGAAACTTGCTGACAAACTCCTTGGAGCGAGACACGACGTCGTCGGTCACATCGCCTAGTACACCAAGTCTCAGTGAAGTTGTATTGTCTACCACAACAGCGATATCAACCGCTCGTCTAGTCGCCGATGACAAGGACGACACTGTCATCTGCCGGTTATTGAATACACCTAGAAACCAGGGCGACATGCGGGCCCGGGCGGTCACTTCAATTGTGGCATCACCAGCTTCATCATATATAACCGACGCACCCAGGAATTCGGGTGTACTCCCCAGGTAATTACCCGGGTAATTTGCGTAGAAAAACTCCTGCGCTGCAGACTCGGCGGCATCATCACTTAAGGCAATAGCTCTTGCCGCAGCCAGCGCACCGGCATCAGCTGACGCATTCAGTTTCAGCCTCACGCTGTAGCCTCTCATGCTGTCTACAACCAGGCCGAGGACTGCTATCAGGAGGGGCAAAGCAAAAGCGACAATGATCAATACTTGGCCCGAGTGACGCTTCAAGGTAGTTCGGTGCATCTCGCTTCTCCGCGACATCGTTCTCTAAAAAACCGTCAAAGAATAGATGACGGGTTCATTTCCGATTGCATAGTCAATAATAGGGCGAAAATCGTAAAACACTTCAACAACGTACACACGCTCTCCGTCTTCCAGCACCATTGGCGCCGGCAATAAGGGAGCATCGTCGCCAATAGAAGTACACGTTCCAGAACTCCAGCTACCGCAATCGTCCCACACTCTACTGGCACCAGTATAACCTCCTGATGTCCATTTAAACTGATTGGATACACGGGAACTGTCTTCAGTCCCATCAGCGATCGTAATGTAAATCATCCCGTAGGTTGCCATATTAAGTGGGCTTGCTGTTTCTGCAAGCAACTGCATGATCGTCTGTCTGGGTTGTTGGCTCCTTGCGGCCAGGTTCGCACCTTCTCTACTTAAATTACTTACGATTAAATTGGCCTGAAGCAATCGACCAACTTCGATTACACCAAATAACATCAACAGCAATAAGGGAAGGATTATTGCAAATTCAACTGTAGCCACACCCTTATTCGAATATTTACAATTGCGAGATTCAATGCGTTTCATTGCGGGAATAACTCGTTTCTCATGGTAGCATTCACACTGAAATTGTATTCCCCGTTAGGAAAAACCGGCTGAACCAGAAACGTTATTGGTCGCCATGAACAATTGAGCACAATGACAATTGTCTCGCCGGGCTCGCCAAACATACCGCTAGTAAATTCTTCCGAGTCGTATTCGGTGTAGTTTACGATCCCTGACGCCGGGTCGTACAAGCCAACCGAGATTGAACCAACCACGTCATCGTACAATCCCATTGACTGTTGCCTGATGACCTCGATTATCGCTCGAAAGCGCGCTTGCTCATCTTCGTCGGGGTCCGCTTCTACCTGTCCGGTTACGGCGTAGCGTGCTCCCTCTCGCACAGCATGCTGCATGGTTCCATTCACCCACCATAGAACTCCCCAATCAATTACAGCAAAAAGCAGGCCAAAAAACAAAACAGCAATGAGGACGAACTCAACGATGGCCGCTCCGACCATTCGTTTCATTTTATTGCCGGCAGTTCTCATACAACGAATTCCCAGTCCAGTACCACACCCAATACTTCACTACACATTCCAGCTTACGATTTTGGTAAACCCTTCAGTCAACGCTTAAGAAACCTCTGACCAATTATGGAAATACTCTGGCCTTCAAGCAAGTCACATACGAGGCGCCTAGCAAAGGCGCCTGACAGACTCCCGTAGAACTCTTCCATAATTGATCTGAGGTTCCTTAAGTTTAGTCCTACTTAAAGCTGACATCCGTGCCTAAAGCACATTCTGCCACTCTTCATTAACTGCCTCATGTTTAGGTGAAAACTAAAGGCACTTGCAGAACCACTTAATCAGCAGTTTGATAATGGCCGGTTGAGCGTGTAAACCTGAAACCCACACTTAGTCTATATCGTAGCACTCCAGTAAAACTTTCCCTAATTGTTTAAGGGACCGGAGTAATTCCCTGCCTATTCTGACCTGTGGGTATGAACATGTCGAAGCGCTACTCTGATTGCCAGGTAGGTTTTGACGAGCCAACCGCTCTGGCGCCAAGGAACCGCTGATATATTATGAAACTCCCCTGGCTTACTGTCAGGGTCTGGGTTATTCGGCACCATGACGCGGACCAGAGACTGCCTGAGGTGAATAGTTTCCCACCTTAAAAAAATTGCTCCTTTGCGGTTTTCTTGTGATATTTGTAAAACCAGCAATTCAGGAATTATTGCTTCTTACCAACCAAGGCTGGAAATATCAGTGCCAACAGGTATGGGCTATTATGTATTATTGCTCACGACGAGGATTAGTCTGAGCTGCCCTGGCTTTAACTGTACTGAATCGCTCAATAACAGACTCCTGCACCTGTTATCACAACAACGCAAAGGACACGGATTCAACTGTGGCTATATTCGACACCTACGACGCCGGGATGCTGGCGCTGTTGTGCCTTACAGGTTTCGTCGCTGGCGGCATCAACACGATTGCCGGTGGCGGCTCAAACCTGACCTTGCCGATGCTGATAGTGCTGGGCCTTCCGGCCGATATCGCCAATGGCACCAACCGCGTGGGTGTGCTGCTGCAATGCGTGGTCAGTACAGCAGGCTTTGACAAATACAGGACACTGGACCGACCTGCTATCAGGCCCATACTGGTCCCCACACTACTTGGCGGCCTGTGTGGTGCCCTGCTGGCCGCCATGCTGCCGGGGCTTTATCTCAAGCCCCTGTTGCTGGGCACTATATTGATCATGTCGGTGATCATACTGGTGAAACCTGGCACGATTGCGCCACCGCCGGGCGCCCCGGTGCGATCCCCCGGGGAAAATCCGGGCGCCTGGCTGGGCCTGTTTGGCGCGGGAGTGTATGGGGGCTTTGTTCAGGCAGGAGTAGGCTTTATTCTGCTTGCCGCCCTGGCTGGCGGCCTGCGCTATGACCTGCTCAGGGCCAATGCGCTGAAAACCGTCTGCGTGCTGGCCTTTACCGCAATAGCCATGGTGGTTTTTATTATTTTCGACCAGGTGTGGTGGGTACCTGGACTGATCCTGGCAGCAGGCACCATGCTTGGCGCCCACTTTACCGTTAAAATCGCCATAGGTGTTGCCCAGTCCACTCTGAAGTGGTTTCTCTTTGCCATGACCCTGGTGGCGTGCCTGGCTGCCTTTTTTTCCTGATCAGATTACAAGGCATTGTCAGAGTCGGGTCTGCAATGCGAGAAACCTGATCAGGATATCGTGGGGTTTTCAAATACTATCTGAATGCGTGCCCCGCCAAGATCTGACCGGTCAACATCGATGAGACCGCCGTAGCTGGCGACGATGTCGGTCACCACGGCCAGGCCTATGCCCTGCCCCTGCACCAGGGTGTCGGCCCTGGCGCCCCGCTGCAAAACGAACTGCCGCTTCTGTTCGTCGATTCCCGGACCGTCATCCTCGATCACTATGCTCAGCTGCTGGCGCCGGACGGTGACTACGGTCACACCGACACGAATCCGGCGGTGACCGTATTTGAATGCATTGTCCAGAACGTTCCCGGTGACTTCCATCAGGTCCCGCTCATCCCCGAAAAATATCGCGTCGGGATCGACAGATTTTTCACAATGCATGGATTTTTCGGCGTAAACCTTGTCCAGTGCCTTGACGATTTTGTCGATTATCGGCTGCACCCGAACCTGCCGTGACAGTGCGTTGGCACCGTTGGTCTGCACCGCACGCTGCAGCTGATAGGAGATAATCTGGTTCATGCGCTCCAGTTGCTCTTCAACTGTTTCTATCTGGGTAACAGTGTCCGGGGACAGGCCATTGGACTTTTCCCCGGATAATTTTCCTGTTACACCGGTTATCACCGCCAATGGCGTTTTCAGGCTGTGGGCCAGGTCACCCAGGGTGGTCCGGTAACGGGCCTGCTGTTTTCGCTCGGTCTTGATCAGCAGGTTGAAATTGTCGGTAACCCCGCGTAACTCTCGCGGATAATCGCCTCGCAATTCCTCTCTTGCCCCGGATTCGATAGCCTTGAGATCCCGGGCCATGCGGTGCAGTGGTGACAGTCCCCAGCGCAGAAACACCACCTGCAGCACCAGCAGAAGAATGGCGACACCGCCTAGCCAGGACCAGAGACTGGTGCGAAATTCGGCAATTTCCGAGTAATAGGGAACTGCCGTTTCCAGGACCGAAAAATTGTATTCACTGATGCCGTCTTCCCAGAGAATGCCGTAGCTGACGAGAAACAGCTCGTCTCCGTCCTCACTGCGCGTGCGGGTGAAGACATTCTCGCCAACCGGCACATTCATACTGAGAATTCCCGGGTCCTCCAGGCGCAGGTCCAGCGCGGAACTGCTGCGCCACAATTCCCCCTGCTCCCGGTTGCTGACAAAACCGTACAGCCCTGAACTCAACTGACCGAACCGCGCTTCGCGAAGATCCTCCAACAGGAAAAACTCACCATTTTCCTCGTCGATGGCCGACAGCAGGACATAGATCTGCAATTGCAACTGTTCCGCGGCACCCGCCTCGATACTGTCCCGAAAAGCGCGATCGAGGACAATACCGGTAAGGCCCAGAAACAGTGCCAGCAGCAAACTGAAACCACTCAACAGGCGGTTCTGAATAGAATAGGTTTTTGCCCGCTTCTGAGTTGTCATGCGTCGGAGGATTGTTCCGGAACAGTCAGGACAGGCTGAACCGGTAACCCTGACCCCGGACAGTTTCAATGGGATTGAGGGTCTGATCCGGATCCAGTTTCTGACGCAGGCGACGGATAAATACTTCCAGGACGTTGCTGTCCCGGTCGTAGTCCTGGGCGTAAAGGTGTTCAGTGAGTTCTGCTTTCGAGATTACCTGGCCGGGATGCAGCATCAGGTACTCCAGCATCTTGTATTCATATGCCGTCAGGTCAACTTTCTCACCCGATACCGTGAGCAATTTTGCCGTTAAATCGAGACTTACCGGTCCGAATTCCAGCACCGGGCTGGAAAAGCCTGCCGCTCGCCGTAACAGGGCATTCAACCTGGCGAGTATTTCCTCGAACTGGAACGGTTTGACCACATAGTCATCGGCCCCGGCGTCCAGGCCGGCTACCTTGTCCTGCCAGTCGCCCCTGGCTGTCAGAATAAGAATAGGAAACTGTTTACCCTGTCCACGAATGGTTTCGATCAGCTCGATGCCATCGATTTCCGGCAGGCCCAGGTCGATAATGGCAGCGTCGTAGTCATATTCTTCCGCGTGATACAGGCCGGTACGGCCGTCACCGGCGGCATCAACAACGTAACCGTTTTCCGATAACGACTGCACCAGTTGTTGGCGCAGGAGATTCTCGTCTTCTACTACCAGCAGCTTCATTGCAGGACAGCCTCCTCGATGAAATCAGGGATTGCCAAGACGTACCCGGCCACCGGGCAGATCAACCGCCGCTGACAGCGCCGGTATTGGCATTGACGAAGACCGTGAAAATCTTGCCTTCGTTTTCCATGCGAATCTGGTACCGCAGGTTGTTGCCACGACCTACCAGCGAAATGCGCAGAACGTTTCCGGCGAATCTTTCCCGCGCCAGGTTGACAGCCTGACGTTGGGAGATTCTGGGGGCCGCTGCCTGACGGTCATCGCGTGGAGACGCATTGTTGTTGTTGATATCGAGTTGACCCGGTTGAACGGAAGGAACGATCTGGGCGATTACCGGTTGCGCCAACATAACCAGGAACAGGCCGCCAGTGACGGCCCGCCTGGAAATCGATATAAGCTGAGAAAAATTAGCCAACCGAATTACCCTCGATAAACACCGGTCAGTGAAAATTCACCTGCCAGCCACAATTCACCTGCAAGCCACTAAAGGACGGGTTCCACCGATACCCGCAATCGAATCCGGGATCCGGGATCCCTGTCCGTGCGAACGGTATAATCCTGACCGTTATAATTGTAGGTCACATTGTAGCCCACGATGCGCTCTTCCTCCTGTACCCGGTAAACAGTTTCACAGCGCTCAACGGTCTCTACCCGGCGTACTGCAGGCCCGGAATTGTTGCGCATGATATCACGGGCCACGGAGTGCCCCAATACTGCGCCAACTACGGCGCCCACACGCTGGTTCGACTTATTGTGGCCGACGGCATTGCCAATGGCACCACCGATGATTGTGCCAAGGATTGCCGGTGTATTTGACTGGTTTCGCCGGGGACCCCGGTCAACCAGGTATTCCTCCTCCCAGCACTGTTCGCTGGGAGTGGATATTTCCACAATCCTGACAATCGGCCTGACATCCACCACCGGCGCGTAGTCATAGTCCGTCTGCGCCAGACCCATGTTAGCAGCGAGGATACCGGTCAATCCCAACGCTGCTCCTGCCACATTCTTCATAGCCATGTCGCTGTCCTTTAAACGGTAATCAGATAATTTCCAGTCCCGCGAAAACGGGATTTTCAAGTTCACAGTGAACAGAGTAATGCGGTCAAGCTGAATCCAGGCTTAAGCGTAATCAGTTCCTTTTCACTGCTGGCGGGCCCTGGCGTAACGGAAAACCGGATTCTTGCCCGATATTGCCGCCGGAATTGGCTGTTGACGACATTCCGCAGACAGGCAGCCAGTCCCGAAGGGACAGGTTCGCGTCGGCGGTCCTCACCCCGCAATCCGGCCCCTCCCCGACGCCCCACGAACCTCCAGGCCGGATCGCGTCCCGGGGGCGGCGCGGTTTTATTTCTTAAAAGGCCTGGTTTAGAATTGCCCGGGTCCGACTGTTTGAATCAACGCGGAATCATCTCGCGTATCGATAAAAAGATACTTCACGGAAGCAGTCGATCACCTGAATAAAATCAAAAGAAATCTGCAGAAACCAAGAGAATCAACATGTTTATTCGCCTGTTTGCAATTGGGCTGATCATTACCTTGTCAGCCCTGATACCCGCCTACTTCCTGCTTGCCTATCCCGCCGAGGTGGCAGGCACCGTCGCCCTGAGAACGCTTGCCGTTACCGTGTTCTGTACTTCCGTTGTGTCCGCCTGGCTGGGCTGGCGACTGGTCGGCGGATCAGATGCGACAACTGTGAACTCCACTGAAGAAATCCGGGAACTGGGAACCGTAAAATGGTTCAATGCCAACAAAGGCTTTGGTTTCATCACCCGCGACAGCGGCGACGACGTGTTCGTCCACTTTCGCTCGATCCGCGGCAAAGGACACCGGGTCCTGCGTGACGGCCAGCGCGTCGAGTTTCTTATCAGTGAAAGCAGCAAGGGGCTTCAGGCAGAAGACGTTGCCGTCGCCGGCTGACCGGCTGTTGAAAAACGTCATGAGTGCAGCCAGGACGAGGCGATAACTGTCGAAAAAGCGCAGTTTACCCAGTGTAAATGAGCATTTTGAGAGAGTTTTCAACGAAGTATTGGCAAGCGCATCAGTTTATCAACAGCCTGCCAGGCCATCGCTACCTTGAGAGATTCAGGGTAGACTGCAGTCCGGCCAGCGCGAGTGCCGACCTGAAGTACGCAGTGGAGGAAGAGACTTAATGGAAAAAGCGCCTATCAACTGGACTAACATGCTGCTGTTCAGCCTGACGCCACTGTTTGCCGTGACGCTGGTACCACTGTACGGCTACTTTTTCGGTTACGACCTGTTTGAATGGATGGTATTCGGCCTTTTCATGGCCTTCTGCGGCCTTTCCATTACCGCCGGCTACCATCGCCTGTGGTCTCACAAAGCCTACAAGGCCAGTCCGGTGGTACGCGTGGTATTTGCCCTGGGCGGTGCCCTCGCGCTGCAGAACGACGTCTTTGCCTGGGCTTCGGATCACCGCCGTCACCATCTGCACGTGGATGACAATGATCGGGATCCCTATTCTGCCGGCCGCGGCTTCTGGTTTTCCCACATTGGCTGGATATTGCGAAATTACGAGAGCGGTAAAGAGGATTTCAGCAATATCAAGGATCTGATGAAAGACCCCGTATTGCAGTGGCAACACCGGCACTACCTGGCGCTGGTGTTGATCATGAATATCGGTTTACCGGCACTGATAGGCTGGCTGCATGGCGATATTCTCGCCTCCCTGCTGCTGGCGGGACTGCTGCGGCTGGTACTCAGTCAACATGTTACCTACCTGATCAATTCCCTGGCGCACATGTGGGGACGACAACCCTACAGCCTTGAGAATTCGGCACGGGACAACGGGCTGCTGGCGTTCCTGACCTACGGCGAGGGCTATCACAACTACCATCACTCCTTCCAGTGGGATTACCGCAACGGCATCCGTTGGTGGCAATGGGATCCCACCAAGTGGCTGATCCGCATGCTGTCGCTGATGGGACTGGCCCGGGACCTGCGGCGCTGCAACCCGGCCAGCATCGAAACCGCACGGCTGGAACTGCAGTTCAGGAAAGCCCATGAAAAATGCGATCTGCTTGAACTGCCGGAGAAATGGCGTTCCCGCCTGGAACAGGAGTACCAGGAGTTCAGGGATACCCTGCAACTCTGGAACCGTCATCGCCAGTCCTGGTACAGGGCAAAAAGCCGAAACCTGCAGCAATCTCTGAACCAGATCGATCTACGGCGAATCAGGGACGCGTATCGCGAAATGCATTACCGCCTCAAGGTACAGCGGCGGCGCTGGCAATTCCTGCTGCAACAGCTTACCCATCCGGGAGCGGCCGCTACCCTGGCCTAGTGTCGATCGGGCTCCTGCTGCATGGCTATTCGGGCTGCGGTCCGTGTGGCCGCCCTGGCAGAGAACCCTTGTAGACTTGCACAGGCACCTGCTCCGGGTTTACCCTTGGCTACACACAAATTCACCAGGAAAACCACTATGTTCAGAACCATACCGGGCAAAACCGCGGCAATTCTCCTGGGATTCAGCCTCGCCTCCATGACCCAGGCCGTGGAGGTCGGTGAACCTGCACCTGATTTCACCCTCCCTGCCATCGAGGACAGTGACACCGAGATAACCCTCAGCGAACTGCGCGGCAAAGTGGTCTACGTCGACTTCTGGGCGTCCTGGTGTGCGCCCTGCCTGCTGTCCCTGCCCCTCTACAACGATATTTACAACAAGTACAGTGACCAGGGGCTGGAAGTAGTGGGTATCAATATCGACAATCCCATCGAGGATGGCCTGGATTTTCTCCTGGATACGCCGCTGGACTTCAAAATACCCGCGGACCCCGATGGCGAGACGTCTACCTTGTATGATGTCTACGGCATGCCCACTTCATTCCTGATCGATCGCGACGGTGTCGTGCGGATGGTTCACGAAGGCTTCCGCAACGGTGACATCGAATTGATCGACGAGGAAATCAGGTCGCTACTGGCCGAGTAAAACCTCCCTGTTGCCCGGAATCCGCACGACCGAGCCGGCTGCCGGCAGGCCGGTTTCGGGGAAACCGGGCAATCAGCGTCTCCCTGTCACGCCATCAGGCGCAGCGGTTCCTCGTCCAGGGCAGCCAGCTGTTCGCGCAGTTCGAGAATGTGGTCTGACCAGTAGCGAACAGAATTGAACCAGGGAAAGTTACGCGGGAAGGCCGGGTCCTGCCAGCGCCTGGCCAGCCAGCCACTGTAGCGAATGATGCGCAGGGCCCGCAATGACTCGATCAGGCGAAGTTCCTGCGGCGCGAAATCGAAAAAATCCGAGTACCCTTCAATCAGTTCCAGCAATTGCCCCTGTCGTCGATCCCGATCTCCCGACAGCATCATCCACAAATCCTGAACAGCCGGCCCCATGACCGCATCGTCAAAATCCACGAAGAATGGCGTGCCGCCGTGCCACAACACGTTGCCCAGGTGGCAGTCACCATGAATCCGCAGGAACGATACCTGATCTGCAGCATCCATTTCCCTGTTGACCCGATCGATCAGGTTCCTGGACAGGGACTCGTATGCCGGTAACAGCTCTTCGGGGATAAAACCCTCGACAAGCAGGTATTCCCGGGCCTGTTCCGCCATCCCGTCAACGCTGAGCTTGTCCCTGTGTAAAAAAGGCGTCCTGGCACCAGCCAGGTGCACACGCCCCAGGTAGCGACCAATTGTCAGCAGGTTGTCCATATCCTCAAGCTCAGGGGCTCGACCTGCCAGGTGGGGAAAGACGGCAAAACGAAAAATACCGTCCTGCTGCAAGGTGCCCTGGTCAGCAAACTGCATGGCTGCCGCAACCGGTATTTCAAGCTCCTGCAATTCCTGGGCAAACTGGTGCTCCTCCAGGATCTGGGCATCGCTCCAGCGACCCGGGCGATAAAATTTAACTACCACGGGAGCTGCGCCTTCGATTCCTACCTGGTACACCCTGTTTTCGTAGCTGTTGAGGGGATAAATACGGGCGTCACAGGTAAATCCCAGATTTTCCAGGGCGGTCAATACCCGGTCGGGTGTCAGATCATCGTAGGGGTGGCTTGAGACTTGCGATAACATCAGCAACCGGGTCCAGCACCCGGGTCAAGGCAGCAGTTACGTAGAATCCGATCATCGGCACGCTGGCCCCCGGTCAAAGGACTGGGTACACTTACTGCCTTTGCGTATACCCCGTGCCTGATTGCCATAAATCCAGATAATCCAGGAGCCTGTCTTGAACTCAGATTCCCCCGCCAGCCGTGACACGCCGGAACAACTAGCGGAGCGACTGCAGACCCTGCAGTCCAACTACGAGCAGATACTATCACAGAGTCTCAGCCTTGACCTGACAAGGGGCAAGCCGTCAACGGCTCAACTTGCCCTCAGCGACGAGCTGGACGGCATTCTGGCCGGCAACTACCGCGCTGCCGACGGCACTGACTGCAGAAATTATGGTGGCGGCCTGGGCATCCCGGAAGCACGGGAGCTGGCGGCGGAGTACCTGGGATGCAACCCGGAACAGACCCTGGTAGGAGGCAACAGCAGCCTGCAGCTGATGTATCAGTGTTTGCTTTATGATCACCTGTTCGGCCAGGAGGATGGCGAATCCTGGAGCCAGGAAGCAGGCAACGAGAAGGTCAGGTTCCTGTGCCCTTCCCCGGGATACGATCGTCACTTCTCTGTGTGCGAGGCCCTCGGCATCGACATGATTGCCGTGGAAATGGACGAGCAGGGTCCGATAATGGACAGGGTGGAAAGCCTGGTCAAGGCTGATCCGCTTATCAAGGGAATCTGGTGTGTGCCCAAGTACTCCAACCCCAGTGGTATCGTTTATGGCGATGACACCGTTGCACGGCTGGCCGGCCTGGGCAATCTGGCCGGCAGGAATTTCCGCGTTATCTGGGACAACGCCTACGCGGTTCACGATCTGGTGGGCAGCCCTCCGGAACTGGCCAACATTCTCGAATTGAGCCGGCGGGAAGGTACGCTGGACAATGTCTTTGCCGTTGGCTCCACGTCCAAAATCACCTTCGCCGGCGCGGGCATCGCTTTTCTGGCAAGTTCCGAAGCGAATATCCGTCACCTGGCCAGGCATCTGTCCTTCGTCACCATCGGCCCGGACAAGGTCAACCAGTTGCGCCATGTAAAGTTGTTAAAAAACACGGAAAACATTCGCCAACACATGGCCAGGCAGCGGGACATACTCAAGCCCAAGTTTGACCTGGTCCAGACTCACCTGGAGGAGGCGTTTAGCGGGAAAAAGGTCAATGGCAAGCCCCTGGGAACCTGGACCCGTCCCCGCGGGGGTTATTTCGTGCTGTTCGATACTCAGCCTGGACTTGCCAGGGAAGTGGTGGAGTTGACCGGCTCGGCGGGGGTGAAGTTGACTCCGGCCGGAGCAACGTGGCCCTATGGCGAAGACCCGAACGACAGCAACATCAGGCTGGCCCCTTCGTTCCCGGAGTTAGACGAAATCGACGCGGCGATGAAGATCTTCACCCTGTGCGTAGAGTTGGCAACGGTGAAGCGGGCGTTACAGCAAAAAGGAGCCTGACCGAAGCAGCCGGGCAAGGCGTGAACCAGCCGGCTCAGACCGGATCGCTACGATCGGTTCGAGTACCCATTAACTGAAGCGGAAAGGGCGTGATGTTGTCGCCGCTGGAAATCTTGCCGGCCCCGCTCTGTTCCACTTCATCGATCCGGATGATGGCCTGCATCGGAATGAAGCTGCGCTTCACGCCACTGAACTCTGCCTTCAGCTTCTCTTCACTGGGGTCCACAACGACCTGGGATCGCTCATCGAAAACAAATTCCTCAACTTCGATAAATCCGTACAGCTCGCTCTGATACACCTGGCGTACGAAAATCTCGTAGACTTTGCCTTTGTTCAGAAACGTGATTTTAAATATTTCAGCTGGTTTGCCCATTTAACCCACTCTTACGTTTGCATGCAGAACAATGGCATTGGAAAGTGGCCGGTTCCGCCAGGGTACTGTTATTCCGAGTCTAATTCGAGTCTAATTCGAGTCCGGCGAATACAGCCGCTACCCACCAGTCTAGCCTACCTGTAATATCAGGCTATTGCGATGATTTTCAAGGCAGAATTTGTCACCCGCACTTAAAAAGCCCGAATCGCTGCTATATACTTGCGCCTCCCTGGGATAGCTGACCGGAATATCCACCAACATGTCACTGACCGAAACACCGACTGTCTCCCCCGAAGTCCTGCCTGAGAAGGCACCGGGCCGGCACAAGGTATACATCAAGACCCACGGCTGCCAGATGAACGAATACGATTCTGCGCGCATACTGGACCTGCTGAAAGAATCCCGGGGAGCGGAATTGGTGAATGACCCGGCCGAGGCTGACCTTTTACTGCTTAATACCTGTTCCATAAGGGAAAAAGCCCAGGAGAAAGTGTTCCACCAGTTGGGGCGCTGGCGTGCCCTGAAGGATCGCAATCCCGACCTGAAAATCGCCGTCGGCGGTTGTGTAGCCAGCCAGGAAGGTGAAGCAATCAGCCGCCGGGCGCCTTACGTCGACGTTGTATTTGGTCCCCAGACCCTGCACAAGTTACCGGAAATGCTGGCTTCAGCTGTCGGCAAGTCCCCGGTGGTGGATATCAGCTTCCCCGAAATCGAAAAATTCGATCGCCTGCCGGAACCCGAGGCGAGCGGCTGCCAGGCATTTCTCACCGTCATGGAGGGCTGCAGTAAATATTGCAGTTTCTGCGTGGTTCCCTATACCCGGGGCGAGGAAGTCAGCCGGCCACTGGACGACATCCTGGCCGAAGCGGTCCACCTCGCCGAACAGGGTGTTCGCGAAATCAACCTCCTCGGGCAGAATGTCAATGCCTATCGAGGCCTCAGTCACCAGGGTGAGGTAATCGACCTGGCCACGCTGATCAATTACATCGCCAGTATAGACGGCATCGACCGGGTCCGCTTTACCACGTCACACCCGGTGGAATTCACCAGCAACCTGATCAATGTCTATGCCCAGGTTCCGGAACTGGTGGATCACCTCCACCTGCCGGTACAAAGCGGTTCTGACCGGATTCTGGCGGCGATGAAACGCGGACACACGGCCCTGGAGTACAAGTCCATCATCCGCAGAATCAAGGCGATAAGACCTGCCATCAGCCTTTCATCGGACTTCATAATCGGTTTCCCAGGGGAAACCAACCGGGACTTCGAAGACACCATGAATCTGGTCATGGAAATAGGTTTCGACACTTCTTTCAGCTTCATCTACAGTGCCCGCCCAGGAACTCCGGCGGCGGACCTGAAAGACGAAACGCCGGAGCAGGAGAAAAAACATCGCCTGGCCACCCTGCAATCCCAGCTTGGCGCCCAGTCCCGCGCAATCAGCGAGAAAATGGTGGGTAGCACGGAGCGTATCTTGGTCACCGGACCCTCCGTCAAGGATCCCGGTGAACTGCAGGGACGAACGGAAAACAACCGGGTGGTGAACTTCCGCTGCGACGACTACACCCTGATAGGCAGCTTTGTCGAGGTGAAAATTCTGGATGCCTACAGTAATTCCCTGCGCGGACAGCTTTGACAGTAGCCGGCAGGGCGTAGCTCGCTGACCCGTTCCAACCGGCAATTTGTCCCGACCTTGATATAAATTGCTTACAATTCATTTCAGCTTGGTATACTAGGAACGATGACATCTCACGAGGTCCAGTTTCCCGTTTCATGACCGAAGAAACCCACTCCCGGAGCATTACCCTGCTCCCTGACAACGCCCAGCGGCTGGCCAGTCTCTGCGGGCGCCTCAATGAACATATCCACCAGATTGAGCATTCCCTCGCCGTCAAAATACAGCAGCGGGGCAACCTTTTTCGCCTGTCGGGGACCGAGGAAGCTATTACCGGCGGCGGCAAGGTGCTGGAATCGCTGTATCTCGATACGGTGGACGGCAAGCAACTGAGTCCCGACCAGGTTCACCTGGCATTGCGTGAGAGTCAGCATGACAGCGAGGAAAGTCCCGAGCCCGGACACGGCGATATAGGCGTTATCCGCACGCCCAAAGCCTCGATCAAACCGCGCACCCGGCACCAGCGGGATTACGTCAGGGCCATTCAGCGCCACGATATTAATTTCGGCATCGGCCCGGCGGGCACGGGTAAAACCTACCTGGCGGTGGCTTGCGCCGTGGAGGCACTGGTGCAGGAGCGCGTCAGTCGACTGTTGCTGGTTCGTCCGGCCGTGGAAGCCGGCGAGAAACTGGGCTTCCTGCCCGGCGACCTCAGCCAGAAGATCGACCCGTACCTGCGGCCACTGTACGATGCGCTGTACGAAATGCTGGGTTTTGAACGGGTTGGCAGGCTGATCGAGAAAAACGTTATCGAAGTGGCACCCCTTGCCTACATGCGCGGCCGTACGCTGAACAACTCGTTTATCATCCTGGATGAAAGCCAGAATACCACTGCCGCGCAGATGAAAATGTTTCTCACCCGCATCGGCTTTGGTTCCACCGCGGTCATAACCGGCGATATCACTCAGATTGATCTGCCCAAGGGGACGCGTTCCGGGCTGGTCCACGTGACCAAAGTGTTGCAGGGTATCGACGATATCACCTTTACCTACTCCGATGCCCGCGACGTGGTTCGCCACCGACTGGTACAACGCATCGTCGAAGCCTACGACGCTCACGATCGCCAGGCAATTGCCAATCTGAAGCAGGAAGGCGGCTCAGGCAGTGAACGTGAAACACGTGAAAATTGAACTGGACAATACCTGTCCGGCATACTGGGTCCCGCAATTGAGTGACATGGAAGCCTGGCTGAACAGCGCCGCCACGAAACTGCCGTGGACCGGTGGCCCGGCCACCGTGGGTGTGCGTATTGTTGATCACCAGGATTCTGCGGCATTGAACCGGCAATACCGGGGCAAGGACACACCTACCAATGTGCTGTCTTTCTCCGCACAACTTCCGGAATCGGTACGCAATGTCCTGAACCCGGTGCCACTGGGAGACCTGGCGGTCTGCGCACCGCTGGTCGAAGCCGAGGCCGCTGCACAGGGAAAATCTCCCGAAGCACACTGGGCACACCTGCTGACCCATGGTTTTCTGCACCTGAACGGATTTCGACACGATACCGAAGCGGATGCGAAAATAATGGAAACCCTGGAAATCACGGTCCTCGAGGCATTGGGTTATACCAATCCTTACCTGGTTTACTGACCGTCACTGCTACCCGAGAGTTTTTCAGGCATGACAGACGACCAACTAGATACCGATCAGAAACAACGTTCCTGGCTGGAAAAAATCACCCAGATATTTTCCGACGAACCCACCGATCAGCGAAGCCTGCTGGAAGTTCTCCGCAATGCCGAACAGGACAAGGTACTGGACTCGGATGCCTTGAGCATCATCGAGGGCGCCTTGCAGGTGTCCAACATGCAGGTGCGGGAAATCATGATCCCCCGTTCCCAGCTGGTGACCGTTTCCGCCAACCTGTCGCCCCAGGAAATCATCGAGCAGGTTGCCAAGGAATCCCACTCCCGTTACCCGGTAGTCGGCGATGCCATCGACAATATACTGGGTATCCTGCTGGCCAAGGACCTGTTGCCCCTGGTTCTCCAGCCCAACATGGATAAGTTCTCCATCAAGGATATTGTGAGACCCGCTACTTTTGTTCCGGAAAGCAAACGGCTTAACGTGCTGCTCAAGGAATTTCGTGAAACCCGCCACCACATGGCGATTGTTATCGACGAGTACGGCAGCGTCTGTGGAGCAGTCACTATCGAGGATGTGCTGGAACAGATAGTAGGCGAAATCGAAGACGAGTACGACGTGGACGACGACAGCTACATCAAGCGCTTCGACGAGGAAAATCACATCGTCAAAGCGCTGACGCCGATTGACGAATTCAACGAGCACTTCAACACCGCCTTCAGCGAGCAGGAATTCTCGACGGTCGGCGGGCTGGTGCTGCAACGCTTCGGGCACATCCCGGAACGCGACGAAACTATCAATATCGGCCCCTTCCTGTTTACCGTGCTCAATGCCGACAGCCGGCAGATCAAGCTGTTGAAGGTAACCTCTACCCTGCTGGATACCGGCACGCCCCAGGTAGCCAAGCTGGGACGATAGCCGGTCCAGGGTTGGTGAATCCTGCGCACTGGGGTATGCTTGGTGCCGCGCCAGTTCGCGCATCCGGATTCATGACCCGATCATCACACCTCTTCAAGAACCGACAATTCCATGAGCAGTCCCGATAAGTCTTACGATCCCGCCGCAGTAGAGGCGACGGCCCAGCAGTACTGGGAAAGCAACGACAGTTTCCGCGCCCGGGAAGACACCGGCAGGGAGAAATTCTACTGCCTGTCCATGTTTCCCTACCCCAGCGGACACCTGCATATGGGGCATGTCCGCAACTACACCATCGGTGACGTCATCAGCAGGTTTCAGCGCATGCAGGGTAAGCATGTGCTGCAGCCAATGGGCTGGGACGCCTTCGGTCTGCCGGCGGAAAACGCCGCTATCCAGAAACAGGTCCCGCCGGCCCAGTGGACTTACAGCAATATTGACTACATGCGGGACCAGTTTCGTCAGCTGGGTTTCGCCTACGACTGGAGCCGGGAACTGGCTACCTGTCACCCCCAGTACTATCGCTGGGAACAATGGTTTTTTACCCGCCTGCTGAAGAAGGGCCTGGTCTATAAAAAGGAAGCGGAAGTCAATTGGGATCCGGTTGATCAGACCGTACTGGCCAACGAGCAGGTGGTCGATGGCCGTGGCTGGCGATCCGGTGCAGTAGTGGAAAGGCGTCGGATTCCACAATGGTTTATCAAAATAACCGACTACGCCCAGGAGCTGCTGGATGACCTGGACAAGCTCGATGGCTGGCCTGAACAGGTGCGGACCATGCAGGCCAACTGGATTGGTCGCTCGGTGGGTATCGAACTGCAGTTTGACGTGGCCGGCCAGACCGAGGACAGGTTCAGATCACTGTCGGTGTACACCACGCGGCCGGATACGCTGATGGGAGTCACCTACGTCGCGGTGGCGCCGCAGCATCCGCTGGCTGAACTGGCGGCGTCAGCCAATCAGCCGGTAAAGGACTTCATCGAAGAACAGTCGCACACCAAGGTGGCCGAGGCAGACATGGCCACCATGGAAAAACTGGGTATCGACACCGGCCTGCAGGCCATTCATCCCGTCACCGGCAACAGGGTGCCCATTTACGTCGCCAACTTCGTGCTGATGAGTTATGGCTCCGGCGCTGTCATGGCCGTGCCTGGACATGACCAGCGTGACTGGGAGTTCGCTCGCAAATACGGACTTGAAATCAGGCAGGTGATTGCCCCGACGGAGGACGATATCCCCTGCGACCTGGATCGCGAGGCCTTTGTCGAAAAAGGCGTTCTGGTCAACTCCGGCGAGTTTGACGGCCTGGATTTCCAGCAGGCCTTTGACGCCATCGAGCGATTCCTGGCTGAAAAAGGCAAGGGCCGACGACAAGTGAACTTCAGGCTGAGGGACTGGGGCGTTTCCCGTCAGCGCTACTGGGGTGCGCCAATTCCGGTCATCTACTGCAGAAAATGTGGCACCGTACCTGTTCCGGAAGAGGATCTTCCGGTCGTACTGCCGGACAATATCAAGTTCGATGCCGGCGGTTCACCACTGAAAAAGATGCCGGAATTTTTTAAGACCCGCTGTCCTGACTGCGGTGGTGACGCCGAGCGAGAAACTGACACGTTTGATACGTTTGTTGAATCTTCCTGGTATTACGCCCGCTATGCCTGCCGCGACCTGGATGACGCCATGCTGGACCAGCGGGCGGATCAGTGGCTGCCGGTGGACCAGTACATCGGCGGGATTGAGCACGCCATTCTGCACCTGCTCTATGCCCGGTTCTTCCATAAACTGATGCGTGACGAAGGCCTGGTACGCTCCGATGAACCCTTTACCCGACTGCTTACCCAGGGCATGGTGCTGAAGGACGGCAGCAAGATGTCCAAGTCCAAAGGTAACACCGTCGATCCCCTGTCACTCATTGAACAGTACGGCGCGGATACCGTGCGCATGTTCACCATGTTTGCGGCGCCACCGGATCAGTCCCTGGAATGGTCGGACAGCGGTGTCGAGGGCAGCTACCGGTTTCTCAAGCGACTGTGGAAAATCGTGATCGAACATCACCCGGCCGACAGCGGCAGGCTGGATGCTGAAGAGCTGAACGAAACTCAGCGCCAGTTTCGCTATGCTGTGCATAGCACCCTGGAAAAAGTCGGTGACGACTACGGTCGCCGACAGACCTTCAATACTGCCATTGCCGCTGTCATGGGCCTGGTTAATGACACCTACAAGTTTGTCGAACAAGGTCAATCCGATGTCGACAATGCCCTGGTTACCGAGGCGTTGTCCATGGTGGTATTGATGCTGGCGCCGGTAGCACCTCATATCTGCCATGTCCTGTGGCAACACCTGGGTAACGAGCAGGCGGTTGTCGACGCTTCCTGGCCGGAGGTTGACAGGACCGCACTGCAACAGTCAACGGTGCTGATGGTGCTGCAGGTCAATGGCAAGCTTCGAGCCAGGATTGAAGTGGACAAGAATCTCGATCGTGACGCGCTGCAGAAACTCGCCCTGGCCAACGAGGCAGTTCAGCGCTACACCAGTGACGGCGAAGTCAGGAAGGTCATCGTGGTTCCCGGCCGGCTGGTAAACGTCGTGGTTGCCTGAATGCCGGCCGGCAGCAGAAGCGTCCGGTCCGGGCTCACGCTGCTGTTAGTGGTGGCGCTGGCACTGCCTGTATCGGGCTGCGGTTTCCGACTGCGTGGCAGCGAAACGCTGTCGGCGGGCTTCCCGCAATTGCAGCTCAACCTGCAGCAACCGGGCAGCGAAATGGCGGTATTATTGCGCCGCACCCTGCGGGACGCCGGCGTAACCCTGATCGAGCCGGAACCGGACAGTTTCGATGTCAATCTTCCCCTGTTGAGTATCGGTGCTGAACAATTGACCGTTCGACCCATAACCGTTACCGCCCGTGCCCGGGCCGCCCAGTACGATATGCAGCTGTTGCTGCCGGTGAGCCTGAGCGCCGGTGAGATCCCGCTGCTGGAACCGGAAGAGTTGACGGTACAGCAGGTCTACTATGAAAACACCGGTAATATCACCGGAACGCTGGAAGAGCGGGAAGTGATCCAGGACGAGATGCGGCGACAGCTGATTAACCTGCTGCTGCGCAGACTCGATGGTCTTGCTGCCCGGCAGCAGGGTTCCTGATCCGCCACCGGAGCATCGATGCGGTTGAAAAAATCCCAACAACTTCTGCCCAGCCTGCGGCAGGAACTCAAACCCCTGGTCTGGATAGCCGGTGACGAACCGCTGTTACTGCAGGAAAGCGCCGATACCGTGAGAAAATTCTGTCGGGATGCAGGTTTCGACAACCGCGAGGTGTTCACCGTAGACCGGAGTTTCGACTGGTCCGTGTTCAGCGAAACCACCGATAGCCTGTCCCTGTTCGCGGAACGCCGGCTTATCGAACTGAGGTTGAGTGCCCGGCTGGATGAGCAGGCCCGCCCTGCCCTGCTGAGTTACCTGGAGTCTCCCAACCCGGACTACCTGATCCTGGTGACCAGTCCGAGAATCGACGCGGCTACCCAGAAGACCCGCTGGTTCAAATCCATTGAAGCCAGCGCCTGGTTTCTGCCCGTCTGGCCACTGGCCCTTGACGAATTACCCGACTGGCTCGGTCAGCGGTTCCTGCGAGCCGGCATGCGGCCCAGTCCCGAGGCATTGCAACTGCTGATACAGCGTATCGAGGGGAACCTGCTGGCCGCCGTTCAGGAGATCGAAAAGCTGCGACTGCTGACGCTGCCGGGACCGGCAGAAGACGAAGACAGCAGCGGTGGCGGAACGGAGGCCGGTCCGGACAGGACATCGGCACAGAACCCCGGCGACAGCCTCAGGGACGGCCTGGTCGACCTGGATGCGGACAGTGTCCTGCAGGCCGTGGCGGACAGTTCCCGGTTCAGTATTTTCACCCTGATTGATGCAGCGCTGGCCGGAGAAGCCGGTCGATCGCTGAAAATCCTGCATGGCCTCCGTGGTGAAGGCACTGAACCCCTGGCCATACTTGGTTCGGCCTGCGGCGAGCTGAGACGCCTGTTGCCCGCGGTGAAGCAGGTGGAATCCGGCCAGCTTGCCACGCGCATGGCGGAACAGCTGGTGGGGCGCAATTTCCGACGCAAGATCCCGGTCAGCAGGGCCCTGCAGCGGCTGCGCCCGCCGCAGGTGTACCGGTTACTGGATCAGGCACGGCTGGTAGACTATAGCGTCAAAGGCCTGAATCCGGGGGACCCCTGGCTGGAACTGGAAAACCTGTTTCTGGGGATCTGCGGCAGCACCGTGCCGACACAGAAACGCCTGGTGGGCTGATCCCGGCCGGCGAGAAGTCTGGTACGCTATGGCTGGCGTACCAATTGACAGGTAGCAGCAGACCGCTACACCGGAGTTTCGCGCAAGGTGCGGGTAAAGGTTCCCAACGCCAGGGCTCAATGCCGGCACTGTCAGACTACTAGGAGTCTCAATGAACACCCTGATTCAGCTCGCCATCGTTCTCGCCGCCATCTGGGTGCTGGCTTACCAGCGTGCCCGGATGGCCACTATCCTGATTACCGTAACCGTGTTGCTGGCAGCGATGTCCTGGTACTGGCAGTTTGCCTGGCTGCCCTGGATAGTGCTGGCCCTGGTGGGATTCTTTTACCTGTTCAAGGGCATCCGCCTGGTGCTGCTCAGCAGGCCGGTTTACCGATTTTTTCAGAAAGTACTGCCGCCCATGAGCACCACCGAGATGGAGGCCCTGGAAGCCGGCGACGTGTGGTGGGAGGCCGAACTGTTCAAGGGCGATCCGGACTGGCAGACATTTCACAATTATCCAAAACCCGAGCTGAATGACGAGGAACAGGCTTTCCTGGACAACGAAACGGAAAAGCTGTGCGCCATGCTGGACGACTGGGACATTGTTCAGCACCGCAGGGATCTTTCTCCCGAGGCCTGGCAATACCTCAAGGACGCCGGCTTTCTGGGTATGATTATTCCCAGGGAATATGGCGGCAAGGGTTTTTCCGCCCTGGCCCATTCCGCCGTTGTTACCAAGCTTGCCACGCGCAGTGCCAGCGCAGCGGTAACCGCAATGGTTCCCAATTCACTTGGTCCTGCGGAACTGTTGATGAAGTACGGCACCGACGGGCAGCGGGAGCGCTACCTTCCCGGCCTTGCCAATGGTACCGAGATTCCCTGTTTCGGCCTGACCAGCCCGGAGGCCGGCAGCGACGCCGGCGCGATAATCGACCAGGGCATTGTCTGCAAGGGTGAATACAACGGCCAGGAGTGCCTGGGCCTCCGGCTTACCTGGAACAAGCGTTATATAACCCTGGCGCCGGTGGCAACGGTGCTGGGGCTGGCGTTCAAGATGTACGACCCGGACCACCTGCTGGGCGACCAGGAGGAACTGGGCATTACCGTGGCGCTGATACCGACCGATCACCCGGGAGTCATCCACGGCAACCGCCACTATCCCATGGGCATGGCCTTTATGAACGGGCCCACCCAGGGCAACGATGTCTTCATCCCCCTGGACTGGATCATCGGCGGCGTCGACTACGCCGGAAAAGGCTGGCAGATGCTGGTGGAGTGCCTGTCGGAAGGCCGTGCCATTTCCCTGCCGGCCCTGGGTACCGCCATTGCCAAGGCAAGTTATCGACTCACCGGTGCCTACAGCTACGTCCGTCGCCAGTTCAATCTGTCCATCGGCAAGTTCGAGGGCATCGAGGAGGCGCTGGCCCGTATCGCCGGCTATACCTACCAGCTGGAAGCGGCCCGGGTGATGACCGCCGGTGCCGTTGACCTGCACATCAAGCCGTCCGTGGTCTCCGCCATTGCCAAGTATCACATGACGGAGAACTCCCGCAGGGTGATTCAGGATGCCATGGACATTCACGGTGGCCGTGGCCTGATCCTTGGCGAAAGCAACTACCTGGGTTATGCCTACATGAGTACGCCCATCGCCATCACCGTGGAAGGCGCCAACATCCTGACCCGCAACCTGATTATCTTCGGCCAGGGGGCGATCCGCTGCCACCCCTTTATCTTCAGGGAGATGCAGGCGGCCAAGAACAGTGACAGCCAGGCCGGGCTGCTGGAATTCGACAGCCTGTTCTTCCGTCACGTGGGCTATACCATCAGTAATTTCGTGCGGACCCTGAGCCTGGCACTGACCGGTGGCCTGGTCGCCCGGTCACCGGAATCAGGCCCCGTTGCCAGGTATTACCGCGACGTCACGCGAATGAGCTCCTCCCTGGCCCTGGTGTCCGATATCGCCATGATGCTGCTGGGGGGCGGACTCAAGCGCAAGGAGCGACTCTCGGCGCGACTGGGTGACGTACTGAGCAACCTGTACCTGGGCTGTGCCGCACTGAAATACTACCGGGACAATGGCAGTCTGGAAGAGGACCTGCCCTACGTCCACTGGAACCTGCAGACAGCCCTGTACAATTGCCAGGTTGCCCTCCGGGAATTTTTTGAAAACCTGCCCAATCGACCGGTGGCCTGGCTGCTCAAGCTGGTGGTTTTCCCCTTCGGCAGCCCCTTCCGGCTTCCCGATGACCGGCTGGAACACGCCATTGTCCAGCCCATGCTCACCGACAGCACGCTACGGGACCGCCTGACCAGCCTGGTGTATGTTGGCGATAAAAACAGCGACCCGGCCTTCATCATCGAGGACGCTTTCCGGCAGATACTGGCAACCCGTGATACCCGTAAGGCCATTCGCCAGGCCATCAAGGACGGCAAAGTACCCGATACCCATGACGTCACTGTGCAGGCTGACGCGGCGGTGGCGCAAAACCTTTGCAGCCGTGACCTGGCCGATGCTTATTGTATGGCGGAGAAAGCCCGGCAGCGGGCGGTGCAGGTGGACGATTACCCGGCGGAGTTCTTCCAGCCCCCCCGGGACGTCAGCTCAGCGGATAGTTCTGTATCCGTTTCCCGGGAAGCGTCGAGTGAATGCCCCGGGAATTCCCCGGATTCTCCTAGGGAATAAGCCCCAAACCCGGTCCAGCAGGCAGGCGAGTAACCTCCCGTTACCTAGCCAACGATAGTCGCATGGTTGGACGACCGGTTCGGCCGTGCAGTAATTCCTGGCGGCCCTGACCTGAGGGACCAGCGATGGGCGGGTCAACAGCCGCGCCACGAGTATTGCGAGCGGTATTACGCAACACTGGCGCCGGTAATAAGGCCGGGCTCAAGCCCAGATCAACACTGTCCAGACAGGAAAAGCGGAAATAAAAAACCCGCCGTTACCCGGCGGGTTTTTTGCTAAGCTAACTTTTCTGTTTGCCAGCGCAGACTCGTCAGGCGGACTTCAGACAGTCTTCAGGCGTTCTGCAACCGAAACTTGCGGCGCTTCAGAGCCAAGCCGATCAGGCCCAGTCCCAAGAGGCCAAGGGGACCGGGTTCCGGCACCGGTTTGTCACAGCCATCCGGATCGGTACACTCGGGTCCGTCACCCACTCCGTAGAAAGACAGGTGGGATAAATCTCTGCCCTGGCCATTGTTCTGATTGACGATAGTCGGCGCTGTTGCCCATGCGCCACTCAGGGCCCCTTCAAAAATCGCCGTCACGTCGGACAGGTCTCCATCCGGTGTGCCAATGGATCCGCTCACCAAGGCCCCCTGGCCGTAGACGCTGTATCCGCCACCACTGTTCTCGCTTCCAGATTTGATCACGATAAACATGATGTAGTCACTGGCTCCCCAGGTACCGTTGTCGGAAGGAAAACCGCCGGGCAGAGCCGTGATGGAGAAGTCGGTCTGGGTATTAACGTTCCAGCTTGCATCGTCTACATCGTACTTTTCCAACTGCAAGTAATTGGTACCACCAAGGTTCAGCGGTCCACCGCCGTCATTGGCACCGATGGTGTCAATGTAGGTGCCACAGTTGACCACGGTGCCGAAGCCGGTACTGGCCGGATCAGAACAGGCGGTGTCGCCAATGGGGCCAGCGAGGGCAGTATTGACTCCACCAGCCAGCATGGCTGCTCCCCACAAACCAGCAATGGACAGTTTACTAATTCGCCTGATCATTGTTGCTTCTCCTCGCGTCGGTCCAGTGAGCCTGGTACACAATCTAAGATTAAAAAAACTTTTCGTAACGCGTGATGCTGAATGTCATCCAGCGCTGTATTGTTTAGTCATACTCGATTTAATAGGCAAGACTCGTACCATTTGTATCGCTTTTTATAACTCCTTGTTTTATAATCATTTTCTCGATTGATTCTGAATCCGGCGAGCTACATAAAAGGCAAGTGTCATTGCGCTTTACAAGTTTGTACCGGTAGGAAAATTTCTGTAAATTTTTCTGACATGGCTGATCCGGGCCCGGAGCACAGTCTACCGGGCCTCAAATGCCAATCCGGCTCAGGTTGTTGATTAATTCCCTGATGATGCGCTCCGCCATGGGGTGACTGGCTGCGAAGGACGCTTCCAGGGCGATGGCATCGTCCAGCACCGAGTATTCCGACGTATCGACTTCGGGATTGACCACATCGTTGATATCCTCTTCCAGCTTCCTGGCGACACCCAGGGTTTCCGCATCCACGCCCTCGGTGTTGTGCAGCTCCCTGAGCAACTCGCTCATCAGTTCCTTAATGCGCTGTTCACTCACTGATTTACTCCCTGGATTAAATTGCGTCCTATTGTACTTCTTTTACCCTCTTTTACCCTTTATTACCTTCTTTTCCCTTCGCTTTGAATATCGCTTTTACTGTCGCTTTTTACTTGCACCTGGCCGGTCAATGCAATCATTTCAGGTGCCCATCTGCCCGGCAAGATCGATGAAATCCTCTGCGCGGATATCGTAGTTGTCGGTCGTGTTGCGTTCCACCTTGCGCTCCGGGCCGCGTTCCAGGGGACGGTAGACGTAAGCGGTCTTGAAGCCCAGTGAGGCGGCAGCGCGCAGGTCGCCGGGATGAGCCGCCACCATCATCACCTGGCCTGTCTGCAGGCTGAGCAATTCCGCGGCTTTCAGATAGGCCTCGGGATCAGGCTTGTAGTGGCCGGACAGCTCGGCACTGAGGATGGTATCCCAGGGCATACCGGCATTCTTACCCATATTGAGTAACAACGACACGTTGCCGTTGGACATTGTTGCAATGACGTAGCGGGTCTTCAATCGGTTCAGTCCGGCGACCGTATCCGGCCAGGGAGTAAGGCGATGCCAGGCCCTGTTGAAGTGGTCGAGCTCGGCCTCGGTGAGCGAGGTCATGCCGAATTCCACCACCAGCTCGTCCAGGATCATGCGATGCAGGTCATCGATCTTGGTCCAGGGCAGATCACCGTTGCGAACCCGGTTCATGGCCGGCCCATAACCGGCGCGCCAGCGATCGGCAAAGCGGGGCCAGTCCACCTCGAATCCTTTCTGCGCCGACAGCAGCTGACCTTCGCGTATGATGGAACTGCGCCAGTCCACCACGGTGCCGAATACGTCGAAGATCAACGCCTGGACATCGGCCAGGTCATCCGCTACGCCCGCCGGATGGGCAGTTGCCCGGGGCACCAGGTTCAGGGAACCGGCGGATACTACCGCACCGGCGCCGAGAACAAGCATGCTTCTCCTTGAAATCTTAGTTTTATCAATAGTTTTTGAAACTTTTGTCATGTTATTTCTTGCTATAGTCATGGCTTAACCCTGTGGTTTATTACCCTGGCTGTGCAGGGCTGGACTTGAGAATTCCAGGCACTGAAGCAATACGTCCGTTGACCATCGGCTCTGTCCGTCGCAGCGGCTGTCTCGATTCCTGCCGGAGACAACATCGTACCTGGCAGGGAGACGGCGGACAGCCGTACGGTAGCACAAGTATCTGCTAACATCATCGCCTTAACGCAAGGCGGTGGCGGCTGAACCAGCCCGTGACCGGGGAGATTAGAGTGCCATGGAACTGGACAGCCTGATCGAACGGCTTCGTGCGGAAACACCTGGCTGCGGGACGCTGGTGCACTTCAACAATGCCGGTTGCGCACTGACGCCGCAACCCGTGATGGCAGGCCTGGTGGGACACCTGAGCCTGGAACAGGAAGCCGGTGGCTACGAGGCGGCCGATCTCGCTGCCGGCAGAATTGACAACTTCTACCGGGCATTCGCCAGCCTGCTCAACTGTCGGTCCGATGAAATTGCTTTCGTGGAAAACGCAACCCGCGCCTGGGACATGGTTTTTTACGCCATACCGTTCCAGCCCGGGGACCGGGTAATTACCGGTCAGGCCGAATATGCCAGCAACTACCTGGCCATGTTACAGCTGCAACAACGTCGTGGCATCACCATCGACATTATCCCCGACAACGCCAGCGGGACACTCTGCCTTGATACGCTGAAAAACCGTATTTCGCCCCGGACCAGGCTGATAGCCATCACCCACATTGCCAGCCAGGTGGGCACGGTCCAGCCTGCTGCCCAGGTGGGGGAAATCGCGCGGGACAACGACATCCTGTTTCTACTGGACGCCTGCCAGTCTGCCGGCCAGTTACCCCTGGACACGCAGGCCCTGCACTGTGACCTGCTCACCGGTACCGGCCGCAAATACCTCAGGGGGCCTCGGGGCACCGGTTTTCTTTACGTAAACCAGGAAGTTCTGCACCGTCTGGAGCCACCGTTTATCGACCTGCACTCCGCCCGGTGGATCGACCGGGAATCCTATCGGTTTCGCCCGGATGCCCGGCGATTCGAAAACTGGGAATGTTTTGTCGCGGGCAAGATCGCCCTGGGCGTGGCCGCAGACTATGCCCGGGAACTGGACCTGGCCCGTATTCAGACCCGGATTGCGCAGCTGGTCAGCCAGCTCAGAAAAAACCTGGCGGCAGTGCCGGGCACCACGGTATACGAAAACGCCGCTAACTGTTCCGGCATCGTGACTTTTTCAAGAAGCAGCGAAGACCCGGTTACCCTGCAGCAACGGTTGCGACGGGCAGGAATCAACACCAGCGTGGCCAAACGCGCCAATGCCGTCGTGGATACCGAACTGAGACAGGTTGGTGACGTCAACCGCGCCTCCCTGCACTACTACAATACGGCTGACGAAATTGAGCGGTTTGTGGACGTGCTGTCGAGCAGGCGATAAGGCCCCGGCGGGACCGCGGTGGTGGCAGGACTCATGGCGGGCGACAGATCGTGTGTTCAGAACAGTCCAAGCAATTGCACGTAGACCATGAGAATCGCCAGGGGACAGATGAACTTGACGTAAACGGGCCAGATCCGCCAGAACAGACTGCCCTCCACCTCGGGATATCCCTGGCTGATCTCCCGCAACAGGCCATCGCGGTTCCAGATCCAGGCAACAAACACGCAGAAAAACAGCCCGCCCAGGGGCTGGCTCCACTCCGTGGTCACGGTGACCACCAGATCGAACAGTACGGCGAAATTACTGACGATCACCAGGCACACAATGGTTATCAGCACCGCCACGACCAACGTAGCCTTCCTGCGCTCCACGCCATGATTTTCAACGGCATAGGCTACCGGCACCTCCAGCATGGATATCGAGGATGTCAGGGAGGCAATGGTCATCAGCAGAAAAAACGCCAATGCCACCAGCAGACCCACGGACCCCATGCTGTCGAACAGCGCCGGCAGCACCGATAGAATGAGACCTGGCCCGGCAATCAGTCCTCCGGCCTCGTCATAGATCGGTACGCCACTGGCCTGGGCCACGTACATTGCCGGAAGGATCAGCAAACCCGCCAGAAACGCGATTCCGACATCCAGCAGTGCCACCATGCTGCCAAGTTGCGGCAGGCTTTCCTGTTTACTGACGTAGCTGCCGTAGATGAGCATGGTGCCGGCCCCCAGGGAAAGGGAGAAAAACGCCTGGCCCAGGGCATTGATCAGCAGGTTGGGGTTGGCCACTGCGCCGAAATCCGGCACCAGGTAGGCACGCAGTCCCTCACCGGCACCAGGAAGAGTTACCACGTAACCGATAAGTGCCAACAGGATCAGCACCAGGGACGGCATCAGTCGCGACGCCCATTTCTCTATGCCTTCCTTGACGCCGGCGCTGATCACATAAACCGTGAGTCCCATGAATAATATTACGAAGGTGCTGTCCCGCAGCCAGCCATCATCCGTCAGCCAGCTGGCCATTCCTGCAGTCCGGCGATCCGGGCCAGGGGATCGATCAGGTAGGCCATCATCCAGCCACTGACTATCGCATAGAAGCTCAGGATCAGGCTGACCGTAATGATGCCCACGAAGCCGACTACAGTGCCAAGCAGGTAGGTCGACCGGTCACGGGACAGTCCCTGCAATGCGGTCACCACATTAGCCCGGGCATGACGCCCGATAATGAGTTCCGCCATCAACGCGGGATAGGCCAGCAGGAAAACCAGCACCAGGTAGGTGAACAGGAAGGCTGCGCCGCCGTTACTGGCGGTATTGGTCGGAAATCCCCAGATATTGCCCAGGCCAACGGCAGAGCCGGATGCTGCCATCAGAAAGCCGAACCTGGAGCTGAATTCACCGCGTGACGGACTCATGTACCAGGAAGCTCTCCATCAGGTTCTGTTGAAATAATAGGTGTGTAGCCCGCCTGCCGGCCCCTAGCAGTTACCCACGCCTGCCAGGCGGAAGCGAAACCGCTGTGGATCTACCAGTTCGAAGGTCACATTACACGCTTCATCCGTGGCACTCAGCTCGATCCGTGGAAACACCAGGGATTCGGTCGCGCTGGAGTAGCTGGCGGCACCCGGCGGCGCCTCCTGTAACAGCACCTGTGTGCTGCCCACCGGCTCCAGAAAAACGTCATCACCTTCTTCCATGACGGAAAAATGTACGCTGTAGGCCTCGGAGCCGTCATCGATTGCCACCGAACTGAGCAACAGCAGACTGGGGGGATCGAACATGTTGACGGCAGTACTGTAGCGATCCACCGCTTCCATGGTGACATAGACGAATTCCAGCGGACTGGAGTAGGTCTCGGTAATGATCGGTGCCAGGCTGGCACGGGGCCCAAGATCGATTTTCTGCAGCCCTTCGATGGCATCCAGTACCGCCATGCCGTCTTCACCACCCATCACCTCACCGAATACGGTAAATCCACCGTTTTGATTGTCCAGGGAAAAACCGTTGTCGATGGTATTGAAAAACCACTGACTGGTGGCACTGTTGGCATCACCGGAAAACTTCGCCATGGCAATGGTGCCCCGCACATTGGAAAATCCCGGCTCATTCTGAACGGGATCCTGTTTCGGGACCTCCACCGGGCCAAAAAAGGGTCTGAAGCTGAATCCGCCCCCCTGGACAATGCCCAGCCCACCGGCAGTCGGGTCAAGGGTGCGGTGAATGTAGGTCTGATCGTAATCACCCCTGTCGACATAACCGAGGAAATTCTGGACAGTCCGCCAGGTAATAGCATCATAAAGCTCGATGGAAAAATCACCCACGCTGGTGCTGATGCGGACTATGGTGCCTGCGGCTGACAGGGAAGGTGCAAGCAACAGGAAACTGACAATCAGCAGCGTCGGGCTGCCCCGCAATCTGGTCCTGCAGGATGATCGATGATTATTCTGATCTTTCGCTCCCGCCAATTGAAAAAGCCGTTGCCCTACTACCGACAGGGAATGCCTGATATCAATGATGTTCAACCGGTTAGATGCCTTCTGGGTGGCGCCTGCTGGCCAGGCCACCAATTAAAAGGAAGCAGAATAGGGTAAGTACTGTCATTATTCAAGCCGCGGACGGCATTGGCCATCTGCCCCGGGCAGAATGCCGGCGAATTGTTCACCTGGGCACCCGGGACAGGATGTCATCCCCGTTTCCGTGAGCTGCCGGGGATTTCTCATCCTTCCACAGGATACTGGAGAACCCGCCGATGTCTGTGCTATAAATCTGGCTTTTCCGGATACCGGTCTGGTTCCGCTTATCGATCTGAAAGGCATGTTTTTATCTGAACATTCAGAAAACTGCCTGTAGTCAGATCCTGGACGCAGTGTCACCAGTTGACTGTATTCACCGGCCAGGTGATCCAGTTCCGGGTTGCCACCAGTATTGATCCGGGCTGACTGTTGCTGAATCCGGCGCCACATCAGGTGCCACATCCGGAACAGTTACGCCCGAATCGTCAGAAACCGAATCGTTCTGTCATGTCAAACAACCACAAAACCAGGCAGCCCGCCGATCCCGGCATCGGGATCGATTATGGAACCAGTAACAGTGTTGCCGCGGTATTCGACGGCAGAAAGATCGTCATGGTACCACTGGAAAATGGAGCCACCGTGGTGCCCTCGGCGATCTATATAGATCGCCGATTTCAGATCACCACCGGCCAGGCCGCTATCGATGCCTATATCGCCTCCAATACCGGCCGCAAGGTGGAACTCACCGCTGAATTTCTTGGCGAGGGCCGCACCTCCACCGGCCAGATTGGCGACAGGGGTCTGCCCGAAGAAGCAGGTACCGAGAAATTTTTTGGCCAGTCTATCGTCGATGCCGGTGAAAAAGGGCGACTCTTCCGCGGGATCAAGAGATTACTTAGCGATGAAAGCCTGCCACGGCTGATGGTGTTTGACCGCCCTTTCCGTCTGGTAGCCCTGGTCACTCCTCTGTTCCTGCGCATCAGGCGTGCCCTGGAAACCAGTCTCACCGATAGCGGCATAAGCAGGATCCATTCGACACATGCCTGCGTGGGACACCCGGTTAATTTCGAGGGACGGAGCACATCCAGGAACGAAGTGGCACTGCAGCGCCTGGGCGAAGCCTGTCACCATGCCGGATTCGAAGAGCACGGTTTTTACCCCGAGCCCATTGCTGCCGCAATCAGCTACCTGTTCTTTTCCCCGGAAATCAGCAGTCAAACGATGCTGGCCGTGGATTTCGGTGGTGGCACCCTGGACCTCTGTGTCCTGCGGCATCAGGGAGAGGAATTCCAGGTGGTTGCGACACACGGAATCGGTCTGGGTGGCGATCACATCGATCAGCAACTGTTTCGCCAACTGCTGTTTCCCCTGCTGGGAAAAGGGGAACGATTCCGGCGCAAGGGTGAAGACAGGGAGATCGAAACCCTGTTTCCCTTCGAAGAGTATGAGGATCTGCTGCTCAACTGGGCGGTGAGCTATCGGCTTAACCAGAACCGTTACACGACTCCGGTGATGCAGCGCATTGAACAGGGTGATGCCGCGGCAGCCAAATTCCGCCGCCTGTATGAGTTGATCAAGGGTAACCACAGCTACCTGGTATTTCAGGCAATCAAGGACGTCAAAGCCGTCCTCTCCGAACAGCAGCAGGCCCGCCTGGATATCCCGGAGATCGACGTGGATGTAGAGATTACCCGTCGTGAATTCGAGAACATCAACGCCGAGCTGCTGCGCTCATTCGAAGAAGCGGTCCAGCATACGCTGTCGCTGGCAGGAATCCACGCTGCCGACGTGGAGCTGGTTATTCGCACCGGTGGCTCTTCATTGATACCGGCCGTGAAAAATATTCTCGACCGGCATTTCCCCGGCAAAGTGGTGGAACACGACCCGTTTACCAGTGTCGCCGCCGGCCTCGCCATTGCCGAGTACCGCGGATTCGGCCAGGTGTTGTCTAGCGACGACCCTCGTTGATCACTACCGCCACCGGCTCGGTGCCGATATTACGAACCAGGAACGGGCTGTCAGAATCCCGCCATGCCCAGTCGCCGGGAGAATCAAGCTCCTCGGTAATTCCATCCACTCTTGATACATGTGCCAGGCCAGGTGACACCTGGACAACGGCGGTTGGATTACGGTGGGTCCGCAGCGTGGTCGCCTCCCCCGGTGCCAGTTCCAGGCGATAGGAGCGAAACCAGCTGTTTTCCAGTTGCGGTTCCACGGCGACGCCGGCAGGGCGATCCATCGTCAGATGGCTGGTCGGCGGGCCAAAGTTTACCAGGGCGATGATGCGGGTCTGGTGAGTCCCGTTGTTGGTAATCTTGTGAGTGAACTGTTCGCTGGCATAATCCGTGTTGCTGCTCACCCTGCCTTCGACGGGCCCGTCACTGCTGCTGATATAAGTCAGCAGAATCGCCGCGTCATGGGTGTGGTGCATGGATTCGTCTCCGGGATTAAGCTGCACGTCCAGAAGATAGAGGTCGCCGTCCACGTGGACCGGTCGGTGACGCGGTTCCTCGATAACATTGACCACGCGTTGGCCATCCCGGTCCTGCCCCAGGGTTGCCAGCGGCACGAGGCTGGCACTGAGCGCAAGACCGCAGCTTATCACCGTGCAAGTCAGGGTGCGGGACAGGCGGTGAACCGGTAACGGGTTGAGTGTTTTCATAGATTGCCTCTTTCTGGGCTGCCAGGTCTGCATTGGTCACCCGGAGAGTAAACGACGACTACCGGTAATTCAATATGAATTCAGCTGGCGTTCACCTGGAAAACACGCTGAATCACGCCATTGAGGTCGGGTTCCAGTCTGAGAACGGCCGGGGCCGGGATGAATCCGGTACGAAATGCGTCTACTTTTTAAAATCAACACGTTTTCAAGTCCGGAACGCGATAGACTGCTCCAGGAGTTGTAGCCAAATATGCTCTGGTTAACCGGGATCAACAACTTCCCCTTATTCCAACACGGCAACCCAACACGGCAATGAAAAGACAATGAAACTGCACCTTTGCCTGCTGCTAGTCCCAATTATCGTGGCGCTAACCGGCCCCGCCGCCGGCCAGCAGAACAGTCCGTCAGCCAGTATTCAGGTGTTTACCGATGTCCGCCTGGTATACGGTAATGGTGAGGTTGCGGAACCGGCGACCCTGGTCACCCGTGACGACGTTATTCTTGAAGCGGGCCCACGCAGCGCAGTTCCGGTTCCGGAAGGCGCCGAAGTTCACCACCTGTCCGGCAAAACCATCATACCGGCCCTGGTGAACACCCACGCACACCTGGGCTGGGAGGCCTACGGTGACTGGGGCTCGCGATTCTTTACCGACGATAACCTGGTCGACCACCTGTATCGCCACGCCTACTACGGTGTCGGCACCATCATCTCAACTGGCAGCGATAAGGAAGACGTGGCCCGGCGCGTAAAACTTGAACAGCTGAAAGGCAACGTGGGCGGCGCCCGCTACCACCTGTCTCCCGGTATGGGTACTCCAGGCGGTGGTCCGAACCCGCGCTTCACTGACGACCCGGATTACTGGGGTGTACACGCTATCAGCGAGCCGGAACAGGCAGCCAGGACAGTGAGTGAACTGGCCGATCGCGGCTATGATATTGCCAAGATCTGGGTGGACGGTCGTGACACCCGTCGCGGCGCAGAGATCAAACTGGCCCCGGAAGTCTACCAGGCTGTACTGCAAACCGCTTACCACCATGACATGCGAATTATCGCCCATGCCACGACGCTGGCCGATCACAAGAACCTGGTCAGGGCCGGCAACCGCCGCTTTATTCACATGCCCTATGACGTACCCGTCGATAGTGAATACCTGGACCTGGTGACCGCCAACAACGTCTTCATCGTGCCCACACTGGGCATGATTACCAAGGGCGAGCCTTACTATATCCCGGCTTTCCAGGATCCTTTCTTCTTCGATCAGGTACCGGAATCGACGCTGTATTCGCTGAATGCCGGCTACACGGCGCCCCCGGAAACCCGCACCGAAGCGCAGCGACGGCGATCCGCCATGCTTGCCGACAACTTTTTCCGCCTCAGGGAGCACGTTATCCTGGGTACCGATGCCGGTGCAGTCGGTGATTATTTCGGCTATGCGGATCACGTTGAGCTGGCCCTTTTTGTCCGCATGGGCATGACCCCCATGGAAGCCATAGTAGCCGCCACGTCGCGGTCCGCAACGGCTTTCGGACTTGACAATGTGGGAGAACTGCTGCCTGGCAAGGCGGCGGACTTTATTGTACTGAATGCCAATCCGCTGGACGACATCAACAACACCCGGGAAATAGACGCTGTCTATCTTCGCGGCGTGCAACTCGACCGGGAGGAATTAAGGGAAAAATGGACGCAAGAACAATAAGCTCAAGCAGACGCAACGGATTGTTAATTGTTTATTCATTTATGACAGTCGCCATCCTGTTGTCGGGCTCATTTGCAGTGGCCCAGTACGGCAGTACCGATGGCCAGTGGCCAGGATATGCCGCCGATGCCGGTTCCACCAAGTACACCAGCCTCAGCCAGATCAACGCAGGGAACTTCTCCCGGCTGGAAACAGCCTGGCGCTGGCAATCAATCGACGGCGAACTGGATTTCGACACGCTGCTCGGTCCGGATGTCGAGGTGGGGTTCAACCGGTTGCAGGGTACACCTCTTATGGTCGACGGCGTACTCTATATGCTCACTGCCCTGAACCAGGTCGCCGCCCTGGATGCCACCAGTGGCGAGATGCTGTGGTCCCATGACCCGCAGGTGTACCTGTCGGGTCCATCGATCAGTCCCCTGGGTTTTCATCACCGCGGTGTCGCCTGGTGGAGCGACGGTGACGATTCACGGATTATCGTCAGCACTAACGATGGTTACGTAATTTCCCTGATCGCGGAAACCGGCGCGGTGGATACCGGCTTTGCCGGCGGACGTATCGATCTCACCGACGGCATCCCCCGGGCTGAAAGGAATGTCATGGACTGGCAGGGTGCACAGCCCCTGGGAGCGGTTTCGCCGCCGGTGGTTGTCGGCGATGTCGTGGTGGTGCAACAGATTACGTCCAATCGCCCCCGCCTCAAGGAACGCCCGCCCACCTGGGTACGGGGATACGACGTACGCAGCGGCGAATTGATCTGGACTTTTCGTACCATTCCCCAGGATGGTGACTTCGGCATTGAAACCTGGGAAGAGGATTCCTGGCGCTACACGGGCAACGGTGGCGTATGGACCATGATGAGCGCTGACCCCGAACTGGGTTTCGTGTACCTGCCGACGGAAGCCCCCACGAATGATTTTTACGGTGGTCACCGTCCGGGTGACAACCTGTTCACCCAAAGCCTGGTAGCCCTGGATGCGAGTACCGGTGAGCGGGTGTGGCATTTCCAGATGATTCACCATGGCATCTGGGACTATGATACACCAGCTGCACCAAACCTCATTGATATAACAGTGGATGGACGCCCGATCAAGGCCATAGCCCAGGTTACCAAGCAGGGTTTTACCTACGTGTTCGATCGCGTAACCGGCGAGCCGGTGTGGCCAATTGTGGAACGTCCCGTCCCCGGAGGGCTCATACCGGGAGAACGCGTGTCGCCGACCCAGCCAATTCCAACCAGGCCGCCGGCATTTGCCATGCAGGGGCTGACCGAAGATGATGTCATCGACTTTACGCCGGAGCTCAGGGCACAGACACTGGAGATCCTGGCGGACTATACTTATGGCCCGCTGTTCACTCCGCCAAGCCTGCCGGATGACAATGGCCATCGCGGCACTATCCTGCTGCCGGGCGCCGGTGGAGGCGCCAACTGGTCGGGAGCCGGCATCGATCCGGAGTCCGCGGTCCTGTTCGTGCCCTCCGCAAACAATCCCACCGTACCGCTCATGGTCAGAGACGAGGAAGCCTCCAATTTCAATTATTTTCGCCTGGCCAACGGCGGCGTTCGAGGTCCCCAGGGATTACCTGTGCTGAAGCCCCCCTACTCCACCATTACTGCCTATGACATGAATCGCGGTGAAATCCTCTGGCAGGTGCCCAATGGTGACGGGTCACGCGCCATCGAGAGCAATCCGCTGCTTCAGGACGTCGATTTACCGCCATTGGGCGGCGGTGGCCGTCATCCCGTGCTGGTCACCGCAACTTTGCTGATTCATGCCCAGAACACGGGCTATGGACCGAAACTGGTGGCACGGGACAAAGGCACCGGGGAAGAACTGGCGGCGATTGACCTGCCCGCCCAGCCTGGCGGTGCGCCGATGAGCTATGCTGTAAATGGTAAACAGTACATTGCCCTGCCGCTGCTGAGTTCGCCAACTCCGGAGCTGCTGGTGCTGGCTCTTCCCTGACCACTTCCATGGGGTAGCTACGTGCACTAAAACGGTTTACGTTGACCCGGCAGTCTAGAATCAGGTTCCTCTGAATGCCGCATCAGTGATGCAACGCTGGCCGATACTGAACTCGCACTTCCCGCAGCTACCTGCCTGGCGGGGGACCGTCCCGTATGTCAGTTACGCTTCACCTGTTAAGGTACAGTGTATCGCTATTGCCAGGTTCGGTAATCGCGGAGCCTGGTCCTGACCCCATAGTTTCGGCAATTCTTTACCGGCAGTTCCTGTTACAGATACGTCGGGAGTCCCCCAGCAGGGCCCACACTGTCAGGCACAAGGCTGGCCTACAGCTCATTCGCTCTCAGGGCACCCAGTTGTTCCAGCACCTCCCGCGCCGAAGGACCATCCGTTTGCGGCGTTTCCAGCGCCAGGATACTTCTTGCCATGCTTCGCTCGGCAACGATTGCCAGGTCCAGCGCCGTTCGTCCCTGTCCGTTCACGGCATTGATATCGACTCCCCTTTCCGCCAGCTCGTTTACCACGGTGGCAAGATTACGGGACGACGCGTCATGCAGTGCCGTTGCACCGGTAAAATCCGTGTAAGCCGGGTCGACACCGTGGGCTATGGCAACCCTGACCGCTTCCAGTGCCCTGCGTTCTTCACCAACCGGATCGGGATTTGCCTGCACGTAAAACCTGCCCCTGGTACTGTCACCACGGACGGCCGCGTGCATTGCACTGGCGAATCCGCCGATGACCCTGCGCTCGTCAAGTGGCGGCGGGTTGAGTCGTGATTCACGATCTCTGAGTCGTTCTAACTGTTCCAGGTTAGTGGCCAGGGGATCTGCTCCCCATTCCACCAGCATTTGCATGATAGCCGCTTCACGGAAACTGGCGGCCAGCCAGTACGGCGTGGCACTGACATGGCCGGTTCTCAAGACCCAGTCCTCGCTGGCCCGCTGAACCGGGGTCGCCCTGGCGACCCGTGCATCGGGGTTGGCGCCATGCTGCAACAGCGACTTCACCGTTGCCTGGTCACCCCGCAGAATTGCGGCGTGCAATGCGCTGTAACCGGCGGCCATATTATTGGGATCGGCACCCAGGTCCAGCAACATCGACGCCACCTCAGCGTGGCCGCTGTGTGTCGCCACCACCAGGGGAGTCGCACCGTTACCGGCTTCTCCGTCCGGATCGGCGCCGGCTTCCACCAGCAATCGTGCCGTCGCCAGCCTGTTGTTTCGAGCGGCAAACAGGAGCGGCGAATAACCACCGAGGTTTTCCATCACGCCCTGATCGAAGGCACCACCGTTGGCGGCATCAACATACATAAGCATGGGGCGGACCCTGGAACGTGCCTCCAGTTCGGCGCCGGCGTCCACCAGTTCCCTGGCGACCTGCACATGCCCCTGTGCCGCCGCCCACATGAGTGCAGTCTGGAGGCGGGATTGTTCCCGGGCATCGACATCGGCTCCGGCACCGATGAGTACGCGAACACCTTCAGCGGTACCGGAGCGTGCAGCGGACATCAACGGCGTCTCGCCCATTGCCAGCGCGATTTCAGGATCAGCTCCCGCCTGCACCAGCAGGGCAATCATTTCCGCATCACCACTGCTTGCGGCGATGAACAGTGGCGATGCACCCAGGCGATTGGTGGCGTTGACGTTGGCACCGGCAGCGAGCAGTGCCGTGACACTGGCCTCGTCCGATCGATGCACGGCCCAGTGCAATGCGGTGGCACCATCGGGTTGACTGCTATCAGGGTCTACGCCCTCTGCCAGCAGCGCCAGGACGGCGTCGACATCCTGATGCCGGACTGCGTCAATCAGAGGCCATTCGGCAGCCGCAACAGAATTGATACCGATAACCAGCGCCAGGACTGTCAACAGCCTGTTGACGCCCCGGGTTCCAGACCGGATTTTCCCCATAATACACCTCGGTTGATTAAACACCGCTCAACAAATCCAGCGGTTCAGTGCTGTCGGCAAACCTGTCCACGGGCATGCCCAGCTTGTCCAGCATGGTCAGGTGTAACCTGCTGATAGGCGTACCATTGGGATAACGAAGGTGACGACCACCACCCTGCATGGCGCCTGCGCCGCCTCCAAACAGCACCAGAGGCAGCCCGCGATTGCTGTGCTGATTGCTGTCGGACATGCCGGCACCATAAAGCAGCAGGATATTGTCCAGGAGAGAGCCATCTCCATCAGGCGTGGCATCCAGCCTGTCAAGGTAATAAGCAAACAGGCTGGTGTGAAATTCATTGATCTTTATGCACTTTTCATACAACACCGGATCATCCCTGTGGTGAGAGGTGGGGTGATGAGAATCCGGTACACCGATCTCCGCGAAGGTCCTTCCGCTAAGCTCGCGACCCAGCATGAAGGTAATCACCCGGGTCAGGTCCGTCTGGTAGGCCAGGACCTGGAGATCGAACATCAGCTTGGCGTGTTCCTCGTAGGTGTCCGGTATTCCCGACGGCTGGGTTACCTCGGGGAGTTGTCGGCTGCTCTGGGCTTCCGCCATCTGAATTCGACGCTCCACGTCCCTCACCGCATCCAGGTACTGGTCCAGCTTGGCACGGTCACCGGCGCCCACGCTGCGATTGAGTTCCGCCACGCGCTGCGTAACCGAGTCCAGCAGGCTTCGATCCTGCCGGATACGCTGTAGTCTGATCTCGGGATCCGTCGTGCCGATGTCGCCAAACAGGCGTTCGAAAATCAGCCGCGGATTGGTTTCCATGGGCAGAGGTGTAAATTCATCCCGCCAGGAAATGGTGCTGGTGTACTGGCAGCTGAAACCGATATCACAGGAGCCGAATACATCGTTTTCATCCAGGGCCAGTTCCAGAGAACCCAGTTGTGTCTCGGTGCCGTAGTGCTGCGCCACCAGTTGATCGATGGATACCGACGCCTGCAGGTCGGACTCCGCCCGCCTGGGAATCGCGCCGGTGAGAAAACGGGTTGAGGCACTGGCATGAACGCCGGCATTGCTCGACGGCCCGTCGAGTCCGGTAATCACCAGCATCCGGTCCCGGTACGCCGCCATGGGTTTCATGATGCGGGTGATCTCGAAATCGGAGCCCACCGCCTCTGGTGTCCAGGCCTTCATGGCCATACCGTTCGGTACATAAATCACGCCCAGTCGCCTGGTCGGCTGCGCCATCTGCGCCTGTGCGGAACCGGAAAGCGCTGGAATCATGCTGTCCAGCAGTGGCAGCGCCAGGCTGGCTCCAAGCCCTCGCAGCACGGTTCGTCGTGCTATTTTCTTCTTGGTAATGATCATATTTCGGTTCTCCGCATTTGAAAGGGGGTGCTGTTGACCACCCCCAGTATCACTGAAGTCCAGCGATAGTTGTCTTCCTCAGCCATACGTGTAATGGACCGCACTGTTGGCATATCGTAGTATTCAAGTCCGCGTCCCAGCGCGTAGGTCAGTAATTTTTCGACCACCGTTCCGACAAAATCGTCGGACCGTTCCAGCAGTAATTTTTCCAGACCCTCTCGTCCATCGAACGCAGCGCCATCAGGCAACAGGCCCGACGCATCGACTTCAACACCGGCGAAACGGTCACGCCATTTACCCACGGCATCATAGTTTTCCAGGGAAAAACCGATGGGATCCATGGCGGCATGACAAACCCGACAGGCCGGGTTTTCCCGATGCTGGGCCATGGCTTCCCGCATGGTGAGCTGACGGCCGTCCGCAGCGGCTTCTTCCAGGGCGGGTATGTTGGGAGGGGGTTCAGGAGGCGGGGACCCCAGCAGATTTTCCAGGACGAACTTGCCGCGTAATACCACCGACGTTCTGTTCGGATAGGAAGTCACCGTCATCAGACTGCCGTGACCAAGCAGGCCACCGCGCTGATCGCCGTCCAGGGAAACTTTGCGGAAGTGATTGCCGTAGATTCCAGGAATCCCGTAATGCTCGGCGAGCCGCTGGTTCAGAAAGGTATAGTCGGCACTGAGCAGATCAAGGAGGCTGTGATCGGCACGGATCTGGTCCTGGATAAACAATTCCGTTTCCTGCTTGAACGAGTTCCTCAGGTTTTCATCGAACTCCGGAAATGCCGACGGCAGCGGATAGACATTATCCAGATTGCGCAGATACAGCCACTGGCCGACGAAATTGCTGATAAAGGCATCGGCCCGCTCATCGGCCATCATCCGTTTTACCTGGGTTTCCAGCACACCGGGAGCGCGCAACAGGCCCCGGGCCGCCAGGTCCAGCAATTCGTCATCCGGCGCACTGCTCCAGAGAAAAAATGACAGGCGGGATGCCAGCTCCACGTCACTGATCCGGTAAATTTCTCCCGGTTCGGCATCGGCCGGGTCCTGTTGAATCCGGAACAGAAAATCAGGTGCCACCAGGACCCGTTCCAGGGCGAGTTGAATCCCGGCATCGAAACCGCCTTCCTGGCGACCCGCGGCAAAGAAACGGTATAACTCATCGACGTCATCCCCGGTTACCGGCCGGCGATAGGCCCGCCTGGCCAGGTCAGTGAGGATTTCACGGGCACACCCGGGTTCTTCATCGGCACTGGCGGGTCGACAGCTGAAGATTCTCCTGCGGCTTGGCGTGTCTCCCGGCCCCTGGATAGCGAAAGGTCCTTCCACGGAAATGCTGCCAACACCCGGATTGGCGTCGGGCAATTCCGTCACTGCCAGGTGATAGCCGAACAACCGCGGCTGCTGTATTCCTTCCGGCTCCCACATTTCCCGGGGAAACGCGGCACCGATGACATGGGGGCCTGCCTTCACCGGTATGACGAATTCGAACCCTTCTTCGGCAAAGGCCATCATGAATTCCTCCCAGTCGTCACTGCCCCGGATATTACCGGCAAAACTGTAGGGAGCAGGCGTACCGGGGGCATCTCCGCCGAAGCTCACGGCATCGATCAGCCGGCCATCAAGGCTGACCTCCATGGTGTGTTGCTGATCGTACCCGCGGACGAAGTCTACGTAATTGGTCTGCAGCTTCACCTTTATGCGGTATTCGCCATCCACGGGAAAAGTATGGGTGATGGCGGCTCCGCCCCGTGACCCGAACGGCAACCGGTCACTGAGACGATCGTTCTGGATAAGGTTCAGCGGCAGCTCGTAGGTCTTGATCGCCGGCCCCCGGGGCGCAGCGCCAATCGCCAGTTCGGCAATCTTGTGGGCAGCCGTTACATAGCGCTCCATCAGCACCGGCGACAGGGCGAGTACCTCCGCGTTGTTGTCGAACCCATGGCGATCCGGCGGATCTGCCGGGATGAATTCATCGGCATCTATTTCCAGGTGCAGGAGATGGCGTACCACGTTGCGGTACTCGGTCTGATTCAATCGATGGAAAGCCAGGGTGCGGCCGGGATCCATCTGTTCCGCGCCGACGCGATCCAGCTGTTCCTCGAGCCAGATTCGAAAATCGGTATAATCCTCGTGGCCTGGACGGGGATTGTCCGGTGGCGGCATGACACCAACCCGCAGCTTGCGTACGACCTTTTCCCAGACCTCCGGGTTTTCGGACACATCATCCACGTTCTCGGCGTCCAGGGTCAGCCCCAGTCCTCGCAGCTGGGTAAAAAGCAGGTTTTCTCCTTCCACCGGCGTACTGTTGACCATGGCCTGGTTATGGCAGGACACGCAAAACTGATTGAGCAGGGCCCGCTGCGGAGAAATCGACCGGTCAGCTCCGGGAGTCTGGGCGATAACGACAGTTGCCGAAGGCAGTAGTAGTGCCAGCAGAAGACCTGCCGCCATCAGGCCGGTTACTGAACTTGCTCGCTTAATCATTTTATGTCCTGTCCGTTTTACGGTTCATTGATGCATTTCATCGTTCCGGTTCATCGGCATTGCATTGGGCATGTTCTATACTGTTCTGTCCAATTTCTTTTCAATTACCAACTATAAGAGACACTTGATACTGAACTGAATAGAAGTCCCGGGCGGCCTCACGACTGGAAGCCTGTTCACGAATCTTAATCAAGTCAGCGGGACAGCAATGTCCCTTTTTTCCAATTCGTTTACGCATCCAGAGAGCGGTCAGTACCCTGATCCCGACGATTACGCGTTGCGTCCCGTGGGATTTTCCACGGTGCCACACTGTTCACCGAAATACCCTGCACCGCCACAATAACGCAAATCCTGTAACTGCAACAGGATTCCGTCCGGGTCGGTAAAGTACAGCTCCGGAGTTCCCTCAGCCGCGCCGCCACGCTCGGCGCCACGCAAGGTTACATAGGCCTGCAGGGGCCCATTGGCGCCACCGGCCTCACCAAGAATGGTCAATCCATAACTTTCCAATATCGAAAAAATTCTCTCGACGTTAAAATCGGCGACATTGAGACTGGCATGATGAATCCGTCCGGCCAGGGGAGACACCTCCGGCATGGCCAGGAACTCGCGGCCCGGGCCCACTCTGAGGATGGGCATTGCCCCCTGGTAAGTGTCGATGGGCATGCCGAACAAGTTCTGATAAAACTGTACGGAACGCGCCGCATCGGAGACAAACAGGGTAAAGTGATTGAACTCACGCAGGCTGATCAGCCCTGGTGTCGGCGCCGCTTCCGGTACCTCCAGACAGTCTTCTCCCAACCTGCCCGCGCCACCGCAGTAAGTGGAATCCTGTAATTGCACGACGATGCCGTCCGGGTCGCCAAAATAAAGCTCCGGTGTGCCGGAACTTGCTCCCCCGGCCTCTTCCCCGCGCATTCTGACCCTGGATTCCATGGCGCCAGAACCACCGGTGCCGGCAACTCCATGCTCAGCCAGGATCTGCACCAGGCGCCGCTCATCGAAGTTTTCGACGGCAAGGCAATAGTGGGTGATGCGCGGGTTGTCGCTGGGGTTTCCACCGATTGCCATAAACTGCGGCCCGTCGCCCACCCGCAATACCACCGTGTTGCCCTGGCGGGCTGCTACAGGCATGCCAAAAAGTCCCTGGTACCATGCCACCGAGGCCGACGGATCGGCAACGGCGAGTGTCATATGATTGATGCCCACCACCGGAATCGGCGGTGGCGAGCCCTGGGCAAAAGCCTGGTTGCACAGGCCGGCCACGGCGCCATGCCCGGAGGCGGCCAGAATGCCCAGCGACTGCAGCACAGTGCGTCGGCGAATTCCACGCTTGTTCTGTAATGATTGATTGGCTAATTTCATTGTTGTCAATTTCCGGTTTGGCATTGTGTACAAAGCTGGATACGCGCGGTGCTCACCATGCTGCCGACTGCTACCGGGCCAGGGGGTCAGGCCTGATCTGGAACTTCACCATCTTACTGGTGGTGCCTTTACCTCCCTCGGTATGCCAATTGAAATTGGTCCCGTAGTTGGCCCACACACCGCGTCCTTTCCAGCCGGCTTCGGCGTCGTCGATACGCCCGTCCAGTCCACGCGAATAGAAGCCCAGGGGATAGGGAACCCGCAGTCTTACCCATTGTTCTGTCCCGGGCACGAGGGCAATCAGGGAATCGGAGCCGGAACCGTTGGCAATGGGTACATTCTCGCCCAGACCAAGCGTATTGAAATTGTCCACCCAGTTGTAATAGTGAAAATCCGCCTTGCGATCGGTCCCCTGCAAATCAGGACCGGGTATCTCGTAGAGTGTCCAGCCCTGCTGACAGTGCTGGGAATTGACCACGCTGGGCCCGTTCAGCACATCGCACTTGCTGCGATCGAAACTGGCAATATGGCTGCTGCCGGACAAGGCAGTCCAGATAATGCCATTGCGGTCCATGTCGATTCCGCGCGGCCCGAAACCCGCCGGCTTACCGTCAATGACCGGCAGTTCGTACACCTCGGTGATGCAGGTCTCCGGGGGATTGTCACCAATGTCCAGGCGATAGATTCTGCCGGGAAACTCAGTCCCCACACCCCAGGCGACACCCTGTTCCCGGGTATCGGCGATAACGCCGTAGCTGCCCGGGCTCATGCGCGTATCCAGGGCAGGGTCGACGTCATCAAGTCGCTGACCACCACCCCCTTCGTTCTGATCCCGCAGGGGGCCCACAGGCTGATTCCAGGGTTTGGTAATGCGACCGTCGCCGTTGGAATCCACCACCATGGGACACCAGCCCTGGGACAGTTGTTCATCACCGGTCCGATCCCAGGTCCGCGTGTTGATGAAACCGATAACGTCGCCGCCACCACTGAAATACAGCATGCGGTCCTCACCCCAGCCGAATTGCAGGTGATGCGTACCGAAACAGGTATCGATCAAGCCGAATTCACCGGTGGAGGGATCATAGTAGGATGCCTGCCGGGAACTGCCGCGGGTGGGATAGTAGCGGACAAACCTGTTGTCCGAGCCCGGTTGGCACCATTGGGGCAGATCGTTACCCCGCACCTTGGTGGTCATCCACACCCTGCCCAACTCATCGAACATGGGATTGTGGGGATCGGCGGGACGCTGCCACAGCGCCTGGTCACCGTAATACACAGAAGGTACCGGAAAAACCTGGTTGAACCGGGATACCGCGGGATTATCGGCATTGTCCTTCACCGCAATAACGATTTCCTCCCACTCATGGGTGTAGGGATCCAGTTCCAGCAGCGCACCGTGGCCGCCGTCGACTCCGTAGACCTTGCCGCCGGCGTTGAGATGAGCATTACGTTTGTCTGTAGTGATCTCGTCGTGAATATACGAGGATTCGTTGCCCCAGTCCCACTGGGTAATGACCACGTTACGCTCCATTCCAGAGGGACGGGGCGGTGTCGGCGGTATGGCGCCGCCGGCGATGCGGTCTGTCCAGTCCGCGTACATCTCCATTCCCCGGGGGCCGAAGCGACCGGCGAAGGCCGACATGAACGGTCCGCGAATACCCATGGCGGTGCGGTACCGCCAGGCTTCCACGCTGGATTCGAAATCCAGGTGGCTCAGGTGATCCAGCGTGCGGGTCGCCCGGTTGCCCAACTGGTGACAGAGCTGGCAGCCCTGCTTGGTCATGTCGATCCACTGGTCCTGGCTGCGCATCTGCTCGCTGATGCCGTTGCCGTCCGGTCCGGTTCCCGGGAACGCGTCGGTTGAGGGAACTTCCAGCAGTGAATACCAGTAGTTGGCCGGATAGACCTGGGCGGCAAGCAACGGATCTTCGGCCACGAAAACACGCAAGGTCACGTCCCTGGCGCCGATGCGTAACTGCTGCGGGTCGGAGTCCACCAACCCATAGCCCCTCACCCACACCTTGTACAAGGCATCCGGCAGTTCCGGGAGGACGAACCGGCCCTGGTCATCGGTGACGACGATCTTGCTGAAATGGGTTGGCAGGTCGTCGGTTTCGGCAATTACCCAGACGCCGGCTTCCGGACCATGACCGCTGACCACAGATCCCTGGATGACACCGTCGTTCGGGTCGATTTGAGCAAAAACAGCCTGGCATTGCAGCACGGCCGCCACCAACAGGCAGCCAAGCGCTGCCCTTGGGGTTACCGCGACCCGGGGTATCAGACTGAAACCGAAGCATGATGCAAACCTGGATATCATGAACATAACCCTTTATTTTCGTTTATATTATTCTTCGACCGAAGGACTGATGAGCAGGTCTATATCTACAGGTCCTCGACGGTCGAGGATTCATCGACTATACCACGCTCTCAGGCCACATTTGCTGAATTCCAGCCTGTCAGATCAGGATACCGGCGTAGATGCCGGAACGGCTGACCTGGTACAAGCCTAGTGATATGCGGGCAGGCAAGCTTCCGGTTTTCGAAATATGAACTAAAAAGTATCGCGATTGATCCGTATACGCCTTACGCCCCGCACAGACCGTCCAGGGGAGGCCACCTTCCTGCCCGAATCAGGGGCTGAACAATTCAGGATTCAACTTTACGCTGCAGTCGATACTGCTTCGGTGTGACGGTTTGACGATTCTTGAAAGCCTTGTAGAAAGAAGACAGGGACGAATAGCCCACGTCAAAGCCGATGGCGGAAACCGGTCTGTCGGTTTCCGCCAGCAGACTGGCGGTCTCCGCAATTCGATAGTGATTGAGGAAATCACTGAAATTGCGAAATCCCATGTGATTATTGATGGCTCGACGAACCAGGTACTCCTGGCTGTCCACGAATTCGGCCAGACCTGCCACGGTGAGATTGGCCTCGCGGTACAGCTTGTCTTCTTCCATGGCACGCCTGATGTGATCGGCCAGGGCTTTTTCCTGGTCAGTTCTCTCCACCGAGCCGTCCTCTTGGAGTTTCTGGGCTTTTTGTTGCACTTTCCACAGGTTGGCATCGTGATATTTCCACAGGAACAATGCCGAGGTCACCAGGTACGCATAGATTGAATAAAGACTGGAAGGCAATGGAGTTGGTGTAAAAATAGTTCCCCTTGATACCGCATCCACAACCCAGACTCCCCGGTTGCCAGCCATCAACAACAGCAGGACTGATACACAGAAAACGAAAATCACCCGCTCCTGACGTCGCTCTATCACCAGATCACTGATATACCCCCTGATCGCCACGTAGATCGATGCCAGGGAGAAACCCAGCAGGACAGCCTGGGAGAAACCCCAGGTGAACACCAGGGTGGCCACACCCACATCCACCTGGTAATGGGCAAAGTAACTGCCGATGGATCGCGCCACCAGTGCTGCGCCGATCAGAATCCACAGGCCATTGTTTATCTTGCGAAAGGAGAAATTGTCATCAAACAGCTTCAGGGCAATCAACCAGGTCAGCGGCATGGATAAATTGCCGATGCGATTCAGGATCATAGTGACATAAATCAGCAGGGTCGGATCATCGGAATTCACCACGGTGTTCAACGCTTCACCTGCCAGGCCGGATAACAGGGTCACCACCAGGCAACCTGCCAGAACACCCAGTGGCGATCGCCGGTGGAACAACAGAATGTAGAGTCCCAGCAACAATAGATGGGAAATAGCCAGACTCAGAAAGATGGCGTAGCCGGTTTGCATCAGCGTCTTCTACTCCAGACTGCGGCTGCTTGAATAGCTCGCATGATACGTCAATGCAAACCACGTTAGAATGACCAGGGATTTTTGCCCGACTTGCAGTAAAGACACGTGAGCCTGTTGTCGGCAGGCAATCAGCGCCGGCAGAAAACGAAGAAGAGTACCGGCGGGAATTCCGGGTACGGAAACGCTCTCCGGGCCAATGTCAATGGTTTCGCCCGGCGACAACGCATGGCCTTCCGGCAGCAATGGCAACAAGTGAATTTGGCTACTGACTGACCAGGTCAGATGCGGGTCATGGGGAAGGAGACCACCAGTTCGCCGCTGGCGGAATCGCGGACCTGAAACTCGGCGGGATAGCTGCGTCCCAGGGCTTCATCAAAGGTGGAACCATCGTTGAGATCGCTGATGATGAACACCACCCTGCCCTGGACTGTCTTCCCCGGCGGGACTGCAACAGGTATAAACAGGAAGCCCCGGCTTTGACTGAGCAATCCCCTGACACTGGCTTCGACACTGAGACGGGCGTCCGGCAGGTCCGCCCGCACCGCGCGGAATAAAGCCGGCTCGTTGTTGCCATCCAGCATACGCAGGTAAATATCGACTTCCCGGGTGAATATCCCGTCGTTTCGCAGACTGACGGTGGGCGTGAAAATCGGATAGGCGAACCCGACTTCCACGATGCCGTTGCTGGTATTTTCGGTGATCATGCTGCTGGCCAGCTGCTCGCCCACCAGGCCTTCGCCGGCATGAGCCGGCAGGTAGATTAGAAAGTACCAGGGGCTGATTGCCGCCAACGTGACACCGACCAGCAACGGATAGACGGGTGACTGCCGGGAAAACCAGGGCAGGAAGGGGCGGATGCCACCGACCAGCAGCAGGGTTCCCACAGACCCAAGGGTCGCCCTGGTGCCCAGGCCAAGCCGCCCGGTTTCAACAGGATAAAACAGAAACAACACGACAATCAGTATCGCGCCCAGCACGGCAATGCCGCTCACCAGCCCCGTGACCAGGGTTTGCTTCTCCCGGACAGCCCTCATGAATCCTGCTCCCGGACTTTCCGGAGGTTGTCAGAGCGTTTCGCCACGAGCCTGTTTATCAGCGTGATAGGACGATCTGACCAGGGGGCCACTGGCCACATGAGTGAAGCCAAGCTCTTCTCCATACAGCCTGAGTGCGTCAAATTCGTCCGGATGAACGAATCGCTCAACTTTGAGGTGGTCCCGGCTCGGCTGCAGATACTGGCCAAGGGTTACCATGTCTACCTGGTGAGCGCGGAGGTCCCGCATCACCTCCTTGACCTCGTCGATGCTCTCGCCCAGGCCGAGCATTAATCCGGACTTGGTAACAACTTGTGGTACACGTTCCTTGTACCGTTTCAGCAGTTCCAGCGACCAGCTGTAATCCGCGCCCGGTCTGGCCTTGCGATACAGACGGGGGACCGTTTCCAGATTGTGATTGAAAACGTCCGGCGGCGTGTTCTGCAGGATCTCCAGGGCGATATCCATGCGGCCACGAAAATCGGGAACCAGGACCTCAACCTGGATACGGGGATTGCAGCGCCGGGTTTCTTCGATACAGCGGGCGAAATGATCAGCGCCACTGTCCTTGAGATCATCCCGATCCACCGAGGTTATCACCACGTAATCCAGCCCCATTTCGGCAATGGCCTCGGCCAGTTCCCGCGGCTCATCGACATCCAGGGGGCGGGGTTTGCCATGGGCCACATCGCAGAACGGACAGCGCCTGGTGCAGATGTCGCCCATGATCATGAACGTCGCCGTCCCGTTATTGAAGCATTCTCCAAGGTTGGGACACGAGGCTTCCTCGCACACTGAAGCGAGCCGATGCTGCCGAAGTTTCTGCTTGATGTGCTGAACCCGCGGCGATGACGGCACGCGAACCCGTATCCAGTCTGGCTTGCGGGGCAATTCCTCGGTGGGAATCACCTTGACCGGTATGCGCCTGACTTTGTCCGCACCACGCAGCTTTTCGCCCTCAACCAGCACGTTGCGCCGTTTCGTTTGTGACATTACACAATTCCTGTCATTGTCGTATGTTGATCGATACTTTCATGACCCAGCCGGTGCGCCAGCCCATCCGCCAGCCGCGTTGCCGTTCGCTGCATCAGCCGGTTACGATCGCCAACCAGGTCTGCCAGCTGAACCACCCGGAGGTCCTGGTGACCACAAGGATTGATGCGCTTAAAGGGTTCCAGGTCCATATCGACGTTCAGGCTGAGACCGTGATAGCTGCGTCCCTTGCGTATCCGCAGTCCCAATGATGCTATTTTAGCACCATCCACGTAGACTCCGGGCGCATCGGACCTGGCCTCCCCGGCTATATCCAGCTCACCCAACAGGTCGATGATGCTGTTTTCAATCAGGCTCACCAGCTGTCGCGCACCCAGTTTACGCCTGCGCAGTTCAAGCAACAGGTAAATCACCAGCTGTCCCGGACCGTGATAGGTGACCTGCCCGCCTCGATCGGATTGCACAACCGGAATTCTGCCCGGGTCCAGCAGGTGTTCCCACCGTCCGGCCTGGCCCAGGGTGAAAACTGGTTTGTGACTCAACAGCCATAGCTCGTCACCCCGCCGGTTCTCCGGATGATCGGCGATGTACTGCATGGCCCGCCAGATGGGCTCGTAGTCCTGCAGTCCGAGTCGTCGAACCGTGAGGATATCATCGGCAGCGGCTGAAGGATCGAGGGACTGCAGTTGGTGTGATTTATAGTCGGTAAGTAACAACGGGATTTCGCCACCGGGCGATACAGGGAACTTAGGGAACCTTAAAGTACTATTTTAACGCTTTCCTGGTCCATGAGCTCCCTGAAAATTGCTTCCAGCTGCTGTTCACCCGTGGCCTCGATGACCACGGTTATGGATAAGTAGTTACCCCTGGCGCTGGCCCGCTCGGTAATCCTGTGTTCAGGCACGGGACTGGCGTGGCGGTGAATTATTGCCAGTACTTCCGCTTGAAACGCGTCGCTGGCAGTGCCCATTACCTTGATGGGGTAATCACAGGGAAACTCGATCCTGGGCGGTTCCTGGTCTATTTCCGTAAATCTCATGACATGGTCTGCCGCACTAGCTGAACAGACTGGTGAACATCAGCGTCAACCAGTCGATGAAGCGTTTGACGAAACCCGCTTGCTCCACGGACTGCAGGGCAATCACTTCCCCCTGGTACAGCAGGTCGTCTTCCAGCACGACGTTGATCGTTCCCATAACCTGTCCCTGTTCCAGTGGCGCGGTTATCACTTCGGCCAGTTCCAGTGAGGCACTCATTTCCTCTGCCTGACCCCTGGGAATAGTGATATAAACCTCGTCGCTGATGCCGAGATCGACGGCATTCTGCTGACCCGACCAGACCTTGGCGTTGCTTACCATCTGGTTGGCGTCATAGAGCTTGTGGGTTTCGTAGTAGCGGAACCCGTAGGTCAACAGTTTCTGTGTCTCGATTGCCCTGGCCTCTTCACTGGCAGTGCCCATGACCACCGAAATCAGCCGCATATCGTCACGCTCCGCCGAGGCTACCAGGCAATAACCCGCCGCTTCCGTCCAGCCGGTCTTCATGCCATCGACATTGCGGTCCCTAAACAGCAGCGTATTGCGATTGGGCTGACGAATACCGTTGTAGGTGAATTCCCGCTCGGCGTACATGGCGTAATGCTCCGGGTGGTTCAGGATGGTGGCCCGGGCCAGCGTGGCCAGATCCCTGGCTGACATGCGGTTGTAGTACATCTCGGTATCAAGACCGCTGGCATTGGCGAACGACGAATCACGCATGCCCAGCACCTCGGCATACTGGTTCATCATGTCGGCAAAGGCATCTTCGCTCCCGGCGATGTGTTCCGCGATAGCAACACTGGCGTCATTACCGGACTGGATAATGATGCCCCGCATCAGGTCTTCGACGCTGACCTGGGTATCCACCCCCACGAACATCTTGCTGCCTTCCATGCGCCAGGCCTTCTCGCTGATGTGGACCATGTCATCCCAGGTGAGATTGCCGAGCTGGATTTCCTCGGCAGCTATATACGCGGTCATTATCTTGGTCAGGCTGGCCGGAGGCAGGGCTTCGTCGGCATTCTCCTCGACGATGACATGCCCGGTTTTGGCATCCAGGAGAACATAGCTGCTGGCGGCGATATCCGGCGCCCGGGGAATAATGGCCGGTGCGGCAGCCACGGAAAGGGACAACCAGAACAGAGATATCCCGATCAGCGCACTCGCTGCAATGCGTGATCCGGTTTCAGGTACCATTTTTGTGAAAAACATCGTGTATTTATCCATGTAGTCCAGTTCTGTCGCTTTACTGAAAGAGTGTGTCAAGGCTGGTCCGGCGAAGAAAACTCACAGACACGGCAGCATTGCCCTCCCGGGTGGCCCGTGTCAGGCCGGCTGCCATTAATCAATCACAGTGTACGGACTGCCCAGGTTGGCGGCAACCACACGCTCCCGGATGACCCGGATTTCATCGTCGTCAGCTATCGGGCCGACCCGGACCCGGTGCAGTACCTGGTCGGCATTACCTGCCACCTCCTCGATAAAGACCGGCAAAACCGTAAATTCCTGCAATTGATCACTCAGCCGGCGGGCAGCCGCGGCGCTGGTAAAGGCGCCCACCTGCAGATACCGCCTCGGCGTCGAGGATATCGCGGCCAGTGTTGTCGGTTCCCTATCGCTGCCACCTGCCCGGTATTCCTGGAAATTGACCGGTGGGAGTATGGCTTCCAGCTGTACCCGGGCCGTACCCCGGGCGGCGTAACCCAGTTTAACGGCGGCCGCATAGGACAGGTCTATGAGTCGATTCCCATGGAACGGACCCCGGTCGTTGACCCTGACGACAATGGAGCGATTGTTGTCCAGGTTGGTGACCCGCAGAAAGCTGGGAATCGGCAGTGTCTTGTGGGCAGCGGAAACCTTGTACATATCGAAAATTTCACCATTGGACGTCCGGTGTCCGTGAAATTTTTCCCCGTACCACGAAGCAACACCCCGTTCCCGGTAGCCCTCTTCGCTGGCCATGACCCGATAGGTCCTGCCAAGCACGGTGTAGGGACTTCGATTGCCTGCCTGAGTCCGTGTCACCGGCTCCGGAACCACTTCCGGAATTGCCGCAATATCCAGCGAACCCCGGGTCGGTGCCCGATCCTGGTCGATGGTATAGCGGCTGCTGGAAGCCGGGTACTCGGGAGAACCGGCGCAGGCAGCGAGCAACCCGACGACGGACATCGCCATCAAGCGCACGATTTGCTTACTTGCGGAACTACCGGCCATACAAACGCCTGATCTCCTGTTCCTTATCTTTAGGCACTTCTGGTACTTTGGGCACTTTGCGCACTATTGACACGTGCAATTTTTACAGGCCTTTGCTGTTGGCTCTTACTTTCAGCCGCTGGCAAACGACATCCAGGACATCGGGCTGCAGCTCCCATGAAGCCGCCCCGGTAATTACCAGGCCTGAATTACATAACGGCGCAAATCCTGAGTTTTTTAACTCGACTGAATGGTTTTTGCCAGATCCACCAGCGGTTTCCCACAGATTGCCTCTTTTCCGTCAGCTCCCGGCCAGCTGACCACCGACAGTTCGTCGCATTTCTGCCACAATCCCCGCAGGTCAGGCAATCGGCCTGCGTCCGTTGGCAGAAATCGACATCAGTATGCCGAAGCCGACGAACAGCGTCAGTATCGCGGTCCCGCCGCGACTCATTAACGGCAGGGGCAGGCCGATTACCGGGACCAGTCCGGACACCATGGCCATGTTGACAAAGACATAGAAAAAAAACGTCAGCGTTATACTGCCTGCCAGCAATCGGCTGAACATATCTGCAGCATAGAAAGTAATATAGAAGCCGCGAATCAACACGAAAAGATACAGCAGCACCAGCAGCAGCACCCCCAACAGGCCGAACTCCTCGGCCAGCACCGCCAGGATAAAATCGGTGTTGCTCTCCGGAATGAAGTCCAGCTGTGACTGTGCGCCGTTCAGCCAGCCTTTTCCGTACAGCCCCCCGGAGCCAATGGCTATCTGCGACTGAATGATGTTGTATCCTGCCCCGGTGGGATCACGATAGGGGTCGAAAAAAGTCATGATCCGGTTGCGCTGGTGCTCCTGAGCCAGGAACAGGTACCAGGCCGGAGATGCCAGTAACGCGCCCAGGCCACCCGTCATCACGAGCTTCCAGGACACCCCGGCCAACAGCACGACAAATACACCGGACATGGTGATCATTATCGCCGTACCGGTATCGTTCTGCGTCACGATCAGCCCGGCGGGAATCAGAATCAGGGACGCAGCCCAGAACAGGTGCTTGAACCGGGGCGGCAGTGGTCGACTGCCCAGGTACCAGGCCAACATCATGGGCACCATGAATTTCATGATTTCCGAGGGCTGGAATCTGGGCAGTCCGGGTAGATCCAGCCAACTCTTCGCGCCGTTCACTTCGACCCCGAAGAACAGCACCAATAACAGCAGGGTCAGTCCGCCGACGTACATGGTGGGCGCCCAGCGCCGGTAGAAATGGGCGTTGAACTGTGCCACCAGCAGCATCACCACGAATGCCATACCCAGCGCCATGGCCTGACGACGGACTTCCGCCAGGTTTTCACCGCTGGCGCTGTACAGGACCATCAATCCAAAGGCGCCGAGCAGCATGAGGGCCAGAAGCAATGGCGGATCCAGCCGCAGAAACTGCCACACGGAAAACCCGGCCCGGCGTTCGTCGGGGTCATCTGTAAGCTGCCGTGTAAAATCCTGGTTAATCATTCAGCAGCAACACTGGACGGTGCCAGCTGATCTTCCGGCTCTTCGGGAAGTGCCAGGTCGAGATTGAGAATGTCCAGCAGATAGGTGTCGGTAATCTGTTTGGCGATTGGGCCGGCAACGGAGCTGCCATGTTCACCGTTTTCAACAAACACCGCCAGCGCGATCCTGGGAGGGACTTCGGGATGCAGGGCCGGCGCGAATGACACAAACAGTCCATGGTCCTTGTGGATATCGGCGACTTCGATGTCTGCACTCTTTCTGATGTCCTGGGCAATACTCACCACCTGGGCGGTGCCGGACTTGCCGGCCATCTTGTAAGTCATCTCCGGATCAGCCTGGGCGATGGCCTCGTAGGCGGTACCATAGTCCCTGAAAACAGAACTGTAGGGGCGGTGCACTACCATGGTCATCGCCTCTTCCACGTAGTTCCAGTAGTCGGCATCCGCCAGTTCCACGTGGGGCAGATGGCTGGTTTCCTGCGGCTGGTACGATTCGTCCTCCACGGCTTTAAGCAGCCGCGGCTGCACGATCCTGCCCTTGTTGGCAAGGATGGAAACGCCGGTGGCAAGCTGGAGTGGCGTCACCCACATGTAGCCCTGACCAATGGACGAACTGATGGTATCACCCTGATACCAGGGCTCCCCCCGGCTATCCATTTTCCACTCACGGGAAGGCAGGACGCCTGTCCGTGCATAAGGAATATCCAGTGCCAGGTTCTGGCCGAAACCGAAGCGGGACATGAAATCATGGATCGTGTCGATTCCCATCCGGTTGCCGAGGTCGTAGAAAAACGTGTCACAGGACTGGTAAATGGCCTTTTTCAAATCGGTATGGCCGTGACCACCGCCGATAGGAGTACGGAATGTATAGTCGTTCCAGCGGTAACGGACACCGGGCAAACGAAAATACCCTGGATCCTCGATGGCAAATTCGTAGTCGATAAATTCATGGTGCAGGCCACCCAGACCGATAAACGGCTTTACCGTTGAACCCGGTGGGTAGGGGTTGGTGGATCGGTCAAACAGTGGTGTATTGACCTTGTCGGTAACCAGCTTACTGAAATCCCGGCTGCTGATCCCGGTGACAAACAGGTTGGGATCGAAGCCTGGCTTGCTTACCATGGCCAGGATACCTCCCGTTTCGGGGTCTATCGCCACCACCGCACCCCGAAAATCGCCGAGGGCCTTTTCCGCTGCGATCTGCAGTCTGGCATCCAGGTGCAGGGTGATGTTCCTGCCTGCCACCGGGTCGGTCCGGTCCAGAACGCGCATCACCTGGCCACGGTTATTTTTTTCCACGGTTTCGTAACCCACCTGGCCGTGCAGCAGGTGTTCATAGGTTTTTTCGATACCGATCTTGCCGATGTGGTTGGTACCACCATAGTTTTCGCGCTCATCGTCGCCCATGGCATCCAGTTCTTCACGGTTTATTTCCGCCACGTAGCCAACGGTATGGGCCGTCAGGTTTTCCAGGGGATAATGGCGAACCAGCTGCGCTTCTATGGAAAACCCGGGCAGTCGGTGCTGGGCCACGGCTATCCTGGCCATTTCCTCTTCGCTGAGCTTGTAGCGAAGCAATACCGATGAATGAGGAATGCGGCGACGACTGAGGCGATTCTTGAAAAGCTCCACATCGCTGACAGACAGGTCGATTATGTCAGCCATGTGATCCAGTGAACGGTCCATATCGTCCACCAGTTCCCGTACCACGGTCAGGTTGAAGATCGGCTGATTATCGGCCAGCAATTCGCCGTTGCGATCGAATATCAGCCCCCGGGTAGGCGGCACGTACTGGGAGTGGAGCCGGTTGTCGTCAGACCTGGCGGCAAAATAGTCGTAACGCAGCACTTGCAGATTGACTAGCTGCACCGCCAGCATCAGGAACAGTGCGCCTACCACCAGGCCGGCTACTGCCAGCCGACGGTTCACCAGGCGCTTCTCGCTCTCGTGATCCTTGACCTGCCATTTTTCTGCCATAGTTCGAGATGGATACCGCGTAATTGAGCTTTATCTGTTAATCGGCTGTGGAGGATTACCCTGTAGCCGGTCTCATCTGAATTATGACAACAAACCGGCCAATAAGTTTGGCAATCGGTAACTAATTAAGGACCCGCTGAATAATCGGGGAAATTCACTGGTTTTCAGGCGAGTACTCCGACGCGGTGCCTTGCCGCCGGCATGCGTCGACCTGTCAAGGCGAGGCAACAGGGGCAGTGGGCCCGCCTGCAAGTCCCTTCCGGCGGGACCTGTCGGGCACCACTACGGCATTATCGCGCCCGACAGGGGCGACGGCCGTTTCCTGCCCACGACGCCTCAGGGTGGCGCCCCACAGACTCCCGCAGCGCGCTTCCATAATTATTCACAGGATTGTTAAGTTTACCGTATTTCAGCGCCTGTTATTAGAGCCAGATCTCATTAACCAGGCCCGACCTGACGGCAGGTACCGCCTGATCAGGCACTATTCCCGGTGGTAGGGATGATTGTTCAGCAGGGTCCAGGCGCGATAGAACTGTTCGGCAAGCACAATGCGTACCAGGGGATGCGGCAGCGTCAGGTCAGACAGGGACCAGCGCTCTGCAGCCCGGTCCATCAGCGCCGGACTCAGCCCGTCCGGGCCGCCGACCAGCAGCGCCACGCTGCTACCTGCGGACCGCAGTCGGTCCAGGCGATCGGCCAGGCCACGCGTGTCGAATTTTCTACCCTCGACATCCAGGGCAACGAGATAGTCACCGGGCTCCAGCCTGGCCTCAATGGCCGCCGCCTCCCGGTCCAGGGCCTGGGCCACGCCGATGGATTTTCCCCGGCGTGCCAGCGGCACCTGGTGTATCTGCAGGGCGAATTCAGCCGGTAACCTGCGTGTGTATTCCAGCACACCGGCTTCTACCCAGGACGGCATGCGGGTGCCGACTGCCAGCAACCTGAATTTCACCTTTTGACTTTGCTCTCGTTTTCCGGCGCAAAGTTCCACAGATCTTCCAGGTTGTACAATGCCCGGACGGGAGCCAGCATGATGTGCACGACGACACCTCTCAGGTCCACCAGCACCCATTCCGCCTGCATGCGGCCCTCGGTGCCTGCCACCTCGGCCCCGGAGTCCTTGGCCTGTCTGACCACTGCATCAGCCAGCGCCTTGATGTGCGTGCTGGATGTGCCCGTGGCTATCACCATGTAGTCCGTTATCTGCGTCAGGTTGCTGACGTCGATACTCACCACGGACTGTCCTTTCAGTTCCTGGAGCGCGTCGACGACCAGGTCTGCCAGTTCTTTACTTGTCACATCATTCTCGTTAGTCAGTTAATGGGTGACTGCATTGCGATAAAGCTGATGCTGTCGCAGGTAGTGGGAAACGGCCGGATCCAGAAGATTGTCCAGTGGCTGATTATTGTCGATGCGCTGACGCACGAGACTCGAAGACATCGGGCTGTCCAGGCCGGGCATCTGATATACCAGGCCGGACTGAGCGGCAAACAGTCGGGCTCGATCCGTCACCCGTCGGCCTTTAACCGCTTCCTCCAGATCGGCGCCCAGGCTGTCGCTGAACCCGGGCCGCCGGATAACGATGAAATGACAGAGTTCGAACAGCTGACGCCAGCGATGCCAGCGATCCAGGGTCGCAAACGCATCGCTTCCCAGGATAAAGTAAAGATCAGATCCGGGAAACTCCGCCTGCAGTTCCGACAAGGTATCGACGGTGTAAGAAGTCCCGGTGCGCCTTAGCTCGCGATCGTCCACGACCAGCCGGGTCTGATCTCGGGTAGCCAGTTGCAACATGTCGAGGCGCTGTTCAGCCGAACAAAGCGTCAAATCCCTGTGATTGGGAACGCCGCAGGGAACCAGCCTCACATGGTCAAGATCAAGAAGATCGCAGGCATTGCGGGCAACCGTTGTATGGCCGAGGTGGACGGGATCGAACATGCCTCCCATGATACCGATGCGCGTCCTCATTTTCTGGTGTGACCGTCACCGAGGACGATGTATTTCTGCGATGTCAGGCCTTCGAGCCCCACCGGTCCCCGGGCGTGAAGCTTGTCCGTGGAAATCCCGATTTCTGCGCCAAGGCCATATTCGAAACCATCGGCAAAACGGGTCGAGGCATTGACCATCACCGAGCTCGAATCCACTTCCCGCAGAAAGCGCTGCGCGTTGACAAAATCTTCGGTGACAATGGCATCCGTGTGATGGGAACCATAGGTATTGATATGGCCGATCGCCTCGTCGACATCCTCCACCACCCGAATGGAAAGCACAGGGGCCAGGTATTCTTCTTCCCAGTCCTGCTCGCTGGCAGGAATCGCTTCCGGCAGAATCGTCCGGGTTGACTCGCAGCCGCGCAACTCGACCTGATGTTCCCGCAGCTGCTCCGCCAGAACGGGCAGCACCGCGGAGGCTACTGGTCTGGCTACCAACAGGGATTCCAGGGTATTGCAGGTACCATATCGCTGGGTCTTGGCATTAACCGTCAGCTTCACCGCTTTGTCCAGGTCGGCATGGTCATCGATAAACACGTGACAATTACCATCCAGATGCTTGATTACCGGTACCCTGGCATCCCTGCTGATTCTTTCGATGAGTCCCTTGCCGCCGCGAGGCACTATCACATCCACGAACTCGGGCATGGTGATCAGCCGGCCAACCGCCTCCCGGTCCGTAGTTTCGACAACCTGGACAATATCAGGATCAAGCCCGGCCTGCTGTAAACCCGCAGCAATACACGCAGCCACTGCCTGGTTCGAATGGATGGCCTCGGACCCGCCGCGCAGAATGGTGGCATTACCGGATTTCAAACAGAGACTGGCTGCCTCGCAGGTCACGTTGGGTCGGGATTCGTAGATAATGCCGATGACACCCAGGGGTACCCGCATTCTGCCCACCTGGATGCCACTGGGTCGATACTTCATTGCGGAAATCGCGCCTACCGGGTCATCGAGACCGGCCACCTGTCGCAGCCCGGCGATCATGGTATCGATCCGGGCAGGCGTCAGTTCAAGCCGGTCCAGTAACGGCGCGTCCAGATTCTTTTCCCGGCCCGCCGCCAGGTCCAGGCTGTTGGCCTCCATCAATGTACCGCGGCTGCTGTCGATGGCATCGGCGATGGCCAGCAGGGCAGTGTTTTTCTGGGCAGTTGTGGCCCGGGCAATGCGGTAGGATGCGCTTCTGGCCCGTCGACCCAGATCTTCCATGTACTGCGCAATATCAAGAATTGCGGCATCTTCCATCTTTAACATGGGTTCTCGTTCTCCAGGGTGCTGGCGGATGGAACCGTCAGCCGTGGAGCACAGCTCCGTCCGGCAATCGGATTCCAGGTTGCCCGATTATAGCGCAATTGGACCGGCGGCAGCGAAGGCCCGCCGGTCCGGATAAGTCCATAGCGGTTAGACAGGCTACGATAATTCCGATTATGCTTACATCCAGTGTCCTGTCCGGATAAAGCGAATTACACATCTGTCAATCGTAGACCAACCAGCACGCGGAGCCCGATGAAGCCTGACCAGTCCGACCCCGACCTGACTGCTGCCGAGGCACAGCCCGGCCTGTTTCAGGCCCTGACACCGGTACTGGTCATGGTGAGCCTGCTGGCTTTCTCCGTTTACCTGTTTGGTGAAGATTCCAGCTACGGTCCCAACCAGATTGCCCTGTGCATCGGTGCCGTAATTGCTGCCCTGATCGGCTGGCGTAACGGCATCAGCTGGACTGCCCTGGAAACCAGCATGGTCCAGGGTATAACCGTCGCGCTGCGGGCAATTCTGATTCTGTTTACCGTGGGCCTGCTCATCGGCAGCTGGATCATGGCAGGGACGGTTCCCTCGATGATCTACTACAGTCTGCTGATACTCGATCCGTCCATATTCTATGCGGCCAGCTGCGCCATCTGTGCCGTTGTCGCCCTCAGCATCGGCAGTTCCTGGACAGTGGCCGGAACCATTGGTGTGGCACTCATCGGCGCGGCAGGAGGCATGGGACTTTCGCTGGAAATGACCGCCGGCGCAATCATCTCCGGCGCCTATTTTGGCGACAAAATGTCGCCGCTGTCGGACACCACCAACCTGGCACCGGCGGTGGTGGGCACGGACCTCTTTACGCATATTCAGCACATGCTGTGGACCACGGTGCCCAGCATCTGCATCGCGCTGTTTCTGTACGTGGTGATTGGCCTGAATATCGAGGCCACCGCCGAGGCCACTGAACTGCAGACGACGCTGGACATGCTGCGTGCCAATTTCCGCATAAACCCGTTCATGCTGCTGCCGGTGGTGGTTCTTCTGGTCATGGCCAACAAGAAGCTCCCTCCCCTGCCCACTATTCTCAGCGGCGCGCTGGTGGGCATGGTGTTTGCCTTCACCTTCCAGCAACCGGCAATCCAGCAGATGGCCACTGAAATGCAGCATGACACGCTGGCCGCCGTAAAAGGAATGTGGCAAACCCTGTTTGACGGCTACAATATTAACAGCGGTGACGCCGCCATTGACGACCTGCTGTCCCGTGGCGGTATGAGCTCGATGCTGAACACGGTATGGTTGATCCTGTGCGCCATGATATTCGGCGCCCTGATGGATAGAACCGGCCTGATCCAGGTACTGGTCAAATATGCGCTGTCCACGGTTCGCGGTACCGGCAGCCTGGTTATAACCACGCTGTTGACCTGTATCGGTGCCAACATCATTGCGTCGGATCAGTATATTGCCATCGTGCTGCCTGGCCGCATGTACAAACTGGAGTTTCAGAAGCGGGGCCTGGATGTCAAAAACCTGTCCCGCACGCTGGAAGACGGCGGCACGATCACTTCGCCGCTGGTGCCCTGGAATACCTGTGGTGCATTCATGAGCGGCACGCTGGGGGTGGCGACATTCGCGTACCTGCCCTTCTGCTTCTTCAACCTGATCAATCCGCTGATGAGCGCGGTTTACGGCTTGTTGAATTTCCAGCTTACGCCGGCGGATGACATTGACGGCGTGGCTGAAAACAAACCGGCTTAATCAGGACACCCTGGCAGTTGCAACCACTGCCGCGCTGCGGTCAACCCGTCAATTCTTGTGGACCCTCTGTTCAGGGCTGAAGTTTCAGTTCAACGATATTCCCTTCCGGGTCGTTAATGTACACCGACTTGCTGAAACCGGTGGCGCCGTACCGCGTCACCATTTCGCTGGCTTCGAGACCATGGTCTGCCAGGAAATCCAGTAATTGCTGTTCGTCGACATCTGCGACGGTCAGGCAGAAGTGTTCCAGGTTGCGACCATCCTGACTCGGGGGTTTACCTCCAAGCCGACCGAGCTCACTGTCCACCGGAACGATATCAATCAGGGAATGGCCCGCCCGCAACTGTAACAGACCTACCTCCGGCGGCAACTCCCGCTCCAGGGGACACCCCAGGATACCCTGGTAAAAATCAAGCATTTCCCGGGTTCGGGTTGTGCGCAGAACGATGTGGTCAAGGCCTAGAATATTCAACATGACTTGTATGGTTTTCTGATTTAGTTTTCTGTTTTAGCTTTTTGATATAGTTTTCAGATCGCTCGTTCTATATCTGATTGGTCAGACTTAATTCTGAAGGATAGGGGCTCATGTACCAGGAACGCTCGATATACTCGTTCGGATTTCTGCGAAAATGGTGATTCAGCAGGGTTATAGGTACGATGAGAGGCACGATGCCGTTTCGATAGGATTCAATACACTGCACCAGCTCCTGCTTGTCCTCACTATCCAGGTTCTGCTTGAGATAACCCTGGATATGCTGGAGCACATTGACGTGATTGCCCACGGTAGCGATTTTTTTTAAGGCAGCCATCAGGGAGTGAAGATACTCCGGCGCCATCTGCTCCAGATTGTCTTTGCGAATGTCAGCCACCAGCTTGCCAAGCGCGCGGTAGTCCTGTTGATCGTGGCTCATGATGATGAGTTTGTGGCGTGCATGAAAATCCACCAGCTTGTGCACCGTGATTCCTGATTCCACAAGTTTTTTCCAGCGCCACATGACATAGACACGCTGTATGAAATTCTCCCGCAAACGGGAGTCTCCCAGCCGCCCCTCCTCTTCCACGGGGAGACTGGGAAAATTCCTCATCATCCTGGCCGCGTAGATACCGGCGCCGTCATTGAAAGGCATTCCCGTGTCGCTGTAGACCTTGACCCGCTCCATTCCGCAACTCGGGGAGGCCCGCTTCAGAATGTAGCCGCACAGGTGCTGCTGCCAGTGGGTCTGCTGGTCGGCAATGCTCACCAGGGGTTCGGTGTAATCCTTGCTTTCGTCGACGGAAGACACGCAATGTATTCGATCACTTCCCTGTTTGCGGACCAGGCGAATGGGTTTGCGCGGAATTCCCAGGCCGATTTCCACTTCGGGACAGAACGGACGAAACTCGAAGTATTCACCAAGCGTCTGCTGGACGTAGGAGTGCTGCTTGTGGCCACCGTCGAACCGCACATTCTCGCCCAACAGACAGCTGCTTATACCTACCGGGATTTTTTGCATGACTACCCGTCCTTCCCGCCGGATTGCTCACCCGCCTCGCGCTGACGGTGGCCGGCTTCTATTTCTGCAACAAAGCTGTCCACGATGGCGCGAAATCCCGGGGCATACCAGTCCCGCGTGGCGATCCACTGCCTGCGGGCGGATTCCTCCTGCATCAGGGCCCGCCAGCGCTGCATCCGCGGTTCAAATTCCTCGGCATCAAACAGGCCACGCTGGTACTGGTAATAGGAGTTCTCCCACTCACGCCATACCCCGGCCAGAAAATAAGCATACATTATCCGATGTTCCGGCTGCATGTTCTGCAGACCCTGCCCGGCAGACACGATGGCAATGGCCATCTCCGGCTCGGTGGTCACCCATTCGGAAAACATCATCTGCTTGTCGGTAATGGCGTCCCGGGCCTGGGAGTGCATCATTTCAGTGTTCTGGCGAATTTCCAGGGCCAGGAACAGAATACCGAGAATAACGCCGATACTGGCGGCAATGTTCACTCCATTTTCAATTTTTTTCATCGTGTCTTCCGTTACGCATTGGGTTCAGAAATCCGGGAGCATTGCCTTCTGTGCTTATTCGATAAAGATGCCATTCACCGGCGTGACGCTCAACCCGCATCGCGACGTCGAATACATTGAACAGGTAACGCTCAATCTGATTGTTCGGACTCATAGAGTATGGATTGAATGGACAACTCTCCGGCAATGAGCCGGTCCTTGTGGGTTCTGCGCAGCTGCTTGACCCGGTACTCGGCGACAGAAGCCTGACTTCGGTCATCAAACCCGCAGCGAAACACCAGTTCCACGGGGGTTCTGCCCCGCAGGGCCTTGGCTCGCCGCCGCCCGCAGCCATTGTGTTCCGCAAGCCGCCTGGGCAGGTCAGTGGTAATGCCCGTGTAGAGCCGATTGTCGGCGCTGCGCACCATGTAGAGTATCCAGCCATGGGCGCCGTCCCTGCCCGGATCGCGCAGGGTCATGCTCACGACTTCAGTATCCAGCCATCGCCGTTTTTCGTCACCCGCGATTCCCCCTTGAGCTTGATGAGATGGGCCTCCAGCGTCTTCCGGGCCCAGGGCAGCAGATGAGGCGCCACGTCGTCATACACCAGTTTTGTCAGCTCTTCTGTCGCCACCACCTTATCTAGCGGCATGGCGTGCAATATCTTGTTTTCCCGCCGCATACGATGAGCCAGTAAATCCCGGATAGCCACCTGGGGGTGCGGAATGAGACTGCCATGCCCCGGAGCCAGGTAATCCAGCGGGTATTCAAGTAACAGGTTCAATGACCGCAAATAGTCGGCCATGTCACCGTCCGGGGGAAGAATAACAGAGGTCGTACCCTGTAGAATATGATCACCGGTAAACAGCAGATTTTCTTCCCGCAACAGGTAACAGCAGTGATTGGATACGTGTCCAGGCGTATGAACCAGCTCTATGCTGAATTCGCCATCGCCAATAACTTCGCCATGTCGATATTCGCGGGTCGGTGTAAAACTGTAATCATGGTGTCCACCTTCCGGTGCCGGGATGCCGACAAGTTCAGCACCTGTTTGCCTGGCCAGCATTGCCGCCCCGGGGGAATGGTCGGCATGGGTGTGGGTGACAAATATCCAGCGCAGCGTGCGGTGTGAGATAGCTGCCTGGATGGCAGCGACGTGGCGATTGTCCGCGGGCCCTGGATCAATCAGCGCCAGCTCCCGGCTGCCCACCAGGTAGGTGTTCGTGCCGGGACCGGTCATGGGTCCTGCGTTCGGCGCCAGCAATCGTGTAACCGGCACCACAGTACCCGCTACTGTAACCGCCTTGCCCACCTTCAACTCGGTCATCTTCAACTCCTTCCCGGCATGCACGGACGGGTCAGGGGGATTTCCAATTTCGACTGGTTTTTACCAGCGTTTCGCGTTATAAATGCCGCCCTGAAAATTGGCCTGGTCTATGCCAACACCCCTCTCGCACGCGCGACCAGTCGAATTTCTTAATTCAAATACCCGCAATCGCCCGGAAACGCTACATGTTTACAATCCGAACCTACAACAATATTGCCGACAAAGGCCTGGACCGATTCAACCTCGACCGATTCAACGTTTCACCCGGCGCTGAAAACGCCGACGCAATATTGCTGCGCAGTGAAAAACTCGCTGCTGATATTATCACGCCGGCTTTGAAAGCGGTGGCCAGGGCCGGGGCCGGCGTCAACAATGTCCCGGTGGCAGACTGTTCGGCTGCCGGCGTCGTGGTTTTCAATACCCCCGGCGCCAATGCCAACGCCGTCAAGGAACTCGTGTTGTGCGGACTGTTATTGGGATCCCGGGGAATTCTTCCGGGCATAGAATTCGTCAAATCCCTCACCGACATGACTGACAACCAGGCCATGTCGAAGCTTCTCGAGGCTGAGAAAAAACGCTTCAAGGGCAGTGAAATCGCGGGCAAGACCCTCGGCGTAATCGGACTCGGAGCGATAGGTTCACTGGTGGCTGAGATGGCCATCGGGCTGGGTATGACGGTTCATGGCTATGACCCCGCTCTTTCGGTAGAGGCCGCCTGGCGCTTACCCAGCCAGGTACAGCGTATAGAAAACGTTTCGGCCCTGGTGAGCAGTTCGGATTATATTTCCCTCCATCTGCCGGTGCTGGACTCGACCCGGGGACTGATCAACAGCGATATGTTCGGCGCCATGCGCCCCGGAACCTGCCTGTTGAATTTTTCCCGGGACGAAATTGTTGACACCGCTGCCCTGGTGGCTGCCCTGGACAGTGGCCAGTTGGGGCAGTACATCAGCGACTTCCCGCGACCGGAGCTCATTGGCAGGTCCAATGTAATTTCCATGCCGCATATCGGTGCCAGCACCCGTGAAGCAGAAGAAAACTGCGCGGTGATGGCGGCCGAACAGCTGATCGACTTCCTGCAGCATGGCAATATTCGCAACTCGGTAAATTTTCCGGCGCTGTTCCTGGACCGGGCCAGTGACGCAGCCAGGGGGACGCGACTGGCAATTACCAATAAGAACGTGCCGAAAATGCTGGGGCAGATAACTGCAGTTCTCGCAGACCAGAATATCAATGTTATCGATATGCTGAACAAGAGTCGTGGTGACATTGCCTATAACCTGATCGACCTGGAATCCATCCCCTCGGACGACGCGTTGTCGGCCATTGCCGCCATTGAGAACGTGACCAAGGTAACGCTCCTGTAGCCACCGATTCACCTACAGGGCCCATAGACCGGGACTGCCGAATCCAGCATTTCAGTCGATTCAGTCCCGGCAATTTCAGCGCAAATGTATTAACAGACTATCTTCAGACAGGTAAAGCACTATGACACGCATCTACAACTTCGGCGCCGGGCCCGCCATGCTGCCTACTCCCGTAATGGAAAAAGCCCAGGCAGAATTCCTTGACTATCGGAATATGGGAGCCGGGCTCATCGAAATCAGCCATCGTTCCAAAGAATTCGACGAGGTACTGAATAACTGTGACGCCCTGTTGACCGAACTTGCCGGTATTCCATCCAATTACAGGATCCTCTATGTCCATGGTGGTGCCCAGATGCAGTTTTCCGCCGTGCCGCTGAACATCCTGGGCCGCCTTGAACCCAGGAAAGCCACCTACGTGGAAACGGGTAACTGGGCGGTAAAGGCCAGGCAGGAAGCGGCACGTTATGGCGATGCCCTGAGCGGCGCCAGCAGCAAGGAAACCAATTTCGATCGAATTCCGGAATTCAATGCAGAAGCGATGGACGCTGACAACTCCTACTGTTATATCACCAGCAATAACACCTTATTCGGCACCAGGTGGCATTCTTTTCCGAATACAGGAGATATACCGCTGGTTGCTGATATGACGTCTGAGTTCCTGTCGAGAAAGCTGGACGTTTCACAGTTCGGCATTATCTTTGCCGGCCTGCAGAAGAACCTGGGGCCGGCCGGCCTTGCCGTGGTCATTGTACGTGAAGACCTGCTTGACCACGCACTGCCGTTCACCCCTTCTCTATTGAATTACAAGGTATACGCCGAAAATCACTCGCTGACCAATACAACCAACACCTTTGCAATCTACATGATGTCACTGGTTCTGGAATGGCTTAAAGGGGAAGGTGGCGTGAGCGTCCTGGAAAGCCGCAACGAAGAAAAGGCCAGCCTGATTTATGATGCTATCGATGACAGTGATTTTTACTATGGCACCGCTCATGCCGATCATCGGTCTATCATGAACGTTACTTTCAATCTGACGGATGAAAGCCTGCTGGAAAAATTTCTGCAGGAAGCCCTGGAGCACAATCTCTATGCACTGAAAGGCCACCGTGCTGTAGGTGGTGCCAGGGCTTCCATTTACAATGCCATGCCGGTCGCAGGCTGTCAGGCCCTGGTGGACTTCATGAAGGATTTTGAAAAACGCAATGGCTGACCGGCGGGTCAAAACAGGGTGGCCTTGTTCAACGCAACCTGATCCTGGTCTGCCTAATCGAGGCTGATCAACAGGGAGAGGATTACAAGGTGTGCCGAGTAATCGAAGCTCCGTGTGCCGGTCAGCAGCATATTGGCTACCGAGTCCACCCTGATCCGGTCCAGTGCCCAATCGGTTGAATTGTAATTCTCGTAATAATACCGTAGCGACAGTTCCCGACCGGGCCGCAGCACGTAATTGCCACGAAAGGACAGGCTGGCAATTTCCGTGGTGACATCAGGAAAGGGCTCATCAGCAGCGACGCCGGGAATAGGGAGAAAACCGTTACCGCTGTCAGGATTCGTCTCGGTTGTCGCATCGGTCCACGCGGCATCCAGTGACAATTGCAGTCGTCCCTGGATGAGATCCCAGTCCAGTCCTCCACCCAGGCTGTGCACGCGGTCCCGGGTGCCTACCTGCCAGTTCAGCGACTCATTTCTTACCGACCGGGGGAAAAATGGTGTATTGAACGGAAATCCCAACCGGGTATAGCCGCGATTCTCATTGTCGAACCGATCGAGGTTGTAGTAAAGCGAGGCTTTCCAGTCAGCCGCGGGACTCAGGGAAAGATCCACGGCAAAATTGCTGTTGGTGGATTCCGTCAGCCCCACCAGGGCATCGGGATAGTCGTCGGCATAGTATTTACCAAGTACGCTGATACCCACATAATCGTTGGGATAAAAGTTCAGGTTACCGCTGACCTCATCCCGATCCCGGTCGGTGAGATGATAGCGACGCAACAGCGGATCGTTTTCAAACAGTTCATTGCCCATCAGCGATGCCACGTAATCGGGATTGTGCCCGGTTACGAAAGGTACCGTGCTGTCATAAGTTGAAGCATCCCGCCGCGAACGGGTGAGCTTGAGCCAACCACTGCTGACAGTCGATGGGGCGAAATCCAGTTTTAAGAAGCCGGTGGTTTCGTCTGTCGTGGCGACGTCAACCATGCTGCGGTCAGTGTTTTCCCGTTCCAGGCCACCGGACAGGCGGTTTCTGCCGCTGATCCGGTATGTCAATTCAGCATTGTACCGATGACGCTCCAGGTCGTAGATGCGATTGACCCGCGTGGTTTCACTAATCAGCGGATGCTGAAGTTCGGCATCCCCTGGTATGCGCTGATAGTTGTTGCGCGGCGTTTGATTGTCCCGGTCACGATAGTTGTAACGTAGACGCAGGGAAATCTGCCGTCCCAGCCGGGTTGAGAAGTTAAGATTCCCGGTCAGACTGTCGATTCGACCGTCGAGGTCACGTGCCGGCAACGGGTATTCTGCCTCGAGTACATTGCTGTAGGGTAGAAAACTGTCGTTCTGCTCCAACCGATTACTCACCAGGCTTCCGCTGAGTCGCGCCGTGCCGCCAAGGGTCTGCACTCCCGATACCGCCCACTGGTGGGACTTGTTGTCGGGTTCCAGACCGACCTGGCCAACTGCGCCATCCTGAAAGCCGGCCCCGGCAGCCCATTCGGCATTGTTGAATGGATTGTCGAAGCGCAGGTCCTTGTCCTTGTTACTGAACAGCATGGCGGTATAACTGACATTGTACTGACTGCCCTGTCCACCAATACTCAATGCCAGGGTAGCTTCGTCGGTCTGGTAATCCACGGGGCGGGCAACCATGGCCCCCCGCGGATTGCCGCCGGTGGAGCCGAAGATGGCGCCCAGGGTTTCGTTGCCCTCCTTGGTCTCATGGCTGAATTCGCCGGTCAGTTTCAATGCCGGGCTCAGCTGCCAGCCGAAGCCACCAAGGTATCGCTCCCTGCGCGTGTCGATGTTGACCTGCTTCAGGTTTTCCTCCAACGTGGTAAATCCGGCAACCGTTCCCGCTCCCTGCCAATTACCTGGCAGGGACTGCCTGCTGGTGCCGCTGCCATTGAATGGCGTCAGACCGTCGTTAAAGCGGTAACGCGGCAGCTGGTCGAACTGCAGTTGCAATGAGTAGTTACCCAGTCGATTGTAGCTGGCCGCAAGGCTGACAGTTTCCAGGCCGATATCCTGGCCGGAAAGCTGCCACGTACCTGCGTGTGCGTCCCCGGATTCCGGCGAGCTGTGCAGGTCGAAGCCGGCGACGCCAAAACCGCCACTGCCGGTAATACCACTGAACTGGCCAAACCGGTAAGAGTTGTCACTGCTGTATCCGGTACCCACCTGGAGGGATCCTGACTGGCCGAGACTGCTGGTAATCCAGCAACCCAGCAGCGAGGCCGTAGTCAGTTTCAACAGATTGTGTTTACTCATTGCTGGCAGATCTCAGCGGGTAAGCCGGGCACCGGAGGGATGATTGGAGCCGTGGATGACCGAGTGACAGTTGGTGCAGGATGAACCGACCACCGATTGGCCCGCGGCATTGGGATTGATATCGTCGCCACTGTAAAGAAAACTGGGATGATAGGCCTCCGAGTGGCAACTTTGACAGAGGAAAGGCTGTCTAACCGCCAGCATCCGGTCCTGGGTGGAACCGTGGGGGTTATGACAGGTCGTGCAATCTTCACCGACGGGCTGGTGCTCCCAGAGAAACGGGCCACGTTTTTCCGCGTGGCAACTCGTGCAGGTTGCATTCACGGTACTGCGTGACAACATCGCCACCGCGTCAGATCCATGAGGATTATGACAATCGTTACAGCTCATCAGGCCTTCGGTCACCGGGTGATGACTTCGGCGGTTCAGCTGGGAACGCTGCTCGAGGTGACAGGTAAGGCAGATACCCTCGTCCTGTAATTCGTTGCGCATGGCTGTCTGGCTGGTATGGATGGTATGACAGGTGGCGCAGGCCAGGTCTGCAGCCTGGTGTTCACTGGCAGCCCAGTGCACGGTACTGCGGGACTGATGACAGTTCAGACAAACCTGGTTCTGGACCTCCACGTCACTGGCCGGGAACCGCCCACCGCCGTCGAACACCACTGCCGGCGCCTGCATCGAACTGGCATGATCAGCACTGGCCCCGTGGCAGTTCTGGCAGGCCTGGTTGGCCGCCGGCGTACCGGATGCGGCGTTGCCACCGTGGGGAGTTGCCAGTACCGAAGTAATCGAGGGATTGTTGTGGCAGGTGAGGCAGGAATTGACGCCGCGCTGCGCCAGTTGCGTCTGCTGCTGATCCTGGGACAGGACTCCCTGGGCCTTTGCAGGTCTCAATGACGGCCCAGTCGCGGCCGCACTGACTACCAACAGCAACGCCGCCATCCAGGCACAGGATTTTACTTTTCGACCTGCCACGAGTTTAAACATGCTGTTCACTCTCCGATTACTCCCGTTATGCCTGTCATACTTCATTCGCCCGGAAAAACATTCTGTCTTCCACTCAGACGTAGCCATTATGACGCTGGCTGCTGCTGGCACCCGCTCCCTGCAATGCCGCAATTTACTTGCCTTTATGGTTACTGTACATTGCCAGTCAGGCAATTCAAGCGACATTGACGATCGTGGTTTGAGGCATGTCAACTCTACGTCAAATAGTTCATATCGATTGCGACTGCTTCTATGCCTCAATTGAAATGCGGGACAATCCTGCTCTGAGAGAACTTCCCCTTGCCGTGGGTGGAGCACCGGAACGACGGGGTGTGGTTGCCACCTGCAACTATATCGCCAGACGGTACGGTATCCACTCGGCAATGGCGTCATCAACGGCCCGCAGGCTGTGCCCTGAACTGGTACTCATCCGCCCCGGCATGGCGCGGTACCGGGAAACGTCCCAACAGATTCAGGCCATTTTCAATGAGTACACTGCGCTGATCGAACCGCTGTCGCTGGACGAGGCCTACCTGGATCTGACTGGCAGCACAGACAGCATAGGAGCCGCGTCCGCAGTTGCCCGGGAAATCCGTAGTCGCATCGCCGACGAAGTCGGGATTACCGTGTCGGCAGGCATTGCGCCTAACAAGTTTCTCGCCAAGATAGCCAGCGACTGGAACAAGCCGGACGGCCAGTTCGCCATCGAACCTTACGAGGTTGAACAGTTTGTCAGCAGGCTGCGGGTGGACCGGCTTCATGGCGTCGGCAAAGTCACCGCCGCGAAAATGTGCCACCTGGGCATTGCCGATTGCGGTGACTTGCGGAAAATTTCCGCGGAGCAATTGCATGGGCACTTCGGCAGTTTTGGTAATCGCCTTTACGAGTTGTGCCGAGGCATTGACAATCGTCCGGTGCAGACCAGCCGGGTGAGAAAATCCATCAGCGTGGAAAACACCTACGCCAGCGACTTACCGGACCTGAAGGCGGCTGAAGCAGCGCTACCGGCCCTTATGCAACAGTTGACACACAGAATGCAGAACATCACCGGGAAGTACAAAATCAGCAAACAGGTAGTGAAGATAAAGTTCTGCGACTTCGCCGTCACCACGGTGGAAACCGCGGCGGACGGCACCAGTACGGTTATTTTCCGCCAGCTGCTCAGACAAGGATATCGAAGAGGCAACAAACCCGTAAGGCTGCTTGGCGTCGGTGCCCGGCTGATTCCTGTAGCCAATGATCCAGCTGCAGCAGCCAAAAAGGGCCACGCAGAAAAACCGCAATCACAGCAGCAAAGAGAACAGCAACTGGCCTTTTTACTGGAATGATCCGGATCCTATGAGTCGATACAGACCACCGACGAAACCGAGTTCACGCTATATCAGCGCGGCAGGTGAAAAGAAATTGAAGGAGGAGTTGCACTACCTGTGGAAGGTGGAGCGTCCGCAGGTGACCGCGTCGGTGGCGGATGCCGCGGCGCTGGGCGACCGTTCCGAGAATGCCGAATACATTTACGGCAAGAAGCGTCTTCGGGAAATCGACAGACGGGTCCGCTATCTCAACAACAGGCTGGACGAGGTTACCGTGGTAGACAGGAAGCCCGATGACACGTCTCGCGTGTTTTTCGGAGCATGGGTGGAACTCGAAGACGCTGACGGCAATCTCGTTGAATACCGCTTGCTCGGTGCTGACGAGATCGATCCCGGGAGTGGCACCATCAGCATCGATTCGCCCATGGGCAAGGCATTGCTGGGCAAACGGGTAGACAGCGAGATCGCACTCCGTACACCTTCCGGAAGGCAACGTTATTACCTGACTGCCATACGGTACGACTGACCATGCGTGTTGGTCTCGTTGCCGTTGAAAGAGCACTGGCCAGCAGCATAACCATTCCCCTGGAAATGCTTTTTGCTGCCCGGTCCATCAGCCAGGTGAGCAGGAGCAGAAACCACGACCTGCAGCTCGAAGTCGTTGGCCGGCATACCAAGCCCGTTGCCATGGCTGGCGGATTGAGCCTGGTACCGACCGTCGACATCGGCAAAGATCGCCACTACGACCTGATTTTCGTACCGGGTCTCTGGGGATCACCCCACAAGGTGCTGCGCAAATCAGGGTCATTGCTTGACTGGCTACGGGATTGCCACCAGGCAGGCAGCACCCTGGTCAGCCTGGTGACCGGCAGCTACTTCCTGGCGGAAGCCGGATTGCTGGACAACCGGAGCTGTACGACACACTGGTACTATTTCGACGATTTCCAGTCCCGCTATCCTGCAGCACGACTTGACCGCAGGCGATTTATAACCCAGGACAACGACCTGTACTGCACGGGAAGCGTAAACGCCGCCAGAGATGTTACCCTTCACCTGGTAGAAGAATTGTTTGGCGAGGCGATTGCCGATGAGATCGCCAAGCACTTCACCCATGAGATCAAGCGATCCTACGAATCGCTGCTGCTCGCCGGTCAGCAACAGAATACTCACCACGATGAAACCATCATCAAGGTCCAGGAATGGTTTCAGGAAAATTATACGGTGCCGGTCAGGCTGGACAGGGTAGCCGCTGAATTCAGGATGAGTGTAAGATCACTGAACCGTCGGTTTAAAACCGCAACGGGAGTGACTCCCCTGCACTACCTCCAGGAAATCAGAATGGAACACGCCAAACAATTGCTGAAACAAAGTAACCTGGCGATTGCGGAAATAAGTGATGCCGTTGGCTACCAGGATACAAGCTACTTCAGCAGCCTTTTTCGAAAACAGGCAGGCGTGACGCCGCGGGAATACAGGGAGCTGGTACGCAGCAAGCAGTTTCGAGTGGAGTAGGGATTTGAGCTGAAATGATACCGCCACGCCCGGGTGGTCAGCGTGAGTTCTTATTGAAACTTGCCATCTGGTCGGCACTGGCTGCTTTCTGGTAACGGTCTTTCCACTGGTCATAGGGCATGCCGTAGACCATCTCCCGGGCCTCGTCGTAGTTCACGTCGATTCCTCTGGACTCGGCCTCGGCCGTGTACCATTTCGACAGGCAATTTCGGCAAAAACCCGCCAGATTCATCAGTTCGATATTCTGCACATCCTTGTTTTCATCAAGGTGCTTGAGGAGGCGGCGAAATGTCGCCGCCTCCAGTTCCAGTTGTTGTTGTTCAGTCAATTTCATCTGCCTGTCTAAACCTGTTGACTGTTATGACTGACGTTGACCGAAGCCGCATCCGGTCACGTCCCGGTTCGCTGCTCCGGCTCATCGCCCACGACATCGGCGAGTACTTCGTTTTCGACAAACTCCAACGGATTCGCCCGATGCTTCTTGTCTATGGATTTTAATTGTCGTTCCGCGGCATTGAAGGCGTCGCGAATAGCGACATAAAGATCTTCGTGTGCATGGTTGTCGTGTTGCTCCTGATTTACCCGCACTTCCTTTTGGGGTGTATGAAATTCCAGACTGACCGAGTAGACCTTGCCTTTGTGATGATTGTTGTGTGGAGAATCCAGTACGACACGTCCGGTAATGATCTGATCACAATATCTCTCGAGCTTTTCTATTCTCTTGTTCACGGCATCCGTAACAGCGTCGGATTGATCGATATTATGAAAAACAATCTGGAATTCATTACTCATAAAACTTTCTCCGTTAATTCGTGATTGTGGCTTTGGAACCTTGGTGTAGAGTCTGTTGATTGCCTCCTTCGGAAATGAAACTCGGGGTCTTGCTGATTGTTTGCAGAAGCATGACATTTTCATGTCATTGATCTCAAAGATACCTTCTTATCCGCATTTTGTCTAAAAAATCCAGACCCTGGCCAAGGGAACCTCTGCTTAAGTTGGGAAGTGGTCGGCAAAACACCAATGCCAGGGCTCGTAGCAGATGCCGTAGGGATTGTCCCGCGGGTAGCTCAAGGTAAAGCCGTAAGCTGCGGCGTGACGATCAAGCCACCGAAATGCGGCGGTATCCTCGAATTCTTCCTGCAACGCAGGACAGTTGCTGGTGCCCAGGTCTATTGCCCTCCCGGTATGGTGCTCACTGAACCCCGGTGCCGCCACCACGCTGAGTATTTCAGGCAGTTCCTGTCCGCTGTCCAGCTTCTTGCGAATCAGCCCACTTTGATAATCAACACCCCGGAAAGCAGAGATCAGAAACAGGTCCACGCCTTCATCCGCTGCTGCCTGACGCATCGCAAGCCATGCGGCATTGGCTGCCGGTGTCAGCTTCTGTGGCCTCTGGTAATAGTCCGGCTCCGTAGCCACCAGCTGTTGCGGCTCAAGGCACAGGGGCAGTCGAGTGGACTCCAGGTAGGTCTCGGGAATACCCAGCTGCCGATGCACCACACGAAGCCTGTCGAGGTAGGCTGACATTGCGGTTGACCGGGTTCGTGGCATGGTCGATGAGGTGAACAGGGCCTAGCGGGCGTAGCTGTCGAAAACAGTCTCGATCCAGCGCTGTTCACTGATGAAACCGGCGCCCCAGGACGCCAGGCTCGGATCCAGCCCTTCGGCAACTATCTCTTCCTTGGCCAGGCCAAGGGATTTTCTCACCCGGATATGGGTACTGGTATCTTTAATGACGTTGTAAAAGGCCAGCAGGTCGGCCTTGTTGCCGAGAGGTCCGTGTCCCGGAATCACCCGGGTATCGTCGTCTATCCAGGAAAGCGCCTTCTCCAGATTGAACAGGTAGCCCTGAACGGTCCCGCCGTTGGCCAGGTCGATGAATGGGAACGCACCGTTGAAGAAGTGGTCGCCCATGTGGATGACATTGGATTCGGTGAACAGGACCACGCTGTCAGTGTCCGTGTGACCGGCCGGCATGTGGATCAGCGTGATGTCCTCCCCGTTGAAATGCAGGGTCACGTCGTCATCGTAGGTAACCACGGGTAACGCCACAGTCGCCGAATTCATTGCCTGTAGTCGGCTTCTCACGTTTTCGTGGGCGACGATGACGCCCGTGGCACCAAAATCGGCATTGCTCCCGGTATGATCGCCATGGAAATGGGTATTCAGAATAAACCGTGGAGAATCTGTACCCAGTGCCGCCAGCGCGTTACGAATTCTGCCGGCAAGAGGACCGTACTGATCGTCGATAATCAGAATGCCATCTTCGCCGGCGGAAACGCCGATATTGCCCCCGGATCCCACCAGCATGGCAATACCTCCCTGAACCGGAACAGTCTCTATGGTGACATTGGCAAACCGGTCGTCCTGGGCAAAGGCCGACAATCCCGGTAACAGGGTGAGCAATACTAGCCGTGATAACGACAAAGCCTTGGTGGATTTCATAAATAACCTCGAATCCGTGGGTTGCTGGCTGCAACAATGGAAGTCGCAGGTTATCACAACTTCGCCGGCATACCATGGCCAGCGGGCTTCCGCGCCTGGCCGGCGCGATCCCGCCCGGGCCTGTTCACGATTGCTGTCAGGCAGCGACACCTGGCCTGAATGCCATAGTCGCTGTCTCATATGCCATACTTCTGACTCACTGCACTGCGTATAGTGCTCACCATCTACTTGAGCAATGCGGAGACCAAGCCAATGTCCCGACTTCCCGTCATTGTCGGATTCGGCGGAATCAGCTCTGCCGGGCGCAGTTCGCTGCACCATGGCTATCGACGCCTGGTCTTCGATCGGCTGTCACAGACAGACGCCAGGGACACCGCCAGAAGCCTGGCCGCCCTGACCGGCCTGATCCGCAAGGACAAGTCCGGCTGGGTCGACGAACACGGCAACAGGGTTGATGTCGACACCCACACTGATGCTGTCACTGAGCGGTTACTGCGACACACCCTGGTGAGGCAGCTGGAAGCCAACCTCTTTGATCCACAACACCTGCCCTTCCACAAGCGCATCGAACTGTCTGGCCGAAACCACCAGCCGGTGGAGTTTCTTCTCAGCGCCAGGCACATGCCGGATCCGGTCCCCGCAAGCTGGCAGGTGAAAGAGGATGAACACGATCCTGACAAGCTGCACGTTCTGGTCAATGACAACCTGGAAGTCCTCCTGCAGTGCCAGCGACAATCACCGGTCAATACCGCCGGCCAGCTTCCCAGCGGTTTCGATCCCAAGAAACTGTATCCGGCAAAAAGTCATCCCAGGGGCTTACAGCTCACGGTATTCGGTGCATCCGATGCGCTCAATTCACTGGGTGTGGACTGGCTGACCGTCCGCAACCGGGTGGCGCCTGATCAGATCAGCGTTTACGCGGGCAGCGGCATGAGCCAGCTTGACTACGAGGGCTTTGGCGGGCTGCTCCAGGCCAGGCTGTGTGGACGCAAGGTCACCTCGAAGCAATTACCACTGGGGTATGCCGAAATGCCGGCGGATTTTATCAACGCCTATGTACTGGGTAATCTGGGCACCACCGGTACGAACGTGGCCGCGTGCGCAACCTTTCTTTACAACCTGAGACAGGGGATCAGGGATATACAGGAAGGCACGTATCGCGTGGCGATCGTCGGTACCAGCGAAGCGCCCCTGGTGCCGGAAGTTTTCGACGGCTTTACCACCATGGGTGCCCTTGCAGACGACGACAAGCTGCGTGCCCTGGACGGCCTGGATCAGTCTGAGCATCCGGTTTACCGCCGGGCGTGTCGCCCGTTCGGCAAGAACGTCGGTTTTACCCTGGCGGAATCGGCACAGTTCGTGGTGCTGTTCGACGACGAACTGGCACTGGAGCTTGGCGCCGACATCCACGGGGCAGTCAATGAAGTCTTTATCAATGCCGATGGCTTCAAGAAATCCATTGCCGGTCCAGGTGTCGGTAATTACATCACCATGGCCAAGGCGGTAGCTGCCACTCGCAATATCCTTGGGGAAAAAGGCCTGCAACAGCGCACTTTCGTCCAGGCCCATGGCACCGGCACGCCCCAGAACCGCACCACGGAATCGCGTATTCTGAGCCAGGTGGCAAAAGCCAACGGCATACAGGACTGGCCGGTAACGGCGGTCAAGGCTTTTCTAGGCCATTCCCTGGCCAGTGCTGCGGGTGATCAACTGATCACCAGCCTGGGAGTCTGGCAACACGGCATAATTCCTGGAATCACCACCGTGGAGTCGCTGGCTGAAGACGTGTCTACCGACGGACTGGACTTTCTGTTACAGCATCGGGAAGTGGGCCCTGACGCCCTTGATGCAGTGGTAATAAACTCCAAGGGCTTTGGCGGTAATAACGCCTCGGCATCAGTTCTTTCTCCTGGAAAGACCAGGGAAATGCTTACGCATCGGTACGGTACCGCCAGGATGAAAGAGTATCAGCAGAAGCGCGAACTCACCCTGGAGAACATTGCCCAATACGAAGCCGCGGCCTGCTCCGGCAGGTTCAGCGCGACCTATCAGTTTGGTGAAGACGTACTGGGCGATGAAGACATTCAGATCGATGACAGCTCACTGACAGTCAACGGTCTCGACAGTGCCGTCAGTTTACAGATTCCAAATCGCTACCAGGATTACTGCGATTAGCAGGTTGTGCCGGCACGAAAAGTTGTCAGGACACCTCGACGGCCCGTTCTTCAATTCGCTGACGCCACTGGGCGGGTCCGGTCTGATGAACTGACGTTCCATTAACGTCCACCGCCACGGTCACCGGCATGTCCACCACCTCGAATTCATGTATTGCCTCCATCCCCAGGTCTTCAAACGCTACCACCCTGGCCTTGCGAATTGCCTTGGAGACGAGATAGGCCGCACCACCAACGGCCATGAGATAAACCGCCCGATGGCGACGAATCGCCTCGATGGCTACCGGCCCCCTTTCCGCTTTGCCAATCATGCCCAACAGCCCGGTGGCTGCCAGCAGCGGTTCGGTAAACTTGTCCATTCGCGTCGAGGTCGTCGGTCCGGCAGGTCCTATCACTTCATCCCGAACTGCATCGACCGGTCCCACGTAATAAATGAAACGATTTTCCAGGTCGACTCCCTCGGGTAACGACTGGCCGTTGTCCAGCATTTCCATGATTCGCTTGTGGGCGGCATCGCGGCCGGTTAACATCTTTCCCGACAGGAGTAGTGTGTCACCTGGCTCCCAATTTTCCACTTCGTCACGGGTAACCGTATCCAGGTTGACACGCCTGGCACGAGGACCTGGATCCCAGCTGATTTCCGGCCAGTCTGACAATCGGGGCGGCATCAGTTCGGCAACGCCTTCTCCATGCATGGTGAAATGCGCATGGCGGGTGGCCGCACAGTTGGGAATCATTGCTACCGGCAAAGAAGCCGCATGGGTTGGATAATCAAGAATCTTGACGTCCAGCACAGTCGTCAACCCCCCCAGGCCCTGCGCACCGATGCCAAGCGAGTTGGCAGCCTCCATGATTTCAAGGCGCAATTCCTCGACCCGATTAGCAGGCCCGCGGGCTCGCAACTCATGAATATCGATAGGCTCCATCAGGGATTCCTTGGCCAGTACTGCCGCTTTTTCCGCCGTTCCCCCGATGCCTATACCCAGCATTCCCGGCGGACACCAGCCGGCCCCCATGGTAGGTAACGTTTTTCGGACCCAGTCCACGATGCTGTCGCTTGGGTTGAGCATCACGGTTTTCGCCTTGTTCTCCGAACCTCCGCCCTTGGCGGCCACCTTGACATCCAGGGTATCTCCGGGCACCAGTTCCATGTGTATCACGGCCGGGGTGTTGTCCCTGGTATTAACGCGGGCACCGGCTGGATCCTCGAGAATAGACGCCCGCAACACGTTGTCCGGATTCAGGTAAGCCCGCCGGACACCCTCGTTGATCATGTCCGCCACGCTTAATTCCGACTCCCAGCGCACATCCATGCCGACCTTGAGAAATACGGTCACGATGCCGGTGTCCTGGCAGATTGGTCTCTTACCCTCGGCGCACAAGCGGGAATTAATCAGAATCTGGGCCATGGCATCCTTGGCCGCAGGCGATTCTTCACGAAGATACGCTTCGTGTACCGCATTGATAAAATCCAGGGGATGGTAGTACGAAATATACTGCAAGGCGTCGGCAACGCTCTGCACAAGGTCCTCTTGGCGAATCACAGACATGGCAAGCCCTAAAAATCATTTGGTTCAGAATGGAAAGTTTACCATGAAGTGGATGTGCCTGACGCTTCTGGCACCATGTCGGGCAACTGGTAATGACAGGGCTTGGCTATCCCTGAGCCGTCCCGGGAAGCTCGTTCATGGACCCGGACCTCGCGGCGGAATGCACGGTAACTTCGTTGTTTCGGCGCCGGAATGCCCTGCCGAGATAAACGCCCACAACGGCCCACAGTGCGGCAATGCCGGCCCCTACAGCGCCCATGGCGCCAAGTCCAAGGCCCAGGCCGTCGGTAAGTCCTGCAAAGGACATTCCCCAGATGGCGTCGCCACCGCGATACATGGCGACGTCCACAACAGGCTTGGCCTTGAAACGGCTCTCCCGGTCCACTGCCGTGAATAACATCTCGCGGGCAGGTCGTGTTACACCGTAATTACCCGCCTGACGGGCGATCTGCAGTGCCAGCAACACGGTAAGAATCGGCGCAAAGGCAAGCACCAGCAAGGCCAGGCACATGAATACCGGCATGATCGCCAGGGTCACCGGCATGCCGAAACGGGTGGCGAGCCTGCCGGTGGCAAAAAACCCGAGCATGAAAGTTAGGATGTTGACCACCAGGGCCAGCCAGGCCAGTATTTCGGCTCGCCGGTCGAGATCGTAGTCTCTCAGCAGGTTGGTCTGTTCGAAATAAACGAAGGAGCTTATTGCCGTGTACAGCAGGATAAAGGCAGCAATGCCGATCAGGTAGGGACTGGCAAAGAACTCCCGGAATCCCGCCAGCGCAGAACCACCTATCCTGAAATTCTCCAGATCCGCCTGGACCGACTGATTGTGCAGATCACTGCTCTTAAGGTGCTGTAGATAAACAACCAGCGGCACCGGAACAAGCAACATGAACGACGCTACCAACACCAATGACTCGGAGCCCATGAACCTTACCACCAGGGCTGCGATCAGGGGGCCGAACAGCGCACCGGCGCTGGCACCTACGGCAATGAATGCGAACAATCGCTTGGCCTGGTCGCGGTCATACAGATCCGCCATAAAACTCCAGAAAACGGAAACATGGAACAGGCTGAACAAGCTGACCCAGAGATAGAAGCCCTTGTCCACCAGTATCGGATTGACGATCAGGCCTGAACCGAAATGCAGTACCAGAAAACTGAGAGCAAAGAATACGTAAACGAACTGTACCAGGTACCGGAATCTAAGCCGTGATACCGCCGCACCAAACAGGATAACCACGGCGCAGCTCAGAAAGAACTGGATATTCCACAGCATGCTTATTTCTGTGTTGGTCCAGTCACTGGCCAGCGCATCCCTGACTGGCCTGAGCATGTAATAAGCTGCCATGAGCACGAAGATGAAGCCAAAGGAAAGCAGCGCACTGCGAAGCTCATGACGTTCGATCAGGGTCGCCGAACGAATAACGCTTGTCAGACTGTTTTCTTTTGTCATTATTCTTGCCAGTGTCGTTCCATTCAGGTTCAATTATGACAGGCGCACCGCGGACTGAGTAGCGCTTCGTCTCATTTTCATCCGGTCTACATCGCGGCTGCCACACCGCGACTGTGGTGACCAGGCCATACAGGATCTGTTTCCATGATTCCCAGTTCTGCTGACCCCAATATCATCTATCGTCAGGACGGCGCACTTTTCCTCTTGCAGATCAATCGACCGGAAAAGAAAAATGCCCTGACAGCCAGCATGTATCAGGCACTTGGGGAGGGTGTGCTCCTGGCCGAACGGGAACCGTCCGTCAATGTCCTGGTCATTCGTGGGACTGACGACTGTTTCACCAGTGGCAACGACGTCAACAGTTTTGTGGAAGGAGCGGGACAATCGGGAGACAGGCCATCGCTGGTTTTTATGCAAGCCATCAGCCAGGCCCGTAAACCGGTAGTGGCGGCAGTGAGCGGTCTGGCAATCGGTATCGGCACCACCATGCTGCTGCACTGTGACCTGGTCTACGCGTCAGACCAGTGTTACCTGCAGCTGCCTTTTTCCCGACTTGGGGTGTGCCCGGAACTGGGCTCAAGCCTTTTGCTTCCCTATATTGTCGGGTATCAACGGGCGGCTGAACTGTTGCTGCTTGGTGATCGATTCAGCGCAGAAACCGCCAGGGAATATGGCCTTGTGAACACCGTATTGCCCCAGGAAGAGTACCTTGACCACGCCATGGACAAGGCGCGTGAACTGGCATCACTGCCAAGTGCTGCTCTCCAGGTTAGCAAGCGGCTGATGAAACGTCAGTTTGAAAAAGTACTACCTGGCACTATAGAGCTGGAAATGGAGGAATTTGGCACCTTGCTGGAAAGCCCGGAAGCACAGGCAATAATCAAGGCATTCCTGGACCGCAAGAAGTGAAATGAGATTTCTTAAAGATGCTCTACCAGATAGTCACGGGCCGCATTTATTTTCTTTGCCAGGTATTCGGTTCCCCCTCGATCGGGATGCATGCGTTGCATCAGCTTGCGATGGGCCTTGATCGCATCCTCCCTGCTAGCCCCTTCGGCCAGACCCAGGATTTCCAGCGCCAGCTGACGGTTCATCGCCGGCTCTTCGGCAGTGGATTCCGAGGAATCCCTGGCCTGCCCCGAACTCTTCTGCCAGTCAGGATGCATACGATCAAGGTAGGCTTCCAGCACCTGCAGGGAGTCCTGATCAGACCGGCATTCCCCTGCCAATTCCATCAGTTGTTCCAGCGCCAGAGACGATAACACCTGACCTTCGAAACGCCCTTTGATGATACGGCCATCCATGTCGCCGCTGCCATGGTCCAGCTCCATGTCCAGGTACTCGGTCCTTATCACGGACTTGTGGTTATCCTGCCCACGGCTTCCCTGACCCTGGAAAGGATTCCGGTTTCTGAGCATTTGCCAGACCGGCACCAAGCGCAAAAATGCTGGTAACATGCGCAGCATGAAAGTGGCGGCAACGCCAAGTGGTGCGAGAATAAACTGCACTGGCAATCGGCCCATCACGATCAATGTGCCTATTACCGTCAGGGAAATTCCAATCACCAGAAGCCAACGGGACTGGGTTCGGGTAAAGGAATAGCGCTGCGTCAGCGCGTTAAGGCCCCAGTACACCAGCATAATAAACGCAATCAGCGCCAACACTCTGAACATCATTGCGTCTGGATTCCGCCTGGATTACTTGAGTTGCTGCCCGAGCAGCTTTACCGACCGGTGAGATTTTTTGCTGAAATCCTCCAGTGCCTGTCTGCCGCCCGTGGCATAAATTGCCACGGCCTTAAGCAGATCCTTGAGCTGTTCCGCGCTGCTGGCGTCAAACTGGCAATAAGCCCCCCCGGACAGTCGTGCCATTTCCACGAATGTCTGTCGCGCAACGGGATCCTGTCGTTCCTGGAATAGAAAGAGAGGAACATTAAGCATGCCCAGTTTCCCAGCGAGCTGACAGAGCACGTCCATATTCTCCTCCATGGAATCGCCGATGAAGATCACCCCGCGCAACCGCTGGCGGCTGTTCTGATCAAGAGCGTGCCGCAACAACTTCTCTATCTGGGTCATGCCGGCCTGGCACTGCAAACCTGACATCTGCTGCAGTAGCCTGTCGGCATCCGTGTGCCATTCACTGCGGAAGAATTCGCCAAGACCCCGAAAATAGCAAAGCTGTACCTGAAGACCTCCGGTTGACTGGGCGCTGACAAACATTTCACTCTGCAGCTGGCTGGCGCGGTCCCAGGTTTCCTGGCGACTGGCGGTTGCATCCAGGGCAAAAATCAGCGGGGCCATGGCGCCGGTTGCTCCTGGCTTACGGGACATGGCATTGACCTTGCCCAGGAATGCCTGAACATCAGAGGACGCGGTCACGGCCGGCTTGCCGGGCCTGGCGGTGGATAACTGCCTGGATGCTTTTTTAAAGAGATCTTTCATCAATTCCCAGAATAGCCCAATGCCAGAAGGAGAAGCAATAACACTGGCGTCGGTGAGATGTCCCGGTATGAATATTCATTCGGGGATGGGGGATCATTGCCAGTAGCCGGGTTTCGAGAGCGAATTGGCACAATGGACAACCCCTCGAGTAGCTTTCAGGCTTCCGGGCCCGGTTTCCCGCACCATCCAGCCATTCTCATAGCGGGCCGGCAGGGCGAAAGGTGGATCCAGACCGCGCTCTCTGGCGCCGATGAACCCATGTTGCTGATAGTAATCAGGACTTCCGTAGACGAATACCAGACCAACTCCCTCCTGCTGCAGGCGGTGTAATCCTTCCCTTACCAGGCTGGCGCCTATTCCCTGGCGCTGATATCGGCGGGCAACTGCCAGGGGGGACAGTATCCGGGCCTCAACCTGCCGGGTATCCTCTGCCTGGCCTGCTGTCACCCAGGCCCGGGAAAACAGGATGTGTCCCGCGAGAGAATCGTCCACGTCGGCTACCAGGGAAAGCCGGGGCTCCGCCGTGGGATCCCGCAGCAGTTGGTTGACCAGGCCAGCGACGACAACGCCTTCGGTTTCACCGAAGGCGTTGTTGATTAGCGCGTCGATAGCATCGACATCGGCATCGTCGGAATTTCTGATCCTGGCAACCAATTGATTGCTCCTGCCATTGCCGTTGCCCGCCATCTGACCGGTTCGAATCCGTCATGATTAATAAAGGATGGGGTTAACCGGGTCCCGGGCAGGACTGCGTTTCATACGGTCCCCGGCCCCTGGCAGAAGGGCAGTGAGTTGCCGTGAACTTAAAGAGACCATCCTGCCGGCAAGGATGGCAGATTGGTGCGGATGGGGAGAGTTGAACTCCCACACCTTTCGATACTGGAACCTAAATCCAGCGCGTCTACCAATTCCGCCACATCCGCAATACTGTTGCCGGCTCCACGCAGGAGCCGGGGGACGCGTATTATACTCAATGAAAACCCGCTGCCAAGCAGCCAGCCGGTGATTTCCCGAAGCCGGGTTTACAGCCCGGACGAAGTGGCCTGTCGCTGCAGGGTTTCGATACTCTCCTGCAGCTGGAACAGTGACTGATTGATCTGCAGCCGGTGTGCGTTCACCGACTCCATGGAATCTTCCAGGTAGTCCAGGCGCCCGACGACACCGAGCAGGGTACTGTCACCGCTGTTCAGTGACGTCTGAACTGCCTGTAATTCCTCGCGTAATGCGGCCAGGTTTTCCAGGGAAGCGTCCATGGCCGCTATCTGCCGTGAAACCTGGTCCAGTTCGTTGGTCAGCGTATTGACGCGCGTGGCGTTGGCACTGGTCTGGTTAAGGGTATTCTGCACTTGTGCAGTCAAGGCAGCGACGTTTTCATCCTGACCTTCGTTTACCTGGACCAGCCTGGCCAGCTCCGAGCGGATGTCAGTGGCCTCGGTGCGCAGTGTGTTGCGGGCCGCCCACAATTTGTCGATTTCTGAAAAATGAAAATCCAGGGTTTCCTGGATATTGATAACAGTGTCCTCGGATTCCTCGCCAACCAGTGCCAGCCTTCTTTCCAGCTCGGCAATCCGCAGGTCTGCCTGTCTCATATCGTCCTGGTAGAGTCCATGAAAATAGTAGGCCCCTGCAGCAGCCCCGCAGAATGCCACTATCAACACGGCGAGGACGATTCGAACCGGCCAGGAACTGCCAGCCGGACTCCTCGCCACGTGGGTGGGCCTGACAATTTCCCGGTTCTGGCCTCGTCGGGACTGTTGATGGGAATCCACGTCGTCCCGGGAGGGAACAATGGGCGGTATGTCTTTCAAGTCATCAGAATCACGCATGCTGCACATTATCCTAGAAAACCGGCGACCCTGTCATCTCCCGCTGCCGCATCAGCCCGACAGATCACGGCGCCTGTTGCCGGGCGGGTATCCCGACGCTGTTCTGTTGTCACTGCATCAATCGCTGTCCGGCACCGGTTTTCCGCCCTTGGATCCAGCGGTTGAATGGTTTCCCGGCGTTATCGGACACAGGGGGCGTGGCGACCGATAATGAACCTGTTCCCAACCGGCGGGTATTGCTCCGGCGCGATTCCGCTAAGCGATGGAAATATAAACGGGTTTTTCCAGTCAAAAAGGTAAAACTTTTTGACTGCCAACCGTCGTCCGTGGCAATAATAGCAAACCAACCTCAACAAGTAAGAAAAACAACCAACCTGGAGGATCTTGATAATGGAACTGCAACTGGGACAATTAATCGGCTTTATCTTCCGCTTTATCCATTTCTTTGCCGGCGTAGTCTGGATCGGCATCCTGTATTACTTCAACTTCGTGCAGACCGAGTATTTCAAGGAAACCGATCCTGCCGCCAAGTCCTCAGCAATAGCCAAACTGGTGCCCAGGGCGCTCTGGTGGTTTCGATATGGCGCACTGTTTACCTTTCTTTCAGGCCTGGTACTGGCAGCCATCCTCGGAGGTGCGGTCAATTTCTACATCATCGTCGGCATGTTGCTGGGTACCCTGATGTTCCTGAATGTCTGGCTGGTGATCTGGCCGAACCAGAAGATCGTTATTGCATCCAATGAGCAGGTCGCGGGCGGAGGAGAAGCGCTGCCGGAAGCCGCGGGCGCCCTGGCCAAAGCCGGGCTGGCCTCGAGAACCAACACACTGTTCTCGCTGCCCATGCTGTTTTTCATGGGTGCTTCGGCTCACCTGTCCGGCACCGGCAGGCTGCCGATGTCCGCTGAAGGCAGCGCCAGCACACTGGCAATGGTACTGTGCCTGCTGATAATTGCCGCCCTTGAGTTCAACGCGCTGAAAGGAAAAACCGGGCCCATGACCAGCATTGTGGGTGTCATTCACTGCGGTCTGGGCCTCGCGGCTGCTCTTCTCATCATCATCCAATATCTGTAAACTCGGTGATCCAGTACAGGTCTGTTGCCGGCAGACTGACCGGATTCAATCAAGCCGATGGATAGATTATCTTGCGACAGCGTTAGCAGGTTGCAGGGACAGCTGTTGCCGAGGAATCGAACCGGGACCTGGCCTGCCGCGTATTGATAATTACTTTCTGGTCTGATTGTCATCGGCCGACTCCCGGGGGATCCCCCTGCGAGCCCGCGCCGGGACCGCGAAGGACATGACTACAACCAACCGACAGAAGAGGAAAATATGGCTTTAGAACTACCCGAACTTCCATTTGACAGGAATGCACTTGAACCACATATGTCTGCAGACACACTTGACTACCATCACGGCAAGCATCACAACGCCTACGTGAGTAAAGGTAACGACTTGCTTGCAGAAGCAGGAATCGATGGGGATAGCCTGGAAGAATTGGTAAAAGCAACGGTGAGTCACAAGGGCCCCCTGTTCAATAATGTTGCCCAGTGCTACAACCACACTTTCTTCTGGAACAGCCTGAGCCCCGAGGGCGGCGGCAAACCCGGCGGCGACATTGCCGACAGGATCGCCGAGGATTTCGGCAGCTATGACAAGTTCCGTGACGAATTCATCAATAACGGCGTTGGTCAGTTTGGTAGCGGTTGGGTATGGCTGGTTGCTGACAGCGGCAAGCTGAAGGTTGTAAAAACGGCCAATGCCGAAACGCCACTGACCGATGGCGCCACACCCATACTGGTTTGCGATGTCTGGGAACACGCCTACTATCTCGACTTTCAGAATCGTCGTCCGGACTTTCTCGCTTCCTTTCTGGACAACCTGGCCAACTGGGATTTTGCCAACCAGAACCTGGCCAACGCCTGATCCAAAGGATCCGGGCTTCCGGATCCGGCGATGGAATGCCGACAACCGACAAATAAAAACGGGCCCGGGAAGTATAATCCCGAGCCCGTTTATCGTTACCTTCCAATATCGCTCCTGGTGAGGCGGCCCGAAGACCCGACGCGCAAGGCAATACTGCGCTGCTGACTCGCAGCCTCCCGGTCAAGGCAACCGCTTGGCTGACAACCTGTCAGGGCGAGGATAAATTGCTCCTGGTGAGGCGGCCCGAAGACCCGACGCGCAAGGCAATACTACGCTGCTGACTCGCAGCCTCCTGGTCAAGGCAACCGCTTGGCTGACAACCTGTCAGGGCGAGGATAAATTGCTCCTGGTGAGGCGGCCCGAAGACCCGACGCGCAAGGCAATACTACGCTGCTGACTCGCAGCCTTCTGGTCAAGGCAACCGCTTGGCTGACAACCTGTCAGGGCGAGGATAAATTGCTCCTGGTGAGGCGGCCCGAAGACCCGACGCGCAAGGCAATACTACGCTGCTGACTCGCAGCCTCCTGGTCAAGGCAACCGCTTGGCTGACAACCTGTCAGGGCGAGGATAAATTGCTCCTGGTGAGGCGGCCCGAAGACCCGACGCGCAAGGCAATACTACGCTGCTGACTCGCAGCCTTCTGGTCAAGGCAACCGCTTGGCTGACAACCTGTCAGGGCGAGGATAAATTGCTCCTGGTGAGGCGGCCCGAAGACCCGACGCGCAAGGCAATACTACGCTGCTGACTCGCAGCCTTCTGGTCAAGGCAACCGCTTGGCTGACAACCTGTCAGGGCGAGGATAAATTGCTCCTGGTGAGGCGGCCCGAAGACCCGACGCGCAAGGTAGTAAAACTACCTGAGCATCGGAAGCTTCGGGCCAACAAAGCCAGGGGCGATTTAGACCGCCCTGAGGCTACATCATGCCGCCCATGCCACCCATACCGCCCATATCAGGCATCGGCGCAGCCGGCTTTTCCTCCGGCAATTCCGATACCATGGCTTCGGTGGTGATCATCAAGCCGGCAATCGAGCCTGCGGCCTGCAGCGCTGTACGGGTTACCTTGGCGGGGTCCAGAATACCCATTTCAATCATGTCGCCATACTCACCCGTGGCCGCGTTGAAGCCATAGTTCCCTTTACCGCTCTTGACGTTATTAAGTACAACTGACGCTTCTTCACCGGCATTCTGCACGATCTGGCGAAGGGGCGACGTCACGGCACGCAGTAGCAGACTGATACCCACATCCTGATCATGGTTGTCGCCCTTGAGACCTTCCACTTTTTGCAGTGCCCGGACCAGGGCAACTCCGCCACCGGGAACAACGCCTTCCTCTACGGCAGCCCTGGTGGAATGCAGTGCATCCTCTACCCTGGCTTTTTTCTCTTTCATTTCAATCTCGGTACCGGCACCAACCTTGATCACCGCGACTCCGCCTGCCAGTTTGGCAACCCGTTCCTGCAGCTTTTCACGGTCGTAGTCTGAGGACGTTTCCTCAATCTGTGCCCTGATCTGGCTGACCCGACCAGAAATATTGCCGGCATCACCGGCGCCGTCGATGATGGTGGTGTTTTCCTTGGTGATCTGGACCCGCTTGGCGGAACCCAGGTCCTCGATAGTGGCCCCTTCCAGGTTCAGGCCGACCTCTTCCGAGATCACCGTGCCACCGGTCAGGATGGCGATATCCTCAAGCATGGCTTTCCTGCGGTCACCGAATCCCGGCGCCTTGACTGCCGCGACCTTGACGATACCCCGCATATTGTTGACCACCAGAGTGGCCAGCGCTTCGCCTTCGACATCTTCGGCGATTACCAGCAGCGGACGACCAGCCTTGGCAACATTTTCCAGCAGGGGAAGCATTTCCCTGATGTTGGAAATCTTCTTGTCCACCAGGAGAATCATGGGATCTTCGAGATCGACGTTCATCTGATCCTGGTTGTTGATGAAATAGGCTGACAGGTAGCCGCGATCAAATTGCATCCCCTCGACGACTTCCAGTTCGTTTTCCAGCCCTGACCCGTCTTCAACGGTGATCACGCCCTCTTTACCGACTTTCTCCATGGCTTTGGCAATGATCTCGCCCACCTGGGTATCAGAGTTGGCGGAAATCGTACCCACTTGGGCAATGGCCTTGGAATCCGTGCAGGGAGTAGACAACTTGCCCACCTCTTCCACCATGGCAAGTACTGCCTTGTCGACACCTCGCTTCAGGTCCATGGGATTCATGCCGGCAGCCACCGACTTGAGACCTTCGTTCAGAATCGACTGGGCCAGTACTGTGGCCGTTGTGGTGCCATCGCCGGCCACGTCGGAAGTCTGGGACGCGACTTCCTTCACCATTTGCGCACCCATATTCTCGAACTTGTCTTCCAGTTCGATCTCCTTGGCTACCGATACGCCGTCCTTGGTCACGGTAGGCGCACCGAAAGATTTATCCAGAACCACGTTTCGGCCCTTAGGACCAAGGGTAACCTTTACTGCGTCTGCCAGCGTGTTGACACCAGCGAGTAAGTTTTTTCGCGCTGAATCACCGAATTTTACGTCTTTAGCCATTTTTCATTCATCCTATCTAGTAATCATTAAATCTGTATTCCAACCTCGAGCTCAGCTTGCCGGTCCTAGTTCTCGACCACGCCGTAAATTTCGCTCTCACTGAGAATCAGCAATTCTTCCCCATCGATTTTTACCGTGTTGCTGGCGTACTTGCCGAAAACAACCGTATCGCCGACTTTCACGTCCACCGGGCGAACGTCGCCGCTGTCCATTAATCGGCCGGGGCCGACCGCCAGGACTTCACCCTGGGCCGGTTTTTCCGTCGCGCTGTCAGGCAAAACAATTCCGCCCGCTGACTTGGTTTCCTCTTCAGTGCGTCGCACCACGACGCGATCTTGCAAAGGCCGGATCTTCATTGAATTTATTCTCCTAAATCGATATTGCTAACATTTCAATCGAGTATGAACACTTCGTAGTCTGGCCGACATCGCGTGCCCATATCCGAAATAGATAATCATCCCTGTGCCGAGACAAAGAAAAGGCCGCAGGTCTGCCCTGTGAGGCTCCTTTATGGGGATACTCGTCGGGATTTCAATAGGAATTGTGAAAATAGGGCAGGAATCGGGCCGGGATACGGACATTTTCCCCCGCAGCGCGTGTCGGCAGCCAATTCCAGCCGCCAAGGCAGCGGAATCAGAGGCTCCTTACCTCTACCGAAGCCCTACCGGTGACGCCCGGAATCGTACTCATCACTGTCCAGCCGGCCGGGTTCGTCGGCTTCCTCGCGAAATTCACCCTCAATGGTGGAGGAATCGCTATGTTGTCGAAATCCACGGGTATTGCTCCAGAAAAATCCTCTGCTGGCTCCTGATCCCGCTGTCATGACCATGCCGGAATTAATCAATTTTTTTGCCATCGCCCGCCGTAACGGCGAAGTCAGGCACAGGAAACCCAGCGTATCGGTAATAAATCCCGGAGTCAGCAACAGGGCGCCGGAAAAGGCAAGAATCAGACCTTCAACGACTTCCTGGGCTGGCAACTGGCCACTGTCGAGGCGCTGATTGGCCCGCAGCAACGTTGAGAAACCCTGGTGTTTCAGCACCTGCACGCCAATTACAGCCGTCAGGACCACCATGAACACGGTCCAGAGGCCGCCAATCAGACCTGCTACTTCGAACAGCAACAACATTTCGATCAAAGGTATGGCGATGAAAACGAGTAAAATCCAGCGCATCGATTTTCTGCTCGGGTCAAATAAACTGGTTAGTGGTAAGCAACTGACTGTTACCGGGGATCGCTATCGCCACCGGTTAAGCACCGGGAACACAGGTCCCGGTCTCTGTAGGTAGTGACAGATTGACCAATTACAATGTCGGCCAGCGGAATTTCCACCCGGATCCAGGCCGTTTGGGCACTCCCCGGCTGGCCCCGGCGCAGGCACCGGGGCCAGGCAATCCGGTTCCCAACAACAGCGAGCCCTTGACGGTAACAGGTGAAGGAATCATGAGCAACACGGAAAAAATCTGGCAGATAGTCCATGGCATTCCACCCGGCCGCGTCGTTACCTATGGCCAGGTTGCCGCAATGGCAGGACTGCCGGGTTATGCGCGTTTCGTCGGTACAGTCCTGAAGAAACTGCCGGCGGACACCCGTTTGCCCTGGCATCGGGTGGTTAACGCGAGAGGGGGGATTTCCTTTCCAAAGGGAAGTGACAAGTACTGGCAACAGCGACGCTTGCTCGAAGAAGAAGGTATCGTGTTTGTTAATGGTCGATTGTCACTGGGAAAGTTCGGCGTTAGTCAGGTCGACGCGTAGCTTTCACCCTGGCGCCGGAATTCTTTCAGCAATCGGCTTACCCACAACAGCAGGCCCAATCCGGGAATGACCATCAACGTTGTCAAAACGAAGAAAAACGCCCAGTCGCCATTGAGGAAATCCACCACGGCGCCGCTCCCGGCCGCCATGGTGGTCCGGCCAAAATTCGAAATCGAGGCCATCAGCGCATATTGCGTTCCAGTGTAGGTACGACTGGTAAAATAAGAGATAAATGAAATAAAGGCGACCGTGGCAAAAGCCTGGAAAAAATTGTCAATCAGCAGGGTCAGCATCAACAGGTTGCCATTCGGCCCCACCATAGCCAGCAGTGCATACAGCAGATTGGCTGATGCCATGGCAACCCCGGCGAAAAACAACCCCTTGATTACTCCGAACCTGGTATTCAGAGCAGCCGCGAGAAGCGAAAAGACGGCAGTTACCACACCACCGAAAAACTTCGAGTAGAAGCTGATCTCGTCGGTGCTGAAGCCGACTTCCACGTAAAAAACCAGTGACATGCGGCCCAGCATCCCCTCCCCCAGGCGGAACACCAGGAGCAGCAACAGCACCGAACACGCCAGTTGTAACCCACAACGATTGAAAAACTCCCGAAAAGGCTGAACCACGTAAGCACCCAGCCAGCTTTTCAAATCGAATTCCGCGGTGATTCCACCCGGTGGCAGGTCGCGGTCATCCGGACCGGCCTGCGGCTCGGCCACGTAAACCACCATACCGATGAGTAGCAGGTACAACAAGCCGATGCACTGGTATACCTGCGCCCAGGACAGACCGATAGTCTCTCCGCCTAAAGCCACGGCCAGCGCACCGCCGATGAATCCATACCCCGCCCACCAGCCGGTGGTGGCCACGGCTGCGGCGTAAGGCATCTTTTCGTCCATCTCTTCCTGGCTGAAAACGGTGATCCGATAGGCGTCTACGGCAATATCCAGCGTGGCGGAACTGACGGCGACCAGCAGGGCCAGAATGCTGACCAGGCCCAGATTGGCTGTCGGGCTGGTAGCACTCAACAGGAATACCGCGACAACAATCAGCAACTGGCAGAACACGATCCATGACCGCCGCTGACCCAATAAGCGGAACAGAAACGGCAGTCGAATGCGATCAACGAATGGCGCCCAGATCCAATTTATCGCGTAAACGGTCGCTATGGCACCAACGAACCCGATCGCGGATCTGGATAGCCCGGACTCCTGCAGCCACAGGGTCAGTACCGAGCCATGCAGCACCCAGGGAAAGCCGCTGCAGAAACCCAGAAGCAGAATATTCAGGTAGCGAATATCCCGCAACTGGACTATGGCATCTCTGAAGGACTGAACTTTTTGCAATGCAGCTTTCCTGTAGACATTAAGCAACGCAGAGTGTGAAGGGACAGGACAAAGTCAATCCCTGAAGTTATTGAATTGCAGGGGAATCGCCAGACCGGCGTCTTTCAGCAGGGCAATCACCCGCTGCAGATCGTCCCTTTTCTTCCCGGTTACCCTGAGTTTCTCGCCTTGAATTGAAGTCTGAACTTTCAGCTTGGTTTCCTTTACCAGCTTGACAATTTTCCGGGCCAGGTCGGCATCGATCCCCTGTTGAACCGTCACCGGCATGGCCGCGTGCTGACCTGTCTCCTCGACATCTCCCGGCGCCAGGCACGCCACGTCGATGCCTCGTCTGACCAGCTTGTCCTTGAGAATATCCAGCATCTGCTTAAGCTGGAAATCCACCTCGGCATGCAGGGTGATTACCGGGTCCGACCACTCAAATCGCGCATCCACGCCCTTGAAATCAAAACGATTCCCGACTTCCCGATTTGCCTGGTCAATAGCGTTATTCAATTCGTGCTGGTCCACTTCCGAGACAATGTCAAAGGATGGCATATCTACCTCTATCCGATCAGCTGTTCATTCAGGTAATCACCCGCCCGGCGACACGACTGTCCGGTGCGGTTGGACATGTCCTACCAGCACCGGGACCAGCGGCAGAACCCCCGGTCAGTGACACGGTTAACCGCGGCTTTCGCAGTCTAACACTGCTATCGCCACAGTCCCACGTTCCTGAAGACCGGCCCGGCATCGCTGCAGCGCCTTGATAAGAACCCGCGGGTGTTGAACCGGCAGTTTTACAGTAGACTGCAGACCCGGACGCGCCATGCCAACATGACTCTGCGAGTCCGGTCAGCTGTTGAACGGTAATCACCTGTATGCAAACAACCACTGGCAAATCGCTACTGCTGCTGAGCCTGCTGACGTTACTTTGTTTGTCAGCCGTAGCTGTTTCACTGTCAACCGGCAGCGTGGCTTACTCCCCCGCGCAGTTGTGGAACGCCCTGATCAGCCCTGGAGCCGATCTGCAGAGCCAGGTGTTATGGGAGTTGCGAATTCCACGCACAGCGGCTGCATTGACCACCGGTGCACTGCTCGGATTGTCCGGTGTCGTCATGCAGGTTCTGCTACGTAACCCGCTTGCCGATCCCTATATCCTGGGAGTGTCCGGCGGAGCTTCAGCCGCGGCGCTGGCCTTGATCCTGTCCGGTGCCAGTGCCATATGGATACCCCAGGCTGCATTCCTGGGCGCCACGTTTTCAATCCTGCTGGTATTCGGACTGGCGACTGCCGGTGGTCGCTGGTCCGTAACGCGTCTGCTGCTCACCGGTGTTGTCGTGTCTGCCGGCTGGGGGGCACTGATTAACCTGTTGCTGACCTCGACATCCACCAACACGGTACAGAGCATGCTGTTCTGGCTGATGGGTGATCTCAGTCAAAGCCGGATAGCCGGCTGGCAGGTAATCGTGCTATCCGTTGGCCTTGCCCTTGGCGTGCTGATTGCCCGATCCCTGAACGTGTTGATTCGCGGTGAACTGGCAGCACTGTCCCTGGGAGTCGACGTGGCCCGCCTGCGTATAGTGCTGTATCTAACGGCCTCCGTGCTCACCGCCACTGCCGTAACCATAGCCGGATCCATCGGCTTTGTCGGCCTGATAATACCCCATATGCTGAGACTGCTGGGGGCCCGCGATCATCGTTTGCTGGTTCCCCTGGCAGCCCTCCTTGGTGGCAGTTTTCTGGTCGTTGCCGACAGCCTGGCCCGGACCCTGGTCGCGCCCCAGCAATTGCCTACCGGTGTCGTCACCGCGATCATCGGTGTACCCGTCTTTCTGATCATCCTGCGCAGCACGATCAAACACCACTGATGGCCGTTGTCGAATTACATGCTGTTGACGTTTTCGCAGGGACACTGCCCGTGTGCCGCAAGCTGAGCCTGCAACTCGGGAAAGGTCAGATGCTTGGCGTCCTCGGACGCAACGGCGTCGGTAAAACCACGCTGTTGCACTGCATAATGGGTTTTCGTCCATTGCAATCCGGTTCCGTGCGGATCAGTGGTGAAGAAGCAGGGACATACTCACGACGTCAGTTTGCCCGCCAGGTTGGCCTGCTGTTCCAGGAAGCCGATTCCAGCATGCCCGCCACGGTACAGGAAACCGTGATGCTGGGACGCCATCCCTATGCAGAAAACCTGCTTTGGGATACCGCCAGGGACGTCCGGCTGGCCAGGGAAACCCTGGCCCTGCTGGACCTGGAGGCCCTGGCTGATCGCCAGGTTGCCACGCTGTCCGGGGGGGAAAAACAACGACTGGCAACGGCGATGCTGCTGGCCCAGGATCCGCGGCTTTACCTGCTTGATGAGCCCAGCAACCACCTGGACATCGATTACCAGATCAGAATTCTGTCACTGCTGGCTCAACGGATCCAACAACGCCAGGCCGCATCACTCATGGCGAGCCACGACATCAATCTGGTATCACGGTTCTGTGACGAAGTGCTGCTGTTGCTGGGGAATGGTCAATACATTTACGGCCGGACCCCGGAAGTATTGACCGCGGCGAACCTGGAACTTGCGTTCAATTGCCGGATTTCAATCATTGCGACTGCAGGCCGGCGATACTTCCTGCCGGCCTGAATTTCGGCACGAACCTCAACTACCCGGGAAAATCGATTCGTTTACAGAAGCAACAGTCGAATATCGCCCAGCACTTTCACCAGGTAGGAGGAGAACAGTCCGCCATCCACACCATTCACGGCGCGGTGGTCGTAGGAAAGAGTCAATGGCAACATGCTTCTGGGTGCCAGCTCCCCGTCCCGATAAACCGGCCTGGTTTCTGTTTTACCTACTCCCAGGATTGCAACTTCCGGGGCGTTGATTATTGGTATAAATCCGGTTCCACCGATAGCGCCCAGACTGGATATGGTAAAGCAGGCTCCCTGCATATCGTCCTTGCCCAACCGGCGTTGTTTGGCCTTATCGGTTATCTCGCCCAGTTCTGCTGCCAGTTGCCAGAGCGACTTCTGATCGACGTCGCGGATCACCGGAACCAGCAATCCAGCTTCGGTGGCCACGGCGACGCCGATATGGACATACTTTTTCTGGAAATAGTATTCACCACTGGAGTGCAGGGAAACATTGAACTGTGGGTATTCCTGCAGGGTTTTCGCGCAGGCTTTGAGCAGGAAAGGCAGAAACGTCAGCTTGACGCCTTTCTTCTCTGCCTCCGCTCTCTGGTCTTTACGGAAGACTTCCAGGTCCGTCACGTCCGCTTCGTTAAACTGGGCGACGTGAGGCACCGTTGACCAGTTCCGCTGCATGTTCACCGCGGTCACCTTGTGCAGTTTTGACATGGCGACCTTTTCTACTTCGCCGAATTTCGAGAAATCGATATCCGGCAAAGCCGCCACCATTGCACCGGCTCCGGCTCCAGCACCCGATGAAAGGCGGGATTTCACAAACTCGTGGATATCTTCCTTAAGAATCCGGCCTTTTGCACCAGTGCCCTCGACCTGGGCAAGATCGACACCGAGTTCCCTGGCAAGCTTTCTGACTGCCGGACCGGCGTAGACATCGGCACCGGCTGTCCTGGAATCGTCTGCTGCAGCCTCCGCAGCCGGCTTGCCGGTTGATTCTGCGGTAGCCGGGGACTCCATCGGCCGGGAGTCTCCACCCCGGTCCTGACGCTGCTCCTTTTCCTGAGTGCTGTCTGAGGGGGATTCCGCAGCATCGGAAGTGGACTCTGATTGCGATCCGGCCTCAACTTCCAGTTCCAGGATTTCAGCGCCTTTGGCAACCTTGTCGCCTACTTTCAGTTTCACTGATTTGACGACACCGGCATCGGTGGCGGGCACATCCATAGCTGCCTTATCTGATTCCAGGGTAATCAGGGCATCGTCTACCTTGACACTGTCCCCCTTGGTCACGTGGATTTCTATGACTTCAACGTCGTCCTCACCACCAAGATCCGGCACCTCCAGGATCCTGGTTTCGGTTCCGGATTTTCCTTTACTGCCGCTGTTGCCGGCATCCTTTGATTTATCGGTTTCCCCGGTACCCTGCTGATCGCTGTCCGCACCCTGCTGCTCATCGTTTGCTTCGACAGACTTATCGTCTGATCCTGTTGACTCTTTCGACTCGTCCTTGTCGTCCTTGTCTTCCTTACCCCCGTCAGCCTCGCTTTCTCCGTTTTCCGTCTCCAGGGTCAGAATTTCCGTGCCGGTGTTGACCTGATCCCCCAGGTTTACGGCAATACTCTTGACGACGCCGCTGATCGGTGCCGGAATCTCCATGGCGGCCTTGTCGCTTTCCAGTACCAGCAGCGAATCATTTTCCGCAACGGACTGGCCAACGGAAACCAGCAACTCGATCACCTCGACTTCGCTCGAATCCCCAAGATCGGGGACTTTTATTGTTTCAGTTGCCACTGACTGTATCTCCTAGCTGTGCCTGCAGGTAACGATGGCAGGGATATTCTGTGCAGTTCTGTTATTTGGTTACCGGATCGATCTTTCCCGGATCTATGCCACTGTCCTTCATAAACTTGCTGATCACACTGGCCTGGACCACGCCCTCCTCCTTCAGTTCGTTCAGGGCCGCGAGGACGACAAAATTGCGGTCGACCTCGAAAAAATGACGTAGTTTCTCGCGGCTGTCGCTGCGGCCAAATCCGTCGGTACCCAGCACCTGGTAGCGACCAGGAACAAATTCCCGAATCTGATCGGCATAAAGCTTCATGTAATCAGTGGAGGCTACCACGGGCCCCTTCTGCCCTGACAGGCACTGTGTAACAAAAGGTACCTGCTGCTTTTTCCTGGTGGGATTCATCATGTTCTCACGCTCTATAGCCAACCCTTCCTTGCGCAGCTCGTTAAAACTCGTGACACTCCAGACATCCACGGGCACTTTGAACTGCTTGCGTAAAATCGTGGCTGCTTCCCGGACTTCCCTCAGGATGGTTCCGGAACCCAGCAGACGAACCCGGGAATTCGTGGCGGCTTTACCGGAAACCTTGTATTCCTTGCTGCCCCCGTCCTCCAGCAGATACATTCCCTTGATGATTGCTTCTTCTGTCCCTTTCGGCAATTCCGGATGAGGGTAGTTTTCATTCATCGTAGTAATGTAATAGAAAACAGATTCCTGCTCCTTGTACATTCGCCGTAATCCGTCCTGAACAATGACTGCCAGTTCATAGGAATATGTCGGGTCGTAAGACACGCAATTGGGAATGGTGGAGAAAAGCAGATGACTGTGGCCGTCCTGGTGTTGCAGACCTTCACCGTTGAGAGTTGTTCTACCGGCTGTAGCTCCGATCAGGAATCCACGGGCCTGGCTGTCTCCTGCAGCCCAGCAGAGATCGCCGACGCGCTGGTAGCCGAACATGGAGTAATAGATATAAAAGGGAATCAGCGGGTAGTTATTGACGCTGTAGGAAGTCGCTGCCGCCAGCCAGGTGGACAGGGCGCCAGGCTCTGATATCCCTTCTTCCAGCATCTGTCCTTTTTTATCCTCGCGGTAATAGGCCACCTGGTGGGAGTCCGACGGATCATAGAGCTGTCCCGCTGACGAATAGATGCCAAGCTGTCGAAACATACCCTCCATGCCGAATGTTCGAGCCTCATCCGGAACGATGGGTACAACACGCTCACCTATGTCCTTGTCCTTGCACAGGCTCGACAGCATCCGCACGAAAGCCATGGTGGTTGAAAAATCACGCTTGCCACTGCTCTTCAACTGCGTTTCAAACAGGGACAGTTCCGGCACTTTCAATGCATAGGTAGTGGCACGTCTTTGTGGCACCGGAGCGCCCAGCCGCTCACGCTGTTTACGCATGTAGCGCAGTTCCAGGCTGTTCTCCGGCGGCCGATAGTAGGGAACCTCCTCGAGATTTTCATCCTTGATCGGGATACCGAAACGATCCCGAAATCGTTTCAGGCTTTCAATATCCAGTTTTTTGACCTGGTGACTGGTATTCTGGGCCTCGGCGCTGGAGCCGAATGCGTAGCCTTTAACAGTCTTGGCCAGGATCACCGTGGGACGGCCGTTCGATTTTACCGCGCGGGCATAGGCGGCATAAACCTTGTAAGGATCGTGACCACCACGGTTCAGTGCCATGATGTCATCGTCTGACAGGTGCTCGACCATTTCCAGCAACTTGGGGTCCTTACCGAAAAAATTCTCCCTGGTATAGGCTCCGCCGCGAGCCACGTAATTCTGGTATTCGCCGTCCACCACTTCATCCATCCGTTTCTGCAGCATACCGTCCCCATCAGCCTGCAGCAGCGGATCCCAATGGCGCCCCCAGATTACCTTGACGACATTCCAGCCCGCACCCCGGAATATGCCTTCCAGTTCCTGGATAATTTTCCCGTTGCCCCTTACCGGACCGTCCAGGCGCTGCAGGTTACAGTTGATGACGAAAATCAGGTTGTCCAGGTGCTCCCGACCGGCCTTGCCAATGGCACCCAGGGTTTCAGGCTCATCCGTTTCGCCGTCCCCGATAAAGCACCAGACCTTACGGTCCCCTTTATCCAGCAATCCCCGGTTACTGAGGTATTTCATCAAGTGAGCCTGGTATATGGCCTGGAGCGGTCCCAGCCCCATGGAGACCGTGGGAAATTGCCAGTAATCGGGCATCAGCCACGGATGGGGATACGACGAAAGCCCTTCACCTTCCGATTCCTGTCGGAAATTATCCAGCTGCTCTTCGGTAATCCGCCCTTCGAGGTAGGAACGGGCATAGATTCCGGGAGACGAATGTCCCTGGAAATAGATCAGGTCGCCTTCCTGTTCTTCGGTAGGCCCGCGAAAGAAATAGTTGAAACCCACATCGTACAGCGTTGCCGCCGAGGAAAACGATGATATGTGCCCACCGAGGTTGGGGTTTTTTTTGTTGGCGCGCATTACCATGGCCAGCGCGTTCCAGCGAATAATCCCGCGAATCTGCCGCTCCATGAACATGTCGCCGGGCATGCGCTCTTCATTCAGGTGCGATATGGTATTGCGGTACGGCGTAGTCACCGAGATGTAAGGAGACTGTTCGCCGGTCCTGGTTGCTCTATCGGCAAGCTGGCCCAGCAGGTAATAAGCCCGATCCTTGCCTTCATGTTCGATTACAGCCTCAAGGGCGTCCAGCCATTCCTGGGTTTCCTGGGGATTCTGATCCTGTTCCTGTTGGCTCATTGAATGCGCTCTCAACTTATTAAAGTAATTGCTTTGTTATTTACTGCTCGTTGCCGGAAAAATCGCCAGGTTCGGGACTCAGGATGCACGAAATCTTCGGTACAGCATGTAAATAAATTACATTTTCAACAAATAGTATCCCAACCCTCGCTGTTTTTCCATTGCATATTAATAGGTTATGTAAAATTTTTACATTTTATGGCGACTCGACAATTTCATTGAATTTTCTTTTTTCATATTCCCATCAAAGTGTTACAGCAGTGCAGATGGATCCCGATTTGACCGATAGAAGGTCTTTGGAGAAAAACCAGGCAAAATTGACCGGATAAACTACAAGAATGTCCACGCCGCCATTCCCGGTACCGGTTGTGACCCCCGTGACTGAGCCCGATAAATCAGGAACGGGGCCAATGCGCAGGGTCCCGAATCCTCTGTGCTGACCTCAGCCGGCCAGCAAATCGGCAAAAATCAGCCAGGGGACATCAGACCTGTCCTGAAACGTTGCCAATCAAAGCCCGGACCGGGATCGGTTTTGCGCCCTGGAGCAACATCGCTGTGCCCTACAATACGGTCCGGGTTGATACCCCGGTACTTTCGCATCAGGAGCCGGGTAATCTTGGTCAGTTTCTCGTATTGGCTGTCGGTAAAGCAGGTGTCGTCAGTCCCCTCCAGTTCAATTCCGATTGAAAACTCATTGCAATTTTCCCTGCCCTCGAAACAGGATTCACCGGCATGCCAGGCCTTGCGGTCAAAGGGCACGTATTGAGTCACATTACCGATCCGGTCGATGAGCAGATGGGCCGAAACACGGAGTTGGCAGATAGCGGCAAAATAGGAATGGGCCTGGGGGTCCAGGCAATTACAGAAAAGTTCATCGACATGACACCCGCCAAATTCGCCTGGTGGCAAACTGATGTTGTGAATCACCAGCAGGCTGATATCAGCATCGGCCGGGCGCTCACTCTGGTTCGGGGATGTCACCTGTCGCGCTGGGACTAACAGGTGGTCGGCTATAGAAAACGATGGCAAATCGCGGTCCTGCTGTGTGTTCCCGTAAACCCGGGATGGTAGCATACCAGGCATCGCCGGAAACTGGCGGGCAACAGCAGTCAGTGCAGGGTAGCACGGCCAGGGTCGGCGACTTGTTCCGGCGACAGGATCTGACTGTCAAAGTCGGCAACCTTGAAGTCTTTCTGCCCCTCGAGCCGTATTTCTCCCTCGCGCAACGAGACTGCCAGGCCGATGCGGCCCCGGGTAAGCAGAACGCGGCCTTCCTGATCGAGTACCTGGTAACTGTTATCCGCGTTTGCCGATTGTTGAATTCTGCAGTGAACTACCCGGTTTCCATGGTTTACATCGGCCCCTGCTCCATCGGCCATTTCATCTACCATGTTCAGATAGTAATCCATGGAAATAGCTTCTTCTTCGACTTCCGCAATGGCCTGTTCCTGTTCATCGCTCAGCAGTGCAATAAAGTCGTCGAGGTCGCCGTTGTCCAGAATTTTTTTCCCGGCTTCGCTAACCGCGGCATAATTGCGCGGCGAGGCGTGCCTCGCTTCAGGTCCTTTCCCGGTGTTCCCCGGAGTGACCTCATGAACCTTCGCTGCTGCGGCTGTTTCGTAGTAATCCTTGAGCCTGCCCAGGAACAGATCCTGTTTGCCCTGCTCAACCTGGGCAAGCTTGAATCCCTGCAGCAGGCGGTCCTTCAGCTCAACCGTTTCGGCAGCAGTAACGGATTCGCCCCTGTCGATACTGGCAAGCTGTTGCAACAGGATCTCGATAGTGGTGCTGGCCTCGTGCCACTCCCGGGAATCCAGGCCGCGGTTGAGCCCTGCCAGCGTCATTACCGCCTGCCAGTCGTCACGTAACATACTCTCGGCAAATTCCGGCAGTTTCTGGCCAGTACACCAGCCAGATAGCATTGCATCGACGCGAACAGAAACTCGCTCTGCGCCGGACAATCCGATACCCTCTTCTGCCTCTCTGTCTTCGCCGAAAGATTGCAATCCGGCCTTTTTCCGTCGCCGATGAATTGACGTCGAGGATGAATAGAGCTTCTCCACGAATCGGCGGTTGTCCTGGTGAGTGATGATGCTGATGACTTCCTGATAGAGTCTTTCCAGTTTCATCAGGAAATGCGCTTCGAAAAACTTGAGGAATACCAGCCGGCTTTCCAGTGATACGCGGAAGACCGGATGCGAAATGGCCAGGGCACGCAGTGAATTCCTGATTAGAATGTCGCGGTTTTCCGGAATCACCGGGTCAGCCACAGTAGGTTTCGTGGTGGCTGGACCGCCAAGTTTCTGAATCTGTCCGGCATAGGTTTTAAAGGCCCGTCGCTGCATTTGCTCCAGTGCCAGGTCAATCTCCATGGCTTCAAACGCGGACCCGCCGGACGCCGGGTCGGGATTCTGCTGACTGGCCGCCTGTTCCCTGGCGCTGTCCACCAGTGTGGCCTGCAGTGCAGCGTCAATCGCACCAAGAAAGCGATCTTCAAACAGCGGCTTCTTATTGCGAAACTCCCTGACCAGCCTGAGTTGCGTGTTGGTCTCGGTCAGTTCTTCCGGCTGCACGCTGCCGAACAGAAAATCGTCCAGTTCATCAAACACGTCTGCCAGCAGCCGCCGCATATGCTCTTCAAGACGCTGACGAAGTGACCAGCGAATCTTTGCCACGGTATCCGCCTGCTTACCTGCAGAGCGGGAGCGGCCTGCCGTCCCGGATTGCGGATCGGCAGAGGCTGCTGACCCTGACACCTCGTCCGTATCTGGGTCAGCAGCCGGCCTCAGACTGTGATCGGAACCAGCTTCGGCAGGGCCAGCAGCTGCCTCCGGTAGCTCACCGGACCCGGGATCAATATCCTGTTCTGCTGTGTCTTTTGTCATAATTTCAAGGCCTTGGAAGCGTCAGATGATTTATAGCATGACCCCGGTCAGGCGACATTGAAGCAGTTCACACTCCCCGGCGGATCGGCGTGGCGCCAGGGCTGTCAACAGCCCGCCGAAGTCTCGATCCAACGCAGTATTCTTTATTCCAGGCAGGCGTATGGGGGATAATCATGGTCATTGATCCTCAATCCAAGGAACCTCTGCATTGAAAAACGGGATGGAACCTCAGCACTCCACCAGGGGAATTGGTCGAGGCATGATTGCCGCTGCCTGCGTTATTGGGCTGGGACTGCTCACCCTGTTTTATGATGGCATTCTTGATCGCCAGATCAATCCGAACAGCGATCCCGTCAGTCGAGTCGATGGCGGTGGCGTGCGTGAAGTTGTGCTCAGGCAGAACCGCCAGGGACATTACGTGACCAGTGGTCAGATCAATGGATTTCCAGTGCAGTTCCTGCTGGATACCGGCGCCACCGATGTCGCTATACCGGCGGAACTGGCCAGAGCATCAGGGCTCTCACCAGGCTTCGAAAGCCGTGCCCGCACCGCCAATGGCGCGGCAGTGATCTACGACACTCACATTGATGAACTGCAACTGGGGACAATCCAACTGCGCGACGTGGACGCCAGCATTGTTCCCGGAATGGGCGGCGACACTATCCTGCTGGGCATGAGCGTACTGCGCCACGTGGAATTCAGTCAGCAGGGACAGTCCCTGACGCTGAGACAGCACCCGGCTTTCTAGAGCCCGAGCCAATGGCAGAACCCAATCTCCCTACCGATATAGCATCCACCGTTAAACGGGCGCTGGAGGAAGACATTGGCGACGGCGACATCACCGCGGCACTGATTCCAGCGGACAGAAACATGACCGCCACGCTGATAACCCGGGAAGCGGCGATACTGTGCGGGATTCCCTGGGCACAGGAAGTGCTTGACCAGCTTGATTCCGGCTTCAACTGTCAGTGGTCCGCTGCCGATGGCGATCGCGTCACCCGGGATCAGCCCCTGGCGAAATTTTCCGGCAACGCCCGCAGCCTGCTGACCGCGGAACGTACCATGCTCAATTTCCTGCAGACTTTGTCCGGCACGGCAACGGCAGCTGGCAGGTTGCGGGAACTGGTCGCCCACACGCAGGTAACGCTGCTGGATACCAGGAAAACGTTACCAGGGCTGCGCAGTGCACAAAAATATGCGGTCCGGGCCGGAGGCTGCAAAAACCACAGAATGGGACTTTATGACGCTTTCCTGATCAAGGAAAATCATATCAGCGCCTGCGGCTCCATCGCGGACACCATCGCCGCGGCACGTCGTCTGGACGGAACCAAGAAGGTGGAAATAGAGGTGGAGAGCCTGGCGCAATTGCTACAGGCAATCGAGGCCGGGGCGGACACAGTGATGCTGGATAATTTCGATATCGGCGAACTGAAGGAGGCTGTGCAAGTCTGCGCAAAGCGCGTTAAACTCGAAGCGTCTGGAGGAATCGACGAGGATAGCCTGGTCAGCATTGCCGAAACCGGTGTCGATTTCATCTCTGTCGGCGCGTTGACGAAAAACTGTCGAGCCATCGATCTGTCGCTACGTTTCGATTGAATCCTGTCGCCACCACGGGCGGAAAGGGTACTGTTACAGAAAGCTTTTGCAACCGAGGAGGTCCACCCATGAAATTTCGACCAATCAGTTCGCTGCTGATTTCAGTATTGCTGGGGTACGTCGCCCCGACAGCATTGGCGCATCCGGGCAGCCTGGATTTGAACGGCGGGCACTATTTTGGCAATTCCTATCACTGTCACATGCCGGCCTGCGAACTGCCGGACACCTTTGACCGACTGGGCAGGGACCGTATTTTCACCGACAGGCGCCAGCGAGAGCGATTTTTCAACGAAGACGACTGGTCCTTTGAAGAGGACTACGACCAGGATTGTCAGTCAACAAGACAGGAAATGCTGATACTCACCAGTCGTGCCACTCCCCGTTATACCAACCCGCGCAACTGCGTGGTACGCACCGGTGAATGGTTTGACGAATACACCGGCAAGACCTTCACCGTGGCAACGCAGATTGATCTTGACCACGTAATCCCGCGCATGTACGCACACACCCATGGTGGGGATCGCTGGCCGCCAGGAAAGAAACTGCAGTTTTCCAACGATCCGATGAACCTGATGCTGGTAGAAAAAAGAGAAATCCGCAGGAAAGGTGACCGCGGGCCCGATCAGTATATGCCGCCCCGCGAGGAATACCATTGTCAATATGCAAGGGCCTGGGAGGCCATCGCTGAGAAGTATGATCTGCAGTTGGAGTCTCGTGATCGGAACAAGATCACTCGTGTCCTGCGGGACTGTCCGGAAATGGCGCAATAATTCAACGACCGGCCTGTTATCAGGCTGTTGAAAAACCTCATGAGCGCAGCCAGTTCTAGGCAAAAACTGTCGAATAACCGCAGTTTACCCCGTGTACATGAGCATTTTGAGACAGTTTTAACGAAGTATTGGCAAGCGCAATGGCTTTTTTACAGCCTGCAAAAAAAACGGGCGCTGATGCGCCCGTCGTGTTACTGCGGTCCCGCGCTTACGGAGCCACGATACTGATGGATTCCATCCCCTCATTGTGGTCCAGGGGCTTCTCCCCCGCCGGAAAGCCATTTTCCGAGAGGATATAGGCCAGAACATCGGTGTATTCCTCGAACATCATGGAACCGGGGTTGTCCGCGGGCATTGTTCCCATGATGGTTTCCCACAGGTAAATAAGCGGCTGAGAATTCCATGACTTCAGCGTGTTTTCGTAAAACTTCATGTCATGACAGGTCCGGCAATTGGCATCGTAAACCGACTGGCCGGCATTAGCCTGCGCTTCAGTAAACACACCATCCCTGAGCGTCTTTTCCTGGGCAAACACGCCTGGCCCTGCCAGCAAGCCAGTAGCTATTGCGACTGTACCCAGAAACCGTGTGACTGATTTGTTCATTGCTTACTCCTTTACTAGAGGACTCTCACTACCTACGTTGATATCAATATTGCTGATTTTATAACCGACGACAGTTTCGCTGATTCCTGGCTGTTCCTTCTTGCTTGCCTGATTCCTGTCATTCCCGATATTCCCTTCGCTACTGGCTATTTAAAAATGACCCGTGCAGGCAGATAATCTTCCCTGGCGTGCTTGCCGCGCCGGAGAGCGGTCCTGTTTCCTTGCACACCGGGGCTGGTTTTAAAGGTGCATAACCTTAAACCACATCACCACGCTTATCAAGTCGGATCGAGGCCTTTTCAGGCCCAATCCCTACACGCATTTTCCCTTTTCCTTCAGTATGTTAGCTTAAGAAACCTCTGATTGATCATGGCCGTGCTCTGCGGGAGTATGTCGGCAGCAGCTTCCAGGTGAGCCCACTGTCTTCATTGTCTCGCCTCGACAGACCGAAGCATGCCGGCGTGAAAGTCAGGGTGTTTCCATGATCAATCAGAGGTTCCTTAACTTTCGCATACAGGTTAGTGGTTCCTTGATGAATGGCTGCTGAATAGCGGAAACCGGGCATTGCGCAACCGGTTGATGGCCCCGAAAAAACGACATTTCATCCTGCTTTGGATTTACGCAGAACCACTACTCACCGTCTTTGTACATCAACGTCGTTACCTGTTCCGAAACCAGGCCGATGAGAAACACCAGCATGGCAGTTACAAACAGCACTGCCCCCATATTGGTGAAGCGCCCCTGGGTCAGATAGGTAAAGAGGTAATAGCAAAGCCCGGTGGTAAAAAATCCCGCGGACACGGGAAGAAAGATTTTCAGTGGAGAATACAGCGTGCCAACCTTGAAGATGATTACGAGGAACCTGATGCCGTCCTTGAGCAGACTGATATGACTGTCACCAAGGCGCTGTTCCGTTTCGATGGGCACATACCCTACGGAGTATCCGGAACGGAAGAACGCCATGGTACTGGTTGTCGGATATGAAAACCCGTTAGGCAGAAGATAGAGAAACTCGCGGAACCGATGCGTCCTGACGGCCCTGAATCCGGAGGTCAGATCGTCCACGTTCTGACCGGTCATCCAGCGGGCAAGCCTGTTGTAGATACTGTTACCCATGGCGCGGTAGTGGTCGGCCTGGGATTGTCTGCCCCGGGCGCCGACAACCATGTCGTAGCCTTCGGCCAGCTTGGACAGGAGTCGGCCTATGTCCTCCGGTCGATGCTGTCCATCGCCGTCGAGAAAGACAATGATATCTCCCCTGGCCGCCTTGCTGCCGGTTTTTATGGCTGCCCCGTTGCCTTTGCTATAGGGGTGAGAAATAACTCTTGCACCTTTCCGTTCACACACCTCTACCGTGTCATCAGTAGAACCGTCATTGACTACGATACATTCCAGAAAATCTCCAGCAGCAGCCAGCCTGGGTAGCAATATTTCAAGATTACGGGCTTCGTTCTTTGCCGGTATGATTATTGACACGGTCTGCTGTTCTACAGTTTCAGATTGCGCCATCACTGCTGCCCTTGTGGTGCTTCAAGTAAAGTCTGGATTTCCTGTTCCATTTGATCGATTTCACTTGTGTAGCCTGGATTCATCAGGCCCCTATTTTCGTCTGCTTCCCGGGCCCGTTGCAAGAAAACCAGGCTTTCCTGGTAGGCTCCGGCCGATGCAGCCAGATTGGCCTGCCTGATCAGGTAAAACGGGTCCGGCCTGATTTCGAAGGCATTGCGCAACTGGATCAGGGCAGGATTCAATTCCCGGTAATGAACATAGAAATCCGAGAACAACAGGTGGAAACCGCTGCGTTCAAAGTTCCGCATGGGCACCTCCGCCAGCCGGTTCATGAGGTCTTCCAACTCACTTCGGGGTGGAAACGAGCACTGACTGGCCAGCAGGTTTTCCATGAATGTCCTAACTTCCGTGGTCAGATCGGCCCGGAAGTAGACTGACTGATCCGAGCCGGCTATCTCCCCGACGGGAAAAGGCTCTGGCAACCCGTAGGTACACGCATAATTCCAACGCTGCATCTGCATGGCCGCTTCATCGGGGAAGCGTTGCTGAATTGCCGAAATCACCTCATAACCCGCGACTGGTTCACCCGCTCCGGCCAACAGATAGCCCCATTCCACCTGTGCCCGGTATGACCCGGGATGCTGTTCCGCCCAATGTGCAGCGAGGGCAAAACTGTTTCCCCACAGGGATGCCAGCTGAAAGGTCAGCAGGGTAAGCAAGGCGGTAACACCGGGAAACAGATACCGGAGCAGGCGTTCCGCCGACGTCCCCAGATAGCGGGTCGCCAGGCTGTGGCCGTAATACACCACGGCAATCAGCGGACCCAGCATGGCCAGGTAGTTGCGGTGTTCAAAATAAAGCTCCAGAGGTAAAAACGTCGACTCCAGCAGGTGCCAGCCAAGAAACCAGAATACCGCAAAGCTGAAGACTTTCTGACGTCCCCTTAATCGTATCGCCAGCACCACCATGACACTGAGAAATACCAGGCTGAACAGTGTTGTCAGTGGTTCCAGGGGGCTTCTGGAAATGGAGTAAGCATCATGGTGCAGGGTGAATCCAGGCGTATAGGGAAGAAATATATTAACCAGGTAGTCAATAACAATCCTGCCTTCCGTCATGAGCCTTTCCGTCAGGCTGAATTCCCGAAACCGGTAGGCGGCAGTGAGGTTTTCGAACCCCGTGATCATATAGAGTGCCACCAGGATCATCGGCGCGGCCACACAGATAGTCAACCAGGTACTATGCGCCCTGGAACGCTCTGTACCGGCAAAAAGTGTCGCTTCCAGGGACAGAATCGCCAGCAGCAGCAGCGCGCCGTTTTCTTTGCTGAGTACGGCAAGAACCGCAAACGGAAAAAGTGCCAGGCACATCAATGTAAGACCCATGGCAGGCCGTGAGCCCGACAACCCCCGGCCTTTCAGATAACAGATCAGCGCGCCAAGAGAAAATAGCGCCATCAATTGCGTCATACGCTGTACGACGTACAAAGTCGTTGAGACATTCAATGGATGAAGAAGCCAGAAGGCCGCTACCGTCAGGGCAAGGATTCTCGATGTCGCCTCGCCGATGCTCAAAATCCGGAACAACAACAGGCTTAACCAGCCGGCGAGGACACCGCATGAAAGATGAAGGACAAGATTGGTAACCTTGAACCCCACCGAGGATGCTGGCCAGTCCTGGCCATTAAGCAGGAAGGAGGCCATGGCCACTGGACGACCCGTTGGACCACTGCTATTGCCAAGTATAAATTGGATAGCGTCCCGGAAACCGGAGATGCCACCTTGATCACCCAGTTGCTGCAGGTTTGCCGTGTCGTCGAGCAGGAACGGACCACTGAGCCCCGGAAAATAGGCAATGCTGGTAACAATCAGCACCAGGGCGAACAGGGCAATGTAGAATCTGCGACTGGAAATTCCGTGAACGTTCTGCCAGAGCTGATTAAGTGGATCGTGACCGGAACCGGGCATTGTCGTGTTTAACTCTCGTTTCTGTGGCTTACTGACTTCTCGACGGCAGCGCATCCAGACCAGGGACAACCCTGCACGGAGCAACCGGCCTGCTTGTCCCGGCCGGCACATTCCTGTCGAGCACACTGACCTTTATCTTCCTGCGGAACTGTCCGCGAGTTCCAGTCAGTAAACAAGACGCTACCAAGGGTTTTTCGGCAGACTCGGTCAAGACTTGTCGTTTTTCCGCCACGCTGGATTAGCGCTGTGGGTATCCTCTGACAGCGCGAACCGCCAGTATCCGTCCGCCTGCCCGTCGATCCTGGAATGTCCCCGGGCTACGACCAGGCCCGGTTATTTTCCACTCTCATCCGCAAGCTGCCATGGCGGGTTTCTCAACCTGACGGAAACTGACAAATTTTGTCAGCCTCTGGCAATTGTCAGCACTTTTGCAAGACCATCGGCATCCCTGCCTTCAGCCAAGATTCGCATTTTTTCTTCATATATTTCAATTAATTAACAATTTTTTCAGAAAACTGGCACGGATTCTGTTTATAGCAGACCACCCGTTAAGGAAACTCGACGGAATTGATTGTTCTAAAAGCATCCTGCAAGAGCGCTTACGGAATAACTCTGAAAACTGAAAGTTAACTTGATAGATTGGAGTCTTGACATGAAGAAAACTCAACAAGGTTTTACCCTTATCGAACTGATGATCGTGGTTGCAATTATCGGCATTCTGGCCGCCGTTGCCCTGCCTGCTTATCAGAACTATTCAAACCGTGCACGTTTTTCTGAAGCCGTGTTGTCGGTCACTCCGCGTAAGACGGCGATAGAACTGGCCATCCAGACCCGGGCACCTTCAGCCCTGACCGATCTGGACGCTGCCTCGCTGGGTATCCCTGCCGACCAGGCTGTGACTACCACGCTGCATGGTATTGCCGTTGCTGATGGTGTGGTCACCGTAACCTGGCGCGATGACGGCTCAGATCTGGATGGTATTACCTATACCCTGACTGCCGGTGGTATTACTCCGCCTGTATCATGGACGGAAGGTGGTTCCTGCCTGACCAACGGTTTCTGCTAGAAACCAGGCCCTTTCAGGCAGTCACGAAATTTCGTGGCTGCCTGAAACCCGGGTCCGACCCGGGCCGATAAGCTACCCCGCAATCACCTGACCGCCATAGTCTACCACCAGTCATAGCCCGTCAGACTTCTCAATTAAACCGACTGCCAGAACCAGGGATGAATCAGAGCCAGTCGAGTTACTTGAGCAGCCCGTGAGGACGAACTTCATCGCTATTCGCGACGCCGGATCGAGGTAAAGGTATGAGAACACGACAGGACCAGGCTGGATTTACTCTGATCGAGTTGCTGATCGTTGTGGCGATCATTGGCATACTCGCTGCCGTAGCCCTTCCCGTCTACCAGTTTTATTCCAATCGTGCCCGATTTGCCGAAGCCATGCTGCAGATTGACGATTTTCGCAACATGATCGTTGTGAACGCACAATTGGATCGTTTCAGTGCACTTACCGATGTCGACGCTGGTTCCTTCGGACTTCCCGCCTCTGTGCCACGCACCACTACCCGCCATGGCCTGACGCTGGTGGATGGCTTGATAACGGTAACCTGGAAAAACGATAGCACGCCTCTCGACGGAGTTACCTACAGTCTGCAGGCCGATGGCATTACTCCGCCGGTAAACTGGAGCGAAGGCGGCAGCTGTATCACGCTGGGTTACTGTTAGCATCCTAGTCAGGCTGGTACGTCACTTCAGTCACAGGTCATCACCCGAAGGCAGATCGGTGCTCTCAGGATTGTCCTGGAAAGAAGCTGGTCAGCCTGCGGGACTCCGGGTCGAAACAGACAAATCCACTTTGGTGAGCTGAAACAAACCGGCTGAGCAGACAATCTTCAGCACTTTCTATCAGGGCCTCACCAACAAGTTCTGCCGCCTCGTCACGTACAGTCGCTGCACGACGAAACAGATTATCGTCCTGGTCGGGAAACGGCAGATATTTTTCTGTCTGCATGAACAATGGCTCTTCGATAAACTGGCTGCGCAAGTAGGCGACTTCGACACCGAATTCACTTTCCGGTAGTTCTGTGTAGACAAGCTTCGGCCAGCTACCGGGAAAATCTTTGACGATCGCCGGATCCTTGCCAAACGATTGAAACTCATCAGCCGCCAGACTGTAAAACGTGTCGTAGGCAAAGACCAGCGCAATGGGCCTGGACTGATAAACGATCCAGATGCCTGCGGCCATGCAAGCCACCTGCGCTGCAACGATACACCCGAGGTCGAATTTGAGTCCGCGCTTACCTGCCCTGTAGACAAGCAATGTCAGCAGGGGACCAAGTACAACGTCTACCCCCATAACCAGCTTCAATCCGGCCCAGCCCCCATCTATTCGGAACAGTACACCCGGGTACCATGCCAAGACTATTATGCCAAGCAAACAGGTAAATACCACAAGACTGAGGCTCAAATGAATTGCAAATGCCTTCCACCGATTCATGCAAATGTCCTCCTGCAAAATGATGAATGCGTTGAAATCTGAGAGATGGGAAATACTAGCCTATACTGGAAATACAGAAAGGTTATCGGGTTCAAAATTTGAGGTATTAGTCAGTGACCGTGTCGGCAGTCACAGGCCTGGCCAGTTGCCTGGTGCAGAAGAAGATACTGTCAGAGTCTGCGGCGGCGGATCTGGCCACAACAGCCCGGGAAACCCGGACAACTTTCATCAACGCCTGTATCTGCAGTCGCCTGATCGATCACAGAGTCCTTGCAAGTGTCATTGGCCGGATTTTCGGCTTGCCGGTAATGGACCTTGAACGGTGCCGTCCAATGATGGACCTGAACGATCTCGTTGCACCACAAATACAACGGTCCGGGAACGTTATCCCATTGAGCATCCGCGGCAATCGGCTGGTGCTGGCGGTATCCGATCCCAGCCAGATGCACACTATCAGAGAGATTGAATTTCATTCGGGCAAGCATGCCGACCTGGTTATATCTCCCCATGATCAGCTGAACAAAGTGCTGGAGTCGAAGTCCCGGAAGCAGAACCCGGACAGCCGGTTAACAGAAACTGCCGTTAAACCGGGCCTGGAGCCACTGGTTCAGTCTGCCGAGCCGAAAATTCGCGCCGATCTGGAGGGCATCAATGACGCCCCGGTGATTCGTGCAGTAAACCAGATATTGCAGGAAGCAGTGAGACTCAATGCCTCGGATATTCACGTCGAACCTTATGAAAAGCTTTTCAGGATCCGAATTCGGGTTGACGGGGTGTTGCGTGAACTGACTTCGCCACCGATTCGTGCCGCCCGGCGCCTGATCTCGCGTCTCAAGATCCTGGCCAGTCTGGATATCTCGGAACGACGATTACCCCAGGACGGGAGAATTAAATTAACCAGTCCTGAAGGCGGTGCCGTCAACACCATGGATTTTCGAGTCAGTACTCTGCCCACGTTGTGGGGCGAGAAGCTGGTACTGCGGGTAATGGACCCCGCCCGCACCTGCGTTCCATTTGAACAGCTGGGCCTGGACAGGCTGCAGTCCACAGGCGTGAAGAATGCCCTGGCCCGCCCCCAGGGACTGATCCTTGTTACCGGCCCTACCGGCAGTGGCAAAACCGTGACCCTGTACAGCGCGCTCGCCAGGCTCAACAGTGACAGTCGGAATATTTCTACGGCCGAAGACCCTGTTGAACTGACTGTCCCTGGTATCAACCAGGTACAGATCAGGCCCGCTATCGGACTGGATTTCGCCACGGTTCTGCGGGCCTTTCTTCGCCAGGATCCTGACGTGGTGATGGTTGGTGAAATCCGTGACGCGGAAACCGCCGGGATTGCCGTCAAGGCGGCCCAAACCGGTCATCTGGTGCTGTCGACACTGCACACCAATGACGCCGCGCAGACCATCGCTCGGCTGCTGAACATGGGCATCGAACCGTACAACCTTGCTGCGTCGTTGTCACTTGTGATTGCCCAGCGACTGGCTCGAAAACTGTGCAAATATTGTAGAAAAAAGGCCCCGCTTCCCGCGGGGTCAAGATTGCTCGCCGGACTCGAAAACAGTCTGCCAACCGGATCACAGATTTATCAGGCAACTGGATGCGATCGTTGCCACGGAGGGTATGCAGGCAGAATCGGGATATATGAAGTAGTTCCCATTTCCGAACCCCTGTCCCGTACTATCATTGCCGGTGGAAACTCCATGGACATTGCTGACGCAGCCCGCAAGGCCGGACATTCAAGCCTCAGGCAATCAGCGCTAACCAGGATGACCGAAGGGCTGACCAGCCTGGAGGAAGTCACCAGGGTTACATAGGAATAGATCAACACGTCAATTCGTCTAAAGGACGATATTGAAACAGTCGGACTTGGGGCAAGGGATAGGCCCGAAAGCCCGGCAAAATTACAGTCTCGAGGTATCCCATGGCAACAGAAGCCGTACAACCGATTTATGTTTGGAATGGCACCGACAAGCATGGCAACAAGACCACTGGTGAAATTCCCGGTTCCAGCCAGGCACTGGTGAAAGCCCAGTTACGCAAGCAGGGAATTATTGCCACTCGGGTTAAACGCAAGCCCAAGGCCCTGTTCGGTAGAAGAAAACAGAAGATCAAGCCCATGGATGTTGCAGTGTTCACGCGGCAATTGGCTACCATGATGAAAGCCGGCATACCGCTGGTACAGGCTTTCGAGATCGTCGGTGACAGCCTGGAAAACGCTTCAATGCGGGAACTGGTGTACAAGATTCGGGACGACGTTGCCGGGGGCAGCAATTTCGCCGACAGTATCCGCAAACACCCGCGCTATTTCGATGACCTGTTCTGCAACCTGATCGAATCCGGTGAACAGTCCGGTGCGCTGGAAACCATGCTGGAACGACTGGCAACCTACAAGGAAAAATCCGAAGCCCTGAAAGCCAAGATCAAGAAGGCGATGAATTACCCCATCGCCGTCGTGCTCGTGGCGATCATCGTGACCGGAATTCTGTTGGTCAAGGTGGTGCCCCAGTTCGCCGAGACCTTTTCCAGTTTCGGCGCTGATTTACCGGCTTTTACGCTCTTTGTGCTGGGCCTGTCTGACCTGGCTATCGCCCACTGGTGGAAAATGCTAATCGGATTTATCTTTCTCGGCTTCCTTTACAAGGAGGCAATGATACGGTCGAAGAAATTTCGGGAGGTGGTTGAAAAAACTTCGCTGAAGCTGCCGATTATCGGACCGATTATGAACAATTCCTGCTATGCACGGTTCACCAGGACGCTCTCCACGACCTTTGCCGCCGGCGTACCGCTGGTGGACGCCCTGGAATCGGTGGCAGGTGCAGCCGGCAACGTCGTCTACTACAAGGCAACCAGGCGAATAAGGGACGATGTGTCCACAGGTCAACAATTGGCGTTCTCCATCAGAAATACCAGGTTGTTTCCCATTATGGTTACCCAAATGGTCGGTATCGGTGAAGAGTCTGGCTCATTGGACGATATGCTCGATAAGTGCGCCACTTATTACGAGGCCGAAGTCGACAATGCCGTCAGCGGCTTAACCTCGTTGATGGAGCCGATCATCATGTCGGTGCTGGGTGTCCTGATCGGTGGCCTGATGATTGCCATGTACCTGCCCATCTTCCAGCTTGGCCAGGTGGTTTAATTCGACACCTGAGGAACCTCTGATCAATACTGTGCGTATTCTTCGCGCGTCTGTCGCCAGCTGTGGCCCGGTGCCGTGGCCCGGCACATGCGACAGCCATGCCACGGTACGCATCTGTTCTATCCGCAGGGCCTTTCAGCAGAGGTTGCTCAAGCCATGACCCTATTCGAGCTACTTGCCAGCAGCACACCACTGCTGGTGGCATCCTGCCTGATACTCGGTCTGCTGGTGGGCAGCTTTCTCAATGTAGTGGTTTACCGTGTTCCCATTATGCTGCTGCGGGAATGGACTGCACAGTGCCGGGAGATGCTGGAACAGGATGACGGCACAAAACCCGTTGTCGAGGATCCCGCCGCCGTGCATGCAACATTCAACCTGCTCAAGCCGGATTCCCATTGTCCTGCCTGTAACCACAAGATTACTGCCCTGGAAAATATCCCCATACTCAGCTATCTGGTTCTGGGAGGAAAGTGTTCCGCGTGTAAATCCCCTATTTCAATGCGCTATCCCGGCGTTGAGCTGACCACCGGGCTGATGACTGCACTGGTAGGGTGGAGCTTTGGCGCCACGACACTGACGCTTGCCCTGTTTCTGTTTACCTGGGCGTTGATCGCCCTGACGCTTATCGACTACGATGAGCAATTGTTACCCGACAACATCACCCTCCCCCTGCTTTGGGCCGGTCTGCTGGTCAATACACTGGATCTGGGCCTGGGTGTTTCGCTGCGGGATGCGGTTATTGGCGCCATGGCCGGATATGTCTCACTGTGGTGCTTCTTCTGGACCTTCAAACTGGCCACCGGAAAGGAGGGCATGGGTTACGGGGATTTCAAACTCCTTGCTGCACTGGGTGCGTGGCTCGGCTGGCAGAGCCTGTTGCCCGTCATCATCCTGTCCTCCGTGGTGGGTGCACTGTTCGGTTTTGCCAATATCCTGTTTCTCAAGAGGGATAAGTCGGCACCTATGCCATTCGGTCCGTTTCTCGCCAGCGCCGGTTTTGTCATGCTGATTTTCGGACCACAGATTATCGCCTTCTACCGGCAGACCTTCGCGATTTGACTCTGTTAGCATAGTCACTTTTCGCGGGTTGCTGTCGACAGACCTTGCAATGGAAACCATGTTGATCATCGGCCTGACAGGAGGTATTGGCAGCGGCAAATCCACGGTCGCCGGGCTGTTTCGCAGCAAGGGTATAGAGATCATCGATGCAGACCTGGTTGCCAGGGAAGTAGTTGACCCCGGTGAGCCTGCCCTGGATCAGATCGCTGCCTATTTTGGCGACTCTGTACTCGATCAACAAGGCGCGTTGCGTCGTGGTGAGCTACGCAAGAGGGTGTTTGCGGATTCATCAGCTCGAGTCTGGCTTGAACAACTGCTGCATCCACTTATCGAGCAACGCATCAGGCAGCAGCTTGCCGCCTGTCAGTCAGATTACTGCATCCTGATGTCGCCACTCCTGCTGGAAACGAATCATCGGGAACTGGTTGATCGGGTACTCGTAGTGGACGTCAGCCGCGAAACGCAACTGCAACGAACCCTGCAGCGTGACACCAGTTCCCGGGAAACTATCGAGGCAATCATCAATGTCCAACTCTCTCGACATGATCGCATCGAGCTCGCCGATGACGTTATCGAAAACGACGGAAAAGTCTCGGACCTTGCGCATCAGGTTGACAGACTGCATGATAGCTACCTTCGGATGGCAGCAGCCAGCAGTGATAGTGACACCGGGAGGAAGTGATCATGAGTTCATCCCTGACAGTAAATTGTCCGACGTGCCTCAAGCAGGTCCCATGGACCGCTGACAACGCGCATCGACCATTCTGCTCAGAGCGTTGCAAACTGCTGGACCTGGGCGACTGGGCCGCAGAAAGATTTGCCATTCCCGGCGAACCAGTGTCGCCCCACGATGAACAAGGCGAAGTTTCAGGTCAGGAACACTACCTGGATTGAAATAACCGTCAGGGATCCCCGGTTCCGCCGCGTCGCGGCTGACCCTGGCCAGCCGCGACGTACACTGGGAATAACATTCCCTGCAGATGGGAACGCCTCCCACGACCTTCAGCTGAACCAACTCACGACATCAGAAAATTGGCGTGGCGTCGATATCCGGCATCGGCATCCAGTACATCTTGCCGTTGGGCGAATCCAATTCATTCCGGATAAACACCAGGATAAGATCACCGTCCCTTGAAAGGCGAAGTTTTCTGACCTCTTCACCCGCAGCGAGACCCAGGTCGTAAGTATCCAGTAACAGATGGGTCACCACGTCAAAGAAGAACAGCTGGCTGCCATCTGTTGCGATCAACAGGTCTCCCTCGGCGCTGAATGTCGCGCTCAGCGGTGAAGCACCCAGGTACCACTCGCCGTCCGGATTGTGATAATCCAATGGATCCAGATCGTGGATGGCAAACGGTGTCAGGGTTTCATTATTGCCATTCGGGCAGGCATAGGCGAGGCGGTTTCCATCGGGAGACACCGCGAAGTCGGTGCAGCCACTGCCTACCGGGATGTCAGTCCCGTCGACGAAACTGAACTCATTGGTTTCCGGAAAGAAATTGAATGTCGCCAGGTTTGACTCGGTTGTTAAAAACACCCGCTGGTATACCCGGTCGTAGGCCACCCTGACCGGTGCATCCAGCGCCAGGCTGGGTACCACTGGATCGGCGCTGCTGTTGAGTATACCCAGCCACAGTCCGTTCGGAGCCGGAGACTCTCCCTGGGAACGGTCATGGAGCAGTGTAAACAGATTGCCATTTTCGCCCAGGACGATGTCAATCGGTGAATATTGACGCTCTGCCTCGGTTATTCGGTTGTAGCTGACAATTCCAGTATTGAGATCAAGCTTGTACAGTCTTTCAGTTTCAGGATGGGTGGAAAAGTAAACCAGTCCGTTGACATCATCCAGGGTCATCTGATCGGGTTGGGTATTGAAAAAATAGCTACCGCCCAATTCACCGGTAATTACATTACGTTCCACCAGTCTGTTGGTCGAGGAATCACCCACCAGTACCCAGCCGTGGCACAACGGAATGAAATCCTGGCTTGGTTCGATGACCGCTGCACCTCCCAGGCTGGAAACCGTATTCAGGGGCGGAGTCGGAGGCGTGGGTGAAATGGAAACCAGGCGAAAAACCACCTGTGGCGCCTCTTGAACCAGTTCCAGCAGCATATCCACCTGGTCTCCCTGAAAGCTCAATCCAGGTATGTTGAGCAGTCCTGTAGAGTAGGAAAACGTGGCAGGATCGCCGCTGGTTTCCGGAATCGACGGTGGTGAAAATGCATTACAGTCCAGCAACTCAGTACCGGACAAGGGACCTGACGAACCACTCGTGATCTGGTCTATATTTGCGGCCACCAGGGTAAACGCGCCACTGTCCAGATCAGTCAGTACGAATTCAGCATCGACAATTCCCAGTTCCGGCACGCTGATGCCTGGGACTGTCAAACGGAATCCATCAAACACTGACGCGTCCATACCACTGGTTGGCGCATTTCCCGCGGTAAATTCAAGCCTGGCGTTTTCCGTATTCAACCTGGCACCCTTGAAGGCCGGAAACGTCTGGTCCGGAATATCCTCGGGAGCCCACGAAGCAATGATACGGAAGCCGGCATATTGACTGCTTTGCAGGATGGCATTGGTGGCACCGGTCACATCGACAACTATTTCAGTGATTCCTGCAGCTTCCAGCGTCTCAACCGGGACAGAAAAGCCGGCGGTGTAGTCAAACAGATCGATACGGCCATCGTCAGCGAAGGCATAGATCTCAAGGGGGATGCTTCCCTGCAATGGGTAATAGTCCGCGATGGGCAGATGGAGAGTCGCCTGGGCGACACTGGCGGTGGCACCCAGGTCGAAGGATAGCCCGACGGCATCAATGTATTCTTTGCTGGTTACTGCATACCCCCCGCTGCTGAGATAAGTCGCTCTGGAAAAAATTCCCGGTTCTTCATCAAGTTCCTTGTTGACCATAACGGCATCGTCTACCAGCGTTGCATTTTCTGCGAACACCGGAACCGTGTGAAGCAGCGCAATGATGCCAATCGTTATTGGTCCAAAAAGTCCTGTGCTGTGCTTATGCATAAAGAGTTCCCTTACCGTCAGCCGGGCCTTGCAAGTGACGTCCGAGAACGGCGGGACCGTTTTCGATAGTCGCTTCTTCATTTATTGACTGAAACCGGGGAGTTCCCGGCAGACAGCCAGACATGACTCAAGATTATGCTATTTATTCCACTAATTTCAAAGAGTTACATGGCGATTAACAGTGACCTGCATCACATAACTCGCGTAAATTTCAGCCAATTCGTCCTGCCCACGCAGCACGGAGAGCCTGGCCAAACCATCCCTCTACATTGCTGTATCCGCTAAGCAGTGGAAATCTTTATCGGAGAAGACGTGAAGGCGGCAATCGCGGAAGGTACAGGACCGGTGTGAAACCCTGCTGGCGACCCTGCATCGGTCATTGGCCCGGGTGGCGCAGCGGCTGTGACAGGATCCGCTACCGGCGGCCAGCGTGATGTGAACTGTCTGTTACCAGAACGCGCCGTGAGCGGCTATCCCATGGGCACCAGCCCTATAGGCATCGGCCAGGTCTGACTCCGTCAGTCCACCCTGAGCATACACTGGAATACTGAACTGCAGCGACAGCTGACGAAATCTCCCCCAGCCCAGGACCGGTGTTTCAGGATGGCCGGTAGTCACTTTTACCGGCGCAAGTACGACAAAATCCGCTCCCAGGGATTCTGCCCTGGCGAGTTCCTCCTCGCTGTGGCATGTCGCACTGAACAGTTGCGATGAAGTTACAGGACGATGGTCCAACTGCATCAGCCCATGGGCGTCCACGTGCAGTCCGTGGGCGGAAACCCGGCTGATCATGTCCGGCGTGCCATTGACAAGCAGCAGGGCATCCCGCTGCCGACAGAGTGCCATGGCATCATTCACCCAGCAGCTGGTGTCGTCAGCTGCCAGACCCGGCTGATGGAACTGCACCAGCTTGCAGCCGCACGCCAATGCAGATTCCAGACGTTTGCGGAACTCTTCCCTGCCTGCACATTCTCCGGTAATTACCATCCTGGGTGGCAGCTTGAGTAACTTGACTATTTCCCGGTTGGCTGCCGGAAAGGAATCCGCCGACAGCTGATGCACCGGAGCCCACACAACCGGCTGGTCTTCCAGCCCTGCAGGGTCGCCCTGAAAGCTGTCGACACGCCAGGTGTCCAGCAGCACTGCCTTGTCGCCGTAGTGATGGAGGATTTTCTTAAGGGGCACACAGGCGGATTTCTGGATGTGGATGCCCAGTTCTTCACGCAGTTCCCGCTGCAAGGCCGTCAGCACGGATTCACCGGCTTCCAGTTTGCCTCCCGGGAATTCCCACAAACCGCCCTGGTGAACAGCTGGTGGTCTCCGTGCGATCAGGACCCGGCCATCTGCATCACCTATCACGCCCACAGCAACATGAACATAGTTGATCATCACCGTTACCGTGGACAGGTCAGGCTCAGGTACGATATTCCGCGTTTATACGGATATAGTCGTGGGACAGGTCCGACGTCCATACCGTTTCGCGGCAGTCACCCTGCGCCAGGTCGACAACGACGGTTATCTCGTCCTTGTCCATTTCCACCTGCCCACCAGCCTCCGTATAGCTTTCGGCGACACTGCCATTTTCCACCAGTGGCGTATCTCCCAGAGTGATGGATACGCGATCGATATCCAGATCACGCAACCCGGCGCGACCGACAGCTGCCAGTATTCTTCCCCAGTTAGGGTCCGATGCAAAAAACGCGGTCTTTACCAGCGGTGACTCGGCAATAGCGTAGGCTACAGCGAGACACTCGTCAGTGGTGGAACCATTGATTACGTTAATGCTGATAAATTTACTTGCGCCTTCGGCGTCGCGGATGAGTTCTGTGGCCAGCTGCTGGAATACGAATTGCAGCCCGCCGGTCAGGGCGTCAAGCGCCTGTTTGTCATCCTCCGTAACGACACAGCCCGACTCCCCGGTCGCAACAAGAACACAACTATCATTGGTAGACGTGTCGCCGTCAACGGTGATCCTGTTGAATGAACGATTAACAACTTTATTGAGCAACTCATGCAACAACCGTTTTTCCACTTTCGCATCGGTAAACACGAAGGCCAGCATCGTGGCCATGTCGGGCCTGATCATACCGGCACCTTTGGCAATGCCAGTAACGGTGGCTGCGCCGTCAGACCCGAAAGATACCATCGTCGAGGCTAATTTTGGCCGCGTATCAGTAGTCAGGATTCCGTTCCCGGCAGCTTCCCAGTGATTTTCCCCGAGGTCGGCGATTGCAGTCGGAACAGCCTTGACAATTCTCTGTACCGGCAATCGCTCACCGATAACGCCAGTGGAAAAAGGTAGAATTTGTTCGGTTCGAACCGGGACGCGGCCGGACTCAGGAATCAGCCTGGCCACCGCCTCACAGCAGGCCAGGGCGTCATTTACTCCGACTTCTCCGGTGCCAGCATTGGCATTGCCGGTATTGATCAGCAGGTAGCGGCAAGGCGAAGCCTGCAAATGGCGCCGCGCAACCTGCACAGGTGCCGCACAAAACAGGTTGCGAGTGAATACGGCGGCGACTTCACTGCCAGGTGACAGCTCGACCAGCACCAGGTCCAGGCGGTCCGGATAGCGAATGCCTGCTTTTACGGCGGCAATCCTCACACCCGCTACCGGCATTGGCGGGCCTGCGAGTTTGGATGGTACTGACATAAACTTCCTTTAAAGCCCGGTTTTCAGGTGATCAGAAACCGCGAGGTCCGGTCAGGACAGCTTGCCGTGGCATACCTTGTATTTTTTACCGGAACCACAGGGACAAGGCTCATTGCGGCCGACCTTGGGAACTTCCCTCACATAGGGTGTCTTCTGTGGTTCTGATTGTGCTTCCGCCTGGCCACCCGTGCCGGAAGACTCCTGGGCCAGGGGGGATGCCGCCGCGTGCCGGTATTGCATTTTCTCCTGGGCCTGGGCCTGGGCACGCTGACGCTCAATAGCATCGGCCTCGTCTTCCTGCCTGACCTTGACCAGGCTGAGCATCTTGATAACCTCCGCCTGGATGTTCGCCAACAATTCCTGGAACAGTGTAAACGCTTCCCGCTTGTATTCCTGCTTGGGATTCTTACCGCTGTAACTTCTAAGAAATATTCCCTGGCGCAATTGATCCATGGCGGCGAGGTGTTCTTTCCACAGATTGTCCAGAATCTGCAATACGATCTGTTTTTCGAATATTCGCATTTTTTCACCAACGGGTTCGCACTTCCGTGCGTACTCGTCAGCAAGCTCCGACGTTATCTTTTCCTTCAGCGTATCCTCATACAGCTCATCATCGTCATCCAGCCATTGTTGAATTGGCAGACTGCTGCCGAATTCGGTTTCAATGGCATTCTCCAGTCCTTCAACATCCCATTGTTCCGGCACACTCTGTGGCGGGATATGCATGTCCACGATACTGCTGACAACATCTTCACGCATGTCTTTTACCAGCTCGGAAACATCCTCACTGGCCATGATTTCGTTGCGCTGACGATAGATTATGGTTCTCTGGTCATTGGCAACATTGTCATACTCAAGCAGTTGCTTGCGCATGTCGAAGTTCCTGCCTTCCACCTTGCGCTGAGCTTTTTCAATTGAACGCGATACCATTCGGTGCTCAATCGCCTCGCCTTGCTCCATACCGAGTTTACGCATGAAATTGCGTACGCCGTCCGAGGCAAAAATACGCATCAGATTATCTTCAAGTGAAAGATAGAAGCGGGTGTAGCCGGGATCACCCTGCCGGCCTGCTCGACCACGAAGCTGATTATCAATACGCCTTGATTCGTGCCGTTCTGTACCAATGATATGCAACCCACCAGCCTGGATTACCTGTTCGTGGCGTTTGTTCCAGTCCTTCTTGATTTTCTCGACCTGTTTCTCCGTGGGGTTTTCCAACTCCGCTATCTCGGCTTCCCAACTTCCTCCGAGCACGATATCGGTACCACGACCAGCCATGTTAGTGGCAATGGTAACCACCCCGGGTCGACCTGCCTGGGCAATGATTTGCGCTTCCCTGGCATGGAATTTCGCATTGAGTACTTCGTGTGGAATCTTTTCTTTTTTCAATCGCGCCGACAGAATTTCCGAGGTATCAATGGAGGCCGTGCCAACCAGCACTGGCGCACCTTTGCCGCTGAACTCTTTGATGTCGTGAATGATGGCCTCGAATTTTTCCTCCATTGAAAGATAAACAAGGTCATTGGCATCAACCCGGATCATTGGCTGATTGGTAGGAATAACTACAACATCAAGATCATATATCTGTTTAAATTCGAATGCCTCGGTATCCGCAGTACCGGTCATGCCGGCCAGTTTATTGTAGAGCCGGAAATAATTCTGAAACGTAGTGGACGCGAGTGTCTGGCTCTCGCTCTGTATTTCCAGTCCTTCCTTGGCTTCCAGTGCCTGATGAAGCCCCTCGGAAAGTCTTCGGCCCTCCATCGTTCGTCCCGTGTGTTCATCGATCAGTACAATCTTCTGGTCCTTGACGATGTACTCCACGTCTCGATGGAAAAGGTAATGTGCGCGTAATCCGGAATGAACGTGATGCAACAGATTCAGATTGGTCGCGGCGTAGAGGCTTTCGCCTTCGTTCAGCAATCCATTTTTTACCAGAAGGTCTTCAACGAATTCATGTCCGGCCTCAGTCAATTCAACCTGTCTTGACTTCTCATCGACGGTAAAATGCCCACTTTCCTGCCGCTTGTAATTCGGGTCCAGCTTGGCAGTCATGCGATCTTCCTGGGTCAGTTCGCCTTTCTGTAGCTTTGGAATCAGTTTATTTATGGCAATGTAGAGCTTGGAGCTGTCCTGGGCTGCCCCGGAAATAATCAGCGGCGTTCTTGCCTCATCGATTAGGATCGAATCCACCTCATCGACAATGGCGTAGTTCAGAGGCTTCTGCATCTTGTCTTCCAGCCTGAACGCCATGTTATCCCGCAGATAGTCGAAACCGAATTCATTATTCGTGCCGTAGGTGATCGAGCACTGATAGGCTTCGCGTTTTTCTTCCGGGTCCTGGCCCGATTTGATCACTCCGACCGTCAGTCCCAGGAATTCATAGATTGGCCGCATCCAGTTGGCATCACGTTCAGCCAGGTAATCGTTTACCGTAACGATGTGCACACCCTGACCGGTAAGGCCTATCAGGTACGCAGGCAGAGTCGCCACCAGTGTCTTGCCCTCGCCCGTGCGCATTTCGGCAATATCACCCTCGTAGAGTACGACTCCACCAATCAGCTGGACGTCAAAATGACGTAGGCCCAGAGTGCGTTTACTGGCTTCTCTGACCAGTGCGAATGCTTCAGGCAATATGTCGTCAAGGGACTCACCACCTTCATGCCGTGTTCGCAGGTCTTGGGTTCGTGACCGGAGTTCCTCGTCGGACAGTGCTTCAAGGTCACTTTCCAGTGCGTTGATCGTGTTTACCCGACGTTGAATTTTTTTCAACTTGCGGGAATTGCTGCTACCAAAAACTTTACTTAACAGGTTTCCACTCATGATATTCTGATTCGTTCTTGAACTTGATTTCCAGGCGAGCCGGACGAATGGCTGCCCGTTGACCAGACACCGGTGAAACAATTACCGGGGTCTGAAACCCGGAGAAGGGAGTTACCGTACAGTACGGTTGATGTAGGAAGCCGGGTCTACGACCCTGCCGTTTTTGAAGACTTCGAAGTGCACGTGGGGACCGGTGGACCGCCCGCTGCTGCCGACCAGTGCAATAGTCTGGCCTTTTTTTACGATTTCACCGACCTCGACCAGCAGCTCATCGGCATGGGCATAGCGGGTCTCCAAGCCATTGCCGTGGTTTATCTCGACCATCAGCCCGTAACCGGCATTCCGGGCAGACCAGGTGACTACTCCGGAACCCACAGCCTTGATGTCGTTACCCCGGTCACTGGAAAAATCCACGCCCCGATGATAGGACAACTGGCCGGTAAACGGATCAGTCCGGCGGCCGAAACGGGACGACAACCAGCCTTTGTCAACTGGTCTTCCAGTGATTTCTATATCTGCCTGAAGCTGTCGCCCCACCAGAACTTCTTCAAGAATTTCAAGTTGTTGCTGCCTGTCATCCAACTGTACTTCAAGCTGGTTGATGGCATCCATGAACTGGGGCACGGTGTAATCGACAGCGTAATCCGACTCCGGACCGCCAACAGCCACCGGCTCGCTGAAATTGAATTCCTCTTCGTCAAGCTCGGTGATTGAAACGATTCTTTCGCCAACGGCATCAAGTCGCAGCAGTTGAGCCTGCATGCTAGCCAGGCGCCTGGTGAGGGCTTCAATCTCTTCCTGGGACCGTTGTCGGATATCATCAAGCTGCTCGGCCTGCTCCTGCAGTTCAGTGGACCAGCTACTGGTAGCCTGACCATCAATCTGCAGTGCCTGGAAGGCGTTGTGAGCAATGGCCAGCTGATAGCCGAGAAAGCCCAATGCCACCGGTGCTCCAAGTAAACAGAGGGAGAGCACGGATTTCAGCCATCCCCGAAGCACGATAGTGCGGGAGCGACCGTGTCGTTGATCTACGAGAATAATCTTCATTGCAGAATTGCTTGTCTACTCGCTCTTGGTGCGTGGCCTGGAGGATTCCGGTGGTACCGGCGCCATGTCCACTTCCCTGTTAATGATCCCTGGCTTTCAATACAACTGCGCTTCCGGATATATATCAGGCAGCCAGTACCGGCTTCATGTAGGAAATGGGTACGCTGCTATCATTGTCGAAGCTGACTATTTCCCAGGCATCCTCGTTGACCTCAAGCATGCGAAGCAGGGCATTGTTCAGCGCATGGCCGGATTTGTACCCTTTGAATTCGCCAATCAGGCTGTTACCCAGCAGGTAAAGATCGCCGATGGAGTCCAGGATCTTGTGTTTGACAAACTCGTCTTCGTACCGCAGACCGTCTTCATTCAGCACTTTGTAGTCGCCAACGGCTATAGCATTGTCCATGCTGGCTCCCAGGGCCAGGTTCCGGTTACGCAGTTCTTCGAACTCGTGCATGAAACCAAAGGTTCGCGCCCTGCTGACTTCCTTGACAAAAGAGGTGCTTGAAAAGTCTATCGTCGCAGATTTTGTGTATTTTCGATACACCGGATGATCATACAGTAGCGTATAGCTCACCTTGAATCCGTTAAATGGTTCAAGACTAACGGATTTGTCATCCTGCTCCAGCTTTACGGTACGTTTAATACGAATAAACCTTTTGGGTGCCGCCTGCTCCTCGATACCCGCCGATTGTATGAGAAAGACGAAAGGGCCCGCGCTGCCGTCCATTATTGGTACTTCGGGGGCACTGAGGTCAACAAAACAGTTGTCTATGCCCAGCCCGGACATGGCTGACATCAGGTGTTCAATCGTGGAAATTCGTACATCTCCGCTGACCAGGGTGGTGGACAGGGTAGTATCGCCGACATTCGCGGCTTTGGCGGGGATCTGCACCACCGGGTCCAGATCGATCCGATTGAACACTATCCCGGTATTGACGGGAGCAGGTCGCAATGTGAGGTAAACTTTCCTACCCGTGTGCAGTCCGACACCGGTAGCTCTGATGACGTTCTTGAGAGTTCTTTGTTTTAGCATGCAGTGTGTACGCTTGACCTGACCATCCGGACTGCTGGATTTCGTGGCGGTCTATTGGCTCCTTAATATATAAAATAGACTGTTTTCTTAAATAGCTGACGTCCTGGCTCAGAACTCCCTGCCAAGACGAATTCCCACTCGTCGTTCGGTCTTCAGACCGCGGTGCAGGAAGTCCCGGGCACGCCCGGCTGGTGGTGCCCGGTTACCTGTGCCTGGGCCACTAAAGGCAATCCGGGAGTCGACCATTCCTTGACTGCTGAACTTCCTGCCAGCAAAACGGGGCAAAAAACCTACGACTACCACGAATTCCGGGGGGACTCCCTTCAACCCGGTCCAGCTGTCTGCGGTTCCGAGACCTCTCGGGCTTTGACAGCCCGGCTTTTACCCCCCATGACTGCCGGCGAAAGTCGCCACTGACGCCCTGATTCCAACACTACTCGCCATGATCGCCACGGGCACGCAGGGCCGGCAGGGTAACACTGCTCGTCCAGTGCTCTTTAAAGGTCGCGAATATTACCACCAATAGCTGAGCAACCCAAGTCTGTTGTGCCCCCGGCAGATTGATCGGTGGCAAACAGGCGCACCGGACCAGCACCCTGTCAGCGAGCTCCCTTCCCGGCGTTAAATCACCTGTCGGACATAGGCCTCAATCGACCTGCTTGCGCAGAAAAGCAGGAATATCCAGGTAATCCATATCAGGCACTTCACCGACGGCTCGCCGCATTACCCGCTCAGCGGACTGTCCCTGCTGCTCGTTTTTGCGCATTACCGTGGGCTGATCCAGCCTGCGGTAGTCACGATCCAGCATGATGTCACTGTTATCTATGACCTTCTTGGGTCGACCAGGTTCCTGTCCAAGTCCGGTGGCAACCACGGTTACGTGCATGTCTTCCTTCTGGTTCGGGTCAATTACGGTACCCACCACCACGGTTGCATCATCTGAAGCGAACTCCTCGATAGTATCGCCCACCTCGGAAAACTCGCCCAGGGACAGATTTTCCCCGGCAGTAATGTTTACCAGGATTCCGCGGGCACCCTGGAGATTGACATCCTCCAGCAACGGACTCCTGATAGCTGCCTCGGCGGCCTCCCGGGCCCGGTTTTCACCACTGGCAAAGCCGGTTCCCATCATGGCCATACCCATTTCCGACATCACGGTTTTTACGTCGGCAAAATCGACGTTGATCATACCGGGATTCATTATCAGGTCGGCAATACCTTTCACCGCGCCAAGCAGGACGTCATTGGCGGCACGAAAGGCCTCAAGCAGCGAAGCCTGGGCGCCAAGGACATCCAGCAGCTTTTCATTGGGAATGGTAATGAGAGAATCGACATGCTGCTGCAATTGTTCAATACCCTGGGCAGCAACCAGGGCCCGCTTTTTCCCCTCGAACGGAAACGGTTTGGTGACTACCGCAACAGTCAGAATACCGAGCTCCCTGGCAACTTCGGCGACAATAGGCGCGGCACCGGTGCCGGTACCGCCACCCATGCCGGCGGTAATGAAAACCATATCCGCTCCGTTAAGCACATCGGCTATCTCGTCACGGTCTTCCAGCGCGGATTCCCGACCTATCATCGGATTGGCACCGGCGCCCAGTCCCTTGGTAATTCCACTGCCCAGCTGTAATATGGTTTTAACACTCAGATTACTCAGCGCCTGCGCATCAGTATTGGCACAGATAAAGTCAACGCCATCAACATCATTGCTTATCATGTGATCCACGGCGTTTCCGCCACCACCACCGACACCGATAACTTTGATTACTGCGCTATCTGGCACGTTTTCCACCAATTCAAACATCGTGTAACCCTCTTAGTTAGTAAGCCTTCCTGGCGATTCCGCTATTCATCATTTGCCCAAATGACCGGTGATCGCCCACTACAGATAAATCCTTGTCTACATTCCCCTGTTAAAAATTTCCCTGAAACCAGTTTTTAACTCTATCCATGAGCCGAATTTGTGGATCCTTCCTTGGACTCAAGCCATCTCGCTCCTGGTGCTGCTTGAGTCCGTAAAGCAACAGCCCCACGCCCGTGGAGTAAATAGGATTTCTAACAATATCGGCCAATCCCTTGACATTATGAGGTGCCCCAATCCGCACCGGCGCGTGGAAAATCTCCTCCGCCAGATCGACTACACCCTCCATTTTGCTTGTGCCTCCGGTAAGCACGATTCCTGCCGCAAGCAGGTTTCCGAAGCCGCTCCGCTCCAGTTCACTCTGCACCAGCGTAAACAGTTCTGCATAACGAGGTTCCACCACTTCGGCCAGTGCCTGGCGTGACAACTCCCGGGGTGGCCGATCACCGACACTTGGCACTTTTATCTTGTCTTCCGCGCTGGCAAGCTGAGTCAGCGCACAGGCGTATTTGATCTTGATTTCGTCAGCATTCTCCGTCGGAGTCCGCAGTGCCATGGCGATATCGTTGGTTACCTGATCCCCGGCTATGGGGATAACGCCGGTGTGACGAATTGCCCCTTCCGTGAAGACCGCGATATCAGTCGTTCCGCCACCGATGTCCACCAGGCAGACGCCCAGCTCCTTTTCATCGTCGGTCAGCACTGAATAGCTGGAAGCCAGCTGCTCCAGAATTATTTCCTCGGTTTCCAGACCGCAGCGCTTGATGCATTTCTCTATGTTCTGCACGGCGTTGATCGCGCAGGTAATGAGATGCACTTTCGCTTCCAGCCTGACACCCGACATGCCCAGCGGCTCCTTCACCCCCTCCTGGGAATCGATGATGTATTCCTGTGGCAGGATATGCAGTACGCGTTGATCAGCCGGAATGGCGACTGCCTGGGCGGCGTCAATCACCCGGTCGATGTCGGCACGCATGACTTCGCCGTCTCTGATCGCCACGATCCCGTGGCTGTTCATGCTGCGGATATGGCTGCCGGCAATACCGGCATAAACCGAATTAATCTGGCAGCCGGCCATCAGTTCAGCTTCCTCGACTGCCCGCTGAATCGATTCGACGGTAGACTCGATATTGACGACTGTGCCCTTTTTAAGGCCTTTCGAGCGATGACTGCCGATGCCGACAATATCCAGGCTGCCATCCGGATTAATACTGCCCACGATCGCCACAACCTTCGATGTGCCGATATCGAGACCCACAATCATGTTTTCCCCGACCGAACTGCTCATGAATCGAGTCCCGCTGAGTGTATTAGTGCGTCTATTACTGACCGGCCATGGGCCTTGCTGTTCATCGCGCCGCCACCTTGGAATGATCCGGATGCTTTTTTCTTACTGTAAAGCCATTGCTGTAGCGCAGGTCAATCTGCTGGATGTCTGCTATATCGTTTACCAGACGCCTGGCATAAATCACGGCAAACCTTTTCAATCTGCTTCTGACATCCACCCGGCCGACTACCAGCTGCAAGCCGCTGCTGGTCTGTAACTCCCAGCTACCCCTGTCGCTCATATTCAGCTGCTCGATTCTCAGGCCGGTGCCGGCCAGGATCTGGTTGAATGCCTGGAACTGTTCCATTATCCGGGTTTCCGTTCCCCCCGGCCCCGAAAGCAGCGGTAATGAACTGGCTGCATCCAGTCTTGCCGGCTTAAATCTGCGTCCGTACTGGTTCAGCAGCGCTTCGTCTCCCCAGCGGGCAATGGCAATCTCTTCCGTCAGTTTCAAGGCCAGGGAGTTCGGCCAAACGCGCTTGACCTCTGCCTGCGCGATCCACGGATGGGCTTCCAGTCCCTGTTTGACGCCTCTTACGTCAATATCGAAAAACCCCTCATGCATATAAGCGGCAAGCAGTCGCCTAACTTCACCTTCGGTGACATGAACAAGCGGGGTAGTCACTTTCACTATATCGATGGGTCGATTGAGATAGCGGCTCACGGCTTCCTGTTTCATCAGGAAGATTGCGGTCGTCCCCAGCAGAACAAGCGTCACTGTGAGCCAGGCAAGACGCCCTGCCCGACGCGGTTTGAGGGGTTGCTCGCTACGCAGCGATATCCTGCGAGAGCTTCCGGATCGTTGCGATCTGCGACTTTGGTCGGTACTACGCTGCGCCATCAGTGGGGCCCTCGGCAGTATCCTTGGCAAACAGAATTTGCAGCAACAGGTCGTCAAAAGTGATTCCCGCCTGCCTGGCGGCCATGGGGACCAGGCTGTGATCTGTCATTCCCGGTACCGTGTTCACCTCCAGAAGATGAAAGTGTCCCTGACTGTCCCGCATCAGGTCGACCCTGCCCCAGGCCTCACAACCCAGCGCATTGAATGCATTCAGTGCAAGTATATTGAGTCGGGTCAAATCATCGTCTGTCAGCTCCACCGGGCAAATGTATTGCGTATCGTTCGCCACGTACTTGGCATCGAAATCGTAAAATTCCCGTTCAGTCTTCAGCTGTATCGCCGGCAAAGCCGCCTGCTGCAGGATCGATACCGTGTACTCTTCGCCATCGATGTATTGTTCAATCATGATCCTGTGATCGTATCGACGCGCCTTTTCACAGGCCTCCTCCAGTTCCCGTGGACTGCCGGCGATGGACATGCCTATGCTGGAACCTTCGTTTACGGGCTTTACGACCACCGTTCCGAACCTGTCAATCAGGGATCGATAATCCGCGATATCCGTCAGCACAGCGAAATCCGGCGTACTCAAACCAAGCTGGCGCCACAACATTTTGCTGCGTAACTTGTCCATGGCCAGCGCAGAGGCAAGTACGTCACTGCCGGTAAAGGGAATGGCCAGCGAATGCAGCAGGCCCTGAACTACGCCATCCTCGCCGCCACGGCCGTGCAACATGTTGAAAACACGGTCCGGTCGCAAATTCAACAGCTGGTTCACGAGGTTGGAGGCGGCATCGATTGCAATCACATCAATGCCGGTTTGGGAGAGGGAATCACTTACCTGTCTGCCGGATAGCAGAGATATCTCCCGCTCTGCCGAATTGCCACCAAGCAGTACGGCCACCTTTCCAGCTTTTTTTATCAACTCTTTCTTTGTCAGGTTATTCATAGTATCCGTATGCCTGTCTCTTACATCCAGTGCCCGTCAAATCAGTCTGTGTCAACGAGTCCGCCCTCGGCAAGCTGCTTTGCCAGGGCACCCACACTGCCCGCTCCCTGGGTTACAACAATGTCGTCATTCTTCAGGATAGTCTGCAACAGTCCCTTCAATTCATCGGTATTCTGCAGGTAGATTGGATCCACCTGCCCCCTTAGACGAATACTTCGACACAAGCTCTTGGAGTCGGCGCTCGCAATTTTCTGTTCTCCTGCTGAATAGACTTCAAGCAGCACCAGCACATCGAGCTCCGACAGGACTTCAACGAAGTCTTCATAGAGGTCCTTGGTCCGACTGTACCGATGAGGCTGGTAAACCATTACCAGCCTGCGTTCCGGCCAGCCTGCCCGTATTGCCGAAATTGTTGCCTGCACCTCCCGGGGATGGTGTCCGTAATCATCCACGATCATCACCTTGCCCTGGCGGGGCAAGGGAAAATCGCCAAGAACTTCGAAGCGTCGGCCGACACCGGAAAAATGATTGATGCCGTGAACGATGGAAGCATCCGACACCCCCTCGTCACTGGCGACAACCACCGCGGCGGTGGCGTTCAATGCATAGTGTCTTCCCGGCATTTCCAATGCCAGTTCCAGCGTGCTCATCCCGTCAGGCCGGACTACGTCGAACCGGGTGACAAGCTGGTGCTGGCGCAGATTGACAATTTGAAAGTCTGCCTTGTCTGAAAAACCGTAAGTCAGGGTCGGGCGTGATATTCGGGGCAGGATATCGGCCACCACGGGATCATCTATACACAGAACCGCAAGTCCGTAGAACGGAAGGTTATGGAGGAATTCGACAAAGTAGTTTTTCAACCGTTCAATGTCACCGTGATAAGTAGCCATGTGGTCTTCATCGATATTGGTCACCACGGCCACCATCGGTTGCAGGTGCAGGAATGACGCATCGCTTTCATCCGCTTCGGCCAGCAGGTACCTGCTTTCACCCAGCCTGGCATTGGTTCCGGAACTGTTGAGAAGACCTCCGATAACGTATGTCGGATCAAGATTTTCAGCCGCAAAAATCGACGCAAGCAAACTTGTGGTGGTCGTCTTCCCATGGGTCCCGGCAATGGCGATTCCGTGGCGATAACGCATCAACTCCGACAGCATTTCCGCCCGGGCTATAGCAGGTTTACCGGCATCACGAGCCGCCAGCATTTCGGCGTTTTCCATTGATACAGCACTGGAATAGACGACTACGTCTGCAGTACTGACATTTTCGGGACGATGTCCGATAAAAATCCTGGCACCCAGTTTCTCCAACCGTTCCGTGTTCGTCGAAGTCCGTATGTCTGAACCGGTAATTTTATAACCCTGGTTCAACAACACCTCGGCAATACCACACATGCCGGCTCCACCAATTCCGATGAAGTGAATAGTCTTGATTCGCCGCATTTCGGGAATCTGGTACATGCGCCGGGCATCAACCATTGATTGTCTCCAGGCACAGAAGTGCGATTCGTTCATCCGCATCGGTAATGGCTATGTCCAGCGCAGCCGCGGACATTGATGCAGTCCTTGACCTGTCGCTGTTAAGAGTTGTCAGATGGTCCCGGAGGACAGTGGGGCTGAGATCATCCTGCTCAATCAGCAATGCGGCACCTGTTTCTGACAACCAGCGGGCGTTCCTGACCTGCTGCTGGTCCTTGTGATACGGGTAGGGAATCAGAATGGCAGGTAATCCGGCAGCCGCGATTTCCGCGACCGTACTTGCTCCGGAGCGACAGATCACCAGATCAGCCCATGTATAGGCCTGCGCAATATCCTTGATAAAGTCCTGAACCCGCACTTCGGTCCCTGTCACGATGCCGGCTTGGGCATATCCCGCCAGTGTCTCAGTTACCTTGTCTTTACCAGCCTGATGCAAGACCTGTGGCCTTGATTCCGGCTCAAGCAGACCCAGAGCAGCCGGTACCACGGTGTTGATCGCTCTGGCTCCCTGGCTTCCACCAAGTACCAGAATCCGCAATCGATGAGCGTCTTTCCGGGTTTTTTGACTGCCTGATGCAGCAATGGATCGGCGAACCGGATTGCCTACCGTGACCGTTTTATTTTCTGCAAACCTGTTTTTTGCAAAAGTTTCCGGAAACGCCTCAAGGACCCGGAAGGCAAACGGCATCAGCATGCGGTTGGTAATACCAGGAACCGCGTTCTGCTCATGTATCAGCAGCCTGGTCCCCCGCAATCGAGCCGCCACACCACCCGGCCCCGTAACGAAACCGCCCATTCCAAGGACACAGTCCGGCCTGACCCTGGCCATTACGCGATATGCCTGAACGGTGGCCCGGACTATCATCAGCGGCGCCAGCAGCAGGCTAAGGACGCCCTTACCACGGAGCCCCCTGGCATTTATAAGATGCAGCGTATAATCCATATCTCCCAGTATCTGCACTTCAAGTCCCGAGGCTGACCCCAGCCACTCGATATTCACACCCATTTCACGGAGCTTCTCGGCGATGGAGAGGGCCGGAAAAATATGTCCACCAGTTCCACCTGCCATTATCAACACTGTTGGTTTACTTCTGCTCATTGCCGATCACCGGTCAGGCGCTTTTAGGTCGCTGCGAAGAGCGTTCGAAACAAATCAGGAGCGCGATTTTCGCGTTCCTGATCGGGATGAGGCCGCAACATATTCAGATTCGTACTGAATACGTAACAGTATGCCCACCATCAGGCAACTGATTATCAGGCTGGCCCCGCCGTATGAAATAAACGGCAGCGTCAATCCCTTGGTCGGCAGCAGACCGGTATTTACACCCACGTTGATCAGGATCTGGCTGGCAAAAACTACGGATAACCCGTATGCACTGTACGCCTGGAAAATGAGCCCATTGCGCTCAGCACCGCGGCCAATGGAGAAACCCTTGAACACCAGCAGCGAAAGCAGGGTCAGCACGACGGCTACACCTGCCAGCCCAAGTTCTTCAGCAAGAATAGCCAGCACAAAATCGGTATGTGCTTCCGGAAGAAAATAGAGTTTCTGAATACTGTTTCCAAGTCCCACGCCAAACCATTCACCACGTCCGAATGCAATTAGAGCCTGGGTTAACTGGTAGCCACTGCCATAAACGTACTCATCTGCCCAGGGATTCATGTACGAAGTGAATCGTTCGATGACATACGGGTACTTAATCGCCAGAATGACAACTCCTGCAATACACCCGGCAAGTACCAGCAAAAATCTGTGCAACTTGGCGCCTGCCAGAAATACCATGGTAAATGCCGCCGTCAGCAATATCACGATGGCACCATGATCCGGTTCACGTTGGAGCAGCACCACGGCAACCCCTATGACCAGAAGAGGCTTTATAAAACCAGACCAGTTGTTTCTGACTTCGTCGTGGTTACGCTCCATGAATGCCGCCAGGTACAGCACCAGGAAAACCTTGCCAAGTTCCGATGGCTGCAGGTTGAAAATCCCCAGATCGATCCAGCGAGCGCTTCCGTTGACAACTTTACCTATGCCGGGAATCAGGACCAGCACCAGTAGACCGTAAGCCAGCAGCAGCAGGAGACCGCTGGCAGCATACCAGTGACGAGTCGGGATATTTATCGTGAACAGCATGGTAAGAAGTCCGATAGCTGAAAATACGGCCTGCCGCTTGAAATGAAACAGGGGATCATTGTATTGACCATTGGCTATTTCAATGGAAGCGGAGGTCATCATGGTGAGTCCCACCGCCAGCAACAATAGTGTAATCAGCAGCATGCCGTTAACCGGTAATGCAGCCCCCTCCCGCCCAGGGTTATAAGCTGACCGGCTGACACCGGTTACTCTGCCGCTCATTGCAATACCCTCACTGTTTCAGTAAATACCTGGCCGCGATGGTGAAAATCCCTGAACATATCGAAACTGGCACAGGCTGGGGACAGCAGCACGGCATCGCCAGGGCTGGCAGCAGCTTTTGCCTGAGCCACGGCATCCTCCATGCTGTCGGCGAAGCTGATCTTCTTGTGGGCTGCAAGAACCTGATTGATCTGCGGAGCCGCTTCTCCCACCAGAATGACTTCCCTGACAAACTGCGCAATTGGCCGAACCAGCGGCTGGAAATTCGCGCCTTTGCCCACTCCACCTGCAATAAGCACGATCTTCCCTTCTAACTTTCTTCCGAGACCGTCCACTGCCGCCACGGTCGCGCCGACATTGGTACCCTTTGAGTCGTTGTAAAATACGATTCCATCAATCTCCGCAACCCACTGACACCGGTCTGGCAAGCCGCGAAATTGCAAAGCAGCGGCTGCCATAAATTCCGGCGCCAGTCCCAATGCCTTACCTATGGCCATGGCCGCCAGCACATTGGCAACATTGTGCTGGCCAAATACCTTCAACTTGTCAACTCTGGCAAGCAATTGCCGGCCCAGCGCCAGGTATTCGGCGCCATCTTGCTGCAGTACGCCAAAACCTCGCGGACCGGGCTCACCCAGACCAAAGTCGATAATCTCTGCGTCGACCTGGGTCGGCGGCCGGCTGTGCGGGCTGTCGCGGTTGACCACCACCTTTCGGGCTCCAATGAAAATCCGTTGTTTCGCTTCCAGGTAGGTACGGAGCCCGGAGTAGCGATCCATATGGTCTTCACTGAGATTCAATATGACGGCCACCTCGGCACCGAGAGCTGCCGTTGTTTCAAGCTGAAAACTGGACAGCTCAAGAATGTAGAGCGCGGGCATGTCACCCTCTAGCAAATCCAGTGCAGGCCTTGACCTGACGCCGTCAAGATTCCCGCCCAGGCCGAAGGTGACTCCGGCTGCCTCGCATAGCTCAGCCACCAGGGAAACCACGGTGCTTTTGCCGTTTGACCCGGTCACTGCAACAATCGGAGCCTTTGCAAGTTTACTGAACTGATCAATATCACCGGTGACTGGCACACCGTGATTCAATGCATCTACAATCACCGGTTCCTGCAACCCAATACCCGGACTGACCATCAGCTGCGCGGCACGGCGAAAAGTGGCCTCCCGGAATTTACCAAGCTCGAACTTCACCCCGGGGAAATCTGCCCGGAATCGGGCCAGCTCCGGTGGCGCGGTCCGCGAATCAACCATCATGAATTTCTCCCCGCGCCGGGACAGAAATCTCGCGCAGGACAGGCCGGTTTTCCCCATCCCCACGACCACTGTACATTTTTCACCATTGTTCTCAGGCACCTGTTTTTATTACCACTCTACTTGCAGCTATCGCGAATACTGACAGGATTCTGGTCAGCGTAGTTTCAAGGTTGCCAGCCCAAACAGGACCAGCATGACAGTGATTATCCAGAAACGAACAATGACGCGGGGTTCGGGCCAGCCTTTTAATTCGAAATGATGGTGCAGTGGCGCCATGCGGAATATTCTCTTGCCGGTAAGCTTGAAAGAAGCAACCTGGAGAATCACTGAAACTGTCTCCATGACGAAAACCCCACCCATGATGAACAGCACAATTTCATGGCGGGAAATAATTGCCATGGCTCCAAGGGCAGCACCCAGCGCAAGAGCTCCCACGTCACCCATGAATACCTGGGCAGGATAGGTGTTGAACCAGAGAAATCCGAGTCCGGCACCTGCCAAAGCGCCGGAAAAAATCACTATCTCACCGGCTCCTATTATGTATGGAATATTCAGATACTCGGAGAAAACCACGTTGCCGCTAAGATAGCCGATAACTCCGAGCGCGCCTCCAACCATGACCGTTGGCAAAATCGCAAGCCCATCCAGGCCATCTGTCAGGTTTACCGCGTTGCTGCTTCCGACAATTACGAAATAGCTTATGATGATATAGACAAAGCCTAAATCGAGAGCAACGTCCTTGAAAAAGGGCACTATGTAGGCAATTTCGACACTTCCCTCTGCCGACACGTACAACCAGTACGCGGCCACTGCCGCCACCAGGGATTGCCAGAAATATTTCCATCGGGCAGACAGGCCCTTCGGATTCTTGCGAAATACCTTGCGATAATCGTCAATCCAGCCAATTGCGCCAAAAGCCAGGGTAACCAGCAGGACGATCCAAACATAGTGGTTCTCCAGATCCGACCAGATCAGTGTGCTCAGCGCAATACTGACCAGGATCAGCGCCCCACCCATGGTCGGTGTGCCGGCTTTACTGAAATGAGTCTGGGGCCCATCATCCCGCACAACCTGGCCGATCTGGTGATAGTTCAGTCGGCTGATCATCAACGGGCCGATTATCAGTGAGACGCCGAGTGCCGTGAGTACACTGAATATCGTGCGCACCGTTATATACTGCAATACGGCAAAATTACTGTCGATTTGTACCAGGTATTCAGATAACCAGACTAGCATGGCAGGCCCCTATCATTATCAACTTACCCGGCCTTTACTGAGCTCCTGGACTATTTCGTCCAGTCCTGCGCTCCGGGACCCTTTTATCAGGAGTGTCACTCCTGGCCCTATTCTCTTCCTCGCGAACTCGATAGCGTCCTGCCTGGAACTGAAGTGTCGACCGTTTTCACCAAATGTCTTTGTGCTATACCGGCTTGATTCACCCACAGACCACAGCTCATTAATCCCACATTGACGGGCATACCGTCCCAACTCTTCATGAGCCGCGCTGGTGGAGCCACCCAGCTCCGCCATATCACCCACGAGCAGAATCCGGTGACTGTCAATCTCGCGTAAAACATCCACCGCAGCCTTGAAGGACTCCGGACTGGCATTGTAGCTATCGTCTATCAATCCTCCGCCGCCAGGGGAATCGACAGGATAGAGGCGACCCCTGACCGGCCTGATACTCTCCAGTCCGGCTTTAACCTGATCAAGTCCGGCTCCAGCCTCTATCGCCAGGGCAGAGGCCACTACCGCATTCATCACGTTGTGTCTTCCCAGCAGTGCCAGCCTGACAGCCTTGTGCTGCCCATCGGCGTGCAGTAAAAAGGTCTGGCTGCCATCGTCGTGGCGTTGTTCGTCACTGGCGAAATAGTCTGCTGCCGTATCGGCAGTAGAGAAAGTAACGATTCTGCGGCCTTCTGCCCGTGCCTGCCAGGCTTTAAAATACGCATCGTCGAGATTCAACACGACAGTGCCTGTAGGGACAATCCCGTCGATGATCTCACCCTTGGCACGTGCTACTCCCTCAAGACTGCCAAAGCCCTCGAGGTGGGCGTGGGCGGCCCGGGTAATTGTTGCCACCATGGGCATTACCAGGTTCACGCTGTAGGCAATTTCTCCTGCGCGATTCGCGCCCATTTCCACAACTCCGAATTCGTGTTGCCCGTTCAACCGCAGCAGTGTCAAAGGGACACCAAGGGTGTTATTGAGATTCCCGGACGTCGTCAATGTTGAGCCAACCCGCTCCAGTATGCGGCCGGTCATTTCCTTTACCGTGGTCTTGCCCTGACTGCCAGTAATACCTATGAGCGTGGCTCGTGATCGCTGTCGGTTCAACAGCGCCAGGGTTCCCAGGGCCCTTGAGGTGTCTTCCACCAGCAGCTGCGGCAGGGAAGTGTCGGCCAGCCGACTGACAATTGCGGCGCAGGCACCTTTTTCTGCGGCATCTTCGACAAAATCATTGCCATCAAAGTTGTTACCTTTGATGGCAATGAACAGGTCACCCGGCTCAAGGGTCCGACTATTTATTGAAACAGATTCGAACCCGGTATTTCTTCCGTGCAACTCGCCGGCCAGATGCGGTGCAACGCCTCTTAAATCCATCGCCTCTATCAATGCGGTTACGTCCCCTTCCGGGACCTGCCCTGGCGCTGCTGCAAGGCAAGCCGCACCTGGCTGGTATCACTGAATACGGTTTTGTGACCACCAATATCCTGGTAGTTCTCGTGCCCCTTGCCGGCCACCAGCACGATGTCTCCGGGATTGGCGTTACCAACGGCATACTGGATTGCCTGCGCACGGTCTCGAATCACTTCAACACCGCTATGACTCTCTATGCCCGACATTATGTGCCGGACAATGTCCTCACCGCTTTCCTTGCGTGGATTGTCATCGGTTATTACCAGCCTGTTGGCATAGGCCTTGGCAATCTCCCCCATCATCGGCCGCTTGCCACGATCACGATTGCCGCCGCAGCCGAAGACACACCAGACTTCACCGTCAAAATGATCGCGAATAGCCAATAGCGCGCTTTTCAGCCCATCGGGCGTGTGGGCATAGTCAACCACGCAGGTAAGTTCGTCACTGCTGCCGACAATCTCCATTCGTCCCCGCACCGGCTTCAGGTTGGCGACCAGGCCCAATAGCCTGGCGATGTCGATCGGTCCTGTGCGCTCGAAATAACTGAGCAACGTAGTGATTACTGCCAACACGTTACTGATATTGAAATACCCGAACAACGGGCAATTGACTACTCCCTCGCCGTGAGGAGTGACGATTTCAGCCCTGAAACCATGCCTGTCCAACTGAATATTCCTGGTGTGTACCGTGGCCGTGTGATTGTCGAGGCTGTACGTGAAAGTCTTAACCTCCCTGGCAACGGCATCCATCATGTACAGTCCGTAGCTGTCGTCCAGGTTGATTACCGCAGCCTGAAGCCCGGGAACCATGAACAGCTTGCGCTTGTTGTCCGCATAGCTCTCCATGCTTTTGTGATAATCAAGGTGATCGCGGGAAAGATTGGTAAACAGAGCGGTGTCAAATTTGACAGCCTCAACACGATGTTGGTGCAGTCCGACGGATGAAACTTCCATGGCCACGACTTTCACGTTGGCTCTTTTCAGTTCTGCAAGAGCTGCCTGCGTAACCACCGCATCCGGGGTTGTGTGCTGTGTCTCCTGTAAATTGCCGTATTTGCCGAATCCCAGCGTACCGACAACGCCGCACTCCTCGCCTGCAGCTTCAAGTACTTGTGCAATGAACTGACTGCAGCTGGTCTTACCATTGGTGCCGGTTATACCTATCACTTTCAATGAGCTGCTCGGGTCTCCATAGAATCGGGCAGCGACTTCACTGATCTGTGCAGTAAGATTGTCAACCGGAATGACGGGCACACCCTTGACATGCCGAACTTCCTGCCAGGACCCACCGGATTCAGCCAGCACTGCAACTGCGCCACTGTTTATAGCGTCATCAATATAGTCCCTGGCATCGTGATTGCGACCGAAACAGGCAATAAAAAGGTCTCCCGACCGCAATAGCCTGCTGTCCATTTTCACACCGCTTACCTGAACGTCAATCTCACTGGACTGGGAATCGCTCAATCGACAGGCAATCCCCGCCAGAAGAAAACTGAGCGGTACTGTAGTGGTAACTTGTTCCGCAGTATCCATGGTGACTCAGGTCGCTCCCCTTTCAATTTTTTCCCCGGGCCTGTCCGGTGGGATATTCAACAGACGCATAGCGCCAGCTGCGATTCGGGAAAATACCGGTGCCGCAACCTGGCCTCCGTAATGTTCGCTTCCCTTGGGCTCGTTAACCACTACCACCACGACAACTTCCGGATCGCTGGCTGGCACTACTCCGACGAACAGGGAATTGTGAATATCTTTTTCATAGCCGTATTTACCGACCACTCGCGCTGTCCCGGTTTTCCCGGCCACAGAGTAAAACGGTACGCGCGCCTCGGCCGCCGTTCCTCCGTAGGCTGGATCAACCACAGTCTGAAGCATCTCGAGCAGCCTGCGACTGACGTCCGCGCTTATGACCCGGTCGCGCTGGAGCGTGGCAAGGCGGTTTTCATCGAGCTTCAGCAGGGACAGGGGTTTTCTGAACCCGTCGTCGGCCAGGACCGAATAGGCCTGAGCAAGTTGCAGAGTCGAAGACGCCAGGCCGTAGCCAAAAGAGAGCGTAGCAGTCTCAATCCGGCTCCAGCCAGCCCGGATAGGAGGCAGAATGCCGCCACTTTCCCCGGGGAAACCGCTGCCGGTGGTCTCGCCGAACCCGACTCGCGAGAGCATGTCCCTGATAGTTTCCGGCCCCAGTTGCAAGGCAATTTTCGCGGACCCCACGTTGCTGGACTTGGTGATGATCTTTTCCAGGGTAAGCACGCCGTAATTCAAGCTGTCCTTGACTTCGTGTCCTCCCACCATCATCCATCCCCGGGTTTCAATTTCCGTCGATGGGCCATACAGGCCGCTCTCAAGCGCCGCGGCTATGGTAAATGCCTTGATCGTGGATCCTGGCTCGAAGGTATCGGTGATGGCACGATTGCGCAAAGCATTGAAGTCATCGATGCTTGCCTTGTTGTTCGGGTTGTAGGAAGGCTGGTTCACCATCGCCAGTACTTCTCCGGTATTCACGTCCAGCACGACCGCGGTTGCGGATTTGGCGCGGCGTGTGACAAATTCGGTTTTCAGTTCCCTGTAGGCCAGGTTTTGAATTCGCGAGTCGATGCTTAACTGGAGATTGTTACCCGCCTCTGCAGTCTGCAGGATCATAAGTTCTTCAATGATATTTCCACGCCGATCCTTCATGACCCGACGGCTTCCCGGTTTTCCGCTCAGCCATTGATCAAACGCCAGCTCCAACCCTTCCTGTCCCATGTCGTCCACGTTGGTAAATCCGATAAGGTGAGCTGTGACTTCACCTTGAGGGTAATAACGCTGGTATTCCTGTTGGGCATAGACACCGGGAATATTCAGGGCCAGAATTCGGTCAGCTTCGGCAGGCGGGAGCCGTCTTTTTACGTACAGGAATTCCCGTTGGGAGTTTGCCGTAATATTGCCTGCCAGCACATCGGCATTCAGATTCATCGTGTCGGCGAGGCGTATCACTGACTGCGGGTCACTGCCGATTTGTTTGGGATTGACCCAAATGGACTTCACTGGCGAGCTGACCGCCAGGGGCTCACCATTGCGATCAGTAATGATACCCCGGTGGGCGACAATGGGATCAGTGCGAATGGTCCTTGCATCACCCTGACCCTGAAGAAAATCACGCTCGACAATGTGCAGGTTGCCGACTTTCCAACCTATGACGCCAACGCTAAGCGATAACGTAAAATAGACCAGGTAAAGTCGCCAGGCGCCGACGCTGCGATTATTACTGACTTTCTTGCTCATATGTCACCATGACGATGTCTTCGATGTTTGGGACCCGCATATCGAGATGTTCCACTGCCCGCTGTTCAACCCGGCCACCGAGGCCGAGTGTGCTTTGTTCTATCAACAACTGTCCCCACTGCACGTCAAGTTCATTGGCCTGTTCCCGCAGTACCTGTAGCTCGGTGAACAGCACCCGGTCCTGGTGTGTGAGGTAGACAACTGCCAATCCGGAACAAAGGGTTAACAACAGCAGTGTCAACAACTGCAAAGCAGCCCCGTCTCGCAATCCAAGCCAGGCCAATACAGATTCAGGACGCCGACCAGGCCGGATGTTCGCTTTCAGTTTGCTATTGGCAGGCATACCCGGTTGACCTTTCTTAGGGAATACAGGCTCAGGCGATTCGTTCGGCGACCCGCATAATGGCGCTGCGAGACCGTGGATTGACTCGAATTTCATCCTCGTCCGGGCGAATCGGCTTGCCGATCAACTTCAAGGTAGGATGCAGGTCGTTGTACAAAACCGGCAGATCCCGCGGGAAGTTATCTCCCTTTGTCTGCAAGGACATGAAATTCTTAACTATTTTATCTTCCAGCGAATGAAAGCTGATTACCACCAGACGCCCGCCGATGCGCAGGACCTCCAGGGAATCGTTCAGCGCTTCCTGCAGAGCCGACAATTCACCATTGATAAAGATTCGTATGCCCTGGAAGGCACGTGTTGCCGGGTGCTTGTCGCGCTCCCAGTTGGGGTTGGCCTGCTTGACGATAGCCGCCAATTGACCGGTCGTCTCGATTGGATGCTCAGCCCTGGCGGTCACGATGGCACGGGCGATACGCCGTGCATATCGCTCTTCCCCGTAAGTCTTCAGAACATCCGCTATGTCTTTTTCTTTCGCCCCGGCAAGCCAGGTCCCGGCACTTTGACCGCGCTCCGGGTCCATTCTCATGTCGAGAGGACCATCTTGCTGAAAACTGAAGCCACGACTGACATCGTCAAGCTGGGGTGAGGAAACCCCAAGATCCAGCAGAATTCCGCTGACCCGACCGGTCAGTCCGTGTTGCTCTGCAAAAACACCAAGCCTGGCGAAACTTTCCCGGGACATCATGAATCTCGAATCCTCTATGGCCAGCTCCTGGCCTGTATCTGCGGCTTCCGGATCGCGATCGATACCGAAGACGCGCCCGGCTTCACCCAGTTTTTCCAACAGTTCCCGCGAATGCCCGCCCCGGCCGAAAGTACCGTCGATATACACTCCGGTGGAATCCACCATCAGCATTTCTATGGCGGGCTGCAACAGGACTGTGGTGTGCGTAAATTCGCGGTTCATGCAGGTTCCCATGGGCTACAATGACAGAGACTGCAGATCTTCCGGCACTTCACCTTCCCCTTCCGCCTCGGAAAGCCATTCTTCCCGTTGCCGGGTCCAGGTATCCAGATCCCACAGTTCCAGTTTTTTACCCTGGCCAATCAGGGCAACCCGTTTTTCCAGATCGGCGTACTCACGCAACGCCTGGGGCAGCAGAATCCGGCCACTGTTATCCAGCTGCAGGTCGGTAGCATGCCCGATCAGCAGTCGCTGAACCCGACGGGAAGTAGGATTAAAGCTGGGCAACATCTCGATTTTGCGCTGAATTTCCTCCCACTCATGCACGGGGTAGAGCAACAGGCAGCGCGAACTGGTGTCAATGGTGGCAACCAGGTGCCCGGCACAGTGGCTCTGCAGCTGATCCCGGTACCGGGCAGGCATTGCCATCCGGCCCTTGGCATCGAGATTGATGGTGTTTACACCACGGAACACGTTTTTCCCCGTCTGTTGGTCTTGTTATCCCGTGGGGATTTGTCGCCCTGGCCACCCACCTTTCACCCACCAGAACGCATAAATTCCCACTATCTCCCACTTTTGGACACTATAGGATCAGCCCCGACGGAGTGCAAGCACTATTTTTTAATAGAACTCAAGAAAACGACGGTGCCTGACGATAACGCGCCGTCCTGGCGCGGAGTCATCACGTCACCGATCGTAGGAAACCACTGACTGATCAGGGAAATACTCTGGCTTTCAGGCGGGTTCGCTGTCGAGGCGCCTGGCCATCGACCTGTCAAGGCCAGGCAACCATTTTAAGCCAACAAGGGCAGTGGGCTCGCCTGCAAGCCCCGACCGGCGGGGCCTGTCGGCAGGCAGGTGAGCCGCTGCCAAAGCAGCGGGTAATCGAGGAATCGATGCAGCCTGAATGGCTGCCGAAAATGAAAGAATTGAGCCAGCCTGTAAGCCGGGTTCTGTCAGGGACAGTTATTCATCTACGGCCTGTGTCACCACAAACCTTCAGCGGCCTACCCGAATCCGGTGCGAGCCACACCATGGGATTCCTATTTGGCCTTGCTCCGGGTGGGGTTTACCTAGCCACGAACTGTTGCCAGTCGTGCGGTGCGCTCTTACCGCACCATTTCACCCTTACCTCATCCCCTTAGGGAAAGAGGCGGTATATTTTCTGCTGCACTTTCCGTGGATTCACATCCCCCAGGCGTTACCTGGCACCCTGCTCTGCGGAGCCCGGACTTTCCTCCCCCCGCTTGCTTCTTGAAGCAATCAGGCAGCAACTGTCCGGCTGACTCCCGGGCAGTTTAGAGCAGATCACCCGTGGCAACAAGTCACCGTCAGCGCCTGCCTCAACCATCCGTTTCGCTTTCACCAGTATCATTGTCCGCGGCCTGCAGTGCTGCGCGATACAGCGCATTCCGCGGTGCGCCGCTGATGTCGGCAGCCAGCCTGGCGGCTCGCTTCAACGGCACGTCGTCCTCCAGCAGTCGCAGTATCCTGAGGCCCTCATCCAGTTCCCCGGACTTGCGCCGGGTTTTCGACATTCCCGCCAGAACCAGCACGAATTCTCCCTTCTGCTGTTGCGGATCACTGCAGACCCAGCGCAGACATTCCGCCACATTGGCAAGTAGCGTGGTTTCGAACCTTTTAGTCAGTTCACGAGCAATGAACAACTCCCGATCCGCGCCCATGATTGTCTGGAAATCCTCGAGACAGTCGATAATCCGGTGGGGTGACTCGTAGAAAATCATCGTCCGTTGTTCATCGACGAGACTGCCCAGCCGATCCTGTCGGGATCGGCTCCTGGCTGGTAGAAAACCCTCGAAAATAAACCGGTCGCTGGGCAATCCCGATACGCACAGCGCGGCAATCACGGCACTGGGACCAGGCAGCGGTATTACCTGGATGCCAGCCTGGCGGGCAGCCCTGACCAGCTCATACCCCGGATCTGCAATACCGGGAGTTCCCGCGTCGGAAACCAGCGCCAGGGACTTACCCGACCGCAATCGCTGGAGCAGCGCATCCAGCCGTTGTGCGGAACTGAAATCGTGGAAGGAAATCAGCGGTGTGGCAATGCCAAGTGATTCCATCAGCCTGGCACTGTGCCGGTATCCTCGGCCGCTATCAGGTCCACTTCCCTCAGCAATTCCACGGCTCGCAGGCTGATGTCCTGCCTGTTGCCAATAGGTGTCGCGACCACGTAAAGCAGTCCTGAATCTTTGGGGTCAATTGACATGAAATAGGCTGGCTCGTCGGAATTATTGCCGGGGCAGCTGGCATTATCACCGATCCGGCCTGGCGTTTACACCAGGAGTCCACATCCACCGAATGCAGACCGGCCCACCGCTTCAATTCCGCCGGCGACTCGGCTTGAAATCCGGGCCGGTGGCAGTGGGTGAGGCCGGAGCCCGAGGGCCGGGCCCGGGCACGCCGGGGTGCCCTGGTGTCGGACTCCGGCCCCACTCCGGAGCCACAGTGTATGTCAATACTGAATGACCACTTTATTGCCGGCGTTGTTGCTGTACACAGGGTTCTGTATTAGTCTTCTCAGCAACATGTCAGGCAATCTTTCCAACCCCGGAATCCAACCCTACCCAGTATGACCACCAGAGCCGATGGCCCAGGATCTTTAGCTGCAATTCTGATTCTACTGATGCTGGCAGTATCCTGTTCTGTGTCTACCGAAACCACCACACCGGTTGTTGTGGAACAGACGTCAGGGCCGCGTTCCGCCGAGGAATTGCTGGCTCTGGCTGATCTCAGCAACCGTCCGCAAGCGGTCAGATACCGGCTCGACGCCGCCGAACAATTTATCGAAGAGCAGCGTTTTGATCAGGCGGCCGAAGCACTGGCGACGCTTCCCGACCCGGAGAACCTGCCAGTATCACTCCGTGCCCGGCTGGCACTGGCCAATGCCGAGGTTGCCCTGGCAATGGAAGCCCCGGAACAGGCGCTGGTGATTCTTGACAGCGCCCGGTTCGCCGGCGCGGGACAGCAATCCGCGGCATCCCGGCGGCGGCTCGATGACCTGCGTGCCAGAGCCCTGATGGCCACCGGCCGATTTACCGATGCCCTGGTACTGCTTGTTGAAATTTCCTCTTCACCGGGTGGCAGCCAGCAGCATCGCGACATGGTCTGGCGGTCACTGCAAAACATTCCTGAACAGGAGCTTGTCCGGTTGAGTGAAGAAGTGGCGACGTATGAATTGCTTGGCTGGATCGAGCTCGCCCGAAGCCTTAATTCCCGTCAATACAGTATACCCAGCCAGCTTGAAGCCATCGCGCGCTGGCGGGATGTATGGAATCGACACAGCGCTCTTGCCGGATTGCCTGGTCAACTGCGCGAATTACCGGAAACCTGGAACAGTCGACCCAGGCATATCGCTTTACTTCTCCCGCTGCAGAATCAGATCGGCAGAGCAGTGCAGGAAGGATTCTTTTCAGCCTACTACCAGGCCATGGCCATTGATGCCGACGTCCCCGAGGTAAGCGTCTTCGATACCAGCAACGTGACCCGGATCCGAGACATCTATGAAACTGCCGTGGATACGGGAGCTGATTTGATCATAGGCCCACTGGACAAAGACCTGGTAAATCAACTGGGCACACTGAGATCGCTGCCGGTTCCGACCCTGGCGTTGAACTACATGGATTCACCAACACGGAATTCCTCCGTTTTCTACCAGTTCGGATTGGCACCGGAAGACGAGATAAACCATGCTGCCGAACTCGCCTGGCGCGCCGGTTACCGTAACGCGGCGATTGTGTCCCCGGAAAGTGTCAACTACCAGCGGCTGCTGCAGAACTTTGTTGATACCTGGGAAACCCTTGGTGGCAACGTAGTCTCTACGGTCAACTATAACGGCGATGGTGAATATGCCGAGTCGGTCAGGCAACTCCTGGCCATCAACGCCAGTGAAGATCGTGCTGCCAGGCTGGAAGCACTCCTGCCACGCGATGTCATCGAGTTTACACCGACACGCCGAGGCGATATCGATTTCATTTTCCTGATGGCCAATCCCAGGCAGGGCCGGCAGATCAAGCCATCTCTGGCGTTCTATTTTGCCGAGGATATACCCGTCTACGCATTATCAGCCATCAACGATGGCAGCAGTAATCAGCTCGTCAACCAGGACCTGAACGGCGTCATATTCACAGACACTCCCTGGGTTCTTGAGCAGGATCCGCTCAAGCAGGAGATCAATGCGACCCTCCAGTCAACCCAGGGCCCGTTGCAGCGACTGCGCGCCCTTGGAGTCGATGGCTTCCGGCTTTACGCCAGGCTCCAGCAGCTGGCGAACAACGAGTTGACCGGATTCCGCGGCGCCACCGGTTTGTTGTCAATGAACGATAATGGCGCTATCAAACGTATACCGCGAACTGCGACGTTTGTCGACGGAGTTGCAGTCGCACTGGAGGACACAGGCAGTCTCGCGCTGAATTGATAGCCAGCTGCAGGCCCGGGCTCAGGGACGAGGCCATGGTCAAGGACGGAACTGTGAAAGTGCCACCACGACTGAAAAGGCTCATCGGGAATTCAGGCGAAGACCTGGCGCTGGACTTTCTGACCCGCAAAGGGCTGAATCTGGTTCAGAGAAACTACCAATGTCGCCTGGGGGAAATCGACCTGGTGACCCTGGACCAGGATACGCTGGTGTTCGTCGAAGTCCGATTTCGTCGCGATCTTTCCCATGGCACAGCAGTGGAAACGGTCACACCGGCCAAGCAGAAAAAGATCGCTCGATGCGCCCGCCACTACCTCATGCATAATCCGCGTTTCAACCACCTGCCCTGCCGGTTCGACGTGGTCGGGTTGAGTTTCACCACTGACAGCCGAGGTGCGGACATTCAGTGGATCAAGCACGCTTTCGACGATTGCAGCTGAATACCAGGCCAGGTTGCATGACAACTGCCAATGACATCCGACGGAGCAGTATTGTCAGACTCCCGGTTTCCAGCAACTGGTAAAACATGTATAAAGTGCTGCCGATAACAGGAGATACCTGTCAGTGTGTTTCTTGGGCGGAGCCATGTCGAGGACTGGGTGAGTGGATTTACAAAAGCGAATCAGGCAGCACTTTGAAGACAGCATTGACGCTAAACGGAAGGCGATTGAGTTTGTCGTTCCCGCTATCAGCGATGCCAGCATTATTTCGGTACAGGCGCTATTGGATGGCAACAAGATACTCTGTTGCGGAAATGGCGGTTCTGCGGCGGATGCTCAGCACTTCGCCGCGGAGTTGCTGAACCGTTTTGAAATCGAACGACCTGGCCTTCCCGCCCTGGCCATTACTACCGACACTTCGACCCTGACTTCCATAGCCAACGATTACGACTACAACCAGATTTTTTCCAAACAGGTGCGGGCACTTGGCCAGGCTGGAGACCTGCTGCTGGCCATTTCCACGAGCGGCAACTCGGAAAACATCGTACAGGCTATTCAGGCTGCCCATGAACGGGAAATGAAAGTGATTTCAATGTCTGGACGGGACGGAGGCAGAATTTCCGGCCTGCTACGCGACGGCGACATAGAAATAAGGGTTCCGGTTGAGTCAACCGCCAGGATTCAGGAAGTGCACATACTCGCCTTGCATTGCCTTTGCGACCTGATTGATATGCAGCTATTTGGAGGTGACGAATGATACGTTATCTGAAACTGTCGATAATTCTGTGGATGTTATCAGCCTTCGCCGGGTGTACGACGATTCTGGTTGAAACCACCGGACCCCAGGGCATCCAGGAAGACCCGGGCAAGCGGACCACCGGTGCCCGTATCGAGGATCAGTCAATAGAAACCAAGGTGATTGTCAACATCAAGTCACAGGAGCCCGCGCTGCGGCATGCCAATTTCGACGTGATTTCTCACAACGGCGTGGTGCTCCTGATTGGCCAGGTGCAGACGGAGCAACTGAAGGAAAGGGCGACCCGCATTGCTGCGGAGGCCAGTAGCAAAATCAAGAGGATTCACAACGAGATGGAAGTGTCCGGTAAAACCGGTGTGCTTGCCAGAAGTAATGACGCGTGGATCAGTACCAAGGTGAGAACCCAGCTTCTTGCCGACAAGTCCGTGCCGTCGGGTCAGATCCGGGTCATAACAGAAAACGGATCGGTGTTCCTGATGGGCATGGTGAACCAGCAGGAAGGGGATAATGCCGCCGCCCTTGCCAGAAACATTTCCGGGGTAACCCGGGTCATCAAGGTCTTCGAATATATAAACTAGGAAACCTCTGATTGACCAGGGAAGTGGTCTGCGGGAGTCTGTCGGGCGCCACTGCAAGGCGTCCTGGACAGGTGGTTTGACTACTTGACCACCTTGAGTGACGGTTTTCCCGGCTTGGGTCGCCTGGTTTCCCCGGACTTTTCCGGATCCGGTGGACTGGGCTCACCACCCTCCAGTTCAAAAAACATGCCCTGCCCGTTCTCCCTGGCATATATGCCAAGCACGGCTTCCATGGGCACATGAACCTGGAACGGAATGCCGGCAAACCGGCCCCTGAACTGCATGGCATCGTTATCTATACTGAGGGACTGTACCGCCGTAGGTGAGATGTTCAGGATAATCTGGCCATCCTTGACGTGTTCTCGCGGAACAGCCACGTCGTCGCCGAGTGCGTTAACCAGGATATACGGCGTACTGTCGTTGTCGAGAATCCATTCATAGAGAGCTCGCACGAGGTAGGGTCGACTGGAACTCATCGTCATATCAATACCCCTGCCGTGAGCTCTTGCATGCGAAAGGAAGTCATCACAGGAGCATTATAACCGTTAAGGAATCTCATATTAATTCTGGACATGCCATGGCACCTCCATTATTAACCAGAGGCTCCTTAAATCATCTCCTTCTCCTGTTCGGAAAGGCTCGCCAGCACCGAATCCCGCTCAAACAACCGGTCCCGGTAATCCAGCAACGGCTTTACCGCCTTGGACTTGGGCAGCTCAATCCCCATGGCCGGCAGGCGCCAGAGAATGGGAGTAACGCAGCAATCGACAATGCTGAATTCGTCGCTCATGAAGAACGGTTTTTCGGCGAATATGGGGGCGATGGAGACCAGGCTTTCACGAAGCTCCTTGCGTGCCTTTTCCTGTGAAGCGGCAGACCCCTTACCAGAAATCAGTGCATCCACCAGCGCACACCAGTCACGATCAATCCGGTATATCCACAATCGGCTTTGCGCCCGGGCTACCGGGTAAACAGGAAACAACGGCGGGTGCGGGAACCTTTCATCAAGATATTCCATCATGATATTAGGTTCATACAGGACCAGGTCTCTGTCCACCAGGGTGGGAAGGCTGTTGTATGGGTTGAGATCAGCCAGGTCTTCCGGCTTGCTGTCAGGATTGACATCTATCGTTTCGACTGTAACTCCTTTTTCTGACAGAACAATCCTTACACGATGACTGTACTGACTGCGCCCATCGGAGTAAAAAGTCATTGACGACCGCTTGGCTACCACTCCCATATCGTTTCCTCTTCCCATAAAGAGCTCAGTGATAGTCCTTGCCGAACTCTCTGGCCGTAGCCCACACGAATACATAAAGTAGCGCAAGAAAAGCCAGTACCCACACGCCGATTTCCTTGCGACGCTCTCTCATGGGTTCGCCAATGTAATAAAGGAAATTGGTAATATCTGCGGCTACCTGGTCGAATTCCTGTTCGGTCATCGTGCCGGTTCCCTCAACGCGCTGCAGTTCACAGGATTCCTCACCGTGGTCATCCATATGCATTTGGCACTCGACATCTCCCTGAAGCTCGTGCAATACATTGGGCATGCCGACATTGGCGAAAATCGTGTTATTGGTACCCAACGGCCTTGAATCATCGTTATAAAATGATTTCAGGTATGTGTATATCCAGTCGGGAGACCGTATCCTGCCGATAAGGGTCAGGTCCGGTGGTGCCGCACCAAACCAGGCCTTGGCGTCGTCTTCGGACATGGAATTTACAATCAGATCACCGAAAGCAGCGTCATCAAAAATAATATTTTCGAGCACCAGTTCCTCTGGCACATCAAGGTCGCTGGCCGTCCTTGCGTAGCGGGCGTATTGGAGTGAATGGCAGGATACGCAGTAATTTGCGTAATATTTCCAGCCACGCTGCAATGAATCCTTGTCGTCAAAATCCACCTCTGCATGCTCCAGGGGGAGATTGCCCGCTTCTGCAGCCACTGCCCGTAACGGAATGAAAACCAGTGCCACAAGCAACAGCAGGGTGATGGCAAGCTGAGGCCAGGTAATCCATCGACCCATGGTGATTCTTTCCGGCACCGGGAACGTGCGCTCTTTCCTGGTATACCAGGGCATCAGGAAGAAGTAGGCGAAGTACACTACCGTCATCACTTGAGCCAGGAATGTTTTCGCCGGACTGACAGCCTGGGTTCCCAGGACACCAAGGATGAGGAAACTGACAATAAACAGCAGCAGTGCCACCCTGCTGTACCAGCCCTTGTAACGCATGGAGTTTACCGGACTCTTGTCCAGCCAGGGCAGGACAAAAAGTATCGCAATGGCACTGAACATGACAATCAGGCCCCAGAACTTGGCGTCTATTCCGAACAGCGGATAGGTCACCGCCCGCAACATCGAGTAAAACGGCGTGTAGTACCAGACTGGTGGCACATGCTCTGGCGTTACCAGGGGATCGGCTTCCTGAAAATTGGCGATTTCAAGAAAGTAACCACCCATCTCCGGGGTAAAAAATACCACGAAGCAGAAGACGAACAGGAAAACTACGATAGCCGGCAGATCATGGTACATCGTGTAATAGGGGTGGAAAGGCACGCCATCCACCGGCTTTCCATCCGGCCCCTTGTTCTTCTTGATGTCGACACCATCCGGGTTATTGGAACCCACTTCATGAAGCGCAAGAATATGCAAAACTACCAGTGCCAACAGCACAATCGGCAGGGCGACGACATGCAGTGCGAAAAACCGGTTCAACGTCGCACCGGATATCAGGTAGTCACCGCGCACCCACACCAGCAGTTCGTCACCGATTATCGGTATGGCACCAACCAGGGATACGATTACGTTAGCCCCCCAGTAGGACATCTGCCCCCAGGGCAACACATACCCCATGAACCCCTCCATCACCAGGACGAGGTAGATGGCCATGCCGAATACCCAGATGAGTTCCCTGGGCTTCTTGTAGGACCCGTACATGAGGCCCCGGAACATGTGCAGGTAAACCACCAGGAAAAATGCCGAGGCACCTGTTGAATGCAGGTACCTGAGAATATAGCCGGAGTTGACATCACGCATGATGTACTCCACGGAAGCGAATGCCTCTTCCGCGGAAGGCGTGTAGTTCATGGTAAGCCAGATACCCGTGAGCAGTTGCAGAACCAGCACTACCATGGACAGGACACCAAAAAAGTACCAGAAATTGAAATTTTTCGGTGCGTAATATTTGCTGAGGTGTTTCTCCCAGGCATTGACGATGGGAAGCCGGGCATCGACCCAGTCCCTGAATCCTGTGAGTCCGGTCACCAGCCTGCTGGGGTTTGTGGAATTCCCCGTCCCGGTCTGCTTCTCATCCATTGTGTTCTGCGCCTCGCTTATGTCACTCATGCCACATCCTCCCCGTCTTCACCAATAACGAGGACATCGTCACTCTCATAGTAATATGGCGGTACTTCCATATTCCGGGATGCCGGAGAGCCACTGTAGACCCGGCCGGCCAGATCGAAGCGTGAGCCGTGACATGGACAGAAAAAACCACCATTCCAGTTGGGATCGAAGGGTTCAGGTTGCAGTTCTATGTGGGGAGTGGGAGAACAGAACAGATGGGGACAGAGTCCGACCAGAACCAGCAGTTCGGGCTGACGGGATCGATATTCGTTTTGTGCGTATGCAGGCTGTTCCGGTTGTTCCGAATCCGGATCGGTAAGACGATCATCCATGGTGGTCAGTGCTTGCAGTGCTTCGTCACTGCGCCGGACTACAAATATCGGTCGTCCGCGCCAGGCGGGAATCGGGCCCAGAATCTCGCCCACCTCGAGCCGACTTACGTCGATACGCACCGGGGCGCCGGCAGCTCGCGCTCTCGCGCTGGGATTCCAGGAAGCTACAAAGGGAACCGCGGCTCCCACGACCCCGGCCGCCCCTACTGCCGATGTTGAACCCACCAAAAAACGCCTGCGGCCAGCATTAGCACTGTCGTCAGTCACCTTTACATTCTCCTATCAGAGCTAGCTAAATCAATTTCAAGCATTGAGCCGGTGTGCAGCAATCAGCTTCCGCCTACAGGGAAGGCCACAATCTGGATCAAAATACTCAAGTGTGGAATCGGGTAATGATTGCCCGCAGTCGGGGCAGCGAAACCGGCCGCATGTTAGTTAATTTTGCCTTTTTTTTCAAGTACGGCGTGTGCCTGAAAGTAGTGAATCAACACAGAATTGGCGCGCTAACCAACTGATAAAACGCACAAAAAACGCCGAACCCTGAATCGGGCCGGCGTTGAAAAAAACAGTAGATTCCGGGCAGCTTAGCGCTTGGAAAACTGTGGCTTCTTTCTCGCCTTGCGCAAGCCGACCTTTTTCCGCTCCACGGCCCTGGCGTCACGAGTGACGAAGCCGGCTTTACGCAGGGTCGGACGCAGTTCTTCGTCGTATTCCATCAATGCACGGGTAATACCATGGCGGATGGCGCCGGCCTGACCAAAACTGCCACCGCCCCTGACCGTGACGGTAACATCGAACTTGTCAGTCATTTCCACCAGTTCCAGTGGTTGCCTGACTATCATTCGTGCCACTTCCCGACCGAAAAACCCGTCAAGGGGGCGCTTATTCACTGTTATCGTGCCGGAACCACTGGTGAGAAAGACTCGCGCTGTCGAGGTCTTGCGTCTACCGGTACCGTAATATTGGGTTGCAGCCATAGCTCGCTGGATACCTCGTTATAATTCAATCGGTTGGGGTTGCTGAGCGCCATGTGGATGGTCTGGCCCGGCATACACTTTCAGCTTCTTGAACATGGCCCGGCCCAGTGGTGTACGCGGCAGCATGCCCTTGACAGCCAGCCTGACAATTTTCTCCGGCGAGGTGCTCTGCAGCTCAGCAAAAGAACGGGTCTTGAGACCACCCGGGAAACCAGAGTGGGCATGATACTTCTTATCCGTGGCCTTGTTTCCGGTCACCCTGATCTTGTCAGCGTTGACCACCACGACGAAATCGCCGGTATCAACGTGGGGGGTGAATTCGGGTTTGTGTTTACCCCGCAGTCGAGCAGAAATGGCCGCAGCCATGCGGCCCAGGGTCAGGCCGTCTGCATCGATTAGCAGCCAGTTTTGCTCTACTTGTCCGGGTTTAGCGCTGTAAGTCTTCATTATTTGCTGATGCCTGTTGCTGATGCCTGTGTTCAGGGGCCCTGAGCCCGCTGTAACAAGGAGCGCGAATACTACCGGAGCGTTGCTAAAACTTCAAGGGTCTGTCGATTGAAAAAACGTCCCGGTTAGCCATCAGTCCCAATCCACCCGCATCCATCAACGATACCTCCTGATTCGGCCCGAACACGCGCTTTCCGGGGCAGACCGGCCGGCTCCGCAGCACAAGCCTTTTTCTGGCGTCAGGGTCGATGGGGACGAGCCAGATACTCATGTGACTGCATTTCCGTCAATCTGCTCAAGGTGCGCTGAAACTCGGCACTCAGGACAGTCCCGTCGTAGAGTTCCGCCATCGGAACCGCCGCGGTCATGACCAGTTTTACCCCTCTGTCGTACAGTTCGTCAACCAGATTGATGAAGCGCCGAACCTGATCGTCCCTGTCCGCACCCAGCCGGGGTATATTGCCCAACAACACCGCATGGTAAAGGCGGGCGATTTCTATGTAATCGTATACACTGCGGGGACCTTCGCAGAGCTGGTCGAAATCGAACCAGACCACGTCATCGGACACGTAGCGACTGCGGATCCGGCGACCGAGGATCTCGATGTCCGTGTCCCGTTCCGCTTCTTCGAAATCCGGGGAGAGACTGGCAAAGCTTTCGCGTAACCTGGCATCGGAGTCGCTATCCAGGGGCGCATGGAAGAGCCTGGTCCGATTGAGATTGCGTAGCCGGTAATCGGTTACCCCCTCCAGGCAATGGACTCGCAGGCTGTTTTGCAACAACTTGATCGCCGGTAAGAACCTGGCCCTTTGCAGTCCGTTTTCATAGAGTCTTGCCGGCTCAATATTGGATGTCGCTACCAGTACCACGCCCCTGTCCAGGAGGGTTTCCAGCAATGCAGACAGGATCATGGCATCGCCGATATCGGCCACGAAAAATTCGTCAAAACAGATGACTCTCACCTGGTCGGCAATATCGGCAGCCACTCTGGCCAGGGGATCCTTCTGACCTCGCTGGCCTCGAAGCTCCCGGTGGATGCCCTGCATGAAGCGGTGAAAATGAGTTCTCAGCTTTTCACTAAACGGCAGCGAGTCATGAAAGACATCCATCAGGTAAGTTTTCCCCCGTCCCACACCTCCCCACAGGTAGACGCCTTGCGGTACGGTTGCCCGGGATCTGGGAAACTGCAGGCCCAGTCGCCCAAGGAACCCCTTACCACGGAATTTTTGCAACGGAATCAATTCCTGATACAGTCTGTCCAGCAGATCAACCGCCTTCTGCTGGGCAGGGTCTGCGACTATCAGACCTTGATCAAGGTCTCGCTGGTAGCGTCGTTTCGGCGTCATCGATTGTCGGACAATCCGGTACCTGTAAATCTCACAAAAGCGGGAATTGTAAAGTAAAAGTTTTTGCGGCGAAATGTCGCAGTAGCGGTTATACTTGGCGGCCTTCAATCGGCAGCGATAACCTTAAAAAGCAATAAGAAATTGCCCCGCTAAAGACTAATTGACTAATTAAAGAGAAACTCAAGGCTACACTGATATGGTTTGGTTAATTGGAATTGGCTGTCTGGCGCTCGGCCTTGTTCTGGGTGCAACCGTCGCCAACCGCCTGGGAGGATCACCGGCCCGGATCAAGGAACTTGAAAATCAGGTTAAAGGACTGGAGGAACGCCACGACCGATACAAGGGTGACGTCAGCGAACATTTCAACGTCACCGCTGACCTGGTACAGCAAATGACCCAAAGTTACCGGGATGTGTATCAGCACCTCGCTTCCGGTGCCCAGGACCTTTGTTCATCAGAGGTAGCGGATAAACTGTTACCGGTCGGTTCCGACGCGGTTTTCGATACGGCAACTCCGAAGGAAGAAGCCCTGGGCTTCAATCCGCCCAAGGACTACGCTGCCAAGCAGAATCCAGGCCAGAAGGGTGCCCTGGCAGAAGATTTTGGGCTCCAGAAAACCAGAGCAGAAGAAACCAGGCCCTACGAGCCACCTGCCGAGCCAGGTACAGACAAGGCAGACCGGAAAATCAATGAATACAGGCCGAATAGCGACAACACGCCAACACCTGATAGCCAGAAGCCTCCGGCGGTAACGACCGGGCGCGGAGCATCTGGCTCAACCGACCAGGCTCCCCGACGCAGGCAGAGGGTTGCCGAAGCTGATGGCAATAATCCAATGAGGCAATCCGCCCGGGCTGACAATGATTCACCGGCCACAGTGACTGACGATACCGACGTGGAAATTTCTGACAGGAACACAGCGGACAGGAAACATGAAAAGTAACAGACGCCAGGTAAGTCGAAACCTGGATACTCAACTTACAGGGGCAGTGAATCACCGCCGGCGATCGCCCCGGGCCATTCCTCCCCTGCTCTCCCGCTAGCACTATGGCCGAATACAATCTGACCCATCTCAAGCAGCTGGAAGCTGAGAGCATTCACATCATCCGTGAAGTGGCTGCAGAGTTTGAAAATCCGGTGATGCTTTATTCCATCGGAAAAGACTCTTCAGTCATGTTACACCTGGCGCTTAAAGCTTTTTATCCGGGGCGACCGCCTTTTCCGTTCATGCATGTTGATACGACCTGGAAGTTTCGCGAAATGATTGAATTTCGTGATCGGCAAATGGAAAAGCTGGGGCTCAACCTGATTGTTCACATCAATCAGGAGGGCGTCGAGGCAGGTATCGGTCCTTTCACTCATGGCAGTGAGAAACACACGGATATCATGAAAACGCAATCCCTTAAGCAGGCCCTGGACAAATACAGGTTCGATGCGGCTTTTGGAGGCGGTCGACGGGATGAGGAAAAATCCCGGGCCAAAGAACGGATTTTTTCCTTTCGTGACGTGAACCACCAGTGGGATCCCAAGAACCAGCGACCTGAACTCTGGAATATCTACAATTGCAAGATCAACAAGGGCGAGAGTATCAGGGTTTTCCCCCTGTCCAACTGGACCGAGCTGGATATCTGGCAATACATACACCTGAATAATATCGACATAGTGCCCCTGTACTTCGCCAAGCCACGGCCCGTGGTCAACATCGATGGCGTCGATATTCTGGTCGACGATGATCGAATGCCTGCCAATACCAGACAGCAGGCCAGTGTAAAAACCGTGCGATTTCGAACATTGGGCTGTTACCCGTTGACCGGGGCTGTCGAGTCAACGGCGACGACCTTGCCGGAAATAATCCAGGAAATGTTGCTGACTACCAGTTCCGAACGCCAGGGTCGATTGATCGATACGGATTCAGCAGGGTCCATGGAAGAGAAGAAACGCAAGGGTTATTTCTGACAGCCGGAGAAATCCTGGCATTTAACGGAACCAAAACGACGACCAAATTACCCATGTCTCACCAATCCGAACTTATCGCCACAGATATCAACGCTTACCTGGCTCAGCACGAGCGTAAGGAGCTATTGCGATTGCTTACCTGTGGCAGTGTTGATGACGGCAAGAGTACGCTCATCGGACGCCTGCTTCATGACTCCAAGATGATTTACGAGGACCAGCTCGCCGCTATCAAGGCTGACAGCGTCAAGTCAGGCACGGTGGAAGGTGAGCTCGACCTGGCCCTGCTCGTTGACGGATTGCAGGCTGAACGGGAACAGGGCATCACGATAGACGTGGCGTATCGGTTTTTTTCCACGGCGAAAAGGAAATTCATCATCGCCGACACGCCAGGCCATGAACAATACACCCGTAACATGGCAACCGGGGCTTCCAACTGCGACCTTGCGATTATTCTTATTGATGCCCGTCATGGCGTACAGACTCAAACCAGGCGGCACAGCTTTATCACGTCACTGCTGGGTATAAAACACGTCATCGTTGCCATCAACAAGATGGACTTGATGGACTTTCGCCGGGATGTATTCGAACAGATCCGCGATGACTACCTGGATTTTTCACGAAAGCTGGAAATACCCGATATTCGCTTTCTGCCGATTTCCGCCCTGTTGGGCGACAACGTGGTAAACCACAGTTCGTCAATGCCGTGGTTCGACGGGCCACCGCTGATGGCGACACTGGAAACAGTGGAAATTAGCGCGGACCGCAATTACAGGGACTTTCGCTATCCGGTACAGTATGTCAACCGTCCGAATCTCAATTTCCGGGGTTATTGCGGCACGGTGGAGTCCGGCGTGGTACACAAAGGTGATGAGGTGACTGCCCTCCCTTCGGGAAGGTCCAGTCGGGTCAAATCCATTGTCACTTTCGACGAGGAGCTTGAACTGGCCCATGCTGGCATGGCCATTACCCTGACTCTGGAAGATGAAATCGACGTCAGTCGGGGTGACATGATCGTGCACACCGACAACCAGCCTGCCCAGCACAGGAAATTCGAAGCAACGATTGTCTGGATGGCAGATGCGCCTTTGTTGCCCGGCAAGCTGTATGATTTCAAACTGAACACGATACAGGTCACCGGTCGGATCAGCTCCATTCGCTATCGGGTGGATGTCAATACTCTCGATCAGCATCCGGCACCTGGGCTGGAACTTAATGAAATCGGTTTCTGCGAGATTTCCCTGGACCAGAAGGTCTGCTTTGACAGCTATCGCAATAATCACGGCACCGGGAGCTTTATTGTCATTGACCGACTGTCCAATGTGACAGTCGGTGCCGGAATGATCAGCTGCGAGGAGTCCCGACCGGGGGCTCGCCAGGAAAAACACAGCAGTGTCCGGCACGTAACCCGCGAAGAACTGGCGGCCAGGTATGGTCAACGCCCGGTGACCATCATGTTTATCGGCGTATCCGGTTCGGGGAAATCCACGCTGGCACACGGCCTGGAACGCAAACTGTTCGACATGGGCCGGGTCAGTACGGTACTCGACGGCAAGACCATGCGGCTGGGCATTAGCAAGGATCTCCCTCACGACGCCGAGGGTCGGGCGGAAAATCTGCGACGCAGCGCCAATGTCGCCAAGTTTCTCAATGATTCCGGGCTGATCTGCTGCGCGTCGTTTGTCGCACCAAATCGCGATTCCCGCGAGCACGCCCTGAGCGTGATAGGCAAGGAAAACTGCCTGATAATTTACCTCAATCCGCCGATGGAAGTCTGCATCCAGCGTGACCCCAGCGGGCTGTACGCGGCCGCGGACAGCAGCGAATCAAGCGATGTACCCGGCTTGTCGTTTCCCTACGACCAACCGGAACACACGAATCTGGAACTGGATACAGCTGCACTTTCAGTCGAAGAGTGCCTGCAACGAGTTCTCAATCTAATGCGGGAACACGACGTTATCTGACACCCTGTACCGGCTCCTGCACCGGCGTTAGTCGCTTCACACCGGGTTGTCGACATCGATAAAGGTATGCTCAAGCTGAAATTTTTCGGCCAGGTATTCCCCGACGGCCTGGGCACCGTAGCGTTCAGTTGCATGATGCCCGGCAGCAAAGAAGCAGAGCCCGCTCTCGCGGGCTGCATGAACAGTAGGCTCGGAAACTTCCCCGGTAACAAAGGCATCGACTTCCGCGGCTATAGCGTCCTCAATATAGTTTTGTGCCGCCCCGGTACACCAGGCAATCGTTTTTATCTGCTTGTTGATATCACCCACCAGCAGCGGTTTGCGGTGCAAACGTGCCGTGATCAGCTCGACGAGTTCCCAGGCCTGACACGGATTCTCCACGGTGCCTGTCAATCCGATATGCCCACCCTGGAATGCCGCAAAACGGCCGGTAGTATTGAATCCGAGCAGTTTTCCCAATTGTGCATTGTTGCCGAGTTGCGGATGAACATCCAACGGCAGATGAAAACCGAACAGGCTGATGTCGTGCTGCAGAAGGGTCTGGATTCGTCTCTTCTTCATTCCAGTTAGCACCGGACTTTCCCCTTTCCAGAAATAACCGTGGTGAACCAGCAGCATGTCAGCCTTTTCCGACACCGCCAGGTCGATTAACTCCTGACAGGCCGTCACGCCGGTTACCAGCCGGTGTACATTCTGACAACCCTGTACCTGGAGCCCATTGGGACAATAATCTTGGAACTGCTGCGGCTGCAGCAGCCTGTTAAGCTCTTCCTCTATGGTCTTCAGTGAGACTGGCATGGCAACGACTCCCAGGACGCGGTATATTGACTGACGGCCGGGGAAAAGGCTGCCGCGCAGTATGGTCGACAACGTCAAGCCCTATTCCCCAATGGAATGAAATGATGGAACAATTAAAACGAATTCTCCAGTTCATCAGCTGGCCGGTATTGTCTGGTGTAATGATTGCGGTTCTCGTAATGCAGTATCAGCAGATACAGCAGATCAACGAGTTTCGTCGCATCCTGGAAGATCGTAACCCTCCTCCCCCTCAACCGATATCATTCTCGGAAGCGATCAACCGGGCCGCCCCGGCTGTAGTCAGCATAAACGCCACTCCGGCGGAGCTGGAAAGCATCGAACAGACTTCCGAAGGACAGGTACGCTTAAATTTTGTCGAACAGGACAGCAGCCTTGGGTCCGGTGTCATTGTCAACAGGGAGGGCTTCATCCTCACCAATTTTCACGTGGTGAGCCAGCTGATGTTTGAAACTGTTGTGACATTGTCTGACGGTCGAAGCACACCGGCGACGCTGGTTGCTTTTGATGAAGCCAATGATCTGGCGATTCTCCACATCAACATGGATGACCTGACCCCTATAATCCAGGGAGATGATGGCAATCTCGATGTCGGCGACGTCGTTTTCGCCATTGGCTACCCAAGAAACATTGGCCAGTCGGTCTCACAGGGTATTATCAGCGCCAAGGTTGACAACCGCGAAGGCAGCGAAGGAAGCGAAGGAAGCGAAGGAGCTTACCTGTTGCAGACGGACGCCGCCATCAACCCCGGTAACAGCGGTGGCGCACTGATCGATCGGGACGGTAACCTGATCGGCATCAACTCTTCGATTTTCTCAGAATCAGGCAGGTTCGAAGGCATCGGATTCGCCACGCCGGTTACAACGGCTGTGACCATTATGCAGGAACTGGTCGCCGAGGCGATTGCTAACAATCCCGGCTACCTGGGCGTGTTGACGGGAGAGGTGCTGAACGAGGAAACCAGCCGGCTATTTTTCGGTATACCCGATATCCGCGGCATGCTGGTTGAAAATGTCGACGAGGGTGGCCCCGCCGAACGTGCAGGGATACTGCCCGGAGACGTCATAACCCGGGTCGATCGGACGCCAGTCGTCGATGAAGAAACTATTATCATGGAATTCCAGAACAAGCGTCCGGGAGACAGGGTACTGGTCCAGGTCTATCGCGACGGTCGCTACCTGGACCTGCCTACAGTGCTTGGTTTCGGGCAGGCCATGGTATTTGCGCCCTGATCAGGCGTCTTCAGGCAATCGATACTCTGCCGACAGAGCGTGAGCCTGCAGGGATTCCCGTCGCGCCAGCGTGGATGCGGTGCCGGCAATGTTTGCTGCCCCTGTAACCGAACAGTTCAGGATGGAACTCCTTTTCTGAAAATCGTATACACCAAGAGCCGAAGAAAACCGGGCCGTGCCTGATGTAGGCAGCACGTGGCTCGGGCCGGCACAATAGTCACCGAGGGCTTCTGCCGTATGGCTTCCCAGGAATATTGCCCCTGCATTATTAATGTGGCTAACCAGTTGCTCCGGGTCTGACACAGACAACTCGAGATGCTCAGGTGCAATACTGTCACTGACCCTGGCTGCCTCCTCCAGGTCCCTGACCTTGATGACAATCCCTCGCTGCTGTAAAGATGCAGCAATGATTTCACGTCGCGCCATGTCAGGAAGCATCCGGTCGATGCTTGACAGCACGGCCGCTATGAACTCCCGATCGGGTGAAATAAGGATAGATTGAGCCTGCTCGTCGTGTTCGGCCTGGGAGAAGAGATCCATGGCTATCCAGTCAGGATCCGTGCTGCCGTCGCAGATTACCGTTAATTCCGACGGCCCCGCCAGCATATCAATACCCACTTTACCAAAAACCTGGCGTTTGGCCTCGGTGACGTAGATATTGCCTGGTCCGGCTATCTTGTCGACCTTGGGCACCGATTCAGTGCCGTAGGCCAGGGCAGCAATGGCCTGTGCTCCACCCAGTGTGAAGACCCGGTCGACACCGGCCAGCGCGGCGGCTGCAAAAACCAGGTTGTGAACCGGATTATCGGGCCGGTAATCCGTGGGCACAGTTGCGACCAGGTTTGCCACGCCTGCCACGCTGGCGGGGATCGCCAGCATCAGCATCGAAGAGGGATAGTTGGCTTTGCCGCCCGGGACATACACCCCGGCACTGGCCAGCGGAGTAATCTTCTGCCCGTACACCGAGCCATCCGCCTCCTCGTAGTGCCAGGAGGTCTGTTTCTGTTTTTCGTGATAGCTGGCAATCCTGGTTGCTGCATGTCGCAGCGCTTCGACATCCGCACTCGATGCGCTGGCGAGAGCATCCTGGAGCTGCTCTGGGGTAACTGTCAGGTCTGCCATGGACGTGGCATTGCGGTCATCAAATTGATTGGTGTACTCAACAAGAGCCTCGTCGCCGCGGGTCCGGACATCCTCCAGAATGCCCGCAACCGTTTTACTCACGCCCGCCGGCACCAGTGAATCGCGCTGCAACGCATCCTCCAGCGCAGTCTGAAAATCAGTGTCGCTTGAGTCAATCTGGCGTATGGAAATAGTGCTTTTTGACATGTGTACCTGCTGTCCGTGGTTATTCCGTTGATTCTGGCTGGTCAGCCAGCGAGCTCTGGATTCAGGAATCTCCTGCCTGACCCCGGATAGTCCGCTTCACTCCCGGCAGTCAGCCTTCAACCGCCGATTTCAACTTGCCGAGAATTTCCCGAATAGCCGCATTCTTGATCTTGAGGGATGCCTTGTTGACGATTACCCTGGAACTGACGTGGGTAATCAGGTCCAGCGGCTCGAGCCCGTTTGCCTGAAGCGTTTTGCCACTGTCGACAATATCGACGATGGCATCCGCCAGCCCCATGGATGGCGCGAGTTCCAGCGCCCCGTTAAGCTTGATCAGTTCGATCTGCCGCCCCTGTTCGGCGAAGTATCGCCGGGCACTGTTGATGAACTTGGTGGCTACCCGAAGCCTCGACCTGGACTGTCGCAGCGCATCCAGGTCTGCGCCCCTGGGCGCTGCCGTCATCAGGCGACAGGTGGCCAGCTTGAGATCCAGCGGTTCATAAAACCCGTCGCTTCCGTGTTCAAGAATCAGGTCCTTGCCCACGACCCCCATATCCGCACTGCCGAATTCAACATAGGTGGGCACGTCCGAACCGCGGATAATCATCAGGCTGACATGTGCAAGATTGGTGTCGAAAATCAGTTTGCGGCTGTTGAAGATGTCCTCACCCGGGACTATTCCGGCTTCCGCAAACAGCGGCAATACTTCTTCAAGGATTCGACCCTTGGTCAATGCTATGACAATGTTCGACTGGCTCATCGCGGTAGACTTCAAGATGGTTTCAGGATGGAATGCGCCGGATTCTGGCACCCAGCAGCTGGAGTTTCTCCTCGATACATTCGTATCCCCGATCGATATGATATATCCGGTCCACCCTGGTCTCGTTTTCGGAAACCAGGCCGGCAATAATCAGGCTTGCGGATGCTCGAAGATCGGTGGCCATTACCGGCGCTCCCTTGAGCGTTTCTACGCCATCCACGATGACAGTATTACCCTCCACGCGAATGGATGCGCCCATGCGGTTCATCTCGTGAACATGCATGAAGCGGTTTTCAAACACAGTTTCCGTAATAGAACCTGTGCCGTCGGCAATGGCATTCAGCGCGGTGAATTGCGCCTGCATGTCTGTCGGAAAAGCCGGATATGGCGCTGTACGCAGAGATACACTTTTGGGTCGTTGGCCGTGCATGTCAAGTTCAATCCAGTCCTTACCGACCTTGATCTCGGCTCCTACCTGCTCAAGCTTGGCGAGCACTGCATCAAGGATGTTCGGCCGGGTATCCTTGACCCTGATATGGCCACGGGTGGCGGCCGCCGCAATCAGGTAGGTCCCGGTTTCAATACGGTCCGGCATGACCGAGTAGCTGCAACCATGCAATTCTGCCACACCATCGACTATTATGGTGTCGGTACCTTGACCCTGAATCTGTGCGCCCATCTCCACCAGGCAGTTGGCCAGATCCACGACTTCAGGTTCCCGGGCGGCGTTTTCGATAATCGTCCTGCCTTCCGCCAGGGTTGCCGCCATCATCACGTTTTCCGTGCCGGTCACGGTAACGAGGTCCATAACGATCCGCGCACCTTTCAGTCTTCCGTCTACCGTGGCCTTGATGTAGCCGTCTTCGACCTTGATCGTAGCTCCCATGGCCTCGAGCGCACTGATATGCAGGTTAACCGGTCGACTGCCAATGGCACACCCGCCCGGCAATGCCACTTCCGCCTGACCGTAGTGGGCAAGCATTGGCCCCAGCACCAGGATGGACGCCCGCATGGTTTTGACCAGTTCGTAAGGCGCGCTGAAGCTGTTAATGGTGCTGCTGTTGATTTCCACGCTCAGTTTTTCATCGACTACGGGTTGAACGCCCATGCAGCCAAGCAGTTCCAGCATTGTGGTGATATCGTACAGATGAGGCAGATTACGAACCTGCAATGTGTCCCGGGTCAGTAGCGACGAGGCCAGAATCGGCAGGGCCGAATTCTTGGCACCGGCAATACGGATTTCACCGTTGAGGGAAACCCCGCCTTTGATCAGTAGCTTGTCCATTTTATTCCCTGCAGTAATCCAATCACCCGTCAGGTGCTTGCCTCGAACTCATCTTGAGTGTAAAGCCGCATGGATACAGCATGGATGGCTCCCGTCTCAATATGCGGGTTCAGAATCCGGTATATTTTCTGTTGACGTTTGACCGCGTTAAGCCCTGCAAAGCCGTCATCGACGACGGTGACCAGGTACTTGCCATCACCGCCCTCGACTTTGCTGTCACAATCGGGAAATGCTTCAGTCAGAAGCTGGTTGAGTTGTTCAGAATTCACGCTTCGACCCCGGTTTACTGCCAGTTGTCCAGAACCTGGTCGATGTCGTTATTGTACTGTGACATCGCGGCGGCGAATTGCGTGTAATACTGGCGTCCGAGATTAATTCCACCAAGACTCAGATTCTTGAGTTTCCACTCGTTGTTCTCATTGAGAAACATTTGATACTGAAGCCTGAAGGAACTGTTACTGCTCCCGCTGCCACTGCCTATTCCCCTGATCTCCATGCCGATTACCCGATCAGCCCGGGGGTCGGCAGGCTGGTTGCCGGCTGGCAGGAAAACCAGTTCCTGGCCGTTATATGAAGCCAGGGCAGCTCCGTAAAAACGAGTCAGTGTCGACTGAAGAATCTCGCCAAAGCGGCTGATCTGCTCTTCCGTCGCTCCCTGTGCGTAGCGAGACATGACAACCCGCGCCACGGCATCGAAGTCAACAATGGTGTTCAGGGCAGACTCGATTTCACTGTAGTAACGTTGCTGATCGGAAAGGAAGTAGGGGCGGGCCTGTTGTACGGTTTGGAGGAGTAATTCCACGCCGTTCTGAACGGTTTCTATGGCCGACATCCCTGGTTCCTGTGCGACACTGGTGCCAGCTGTCGCCAACAGCACAACAAATACCAACTTCTTCAATATATTCATCTGGTTATCTCCGAGCAAGGATTCCGACCCTGCTGTCCCTGCGCTTGTTGCTGGTGCTCGGTAAAAGGTCCGTAAGTCAAATTTCCTGACAGCCATCGTCCCTGGTACCGTAGGTTGTCGGATAGGTGTTGGTGAATCTTACAATATTTGACCGCCTCAATAAATTATTACTTGCAAACTTGGCTAAAGGCCTTTGTAATTGGGCGCTTTATCAATTCCGCCAATTTGCAATAATTTTATGGTGTTAGACGCGGTTATAGTGGTCCTGGGTTTCACCGGACTGATCTGGGGGGCAGATAAGTTCGTGTTCGGAGCCTCGGCCCTGGCACGAAACCTGGGTGTATCCCCATTAATGATCGGTCTTACCATTGTTGCCTTCGGGACCTCCGCTCCAGAGATATTTTCGTCTGCTGCGTCAGTCGTTGAAAATGAGCCGGAACTGGCTATCGGCAACGCCCTGGGATCGAATATATTCAATATCGGAATCGCCCTGGGAATCGCCGCCCTGATAAGCCCGCTTAAACCACCGAAGTCTCTGTTCCACAAGGAAATACCCGCACTACTCCTGGTTACCGTGGTAACCGGTGCGCTGTTTGCAAATCTCTACATCGGTTTCTTTGACGCCTTGATCCTGATGTCTATAACCGTCTTTTTCGGCTACAAGCTCTTTCGAAACCGGGTAAAGTCCACCAGCCTGCCGGAGATCGATGACGAAAACCTGATGCACCTGACCAACGCCCGGGCAGCGATTTACCTGATACTGGGACTGGCTCTGCTGGTTTTGAGCGCAGATGCTATAGTGCAGGCCTGTTCATCGATTGCCAGGACACTGGGAGTATCCTCGGCGATAGTCGGTCTCACCGTGGTAGCCCTGGGCACCAGTCTCCCGGAAGTCGCCGCGTCTGCCGCCTGCGCACTGAAAGGCCATCACGAGCTCGCTATCGGCAACATAGTTGGATCGAACATTCTAAATTTGCTGGCCGTTCTGCCTTTTCCCGGATTGTTCGCGCCGGTTGAGCTGGATCCGATGTTGTTCCATCGGGATTACGTGGCCATGTTGCTGATGACGCTGTTACTGGCCTGGTTTTGTTACCGTGCAATAAAGCGTAATATGATGATAGGTCGAACCAACGGAATAATCTTGCTGTCCTGCTATTGCGTCTGGTTTTCCATCATGGCCATACAAATGTAAGCCTGCCGAACCAACAATGACCCACACGCCGAAACTTCTAGACAGCGCCAGACGAACTATTGAAATTGAATACAACGCTGTTCATGCGCTATTGGACCGGTTAAATCATGACTTCGAACGAGCCTGTCAGCTGATGCTTGCATCCGAGGGTCGGGTTGTCGTCACGGGCATGGGTAAGTCAGGCCATATCGCCAGAAAGATTGCCGCCACGCTGGCCAGCACCGGCACTCCAGCCATGTTTGTCCACCCCGGCGAGGCCAGTCACGGCGACCTTGGCATGATCACGGAAAAAGATGTCGTCCTGTTTCTCTCCAATTCGGGAACTACCGAGGAACTGGTTACGCTGCTACCGGTACTGAAACGCAAAGGCGTTCCCCTGATCAGCATGACCGGCGAACCGGAATCCACTCTGGCCAAGGCTGCCGACGTGTCCCTCGATGCCGGTGTGTCGGAAGAGGCCTGCCCTCTGGGGCTGGCTCCCACCTCCAGCACAACGGTGGCACTGGTGCTGGGCGATGCACTGGCCATGGCGTTATTGGAAGCGCGAGGTTTTACCAGGGAGGATTTCGCGGTTTCACACCCCGGCGGAAGACTGGGACGGCGTCTGCTGCTTAAGGTCAAGGATATCATGCACTCGGGTGATAGCATTCCAAGGGTTTCCATTCAGACTGTATTAAGCGACGCATTGTTAGAAATAACCAGTAAAGGTTTTGGCATGACTACGATCAGCGACCACGCCGGGGAAATTTGTGGCGTTTTCACTGACGGAGATCTGCGACGTGCCATCGATGCAGGGAGAGATATAACAACAACTCCAATAGAATCCGTAATGTCCAGCAATTACAAGTTTATTCTGGAAAACGCACTTGCTGTGGAAGCGGCCAGGCTGATGCAGGACTCACAGGTTTATGCCCTGGTGGTCAAAAACGGCGACAAGCAATTGAGCGGTATCGTCAAAATGCACGATCTACTCCAGGCTAACGTCGTTTAACAGATTGCCTTAGGAGCAACTTGTCAATGATATTCCAGGGCGACCGAAAGCAGATAATGCGCCTGGCAAAAAACGTCAGCTTGCTGCTCCTTGACGTGGACGGCGTTATGACGGACGGCAGGCTATACGTTGGTGCAAACGGCGAGGAGCTGAAAGTATTCAATTCCCTTGACGGCCATGGCATCAAGCTTCTCCAGCGTAGCGGTGTCACGGTCGGTATAGTTTCCGGCCGCCATTCCCCATCGCTGCTGCATCGCGCCAGGGAACTGGATATTGAATTGCTTTATACCGGCCGTGAAGACAAGATGGCGGTTCTGGAGGAAATCATTGCTACCCGCCAGATCGACAGCGAACAGATTGCCTATGCCGGTGACGATCTTCCGGATCTTTCGCTGGTTCGCCGCGTCGGCCTGGGCATATCGGTCCCCGGGGGACATCCCGAAGTCAGAAACATAGCCGAGCTGGTAACTGAACGTGGCGGTGGCGATGGTGCTGTGCGTGAAATCTGTGATTTGCTTCTGCAGGCACGGGATTCTTACCGGCAGGTGGTGGAAGACAGCCTTCGCGGCTGACATGGCACCGCGCGTCCTTGGAATCCGGCCAGTCGGGAAAACAACAAGTCGTCTAAAGTAGGAAAAGTAACAGTGTCAATGCCACGATTGCAATTCATAGTCATACCAGGCCTGGTCGCCGTATTACTGTTTCTTGGTGTCAATCTGCTGGAGCAGCCAGGACGGCCCGGGAGCACAGATGACCAGATTGCCGTGCTTGACTACAACGGCTATTCCGAGGGCATAAATACCGCGCATTTCGACGAACGGGGTCGAATTCGATATACACTTAGCGCCGATCGCCAGATTACCTACCTGAATTCGGAGACTGCCCTGGAGCATCCTGTCATACAGCTTTACCAGGGAATGGATTCACGCTGGAATATCACCGCCAGCTCGGGCAGAATTTCAGCCGGGGAGGAACGAAACAACGATGTTGAGCAGATAGTTTTAAGTGGCAATGTGGAAGTTCACCAGCTTAACGCTGCTGGTAACGGCGCCGTACTTTCTACCGACATCCTGCAATTGAATCCAATTGCTGATGTTCTTGTCACAGACGCCGATGTACTTTTGACTAGTAACAATTTTGAACAGTCGGCTACGGGAATGCGTGTCGATCTGAATACAGAGGAGTACATTTTTTTCCGCAATACAAGGGGCAGGTATGCAGCTCGTGAAAATTAACAGTTTCATCGCTCTGTTGTTTCTTGCTTTTGCCGGTGTGAATGTTGCCAGCCTGGAATCCGACAGAGAGCAGGACATTCTCTACAGCTCACTGGGAAGGTCCACGAGCAGAATAGAAAACGGTGTTCGCATAATAACGCTGGAGCAGGATGTCAAGGTGACTCAGGGCTCACTGGAGATAACCGGCGACAATGCCGTTTTCGAAAGTGAAGCGGAATCCAGCACCATTAATCGGGTGACCGTAACCGGGTCACCGGCGCACTATCGCCAGCAACTTGATGCTGGTGGTGATTTTATCGCGGGAGAAAGTGAATCCATCTACTACTATGTGGAAGCGGAACCAATAGTGGAATTTGTCGGTTCGGCAATCCTTCGCAGTACCAATGATGTAATCAGCTGCGCCGCCATCAAGTACTTTACTGAAAGTCGATTTACCGAGACAACCGGCCCCTGTGAAGGCGTATCAGGTCGCTCAAGCTTCTCCAACCCTCCTGGAAATTAACCTCGACTGATGGATATCCTGCAGGCTGTCAACCTGGCAAAAAGTTATAAGAAGCGCAAGGTTGTCAGGGACGTATCGCTCCGGGTTAACCGCGGAGAAATCGTCGGCCTGCTGGGACCCAACGGTGCCGGTAAAACAACCTGTTTCTACATGATAGTCGGGCTGATAGGAGCCGATGGCGGTCAGGTGAAAATCAATAACACGGACCTGACTCCACTGCCCATGCATGAGCGGGCCCGCAAGGGGTTAGCCTATTTACCCCAGGATTCGTCCATTTTCAGGACGCTCTCGGTGGAAGACAATATCCTGGCGATCCTGGAAACCCGGAAGGACCTCAATGCCAGTGACCGACAACAGCGACTCGAAGCCCTATTGCAGGAATTTCATATTACACACATCCGCAAGAATCGGGGAATGAGCCTGTCGGGAGGGGAACGGCGGCGGACCGAAATTGCCAGAACTCTTGCGGCAGATCCCAGGTTTATTCTTCTCGACGAACCATTCGCCGGAGTGGATCCCATTTCAGTCAGCGATATCAAGCAGATAATCCGCCACCTCAAAGAACGGGGAATCGGCATATTGCTGACCGACCACAATGTAAGGGAAACCCTGGACATCTGTGAGCGCGCCTACATCGTCAGCGAAGGCGGCATCATTGCCGAGGGCGATGAACAGAGCATCGTCAATAACCAGAAAGTCAGGGAAGTCTATCTTGGCGATCAGTTCCACATTTGAGGAACCCCTGAACAACCACGGTAATCACAGTATTTCAATAACCACTCAGAAGTTTCTTTATCTTCCTGACCCATGCTACCCCACCCCTCTTCCCCGACCCGCAGTCGTGAGTCAGGTGCCGACCCGGCCAGATTTCCCAGCGATGAGTCGCCACCAAAGAATGGCATACATAGCAGGCACGGAACTTGCTATACTACCGTCGGACCTGCTGCTGCAGGCCAACAGTTTTTTATTCGAGGACCCTCTGATTCATTATGGAAATACTCCGGCTTCCAGGTGAGTGCACTGACGAAGCGCCTTGCCGCCGACATGCGTCGGCCTGTCAAGACGAGGCAGCGAAGGCAGAGGACGCGCCTGGAAGCCCCGACCGGCGGAGTCTGGGCATAATCAATCAGTGGGTCCTTCAGTTTACGAAATATAAATAGTTACCTTTATTAACCCGGGATAATTCCGCAAACGAGCGACACATGAAACTATCGCTTCAGCTCAAGCTTGGTCAGCAGTTGACAATGACCCCTCAGCTGCAGCAGGCGATAAAACTTCTGCAGCTATCGACTCTGGATTTACAGCAGGAAATCCACCAGGTTCTGGAATCGAACCCGATGCTGGAAATGGTGGAGGAGAATGAAGAAACCGGCGAAGATAACCGCCTGAACGAGCCTGAAAACACGGCGGGCCAGGACAAAAATAAGACCGATGCATCAGATGGTGACAGCAGCGAGTGGTCAGAAACGATCCCTGGAGACCTTGCGGTAGACACCAATTGGGACGACGTTTACCAATCAACCTACACTACAGGCAGCGGCTCTGCTGATACTGATCTTCCGGACTTCGAATCCCGCAACGCCGAATCAGAAACACTGCAGGACCATTTGCTCTGGCAGCTCAATCTTACGCCGATGTCTGACACGGACAAGGAAATCGCTTACGGCATCATAGAAGCCATTGATGCCAATGGCATGCTCACCACCGACATCCAGTCAATCCATAGTGGACTGGCCCCGGAACTGGAGGTGGAAGAAGATGAAGTTCTTGCGGTATTGCATCGGATTCAGCAATTTGATCCCGTCGGCGTCGGCTACCGTAACCTCAGCGAATGCCTGCTGATCCAGCTCAATCAGCTGGATGCTCCGGAGCTGGCTGTCGACATCGACAATGCCAAGAACCTGGTAAGTAATCACCTGAGCCTGCTGGGAAACCGGGACTACGCCCAGATCATGCGTAGAGCCAAGCTTAAGGAACCCGAGCTTAAACGGGCTATCGCCATAATCGAAAATCTGGATCCGCGCCCCGGTTCGGATATTGCTCCACCGTCAACGACTTACGTCGTCCCCGACGTCATCGTGACCAAGCAGCCGGAGTCCGGGACGTGGCGCGTGGATTTGAATCCCGATATTGCCCCTCGACTGCGAATTAACGCCAGCTATGCGGCGATGGTGAAACGCGCTGATACCAGCGATGTCAATAATTACCTGCGCGACAATCTGCAGGAAGCCCGCTGGTTCCTCAAGAGCCTGCAAAGCCGCAACGAGACGCTGATGAAAGTGGCCACGCGGATCGTTGAACACCAGAAAGATTTTCTCGAGTACGGGGAAGAAGCTATGAAGCCCCTTGTACTCCACGATATCGCCGAAATGGTTGAAATGCATGAATCGACGATTTCACGGGTCACAACGCAGAAGTACATGCACACGCCCCGTGGTATTTTCGAACTCAAGTACTTCTTTTCCAGCCATGTATCCACCGCTGGGGGTGGTGAGTGCTCGTCAACGGCGATCAGGGCAATTATCAAGAAACTCATTGCCGCTGAAAATGTCAGAAAACCACTAAGCGACAGCAAGATCACCAAACTACTCGAGGAACAGGGTATCAATGTAGCCAGGAGAACCATTGCCAAGTATCGTGAATCACTTTCGATTCCACCGTCCAACGAACGAAAGCGCCTCGTTGATTAACCAACTGTAAGATCGGAATAATAGGAACAGATAGCTCAACATGCAATTGGAAGATATTTTAACCCCCGAGCGTTGTTTTTGTGACGTCGAGGGAGTCAGCAAGAAACGATTACTGAAAACGATCAGTGAAAAAATCGAAGAAGACGTCGGTTATCTCGACGCCAATACGTTATTCGATGCGCTGATGTCGAGAGAACGTCTGGGCAGTACGGGGCTTGGCAATGGCATAGCCATACCGCACTGCAAGCTCGCCGAGTGTCGAGAGATAATCGGTTCGATAGTTACGCTGGACACCCCGGTCGAATTCGACGCGGTAGATTCGAATCCGGTTGATCTTCTTTTTGTACTGATTGTTCCTGACGAAGAATCGGATGAGCATGTGAAACTACTTGGACAGGTAGCCCAGTTATTCAACGATGAAAATTTCTGCCTGATAATGCGCAATACCCACGATGATGAAGATCTCTATAATGTAGCCATAACCTACTGATTTTACTCTCACCAGGCATGCAATTGAGCCGGGCTTAAATACCATGAAACTCGTAATTATCAGCGGCAGATCAGGATCTGGCAAAAGTACGGTACTTCACATTTTGGAAGACCGGGGCTACTACTGTATCGATAACCTGCCAGCGAGCCTGTTACCCTCGCTGGCAGACCGCCTGATAACAGGACCTACGGTTAAATCCAATATAGCCGTGAGTATCGATGCGCGAAATATCTACGAAGATCTCCAGAACGTCCCGGCGATAGTCGAGGAACTTAAACAGAAACAACTGACAATTGACGTTATTTTTCTCGACGCCAATAGCCAGACTCTGTTGAGACGATTCAGTGAGAGCCGCCGCAAGCACCCCCTGTCCAACGACAAAGTGGGGCTGAGGGAAGCGATCGACAAGGAAACGGAATTGCTCGAAGCAATGTCATTGATGGCCAGCCTGAGCATCGACACGAGTTCCATGTCCCTGCACGACCTGCGGGACGCCATCAAAATTCGCATTGTGGAACAGTCAGATTCGGGTCTTGCCCTGTTGTTTCAGTCTTTTGGCTTCAAGAATGGAGTGCCTGTGGATGCGGATATCGTTTACGATGTCAGGTGCTTGCCCAACCCCTACTGGGAAATTCCACTGAGGTCTCTCACTGGCCTGGATGACAAGGTGGTCCAGTATCTTGATTCTCAGCAGGAAGTTCAACACATGCTTGCCGACATAAAAGATTTCCTGCAGAAGTGGTTGCCCCGCTTTGAGGACAATAACCGGTCCTATATTACGGTGGCGCTTGGCTGTACAGGCGGACAACACCGCTCTGTCTACCTGTGTGAAAAGCTGGGCAGCTATTTCAAGGACCATATCAACAATGTGCAGGTAAGACACCGGGAGTTGCCCGGATAGCCACCCATGATTGAAACAACAGCGGAAATAATAAACAAGGCGGGTTTGCATGCTCGAGCAGCGTCAAAGCTGGTGTCACTGACATCAGGATTCAGCAGCACCATCAGAATTGGCAATGACAAGATGGTCGATGGCAAAAGCATTCTGTCGTTGATGATGCTGGCCGCCGTGAAAGGAACCACCCTGAAAATTGTCGCCGATGGTGACGATGAGGAGCAGGCTATCCAGGCAATAGTCGAATTGATAAAAAACAGGTTTGAAGAAGATCAATAGCTGCAATTTCACCCATGGCTTCCGGCTGCGGTGCCCGCGCAGCCAACCAACTTCGACCAATTGGCCAGGGGCCTTGACCGAACCATCAAAGGTTCCCTAAATAACTGATTTTAGAGTAGAATTGGGATCACCGATTTCGGGGAACAGTTTCTGAATCGTCCCCAACGCGTCAAACCTCAATCCCCCTGGAACCGGACTTCACCAGTTTCGGGGCCTCGAAGTCGAAGGGTGCTGAAACCGTGTCTGAAACCATCGAAACCGTCCTGGACAAGGATCACGTGCTGGAGCTGACCAAGGCTCTGGACAGCGGATCGGTATTCCAGGTCCGGCAAATGTTGAATACGCTCCCCGCCGCGGGAATCGCGCACCTGCTGGAATCCTCACCGCCCAAGGCGAGAAGTGTACTCTGGACCCTGGTAGATCCTGAATCTGAAGGGGAAGTTCTGCAATATCTGAACGAGGACATCCAGAGTGAAATCCTCAAGGGATTAAATGCAGAGGAAGTCGCAGCACTGACCGAAGGGATGGAGACCGATGATCAGGTTGACATTCTCCAGCAACTGCCCCAACAGGTCACTCTCGAAGTCCTCCAGTCCATGGATGACCAGGATCGCCAGCGTATTGAGCAGGTTCTGTCCTATCCGGAGGATACTGCCGGTGGCCTGATGAACACGGACACTATTACTGTCCGTCCCCGCCATACGATCGACGTTGTTCTCAGGTACCTGCGTCGTCATGCCCGGCTTCCGGAAATGACCGACAACCTCCTGGTTGTAAATCGCGACGATGTTTTTGTCGGGATACTTCCGTTGCGCAGACTCCTGGTTTCTGGACCGGGCACCACGGTGAGGGAGGTGATGAGCACCGATATTGAGGCCATTCCGGTAGAGATGGATGCGGTGCAGGTCGCACAATTGTTTGAACAACATGATTGGGTGTCTGCCCCCGTTGTGGATGAGGACGGCAAACTCGTAGGCAGGATTACCATCGACGATATCGTTGACGTTATTCGGGATAGTGCAGAACACTCCCTGATGAGCATGGCCGGGCTGGATGAAGAGGACGATACTTTTGCCCCGGTCTGGAAAACTGCTCGTCGGCGTGCGGTCTGGCTGGGGGTCAACCTGATGACGGCCATTTACGCTTCGATAGTAATATTTCTGTTTCAGGATACGCTGGATGCTGTTGTCGCCCTTGCCGTCCTGATGCCTATCGTCGCCAGCATGGGTGGCGTTGCCGGGAGCCAGACATTGACTCTGGTAGTCCGCAGCCTGGCTCTTGGCCATATCACCGCCGCAAATACCCGGTGGCTGCTCGCCAGGGAGCTTGGCGTCGCAGCAATCAACGGTGTTCTATGGGCCCTGGTAATTTCATCCGTGGTTTTCGTCTGGTACGGCGAACTGCTACTCAGTATCATCATCGCCACGGCCCTGCTCATCAACCTGTTGACCGCCGCCCTGGCAGGTGCTTACCTGCCACTTTTTCTCAAGCGAATAAACATTGATCCGGCCCTTGCCGGGTCAGTAGCCCTTACGACGGTCACAGATTCTGTTGGATTTTTCGCTTTTCTCGGCCTGGCAAATGTCTTTTTCCTGTAGGAAACCGGTCGTTATGCATCCAGAAGACGATAATTCAACGGAACAGCCCAGTAAGACCCGACGTAAACAGGAAATGTTGGAACTGCAGAAGGTAGGCGCAAGACTGACCGGCTTTTCAGAGAAACAGCTTGATCAACTGCCATTGACAGACAAGCTGCGTAACGCCCTGCGGGAATTCAATCGCCTGCCCAACAGCCACGGTGCCCGAAGGCGACAGCTCCAATACATCGGCAGGCTGATGCGGGATTTTGAATTGCAGGAAATTGAAAGCAGTATCCAGCAGGTGCTGAATCCACCAGCACGGCAGGCCACCGATCATTCTCAACTCCTGGAAATCTGCAACAACATACTTGAACTGGGGGACGCCGCGATAATTGAGCTGCAGGAAAACTATGAAAATATTGACAGACAAGCCTTACGCAGATTTCACCTTGCCTACAGCAAAGCGGTTCGAGATAGCGCGGATCAGCAACAGGCCGATATACGCAACAAGCTGACAGATTACTTGATCGACAAGCTTGAATGAAGCGGATGCCTGGAGATCGATCCGGCAAAAACCTGCATTAAGAGTGTCGCTATACCTATTAAATTTTAAGTGGTACTATCGCCCCAAAGCTGGCAGCGGGATTGCTTTTCAGCCCGGCAAGACCGTACTTCTCGCGCAACATCCGGCCCTGAACACTGCCGGTACCAGTTACAGAATCTCTGACAAATATAATGTATGTTCTGTCCTCCAGACGAGTACTCTCTCCAGGCGCGCTGTTACCGGCATGTGTCGACATGTCAAGACAACGTAACGAAGAAAGTGGGCCTGGCTGGGGAGCCATTCGGGCGCGGCCGGCCCCACGCCGCCGCGGCGTCATTGTTGCCCTCACCAGGGGCGACGGCCATTGCCAGCGAACTCCGCCTCGCCACGAAATGCGAAAGATTCGCGCCAAATATTAACCAGGGGTTACTTAAGAATAACAACGAGGTTCTTCATGCCTGAAAATAGTGCTCATTCTTACTGGAAAGGAAACCTGAAGATCGTGCTTTCCCTGCTTTCGGTCTGGTTTTTCATCTCCTTCGTCTGCGGAATTCTGCTGGTCGATTTTCTGGACACGTTTCGGATTGGCGGATTCAAACTGGGATTCTGGATTGCCCAGCAGGGGTCGATTTTTGTGTTCGTTGTCCTGATTTATGTTTACATCAAGCTGATGGATAATCTTGACGCGAAATACTCAGACTCAACTTCCGAAGGCTCGCAGAAAGACGCACATCATAAAGGAGGCGTGGAATGAGCGTACAAATATGGACTTTTGTGTTTGTCATTCTGTCGTTTAGCCTTTATATAGGCATCGCCATCTGGTCTCGCGCTTCATCTACCAATGAATTTTACGTTGCCGGCGGTGGTGTTCCGCCTTTGGCAAATGGTATGGCCACTGCAGCTGACTGGATGTCGGCCGCCTCGTTCATTTCCATGGCCGGCTTGATCTCGTTTCTCGGCCGGGACGGCACTTTCTATCTCATGGGCTGGACGGGAGGATACGTATTGCTGGCATTATTGCTGGCGCCCTATTTGCGAAAATTCGGTAAATTTACCGTGCCTGACTTCATCGGGGATCGTTACTACTCCCAGTATGCAAGAATGATCGCGGTTTTCTGCGCCATCGTCATCTCCTTCGTTTACGTTTGCGGGCAGATGCAGGGAGCAGGAATAGTATTTTCGCGCTTTCTGGAAGTGGACCTGACCATTGGCGTTCTGATCGGTATGACGATCGTGTTTTTCTATGCCGTTATGGGCGGCATGAAGGGAATCACCTACACGCAGGTTGCCCAGTACTGCGTGCTGATCTTTGCCTTTATGGTACCCGCCATATTTATTTCCCTGCTGATGACAGATAACCCGATTCCACAGCTGGGTTTTGGCTCACAGCTGACGGAAGAGTTTGGCGGTGGTTATCTGCTGGACAGGCTGGATGGCCTCAGTACAGAACTTGGCTTTGCGGTATATACGGAGGGCCAGAAAACGACTCAGGACGTGTTCTTCATCACAGCGGCGCTGATGTTCGGCACCGCTGGGCTGCCACACGTAATAATACGGTTTTTCACCGTTCCCAATGTCCGGGATGCCCGCCGATCAGCCGGATTTGCCCTGGTCTTTATCGCGATTCTCTACACTACTGCCCCCGCGGTAGCCGCGTTTGCCCGGACCAACCTGATCGACACGGTGCATAACATCGAATACTCGGAGGTCCCGGAATGGTTCACCACCTGGGAAACCACCAACCTGATCGCATTCACCGACAAGAACAATGATGGCCGCATTCAGTATGTCGGCGACCCCCAGCGCAACGAACTGGAAGTCAACCGGGACATCATGGTTCTGGCTAATCCGGAAATCGCCGGTCTCCCCAACTGGGTGGTTGCCCTGGTAGCCGCCGGCGGGCTGGCTGCCGCGTTGTCCACAGCAGCCGGTCTGTTGCTGGTAATCTCTACATCAGTTTCGCATGACTTCTTGAAACGGGGGCTGATGCCCGGCATTTCAGAACAACAGGAATTGCTGTTTGCCAGAATCGCAATTTTTGTAGCCGTTCTGATTGCCGGCTATTACGGTATCAATCCGCCCGCCTACGTCGCACAGGTCGTGGCATTTGCGTTCGGCCTGGCTGCCGCCTCATTTTTCCCGGCCATAGTGCTTGGAATTTTTAATAAGCGCATGAACAAGGAAGGCGCTATTGCCGGCATGATCTGCGGATTCGTGTTCACCGCAGGCTACATTATATTCTTCAAGCTGATTAATCCCGAGGCGGACAATGCCGATGGATGGCTGCTCGGCATATCTCCCGAAGGCATAGGGACACTCGGTACCCTGATAAACTTACTGGTAGCATTGACAGTAAAAAGGTTTACGGATGATCCGCCTTCCGAGGTACAAACCCTGGTGGAAACGATTCGGTTGCCTGGAGAAGCCATGGAGCACCATTGAAGCGCCATGACTCGTCAGCTTGAGCATCCTCTGGGTATGTGTCAGCCGTGAAAGCGTTTCCAGTAGTCGTTCGTGGTCTGTTTCATCTCTCGGCTCAGTAACAGTATCCCGACCAGGTTCGGCAGCGTCATCAGCACGATGGTAATCAGGGATACGTTCCAGACCAGCGTTGTATCGGCGAACGCCGCGTAGAAAAAACCAAACACATACACGACTCGGTATGGCATAACCGCTGCGGGCCCCAGCAGATAAGTAATCGCCCGATCTCCATAATACGACCAGGCAATGGCAGTGGAAAAAGCAAACAGCAATAATCCTATCGACACAATGTACTGCCCGTAATCCCCGAACAGTCCTCGCTTGAATGCTTCGGTAGTCAGGGGCACGGAGTGTAACAAGGACCGTCCCGACACACTCACTGATGGGTCATCCAGTTGTCCCGCCGTCACCGCAAGTTCACCGTTTACCGGTACTCCGTCGCGGCTGAAGGATACATCTTCAGCAACTGACCGGGAGTTGATCAGCGTGAAATCCTGGGTGTTTGTTGCAACGCCGTTGTCGACCTGGATATTGCCACTGTACATCGTAACGGTAGACTCATTACCATTGAGAAAATAGAACAGCTGTTCGGCCTGAGCCTGAACGGTATCGGAGTGCACTCCCGCCAGAAACACCATGTCGGTGCGTTGAAACTCGTTGTCGTGCTTCTCTTTCCAGACTCCCGAGGACAGAATGACCAGGCCAGTAATCGTACAGATCACTATCGTGTCAATAAACGGTTCCAGAATTGAAACCATCCCTTCATCCACTGATTCTTCAGTCCGCGCCGCAGCGTGGGCAATTGGAGCCGAACCCTGGCCCGCTTCATTGGAAAACAATCCGCGGTTGACACCACGGTTCAATGCATAGGCGAAAGTCGCGCCCAGAAAGCCACCGGTTGCGGCTGATCCGGTAAAGGCATCGGAGAAAATACCCAGGAACGAGGGAATGATATTCCCGGCATTGGGTATGATCACGGCAAACGCACCTACGAGGTAGACCATGGCCATGGTCGGAACCAATGCCGACGCGACCCGTGCAATGCGACGAATCCCGCCGATAATTACCAGGCCAAGCAGAACAGCCAGAATTGCCCCGGTAATTATCGGGTTGATGGAAAACGAGCTTTCCATCCCTGCAGCAATACTGTTTATCTGGGGGAGGTTACCGGTGCCAAACGCGCTCAACACTGTTGCCAGGGCAAATATCATTGCCAGCCACTTGGCATTCAGCCCTTTTTCCATGTAATACATCGGGCCACCAGCGATCGTCCCGTCTGCAGTTGTTTCTCTGTATTTATGTGAAAGGGTTACTTCGACAAACTTCGTCGTCATACCGAAGAATGCCGTCATCCACATCCAGAACAGTGCAGCCGGCCCTCCCAGGTGAAGCGCAAGTGCCACACCGCCAATGTTTCCGGTACCTACCGTTCCAGAAAGCGCAGTGGAGAGAGCCTGAAAATGTGTTGTGTCACCGACTGCATCCGGGGTGTCGAATCTACCGCGAGTCACCTTTATGGCATGTTTAAAATAGCGGATCTGGGGAAACCGAAGGTAAAGAGTGAAGAAAATACCCACGGCCAGCAGGAAAAATGGAAACCAGGGAGCACTGCCTAAAAAACCATCCAGGAACAGGAGAAAATCATTTATGGCATCCAAGAGAGTGCTCCTTCAAGTTCGTAGCCAGTAAGTTTGCGTTCAGATCCAACAGGCTGTTGAAAAACTATTGCGCTTGCCAATATTTCGTTGAAAACTGTCTCAACACGCTCAATTACACTGGGTAATCTGCGCTTTTTCGACAGTATCGCCTCGTCCTGGCTGCGCTCATGTCGTTTTTCAGCGGCCTGCTAATCATCTGACACTGATATGCGGGGACCCGTCCGGGACTCCGCGAGTGCTTTTACGCGGCCTTGCAGCTTTTCAGCCAGAGCGAAATAGGCAGCGGACACGGAACTGTCCGGCGAGGCCGCAACACTGGGGTTCCCTGCGTCAGTTTGTTCGCGGATGCTGAGGTCCAGTGGCAGTGATCCAATCACCTCCACGGCATAGTCATCAGCCAGCCGCTGACCACCTCCCTGACCGAAAATAGCCTCCTCATGACCGCAATTCGAACAGATGTGCGTACTCATGTTTTCCACGATACCCAGCACCGGCACACCAACCTTGCGAAACATTTCGATACCCTTGCGTGCATCCAGAAGTGCCACGTCCTGAGGCGTGGTGACGATTATTGCCCCGGTAACCTGCGCGCCCTGGGCCAGGCTCAACTGAATGTCACCGGTTCCCGGTGGCATATCGACTATAAGGTAGTCGAGCGCGGTCCACAGCGTATCATTCAGGATCTGATTGAATGCTGAAATAATCATTGGTGCCCGCCATACCATTGGGGTGGTGTCCTCGACAAGGAATCCCATGGAGTTGCACTGCAGCCCGTGAGCGATAATCGGTTCCATGAACTTTCTATCCCTGATTACCGGTTTTACGCCCTTGGCGACGCCGAGCATGATTGGCTGGCTGGGTCCGTAAATATCGGCATCAAGCAGCCCGGTTGCCAATCCCAGTCTCTGCAATGCCAGGCCCAGGTTTACCGCGGTGGTTGACTTGCCTACTCCGCCCTTGCCGGAAGCAATGCAGACTATATTTTTAACATTCGACAAATTGGACAAAACTCTTAAGTCACCCGCTCAATTAAGGATTGACGCGAATTGCGCAACCCTCTGGATTATCATTGAAAACTGTATAAAAACCAAGGGGAGCAATGGACCGTCGCGGCACAGCTGCAGCAGCCCCGAGGAGAATCCTTGAGCAGCATCGCGACATACGGCACCGGTACCTGAAAGGGCTTGTAATGCCATTGGCGATATTGTTCTATTAAGGAACCTCTGATCAATATCAGGTGTTACGGATCAATGCTTAGAATGTTAATGAAATCGCTGCTGGCGGCGACTGTCACGGTTACATCACCGGGCAGTGTCGGCCAATCCCCCGAAGGTAGCCCACTGAATTTCGCTCTTTATTCGCCATCCTGGGCCAGCAGCGCAGAACAGAACCTGCTGTCAGGATTGAGACTGGTGGTCGATAACCACACCGAATCTCCCATCTTGCTGGATTCATTGGAATTTGCTGCCGATGTGGCGAGCATGGACTCCAGAAAACTTGATATCGATCTCCGGATTCCGGCCACTGGACTGGCCGAGAAAGAACTCATTTATACAGACCTGCTATCCCTCAATGCCTGCGTGAACGAAACACTTCAGGAAAACTGGCGGCTGGTGGAAATCTCCAACTACACGTTGAACCCGTCCGTGCGTCGACTCATTATCGAGGATACCAGCGCCTTTCGAATCTATCAGTGCGTGTCCAGCGTGGTAACGCGCTGGGTCAATGAAGACACCGGCGATAGGTCTGTGAGGGAGGAATGGGTGCTTTATCATTTCGAAAGCAGGCCCCGATAGTTCGCGAACCTCAAAAAAGGGGGCCAATGGCCCCCTTTTTTACTTTCGGTAGCTCACAAATCAGATGATCTATTACAGCAGAATTCCACCATATTGAACGAAGAAAGGTGCAAACACGAGACTTAATATCGCTGAAAGTTTTATCAGGATATTCAACGAAGGACCGGAAGTGTCCTTGAGCGGGTCACCAACCGTGTCTCCCACAACCGCCGCCTTGTGCTCTTCGGATCCCTTGCCGCCCAGGTTGCCCGCCTCGATATATTTCTTGGCATTGTCCCAGGCTCCACCGCTGTTGGAGGACGCGATGGCCAATACACCGCCTGCTACCAGAGATCCGGCAAGAATTCCTCCCACCGCCTCGACGCCAAACAGGAAGCCGACCACAAGTGGCGTACCCATAATGAGAACGCCCGGTGCAATCATTTCCCGCAGAGCGGCCTTGGTGGAAATCGCCACACACTGAGCATAATCCGGCTCGCCGGTGCCCTCCATGATGCCAGGGATGGTTTTGAACTGTCGACGCACCTCCTCAATCATGTCGAAAGCTGCTTTACCGACTGACTTCATGGTCATTGCGGTAAACAGGAACGGCAATACGGCGCCAATGAAAAGACTTACGTAGACAACCGGGTCCAACAGACTCATTGCCAGCGGCTCGGTGTCGCCATTCTCCTGCATCAGGTTGGACGCCGTGGTAATAAACGCGGCAAACAACGCCAGTGAAGTCAGGATAGCCGCACCGATCGCAAAGCCCTTGCCAATCGCGGCTGTCGTGTTACCCGCAGAGTCAAGAATGTCGGTACGACGGCGAACTTCTTTCTCCAGACCCACCATCTCCGCGATGCCTCCGGCGTTGTCCGCTACCGGGCCGTATGCATCGATGGTCAGGGCGATAACCAGTGTTCCCAGCATGCCCAGTGACGCAATGGCAACACCATACATACCGGCCAGTTCCCAGGATACAAAGATACTTATGGCGATACACAGGTAGGGAAGCACCGTACTCTTGTAACCCAGAGCAAGTCCGTAAATGATATTGGTCGCAACACCGGTTTCACAGGACTTTGCCACTTCCTGAACCGGGCTGTAGTTCTCCGACGTGTAGTAGCCGGTGAGCAGGCCAACCGCAAGTCCGGCCACCAGGCCGGACAGGAAGCACCAGTAGACCCCCATCGACGTGTACTGTTCACCACCTAATTCGAAGGATTCTGGAATCAGCATACCGGTAAAGAAAAACATGACCACCGCCATGATGGCACTGGAAATAACCAGTAGTTTCATCAGCGCAGGTGCAACGTCTTCTTCTGTTTTCACCGACACCAGCAACTTGGTAACAAGACTGACCGGGATACCCACGGCGGAAATGAGAATCGGATAGAGTAACGCATTGGGGTCTCCTGCAAAGGCGATCGCACTGATCACCATGGCAGCACAGGTACTTTCGGCACAGGATCCGAACAGGTCCGCACCCATTCCAGCCACATCTCCCACGTTATCTCCGACATTGTCGGCAATAACTGCCGGATTACGCGGATCGTCCTCGGGAATGCCTTGCTCAACCTTACCCACCAGGTCGGCACCCACATCGGCTGCTTTGGTGAATATTCCGCCGCCTACGCGAGCAAACAGGGCGATGGTCGAGCCACCGAGACCGAATCCCGCAATAATTTCCATCAGCACGTAATTGGGCAGGTCCTCGGGCAACAGCCATTTCATTACCACGTAAATAATGACCAGGCCGAGGGTCGCCAGGCCGACAAGAGCAAATCCCATGACGGCACCTGAGTTCAATGCGACGTCGAAGGCGTTGGAAATATCCTTCTTGGCCGAGACCGTCGTCCGGGCATTGCCCTGGGTCGCGACTTTCATGCCGATATAGCCGGAGGCAATGGAGATGAAACCGCCGAAGATAAACGCGATGGCAGTATAAATTCCTTCCCGTACCCCGGGGGTGTGCTGGTCATCAATCAGAACAGCAATGATGACGGCGAAACAGACCATGAAAATGGTCAAAAACCGGTATTCCTGCTTCAGAAATGCCATGGCGCCATCGGCAATGGCGCCGTGGATGAACTTCAGTCGCTTGCTCTGCTCTTCTTCCAGGCCAAGATCCAGGGGTATCGACTTTACCTTGTTCATGTAGAAGTAAGCGATGCCCAGGCCCAGAAGTGACAGGATGGTTGTTAAGGTGATTGTTATGCCGCCCATCTACCTTTATCCCCCAAGTGGATTGATTAAAATTAAAGCCGCGCACTTTACCACAACAACTTCTACAAACAAAGCGTCGGAGAGTATCGAAGAACGGGCGCGAAGCCCTGAATTTCAGTAGGTTAGGTACATCGGGGAGAAATGAGTCAAGCCCTTCTCCCGACTCAATCGAGCCGGGTTGGCTGGCTGACTTTGGAGGCCGGCAGAAGTTTCCGGGAAACTGACCACTCGGCCTCGGCGGCGGCTTTCCTTACTGGGCTGCCTGCGCTTGATCGATCAGTCTGTTTTTTCTGGATTCCAGATCCGCTATCAGCTCTTTGGAGAGAGGCTCCAGGAGATTACCTTCTTCATCGACATTATCATACTTGGCCTGTTCATCAGACAGCACATCAACCAGTTCTTCTGCCACCAGGATCGCTTCCTGGTAAATCTCATTGGCCTCCTCGGTTGCCGCTACCGAAGCCTGGATTTCCGCTATCTGGGCCTCCAGTTCGGCTATCCGGGCCAGTTTTTCAGCCCGTTCGGCTTCAGCCCGTGCCAGAGCCTCGGCTTCTCGCTGGCGTTGTTCTTCCTGCCTGCGGGCCTGCTCCCGCGCCTGCCTGTCGCGTTCAGCGCGCTCCTCAGCCTGCTGGCGTGCAAGTTCAGCCTGGCGACGACGCTCGGCCTCCAGCCGCTGCTGTTCCTGGATTCGGGCCTGTCTTTCCCGTTCTTCGGCCGCGGCCGCGCGCCGTGCCTCTTCTGCTGCGATTCTGGCGGCCTCCTGCTCAGCCGCCACCCGTTGCTGCTCGGCTGCGGCCTGCTCTGCCTCCATTGCAGCCCGCGAATTACAAGCACCGAGAAACAGCAGAACAAGTAGTATCACCAGCAGCTTCAGCTGAATGAAATTCGTGAACTGCCAGGATCTGGATGATCCCGGCAACCCTGGTAAATTCGCAAATTTCCCCATGACTTTTCCTGCCTGCTCAGATTGGCTCGAATACGGAGTCGGTAAGGTTGCCCCTCCAACCGGTCCAGATTTCCAGATGGTAACCCCAGCCTGTTGATTAATAAAGAATTACCCTCAATATTGTGGGTTTTGTCATACTTTTAACGCGATAAATCGGCGAGGACGCAGTAAAATCCAGTTACAGACTTCCAGGTTGACAGCGATATACTCCCAACCTGGATAGTCTACCCGGACTGCAACAAAATTTCCCTAGGTATCTTGTCCAGGCAGCCTGGTGAGACTATGACTATTTTGGCCAGATCATTGGTCCGTTTTACAGCCCTGACCGTGGTTACCGGCCTCGGGCTTACGATTGTGCTCCTATTTCTGACACTGCAGCGCAAAGCCACCGTCACTCCCGACCTGCCTATGACGGAAAACGAAAGGTCGACGGTAGAACAGCTGCTGGTGGACGCGACGCCGGGAGACGTCCACGATGCCGAACTCCACCTGTTAAGTCTTGACAGCGGGGAACTCGACCTGCTGCTGCGTTACATAGCCGAATCTGTGGGTCGAGACGCAGACTTATTCAGTCGAATTTCTCTACCCGGCCAGGAATTGCTGGCCGAACTTTCACTTCCGGTGCAGTCCAGGCTGATTCCCCTTTATATCAACATCAGGGCCCGCTTTGTAAGCACCGGAGAGACGCTGAGCCTGAGGACGCTGCGCGTCGGCAACCTGCAGATTCCTGGCACATGGGTCCATGGTCTGGCTGGTATCGTCGAACAACGGTACCTCGCAGAAAGTCCCAGCTATCGTGGTATTCAGGAGCTGCTTGACAGCGTTCGGCATGTTGAAATTGCCACCAACCGGCTGCAGCTGGAACTGGAATGGGACCCTGACCTGCTGGTCCAGCTACGTCACCAGGCGCAGCAATTCCTCGTCACCACAGCTGATCAGGAGCGCATTGCCAGGTATCATCGGGAATTGACGCAAATCATCAATGCTGTCCCGGAAACTACCCGGGCCATTCCTCTTTCTGCGCTTCTGGCGCCACTGTTCAGGAAAGCGGCGGAAATTTCAATGGCCGGGGGAGATCCAGTGGCTGAAAATCGGTCACTGTTGCTTGCCGCAGCCGCCTACGTAAACGAAGAAGCAATCGATCAATGGCTTGGCAGTGAACTCACTGCAGCCATACGCGGCCCGCGCTGGATTGAAGTCAGGGTTCAGCGCCGGCAGGACCTGGCACAGCACATCATGTCCAGCGCCGCAATCGCTGCTTCGGCGGGCATGGGAGTTGCCCGGATCGTTTCCAGCGTGAAGGAAAATTATGATGCCCGTTATCGATCCGGTTTCAGTTTCTCTGACCTTACCGCCAACACCGCGGGCATGGCGCTGGGCAATCTGGCAACCCGATCGCGCTCAACGGCAGGGGAACTGCAGCGCAGAATGAGCAATGTGCAGAGCGATGCTGAAATCCTGCCACAACTTGATGGCAGCAGGGACGGGATGTCAGAATCAGACTTCAGTGCCCGATACAGACATGAAAACAGCGCAGAATACCGGACACGACTGACCGAGATTGAAAACCTCATTTACCAGCAACCGCTGTTTGCAGGCCTCCCTCATGATTAGCCGACGACTGGGGTCGGGGACAAGGCGATCGACTTCCATTCTTACTGGACCTGTTGTATAACTCGCGCTGCGCCAGGGCCCTTCTCCCGTACAGCTGGACAACCACACTTCAAGTAATGTGTTCACCATGAAATCCAAAGGTTTCACCACAACCAACGTTCATGCTGATCGGCTGGATAAACCCGAACACGGGGTTCTTCACAAGCCAATACACACATCTGTTGCCTACGGCTATGATGACGCCCGGCATCTGGCGGAAGTTTTTCAAGGGAAGCGGGCTGGCTACAACTACGGCAGGCAACTTAACCCCACGGTCACCGCACTCCAGGCGCGAGTAACCAAGATGGAGCAGGGACTTGCCTCTGTGGCCTTCGCTACCGGGATGGCCGCTATTGGTTCTGCGCTGATAAGCCTGTTGCAGGCCGGGGACCATATCATTTCCAGCGCTTTTCTATTTGGCAACACCAACAGCCTGTTTTTAACGCTGGAGAGACTGGGGATTGAAATCAGTCTCGTCGACGCGACCGACGCAGACACTGTATCCCGCGAAATAAAGGCAAATACACGACTGGTGTTTACCGAAACCATTGCCAATCCCGTAACCCAGGTGGCGGACCTGGCTTCCATCGGTGAAATCTGTGAGCAGCACGGTTTGATCTACATGGTTGACAATACCATGACTTCACCTTTCCTGTTTAAGCCAAAAAGCGTTAAGGCCAGTCTGGTGGTGAATGCCCTGACCAAATATATTGGCGGCCATGGCAATGCACTTGGCGGATGTATTACCGACACCGGCCTGTACGACTGGACAAACTTTCCCAATCTCTATCCCAACTACCGGCAGGGTGATCCGGCTCTCTGGGGCATTACCCAGATCAAGAAGAAAGGCTTGAGGGATTTTGGCGCAAGCCTCGGACCGGAAGCGGCCCATCATCTTGCCGTCGGCTCTGAAACTCTTGCCTTGCGCATGGATAGATCATGCAGAAACGCTGGAGAGCTTGCCAGGTTCTGTGACAGTCATCCTAATATCAAGAATGTGTATTATCCCGGCCTGCCAAGCCATCCCCAACACTCAAGGGCCAAGGCCCTGTTTGCGGATTTTGGCGCTATTTTCAGCATTGACCTGGACGACAAAATTGATTGTTTTGACTTCCTCAACCGTCTCGACTGTGTCATCAGTTCCAGCAACCTGGGTGACGTCCGCACTCTCGCCATTCCGGTAGCCCATACTATTTACCATGAGATGGGAGCGCAGCGACGTGCCTCCATGGGAATTGCAGACTCGATGATCCGCTTTTCCGTCGGCATCGAAGATGTCGACGACCTGATAGATGACTTCGGTCAGGCACTGGACGGTTGATTGCCGATAGCCGGGCTCGACAGTCATGCTGCATTACGCGAATAAACACCATTGTTTTCAATTATTCCCGAAGAACAGGATGACAGCTACATGATTTGTGTTGGAAGCAGTTCTGATATAGTGGAAGGACAGTCCAAGGGGCTTGATGTTGACGGCGCCTACCTGTTTGCAGTCAAGAAGGACAGCCAGATTTACCTGTACCGCAACAGCTGTCCTCACCTGGGGACGCCGCTGGAATGGGAAGAAGATACCTTCCTGGACCCTGATGGAACCCTGATTCAGTGCGCCACTCATGGCGCGCTGTTCGAAATAGAAACCGGGCACTGCATCTCCGGACCTTGTCAGGGTCAGTACCTGCGGGCGGTCCCATTTGTCCTGGATAATGAGCTGATCATGGTGGATGAATCACACCTGGGGATTCGAACTGCCTAGGGACTCCTGATCCAGCTGAACCGGCAATTGACAGGACAGGCTTATGGACCGTGGCGAGAGGATTGCCTGGAAGGCAAGCAGTTCGACCCCTGCCTCAGCAGCCTTGCGCAACAGGCGACCGTAGTCCGGGTCGATGTCGTCTGCAGGCGCTACCCGCTTTACGCCAGTATGCTGGACACAGAATAACAACACTGCGCGTTTGCCCTGACTCCTGACAGCTATCAGTTCTCGCAGGTGTCGTTGTCCCCTGACAGTCACCGCGTCGGGAAAAACGCCCAGTCCGTCACCCCTACCCAGACTGACATTTTTAACTTCTACGTAACAATCCGGAAGGTTTCCCTTCCCGGGATCACTGAGAAGAAAATCGATACGGCTGTTCTCCTCGCCCAGAGGCACTTCCCTGCGCAGTTCGGAGTAGGCATTCAGATGCGCGAGAATGCCGGCATGCCAGGCTTCGGCAACGAGTGCATTGGCCCGTCCGGTATTGATGCCCACCAGTTCGCCGTCACTGGTTTCAACCATCTCCCAGGTATCAGGGTACTTCCTCGAAGTGTTGTTGGAGGTGGAGTACCACACTCTGCTTCCCGGGTCCTTGCAACCTTGCATGGAACCCGTATTGGGACAATGGATAGTCAACTGCCGGCCATCTACTGTTTCAATATCGGCCAGAAAGCGCTTGTATCGCTTGATTAGCAAACCTTCCTTCAACCGTGGATCGAATTCCATGAATCAAGCTGCCGCCAGCGCCTTGCGCAACCTGTCGACACCGAGTTCCAGGTCCTGCAGACTGGTGGTAAACGCAAACCTTACGTTCTGCCGGGACCGGTGATCGCCAAAATCAGTACCCGGCGTTATTGCCACACCATGGTGTTCGAGCAAATCCTGGCAAAATTCTTCACAATTATCGGCAAAGCGATCTATCCCCGCATAAAGGTAGAACGCACCTTCAGTGACGTGGGGAATTGAAAACCCGATATCCACCAGCGCCTTGCTGAGAAAATCCCGACGCTCTCTGAAAGCCAGCTTTCTGGCTTCAAAAAATTCAAACGAAGCTGGCGTAAATGCTGCCATGGCGGCATGTTGCGCAATGGTTGAAGCAGCTATGAACAGGTTCTGTGACAGCGTATCGACTATCTGTTCATACCCTTGTGGCACAACTATCCAGCCAATTCGCCAACCTGTCATTCCATAATACTTGGAAAAACTGTTAACCACGAACCCCCCGGTGGTAAGCTCAAGAAGGCTTGGCATATCCTCGACAAAATGCAGGCCCTGATATATTTCATCCGCCACAACATGTAATCGCTTCTGTGCAGCCCAGGACACAAGTTCTTGCAGCCGTTCCCGGTGTATTACCGTACCACTGGGGTTTGCGGGCGAAGCCAGCCAGAGTCCGGAACTGCTGTCATCCTGCCGGTCTTCCAGTTGCGCAACGGTGGGCTGGTAGCCACAGTGTTCATCTACGGGGACCAGTTGTGGCACTCCGCCGGCGAGGCGGATAAAATTTCGATTACAGGGATAGGCCGGGTCTGACAACAATATACCGTCACCCGGATTTACCAGGAGGTTGGACAAGAGATTGAGGCCACCACTGGCACCCGGCGTAATGAATACCCGGCTTGCCTCTATATCAACCCCGTGCAAAGCCGAATAGTGACCGGCAATCGCTTCGCGAAGAGGCGTAATACCAGCCGCATTGGAATAGCTGGTAAACCCCCTGGCCAAGGCCTGATGAGCAGCCTCCACTATTGGTTCTGCGGTCGGGAAATCCGGTTCACCCACTTCCATGTGTACAATTTTTCTGCCTGAAAGTTCCAGTTCTCGCGCCCGCTGCAAGACTTTCATCACTCGAAATGAATTGATAAATTCTGTCCTGCTTGCCAATTTCACCTTAACTTACCATCGCCAACAGCCAGGTTGGATTTCCTTTAGTTTATCGCGAACTGCGGCGCCGGGGCCTCGATTCAGCATGTCCCGGCTGGTGTTCCGCCACCAGGACGGCCAAGTCTACCAGTCGCGGACTCGCAATCCTATCTGACTGATATTGTTGTTATTTTATGCATGTCTCCAGAAATTCCCGGATCCGAATATTTTTATGGAATCCAGCTCAAGAATCTGGTAGCTTACGCAGCTTTCTAAAAATCACCTGATTTCAGGAATACGACACCTGACAGGCGATCACAGTATAATGAGTGATTTAACCGGCCCCGGGTATTACAGTGAAACCCTTCCGGCAATCATGGAACTCTGTGGTTAACGAGGCATTGTGAATTATGTCCAAGGCTCAAGCTACTGAAGCACCTCCAGTACTGAAGAACTTCGTTCCGTATAAGCCCAAGCGGGGCGAGACCTACATGAACGAAAAGCAGCGGGAACACTTTAAACAGATCCTGCTGAACTGGCGCAATCAGTTGATGCAGGAAGTAGATCGCACCGTACATCACCTTCAGGACGAGGCAGCCAATTATCCTGACCCCGCAGACCGGGCTACCCAGGAGGAAGAATTCAGCCTGGAATTGCGTACTCGGGATCGGGAAAGGAAGCTGATTAAGAAAATCGATAACACAATCGAGGCAATTGCCCAGGACGATTATGGCTATTGCGAATCCTGTGGTATCGAAATCGGCATCAGGCGCCTGGAGGCTCGTCCCACCGCCGACAAGTGTATTGATTGCAAGACACTTGACGAGATCAAGGAACGTCAGCTGCGTACCTGATGGGCATTGCTCGGGGCGGCATGGCGAAATAGCTGGCCAGCACGGCTGAATTGCGGATTTTCCACAGCTGAAGAACAAGTCTCCGTGCAGGTCACGGGTCGAAATCTGCGGCGAACCTGTCAGTAGAAGGTTGCCATGGCCGAGTCATCATCCTCTCTTGCCAATAACCGCTATACTGGCCGCTTTGCGCCATCCCCTTCCGGCCCCCTCCATTTCGGCTCACTGGTGGCCGCCATTGCCAGTTTTGTGGACGCCAGGTCTAACGACGGCACCTGGCTGATCCGCATGGAAGATCTGGACCCCCAGCGGGAACCCCCGGGCGCCGCCGATATCATCCTCGGCCAGCTCAACGATTTCGGCATGGAATCTGACAGACCGGTGCTGTATCAGAGCAGTCGATGCAACGCTTACCAGGAAGCATTGTCCTGCCTGGAGTCCCAGGCACTTTGCTTTTTTTGCGATTGCTCACGACAGGACGTCAGGGCTATGGGTGGCGTGTACGATGGCACCTGTCGCGAACGGACTGACCTGGCGGCCAGTGGCTGCGCAATACGGGTGAAAGTGGAACAACTGCAGATAGCGTTTGTTGACCAGATCCAGGGTTTACAGCGTCACAACCTGCGGGAGGAAACCGGCGATTTCATCATCAAGCGAAAAGATGGCCTGTTTGCCTATCAACTGGCGGTTGTCGTCGATGACGCATTTCAAAATATCACGCACGTCGTCAGGGGGTTCGACCTTATCGACTCGACAGCGCGTCAGATTTATCTGCAGAACAGTCTTGGCCTGCCCGTTCCACACTATGCCCACGTTCCGATTATTGTCAATAATTCAGGGCAAAAGTTAAGTAAGCAACACTTTGCGGAACCGGTCAACAGTGCAGGACGTCAATCGATACTGCACGCCTCCCTGCAGTGCCTTGGTCAACAGCCACCTGACAAAAATCGCTACTTTGAGGTTGAAGATCAACTGGACTGGGCCATTGAGCACTGGGATATACAGGCTGTACCCAAGTTAGCTACTATGCGGCAGGATAGCATTCTGTAGTAGGCCCTTTGTATAAGGTAACTGCGTGTTCATACCCCGTCCCCTGTTGATCTCGATAGCGGTTGTCGCACTCCTGGTGCTGGCATTGTCCTTTATGCCCGGTGTACCGGATAACGCGATTCCCGAGCTATTTATTCTGGGCCTGCTGATCACCATGGCCATCATCCGGGTCTCCCGTCATCGCGATGCAAGCCTGCCGGGCACCAGGAAATCTCCTGCCCGGGAACTGGACAAGGATAAACTGGCAATGGTTTCGGCCGAAGTGGATGCGTTACGCCGGCACCAGAGACAATTACTATTAGACTTGCCCCTGGGCGTATGCACCATCGATGCAGAAGAGCGAATCACCACTTGGAATCGCGCTCTGGAAAAGATGACCTCGGTGTCGGCAGACCAGGTCCAGGGAAGCCGGATTACCGATCTGCAGGAGCCCTGGCTCTCGCTGCTACATAACTTGATGGCAAGTGACTACGCGCATCTGTACAAACAGAGCTTTGACCTCGGTGACAAGAAAAGAACCGTTAACCTGCACAAGAGCGTGATAGGAAATGCAGCCAGATCAGACCTGGCCGAGGGCGGAATTCTTATCCTTCTGGAGGACATCACCGAAACGGAAGTGTTGGAAGCCAGCCTTACTCACAGCGAAAGACTTGCTTCCATCGGTCGGCTGGCGGCAGGCGTGGCCCACGAAATCGGCAATCCCATTACCGGCATAGCCTGTCTGGCACAAAATATACGGGATGAATACCAGGACGCAGAACTGCGCCAGATGGCCAAGCAGATAGTTGAATTGACTGAACGCACTTCGAAAATTGTTCAGTCGCTGGTCAACTTTGCTCACGCAGGCAAGCCCGCCGTGAGTGCCGAACCTGACACGATTAGTGTGCGCGACTGCATCGATGAAGCTATCACGCTGATTTCATTGGATAAAAAAGGAAAATCCATGCACTATGAAGTGTCCTGTGACGCCGACATCACTATTCGGGGCAATTTTCAACGCATACTGCAGGTTCTTCTGAACCTGATCAACAACAGCCGTGATGCCAGCCAGCCGGACAGCACGATACATATCGCCTGCGTCAGCGAGGGAGGCAACGTGCAAATAGTCATTGAAGACGAGGGAATAGGCATAGCGCCTGCCGTGCGGGACCGGATTTTCGACCCGTTCTTTACGACAAAAGAGCCCGGAGAAGGGACCGGCCTTGGTCTGTCCCTGGTTTACAGCATTGTAGAAGATTTGGCCGGCAATATTGATATAATAAGTCCGGCCCACCGCAACACCGGCAAAGGGACTCGAGTTGTACTGACTCTTCCTGCCCATAATAATCATAACAGCCTGCAGGCGGCAGAAACCGACGAAGCCGTGGGTAATAGTGAAAATTAATCCTAAGTCAGCCGGGGAAACTCAACAGACTATCAGTATGGCAACTGTTAATCAGATTCTTGTAGTCGAAGACGAGCCGGTAATCAGGTCAGCCCTGCGGCGCCTGCTGGAGCGTCACGACTACAAGGTTGCCGAAGCCGAATCGGTAAAAGATTCTGTCGATCGGTACGATATGGACGAATTCGACGTCATTATCAGCGATCTTCGTCTACCCGGTGCGCCTGGCACCGATCTTATCAAGGCAACCACTACGCCTGTCCTCATCATGACCAGCTACTCCAGTCTGCGCTCGGCCGTCGACTCCATGAAAATGGGGGCCGTGGACTATATCGCCAAACCGTTTGAGCACAGCGAAATTATCGAGACTGTTTCCCGGATTATTCGGGAAGGCAAGCCTCGCGAACTTCGTAAGCAAGCGTCCAACGGTTCTGCTTCGAATTCGAGTTCGGCAGAGCCGGTAGTGCCCGGCATGATTGGTAATTGTGCCCCAATGCAGGAACTGTTCAGGCGAATCCGCAAGGTTGCAATGACCGATTCGACTGTGCTTATCAACGGCGAATCAGGTACCGGGAAAGAACTGGTTGCCCAGGCCATCAACACCCTCAGCAGTCGCCAGCACGCGGAAATGATTTCGGTAAATTGTGCAGCAATCCCGGAAAACCTTATCGAATCTGAATTGTTCGGTCACGAGAAAGGGGCTTTCACCGGAGCCACATCGACCCGTACAGGACTGGTCGAAGCAGCAGACGGCGGTACTCTATTTCTCGATGAAATCGGCGAATTGCCGCTGGAGGCCCAGGCTCGGCTGCTTCGAGTACTTCAGGAAAACGAGATTCGAAAAGTAGGCTCTGTACAATCCAGGAAAGTCGATGTCCGGCTGGTTGCCGCAACTCACCGCGACCTGAAACAGCTGGTCAACGAAGGGGAATTTCGAGAGGACCTGTATTACAGGATCAACGTTATGACCCTGCTGATCCCACCCTTGCGTGAACGTGGCGACGATATTCAGAAACTGGCCGAAATCATTCTGCAAAGAACCTGCACCAGGCTGAAGACCCGTCGCCTGCAACTGAGCCCGGAAGCCAAAGAGGCTATTCAGGTATACGCCTGGCCAGGAAATGTCAGGGAGTTGGAAAACGCCATCGAGAGAGCAGTGGTACTCGCGGAATCGGATGAAATCAGTATAGACCTGCTGGCTATAGACACAGAATACACCGGCATACCCAAAAAAACCGAATCCACCGCCAATGTTGCGTCACCGACAGAACCCGGGGACGCTACCGAGGAGCTGTCACTGGAAGATTACTTTCAGAGGTTTGTCCTGGAGCATCAGGATTCCATGACGGAAACCCAGCTTGCCAAGAAACTGGGGATCAGTCGAAAGTGTCTCTGGGAGAGAAGGCAGCGATTCGGACTGCCGAGAAAGAAAAAGCAGGCCAGTTAAACCTCCCCACTTCCCGGCCTGTTATGGCCTGGAATTTGTCATCTGGGCCATCCCGGTTTTCGTTTCCCAGGCGCTTTTGGCCACAGATTTCTCCAGGGAAATAGTGTTACTGCTACCTTTCTACACATATTTTCCGAAACAATTGGTAACACTTTGATGCAATTGACACGTTTACTGTTAGCTCGCTCACATTTATGTGACTGATTTATATGGCAAATGTTTTATTGGCATAGATACTGCTTTATACATTGCTGATATTAATAATAAAAAATAATAATAATCCTGAAATAAGAATAAAAATGGCATTGCCTGGTTTATAGCCGGGATTTAGTGTGCTTTAACAAAAACAAGGTTCGGGTTTTTAGCAATATAGAGGTAATCACCTTGTTACTTCTCTAGAAATACCGTCTTTAACGCTTGGGTAGAACCGAATATCGGTCCCCGCATAACAACAATAAAAATAATTTAACAACAATAATAATACGACGTTACCTTCCTTGGGGGGTGTCTGACACCCCCTCGGTATTTCCCGCACTTCTCAATAATTACTGCATCGGTTGCGGTGCCTGCTGACGACGCTGCTATTTTTAAGCAGTTCGTTGTATTATGCCCTCCCTGCCGATCACGACAGCAGTACAGCGAGGTGAGACGCACTGATCACCATATCCGGGTTTTAGCAGATTAGGTCCAGGATGCTACGCAAGTTATTCAAATCACGATCCGAAAAAACACATTCGAGAAACAAACGTGACGACGGCAGAGCAAACCAGGCGGATGCGTCCGCATCTTCGAGACACTTACTCTCCGACGACCCCCTGCTGATTGACCTTGATGCTGACAATGTCACAGTGGTGGCCAGAGATCAGCACTGCATTTCTCGAAAGAACATTTCTCCCAGTGCCTTGAAGGTTCTATACAAGCTGGATGCCGAGGGCTTCCAGGCTTTTCTTGTGGGCGGCAGTGTCCGGGATCTGCTTATGGGCGGTATTCCCAAGGACTTTGATATTGCCACCAGTGCGACACCTGAACAACTCCGCGCGCTTTTTCGTAATGCCAGGATTATTGGTCGGCGGTTCAAAATTGTTCATATCCGCTTTGGTCGCGAGATCATTGAGGTGACGACGTTCAGAGCGCACCACCAGCCTGAACAGATCAGTCGCGACAAGGGTCGCAAGGCACTGAAAAATCTTGACTCAGCACACTCCAGCGCAGGCATGATCCTTCGGGACAATGTTTATGGGGACATCAATGAAGATGCGCTACGCCGGGATTTCACCGTCAATGCCCTTTATTACACTATCAGGAACTTTGTTATCCTTGATTTCAGTTCCGGGCTTGACGACCTGAAAAATCGATTGATCCGTATCATCGGAGACCCGGTCACCCGCTATAAGGAAGATCCCGTGAGGATGCTGCGGGCGGTGCGATTTTCCGCCAAGCTCAACTTTGACATAGCGCCAGAGACCAGGGCACCCATCGACACCCTGGCAGAACTGCTTGAGTCCATTGCACCAGCCCGACTCTTTGACGAGACCTTGAAGCTGCTCAGCAGTGGTTACGGTGAAAAAACGTTCGCGTTGTTGCAGGAATTCAGGATTGGTCAGTACCTGTTTCCGACAACTCTGGAATGTATCGCCCAGGCCGACGTCCCCGAAAACGGGCTGGTAAAGCTGGCACTAAGAAACACGGATCGGCGGATTGCAGCCGATAAATCAGTGACACCGGCCTTTCTGTTTGCCGCACTGCTGTGGCCGGTACTGCGGCGGGAACTGGGGCACAGCCTCTCCAACCAACAACCTGGAATCCAGGAACTTCAACACCTGTCCAACAAGGTAATTACAGATCAGTTGGCGTTCACAGCAATCCCGAAACGCTTCACCATCGCCATTCGGGAAATCTGGGAACTGCAGGTACGACTGCAACGTCGCAACCGTCGCAGCGTGCTAAGCGCATTTCAGCATCCCAGGTTTCGGGCAGCTTACGATTTTCTGTTGTTACGCGAGGAATCCGGTGAAGACCTGAATAACCTGGGCGACTGGTGGACCGAATATCAACAGGCGGATTCAACACAACAGGAATCCATGGTCAATGCGTTGGGCGGTCAACGACGGAAAAACCGGCGTCCCCGCAGGAAGCGACGGGAACCCGGGTCGTGACCCTCCAGGGCAAACCGGCCAGCGGCGCTCCTCGTTATATAGCCGTTGAAGGTCCCATAGGCGTGGGCAAGACCAGCCTTTGCAAGCGCCTGGCAATGACGTTCGACTACGAGGTACTGCTGGAAAAAAGTGATGAAAATCCTTTTCTCGACCGGTTTTATCAAAATCGACGTCAACACGCCCTGGCCACCCAGTTGTTTTTCCTGTTCCAGAGAGCCCAGCAGCTACAGGAACTGCGCCAGGATGACCTTTTTCGACCAGCCCTTGTCGCTGATTTCGTTATCGAAAAAGATCGACTGTTCGCCAGCCAGACCCTGGATACTGACGAATTCCAGATATACGAGAATGTCTACCGCCACCTGACGCTGGACGCGCCAATACCCGACCTGGTCATTTACCTGCAGGCGCCTACTGAAATTCTGCTGGAACGTATACAGCGACGCGGGATACCATCAGAGCAGTATATCGAGCGGAGTTACCTGGAACGCCTTAATGAAGCTTATACGGAATTTTTCCATTATTATGACAGTGGCTCGCTGTTGATTGTGAACAGTGCACAGATTGATCTGGTCAGCAGTGACAGTGACTATAACCTGCTGGTAGATTACATAAAGGAACTGCCCACAGGTGTCCATTATTACAACCCAAGACCCACCCTGCTCTGAGTGGCGCACATTGGCACAACTCAGTTTTGACAAGAAGAGGACGCGTCCTTGAGTCAACATGGCCCCGTCAAGCCCACAACCCTGAAAACCCTCATCGACTTGCGCAACAAGGATCAGAAATTCGCGTGCATGACGGCATACGATGCGCTGTTCGCCGGCATCCTCAGTGACGCCGGCGTGGAAGTTATCCTGATCGGCGATTCACTGGGTATGGTGTTACAGGGTCATGACAGCACCTTGCCAGTTACCATGGAGGACATGATCTACCATACCGGATGTGTAAAAAGAGGCAATCGCGGGGCTCTGCTGATGGCGGACCTGCCGTTTATGAGCTATGCCTCAGAGGCACAGACGCTGGAAAACGCCGCGGCACTGATGCGGGCCGGTGCTCACATGGTCAAACTTGAGGGTGGCGCATGGATAGCCAATACCACCAGGCTCCTCGCTGAGCGGGGCATCCCGGTATGTGCGCACATGGGACTTACTCCCCAGTCAATCAACCGTATTGGTGGCTATCACGTTCAAGGCAGGGATACCGGTCAGGCACAGTTGATTATCGATGAGGCTCGGGTACTGGAAGATGCCGGAGCCAGTGTACTGCTTCTGGAATGCGTGCCACGGGCACTGGCCGGCGCCATTACCGACAGACTCGATATTCCTGTTATCGGTATCGGTGCGGGTCCTGACACAACCGGCCAGATCATGGTGCTGCATGATGTGCTGGGTATTTCGCCGATAACACCAAAATTCGTCAAGAATTTTCTGCCGGATTCTTCGAACGGAATCCCTGGCGCCATCGAAGCTTATGTCCAGGCAGTTAAATCTGGCACATTTCCTGATCGTCAACATTGGTTTGAATAACCAGGTTGACGGACCACACCATGCAAGTCTTCCAATCCATCGATAAACTCCGGCAGGAAGTCGCTCGGCAGAAAGCCCGCGGCGCAAAGGTCGCCCTGGTGCCGACAATGGGCAATCTGCATGATGGTCATCTACGCTTGATTGAGGAAGCCGGAAAGCATGCCGACTGGGTGCTTTGCAGCATCTTCGTCAATCCCCTGCAATTCGGGCCGCGTGAAGATCTCGAAGCCTATCCCCGCACCCTGAAACAGGATATATCCCGCCTTGCGGGTATCGATTGTGATGGACTTTTCCAGCCTGACATCAGTGAAGTTTACCCCCAGGGACTGGAAAACCAAACCATCGTCACCGTACCCGATCTGGCTTCCCGCCATTGCGGCGCCAGTCGACCCGGACATTTCGATGGGGTCACCACTGTTGTCAGCAAACTGTTCAACCTCTGCCAACCGGATCAGGCTTACTTCGGCCTCAAGGATTACCAGCAGTATCTCCTGATCCAGAAAATGGTTTCCGACCTGTTCGTACAGGTGGATATCCGCGGTGTAGAGACGGTGCGCGAAGCTGACGGGCTGGCCCTGAGTTCACGGAACAGCTACCTGACCGAAGCCGAGCGCCGGATAGCACCCGTCCTCTACCAGACTCTGCAGGCAACCCGCGACAGAATACAATCAGGTGAACGGGAATATCAAAAACTTGAATCCGCTGCCCTGCAGGAGCTTACCGATCACGGCCTGAATCCGGAATATTTCACCATCAACAATGGTGATTCTCTGCTTCCGGCAGCACCGACAGATTCGTTCCTTGCTGTGCTCGCCGCGGCTCGCCTCGGTAAAACACGACTCATAGACAACATCAGGTTCACTGTAATAAGTTGACATCGGGGCCACTGGTCGCTTTTGCCTGGTCTTAGTAAAATCCCAACCTAAAGCAATCCGCTATTGTTGCTCTCAAGGAAAACTACCATGTCTGAACATAGAATTTATCCGGTCAATGAAACGGCCGTATCAAGAAGCCTGCTGTCTCAATCTGAATACCAGGACATGTATCAGCGCTCCATTGACAGCCCGGACGAGTTCTGGGCTGAACAGGCAGGGAAGTTTCTTTACTGGCATGAACCCTGGAAAGAAGTGTACTCAGGCAATTTTGCCAAGGCCGACATCAGCTGGTTCACCGGCGGCAAGCTCAATGTGTGCTACAACTGCGTGGATCGTCATCTGGAAAAACGCGGCAGGCAGACCGCGATCATCTGGGAAGGCGATGAACCGGATCAGGACCAGACGATCACCTACAACGATCTGCACCGCCACGTCTGCAAATTCGCCAATGCGATGAAAGCCAGGGGCGTCAAAAAGGGCGATCGCGTTTGTATTTACATGCCGATGATTCCAGAGGCTGCCTATGCAATGCTGGCCTGCGCGCGGATTGGCGCAATTCATTCGATAGTATTCGGTGGCTTCTCTCCCGAGTCATTGAAGGATCGTATCCTAGATTCCGATTGCCGAACCGTGATCACCGCAGATCAAGGTGTTCGTGGAGGACGCATTATTCCACTCAAGGAGAATGTCGATGCCGCACTGGAGAGCTGCCCGGATGTACACAGTGTTTTTGTAGTCCGGCGAACCAATGCCGATGTTCCCTGGCACGAAAATCGTGACGTCTGCTACAACAATGCCATGGAACACGCAGATGCGGATTGTCCTCCTGAAATCATGGATGCGGAGGATCCACTTTTCATCCTCTATACCTCCGGATCCACTGGAAAACCCAAGGGCGTATTGCACACCACTGCCGGCTACCTGCTGGGTGCAGCGATTACGCACAAGTATGTGTTTGACTATCACGACGGGGACATCTACTGGTGCACCGCCGATGTCGGGTGGGTAACCGGTCATTCCTATATTGTTTACGGACCGCTTGCCAATGGCGCCATAACACTGATGTTCGAGGGTGTTCCAACGTACCCGGATGTCTCGCGATTCTGGGAAATCATTGACAAGCATCAAGTCAATATTTTTTATACCGCACCTACTGCCATTCGCGCATTGATGGCTGCTGGTGACGAACCCGTTACCCGGACCTCACGCAGCTCACTCCGGCTGCTGGGATCCGTGGGAGAACCTATTAACCCTGAAGCCTGGGAATGGTACTACCATGTTGTTGGCAATGAATCCTGTCCCATTGTTGATACCTGGTGGCAGACAGAAACCGGCGCTATCATGATCACCCCTCTTCCGGGAGTGACCGCTTTGAAGCCTGGCTCAGCAACCCTGCCTTTTTTTGGTGTGCGCCCCGCGTTGCTGGATGCAGACGGTAAGGAACTGGAAGGCGAAGCCCAGGGCAACCTGGTACTTTGTCAAAGCTGGCCCAGCCAGATACGCTCTGTCTTCGGCGACCATCAGCGATGTATTGACACCTATTTTACCGCCTACAAGGGCTATTATTTTACCGGTGACAGCGCTCTTCGGGATGAAGATGGGTACTACTGGGTAACCGGCCGGGTAGACGATGTAATCAACGTTTCCGGACACCGTCTTGGTACCGCCGAAATTGAAAGCGCTCTGGTGTTGCATCCGAAAGTTGCGGAAGCTGCCGTTGTCGGCTTTCCTCACGATATAAAGGGTCAGGGTATTTACGCCTACGTGACACCGATGGCAGGTGTCAAGGATTCGGACGAGCTACACGAAGAACTGGTCAAATACGTGGCAAGTGAAATCGGCGCATTCGCCAAGCCGGAACACATTCAATTCGCCCCGGGTCTGCCGAAAACCCGATCAGGTAAAATTATGCGACGCATTCTGCGTAAGATCGCCGCCAATGAACTGGAAAACCTGGGCGATACGTCGACACTCGCCGACCCGGCCGTAGTCGATGATCTGATCGCCAATAGAGCCATTAAATGATGGATGATGTCGAAATTCTTGCTGCAGGACGAACTGCCATCGGTGCGTTCAACGGCGCTCTGGCCAGCCTGAGCGCCACCGAGATAGCAACGCAGTTAGTCGTGCAGGTGATGGACCATTTTGAAATCCCTGCGGACTCCGTTGATGAAATTGTTCTTGGCCAGGTATTAACTGCAGGTTGTGGCCAGAATCCTGCGCGACAGGTAGGTATCCATTCCGGCCTGGCCCAGACAGTGCCCGCGCTGACCGTCAATAAGGTTTGTGGCTCAGGACTAAAAGCCGTTCAACTGGGGGCCAATGCCATTCGCCTCGGAGAGGCGTCTCTGGTCATTGCCGGGGGCATGGAGAGCATGAGTCAGGCAGGCCACCTGTTACCCAATTCCCGGAACGGCAAGAAAATGGGCCACTGGCAGGCACTGGATACCATGCTGATTGATGGACTGTGGGATGCGTTTAATAATTATCACATGGGTATCACGGCAGAAAACCTGGCCGAAAAGTACAGCATCAGCCGACAGGCGCAGGATGGGTTCGCTGCGGCTTCGCAACAGAAAGCAGCCGCTGCCCAGACCAATCGAAAATTTGACGCAGAGATTTTCCCGGTGAGGATCCCGCAACGACGGGGTGACGACGTTGTATTTCGAGTTGACGAAGGTCCACGACCGGAAACCACCACCGAAAGCCTGGGCAGGCTCAAACCGGTTTTCAAGGACGATGGCACGGTGACTGCCGGGAATGCTTCGGGAATCAATGATGGTGCCGCGGTCGTCGTTCTGGGCTCCTCTGCAATTGCAGAAAAGCTGGGCATACAGCCCCTGGCACGCATCAAAGCCGCGGCAAGCGTCGGCGTGGATCCCCGGATTATGGGTATCGGTCCAGTAGTCGCCACGCGACGCTGCCTGGAAAAGATCGATTGGCAACCAGGTGAACTGGAACTGATTGAGGCCAATGAAGCATTTGCTGCCCAGGCCATTGCCGTCAACAATGAACTTGGATGGGATACGGACCGGGTGAATGTCAATGGTGGCGCAATCGCACTGGGTCACCCGATTGGCGCTTCAGGCTGCCGCGTACTGGTCACGCTGCTGCATGAGATGATCAAACGCGATGCACATAAAGGTCTCGCGACCCTTTGTATTGGCGGTGGTCAGGGAATTGCGCTTGCCATCGAAAGGCCCTGGGAGCTGGTTAACGGCAACTTCCGTCCAGCGAGGCAATCCACTCGCTGATCAGGGCAACACCCTCCTCGTGCACCAGCGTACGTCCCAACTCCGGCATCATCTCATCCGGAGCAATCGATTGCATGCGGTACACCATGATGGATTGCTCCGGCGATCCCGGAACAATGCCGAAGAGTCGATCCCCCGCACCTCCACCGGCCGCAACCGGTGGTTTGCACATGCCCATTTGCCGATACGTCCTGTCGAAGCCATCCAATAGCAGCGCCGACGTGTCCGCCGCACCGTCAGGGTTGTGGCAGTGACCGCAGTTGATGTCCAGATATGCCCTGGCACGTTCAGTAAGAGTGAAATTGTCATCATCCCAGGATGGGACGGCCGATAGTTCCGGCGGTGCCGCCAGCCAGCCTCTGGCTTGCATTCTGGCCAGCACGGTTTGCGGCTCCTCGCCTGATGTGTCCAGCCGGTAGTTCAGCTGATGTGCGATGGCTCCCAGTGGTTCCAATCCGCCATCAGGGTGCACCCGCGTGTGGCAACCTGAACACTGATTTTCATTGGGAACGAAATAGGTAAACGTCCGGCTGCCGTTCGCCTCTGCGAGAGTAACCGGCATGCTGCTTCCTGCCACGCGCAGAAATGCCTCTGTCTGTTCCTCGTTCCAAACATAGGGAAAGGCTTCCCAGCCTGCCTGCCGACGCACCAGGAGTCGGGTCTCGATCAGGTGATACTCACGATTGGACAGCCGGGACAGATTGCCCGAATCCCGTCGTCGCACAGGGTCACCCTGTTCATTGACCGGATAGTAGAAGGTCTTGCCAAGAATTGTGCCCACCGGGTATTCCAATTTATCCCCGGCGACCTTGATCTGCAGGCCCTCGGGAATCCATATGAACCGCATCTTGTGAGCATAATCCGAGAAAAGGGTGTTCCGGGGCCTGAACAGCAGGACACTATCGTTCAGAGCAACGGCGTTACCGGCAAGGGTCATCAGGTTCCACGCCGACAGCCTCTGTGGAGTCTCAGCCGGGTGGTACTCGGGCACCGACCTGCCGCACCCCTGAAGCAATCCCGCCAGAGACAGCAGCAAAAACAGTAAGTTACGCTTCATGAACAATGCTTCTACCGGGTCTCCGCAGACAAAAGGATGGCGGGCAGATTCGGCATGGTACAAAGATGCGTACCCGGATCAAAGGATGGCGCAGCGAACCCATTAGTCGCATCAAGATTGACAAACTCCATGTCAATGTTGTCCTGCAGGCAGAGAATATCGTCAGCCTGCCTGCCCGCGATTATCGTCCCGTCCCAGACGACATCCGGTATTGGTCCACCGATGGTGGCATGCAGCATCTGCAATGGCTCCGAATCCGGTTGCCCGCCTCCACCACTGAAACTGTTGTCGTGCAGGAAAATCTGCTCCGGGTAAGGGTCATATTGTGGATCTTCAACGGGTAGCCCGGTTATGTGATAGCTGACAATCATTACATTTGCGCTGTTGTTGTCCGCAAGTTCGTTGCCGAAAACTTCAATATTGTCATTCGCCAGAATCATCAGGCCCGTTCCCGCCGGTACAGTACTGACTATATTGCCTTGCGGGGCAAAATTGGAGGTGTTGTTGCTTATTATCCGATTATTGAATACCCGTGTGTTTCTTCCTCCCTGTACGGGAAGATCTGGCAGGTCGAAGACCAGTATGCCGCCGGTATTACCGGTGGCAACATTGTCATGCACGTCGGCAAATGTTGAATTTTCGATTTCGATCCCGGCCACATTCTGCTCAGCCCGGGAATTCCGCACAATGATGTTTTGTGACTGGCCGACGTATATTCCAGCGTCGGAAGCGCCGATGGCGACCGCTCCATCGATTAACACATTGCTGCTCTGTACCGGGTAAATGCCATAGGCTCCGTTGGATTCCGCTGGACCGCCGGTCCATTCGGTCCTCACCCGTCGGATCGTGATATTGTTGCTCCCGTTAATCTTGAGGGCATCACCAATAGTGTCCTCGATAGCCAGGTCTTCGATTACGAAATCATCGGCACTGACCAGTAATCCTTCGGCTCCCTGCAACTGGTTACTGAACGACAGCACCGACTGATTCATCCCTGAACCGCGTATTGTGACACCTGAAACCGTGACCGAAAGACTGCGGGTCAGTTGGTGTATACCTGCGGGTATTTCAATCACGTCACCGGTTTCCGCTTCTATGAGTTGCTGTTGCAACTGCTCTTCAAAACTCAATTCGGGAGCCGGAGGTTGTGACTCACCACAACCTGCCAGCGCCAGGACAAGTACACTGAATCCCGCCCTGACCACAGAAATGTGGTGGCCAGGCATTTTTGTCCGATTGATCAGCGCCGTGAGCAAATTCATACCTGCCTCCCCCTCTCCGGGTGTTAAATTCCATTGATCAGGTTAATTGAATGTCAGGATGTTTCCGGCAGCTCGCCTTCCACCCGGGCATCGATATCCTTGACCAGTCGGGACGTGATCATCCCGCTGGTAATGGCGCCATTGACGTTCAATGCTGTCCGCGCCATGTCAATCAACGGCTCGATAGAGATCAATAATGCGGCAATGGTTACCGGAAACCCCATGGCGGGAAGCACGACCAGGGCAGCGTTCGTTGCTCCGCCTCCGACACCGGCAATTCCGAACGACCCGATGGCGATTATCAGTACCAGGCTGACGATGAAATTCAGGTCAATCGGCACACCCATGGTCGGCGCCACCATGACTGCCAGCATGGCTGGATAAATCCCGGCACAGCCGTTCTGTCCGATTGTGGCACCAAAGGAAGCGGCAATGTTGGCTATCGGCGCCGGAACCTTGAGCTCTTCAATCTGGGCTCTGATCGTCAAGGGGATAGTGGCGGCAGAGCTTCGCGTCACAAATGCAAAAGTGAGGACTGGCCAGACTTTCTGAAAATACCGGCGCGGATTTACGCCCAGCAGGATGATAAACAGCGTATGAACGGCGAACATGATGGCTATCGCGAGGTAAGAGGCGATTACAAAGCCAATCAAATTCACAATAGCCTGGCCATCGGAGGTGGCGATAACCCGGGCCATCAGACCGGCAACCCCATAGGGAGTCAGCGCCATCACCAGCTTTACCAGCCGCATCACAACGGTTTGGGTCGTATCGACGAAGCCCTGAATGCGATCACCGTGTTTGGGGCTTTCCTCACAAACAAGCAGCGCGGCAATGCCGAAAATCAGGCCGAAAATCACCACGCTGATTATCGAGATGGACCGCGCCCCGGTAAGGTCAGCAAATATATTGGTCGGGATAAAGCTCACCAATAACTCTGCGATACTCAAATCGGCCACGCTGCCCTGCCTTGCCGACAGCACCTCGGCCCTTGCTCGCTCGGTCTCCCCGGCAATCAATTCCCCCGCATCAAGGCCGAACAACAAGGCCATGGCTATCCCCACCAATGCCGCAATCATGGTCGTTACAATCAGCAGGCCCACCACTGAACCACCAATCTTGCCAAGCGATCTGATCTCTTCCACTCGTAAAACGGCAGCAATCATGGTGATCAAAATAAGGGGCATGATTATCATGCGCAGCAGGTTTACATAGCCATTGGCCACCACGTTGGTCCATTCCAGCGTCGCGTCCATGATCGGCGCATTGCCGCCATAGGCAACTTGCAGGAAAAGGCCAAAAAGAGCCCCGGCAATCAGTCCGATCAGCACACGACGGGAAAGTGCCGTGTCATTGCGCCCCAACTGGAACAGAAAGCTTAAAATAGCTGTAAAAATCAATAAGTTGGTAATAGTAGCGAGAGTCATGAGAGAACCCCTCATCAGGGATATTGGTAGGTGGAATTTCTTCTGATTAACCGGCCATTGCTGTAGTTGCCCACGGCAGGCTTACTGATCACCCACCGCCGAATTCGTGCCATTGACCAGGACACACAGGTGCCTGCTGGACCGCCGGCCGTAACTGCCGGGTATTTTCCATGCTGGAGATAACTTACCATAAAGTTTACGTCGTATCCCCACCCGTCATTGTGGCAATTGTCCCGGACATGCTCCAACAACGACGTAATCAAAGGATAAAATTCATGCATTCAATCCCCACCCGGTTTGACAGGCCAGGCCCATGACAACCACCAGCGAAAACCCGGACATCAATGTCCGGCCTGCCGTACTCGACGATTGCAAACTGATAATCGAATTGATCAATCAACTGGCGGATTACGAAAAACTGACGTCCGAAGTGTCGGCAACCAAGGAACTGTTGCAACAGAATTTATTCGGCGATACGGCTGTTGCTGAGGCAATCATTGGGGAAATTCGGGGTGATCCGGCGGGTTACGCAATTTTTTTCACTACTTTTTCAACCTTTACCGGCCGCCCGGGTATCTATCTGGAGGACTTGTTTGTGCAGCCGGAGTTCCGCGGCCAGGGCCTTGGCAAGGCACTTATCTGCCGGGTAGCCCGAGAAGCAGTCATGCGCGGCTGCGCCAGACTGGAGTGGTCGGTTCTGGACTGGAATCGACCGGCGATGGATTTTTACCAGAGTCTTGGTGCCAAATCCCTGAGCGACTGGATCGGTCAGCGACTTTCCGGTGAGACACTGGAAATCCTCGCCCGGCAGGATTCCGTGCCGCCGATCAGGCCCGGAACCCCCTTCGATACCTGACTTCCAGGACACCGGTTGCAGCAGCCATCCGGCAAGTATGGCAATTCGGGAGCTGATTGTTGTACCCAATGGTAATTCTGTGATGCAGCATGGGGTAAAACCGCCCTGCTAATTGTGCAGCACAGGACAACATGTAAGAATATCGTGGTTTTGCGTGTCTGGTTTAACCGGGACTGCATTGCCTGCCTGAGACTTCCCTGACGGTAATCCTCTGAATCATGCCCGCCATTGATGTTCAACCACAGCCCAGAATAAGTTTACAGCGCCTGGATCCGGCTCTGGCACTGTTGCAAAGACTGCGAGAGCACTTCCCTCTTACCCTGCAGGGTGTGATCGCTCTTGCCCTGTTGCTTCTGGCACTGCAGGTATTCGGCTACGGCGCCATGGACCTGGTGGTCTTCGCACTGGCCATATGTGCCATCGCTATCCTGTTGTTCAGCCTGTTCTGTGTCATTTTTGGTGGCCTGATGCAACAACTGAAAATTCGTACCCGGATCAATTCGCAGCAATTCAGTGACGGCCCGATCAGACTTGAAGCCGGTTATCCCAATGAAACCGGTTTCGAGCTGAAAGACCTGGGAATTTTCCCCCTGATAAAACTTTCCTGGGAAGTTGTATATCCAGACTATCTGCGGACCCGAATACGCTATTCGGCCGAGGGAAACCGGTTGATTGAAGAAATCATTCCTGAAAAGCGGTGCCGGTCGATGCACCTGGTGCGCTTGTTTACCGTAAGCGACGTGTTGGGATTCTGTCGCTACTCCTGGCGACAGAAGCAGCAGTTGGAAGTGGTTGCATTGCCACGCAGCAATACCATCAAAACTCTACCAATATTGCGATCATTGACCTCGGAGGATGGCATTCCCAGTCCTTCTGGCAACCCTGAAGGCGATCGCATGGAAATCAGGCCCTATGCACCTGGCGATTCGGTCCGCAATATCATGTGGAAGGCCTATGCCCGGAATCGTCAGCTGAACGTCCGCCTGGCTGAAAAAAGCGTGTTCCAAAGCAATCGCACCATTGCCTACCTGATTTCTGGCCCGGATGACGAAGCCGCCGCGGCTGTTGCTCGCGTTGCAATCGACTCCGGAGCCCTGGGCGACGACTGGGCATTCGGAGCTGATGGTACTGATTCAATCAGTACCGATGTCGAGTCGGCAATGCTCGCCATTGCCGGTTCAAGAGCGCTGGATGAACCCTACGGCTATGGTCTTGACACCTTTCTCCAGTATCATGGAAGCCAGGCGGGCTGTCATTGCGTAGTCTTTGCTGCGGCAGTGACGGGCCCCTGGGTCAGCCGGCTCAGACACACTATTGGCAGGTTCGGGGGACAATTTACACTGGTTCTGGCAACAGACGGGCTAAATGACCCGGCAGATGAGAAATTCTGGCGTAGATTAATATTCAAGGAGCCGGACCAGGCATCCCGGGTCCCTCACTTTAACCCTGACAGAAGGGTATCTGGCAAAAAGGAACTGGGAAGCTTATTGACCGAACTCAGCCAGTCCGTAGAATCGACGCTACTGGTAGATCGAACAACGGGCTTAAGCTTCGATCAAACGATGCGAAAACTATAGGTTATGGCATACATTCTCGACAAAACTCTCATTATGGAACCCCTGAGCAGTTATGGAAATTTCCAGAGGTTCCTCAAGCACAATTCAGGTTCCGAGTAACAGGTGACGATGAAGAACTACACGCTGAGCCAAGATACGCGTCACCCGGGGCGGATTTTTCTGCCTACCAGCCTGCGGGCCCTCATTATTGCGACCGGGTACTGGGTTGTGAGCCTGTCACTTACCAGCGTCAGTGGCTCGATTGCCGCCTTCAGTGGCTGTCTACTGGCCTGTTTTCTAGCCGATTACCGACTGCAACGCCCGCCTCTCAATCATTACCGGACTGGCGTGATTCTGCTTGTGTGCAGCCTGGCTCTGATTTCGGGGCTGCTGGTCAGCCGTACTATCACCGGCAGCGCCATAATTGCCACCCTTCTTTCTCCCCTGGTCAGCTACCACACGGGCGAGGCAATAAAGTGGTTTATGATCAGCCTGGCCCTTACGGCGGCATTGCGTACACTGGCAATGCGCTTCAGCTGGGGAGCCGTTGTGGAAATCCTGTTTGTCGCCACGGCATTTACGATCACACTGTCTGCCCATCGTAACGGCATGATTCACCGGCCGTATTTTATCGGAGATTTTGCGCTTATGCGGGGGATAGACCCCGCGGCCATTTTCATGGCCATGGGGTGCGGCGCAGTGCTATGCCTTGCGGCATTATTAATGATGGAGAACAATCACCGACGGCTTCCGTGGCATTTCGGCGTTCTGGGATTACTCTGTTTTTCGCTGCTTGCCTATGTTCAGTTTTTTGGTCTGCCCACGCCTAGCTATACCGACGACCTGGGATTGACCGGGGCAGAATCTTCCGGGGGCGCTTCCCAGGATGACAACCCATTTCGTGATGGTGAAAACAATCCCGACAATCTGCAGGCTCCTGTTGCCATCGTTCTGTTCAGAGATGACTACGATCCGGTCAATGGGTCTTACTACTTTCGAGAAACCGCCTATTCACAATGGAACGGCAGTCTTCTGGATGTTACCAGCCGGCAGGACATGGATCAGGACCTGGTGGAAAATTTTACCAACACCTCCATCGAAGTCGAGGAAGGCCTGGTCAGCGATTTGTCCCGAAAGACTGTTCGCACCAGTGTAGGTATGCTGACTCCGCATCGTCGACCGTTCGGACTGGAGACCCCGGCAATATACACGGCAACGGCCAACCCGAATAACCTGCGCTTCAAGCGCACATACGATGTAGAGTCGCTGGCTCCGGAGTTCGATTACGACAGCCTTATAGGTCAAGCAGTGGGTTCTGATGACTGGTCGAGCGACGTGTGGGCAGAGTACCTGGAATTACCCGATGATCCACGCTATCAGGAATTGGCCAACCAGCTCATTGGCAACCTGCGTCCCGAGTATGCGAATGACCCTTTTGCCAAAGCCTACACAATTAAATCGTATCTGGATGAAAACGGTATATACAGCCTGAAGAATGCACATGCCTACGAAGAGGACCCCGCTGCTTCTTTTCTGTTTGGTGACTTGACCGGATACTGCATGCACTTTGCATTTGCTGCCACTTACATGTACCGAAGCCTGGGGATTCCTGCCCGCGTGGGCATTGGCTATTCCGTGCCGGCCAGCAACCGGGCCGGGGGGTCTGCTCTGCTTGTTCAGGCGATTCACGGGCACGCCTGGCCGGAAATCTATTTTGAAGATTACGGCTGGGTCATTCTGGATCCTGCGCCACAACAAACCCTGGTGGATATGACCACCGACCCACAGAACAATCTGCAACAACTGCTTGGTGACATGTTACGCAATGAAGCTTCATTTAATGACTACCTCGGATCCGGTCAGGACCGGGGGCTTCCCTGGCAGGTTGTCTTGAATTCGCTGGTCGCACTGATCCTGGCAGTCCTGGGATGGGGATATGTCGTCAAGTTTTACCGTCAGTGGATACCACGGAGATCCAGCAGCAACGATCTGTACCGGCTTGCATACCGGGCCATTCTGGACCAGTTGTCATCGGTGGGACTGGTCCGCAGGCGTGGCGAAAGCCGGGAATCATTCGCCGAAAGGGTCAGCAGCCTCGCACCGACATTCGAAACGGCAACTCAGCATCACCTGGCGGTGGCCCTGGGCAAGGCTTCCGGCTCTTCCTCACTGGAAGACTTCGACTGGCACTCGGCCAGTGACAATGTTGTTGCGCAATTGCACACCAAAGTTCCTCGCTGGAAACAGGTTCTTGGCCTGATCAACCCTTACTCCTGGCTGGCTTCCCGCTAGCCTAACTACATGCTGCCACTTACGTGGTCCGCAATCTGGAGAATGTCATGACATCCGAATCAGCCACTGACAACCTGGAATCGGATTCCAGCGAAATTGGCGGTGGTAAGACTGCACAATCGGAGTTTGCACTGCATAACAGCAATGGAGAATCAATAAACGTTACGGCGGAACTTGCCGACGCCGCGAACGTATTGCGCCGCTTGCAGCAAGCCGTGCAACAGCAGATACTCGGCCGGGACGACGTCATTGAATTGTGTATTATTGCGCTGGTTTCAGACGGACATATCTTATTGGAGGATTTCCCGGGTTCCGGAAAAACCACTCTGGCAAAAGCGCTTGGAGAAGCCATTGTATCCCCAGTAGAGGATACTGATGCCAGTGAACTTCCCGAAAGGGACAATATCGAAGCAGAGGGCATTGTTCCTTTCAGACGAATTCAGTTTACGCCGGATCTCCTGCCATCCGATGTTACCGGTGTCCCGATATTCGACGCCAACAGTAACGACTTTCATTTTCGGCACGGCCCGATTTTCGCTCATGTTGTGCTGGCTGATGAAATTAACCGCACCTCACCAAAGGTACAATCTGCAATGCTGGAGGCAATGGGCGAAAAACAGGTGACTGTCGACAATGTCACCTACCCCCTGGACGATCTGTTTTTCGTCATCGCCACACAAAACCCCCTCGATCTTGTTGGCACTTACCCGCTGCCCACGCCTCAACTGGACCGGTTCCTGTTCAAAATATCAATGCGCCACATTAATCGTGAGGCTGAACTGGAAGTTCTCGATACCTGGCAAAGTCGACGCGATGATAAGTTAAAGGCTTCCACAGTCAGCCGGGATGAAGTACTTGCTGCCAGAGTTACTATCGATCGGTCCGTCGTCATCAGCCCTGCTATCAAGTCAGCATTGGTTGATCTCTCCATCAACTTGAGAGAGGACGATCGCGTGCTACAGGGAAATTCAACACGCAGCCTCGTGTTGATGCTTCCCGCGCTGCAGGTTAGAGCAGCAATGCATGGTCGGCACTACGTCAGCGCTGACGATATTGAACATCTCGCTCCTTTTATCCTCCAACACCGTATCGAACTGGCGCCCGGCGTAGCGGATTTTGACAGGGTATTGAAAGATTGCATGCATGAACCGATGGAGACCCTCGCTCGCAGTACGCTGAAATGAACCCTAGCCAGCACATAACTCTAACTACGCTCTCATGATAACCACACAACCGAAAGGTCCAGGTGTATCCGACAAGATTCAATCAACTCAGTACGCCCCGTTCTGGGTCTCCCCTGCCAGGAACATATCCAGGACCTTCTGGCTGATTCTCGGGCTGGCATTATCTCTCAACGCCATGGTTGTTTTCGCCCAGAACCAGGATTCTCGCGAAAGTAACAGCCAGGGAACGGACATCGACAGCCAGTTGGAAGCCATGAACATTCCGCCAGCGGAGCTTCCCCTTTGTTTCGGCATGCGGGATATTACCGATCCCCGCGCCCTGGCGATTTGTGATGCGCTGGGATTACAGGAAAACGTCAGGGCCAGGGAACTCAGCGAAGACTGGGTCCGTGCAGAACCCGAAAATCCTGCAGCACAATTCGCTCTTGCTGAAGTGCTGTACTCGGTGGAAGCAAATCTGCCCAGGGCCCTGTATCACCTCAATCGAGCCGAGGAGCTGACCAATTATGCCTCGCTTGGCCGCGCTCTTGCTTCCGGCAATATCCAGTGGCACTACCTGACGCTTTCACAGCTCTCCTTTATCCACCAGATAATGGGGGATCAGGAAAATGCCCTGACCTACCTGGACAAGATCGAGGAGATCTATGGTCAAGACGTGGAATCACTTCGCGGATGGCCACTGATAAAAATGCGCGACTTTGATGCAGCCCGTGCCAGTGCTAACAAAGTCTTGCAGACCAGTGACAATGAAAGAGAACGCTCGCGCGCCTGGAATACACTATGCGCCGTAGAACTGGCCAGCTTGCAGCCCCGGGGAGACATTGTTGCCTGTGATCGAGCAATTGACGAGGACGAGAATATTGCCAGCTCCGAGAACGACGGTGATACAGTTTACCTCACCAATGCCTCTGAGGTTTCATTGAGCCTGTTAAAAATGGAAGAGGCGGAGAATTACCTGGACCGTGCTACCGGAGTGCTCAATCCTGATAGCGTAGCAGATCCGTGGATTTACAAGCTCTATATCACCATGAGCCAGGGTAGATTTGATGAAGCTCAAGATGCCTTCGATCGAATGTTGTTATGGCGAGAAAACCAAGTGCCAGTTGTCACGGTAATGAATCGGGCCGAACATCTTATGGTCAGTGCCAGCTTTCTGATCCTCGCAGGACAGGGCGAGGAAGCTGCTCGCCTGACAGCGACGGCACTGGCAGAACCGGACCGCAATGGGTCTTTCAGCGCGGATGATGCCCAAAAAGATGCCATTGCGGCACTACTTCATATGCTTGCCAATGAATCCTGGTACCAGAAACAACTGGAATACGCAGCCACGCTGGATTTTTTCGAACGGCTCCGCCTCAATACACTTGCCAATCGTCAGCGACTTGATGCCTGGCTGGCCGCACGAAGGGCAGCATCACTTTTTGCAGACAAGGAGGTCCTGTTGAATCGGCTACGTCCTTATGCCCCTCTCGATGTGCACATTCCAGAATGGATTGAACCTCACATCGTGCGACTGATGGGAACCGGCGTCATGGCTGAACTCCTGGAGGAAGCACGGCTAAACGGCGCGTTTCTACTTAATGATGGGTACTACTTCAGCTACGCTGCGGAAATCGCTGCACTTGAAAAACGTCACGAGGAAGTCATCAGACTGGCGCAGCAGGCTATCGACATTCTCCCTCAGCAGGAAGTCCTGCTTCGGGCTCGGCTTCATGCCAGAATAGCTATTGCCGCCTGGAACATGGGATTAAAAGATGTGGCTCTTGATGAGTACCAGCGGACGTTGGCTCTTGATGCCGGAATTCTCCGCCGACTGGGTGAATCCTTGCCGGTTAATATCCGCGGTGACGGTAGTCAAACCAGTCGACAGGCAATTGATTTTATCAGTCGCTCTCCCAGATTCAGGCAAGCCGAAGACGGCCTACCGCTTGAAATTACACTGCGTGAGGACACATTAACGTCCTGTCTGTACGATATGGACGGCAATCGTTTCTCCTGCCATTCCCAGGCTGCTTCCCCGGCTCCTTCCGCCAAAGACAGTGCCAGGGAACTTGTTCGCGGATTGCATCGCGAGTTGTTTGATCAAGATCATGCAATTACTTCAGCGCAAATGGCCCTCCTGCGGGGATCTAGTGTAATAATGCAGTCCGGGACCAGCTCCAATTCTGCAACAAGCCTGGAAACGTTCACAGGTCGCTAGTTAACTACGCTGACGCTGCCTGTTCCGTGCTGATAGAATCATTCGCGATTCCAGCAAGAGATTTTTTATGTCGTCCACTGTTCCTCGATTGTCCCTGTGGATTGTCGCACTTTTGTCCGGTGCTTCAGCGCTAGGCCCTGCCTCGATGCAGATTCTGTTACCAGCCCTGCCCGTTATCCGGGAAGACTTTATTATTTCCCCTGGAACTGCCCAGTTGACCCTGAGTTTATCGATGCTGTCCATCGCCATTGCAACACTTTTCTACGGACCGATTTCGGATCGTTTCGGTCGCAAACCCACCTTGATTGCCGGCACGATAATCACGTTCATGGGCTCTCTTTTCTGTCTGGCTGCCCCAACGGTTGAACTGCTCATACTGGGCAGAATCATTCAGGCGTTCGGAGGTGCAGTTGGCCTGGTGGTAGCAAGAGCTATTGTAAGGGATGTCTACGGACCTCAGGAATCAGCTAAAATAATTTCAACTTTGGTAATGGTAATGGTAGTCATCCCCATGCTCTCTCCGGCACTTGGTGGAGAGTTGATGGTTTTATTTGGCTGGCGGTCGGTGTTCGTGGTTATCGCGCTATTCAGCGCTTTGATACTCGTCATCATGCACTTGCATTTGCCGGAAACCTTGGTGGAACCGGCCCCCTTCGAAGGCATTGGCGGTATGTTGCGTACCTTCCAACTGCTGTTGCAATCCAGGGTATTCCGGGGCTATGGGTTTAGCGTCGCCTTCGTCTCAGTGGTATTTTTTAGCTTTATATCGGCAGCGCCGGAAATCATGGTCACGGTTCTGGGGAGGCCCGCCACCGAGTATGGCTACTATTTCGTGATGATTCCTGCGGGGTTTATGGCCGGTAATTATCTTTCACGTCGTTTTGGTGGACGCCTGAGCATATACCAGTTGATTGATACTGGCTCCAAAATTTCATTAGCCGGTATAACCGTTACCCTGCTTTTCCAGGCCTACGGCTTTCATCACCCGATATTTCTGTTTTTTCCCATCGCAGTGGCGGTATTCGGCAATGGAATGACTTTGCCAAATGCACAGGCAGGAGCGATCAACGAATTTCCAAGACAGGCAGGAAGTGCATCAGGGCTCACAGGATTCCTTCAGATGGGGCTTTCCGCAGCGGCGGCACAACTGGTGGCGGTTATTTTTAACGAGACTGCATATCCTCTGCTGATTCTGATGTTCTGCGCATCGTTGGCATCCCTGCTCTGTTTCCGGTTCGGTGTCGGAAAGCCCGATATGGAATCGCTCAATGAAAAATCCAATATTTAACCTGGGAAACAAGAAAACTCAAAATCGAAGCAACCAACTTATAAAAGTATTTAGCTGAAGCCGATCAAAGTAGTATTTGGCCCTTGATCATAGTTTTACGGCATTTCAATATTATGGTTCTGCCCCAAGCTGGCGGCAAAATTTTTCTGTGTCTCGCAGACAGCGTAGATCAAAATAAAGTGATCCATCGTGAATCCTGCCGACAACTGGCACGGTCAATGATCTGAAATCTGTTGCAATTTCCATCAATCTGCGATCAGATTGATCAGTAGTAATCGGGACAATTCTAATTGCCAGACTATCCAATAGATCAACGGGCATGGCACCACTGCCAATCTGACTTTTACAAGCAGAAATACTCACTTCGGCCTTGCCAGCCAGAAACTGAGAAACTGCGGGCAAAACCCTTTCGGCTATCCTTTGAATCTCGGATTGAGAGCGCGTCAGATCGCATAATATTGGTAACTCTTCAGCCAGGCGGGATGGGTTTCTGTAGAGCCGAAGTACTGCTCCAAGAGCAGCACAAGTTAGCTTGTCCACGCGTAACGCACGCTTCAGAGGATGTCGCTTAAGTTTATCTATAAAATTACGTTTCCCGGCAATGATTCCTGCTTGTGGGCCGCCCAGAAGCTTATCTCCTGAAAACGTAACGAGATCTGCGCCGTTAGCCAATACTTCACCAACTGTAGGTTCTTTGGGAAGCCCGTATTTTGATAGATCGACCAGAGTCCCACTGCCCAGATCCACTACAAACGGCAAGTTTTTGCTGGACGCCAGCCGGGCAAGATCGCGTTCAGGGACGATCTCGGTAAATCCAACGATTTCATAGTTGCTGGTATGCACTTTCATGATGAGCCCGGTTTCATCATCAACAGCTTGTGTGAAATCTGCTAAACGTGTTCGGTTGGTAGCACCCACTTCTTTGAGCTGACATCCAGCACTGCCCATTACCTCCGGTATTCTGAAAGCGCCTCCGATTTCAACGAGTTCTCCCCTGGATATCAATACATTCCGGCCTACAGAAAGTGCCGTGAGAACCAATACCACAGCAGCAGCATTGTTATTGACTACCGTGGCTGCCTCAGCCCCGGTAAGAGAACATATATGCGCCTCCACTTCCTCCTCACGGTCCCCTCGTTTACCAGCTTTCAGGTCATATTCAAGATTGACTGCACTCCCCGACACTTCGACAATAGCATTGACAGCCTGCTCAGGTAATACAGCCCGGCCAAGGTTGGTGTGGATTACGGTACCGGTAAGATTGAACACTGGCCTCAGCAGGGGTCGGGATTGCGCCGCCACTTCGTTCTCGATTTCCAGGCAAAGCTCACTGAAAAAGGCTTTTGACGTCAGGTCCGAACCCTTCAGCAGCAGTCCACCCTGAATTTGTGAACGATACGCTGAAAGGATCGCCCTGGCAGCCTGTCTCACTACTTCGTGACCATAATTGCCAACAGCATTCGAAAGCTCACTGCTACGCAATAACCTGTCAATGGAGGGCAAATCCCTTAGTTGACTATTCATAAAAGTGGCCGCCTGAAATTGGATAGATAAGACAAAACTAATATTGGGGCAAGTGCATTTGACAGCGGGAATTTAACTATCAATCTACGAAAATTGAATGTCCCATGCAACCAGCCATGGATATTGCTTAGGGATTTTGATAGCTTTCGACTGGATTGGCAAAACAACGTTCAGAAATTCTACGATTTCCTCCAGAATTCAGGATTCCCAGGCAGATTTAGATGACCCAGAGCGCGAAAAAAACACAATTACTCATAGCCAACGAGTTTCACGCAGGTACCATAGAAAAACTTGATGAAGAATTCCGTACTTATAAACTTTGGACCAGGTCCCAAGACGAGCAGCAGGAACTGATAGAAAGTCTTAAAGAGTCCTGTAAGGCTGTAGCTTCCGCTTCCTGGCAAACGAATCCTTTGATATATAGATTACCCGAACTGGAAATTATTTCATGTTTTGGCGTGGGCATTGACGGCATTGACCTGGAGACTACCCGGTCAAGACATGTCAAAGTAACTAACACACCTGGGGTCCTGAATGATGCCGTCGCCGATATAGCCATCGCTCTCATTCTTGCCACTCAGAGAAACCTTATCAACGCCGATCAGTTTGTGCGAGCCGGCTCCTGGCCAGCTGGTCCATTTCCACTGGGCCGGGACCTGGCTGGGCAGACGCTGGGAATTCTCGGTCTGGGAAGTATAGGTGAAGACATAGCGCGCCGAGCCGAAACATTTAAATTGAATGTCGCATATCACAATCGAAATCAGAAAAACCTGCATTACACATATTATCCAAGTATAAAGGAACTGGCGGAAAACTCAGACATATTACTGTGCATGTTACCCGGGGGACCTGTGACCGACGCAGCGGTAGATCTTGAAATTTTTGAAGCACTTGGCCCTGAAGGAACGTTCTTGAATGTCGGTAGAGGAACCAGTGTAAACGAAGATCATCTTATCAAGGCACTGACATCAGGATTGATTGCTGCTGCCGGCCTGGATGTTTATCGGACTGAGCCAAACGTAAGAAAGGAATTGATCTTAATGGAAAACGTAGTACTACTGCCTCACATAGGCAGTGCCACGATGGAAACAAGGCGAGAGATGGGAAATCTCGTAGTAAAAAATCTTCTCGCATGGCAGAAAGGCGAAACTCTCTTAACGCCTGTTGACTGACACATTTAAGAATCACTACAAAAAACGATTGAAAGAGTCGAAAAGTCTCTTAAAAAGTGACGTTTAACGACGAAATTTTGACGATTTAATCGAGGACGTGAAAATAAACGTAGCGTGCGTTGTTGTCATGCAAAGAGCGAAAGCTCTGCCCGGTGAAGTGATCTCCGTAGAGGTCGACTTCTGCGAAAAGTTCACGAAACGGCTCACTCAATGAATTGTAAATTACCTCCTGCACAATCAAGATATGGTAGTATTCAAGGCCTAATCCTTTCGCGTGATCATCAATCAGCTTTGACAAGACACTGTGCTTTCTGAGCTCTTCGTATCTTGCCGCCTGAATCAACGCGTCTCCAAATAAATCATAAGCCCGAATTCCTCCAGATTGAAACGTACCTTGAACCGAATTGTACGCCAACCCTATTGCCCCCTTTATCGGCCTCGAATAGTTAAATTTATTCACTTCTTCATTGAACGCCTCAAACATTTCCAGTGCCGTTGCGACCGCGCTGTCGGCAAGTGACCTGGACTCCGTAGGCAGAAACGGATAGCCAACAGCACTGATGAAACCATCCCCTGTTTCTTTCAGTCGGAAGGCCCTTGAACGTAATGGATTGTGTTCGTATCCCTGCATACAGATCTGCAAAAAAGACTGAAATACGCCCATAAAGAACTCCCGTGTTCTTTCGTGACGTATCCCACTGGACTTTTGCACATCAAACACATTAACAATAGCTTTCCCTTCCTTAAGGGGCATCGTACTTTCAAGCTGATCTCCCAGCTTAATTCGTTCAAGTTGGTGTGGGTAAACGAGCTTTGATAATTGGTCATAAAGGTGTTGCCGCATATCAGCATCCGTCGATTTGAGATAGAAGCGGGTTCGAATGCTAATAAAAAAGATCCAACTGAATATCGTACCAGCCATAATTCCCTGCATTAGTTGAATCCAATTCACTAATAAAAATTCAAAATTAACTAACGCTAAAGATCCTGCAGTAAATAAAGTGATGAATATATTACGAGAAAAAGTAACGTAATATCGGACATGGTACGAGAAGGCAGTTGACAGCAATAAAACAAAATTAATCTGACCAAGTAATGCCAAATACACAGGCTGAATATTGTCTGATAGACTCAAATCTCCCAATAGTATTCTCAGTGTGGCAAGAAAACCTGCCACACTAGAAATGATCAGTATGTCTAATACAATCGGGCTATGCTTGTTGACTGTTGAAACTAAAAAAGAAAGAGGCTGATAAACTAGCACTATCAGAATTGGTATAGCATAGGTGAATAGGCTAAAAAATATTAAAGAATTTTCTTGATTTGCAGGGTGGTAATATGTGATTAGTGAGGATACTGCTAACAGTGTAGCAGCTATGCGACAAGGCCAGCCAATTAACGCCCGTGTAGCCTCATCCCTCAGCTCGTTTTTGAATTCGTCCTTATGTTCTTGGCAATATTCAAAATACTTGTCTTTACTATTTTTCAAGTATATTCCCTGAAGAACGTAATATTACCGAAAACTTAAATACGAGCTTCTTTGAAACAAATGAACTAATTTCTTCACTACACCTATTCTATTGAGAAATTAGTTTGGTCGTTTGCACAACCGCTTAAAACGGCGCAGAACGGCGAATCTTTAGGGTTTTATCTTGGCAGAAGTCGCTGAACTATTTCCTATTTCAATATTTACACTACTAGTTATAAGCTACCTGTGGGCTAGGATGTTTTTTTTCCAAATAGATTCTACAAAATCACGTAGATCAAGCTACCTCTATGACCCTGTAGTTGCAATTCAAATTTTGACAACATACTACTTTTTTATTTCGACCACATTAGCTCCTCACATTAATGTCAATCTAATTATCTCAAGTTTAGCTTATAGCTCTTCTTTATTTTTATTCTGGTGGGCCGTGCTAACTTGCAAGTCTATGAGTTTCGCTATGGGCGGTAATGTGCGAAAAATTATTACACACGGCCCTTTTGGATTCTGTAGGCACCCATTCTACACTTCTTACACGCTAACTTGGGTAGCAAATACTTTTCTATTCCCCTCTTACTCTTTGTCGATTACACTAGGAACCCTAGCTGGTTTTTATTGGTATTCAGCCAGAACTGAAGAGAACCTAATTCTAAAATCAAAACAAGGCCATGCATACAAAACTTATAAAAGCAACGTGGGCATGTTCATTCCTAAGGCTACACAATGGAGAAGTTGGTTTTCCGCACTATTTCAGAAGTTAGTGAAATAGAGTTTTTTTTAGACAGATTCTGCAACCTTGTTGGAGTGCGACTACCAACTCATTATGCATTAGATAATCGCGTTGTAGGAGTTTTCCTACGCGATAAATTAGTAGGTGGATATCTAATAATTACAACGCCTCCTTTCCGTGCTGCATTATTTGTTCCTGATTCGATCAAAGCTTCGAATCCGTTTTTTAAAATCGACACCTACGATGTAATGGAGGTCAATGGTGTTTGGATAAGTCCGGCACTAAAGTCAGCTAAGCAACAATTTGCTGTGTGGAAACACATCTTGATTGATATATTTACCTGCAAGAAAAAATTCGTGTTACTAATGCGGGACGCTCGGAACAAGAACATTCATCATATTCATCAACTAACTAATCCTATTCAAATCTATAGGGGCAAGCCATCGCTAACTTCTGACCAATCAACACATGATGAAATAAATATTAGCTATACTACTCGATGGAAACTTGTTCTCGGCCTACACAGTTATTGGAAAGAGTATAGATATCGAGAAAATCGGCAGAGACTGAAAGCAAAAAAAATGTCTTATAACAGACTGGCAAAAGCTAATGTAGAGCAAGCCGAACCAGTCAAATAATTTTACATATGATCTGTACATTTCCTATTTCCCTTTTGCGTCAAATAAATTGTCCACTCTAGAATCAGTACATGGCTGACTGTACTACAAACCAGATCAAGCACCGTAGGACTTGAAAACCCTCGAGTCAGCGATAATTGAACGCTATCGACACCGGGATATTTCCATCGAATAAGTCATTGTTTAGATGTTCCTAGCGGGCGTTTCGGTTCGCCGGGTGAGGGATAGTACTGAGGTACTGTGGGGCCTTAAGCAATGCATTGGTCTAGAGCATTGAATTCGAAAACTTTTCGGTGAATGGATTACGCTACTTAATTTGGATAGCCCCGCGATAATTGAGCCATTGCTTATGTTAGGGTTTCTTTCAGAAAGGAGGAACCCAATTGAAGAAGAGGTTTACTGAAGAGCAGATAGTCCGTGTCTTGCAGGAAGCCGAGTCCGGCACACCTGTGCGTGACATATGCCGTAAATACAATGTCAGCGAGCAGACATTTTATCGCTGGCGCAAGCAGTTCGCCGGTATGGAAGTGTCTGATATCAAAGCAATGAAAGCGCTCCAGAAGGAGAATGAAGAGCTCAAGAAGGTCGTCGCGGAGCTAACGCTGGACAACCGTATGCTGCGGGATGTCAACGCAAAAAAATGGTGACACTGGCTGAGAAACAGCACGCGGCGAGCTATCTGCAGGATCGCTACACAGTCAGTGAGCGCCGGGCGTGCAAGGTATTGTCGATGCACAGGAACACCAAGCGAGCCTACGAGCACAAGTCCTATACGAGCGAGCTGGACCAGAGGGTAATCGAGCTATCGCTGGAGCAGCCCCGCTGGGGGTACCGCAAGGTGTATGACCGGATGAAGCTGGACGGCTACCGTATTGGCCGCGAGCGAGTACGCCTGATCCGTGCCCGGGAGGGTCTGCAGGTACGTAAAAAGCAGCACAAAAAGCGATACCCAGGACCGACCGGCGAGTTGTTGAAGGCGGCCTATCCGAACCATGTCTGGACGTACGATTTCATCATGGACCGGACCCTGGAGAGTTATAACTGAATCTGGTGTTTGAGTGAGGTTGAAAAAAGGCGGCGTATCTGGTTGATTTGTTGTTGCGAAGCACCAAAACAACCAATGGAGATACACCACCTATGAGCAAGAATAACGTTGTAAAGCTGTCCAGTCGAGACACGATTGATGATCCGTTAACCGAGTTGCTGAGGAAAGGCGCCGGGCAGTTGATTTACCAGGCTGTGGAGTCAGAGTTGCAGGAGTTGCTGGCGGAACACAGCGAGCGGCGAACGGAAGGCGGCAAAGCAGGCGTGGTGCGTAACGGCCATCTGCCGGCTCGCCAGCTACAGACAGGGCTGGGTCCGGTTACGGTCAAGATCCCCAAGGTACGTGCCAAGACCGGTGAGCCGGTGACGTTTCGCTCGGCCCTGGTACCACCGTATGTGCGCAAGACCAAATCGTTGGAAGCGGCGCTGCCCTGGTTGTATTTGAAAGGGGTTTCCAGTGGCGAGATGGGCGATGCACTGAAGGTCTTGGTGGGAGCGGATGCAGAGGGTCTGTCGGCCAGCACAGTGTCGCGGCTGAAACAGGTCTGGGCGCAAGAGTACCAGCACTGGAACGAGGACCGTCTGGAGAAGGATCGCTGGGTGTATGTGTGGGCCGACGGTGTCTACAGCGGCCTGCGGGCGGAGCAGACTAAGCTGTGCGCCCTGGTGGTGATTGGTGTGAATGCGCGTGGACAGAAGCGTTTTCTGGCGATTGAGGATGGAGTGCGGGAATCCACCCAGAGCTGGCGTGAGGTGCTGCTGAAGCTGAAGGCGCGCGGAATGAATATACCGGAACTGGCCATTGGCGATGGGGCCATGGGCTTTTGGGCGGCACTGGAAGAAGTGTATCCGGCGAGCCGTCAGCAACGCTGCTGGATGCACAAGACGGTGAATGTGTTGAACTGCCTGCCGAAATCGGTCCAGCCGAAAGCTAAAAAGGCACTGCATGCCATCTGGCAGGCACCAACCAAGGCCGAGGCGGAAAAGGCCTTCGATCTGTTCATCGAGACGTATGAGCCGAAGTATCCGAAAGCCACCGTCTGCTTGCAGAAAGACCGGGAGGAACTGATGGCCTTCTATGATTTCCCAGCTCAGCACTGGCAGAGCATACGGACCAGTAATCCGATTGAATCGACCTTCGGGACGATCCGCCACCGGACCAAACGTTCCAAGGGCTGCCTTTCCCGTGACGGTATGCTGCACATGATGTTCAAGTTAGGTCAATGTGCCGAGAAGAAATGGAGACGATTAAGGGGTTTCGATTACCTGGCGAAAGTGGTAACCGGAATCAAATTCAAAGATGGTGTTGAGGTGACAACAGTCGATCAGGCCGCCGCTTGATTCAACTGATCAAACACCAGATTTGACAATAACTCGACCCTGGACAGCAGGCGCCTGAAATTTCTGACGGTGACGGATGAGTATACCCATCTGGGCCTGGCCATTGAGGTCGCCCGCTCGATGACATCCGAGGACGTGAAACAGGTGCTAGAACTGCTGTTCGCAATCCACGGAGAGACTGTTCGATATTCTGTGTCAAAGTAAAAACGCCCCATTTATCTGATCACAGATCCAGCGCACCATCAAGCCTTCCTTCGAAAAATATAGCCAGCTGCGACAGCGTCAGGTTCCAGTTTTGAATTGGCATCGTCCACTTCTTGCTCGCATTCTGAATCCCCAGGTACAGTAATTTGAGTAGGCTATTGTCATTTGGAAAGCCGCCCTTGGTTTTCGTCAGTTTGCGAAACTGGCGATGCACCGCTTCAATTGAGTTGGTTGTATATATCACTTTTCGAATGGCTACAGGGTAGCGAAAATAGACCGACAAGTGCTCCCACTTTTCCCGCCACGACTTGATTACGATTGGATATTGATCCCCCCAAATTTTCTCGAGCTCATCCAGGGCGGATTCAGCAGCCTCTTTATTTAGCGCTTGATAGACGCGCTTGAGATCAACCAGGAACGCCTTTTGATGCTTGGAGCCAACGTAACGCAGTGAATTCCGGATTTGATGGACAATGCAGAGCTGGACCTCTGTTTTTGGGTAGATTGACTGAATCGCCTCAGGGAAACCCTTCAATCCATCAACAGAGGCGATAAGGACATCCTCTACACCGCGGTTCTGTAAATCACTGAGCACACCAAGCCAGAAATTAGCGCCTTCGCTTTCGGACAAATACAGCCCCAGCACTTCTTTCTTACCTTCCAAATTGAGCCCCAGCACCGTATAAACAGCACGGCTTTCATAATGGCCCTGGGCACGGACTTTGTAGTGGATGGCATCTAGCCAGATAAACGGATAATGGGAATCTAATGGCCTTTGTTGCCAGTCTTTGACGGTATCGATGATCTTATCGGTAATCGCGCTGATAGCCGCTGTGGAGACCGATATGCCGTAGATCTCAGCCACATGCTCACTGATGTCAGAATAGCTTAGCCCGCGGCCATACATCGACAGGATCTTACTCTCAATTTCATCACTGACGCTGGTTTGATGCTTTTTGACAATTTGAGGCTCGAAAGTTCCGGCGCGATCACGGGGAGTATCAAGGTCGATGCGGCCTTCGCTGGTTTTTAGAGTCTTATTTGTTTTGCCATTCTTACGGTTTGGCAGTACATCGTCAGCGAGGTGGCTATCTAATTCCGCTTCCAAAGCCGCTTCAGTGAGCTGCTTTATCAATGGGGCTAAAACGCCGCCCTTACCACTAACCGACTGTCCTGATTGAATTGCCTTTAAGGCTTTATCGAAATCGAATTTCTCTGTCATAATCAATTCTCCATACAGCATTATGCTGCAAGTTAAAGAATTGACACAGAATTTCTAACACTCCCTCCACGGACGACCAGATTATTTGCGTAGCGACAACGGACCCGAATTCATTGCCAAAGAGCTTCAGGACTGGCTCAACAATGAGAATGTTAAGACCCATTACATCGAGCCCGGGAGCCCCTGGCAAAACGGATATGGGGAAAGCTTCAATTCCATATTTCGGGACGATTGTCTGAATCGTTGGGAGTTTTACTCAGTGTAAGAAGCAGCCACGGTTGCCACCCACTGGCGTGAAGAATACAACGATTATCGTCCGCATGGATCGCTTAAAGGGCTGACACCCAACATGTTTCTGGATCAGTGGCGCCAGGAAAATATCGATACAAGGATGGCCGCTTGAACTTAACCCCTAACATTGGGTCTGGTGCAAGGATCTTGGGCTTGCCAAATTCATTCTCCTTTTCTTCTCTTCCGAGTTTAAGCAATTCAACCATTCAGGCTGTCTCTGACCATTAATGTAGGGTCAATCAAACTAAACCATATTCTCCATAAAAAGCCCCCACTCTTCAGCTTGAGCTTGAATACTGGATTTTGCTCCAAAGGTACTATATTCTCCTTTTCCCCAAACCCGGGTCAGTCACTGACAACAGGTCGGAGCGTCGCTGTGCTCGCTGCAATCGGGCAGTACTCCCCTATTGTTTCGTGGATTCAGGGTAGAATTTATAAGTAAATCGGCAACATAGGACGCACTACTCCCATGAAAAAGACTAATCCAAAAGTCGCCGCAAGCAGCCACCAGCGCAAGTCTTCCAATAAATACGTCTATGCCTTTGGGAAGCAAACCGAAGGTAATTCAGGTATGCGCGAATTACTCGGTGGAAAGGGAGCGAATCTTGCCGAAATGGCCTCAATCGGATTACCTGTCCCTCCCGGATTTACCATAAGCACCGAGGTTTGTAATTATTTTTACAAACAGAACGAAAAGTACCCGAAAACTCTGGAACGAGACGTCGAAGAAGCTGTTCGTCAAATTGAGGAGCAGCTTGGCAAGAAGTTTGGGGCAACTGAAAACCCGCTTCTAGTCTCGGTAAGATCTGGCGCCCGGGATTCAATGCCGGGGATGATGGATACCATACTTAACCTCGGCTTGAATGATGATACCGTAGAAGGCTTGGCAGCAGTTTCCGGGAACAGCCGCTTCGCGTGGGATTGCTACCGACGATTTATCCAGATGTACGGTGATGTTGTGCTGGGAATTCAACCTGAAAACGAGGAAGAAGAAGACCCCTTCCATGTGGTTCTCGAAAAAATGAAGGCGAGGCTGGGGGTTGAATCGGACAGCGCATTGACGACCGAGAACCTTCAAGACCTCGTTAGACGCTACAAAACCCTTATCAACAAGAAAACCGGTCGCTCCTTCCCTCAGGATGTCATGGAGCAACTGTGGGGCGCAATTGGTGCCGTTTTCAAGTCATGGAAGAATCCGAGAGCAACAATCTATCGCCAACAGTACGATATTCCAGCCGAATGGGGCACGGCAGTAAATGTACAGGCCATGGTATTTGGCAACTTGGGTGAAAGCAGTGCTACTGGTGTTGCATTTACCCGAGATCCGGCAAACGGCGAGAAAGCCTTTTATGGAGAGTACCTGGTCAATGCCCAAGGCGAGGACGTAGTCGCCGGCGTGAGAACACCTCACCCCATTTCACACATGGAACAGGAACTGCCAGAAAATTTCCGGGATCTGGAGAAAGTTAGAACGAAACTTGAAAGACATTTCAAGGACATGCAGGACTTCGAATTTACCATTGAAGATGGACGATTATTCATACTGCAGACCAGAAACGGCAAACGCACCGGACTTGCCGCCGTTCGCATTGCTGTTGAAATGCAACGTGAACGATTAATGAGCCAGAAGACAGCGCTTCTTAAAATACCGGCTGAATCGATCGATTCCCTGCTGGTTCCGGTTTTCGACGCCAAGGCGTTAAAGGCTGCCTCATTGATAGCACATGGTCTACCAGCCGGGCCAGGTGCGGCAACAGGCAGAATTGCCTTCACCGCAACCGCCGCTGAACAAGAAATTAAGCGCGGTAACAAGGTAGTTTTGTGTCGAACCGAGACTTCCCCTGATGACCTTAAAGGTATGCTTCATTCCCAGGGCATTCTCACTTCCAGGGGAGGAGTTTCTTCCCACGCGGCACTTGTGGCCAGGCAATTGGGCAAGGTCTGTGTATGCGGAGCCGGTGACATTAAGATCAATTATGAGCGCAAGACACTTACCGCCGGTAAGATAGTGCTCAACGAGGGTGATTATATTTCCATCGACGGCACAACCGGTGCCATTTACAAGGGGATGATCGAAAGCGCTGACTCCGAAGTCAAGAGAGTTCTTGACGGGGGAATGAAACCTGAAAAGAGCTACACTTACGAGATTTTCCAAACCGTTATGGCCTGGTCCGACAAGCATCGTCGACTTAAAATCCGCACCAACGCCGATACACCATCAATGGCGAGGCAGGCCGTGGCTTTCGGTGCGGAAGGCATTGGCTTGTGCCGAACGGAGCATATGTTTTTTGAAGGTAACCGCATTGATCTGATGCGACAGATGATTCTTGCCGTCGACGAAGTCGAAAGACGGGCAGCATTGAAAAAATTATTGCCCTTTCAAAAGAAAGATTTCGTAGGCCTGTTCAAGGCCATGGAAGGTCGTCCGGTTACTATTCGATTGCTGGATCCTCCCTTGCACGAGTTCCTGCCCCATGACGATGTAGTTCGCCGGCAGCTGGCCGAAAAGCTTGGCGTTCCACTGGAATTCGTAATTGAACGCATCAAGGCCTTACACGAAGAGAACCCGATGTTGGGATGCCGGGGTTGCCGTCTGGGAATCTTACATCCTGAAATAACCGAAATGCAGACTCGAGCTATTTTTGAGGCTGCAGCCCAGGTCATGAAGGGTAAGAAGAAAATCAAGGTCATTCCGGAAATCATGATACCCCTGGTTGGCTTCAAAGCAGAACTGGAAGATCAATTAAACATTGTGCATCGGGTCGCCCGTGAGGTCATGGATAAACGTGGTGTCAAGATAACCTACCAGGTGGGTACCATGATTGAAGTGCCTCGCGCCGCTATCACTGCCGATGAAATAGCAGAAGTCGCTGACTTTTTCAGCTTTGGAACCAATGATCTTACCCAGACAACGCTAGGTCTAAGCCGCGATGATATGGGTCTTTTCTATGACGAATACCAGAAGAAAGAGATTTACAACCAGAATCCGTTTGCCCGCATCGATCAAAGCGGAGTAGGTAAGTTAATGCGCTTTGCGGCGAGCAATGGCAGGGAAGTGAAGGCAACTTTGAAACTTGGAATTTGTGGAGAACATGCCGGTGATCCTTCTTCCATAGATTTCTGCCATTCCCTGGGACTGGATTACGTCAGCTGTTCGCCGCCGCGCGTGCCTATCGCCAGACTGGCTGCGGCGCAAGCTGCCCTGCGACACGACTAGTTGCAACCAAGGTACGGCTACCTGGATTTATGGACATGTCCATTCAGGGTCTGTCCGAAGGCCTTATTTTCATCAAACGTCTAGCGGCGGGATCGGACACTGCAAAACTGCGCCCAGGGCTCTTAACAATTCCACTTCTATCGGCGCGATTTTATTGTCGGCGGTTATACAGGCGACGCAGGCTTTCAGTAATGCTGGCTTCTGCAAGGGCTTGACTTCCGCAAGTTCCTTCAGCGAGTTTTCCAGCAGAGTAAAATCAAGCGCAGATTTTTCAAGAATCTTCAAATCGCTATAACCGATTTTGTCTCTTGCCTGAGCGAACGCTTCCGCCGGTTCAAGTTCACTATCCAGATCAGCGTACGCAAGCAGGCTAAACAGGGATTCAAGCGACACAGTGCAGTTCTTCAATTCTTTCCGTCCTATCGGACGAGGCCCTTGCTTGTCGAACACGGGATCGAGGGAGCCGACAACAATTTTCACCAGAGCCCATTCAAACAGACTGAGCCGGCTGTCGGCCCTGACTAGTTGCTGAAGATTGGTCCGAAATAGTCGGTACTGGGATTCTGATAGTTGACGGAGGCTGTTGAGGGCAATAGAAAGTAATGCAAGCCGAAACTCGACCTTAACCAACCCAGCATTTTCGAGCAGCTGCTGCAACTCTTCCGCCACGCCTGTATCTGCTGATTTATCAACGAATTCCAGTTGTCGCCGGCGCACCTCCGGGTCCGCAGCGATGGCCAGCAAATACACAATTGCTCTCGCCGACGAAGGCTGGTGCGCTGCGACAAGGAATTTATCGGGAATTTCGGCAAGCAACTGACGGGCCTTAACAAGCTGGGCAGAACCCGGCTGGCCGATCCGATCAATCATTGCTGCGCCGGTAATCAGCGCCAGTAGTTTCGCAGATTGGCGGTCTGCCTGCTCAGCGTCTTCAAGGCCTGTATTTTTCGGAGAACTATCAGGTTCTGGACGGTTTTGAGCAGGTGCCATTTCACTATCCCAGTCAGGCAGAATCGCCCTGATTCGGTCCTCCAGAGGTGGATGGGTAGCGTATAGACTTCGTAGTCTGCTGAATCCTGCTTCCTCAAACAAAGCGTGACTGATTTCAATACTGCTTGGATTGGCAAGGTAGGAACGTTGGCTGTGCGTGGCTATTTGCATCAGCGCACCAGCTATTCCCTGGGGATTACGCGTGTATTGAACAGCGGACGCATCCGCAAGAAATTCCCGCTGACGACTGACTGCAGCCTTGATCAGGTTACCGAAAAAAGTACCTACATAACCGACTACTATCAAGCCAAGACCAAGGGCAACGATACCCCCTGATCCGCGCGAGCGTCGACTATAGGCCCCACCGCGCATCAGGTGATATCCGACTATACCCAGAATCAATATTCCGTGAAGAACAGCTATGAGACGGATGTTGATTCGCATATCACCATGAAGAATATGGCTGAATTCATGCGCAATTACGCCCTGCAGTTCATCCCGGTTGAGAGTTTCTATCGCACCCCGGGTAATCCCTATGACAGCATCACCGGGAGTATAGCCAGCTGCGAAAGCGTTTATTCCGGATTCTTCCAGGAGATAGACAGGTGGAACGGGTGTCCCTGATGCCAGTGCCATCTCCTCCACGACATTGAGCAGACGCCGCTCCTGCATATCTCCGGTTTCAGGTAAAAGCAGTCTGCCATCAAGCATCTCCGCCACCCGGGCACCACCCCCAGCCAGCGCTGCTAGTTTGTACAAGCTCCCCAGCAGGATTACGATGATGACCGCTACACTGACCACCAGTGCCTGCTGCCAGTCAAACGCCATGGGCGGCCTGGCGTATGACATGCTGTCAGTCGGAAAGTACCTGAACAATGCCAGGACGAGCACATTGGTAATCGCTATCAGGGAAATCACGGCAAGGACGAATAGAAAAATCAGCCGCCCCGTATTGCGTTTCGCTATGTCCTGGGATTCAAAGAAGTTCATTGGATTGGTTGATGGCAGGAGCTGAATGACAGTTACCCTACACCCTTACACTGCAGACCGACATTGATTGGGCAGGAGCCCGGCAATGTCGACAGACATTGCCGGGCTCCTGTATACAAGGCAATGATGCTGTTTATCGGGACATGGTTTACTGGCGCGAAACGCTAAAAGGAAACTTTCGGGGCTTCCTGAATCGCCTCGCTGTCTTCGAATTCGAGCAAACTGGCATCTTCGGCGTGACCAAATGCACCGGCAACCACAACTGCCGGAAAACTCTGCTTGTAAGTGTTGTACGCCATGACCTGATCATTGAATGCCTGTCTTGAAAACGCCACCTTGTTTTCCGTGCTGGTCAATTCTTCGCTGAGTTGCATCATATTCTGATTCGCTTTCAGGTCTGGATAGGCCTCCATGACAACGCTAAGTCGACCCAGCGCTCCCGTCAGCGCTCCTTCCTTGCTCACCAGTTCCTGCATGGCTGCGGCATTGCCAGGATCTGCTGCTGCAGCCTGCAATCCCGCCATTGCAGCATTTCTTGCCGCGGTAACCGCTTCCAGGGTTTCCCGTTCATGACCAAGGTAAGCCTTGGCTGTTTCCACGAGATTGGGAATCAGATCATATCGTCGCTTGAGCTGAACTTCGATCTGAGCAAAAGCGTTTTTATAGCGGTTCTTCAGGCTGACCAGCCTGTTGAATACATTGATGATATAAATAACCAGAGCAGCCAGCAGCACCAGCGTTACAATTGTGGCAATCCCCATGGAGTTGCTCCTCCTTTCGATTCAATTTCTGCATTAAACCCCGTAAGCCCGTTACTGTCCATATTGTCCCTTGCTACGTTCCGATCAGATCACAACTCAAGCAACCTCTGATCAATTATGAGCAGGCTCTGCGGGAGTCTGACTGGCGCTGGGGCCAGGCTGTTGCTCAGGTAATGACTGTAATCCTTATTAAGCGCGACAACAACGCAACAGCACCCGCCAGGCCCCGCCCGAAGGGGGCTGCAGACGAGCCCCCTGCCTTCGTTGCGTCGCCTTGACTGGTCGACGCGTACCGGCGGAGGCGGCGCGCCTTGTCAGTAACCTCGTGTGGAAGCCAGCGTGTTTTCATCATAAATCAGGGGTTCCTCAACCTTGATTTCCGCTGCCGGAACCGACTAAAGTCGTGGCCTGGGTTCTCGAAGACGGTTTCACCACAACAGCCGCCTGTCTGGCTTTTCGGCCATTTGGTAAAATCAGCCGGATTCAACTATGTTACCGGATTCCGGTTTCTGCTAAGCTTTTGGGAAACAACCAATAAGAAGAATAGTATTATGAGCTCTGGCCTGCTTGCCCTTCTGTCCATTCTCCCGATTGTTTCTGTCGCCATATTCCTGGTTCTCATGCGCTGGCCTGCAAGCCGGGCAATGCCGATTGCCTATATAGTGGCGGCCGCACTGTCCTTGCTAGTGTGGCAGGTTTCCTTCCCCCAGGTGCTGGCAGCAACGATCAATGGCCTTATCGTCGCCGCATCGCTGATCTTTATCATTTTCGGCGCCATCCTGTTGCTTAATACGCTGAAACACAGTGGGGCCATCTACGCTATTCGTCGAGGTTTTTCCGACATAACGCCAGATCGACGCATCCAGGTAATCATAATCGCCTGGTTATTCGGGTCCTTTATTGAAGGATCCGCCGGATTTGGCACGCCTGCTGCCGTCGCAGTCCCACTGATGGTAGGTCTTGGCTTTCCGGCAATGGCTGCTGTTGTTGCTGGAATGATAATTCAAAGCACGCCTGTTTCCTTTGGCGCCCTGGGCACTCCAATCCTGGTAGGAGTAAGTACAGGCCTTTCAGCTGACCCGGAAATGGCGCAATACGCCATGGATCGTGGGTTTGAGGAATGGCGACAGTTCCTGGCCTTTATTGCTGCAAAGGTAGCCCTGATTCACGCTATCGCGGGAACTTTCATCCCATTGATCGTTGCCGCCGTGATTACCCGCTTTTTCGGTCGAAACCGCTCCTTCGCTGAAGGCCTGCAGATCTGGCGGTTTGCCTTGTTCGCGGCCTTCGCCATGACTATCCCTTACCTGATCGTTGCCAACCTACTGGGACCTGAATTTCCATCGATGTTCGGAGGACTGATCGGACTGGCAATCGTCGTCAGTGCCGCCCGCAAAGGTTTCCTGGTCCCGTCCAGAGACGATGCATGGGATTTTGACGATAAGGAAAATTGGGATGAAGAGTGGACCGGACTCGAACGTGATGTTGGTGCCATTGAACCGGATACGCTGATGCCCCTGCTCAGGGCCTGGTCACCCTATCTTCTGGTGGCGTTGTTACTGGTCATAACCCGACTCCCCTACCTGGATATTGCTCGCTTTCTCCAACATCAGTTGGTCACTCTCAGCTGGCCTGATATATTCAACAGCGGCATCAGTGCCTCATTTCAGCCTCTATGGTCACCCGCTGCCATCTTTATCATCGCCTCAATCGCCACCTACTTTCTGCATAAAATGAGCGCGGAGTCGTACCGCAAGGCATGGCGTGAATCCGGCCAGACGCTGCTGCCCGCCTCGGCAGCTCTCGTTTTTACCGTACCCATGGTGCAGGTATTCATCAATTCCGGCGGTGGGGCTGCCGGGTACGAACAGATGCCCATCGAACTGGCAGAAGGGGTTGCCGCGCTGACAGGGTCAGCCTGGCCGTTTTTCTCCACGTTTATAGGCGGTCTTGGCGCGTTCGTCGCGGGCAGTAATACCGTCAGCAACATGATGTTTTCGCTGTTTCAGTTCGGTGTTGGCGAGCGCATCGCGGCAGACCCAACCTGGATTGTTGCTCTGCAGGCGGTCGGAGGCGCATCCGGCAATATAATCTGTGTCCACAACGTGGTAGCCGCGTCAGCTGTCGTCGGATTGATCGGCAAGGAAGGCGCAGTTATCCGTAAGACCCTGTTGCCCTTCTTCTACTACGCGCTTACCACCGGCGCAATCGGGTACGGCATCGTCAATCTTGACAGTGGCCCCTTCAATGCTGGATTCATACTGGTCGGCATAATATTTGCGTTCATGATTTACTTGATCGTGCGTTATGGACATAAATCCGCGAGCGTACAGACTGACAAGGTAGCTTCAGATCAATTATCGTGAGTATTTTCTCCAGAAGCGGCGCTATCCCCCGTTGCGATCGCTTGCATCGTCCCTGGTGACCCTGTTGTAACCTACTGTACACTGGAAAGGGAAAGTGACAGCTGGTCAATACAGACCGGAATAATGCAAGGCAGAATATTGAAGGTATGCCCTTGTGTAGAACACTGAAGCTGCATCATCAGGCATCACGTCCGCTTAAACCATCCATCCCGACTCAGTCATGAACCCAATCCGACACTCGATTACTATTGCCACCGCCGGGCATGTAGATCACGGAAAGTCCACACTGGTCAATCGGCTTACCGATGTCGACACGGACACGCTGGCCGACGAAAAAGCCAGGGGACTGAGCATAAACCTGGGTTTTGCCTATTATACGGTGCCACATAACGGCGCAGGCAATCCGACCGCCGAAGACAACCCCTCGGCCGGCGGCGAGGAACTCTCCGTCGGATTTGTTGACGTGCCGGGACATACTGATTTCATTAATAATGCCCTGGCGGGTATCGGTATAGCAGATTACTCCCTGCTGGTTGTTGCCGCCGACGATGGCGTGATGCCACAAACGCGGGAGCATCTTGCGATTATTTCACTTCTTGGAATCAGCGGTGGCGCCATAGCAATTACCAAGAAGGACAAGGTATCTGCGGAACGGCTAACCGAGGTTGAGAAGCAGATTAACAAGCTTGTTGATGGCACCTCAATGGCAGGCACACCTGTCTTTCCGGTGTCGTCGCTCACGGGGCAGGGAATCGACAACCTGGTCTCTCATCTGGACCTTCTGGCCGCACAGGCCGCGTCCGCAGAAGTGCAGATCCGCAGGAATCCGCGTTTTGCAATTGATCGGTCATTCACTGTTAAGGGAATCGGAACGGTAGTGACCGGTACGGTGCTGGCCGGTGAGATAGGAGAAAATATGTCTCTGATTCATTCAGCTACCGGTCAGCCGGTACGAATCAGGGGATTACGCCATGATCAACAACCCGTAACAAGAGCAGTAGCGGGAGAGCGTACTGCTGTCAACCTCAATCTGCCTCATCACCAGATTTCAAGAGGCGACTGGCTGGTGGAAGAAACACTTAACCATCCTGTCAATCGAATCGACACGCAGCTCAGCTTGCTGGAACCTGTTGATTTCAAATCCGGAGTCAACTATCACTTTTACCATGGCACCGACCATAAACTGGTCCAGGTACGAAAACTGGGTGACGGTGAGCAATCCTATTACCAGCTAACCAGCAGCCAGCCTTTTTTCGCCAGTCACGGTGACAGATTTATCCTGAGGGATCCGGCCTGCCACGAGACCATCGGCGGAGGGTCCGTGGTAGACGTGTTTGTCCCTCGCCGCGGAAGAGCCAGCGACGACCGACTGAACTACCTGTCGGCAATGGACCAGGATGATTTTTCTGCATTACGTTCACTGGTGGAAACTCGACCGGAAGGCGTATCACTGTCGCAATTAGCTGCGGGAAGAAACTGCAACAGACAGTACATCGACGAGCTGATCGGACAACTCACCGGACAAGGCATCGACTTTCTAAGTTTATCCGTGGGCGAGTCCCATGACCTGGTTGTACTCCATGGTTGTTTTTTTACCAATACCGAACAGAAAATTCTAGAATGCCTGGCCAACTATCATAGCGAACACAGCAACCAGGCCGGCGTCACCGAACCAAAATTGAACACCCTGGTAGGATTCGAGCAGTCCCATCACCTATTTCTCGCTATTGTTAAACAGTTAGTTACCACCAGTAAAATCACTCGAACTGGAACGTTGCTTCATTTGCCAGGGCACAAGGCTCGCCTGACAGCCGAAGAACAGAATTTCCTTGACCGAATCAGGCCGATCCTGCTGAATTCCAACTTCCTGCCTCCCCGTACCCGTGAGTTGGCGGAGATGACAGGCATGAATCTCGGCTCCCTGGAACGAATTCTAGCCGAAGCCAGGAAATCCGGAAACCTTGTTCAGGTTGCATCGAACCGTCATTATCTCCCTGAGACCATAATGAAACTGGCAGAATTTACTGAATCTCTTGTCCGCTCACAGGAAGAAGGATTTACGGTTATAGAGTTCCGTGACAAACTGGGCATCGGAAGAAATCTCTGTATCGAGATTCTCGAGTACTTCGACCGAATCGGTTTTACCTACCGGGATGGCAACAATCGCTATCTGCGTACTTCCCGGGAAAATCTCTTTGGTGGAACAGCCGACATCGACAACAGCTACACAGCCTGAATCAAAATAAATCGATGGCAGTATGCACCAAGATTGATGTAGTCCGGTAAATACGCTTAGAATCAGTCTCCACTCACCCGCTGACCAGCACATTACCATGCGAAGCAGTTTCTGAATGCCTGAGATGTTTCCCGAAATCCCCAATGGCCATGCACTGTTTTCCATGGTCATCACGGCGTTCGCCCTGTTTTTATTTACCCGCAAGAACCTGCCATTGGAAATTTCCAGTCTCGCCTTGCTGGGGTTTCTTACCGTAGTGTTTTCGCTGTTTCCGTTTCAGGACAACGGTGAGACCTTTGAAGCCATCGAGTTTTTCTATGGATTCGGACACGAAGCATTGATTGCGGTGTGCTCACTCATGGTTGTCGGCCAGGGGCTGGTCAATACCGGAGCACTGGAGCCGGTAGGACGGGTACTCACTCGGGCCTGGGCTATTTCGCCTTTTTTCTCCCTGCTGGCGACCCTGATCGTCAGCGCTATTCTCAGTGCTTTTATCAACAACACTCCCATCGTCGTACTGCTGCTGCCAATACTTATCAGCGTCTGTCTCAGAACCAAGACATCGGCCTCCAAAATCCTCATGCCCATGGGATTCGCCACACTGGTGGGCGGTATGACCACCACCATTGGCACATCAACCAATCTGCTTGTCGTCAGTGTTGCCAACGATCTGGGTCAACCGCGACTGCAGATGTTCGATTTTTTCGTGCCTGCCGTCATCGCCAGCGGTGTGGCCATCGCGTACCTGTGGTTGCTGGCCCCAAAAATGCTGCCACGCCGGGAAATCGAGCTTGCCGACAGTTCACCCCGGCTGTTCCAGGCACGGCTGCACCTGGAAGATAACAGCCCCGGGGTTGGTAAAACCGTAGCCGAAGCCAAAAAACTGGCAGGCAGCAATATAAATTTCGTACGCATCAATCGCGGTGAACACCAGATTTTCCCCCTGCCCGATGCCGTCCTCCAGTCCGGCGACAGCCTCCGCGTTATGGATACGGCAAAAAATATCCGTGAAGCTGCCAGCGGTCTGAAGGCTACGTTGTATTCCGGTGATACACGGGTGGATGACGAGCACCCCCTGCGCGCGGAAAACCAGACCGTGGCCGAGATTGCCGTGGTCTCGGGATCATCACTTGATCGTGCCAACCTGCGATATTCTGGGTTTCTGCAAGTTCACCAGCTGTTCGTCCTGGCCCTGCACCGCGCCGGTAAGGATATCTGGAAGCCCGGTGAGGAAATCATGGATGTAATCCTGGAACAGGGTGATGTATTGCTGGTGCAGGGCAGCAAGGACGAAATCATGAAACTGAAGCGAAGCACAGAATTCCTGGTGCTGGATGCATCAGAGGAAGTGCCACGAACTAAGCGGGCGCCCGTGGCTCTGGCTATTCTTGCCGTCGTAGTTGTAACCGCAGCCTTTGGATTGCTGCCCATCGCTGTCAGCAGTCTTGCCGGTGCTATCGTCATGCTGGTCACCCGAAGTCTCAACCTGGGAACCGCCATTCGCGCCATCAGTTCGTCGGTTTTTTTCGTCGTGGTCGCCAGCCTGGCATTGGGCGAAGCATTACTGCTGACCGGTGCATCGGACTACATGACCGAGGTCTTTCTCTACTTTACCCGGGATGCATCACCAGCAGTCGTTCTCAGCGCATTGATCCTGCTTATTGCCATTTTCACCAATGTCGTTTCCAATAACGCCGCCGCCGTGATCGGCACACCGATTGGCATCGGCATCGCCGAACAACTGGGAGTTTCGCCGGAGCCGTTTATCCTTGCGGTGCTGTTTGGCGCCAACCTGAGCTACGCCACACCGATGTCCTACAAGACCAACCTGTTGGTGATGAGCGCCGGCAACTACACGTTTAACGATTTCCTGAAAGTCGGTTTACCCTTGACGGTAATCATGTGGCTCACCTATTCCTGGATTCTCAGCAGCCTGTACCTGTAGCAATCCGGACCCGATTTCCGTGCTGGCGATAAAGCCCGAAGTCAGCTTCCCAGCCCGGGTATTCAATTGAAGATACCTTTAAGCCCCGCAGGAATTGATCCCGGACCCGGCTTACAGTATTGTAGTCTTTGCAGTTAATGCCCACCGAGGAGAGTGTCCTTCCAAATGCGAGTTGACTGGAAGTCTTATAACCCCGGAAACTTTTACGACGAAACCATCAGCTCACCGGGCTATGCCCGCAAACATGCCCGCCACCTGGTCAGCTACCTTCGATCACTTAAATCCGGTGAGGTCAACGCCAGGAAACAGGCAGCTATCCTCGCCATCAAGACCATGGGTATATCCTTCACCGTCTACAGTGATGCGGGCAATATCGACCGTGAATGGCCTTTTGATATTATTCCGCGAATTATCCCCGACAAGGAGTGGCAAACCACGAGCAAGGGCCTTGAACAGCGAGTGCGGGCACTTAATCACTTCATCAATGATGTCTACAATGCCCAGAAGGTTTTCAAGGATAAAATCATACCCAAGGACCTGATCCTGGATTCCGAAAACTTTCGCAAGGAGTGCCTGGGTATCAAGCCGGCCTTCGGTACCTGGGCACACATATGCGGTACCGACCTGATCCGTGACAAGGACGGTCTGTTATACGTACTTGAGGACAACCTGCGGGTCCCGTCCGGCGTCTCATACATGCTGGAAAACCGCACCGTGACAAAACGCGTGTTTCCCGAGCTGTTTGAGAATTACGATATACAACCGGTTACCGACTACCCTTCAAAACTGTTTGATACTCTGGCAGCCATTTCTCCCCGCCGGCTCAAGTACCCCGAAGTCGTTGTGCTTACTCCGGGCATATACAACTCCGCCTACTTCGAGCACTCTTTTCTCGCCCAGCGCATGGGTGCGGAGCTGGTAGAAGGTGGCGACCTGGTGGTTCAGGATGATTGTGTCTACATGCGCACCATTGATGGCCTGTCGCGTGTGGACGTGATCTATCGACGCATTGACGACCTGTTTCTGGATCCTGACGTGTTCATCAAGGACTCGGTGCTGGGAGTCAAAGGTCTCATGCAGGCATGGGTAAAGGGTAACGTGGGCCTGGCCAATGCACCGGGTGCAGGGGTGGCCGACGATAAAATCGTTTATACCTATGTGCCGAAATTGATCAAGTACTACCTGGATGAGGACCCTATTCTGCCCAATGTCCCCAGCTATATCTGTTCGGACAAGAAACAGCGACAACACGTGCTGAAAAATCTCGATAAACTCGTGGTCAAACCCGCCAATGAATCCGGTGGTTATGGCATGTTGATGGGACCCCAGGCCTCGCGCAGGGAGCGGGAGGAATTTGCCCGACGAATCAAGGCAAATCCGCGTAATTACATGGCACAACCGTTGATATCGCTTTCCACGGCGCCAATACTCGGGGATCGCAATGCAGAGCCCAGACACGTGGACCTGCGGCCGTTCATCCTGCAAGCCCGTGATTCTTATGTCACGCCAGGCGGTCTGACCCGCGTGGCCATGATCAAGGGGTCCTACGTGGTCAATTCCTCTCAGGGCGGCGGCAGTAAGGATACCTGGATAGTCAATGTGTAAGGTCGGCTATGTTATCTAGAGTTGCAGAACGAGTTTACTGGATGGCCCGCTATCTCGAACGCGCCGAGAATACGGCCCGCCTGATCAACGTGTATTCAAACCTGCTGCTGGATCTGCCACGGGGCACCAAGGTTGGCTGGCACACGTTGATCGATATTGCCGGTGCCAACCGGGAGTTCAACGCATCGGGAAAATCAACCGACGAGCGCTCTATCGTACGTTTCCTGATCGCCGAATCCAATGGCGTCTCCCTGCTCAGCGTGTTATCCATGGTGCGGGAAAACGCACGGACTACCAGGGAGATTATCCCAGCAGAAGCATTCGAGCAGATTAACGATATTTACCTCTTTATCAGGGAGAATTCTTCCGGTCAGATTTCACGCAGTGCACGAAATAAACTGCTGGAGGAAATAATCGTCTATTGCCAACAGCTCACCGGACTGCTGGCAGGATGCCTGAGTCACAATCATGTCCATCGATTCATTCGTATCGGGCGAAACCTGGAACGCGCCGACATGACCACCCGGATAGTGGATGTCGGCTCCGGCAATCTGTTACCCGACCTCGATCTGGACGGCACATCTGATGGTGACCCGACTGACCCGTACCAGGATATGCTGTGGATGAGCGTGCTGCGGTCGCTCAGCGCCTACCAGATGTACCGCCAGAATGTACGGGACCGGGTTAATGCAGAAGACGTGGTCAAGTTTCTGTTGCAGGACCCTGAGTTTCCGCGGGCGGTGAATTATTGCCTGCACCAGGTGGAAGATTGTATCGGCGAGCTTTCCGAACACAAGGCCGCCATCCGCCAGGTACGCCGGGCGTTGCGTAAAACCCGGCAGGCCGACATCCCACAATTATTGTCAAAAGGCCTGTTCAAATATCTGGATGAGATGCAGGTTGAAATCGCCGATATTCACGACCAGATTGCAACAACCTGGTTCCTGCCCCCTAACTGACACTCCCAGAGCCTGTCGCCATGAAAAACTATTCCTGTGCCTGCGGGCAAATAGTCTATTTTGAAAATACTTTCTGCCTCAGCTGCCACCGCAGACTGGCCTATCATCCACTGCGGGACACTGTTTGCACACTCGACCATGTCGACATGAATTCCGGCATGTCCCAGGCGGCTGATCAAAGCGACGCGCAGCTGTGTAAGAACACCCTTGATTACGGGGTCTGCAACTGGCTGGTAACCGATCATGACAGATCTTACTGCATTTCCTGCAGTCTTAATCACACGATTCCCAATCTGCTGGCACCGGACCGCCGTGGATGGTGGGCCAGTATGGAGCAGGAAAAACGGAAACTGATTTATACCCTGCTCCGCTTAAATCTGCCCGTAATCAACAAGCACATCGATCCCGAGGGGGGGCTGGCGTTTGAATTCATCGAAGACAAGAGCAGCAATCCTTACGTGGAAAACGAGGTTGTCCTGACTGGCCATAAAAACGGGCTGATCACCGTCAATATTGCCGAGGCGGACAATGTAAAACGCGAACAGCTGCGTCTGTCACTGGGCGAATCCTACCGAACCCTGCTGGGCCATTTCCGCCACGAAAGCGGCCACTATTATTACTGGAAACTTGTCAATTCAGGGGAAACACTGACTGCCTTTCGGGAATTGTTCGGTGATGAACGGGAAGATTATCAGACGGCCATGGACAGTTATTACGCCAATTTCGATAACATGCTCAGAGACCCGCGCCTGATCAGTCACTATGCCCAATCACATCCGCTGGAAGACTGGGCTGAGTGCTGGGCTCACTACCTGCACATGGTAGATACGCTGGAAACCGCCGAAGCATTCAATATCGCTTTCGATACCCGCAGCAACAGTGGTGACAGGGACATAGACGATATGTTGACGCGATGGAGTGATCTTACGCTGTTACTCAATGCCCTGAATCGAAGCATGGGCATGGCCGATGCATACCCTTTTGTCCTGTCAGAACTTACTCTCCGGAAGATCCGCTTCGTTCATTCCCTGGTGAATCCCAGCTAGCTGCCCAGGCCAGGGGAGGCATCTGGCGAAAAGCATCTTTCAACCTGTCGTCCCAGGCTCTGCCGATCTGCCTGAGAAACTCACTGTCTCCATCGAACCGCTGATGTCCGTCCAGGACCAGGCTGTCGGTCTTGTAAACCAATACTTCCACGGGTGGTCCCACGGTCAAATTGCTGCGCATGGTGGAATCCATTGATACCAGTGCACACAGCGCACAGGTATCCAGGTTCAATTCAGGGTTCAGAATTCGATCGAGAATCGGTTTGCCATACTTACTCTCACCGATCTGCAGGTAGGGAGTATCCTGCGAAGTAGTGATGTGGTTGCCTTCCGGATAGACCAGGATCGCCTCATGGGGAAAACCTGCAATCTGCCCGCCGATGATGAAACTGGCCTCGAATGCTGAGCCCCCATCGTGCTTTTTCTGCTGGGAGAGACTCACATCTCCCAGGTAGTCAGAAGCCTCGAACAGGTTGGCAACGTTGAGCAGGTTTACCGATGCATTCTGTTTAATATCCAGTTTCACCTGGGCAATGGTTGCCTGGGTAGTGGCCAGATTGCCGGCCGACAGGATGACAAACTGCCGTTGACCGTCAATACCGAAGCGATACATCTTGCTGTAGGTACTGATCTGGTCGATGCCGGCATTGGTTCGGGAATCCGAACAGAATACCAGGCCGTCGTTGACCGATACGGCCAGACAATAAGTCATTGCTTTCCCCGGGGTTCGTTCTAACGTGTTTGATTGGAGGTCCAATCATACTCGCAGGGCTTCGGTGGAGTCTATCGGCAAATGAGACCGCCCGCCGAATTTACGTCGGCGGACTGCCTCCAACTGTCAAAACCAGGAAACAAACTGCGCTGTGCTCCAGGCATCCCGGTAATGCGTACCCCTAATTTACCACCGTATCAGCGGGATCTGTAGACCCACCAGCGTCGTCACATTCCAGGCCATTGGAGTCGCCGTCACAGTCGATCATGCCATCGCCATCGCTGTCGGACTCAAGTGCTTCTGCACTGACCGTGAGTCCGGCAATATCTACAAGTCCCAACAGGCCGCTGTACCAGTCGTTGATACTCTGAGGATCACCGCCCGGTACGGTGAGTATCAACCCCAGCTGATAGGTGCCCGCCGCTATACCGGACAGATCGACCGCGGGGATTTCAAACAACCTGGTGATCTCGGTGCTGGCCTGATCACTCACCGGCACTATGATCGCGTTGGAAAGAGTCCCTTCACCATCCGACAGGGCTTCACCTGATGCCAGGACAGCGCTTGAAGTATTGTTTCCAGTCGGAGGCTCGGACTCGTCGTCATCCGCCGGCTCTGTCACTCCTGCCGTCGGCGCGAAAATAACCAGGTAGGCATCCGCCGATCCGCCGTGGATCAGTTGTGCCCCCTGGCTGAAATGCAACCCGATCTCCAGCGGCTCACCGGTGTAGACGATATCCCGATTGGTGATGATTCTGCCCTTGATGCCATCGGACGCATTGCCGTTTGCCCCGTTCTTTACCCGCACTCCGGATTTCTTCGTGCCGGGTACCTCGCTGTCGGCAGTTGAGGTATCGGTTCCGGAATCAGACTGTTCCTCGTCAACACTGTCAGCCGGCGTTGCCGACTCTTCATTCAGTTCCAGGGGGCTGCTTCCAAGTGTCACGGAATCTGAGCCGCTATTCCCGGAAGAACCTGATGATTGCTTCAACAGCCCCAGCGCATTGCCATTGCCGTTGCCATTGCCATTGCCGGTGGCAACGGGACTGTTTTGCTTGCCATTTCCATTGCCGCTGCCGTTGCCGTTGCCGTTGCCTTGCGCTGACGCCATAGTGCTGGCGATCAGCAGTATTGACGCAATGGATACGGCGGAAATCCTTACGATGATATTTGCAAAATTCATGCATCCAACTCCCTTTGTATGTCACCTGAAAATCACGCTTACCAGCCAAGAGAGCCAATAATTCGGTGATCATGGCGAAACTAGCACAGGCCACCATCGACACTTGAGAACTGGATCACAGTGGTTCGGTTTTTACTTCAAGGAGAAGTGCATGACCACTACGGGACGGGAATTCGGCCCCCGGCCTTGAGCAAGGGGCTATGGCAATGAGCGCAGGGGAAGTTGATCTGGCGGAAGAGGCAGGAGTCGAACCCACCAGGCCTGTCTTTGCCAGACCTCACCGGGTTTGAAGTCCGGGCACCCCACCGGGGATGACGCTCTTCCATGGACGAGTCTAGCACAGGAATCTGAGCGCATAAACTTTTTCACCGGTCCCGGGACAGGTCGTTGAGTCCCCAGTCGTAGTCCAGGTAACGGATCCTGAACCGGCTCTGGCCCAGTGCCGCAACGACAGAGTCGGGGAGCTGCAACGCAGCAGGATATCGCGCCAGAAACTGGGCTACGCTCCATGTCCCCCGCCACCCGATCTCGAAATCTTCCTCGTACCAGTCGAAGATTCTTGATACCCGCAGCGTGTCACCATCAAGCCGGTTTCGCTTCCCGTCCGCCAGAAAGAGGCGCGTGGCCTCTTCCAGTTGCTGTTCCAGCCGTACCGCTGTGAAAGCCTCCGGCCGCAAAGCGGGGCAGCCGATACTTGCGCAGTTCACCGCGAAATGGATTCGCGGCTCCGCGTATCCATCAGGACCGCGAATCATCTCGTGTTCAATGGTATCCAGGGAGACTTCTTCACCAAAAAGGGGCACGAAGCGCCTCGACCAGGGTGACCGAAACAGGAAGCCGAGGTCTTTAATGGAATCAAGTTCCGGATACTCGGTGAGGATAAGTTCCACCGTCCAGGCGTTGTAGGCATTGATCAGAAAAGCCAGCCGGGCATCTCTGCTCCAGCCGTTGAAACGCTCCCGGGTCACTGCCGCCAGCTCCTGGAGATAGGATTGCAGAACTCCGCGGTCGGTCAGCATGCCCTGGTAGTCAACCCGGGTGCTGCTGCCCCCGTCGAATACCCTGACGTGGCTGTGCAGGAGGCTTCCCCAGACACGGTGATCAAAGTCTGCATCGGCGTTATTTTGGGCAATGGAATTCCCGGTCAGCACGGTAACCAGAATACTGGCCAGGACGATCCAGGCGACAGTATCCGTTGCTTTCCGGTTCTTGCTGTTCCATCCGTTCGATCCGTTCGATTTTCCCATGCGACTTCCGCAACCTTTAAAAATGCAGTATCCTCAATACCTTGGCGTTAAGTTTCATGATAGTGAAAGCCGGGGTTGTTGGGGAGAGAAAATATGCAGTTTGCGCAGATTACGGGATGGGGCAAGTGTGTTCCACCTGCCGTGCTGAGCAATGAAGACCTTGAAACATTCATGGAAACCTCGGATGAATGGATAACATCGCGCACGGGGATCAGGGAACGAAGAATCTGCCACTGCAATTTTTCAGATATGGCCATAGTGGCAGCCAGGCATGCCCTGGCTGCAGCCGATCTGGACCCGGGAGAACTGGACCTGATACTGCTGGGCAGTCTGACCGTGGATTCCATCTGTCCCAATACCGCTTCGATCGTCCAGGACGCCCTGGGCGCTACCAATGCTGCAGCAATCGACATCAACACCGCCTGTACAGGATTTCTCTACGGACTGCATATAGGCACCAACCTGATAAAAACCGGCGCACATCGAAAAGTACTGGTTATTGGTGGAGAATTCATCAGTCACTACATGGACTGGTCGAGACGCGACGTGGCCGTCTTGTTCGGCGATGCCTGTGGCGCCGTGATCCTGGAAGCTGCGGATCAGGAAAGTGGGCTGCTGGCTGCGAAAATCGGTTGCGAGGCCGATGCCAAGTATGCGATTCAGATAACCAATATCGGCAGCAGCTACAGCCGCCTGGACGATGAATTTTTGTATCTGGGCTGGAACTTCGAAGGCCAGGAAGTCTTTAAACGGGCGGTCAAGTGCATGGCACAGGCCAGCCTGGATGTGCTGGAGCAGACAGGCCTCGACAAGCAGGATATTGACCTGGTCGTGCCGCACCAGGCAAACAAGCGAATTCTTGACGCCCTGGCGAAACGTCTGGATATTCCCCTGGATAAGTTCATGATCAATGTACACAAGTACGGCAATACCTCTGCCGGGACGATTCCCGTTGCCCTCACTGAAGCCCTGGAAGAAGGACGGATCGAACCAGGCGCCAATATCCTGATGGCATCATTCGGCGCCGGCCTCACCTGGGGAGCCGGGCTGGTGAAGTGGGGCCAGCGAGTCGAACCACTGCAACTGTCTGATGCCCATCTGCCTCCCTGCGATCAAACCGCGCTGGAGCTGCTTGAACCACACATCCGGCGCTACATCTCCCATCGCTCCGTCGGCAATTAGCCGACTGGTTGACGACCTGGAGCCATGACCTCAGGTTACCGGTTATTTCCCGATCTTCGCGGTCAGTCCCGGTCATTAGAGAGACCCGGTAATGCTTGATCTTGGCCTGATAGCCTGGCTTACCCTGTTCACCGCCCTGGTGGTTTTCTGGTGGCACAGTGATGCCGTCAAAAATGAAGCCCTGAAGCTGGCGGATTCCTACTGCAAGCGCCTGGGGCTGCAGCTGCTTGACCAGTCCATGGTTATCAAGAGTGTGTGGCCGGCAACCGACCAGTCCGGGACTTATCGGCTGAGAAGGAAATATCGCTTCGAGTTCACGTCAACCGGCGAGCAACGGTATCGGGGCAGTATCGTCATGGTCGGACGGAATCAGCATGGCATCAAGCTGGATCCCCACGTGCTGCCGTCAACAGAGCAGAATTTGGAATAGTCAGTCACTCACCAGTTTATTCCGCAGTCGTGGATAGAAAACCAATAGCGCCAGCGCCCTGACACAAACGTAAAAAATGAAGGACAGCCACAGACCGATTACGCCGAATCGCCCGGTAAACAACCACCAGATAGCCAGGTAACCCATGGTTGAGATAACGGCGGCATGGCGCATTTCCCGGGTATGCGTGGCACCAATGAAAATACCGTCCAGTTGAAAGGCCGCGAACGAGAACAAAATATAGACTGCTGCAAACCTGACCAGATCAGCTGCCAGCAAGCGCACAGCGCCTATGTCAGTCAGCATCCCGATCAGTAGTTGCCCGCTGGTCAGTACGATTAAAGCCAATAACGCAGCGGTCAGCAGCGCCATGACCGTGGTTTTGCGCACCGCCGCATCGAATGCACGAAGGTTTCGAGCTCCTACAGCTTTTCCCACCAGCGACTCGCCAACAAAGGCAAAACCATCCAGGAAGAAAGCTGAAAAGGAAATAAGCTGCAGCAGGAAATGATTGGTGGCCAGAACCACGTCACCGTACAAGGCACTTTGATTGGTGAACCAGGCAAAGGAGAACACCAGCAGAACAGTGCGAATCATGATATCCGAATTGGCCGAAAGCAAAGCACGCAGCCGGGTTCGGTTCAAGAGACGTTGGCCCACCAGAAATTTCTCACCATCAGTGTGGTAATTCCGCAATAACCGCACAACCAGTGTCAAGGCAAAGAAAAATGCAAACCATTCCGACAACAACGTACCGACAGCGATACCCCTGGCTCCCAGCCCCAGGAAACCGGCAAAGTAGATGTCCAGCACGATATTCAATAGATTGAGGACCAGCTGCACCAGCAGGAGCTTCCTGGTTTCACCCATGCCGATCAGTACGCCGGTCAACACGAACATGCCCAGGGTAGCCGGTGCTCCCCATATTCTCAGGGAAAAGTAAGTCCGGGCGATCTCTTCCACATCAGCGCCACCGCTGAGCAGCCTGAACGCAAACTGGCCCAGTGGTGAGCGCAGTACCACCAGGCCAATACCGAGCACTCCTGCCAGTAGCAGCGATCGGAAGACCACTGCCCTGATCTCGGCCGAATCATCGGCCCCCACTGCCTGGGCAACGAAGCCAGTGGTCCCCATGCGCAGGAACCCGAAACCCCAGTAAACGAAGCTGAATATCAGTGCCCCCAGGGCGATGGCACCAAGATCGTAAATGCTGCCCAGATTGCCAAGAACCGCGGTATCCGAGAGGCCGAGCAGCGGTACCGAGCAATTGGCAAGTATCAGCGGCCAGGCCTGCCTGGCCACGGTTCGATAGGATATCTGTTCAGGATTGTTCATTGAAATTGTTGCCCGACAACACCATACTGTTTTCGATAACAGTTGCGGGGCCGCCTGAGCGTGGCACCGTCATATCGAATACCGGAAGGCAGCGGGAAGCTGAAATGGAATTTAAAGACTACTACGACATTCTCGGCGTTAACCCCGAAGATGACAAGCAGACCATAAAGAAAGCCTATCGGCGCCTGGCTCGCAAATACCACCCCGACGTCAGCTCGGAACACGACACGGAAAAAAAATTCAAGGAAGTCTCAGAAGCTTACGAAGTGCTGGGCAATGATGAGAAACGAGCTGAATACGACCAGCTGCGCCGCCACGGGCGCAAGGGAGAACAGTTTACACCCCCACCGGGTTGGGAAGGTTTTTCCAGCAGCGGCGAGCCTGGCCAACAGGGTGATTTTTCCGATTTCTTTGAGAACATTTTCGGCGGCGGGTTCAGCCGATCCCGGACGCGTAGCCAGGGATTCGGGAGCTCCGAGGACTTTTACTCCACCAGGGGCCAGGACGTGGAGATCGATATGCCGGTATTTCTCGAAGATACGCTGAATGATGAGTCCAAAACCATTGAATACCGGCTTCCACATTTCGGTGAATCCGGCCGTCTCAAAGACGTCAAGAAAACCCTGCGGGTCAAGATTCCGCGTGGTGTCAGCGATGGCGAACGTATTCGCCTGCGCGGCCAGGGAGGGCCCGGATTCGGTGATGGTCCGGCTGGAGACCTGTACCTGCGAATCAAACTGGTACCGCATCCACTGTTCGATGTCGTGGGCCGTGACCTGAACCTGACTCTACCGATTACACCGTGGGAGGCGGCCCTGGGCACCAGCGTCAAAGTACCAACGCTGACCGGGAAAATAAACCTGACTATCAAGCCCGACAGTCAGACCGGAGCCCGACTTCGGATCAGAGGCAAGGGGCTGCCTGTCAGGGATGGAAAATCTGATACCGGTGACCTGTATGTTATTCTTAAGGTAGTGATGCCACAGAAGTCCGACGCCCGCGCCAGGGAATTGTGGGGACAGTTGGCAGAACACGCCGATTTTGATCCACGAAAAGAACCGGGGAGCTGAACGTGACTGAATACACGGTAAGCCTCACACTGGATGACCTTTGTCAGCAGTTACACTTGAACCGGAAGCTCTGTATCGACCTTGTTGATTATGGAATTGTCAGTCCAGCAGGTCAACGTCCCACCGAGTGGTCCTTTGATCTGAATATGGTCTGCACCATTCAGCGAGCCATCCGCCTGCACAGCGATCTGGAGCTGGATTGGGCGGACGTGGCCATAGTCGCCGAACTGATCGAGGAGCGTGACCGGCTTCGGGCCGAAAATCAGCTGCTTCGTCAACGATTGGCCCGTTTTCTTGATGATCCGTTGATCGACTGATACCAACCATAGCCGGCATAGTCGCCGTTGCGTCGTTGAGCGCACCGGGCACCCGGCACAGGAATTCCCTATGAACCATCAGGACGCATCGACCCCGGAGCCTGTCAATTCTCACGGTCCCCTTGTACAGGCAATCAATTTGCTGACGGCTCCCACAGCGGTTTTCCAGGCGCTGCGCACCACACCGACCTGGATATTTCCACTTACCGTAGTTCTGAGCAGCGTCATCCTGGTTACCGGCTGGTACTTTGCCGTGCTGGATTATGACTGGTACGTGGACGATACCCTGTCACGAATACCGCAACTCGACGGTGCCGAACTGGAAGAAACCCGGGACGCAATGCTCTCGTTTTCACAGCGCAATCTCATGATTCTGGGAATCGTGGGCAGCGCCGTCAGTCTGCTGCTGATCTACCTCGCCCAGGCCGGCTACCTTTCCCTGGTATCGTCTCTCCGTGGCGACACCTTCCGCTTTCGCCAGTGGTTCTCCCTGGCAGCCTGGACCAGTCTCCCCAATCTTTTTACCAGCCTATCCATGGCAGTTACCCTACTGCTGCATCCCGGCGGTCAATTGAGCAACTACGACCTGAATGCACTGAGTCTCTACACCCTGGGTATGCAGTTTACGAGTCAGTCACTGAACCAGATTCTTTCAACTCTGAACCTGCCACTGTTCTGGAACCTGGCACTGCTGGTCATGGGCTACCGCCAGTGGCTGCAGGTATCGCTGCCCAGGGCTGCGGTTACCGTACTTGCACCTTATCTGCTGATTTACGGTATTTGGACGTATTTTGCTCTCAGCTGATCCTGCCTGTGGTAGTTTCCGGTAACCCAGTACGGCCTGCCGACGTCCATATCGCAAGGTTCGATCCGCTATCTGCAACAGGAACTCACCAATGAGTCCCAAAAAAATAATTCTGGTCCTGATCCTGGTTGGCGCCGTAATCGCCCTGCCCTTTATCAATCGCGCAGTATTCGGTACCGACGCCAAGGAAGTGGAAGTCGCTACGGTAGCAAAGCGCGTGATAAGTCCATCCATACTGGCCTCCGGCTTCCTCGCCCACGAAGAGGAAGTACTCCTCAGCTCGGAAATCATCGGCAAGGTTTCGTCGTTATACGTGGAAGAAGGCGATCGGGTGGTCGAAGGTCAGCTGGTACTGCAGGTGGACGACAGGAACCTGCTGGCGGGTCTCGAGCAGAGTGAAGCAGCTGTACGGATCAACTCCATCGACATTGAACGGCAGGAAGTACGTATTGCGAACCTGCGACGCCAGTTCACGCGCACCCGCAGCCTGTACGAACGCAAGATGGTGGGTGACGAAGAATTTGACGATATTTCCAGTCAACTGGCATTGGCTGAAATTGACCTCAAGTCGTCAAGAGAGAGACTGCTGCAGGCCCAGGCACAACTGGAGCAGGTTCAGGATCAACTCAGCAAAACCCAGATCGTTTCACCGCTGAATGGAGTTGTCACCAGCCTCGACATCAAGGTAGGCGAAACCGCCATCGCCAGTTCCACGAACATTCCGGGCTCGTCATTGATGACTATCGCCAACCCGGAAAGTATTTATGTGGAAGTCCTGGTGGACGAGGCTGACGTTGCCAACATCGCCGTGGGACAACGGGCCGAGATAGTAGCCATAGCCTATCCGGACCAGCCAATGACTGGCATGGTGCGCTACATTGCCAATACGGCCAAAGTGGAAGCTGGAAGGCAGGGGCTGACCTTTACCGTGGAAATCGACATTACCGACCCCGGCAACGTTGTGTTGCGTCCGGGCATGTCGTGCCGCGCGGAGATATTTACCCGCCAGGACCAGGAAGTGGCAGCCGTACCCATAGAGGCAGTGCTGTTCGAAGAAGACCGGTCAGCACTGCGCAGTGAACATTTTCTATTTATCAACGACAACGGTGTGGCGCGGAAAACCCGGGTAGACGTTGGCTTGTCTGACGACGAGTACCAGGAACTGACCACTGATATCGACGACGACATCGAAATCGTTATTGGCCCCAACAGGGAACTGCGTCACCTGCTGGACGGTGATCGCCTGGACGTGACCAGGGTCGACACGCGTGCCAACTGAAGGAACCTCTGATCGCCCGCGAACAGTAGCCTCGACCTGAAGAACCCACACCATCATCACAGCGCAGCAGAAGATCATCATGGCCCTGATTGAGCTGAGAGACATAAGCCGGTTTTACGAGATGGGCAGCCAGGTAGTAAAAGCCCTGGATGGCATCAGTGTTACTGTTGAACGGAACGAATACGTTGCATTCATCGGTTCCTCCGGCTCCGGCAAATCCACGATGCTGAACATTCTGGGCTGCCTGGACCGGCCCACCGGTGGTCAGTACCACCTCAATGGCAACAACGTGGAAAATCTTGATCAGAATGAGCTGTCCGAAATCCGCAACATGGAAATCGGCTTTATCTTCCAGAGCTTCAACCTGTTACCCAGGGCCACGGCCCTGGGTAATGTCATGCAACCGCTGATATACCGCAATGTACCTCTGAAGCAGCGACAACAGATGGCCAAACAGGCCCTGGAACGGGTCAGCCTGGCGGATCGCATGGACCACCTGCCAAACCAGCTGTCCGGCGGACAACGCCAGCGGGTTGCCATCGCCCGGGCACTGGTTACCAACCCGTCCATCCTGCTGGCGGACGAACCCACCGGTAACCTTGATTCCCGTACCACGGTGGAAATCATGCAGCTGTTCGATGCCCTGCAGGATGAAGGCCATACCGTGATCATGGTGACCCACGAGGAAGAAATAGCCGCACACTGCAGCCGGGTGATCGAGATGAAGGACGGACAGGTATACCGCGACACGGCCCAGCCAGCGGCGCAGGACAATTAGCCATGCTGTTCGCCATCATTGAAAGTGGCCGGTCCGCCCTGGCTTCCATTTACGCCCACGGCTTCAGAAGCTTCCTGACTACACTGGGGATCGTAATCGGCGTTGCCAGCGTTATTGCCGTGGTCTCAATTACCCAGGGATTACGGGTGTTTGTCAGTCAGCAGTTTGCCTCTCTGGGCACCAACAGCCTGACTGTCCGGTCCTACACGCCGCTGGAGGACCGCATGCAGGGGTTGAACGCCAGGTTAACACCGGAAGACCTCAACATGATTGAACGGCGCGTCGATGGTATCGCCTCCATTACCCCGATACTTTTCGCCTCCAGGGCCTCGCAAATCAAGTATGGCAGCCAGACTGCCTATAGCCAGATAATGGGAACCACCTATGCCTACCAGGACGTGGCACAGTTTTACACCTCCCAGGGTCGCTTCCTGGCCAACAGCGACAACCTGACCCGTCGTCGTATCGCCATCATCGGCGATACGGTACGGGACAATCTCAACCTGCCGGAAGACCCGGTAAATGAATTCGTGGAGCTTGGCGGCGAGTGGTTCAAGATTGTCGGCCTGCTCGAACCCAAGGGAGATATCATGGGGTTCAGCCAGGACGATATCGTGTTGATTCCCTATGCAACCATGCGCAGCCTGCAGGGAAACCAGGCCAGGACCGACATTCAGATCCAATTGAGCCTGAGCGAGTCAGCCAGCGTGGCAGACATCACCACTCAGCTCTCTACGCTGCTGCGGGATGCCCATGATCTGGACAGTGATGACGAAGACGACTTTGTCATCGAAACTGCCGAGCAGATGATGCAGACATTCGATTCCATTCTCGGCGTGGTCACCATTGTAATCGGTGGAATTGTGGGTATATCACTGCTGGTAGGTGGCATTGGCATAATGAACATCATGCTTGTTTCCGTCACCGAACGGACCCGAGAGATTGGTATCTGCAAGGCTATAGGTGCCAAGCGGCACCATATACTGCTGCAATTTCTGATCGAATCGCTACTCCTGTCGCTGTTTGGCGGTCTTATCGGGCTGGCAATCGGTTACGGACTGGGCTCGTTGATTGCAAGCAACATTCCTTCTTTCCCTCCCGCGGCGATTCCATTCTGGGCCGCGGCACTGGCCCTGGGATTCAGCGGCTTCGTCGGGATTCTGTTCGGCATACTGCCTGCTGCCAAGGCGGCCAATCTGGACCCCATTGACGCCTTGCGTTACGAGTAACAGAAACACCGTGGTGACTGTGGCCGCTGTCCGCCAGCCCGGGCGGATTCAGGTCGACGTTGATTTATCTGCGAGGAGTTTTCGCGGCGGGCAGTGAAGCTCGGTACCGTCAGGCCGATCTAGAGTAGAGCAACAGGCGATTCTGCGTTCTGCCATGGCAGAGAGCGACAGCCGCCGAGCAGTAACGGGAAATCCAGACAATGCGAAATGAGACCCGGAATCAGCTTCCATGACCGGGTCTAATTGCGTACTTCAGATCAATATTCTGAACTACCAGGCCAGGATCCAATAACCATGCGGTGCTACAGCCACAACTCCAGCCTCCCTGCACTGCGGACGATACTCGGCATGCTGGGCATCTTTGCCATGCTGTGGTCGGGACCGGCCCTGGCCGATCGTGACCTGGTTTCCTGCCGAACGGGCCCTTCAGGCACCTACCTGCGGTCTGACGGTCGAGCCGATCAGCCATGGAGCATCAAGCCGGACAATCAGCCCGTGGTGTACGTGGAGCGGTGTCTGATCGATCAGCTGTTATCCTACTTTCCCGAAACCGTGCGCTATCGCCTGTTCGATCCGCGAACCCCGCCGCCGTCGGTTGTGCAGCCAGCCCCCTGGAAGACCAGGTCCGGCGAGACGATTCTGACCCTGTCACCGAGATCCCGCTTTCAGGTCGCTGCGGCAATACTGTACGTGGAAAGCCGGTTTCATCCCAATTCTGTACCCAGCTCGGCGGGTGCGTTGGGTGCATTCCAGGTAATGCCGACCACGGGTGAACAAATGAATCTGCCCGCGGTAAACAAACCGGGAACCAATTTGCAGGCAGGACTGAAATATATCCTCTACATTGAGGAACAGATAGCCCGACACTGTGATTTTCCCGAAAGGAGCAAGGAAAATTCCGCCGCCTACCGGGATCTCCTTGCCGCGTCCTATCATGCCGGACCGGGCTACCTGGCCCGGGCCAACAGTGCCGGGGAAACCTGCCAGCTGTCCCAGTTTCCGGAAATTTCACGGACTGAATACCTGGCCAGATTCAGACGCGCCTTGGCCTACCGGTATTTACCGGCATATTTGCACTATGATCCATCCGGAGAGCTGTTGCATCGCTAGCACGGCCAGTTTCCGCTACACTGCGTACAGGACAATTCTCATGATGCTCGGGAAAGTCGTACTTGGAATTTCTGCGCTGGTCTTCACTGCATACGGGGTGATCAGTCTACTGGCTCCCGGGATTCCGGCTGGACTCGCCGGGCTGGTTATCGGCAATGGTGATGCCTATGCCGAAATCGGTGCCATGTACGGTGGGTTGCAGACTGGACTGGGCGTCTATTGTTTTATCGCCTTGACCAGGTCCGACCTGTATCGCCCGGGCCTGCTGTTACTGGCGCTGGCCATAGGTGCACTGGCAATTGCCCGACTGTTCTCAGTCCTGATGGGCGATGACGTGGTTACCGGCTATACCTACGGGGCCCTGGCCTATGAGTTTATCACCGCAACAGCGGCTACCGCCGCGCTGATGAGAGATTGAGTTGACCCAGCACGAATATATTTTTATCGCCGTCTCCATCATTCTCGGCCTGGCAATTACGCGACTCCTTCACAACATGGCCATGATTACGCGGGCTCACAATCGCGTGATATTTCACTGGGCATCCGCACTGTGGGCGTTCAGCATTCTTCTGTACATCCTGCAGCTATGGTGGGTTGGCTGGGGATTGCGATCCATTGAAGTGTGGACCTTTCGGGATTTCATCGTCCTGGTGTTTGGCTCTTCCTGTATTTACGGCGCCGCCGAAATGGCCCTGTCGGCACCTGAAGACGGAACAGTGGATATGCTGAAGGAAAGCCAGCAATTGGGGCGTCTCTCGGCGCTTTCCATGTTGCTTTATTTTCTGGTGGGTCCGTACGTCAACATCGTCATGTACGATAATGCGGTGATGCCATCTTTGCTGGTTCCATCGGCCGGATTGCTGTTGATGTTGCTTGTGATTTTCCTGCCAACCCTCTTCAGCCTGTGGTCCGTGTTGTTCGGTATTTATTCGCTTGGCGTCCTGGCACTTACCGTGTAAGCCCTTGTCTGTGTACGACGCCTTGCTGAGTTCTGCGTAAAAATCGCGCAGTGAGTACTCTGTAATGGTCAGAAGTTTCTTACCTTGGCCGCGCCACTCCTCGACAAGGTTCCGCCAATCCAGCCGATAGCAGTGAACATCACCCTGACCAGCGAATATACCCGGCATCATGGCAAAGGCTGCAAAATCCACGAAACCCTCGATAAAGGCAAAGAAAAATGGCGCTACCGGAAGCCTGAAATCCACCGATGCCTTGTCCGCTGTGCAATTGATGGAAGACCTGGAAGCGCAGTTTCAGCAGTTACAGAAGAAAATTGGCAAGGCCAGGCGCGGTTTCCTGAGCAGTCTTCAGCAGGACGTCGACCAGGCACGCAACAAGGTACAGAAAATTCAGACCCGGTTGACCGGGGCCCGGATCAAGTCGGCAAGAGCCGCGGTAGACCTGCGCAAGAATGCCACCGGGCCGACGCGAACCCGACTCAAAAAGGCCAGGGCTGCGCACTTGTCCCTGAACAGTTCGCTGCAGGAAGCCAGGGAAACCCTGGTCGCTGCGCAAAGTCGACTGCACACGGCCAGCTCGTTCGATCGGAAGCTGGCCGCACGGGCAAAGGTCTTGCAGAAATTCGAAAGCGACTGGGAGAAAAAGACCCGGATGGAAGCTACCGCACGGGCCAAACGCGCCAAGAAGGCAGCTGCGAAGCGAAAACTCACTGCCAGGAAACGCGCCAGGAAAAGCCCGGCTGCCGCCAAGAGCACGCGCAAAATCACCAGTAAAGGCACCCGTTAGCTGATAATCAGGAGGTATCCTGGTTTGCAGCACGGAATTGTCCTTGAGTCATACCCCGGTCCTGGTCTGCATTCGCCAGAACACGGCATAGCAATGTTCGCGGAACAATGGCCCAGACCTCATTTCAGTCAAGCCCAGGAAACGCGGATCCTGCAGACAGGATAAATCGCTTTTTTACCACCGAACAGATCGGTTAAACTAGCGTACTTTTCAGCCGTTTCAATAGTCAACGGCCAAGTCGATCCGACAACTGACGTGGCGGAATCAGGGGGCATACTTGCAACAAGCAGACAACAGGTCCTTTCTTGCCAGACTACTGGCTGGAGAATACGGGCTCGCCATCACCTACTGGATATTCTATTTTATAGGTTCCAGCATTTTCTTTGTGACAGCCAGCCGCGCGGTTGACTCGGAAAACTGGTTTCGCTTCCTGGTAATCGTAGCAATGATGCTGGCATATACCACGGTACTGCTGGTGGGAATACGAGCCGCTTACAAAGGGCCACAGCTGTGGAAAGTCATGTCGCGCACCTCGTCGGTCTTCATGATTATCAACATCCTGGTTGGCATCACGGCACTGGGATTTATTTACTGAATCCCGTTTTTCTTTTTTCATTTCCCTTTTTCCTCTATTGCCTTTTCCCTATTTTCGGTAGTCGGTCTGCATCGGACAGACTGCCGGACTGAGAGAACCTGCGCATGTTCGCCTGCTTTTGTTGGTGTCTCAGTTTGAAATATTGTTCGGTGGTTGTGGGTGAGCCCGTGGTCCGACGCTGATGAACGCAGACGCACATCCGTGTGCGCTCGGCCTCGGCATCCATGCCTCGGACGTCCTCAGCGTCGAACCCCGGCCTCACTCTCGACCCAAAACGTACTTTCAAACTGAAACACCACCCCGCTTTTCCATGCCCAGGCTGCCTACTTCGCCTAAGTCTGCTGCTGGTCTGCCGAGTCGTGCCATTGCGCTGGGTCTACCCGGAAAAACTCCGTGAGTTCATTGTACAACTCCCTGTGACGGTGCCGCATCTGGGCGGGTCGTTCAAAAAAAGTCTCGGTTGCTACAGCGAAAAACTCAGCCGGGTTGGTTGCGCCGTAGTAGTCCAGCAGGCTCTCTCTGCCGATGCGGTAATTTTCCTGCAGCTCTTCAAATTCCCGGGAAAGCACGTGAGACCAACTTCGATAGGCGCCGCGAGCACTCAAGATGGGAGCACCATTGGTAGCGCCGGACTGGTGGTCAAGCTGGTGGGCGAACTCGTGCAGCACAACATTGTGTCCATCCTCCAGGTCGTGGACACCCTTCTCGACACTGTCCCAGGCGAGAATCACTTTTCCCTGTTCCCAGGATTCACCCAGCAGTTCTGCGGAATCGATTGAAACCAGCCCCAGTTCATCCTGAACCTCCCTGCGGGCAACGAAGGTTGACGGATAAATCAGAATGGAGCGCAGGTCACGGTAACAGTCTGTTTTCCGGTTCAACAGCAACAGGCAGGCCTGGGCTGCCACCGTGACGCGGATCTCATCATCCACGTGCTGACCAGCACAGCCAACAAAATTTTTATCAGCAATAAAAATCTTGACCCGTTCCTGCAGTTGTTGTTGCAGATTGACGGGCAGGTTGCGATAGAATGGCAGTCGTCGCTCGATTGTGTTCAGCCACTCTGGCGGTATCGGCTGGCGACGAATCCTGTCGAGTCGGATTCGTGGCCAGAAAACCACCTTGAATACTACGGCTGCCAGAATCAACAGCAGTAACAGCAACGATACGGCGGCGTTTGTGCTCACAACGGTAATTCCTGTTTTGCCTCAGTTCCTGCCGGTACGTTACACTAATCGGACCTGGATAATAACCACCTCATGGTATGGCAGGGGGGCCGGCCCATGAACAGCTCTATCGATCCGCACTTTGCCCTGGTGGTCAAAAAGGACTGTGAGACCTGCCGTCTGATCGAACCGATTCTGCCGATACTTCACGGCGAATGTGCGGGGAGACTGCGAATCTACGTGCAGGACGATCCCGAATTTCCCGGCAATGTCGACGACCGCATTGACGATACGCAACTTGCTTTTTCCTATCAACACGATATCGAAGTTGTCCCGACGCTGATCCGCTTCCATGATGACGAGGAAGTCGGCCGGATATTCGGCTGGGACCGGGAACAGTGGCGACAGTTTCTTAAGATTCCGGACCTGGGAGAGTCGCTGCCTGTTTTCAAACCGGGGTGCGGTTCAAAGACAAGGGATCCGGGCATGGAAGCGATATTGTCGGTCAAGTACGGCAACACCGGCAGCAACACGCGCAAAGTGGATATCGCCGACACCGAAGACATCATGGAAGCCTGCTATGAACGGGGTTGGACTGACGGGCTCCCGGTTGTGCCACCTACACCCGTACGCGTCGCCCGTATGCTTGCCGCGACTCATCGACAAGCTGATGAGGTAATAGGCGATATACCACCTGACTATGCACCCTGCTCGATTGAAAAGGCCGCCATCAATGCTGTGCTGGCCGGCTGCAAGCCGGAATACTTCCCGGTAGTGCTCGCCGCCATTGCAGGCGCCCTGCAGGAACCGTTCTGCCTGCATGGTCTGTTGTGCACGACCTACTTCTCGTCGCCAGTGATCATTGTCAACGGACCGGCAGCCAGAAAAATCGGCATGAACTCGGGAATCAATGCCTTTGGCCAGGGCAACCGGGCCAATGCCACCATCGGTCGCAGCCTGCAGCTGCTTGTTCAGAATGTTGGTGGCGGCAGGCCGGGGGGAATCGATCGGGCGACTCTTGGCACTCCCGGAAAGTACTCGTTCTGCTTCAGCGAGGATGAAAGCGACACTGATTGGCCCAGCCTGGCCATGGATCGAGGTTTCCAGCGGAACGAATCCGTTGTCAGTCTGTTCGCCGGCTCAGGCGTGCAACCGGTGATGGACCAGCAGTCAAGAACCCCGCAATCCCTGGCCAGGAGCCTGGCTGCCAGTTTGCGTACAGTTTCTCATACCAAGGTGTTTATGCAGACCGACGCGCTACTGGTACTATCTCCGGAACACCGACGTGTCTTCAGGCAGGGAGGCTGGTCCAAGTCCGAAGTCAAAGCGGCGATTTACGAGGCGTTGCTGACTCCTGGAGCAGAACTGGTGCGTGGTGCTCAAGGAATCGCAGAAGGCGCATCGGAACAATTCCGAGACAAGCAGCTGAACAAATTTCGGGAAGACGGTTTGCACATTCTTACGGCAGGTGGAACCGCTGGGTTTTTTTCCGCGATTATCCCCGGCTGGGTGGCATCCGGTGAAAGAGGCAGCCAGCTGGTGTCGCAACTGATTAACAATAACTGACCGATCAGGTAAATCCTGACACTGATAGAGGTTAATTCTATGTCAACTACACTACTGGACCCTACCTCGGAACGCCAGCCGGCAACACGACAGCTGAATGACAGATTGACTACACTTACTGGAAAAACCATTGGCCTGCTGGATATATCCAAACCCAGGGGCAAGGAGTTCCTGGACGAAGTGGAAAAGCAGCTCGGTGATCAGGGCGCCAGGGTAATACGCTACAGCAAACCGACCTTTACGCGCGTCGCACCCACAGAATTGAGCCAGCAGATCAGTATCGAATGCGACGCTGTAATTGAAGGTCTTGCCGACTGAGGTTCATGTACGTCTTGCAGTTTGCATGACATCATGAACCTTGAAAGTCGTGGCACCCCGGCAGGCTTTGTGGCTTCCACGGAGTTTGTTGACGCTGCGAACGCCCAGGCCCGGTCCCTGGGAATTTCACCAGCCAGTGTTTACGTTCCGCATCCTATTCAGGACAGGACGGATGAAGAAATGGTGCAACTGGCAAGGAAGGCAATCGACGATATCATTGCCATGATTATCACAAGGCAGTAACACTACTCAGGATACGGTAATGACCAGAGAAGCAGTAATAGTATCGACCGCCAGAACACCCATCGGCAAGGCCTATCGTGGCGCCTTTAACAATACCGACGCACCCTCTCTTGGCGGCCACGCGATTCGGGAAGCGGTAAAGCGATCCGGCGTTGAGCCCGGAGAAGTGGACGACGTAATCATGGGATGTGCCATGCAGCAGGGTTCTGCGGGCTACAACATTGGACGGACAGCGGCCGTGGCTGCCGGATTGCCGAACACCGTATCCGGGATGAGCATAGATCGCCAGTGCTCATCGGGAATGATGGCCATTGCCACCGCAGCCAAACAGATTGTTGTCGATAACATGCCGATCGCGGTCGGGGGTGGACTGGAGTCAATAAGCCTGGTTCAGAATGAACACCGAAATACTTACCGAGCGCAGGACCCGGCCGTTATTGCACAGTCGGAACATGCTTACATGTCAATGCTGGAGACGGCGGAAATCGTGGCCAGTCGCTACAAAATCAGCCGAGACCTGCAGGATCAATATGCCTTGCAGAGCCAGCAGCGGACTGCCGCCGCGCAGGCCGAGGGAAAGTTCGATGATGAAATCGTCCCCATGACTGCAACGATGGTGTCCATTGACAGGGAAACGAAAAAAAAGAGCACCCATGATGTCTCACTTGACAAGGATGAAGGCAATCGCCCCACAACCACGCTGGACGGGCTGAACGGACTGAAACCGGTTTTCGAAGGTGGTTGTATTACCGCCGGAAACGCCAGCCAGCTCTCCGACGGTGCGTCGGCCTCGGTTCTTATGGACAGCAAGCTGGCGGAACAGAAAAACCTCGAACCCCTGGGCGCCTACCGCGGCATTGCCGTGGCCGGTCTGGATCCTGATGAGATGGGCATTGGTCCGGTTTACGCGATTCCCAGGCTTCTGCAGCGGTTCGACCTGGGTATGAACGATATTGGTCTGTGGGAGCTCAACGAAGCGTTTGCAGTCCAGGTAATTTACTGCCGCGACAAGCTGGGTATCCCCAATGAGATTCTGAATGTCAATGGTGGCGCAATTTCCATCGGCCACCCGTACGGTATGAGTGGAGCACGCATGGTTGGACACGCACTGCTTGAAGGCAAGCGTCGCGGTGCCAGGTATGTCGTGTGCACAATGTGTATTGGTGGCGGTATGGGAGCCGCCGGCCTGTTTGAAGTCTATTGACCGAGAACCTCGGCGGCATCGAACAATCGCTTGTTCAGGGCCTCGGCGACACCCTTATGCGTGACCTGCCCCTTGTATAGATTGAGGCCGCCGCGAAACTGTGGATTGTTCAGCAATGCCGGCTTAATGCCCTGCTCGGCCAGAGCCAGCACAAAGGGAAGCGTGGCATTGGTCAGTGCGAATGTGGACGTTCTCGGTACCGCGCCGGGCATATTGGCCACGCAATAGTGAACAATGCCTTCAACCTCGTACACCGGATCGTGGTGGGTGGTGGCTTTACTGGTCTCGAAACAGCCGCCCTGGTCAACGGCAACATCAACGATTACCGACCCAGGCTTCATAAGCTTGAGCATTTTCCGGGTAACCAGCTTCGGCGCAGCCCCTCCGGCCACCAGGACGGCACCGACAACCACGTCGCTGGTGACCAGCTGCCGCTTGATCTCTTCCTCTGACGAGTAAAGGGTCTTGACCCGATCGCCGAATAAGCGCTCCAGGTCACGCATCCGCGAAGCGGTCCTGTCGAGAACAACCACCTCTGCCCCCAGCCCCACGGCCATCTGCGCGGCGTTACGACCAACAACTCCGCCCCCGAGCACCAGCACCTTGCCCGGCGCCACACCGGGCACACCGGCAAGCAGTACACCGCTACCACCCTGAGGCTTTTCCAGAAAGCGGGCTGCTGCCTGAATTGACATTCTGCCGGCCACTTCGCTCATCGGTGTCAGCAGCGGCAGACGTCCATTTTCATCGGTGACGGTTTCATAGGCAATACAACAGGCCCCGGAATCCATCAGCGCCTCGGTGATTTCCGGAAATGCTGCCAGATGCAGGTAGGTGAAAATCGACTGTTCCGGTTTCAGCAGCCTGCACTCCTCCATCTGTGGTTCCTTGACCTTGACGATCAGGTCCGCTTGGTCATAAATACGGTCTCGTTCGCTGACCACCTGGGATCCGGCCTCTTCGTAGGCCTGGTCAGCAATGCCAACTCCGCAACCGGCGGTACTCTGGATCAGCACCTGGTGGCCTCTTCGGGTCAGCTCGCGACAACCGGCGGGTGAAATACCGACCCGGTATTCGTCCGACTTGATCTCTTTCGGTACTCCCACAATCATTTGTTCACTCCACGATAGAAAAACCGGCTCGCGTGCTCAGTTACAACCGGTCGGCCGGGCTTTGCCCAGGACCTGCCTGGTCTTGACTGCAATCGCCGCGTCGTTCAACAGCCTGTTGATCAAAGTTTTCGCAAGCGCTTCAGGCGTCCCCTGGCCTTTTTGTCGTCTACCCGTCGTCGACGTGCAGCGGCGCTGGGCCGGGTTGGTTTTCTTGGCTTGGGTTTATACATGGCACGCCGGATGAGATCTTCCAGCCTGGACAATGCGTCAGCCCGATTCATCTCCTGGGAACGATGACGCTGGGACTTGATGACAATGATCCCGTCAGCCGAAACGCGTCGGTCGTACAATGCCAGCAATTGCTGCTTGCACCTTGTTGGCAGTGACGATGCCTGTATATCAAACCGCAGGTGGATCGCGGAAGACACCTTGTTGACGTTCTGTCCACCCGGACCACTTGCCCGGATTTGCTGAAATTCAAGCTCGTTCTCCGCTATTTCGTAACCCGCCAGTTCCATTCTGCCCGAATCCTTGTTGCTTGCTGATGAAATAGACCGGATGGTCATTGCGATGCCGTAGCACCCGGAAACTAACAGGCTGTTGAAAAACTATTGCGCTTGTCAATACTTCGTTAAAACCTGTCTCAAAATGCTCAATCAAACTGGTTAAACTGCACTATTTCGACAGTTTTCGCCTAGTCCCGGCTGCGCTCATGACGTATTTCAACAGCCTGCCAACGGATAATCCATGCATAAACAGCAAACCGCTTTGCAATAGAGCAAATTGTGCCGTATTTCATCGTATTTATCCCGCCACGAAACTCTGTTCTTGATTTGTTTCCTGTCCCTGGGTTAATGTCCATGGTGACCCGGAGTAACCCGCGTTTACCGAGGAATCGCCCGCTAACTTCCTGAACAGGCTGGCTATTCCTGGCAAAAGAGGGCAGTTCATTTCCGCGCGATACTCCTACCGCGGAAGTAGCTGCGGAAACGGACAACTGGCAACCTAAAATGAAAATAAATGCATCGTTCCAACTGGCAGCAGGCAATTTCCTGCTTCGCCTTTTATCAACAGCAATACTATCTTTAGTCCCGCTAACAGGCCAGGCCCAGGAACCGGTACGTATTGCTTTCCTGGACCCGCTATCAGGATCGTTTGCCTCGATCGGGAACAGTGGCTTGAAGCAGATTCAGTTTGCCGCCGACTATTTTTTTAACTCAAGGGGCGGAATACTGGACGGAAGACCAATCGAAATCGTTCCCCTTGATAACAAACAGAGTCCGACTGAAACGCAATTGCAGTTTCGTCGCGCAGTTGCCGAAGGCATACAGATTATCTTTCAGGGCAACAGCTCTGCCGTGGCCAATACCCTGAATTCCACTATTACCCGACATAACCGTCGTAACCCGGGACAGGAAGTCCTGCAGATAAATTACTCGGCGGTTGACCCCATACTCACCGAAGATCAGTGCAGCTTCTGGCACTTCCGCTTCGATGCCCACGCTGTCATGAAACTGGAGGTGCTCACTGACTTCATCGCGATGAATGAAGACATCGGAAAAGTGTACATTATCGGCCAGGATTATTCCTTCGGCCAGGTGGTATCAGATACATCCATTGCAATGTTGGAGGAAAAACGGCCGGATATCGAAATTGTCGGCAACGAATTTCACCCCATCGGGCAGGTCAAGGACTTTACTCCTTATGTTACCAAGATTGTTGCCTCGGACGCCGATGCAGTGATTACCGGGAATTTCGGCGCCGACATGGTGTCGCTGGCCCGTTCCATCATCGACTCGGGACTGGAAATTCCTATCTATACCTTTTATGCCGCCTATGATGGTATTACTGCAACACTTGGAGAAGATGCAAGGAACCAGGTCTACCTGGTTCACAACGAAACGTCGAACCCGATACCTACCGAAGAGCGCAAGGAATTCATTCGTGCCTTCAAGGCCGCCAACCCTGACAACGACGTTACTCAACCCCGGATACTCAATGCATTACAAATGGTCGTGGCCGCCATGGAAAAAACAGGGAGCACCGACCCCTATGACATAGCAATGGCTCTTGAAGACATGCGCCACACTACATTGAGCGGAGAAGAAATCTGGATGCGCCCCGACGATCACCAGATTTTCCAGTCATTGCACATATCGGTTCACACCGATGAGGGAATTGAATTTGATGCGGACAATTCCGGTTTCGGGTTATTCAGCGAATTCCACATCCCCGCCGAAGAAACAATAAGAGAGACCAGCTGCAGAATGAGGCGCCCTCGACGCTGAAGGACTCCCGGCAACTTCAGGAAGACAGCGCCGACGGAAAATAATACATGCTGGACATCTTCTTTTTTGCCACGCTGAACGGACTTGTCACCGGCCTGCTGCTGTTCATGCTGGCGAGCGGCCTCACGCTGATCTTCAGCATGATGGGTGTCCTCAATTTTGCCCATGCCAGTTTTTACATGCTCGGCGCCTATTTCGCCTATTCCATCAGTTCGTACCTTGGATTCTGGACAGGACTGTTGGTGGCGCCGATCATTGTCGGTCTTCTTGGCGCCCTTGTTGAGCGCTACGGGTTGCGTCACGTACATCGGCATGGACACGTCGCGGAACTGGTATTTACCTTCGGCCTGGCGTTTCTCATCGAGGAACTGGTGCAATTTTTCTGGGGGCGCGATACCAAGAATTATCAACAGCCGGATGTCCTGGACTTTCCCCTGTTTACGCTGTTTGGCCAGGAATTTTCAGCCTACCGGGGATTCATGATTTTCATCTCGATGGCGATCTTTATCAGTCTGTACTTTACCCTGACCCGCAGTCGCATCGGCATTATTATCCAGGCAGCAATAACCCATCCCACCACCGTCGCCAGCCTGGGACACAACGTCCCCTTGATTTTCATGGGCGTGTTTGGAATCGGCTCGGCATTGGCCGGACTTGCCGGCGTTATTGCCGGACCTGTTCTGACCACTTTTCCCGGCATGGCAATTGTGCTGGGCAGTATCGTATTCGTCATTGTGGTGATCGGCGGACTTGGATCCCTGGCCGGCGCCTTCATCGCTTCCCTGATGATCGGGCTCCTGCAATCCTACGCCATTGCGTCCGATGTAGGCATGCCCGATCTGCTGGAGTTGCTGGGGATTTCCTTCGAACGCAGTCATCCGCTCAATGACCTGTGGACACTGACCCTGCCACAGATTGCTCCGATCCTGCCATTTCTGCTGCTGGTGCTGATGCTGATCTTCAGGCCCACGGGGCTGCTGGGAAAACGCGAGGAATGACCGGATGATACCGAAGCTCGCGATCTGGTCAGGCTTTCTGGTAACCCTGCTGGTATTACCACAACTGTTTAATTCGATCCTGGCAATATCGATACTCAACCAGATGTGCATCGCCGTCGTGTTTGGCCTCAGCTACAACATGCTCCTTGGCCAGGGCGGAATGCTGTCGTTCGGTCATGCCGTGTATTTCGGTCTGGGCGGATTTATGGCAGTCCACGCCCTGGTCATGATCGAATTTGAAACCCTGTATTTTTCCGTAATTCTGATCCCCCTGGTGGGAGGCCTGTTCGGACTGCTTGCGGCGATGTTCATCGGCAGCTTCTCAACACGCAAGGCCGGTACCGTATTCGCCATGATATCCCTGGGAATCGGTGAGTTGATAGCCGCTTCTTCATTGATATTCACTGATTTTTTCGGTGGCGAAGCCGGGGTCAGCGGGGACAGGACCTTTGGTCCGCCGTTATTCGGCGTTGATTTTGCCCGGGATGTAGAAGTCTATTACCTGGCCGCGACCTGGGTGTTCATCGCCACTTTTTTCATGTACCTGTTTACCCAGACACCCGCCGGCCGAATGGCCAATGCCGTTCGCGATAATCCTGAGCGTGCCGAATTCATTGGTTACAGCGCCCGCCGGGTTCGATTTATCACCTTCTGTGCAGCAGGATTGTTCGCCGGCATCGCCGGTGGACTGTTCGCGATGAACTACGAAATTGTCACCGAGGAAAACCTCAACGCAGCTACGTCGGGTCGCGTCCTGCTCACCGCCTATATTGGCGGCCTGGGCTATTTCACCGGCCCGATAATCGGTGCTGTAGTGCTCACCTTGATGAATTCTCTGCTGAGCAATTACACGGAGCTGTGGATGATGTATCTGGGCATCATGTTTGTCCTGACGGTCATGTTCCTGCCGAGAGGATTTGCGGGTTTTATCATGATGCACCAGGTGGCGTGGTTTCACGGCAAATTGAAAACCCTGGCACTACCCTACCTGATTACCGGATTACCTGCTCTGCTGGGACTTATCGGCGGTATTGCGCTGGTTGAGATGACGCACAGCGAAGAGGAAACTTTTCATTTTCTGGGTATATCCCTGGATCCGTCCAGCATTACTGCCTGGATCGTCCTGGGTACCGTCACGATAGTCGGGATATCAGCCACTCGACTGTCTCTGAAACAATTGCGTAGTGCCTGGGAGTCAGCCAACACGCCTCCATCCGATGGAGGCGCAAATAAGTGAGTATTCTATCCCTGGACCAGGTGACCAAGAAATTTGGAGAAAGCCAGATTATCCGAAACGTTTCACTTGAAATAGAAGAGGGAGAAAAACACGCCATAATCGGTCCAAACGGAGCTGGAAAGTCGACACTATTCCACCTCATAAGCGGTCGTCATAAAGTGACCTCCGGGACCATCAGACTCAAGGACAGCCAGATAAACGACCGGCCTCCTTACCAGATAGCACGGATGGGCCTGGCAAGGAGCTTCCAGGTTACCAATATTTTCCCTCGCATGAATGTATTTGAAAATATTCGTTGCGCCCTGCTCTGGGGTGAGGGATTCCGCTATTCTTTCTGGCACCTGCTGGGACGGCAGCGCCGGTTGAACGATAAAGCACATGAAATTCTTGATCGCATAGGACTCGGAGACAAGGCCCGCTTTCCTGCCGCAGAACTTGCCTACGCGCAGCAACGAGCGCTGGAACTGGGCATTGCCATCTGTGGCGGTGCGGATGTGATACTGCTGGACGAACCGGTAGCCGGTATGAGCCATTCCGAAGCGACCATCGCCGTGGAATTGATCCGTCGTGTTACCGAAGGCAAAACCCTGATCATGGTGGAACACGACATGAACATCGTTTTCGATGTCGCTGACCGGATCAGCGTACTCGTTCATGGAGAGCTGATCGCTTCGGATACGCCGGATAAAATTCGCCGGAATCCCAGGGTGCAGGAAGCCTATCTTGGCGAGGTACCGATCAGTGCTTAAGGTAACGGATTTACATGCCTACTACGGAAAGAGTCATATTCTTCGGGGTGTCAACATTGCCATTGAAGAAGGTGAGATTGTCAGCCTGCTCGGTCGCAATGGTGTAGGCCGTTCCACAACAGTGAAATCCATTATGGGGGAAGTTGAGCCTCGCGGTTCGATCATTTTCAACAATCGCGAAATTGCCGGAAAAAAATCATTCGAAATCGCCAAGCTTGGTATTGGCTACGTTCCGGAAAACCGGGATATTTTTCCGACACTCAGCGTACGGCAGAACCTGATACTGGGACAGAAACCAGGCGTTAACCGGCGTCGTTGGACAGTGGATGAAGTGTTTGCAATGTTTCCCGGCCTGGCAGAGCGAGCCGAAGTTCCAGGTGGCGTTCTGAGTGGTGGAGAGCAGCAGATGTTATGCATGTGTCGCACATTGATGGGCGACCCCGAACTCATCATGATCGATGAACCTACAGAGGGCCTGGCGCCGAAAATTGTCGAACAGGTCGGCACGCTTTTACAGGAGATTGCCGGACGGGGAGTCGCCATTCTGCTGGTGGAGCAGAAGCTGTCCATCGCGATGAAGATATCCAACAGGCTGTACGTTATGGGTCACGGCAGGATCGTTTACGAAGGCACTCCCGGGAGCCTGCTCGACGCACACGAAGTGCGGTCAGAGTGGTTGGAAGTCTGAAAGTACGCAGAAAATACGCTGGTATCCCGATCGAACCCACGTACCCCACTAGTGCGTCTTTTTTTCACCCGGCCTTTCGAACAGCAGCCCTAATTCGTCTTCTTCGAAACAGTACTGTTTTCCACAGAACTCGCAGCTGATCTCCACGATCCCCTGCTCGGCGATTATGTCCATTACTTCTTCTTCACCAATGGAATGCAGTGCCCTGGCTGTGCGCTCCCTGGAGCAACTGCAGACGTGTTGAACCGGGCGTGGCGAAAACAGCTTGACCCGGTGCTGGTGAAACAGGCGATACAGCACTTCCTCGTTATCCAGACTCAATAACTCACTGTCGGTCAGGGTGGCGGCCAGCTGTGATATCGTGCTCCACTCCTCGCGTCGTTCTTCTTCATCCCTGACAAGTTGTGCCGGCAGTTGCTGTAACAGCAGTCCCGCGCAGTGCTGATCGCCATCAGAAACGAGAAAAAAGCGACTTTCCAACTGTTCAGACCGGATAAAATAATCTTCCAGGCAGGCTGCCAGATCCCGTTGTTCAAGAGGAACAATACCCTGGTAAGGTTCCCCGCTTTCCGGCTCAATAGTCATCGCCAGGGTGCCGTCGTGGAGCAGCTCGGAAAACTCCCTGGAGGTAGGTTCGTCACTGTAACGGGCAATTCCCCGCAGATGTTGTTCACTGGTGCACTCAGCCATTATAAGCGGTACCTGGCCCTTGCTTCTGGCCTGGAGCACAAGACGACCATCGAATTTGACCGTAGTGCTCAATAGCGTTGTCGCGGTGACAAATTCACCGAGCAATATTCGCACCGGTACCGGATACTCCTTGTTTGCCAGAATCTCCGAAAAACTGGCAGACAGATTGACCATTTCTCCCCGTATGTCAAGTCCCTCGAAAATAAATCGCTGACAGCTGTCTGACTGCTTCATAGTCTATCCGGTTCTGCGGTTAAGTTTGATTGTTCCTGCATAGTTTACAACATTAGCCACCATCATCAGCCCGGCACAATTTTCCAGGGTCATCAGCGATTCCGGGTGGAACTGTACAGCAGAAACGGGTAGATGCTTGTGCTCAACAGCCATGGGAGTTCCATCCTCGCTCCTGGCGACGATTTCAAGACAATCAGGTACTTCACAGGCATAGAGTGAATGGTACCGCCCCACTTCAAGCCGTGGCGACAGGCCCTTGAGCACCATACCCCCGGAGTTCACTATGGATGATGATTGACCATGCATGGGTTTGTCCAACTGACCGAGTCTGCCGCCGAAATATTCCACGATACCCTGCAGGCCCAGGCACACACCGAAGACCGGCAGCTGCCTTGCAATACACCGGCGCAGGGTTTCATGCACGGCGTAATCACCGGGTCTGCCTGGTCCCGGGGAGAGCACGATGAGATCAAAATCGCCGCTTTCAAGCTCACTGCGGGCGTATTCGGGGCGCAATGTCGTCACCTGGGCTCCGCACTGACGAAAATAGGCAGCCAGGTTGTGTACGAAAGAATCCTGGTGATCAACCATCAATGTCCGCAATCCATGAAACTGCCTGCAGCTTTGAATCTTGTTCTGAACGGCGCCGGGACGGGTTCGTAGCGATTGAGATTTTCCCTTTACCGCATCCAGCAATGCCGATGCTTTCAGGCGGGTTTCCGCCTCCTCGCTTTCCGGATCGGAATCGATCAGCAGGGTCGCGCCCGCCCTTATTTCGGCGACACCGTCCTTGATACGTATCGTGCGCAGGGTGAGACCGGTATTCAGGTTGCCATTGAAACCGATACAGCCCAGTGCGCCCCCATACCAGCCACGGGGGGATTTCTCGTGCTTTTCGATAAACTGCATGGCTGCAAGTTTCGGCGCACCGGTAACGGTTACCGCCCATGTATGGGCCAGAAACCCGTCCAGCGCATCGAATTCCGGCGCCAGTGTCCCGGTAACATGATCAACTGTGTGGATCAGCCGCGAGTACATTTCCACCTGCCGGCGACCCTCCACGGTGACACTCCCGGGAATACAGACCCTGGCCTTGTCATTGCGATCGACATCGGTACACATGGACAGTTCCGCCTCGTCCTTGGCGGAATTCAGCAGGGCGCGTATCTGCCGCGCATCGGCGATGGCATCGTCGCCACGCTTGATGGTACCGGAAATAGGGCAGGTCTCGATTTTCCGGCCTTCTGTCCGCACGAACATTTCTGGCGAGGCCGCGACCAGGTATTCGCCGTTTCCCAGGTTGACCAGCGCCCCGTATGGCGCCGGATTGTTTTTCCTGAGGCGGGAGAACACGGTAGACGGGTTGTCCCTGCAGGGCTCGTAAAAAACCTGGCCGGGCACTACCTCAAACAGGTTACCCTGCCGAAACTCGCCTATTGCCCGCCGTACGCTACCCGCGTATTCCCCAGGGCGGTGATCACCGGATCTGGTGACGCCGATGGCCGGGACATAGGGTAGAGTGCTACCACGCCGCTGCAATCCGCCTGTAGTCTCAGACAATTCTGCAGACTTCCAGCCGGGACAGACAAATTCGTAGTGGAGGCAATTGGTCTCCTTCAGCCGGTGATCGGCGACCAGAATACGGTCCGGGAGATACAGGACCAGGTCTCGATGATCATCGGGTCGTGAGTGGAAACGTCGAACATCTTCGAACTGAAAGCCCAGATCGTAACCAAACGCACCGTACAATCCCAGGTAATCATCGCTGGCAGAGAAAAACAAGGCGACCAGCGTGCGCAGTATGGAAAATACCGAGGGTTGCCGACTCCGCTGTTCCTCGGCGAACGCTGCCTGAGACGGTGGCACCTGCAGTGTGATAACGCGCCGATCATGCTGCAGGTTCCGGACCACCGTATTGGCTGACAATGCAGTGTAGATGGCAGGCAACAGGACCGTTCCCCTGTCGTTCAGCGCTTCTATCCGGACATCGCGATCACGGGCGACGATCTGCAGCGGCGGATTGACAAAGCCTATGTCCCTGCGGGTATATCTCCCGGGGTACTCAAAAGAAGACGAAAGCAGCAGACCCCGATGCACATCCAGTTCACGGGTCAGCTGACCCATGGAACTCGAATAGTCCTCAACTATGCTGGTACGGCGTACCTGCAAACCTCCCCGGGTCTGAAAACGGATCTGTTTAAGTGAATTCATTATCTGGCTCTCCACGCCGGTATGTTTAACCTGGGAGCCTGTCGAGCCGGGGAAAGGTCTGGTTATTCTGTGGAAAAACTACGAACAGCAGGCCGCCTTGCACAACAGGCGGCCAGGGAAGGATTTAACGAAATATTGACTGGCGGCCCGGAGTTCGAGGCCACCAAAAATAAAATTGCGTAGTCATAGTGGGCGGCATGATGCGCCAATCCTGAATTGCAGTCAAGTACCTGGATCCCGGGGCCAGGTATCAATGAGCCAGGTTTACGGCAATTTCCGCTATGCGACGACCCAGTCGGCGTGCATCTTCCGTCTCCGTGGGCGAAAACTCGTCCGGGGTACCCGGGTCGATGGCCGCGGCGCCGGGCAGCGCATAACCGTTCTGGCCACCACCGTAAGTAGGGCCGGCTACCATCATCCCGGTGTTGATCATGGCCAGCAGCAGCGAAACAATGACGTGCTCCTTACCACCTGCCGAGCCGCCACCGGTAGCGAACGCGCCCCCGATCTTTCCGTCGAAAAAAGGACTGCCGTGTTCCAGTCCAAGACTGTCGATAAAGCTTTTCATCGGGCCCGCCATATTGCCGTAATAAGTCGGCGAACCCAGGATCACGCCCTCGGCATTACGCAGGTCATCGATGGAAACAGACTCGATAGGCTTGAGTGTGACATTGACTCCCGCAACCTCATCGGCGCCTTCCGCGACTATGCGGGCAAGACTCTGTGTCGTCCCGGTCATGGTGTAATAGGCTATGAGCACGTCCACCAGCTGCCCTTGTGTACTGCCCTGCTGACCGGCAGCAGGAAGCCAGGACAGGCAAAGTAAAACTGCGGCAAAGGTTCGGTATCGCTTCATTTCTGATTTTTCACCTCAGGAACAGGTCGTGGCTCATCGAGTACCGGCGTGATGTACAGGCTGGACAGTGGCTGCCCGCCCTGCCCGGCACACCGGCGGACTCCCCGGGTTACCGGGTGAGCTGCAACGCTATGACCACGCCTCACGCCGGGCTGTCTGATTCTCAAGCTACTGGATAGCTAGCGGCTAAGCCGTTGTAATAGCTGCTTTTTAACTTGTCAGCATGGTTACTGATCGTGCCTGTTAGTAAAACTCGGCGAGTAACGGCAGTCAAGTGCATCGCGGCGTCGATTAGCCGCCTTGTTGAACCAACAGGCCCGTTCCACTATGCTCACCCAATTCGACAGGTTCCAATTCGGAAAACGCCTGGTATTCGCGTTGACGTGCTCGTCGTAAAAGTGTCAATTTTCCCTTGAACCGCAAGAAGAATAATAATGATCACCTTTATGCAATCACCTTCAGTGCCAGTGGCCTCTGTATCGGTTTTCCAGCCCTGGTGTACCGGCCCGGATCCGCAGTGGAAATTTGCGTGGGCCGGATTTGCTGCCTACCTCCAGGTTGAAAGGTACCGGGTCCGGGGGCGGGGACATGCGTCCTGTCGCTTCGGGAAACTGCCTGTATCAATGGCGCCGTAATGGACAATGCAGTTCCTCTTGCCGGTATCCAGGTTGTTTCCGTCGAACAGGCCATTGCCGCGCCTCTCTGTTCAAGACAACTGGCCGAGCTCGGGGCCAGGGTAATCAAGATTGAACGACGTGGCGAGGGGGACTTTGCCCGAGCTTATGATTCCAGGGTTAAAGGCCAGTCCTCCCACTTTATCTGGACCAATCGGTGTAAGGAAAGCATTACCCTGGATCTCAAGCAAGATGCTGTTGCACCTGTCCTGGAGAGACTGCTGGCCGAAACGGATGTGCTGATCCAGAACCTCGCACCATCGGCGGCGGGCCGCCTGGGACTGTCGTACGAGGAATTGCAGCACCGCTTTCCCCGCCTTATTGTCTGCAATATCTCCGGTTACGGCAGTTCGGGACCGTTAGCCACAAAGAAAGCTTATGACCTGATGGTGCAGGCGGAAGCTGGCTTCCTTTCCATTACCGGCTCACCGGAACACATGGCAAAAAGCGGAATATCAATTGCCGATATTGCTGCGGGCATGCAAGCCTATGGCGCCATACTGGCGGCATTGATCAAGCGCGGCAAAACCGGTCTTGGCAGTCGGATCGATATCTCGATGCTGGAAGCCATGGTAGAGTGGATGGGCTTCCCGCTTTACTATGCCTATGACGGAGCACCGCCGCCATCAAGATCCGGCACCGATCATGCCAGCATATTTCCTTATGGTGCGTTTCGTACCGGTGACGATAAAATTATCATGCTGGGACTGCAGAATGAGCGAGAATGGAAAGTTTTCTGTGAGTCTGTACTGGACCTTCCGGAACTGGCCAGCGACCGGCGTTTCCACAGTAATTCCCTGCGTTCAGAACATCGGGTCGTCTTGAAAAAGCTGATTGAAAACAGGTTTTCCGAATTCACCGCCCGGCAACTCATGAAAAAACTGGACGAGGCCCGAATTGCCTGTGCCAGCGTCAATGACATGGATGCAGTCTGGAATCATCCACAGCTCAAGGCACTTGACCGCATCGTGGAAATTGACTCACCGGCCGGCAGGCTTAAAAGTTTTCGCTCCCCGGTCAACAACAGCAGTTACCAGGCTGTTACCGGAGCCGTGCCGGCCGTGGGTGAACACACCGACAAGATTCTCGCTGAACTGGGATTCACCGCCGAGCAGGTCGCCCTGTTCAGACATCAGGAATTGATTTGACCCAAGCAACCGGAGGTCTTTGTGGCAAGCGTTGACAACAATAATCCAGACACTGCAGGAAACGAAAATCAGGTTTCCTCCATCAACCGGGTCGGCCTGTTCCTGGGCCCGGCGGTTTTTATCCTGGTCCTGTTGTTTGTCGATCTGGAACCGGGAAATCCTCAGGTCACGCGCATGGCAGCTGTTGTTCTGCTTATGGCGATCTGGTGGATTACCGAAGCAATACCGCTGGCCGCTACCGCGCTGTTGCCTATCGTTCTGTACCCTCTGCTGGGAATAATGAGAGGCAGGGAGGTACCAGCCAATAGCCAGATTGCCATTGATGCCAACGCATCCGCGATCCCTCCCGAACAGCTGGATATTATTTTCCCTAACGTCTCTGACCAGTACATGGACTGGATAATCCTGCTGTTTATGGGCGGCTTCATTATTGCCCTGGCCGTCGAAAAATGGAATCTGCATAAACGCATAGCACTGAACATACTGCGGGTAATCGGGGGCCAGCCCCACAGGCTGGTGCTGGGTTTCATGGTCGCCACCGGATTTCTTTCCATGTGGCTGTCGAATACCGCTACCGCCCTGATGATGATGCCAATGGGAATGTCGCTGGTTCTGCTTTACGAGGAACTGAATGCCGGTATCAAGGCGGGCGGAGGCACTATCGACCCTCGGGCCGAAAATTTTGCCCTGACCCTGTTGCTGGGTATCGCCTATTCCGCTTCCATCGGTGGGTTTGCTACCCTGATTGGAACACCGCCAAACGGTGTACTGATCACCCAGATGGGTCAACTTTTCCCGGAAGCGCCAGAAATCACTTTTTCGACCTGGTTTCTGTTTGCCCTGCCACTGAGTACCGTGTTTTTAGTACTGGCCTGGTTGTTGCTTACCCGCCTCGTTTACCCGCTACCCCCGTCCACCCCTTTCAGTGGTCGTGATTTTATCAACAACGAAATTGCCAAACTGGGTCCCATGTCGACTGAGGAAAAAAGGGTTGCCGCGGTATTTGCCTCCGCCGCACTACTGTGGATTACTCGCAAGGAACGGCTGTTTGGTGAAGAAGTGGATATCTACGGCTGGAGCTACTACCTGGATGGATTGCTGGGCTGGATGGGCAGTCCACCGGTGGGCTACATGATCGATGACAGTACCGTGTCCATCGCCATGGCATTGACACTGTTTATCATTCCCGCGAGCAAGGCGGTGGGTGGAAGATTGCTCGACTGGGATGACATGAAAAAACTGCCCTGGGGGATACTGCTGATTTTCGGCGGCGGGCTGGCCATCGCCAAGGGCTTCGGCACATCGGGATTGTCCGACTACATTGCCAGCCAGCTGCAGTCGATGCTGGGTGAAGCCAATCCGCTGGTCATAGTCATCAGCACCGTCGGGTTCATCACTGGCCTGACGGAAGTCTCTTCCAACACGGCAACCATCTCCCTTGCTGTACCCATCATGGCCAGCCTGGCCCAGGCCATTGAAGCCCACCCGCTATTGCTGCTGATTCCAACCACGTTGGCCGCATCCTGTGCATTCATGTTACCGGTATCCACTCCGCCCAATGCCATCATTTTCGGTTCCGGACGCGTGCCAATTCGAAAAATGGTGGTCGCCGGGGTCTGGCTGGATCTCCTGTCCATACTCCTGTTGACAGGCTTTGTTTATACGCTGGGGCATCTTGCCTTCGGAGTGCTTGGCGACTTTCCCGCCTGGGCGGCTCCGTAACGGCCCGACGATGTAGCGTGAGTAATGCCGGCATGACAGGTTGCGGGTTCGTGCAGTTAAGGAACCTCTGATTAATTATGGAAGTGCTCTGCGGGAGTCTGTCGGGCGTCACTGCAAGACGTCGTGCGCCGGTAATGGCCGTCGCCCTTGCCAAGCGCGACAACACCGCAGTGGCGCCCGACACGCCCCGCCCAAACGGGTTTTCAGGCGAGCCCACTGCCCTTGTTGGGTCAAAAAGGGTTGCCTCGCCTTGACAGGCCGCCGCATGGAGCCACCGGCAGGCAATGTACTGAACACCAGTATCCTGCCTGCGCATGAAACTCCGTTATGGACGGCGGGACAGCGATACACCGGTATACCCGGTTCAGGATTCAGGCCGGACCGTCCATGGCCATAATGAGCATCATTATCACCAGAACAATAGTGCAGCAGATGTAGAAGAATTCGCCCAGATTGGCAATATCCGCCCTATCCTCCTCAAGCTTCTCAAGAAATCTGATGAGCTCCGCGCCCTGGAGGATACCGCAGTGAGAACAGCGGGCAGCGGTCCTGGGATAATACAGCCTGCACCGAGGGCAGCGGACTGTCGAAGCCTGTCGATGTTTATCAACCAGCTTGGTAAGCAGTGCCCCCAGGGGAATCATGACGGCAGCTGCGCTATCTGCTCAGCTTCGGGTGTACGTTTTCCGTGTTGGCAATCCTGCCGAATTCGTAGCCAAAAAGCTGCAGGTCCCTGCTGTATCTGTCAGCGACCCGCTGTTCAAGTTGTTCGGAATAGAATTCCCGGTAATTGTATTCACCCTGCTTATTGAGATGGCTGGCCTCGCTCTTTTCCTCGGGTTTGATCGTGTCTACGACCCGATTGAAATCGGCTTCAAAATTCTCCAGCCTGCCGACAAAATCGATATTATCCAGGTCTATGGACGTAAACATGGACCGATAGTGCCGGTCACACTTTTCTTCCGGCAATTCGCAGACCTGCAGGGCGAAATCCTCGAAAGTCATCCCTTCACTGAATCGCAAATGGCGAATATAGCTGGACCTGACTTCCTGGCGATTTTTGTCCTTGATCTTATGCAGGTAATTTGAAACCAGCCGGCCAAACGGGTTTCTGACAAAGGCAAACCGAAAATAATCACCAAAATACTCGGCCTCGAATTGCCGTGCATTGCGATTGTTGTTCACTGATACCCAGTCATCTCCGGGCAGACTGTTGCTGATACTGATGGAGGCACACTTGCGCACCTTGTACCAGACCGCTTTATTGCGGTGGGAAACAAGCGCCGAATACTTGTCAGTGGGTTTTGCAGCGAGACTGAACAGTTTCATTGGCTTCTTCTTCAGGTGGATCAGGCGGCTTACCAGCGGACTGCTGTAATTACCTGGTACCCTTATCTATATAGGCTTCTGTCACTGCTCTCAGTGCCTGGCGGATACCCCGGGCTGCCGCTTTGGCGGAGATGGTGGCTTTAGCGATACCATCGATATCCCGATCGACAATCATCCTGTCTTCGGCACGCTTGCCGATAAATTGCTCCTCGAACCCCCAGGAGAAAAAATCACCAATAGTGTAGCGCAGGGATTCCTTGTAATAGATTACCCGAAGACCCACCACTTTGCCTTCCAGGTCGATGCCGATAAGAGTATCGATGGGACCACTGTAGCCGTTCGGTTCCGGCGGAACGTCGGGTGTCACGAACGCGTAGCCGATCAGCACCTGTTCACCGTTGTCCGGGTCAGCCCGGTAAGCCTTGTATACCGGTGGATCACCCTGCTTCTCTGAGAACGTTTCGGCACCGGGAACCACCTGCCTGAGGAGTCTGCGCGAAGTATGATCGGCGTTGGCGGCGTAAACTCCCACTCCCTGCCCGTGCTGCCCTTTAAACAGGGAAGCAAGCCTTTCCGGACCTTGCGGTACAAGTGCAATCGCGAACAGCAGTACCGCCGTAAGTGATTGACACAGCGGTGTAAACAGGCGTCTGTTAGACATGGCCGAGAGTTATCCCCCTGAATTCAGCACAAATTACCAAATCGTCTATCTGATTGCCCGCTATTAAAACATTTCCAGCTGCCTGGTTAAAAGTTACAAATTGCTACGGATTGAACCCGGATTCGTGCCGCGCCTCCATGGGCATGAGTGCAGCCTTGATCACAGCACCCCAGATGGCGTTACCCAGATCGTTCAAGTGCAGGTTGTCAGCCACGAAAATATCGGTCATCACCGAACCATCCACGTTCAGAAATGGCGTCGCGACATCGACGTAGTACACCAGCGGATCCCGTTCAGCAATGGCTCGATAGCCTGCATTCACCGCCTGTGCTCTGGACCAGACATTCTGCCGCAGCACACTTGGCTTCACCGACAGAACGTAAATCCTGGTTTCCGGCAGTTGCTCATGAATCCTGGCAACTATCGTGTTCAGGTCTTTCAGAATCATTTCCTTCGTGAGTCCATAACCAGCCACGCCGGTATCGTTGTCACCTTCGTAAATGAGAATTGCACGAGGTTTGTATTTCAGTGCCACCCTGTCGAGATAGTGGACCACATCGTGCATAATCGATCCGCCAAAGCCGCGGGGGATCACCGTCAGCGGCGAAAGCGCCGCAGCGGCCTGATCGTTCCACCGTGCGATACTGGAACTACCGGTTAACACGATTGCACCTTCTGGTGGCGGATTCCGGCTGTCCATTTCTTCGAAACGCCGAATGGCGTCCTCAAACCGGGCAGGATCGGGATAGTCCTGAGCCAGGATCTGACCGGTGACCATCATCGTCAAAAGCAGGATGAATGCGGTGAGTGTATTTTTGTTTCGACTGTTCATGGGGTTTTTTCACCTCTCTTGATATTATTTCTTAATACTTCCGGTTTCGTATAATTTGTTCCTGGGAGTGCCCGGGGTGACCCGGCATCAATTAAGGTCTGCGGCAAATTCCTTGAGCTTGTCCAGCGGCACGATATCCAGGGCCTTCCTGTGGGTCCGCATCAGGTAAACCTTGGGCGCCATCTGGTGCTCGTAGGCTTCCAGCCAACGCGCGGCACAGAGGCACCAGGCATCTCCCGGCTTCAGCCCGGGAAACCCGAACTGCGGCATGGGTGTGGACAGGTCATTGCCACGAAAACGGGAAAATTCCAGAAACTCGCGAGTTACCTCGACACAGACGGTATGAGATCCGGGATCGTCCTCACTGGTATTGCAGCAGCCATCCCGGAAAAACCCGGTCAACGGCCTGGTGCTGCAGGGCTCAAGTGGTTCACCAAATACATTTACCGATTTATCCATAACGTACTTTGTACACTAGTTCACTGCGATGTCAAACACCCGGGGGAACGTCTGATTAGTTTTATAAGAACTCTGCGGGAGTCTGTCGGGTACCACTGCAAGGCGTCGCGCACAGGGAATGACCGTCGCCCTCGCCAGGTGCGACAACACCGAGGTGGTTCCCGACCTGCCGCTCCGGCACTCAGAAGTCCAGCAGGCGGAATTGATCATCGTTAACTCGACTGACAGACAATTCCCGCCGCAACTCGTCCAGAAAATAGAGTAGCACCTGGCGTCGCCGCCGGGCCTCCAGCCGCGCACTCGCAGTGTGGAGGCCATCGGCAAGGTGCAGAAGTTTCCGGTAGAAGTGATCCAGTACGTACTTCTTGTCTGTTGGTGGGCGATGCTCGCAGAATACATCATCCGGATTATACAGAGGCGTGTGCAGCGCTCCACCGACAAGCATGCAGCGGGCGATGCCAATAGCGCCAAGAGCGTCAAGCCGGTCTGCATCCTGCACTACACAGGCCTCGAGAGTTTCCGGTTTGACAGCTGCACTGTAGCTGTGAGCCTGAATGGCATGATAGATCCCATCCAGGTGTTGTGCCGGGTAATCAATTGACCGGAGAAATCTGACTGCTTCGTCAGCAGCCAATGTCGAGGCCAGATGCTTGTCCGCCGCATCCTTGGGCAGGGTAATGCAGTCGTGCAACCAGGCTGCCGGGAGTACAATCCGCAGGTCGGCCTGTTCGCTGTCTGCGAGTGCCCGGCTCAGGCTGACGACCCTGCGCACGTGGAGAATATCGTGGGCCGGATCCGTGCTGACACGATCGCTCATGTAATCCGCCATCAAGGCTTCAAGTTCAATCTCCGTCATGCCAATCGATCCCGTAGTCCGCCGCCATGTCAGCGCCGCAGGACCAGCAGCCAGCGCGCTATGTTCAGGACATTGGCCAGCGCACTGGCAAAATAGGTCAGTGCGGCAGCCCGAAGCACCCTTCGGGCCTTGGGAAGCTCGTGCTTGTCTATGTATTCCCCCCGTCGAAGAATCGGCAGGGCCTTGTTAAAGCTGGCATCCCATTCTTCCGGAAGTATGATGAGGTAGGTGAAGGCACCGCCGAGCTGCAACAGCAGGCTGAGCACTACTATCGCACCAATGGCGAACGGGGAACGCAAGACCAGCCCAACCACCGGCAGGCACCACATAATGGCAATACCTGCTCGATTAAGCGCCAGGGCCTGGGGCAGGTAACGCTTGCGTAATTCGAAGATTTTTTCCTGGCGATGAAACTGAATGGCGTGACCAACTTCATGGGCGGCAACAGCGACAGCGGTAATTGATTTGCCGTTGAAGTTTTCCGGGCTCAATCTGACCATGCGGTCATTTGGATCAAAGTGATCCCGCATCGGGTCAGTTTCCTCGACCCCGATTCCATCCAACTCGAATCGTTCAATCAGGTGACGGGCGAGCTCGCCGCCCGTGCCGGGCAAATCCTCGCGTTCCTCGCTATAGCGATTCATGACATGCCGTACCCAGATCGACGGTACGTAAATCAGTACAGCAAGCAACGCACCGAGCAGCAATAATGTCATAAACGAAACACCAGGAAAAAACACCGGGCAGCAGAATCGCTGCCGGTTGATTACTGTCCATCAGTAACCCTTGATTGTGGCATAGCGGTCCCGATGATAATTTTTATCACCCAGAAACTGCTGCGCAACGCGGGCTCTCTTGAGGAAAAACCCAATATCGAATTCATCGGTCATGCCAATTCCACCGTGCATCTGGATACCTTCGTTACTGACGGTTTCAAATACCTCGGAACACTTCGCTTTTACCAGGCTGGCCAGCAGTGGAACGTCCTCCGATTCCTCATCCAGTGCCTGGAGGGCAGCCAGCACGGCGGACTGGCAAAGCTCGATTTCGCAGTACATGGCTGCAGCCCGGTGCTGCAAACCCTGAAAAGCACCAACGGGAACGCCAAACTGTTCCCGCTGCTTCAGGTATTCCATGGTTCGCGAGAAGACCTCCTTCATACTCCCCAGCATTTCTGACGCCAGGCCTATCCGGCCTGCGTCAAGAATTCTCTCCAGTAACGCATAACCCTGGCCTGCAGTGCCTAGCAGCTGATCAGCGGATACCCTGACATTGTCAAGGGTGATGGTGGCAGCGTTCCTGCTGTCCACCATTTCCAGCTGTTCGATGGTTATTCCTTCATTTCCGGCATTAACCAGGAACAGACTGACGCCTTCTTTATCGGTCTGTCCGCCACTACCGCGTGCACTGACAATCAACCAGTCGGCAATATGGCCGTCCAGGACCATGACCTTGCTGCCGTTAAGCACGAAACCCTCGCCGTCCGGGGCGACACTGGTCTTCACGTCAAGCGGAGCATGATGCGGTCGTTCATCCGCGGCCAGCGTCATGATAGTTTCACCGTTGGCAATAGCCGGAAGAAACTCCTGTTTCTGTGCCTCATCCGCTCCCAGGTTCAGTGCCGTGGCAGACAACAGGACGGTCGAAATCAGCGGCGAACTGAATAGGCAACGGCCCGTCTCTTCCAGCACCAGTCCCAGCCCCGTATAACCGAAATCGAAACCGCCATAGGTTTCCGGAATGACCATTCCGGTCCAGCCAAGCGCCACCACCTGCTGCCACAGCTCAGCATCGTAGCCAAGCGGATCCCGGTTATCCCGAAGACGGCGCAACACCGACAACGGGATGTTCTCCCGGCAGAAAGTGCGGGCAGACTCCTGCAGCAAGCGTTGCTCGTCAGTCAGTACCAGCGTCATCGGCAGGCTCCTACTTCCTGGTCAGGCTGAGCAGATCCGGCAGACCCAGCACTCGCTTGGCAATGACATTCAACTGCACTTCCGCGGTGCCGCCTTCTATTGAGTTTCCTTTTGATCGCAACCACTCCCGGGTAATGGCCAACTCACCTTCATGAAACTGTTCACCACCCCAGCCCAGGGACCGGTACCCCATGGAGGTGAGCATCAGTTCGTAACGCCGCTTGTTAAGTTCACAGCCGTAATACTTGAGCAGGGAGGAAGTTGCGCTGGGACCGTCTTTCTCCGCTGACTCCGCTGCCGAACGCCTGGATGTCAGTTCAAACGCATGGGAGTCAATCATGAATCCGGCAATCCGATCACGCAGCACCGGGTCGGAAATCCGATCGCCGTCACCTCGATAATGTCGGGCTGCCTCTTCCAGCGTCATGGTATTGGCGCCGCGATCGATATTGCCGCCGGCGAGACCGAAGCTGGAGATCATGGTGCGTTCGTGCTGCAGCAGGCGCTTGGCAATTGACCAGCCATCGTTAAGGCGTCCAACCAGGTTCGCCGCTGGAACGCGCACATTGTCGAAGAACGTTTCGCAAAAGGGAGAGGCTCCGCTGATCAACTGAATTGGCCTGGTGCTAACGCCTTCACTGGCCATATCGAAGAGTATAAAGCTGATACCGGAATGCCTGGGTACTTCCGTGTCGGTTCTGACCAGGCAGAATATCCAGTCTGACACATTGGCATAGCTGGTCCAGATTTTCGATCCGTTGATGACGTAGTGTTCGCCTTCAAGCACTGCCCGCGTCTGCAGGCTGGCCAGGTCTGAGCCGGCTCCAGGCTCGGAATAGCCCTGGCACCAGCGGATCTCACCTCGAACTATTTTTGGAATGTGCTCAAGCTTCTGGTCTTGTGTCCCATATTCCAGCAGCACCGGGCCAAGCATACTGATGCCGAAACTGCTGAGGGCCGGTCGCGCATTGATCCGTTGCAGCTCCTCATGCAGAACCTGCGCCTCGTCGCCGCTGAGGCCACCTCCTCCATACTCTACAGGCCAGGTCGGGCAGGTCCAGCCCTTCTGGCCCATACGTTCCAGCCAGATTTTGCTATCCGGATTCTTGAAAGCTGCATTGCGGCCGCCCCATACGATCTCGTCGGTGACCATGGGTGTGCGCATGGACCGGGGACAGTTTTCCTCAAGCCACGCCCGGGTAGTACTTGTGAATTCATCCAGGTTACTCACTGGAACAAATCTCCTTTACAGTGTTCTGGAAACGTCTCAATCAGCCGTTTATCAGTACCTGCCGGCCCCTGACCTTGCCTGCCTTGAGGTCCGCAAGCGCCGCAGTAACCTCGGACAATGGTCGTTCCTGTATGTCGATTGGTGCGATTTTACCCTCGCGAACCAAGCTCATCAGCTCGCCCATTTCCTGCAAGGATCCGACATAGCTGCCATGGATTACCCGGGCGTTCATGGGAATAAACGGGATAGGCAGGCTCAACAGGCCACCGTAAAGGCCAACAACGATAAGCTTGCCACCCTTCCGCAGGCAGCTTAGTCCGTAACTGACGCTGCTTTCTGCACCAACGAAATCAAGGACTGCATAGGCACCCCCCGTGGCCTTCCGGATTTCCCTGGCAGTACCGGGATCCGTTGAATTGTAGGTATTGCTGACACCCAGTTGCCTGGCTACCGCCAGCTTTTGGTCATCAATATCAACTACCAGCGGTTCGATACCGAACACCGATATGGCGATTTGAATCGCCATCATACCGACTCCACCAGCCCCGATAATAACGATTTTGTCCAGGGACCCCAGGTCACCCACTTTATTCAAGGCACCGTAGGCGGTAAGTCCGCTGCAGGCGTAGGTTGCTGCCAGGGAATCCGGAACCGGGCCCTTGTCAAACAAATAACGCCCGTGAGGCACCAGCACATAATCGGCAAACCCCCCGGGCCTGGTGATTCCCAGGGCTTTGCCCGGGGTGCAGAGATGCTCGTCACCGCGCTGGCAGGCTGCACATTCCCCACAGCCGATCCACGGGTAGACGACTCTCCGATCCCCGGGATTGACGCCATCGGCCTCCGGGCCCACTGCCACGACATCGCCAAGAATTTCATGACCCAGAACCTGACCGGACTGGGCGACATCGAGCTGTTTTCCGTTGCCAAGGTCGAACTCGCCATCATGTAAGTGGATATCAGAGTGGCAGACTCCGCAAGCCACCACCCTGAGCAATACTTGACTGCCCGACGGTTCAGGCGTGTTGCGCTCTACCCGGGCCAGGGGAGCGCCGGGTTCTGTTGTTTCGTAGGTGATCATGGGAGCCTCCCTGCTGCGGTTTCAGGAATTGTCCCTGGCCCACTCGGCAAATGTCCTGCCTTCGCCCGCCAGCTTCTCAAGCAGCGGTGCCGGCTTCCAGTATTCCTCGCCGTACCTGTCGCGAAATTCGCATATCTTTTCATAGATTTTTTGCAGACCGACCTGATCCGCCCAGAACATCGGTCCACCCTTGGCGGCTGGAAACGCATAACCGTAAACATAGACAACATCGATGTCCCCCGGACGCTGGGCAATTCCCTCTTCGAGAATAAGCGCCCCTTCGTTGACCAGAGGATAAAAACAGCGCTGGATAATTTCTTCATCACTGAAATCCTGTTGATCGATGCCCAACTCCCCGGCTTTGGTTCGAATCAATGCCTCCACTTCGGGATCAGACGACCGGGCGCGGGTACTAGGATCATACTTGTAAAATCCTGCACCGGATTTTTGTCCAAGCCGGCCCATCTCAACCAGGGTATCGGCGATGATATAACCCTTGGGGTCTTCCGGCAGGTCATCCCTGGCCTTTCGCGCCTTGTAGCCAACGTCGAGTCCGGCAAGGTCACTCATGGCAATAACACCCATGGCCATGCCGAACTTCTCCAGCGCGCTGTCAACCTGTGCGGGTGTGCAGCCGTCCATCAACAGCATCTGCGCTTCCCGACCATACCCGGAAAGCATGCGGTTGCCGATAAATCCGTAACATACTTTCGAGAGCACACAGACCTTGCCGATTTTCTTACCGAGCTTCATGACTGTAGCCAGCACATCTTTCGAAGTCTTCTCACCCCGCACCACTTCGAGCAGTTTCATGACGTTGGCAGGGCTGAAGAAGTGCATCCCGCAAACGTCCTCCGGTCGACTGGTTGCCGCCGCGATATCATCGACATTCTGATATGACGTATTGGTCGCCAGGATGCATCCGGGTTTGCACACCTTGTCCAGCCTGGCAAACACTTCTTTCTTGATTTCCGGATTTTCAAACACTGCCTCGATAACCAGGTCCACGTCCGACAGGTCGCTGTAGTCAGTGGTACCGGTGATCAGTTCCAGGCGATTCTGTACCTGATCTTCACTGAGCTTGCCCTTCTTGACGGTTATGCTGTAGTTCTTCCGGATGATACCAATGCCCCTCTGCAGAGCTTCATCATTGATTTCCAGAAGCCTTACCGGGATTCCTGCATTGGCAAAGCACATGGCTATACCACCACCCATGGTGCCACCACCGATGATGGCTACGCTATTAAAAACCCGCACCGGCGTATCCCGGGAAACATCCTTGATCTTGGCCGCCTCCCGTTCCGCAAAGAATACATGCCGCATCGCCGCTGACTCTGGTGACTGCACCAGTTCGCTGAACAATTCCCGCTCCCGTTCCAGGCCCTTGTCCATGGGCATGGTCACCGCCGCCTCGACACAGGACACGATGCGGTCCGGGGCAATCTGCCCACGCGCCTTGCGAGCCAGTTGCTTGCGGTAATTTTCGAAAAACCCGGGTTCGATGGAAGACGGATCGATATTGATATCGCGGATACGCTTCAGCGGTGCGCCGGAATCCACCAGGTCTTTGATGTACTCCAGGGCACCAGCCTGCAGGTCATCAGTATCCAGGATTTCGTCAATCAGTCCCATGTCACTGGCAATGGACGCCGCAACCGGATTGCCGGAAGTCATCATGTCAAGTGCCGCTTTCACGCCGGCAATTCGCGGTACTCTTTGAGTGCCACCTGCCCCGGGTAACAGCCCCAGCTTGACTTCAGGAAGACCCACCTTGGCTGACGGCAGAGCGCAGCGATAGTGACACGCAAGAGCGGTTTCAAAGCCTCCACCAAGAGCGGTTCCATGGATAGCCGCCACCACCAGTTTCTTAGAATTCTCAATGGTCGCAAGCACTTCAGGCAGCCACGGGGACCTGGGAGGCTTGCCGAACTCGGTAATGTCAGCGCCGGCAATGAACGTTCTTCCCGCGCAGACCAGCAGCACCGCATCACTGTCGTCGTCCTGAGCCTGCAGCAGGGCATTCTGGATACCTTCACGCACGGCGTGAGACAGCGCGTTGACAGGGGGATTGTTAACGGTAATTAGGCCGATGTTGTTGAGTAATTCATAACTGACTACGTTTGACATGGAGATTTCCTTTTTCTTGCAGAATTTTCTGATCTTAGCCGGCTCCAGGCACCGGCTAGCTGAGTCGTTCGATTATGACAGCAGCACCCTGGCCTACCCCGATGCACAGGCTTGCCAGGCCATAGCGTCCGCCACCGCGTTCCAGCTGGCGTAGCGTGGTGAGGACAAGGCGCGCACCGGAAGCGCCCAGGGGATGGCCTACCGCTATAGCGCCTCCATTGGGATTGACCCGGGAGTCATCGAAGCTCAATTCCAGCAGCTTGAGACAACCCAGTACCTGGGTAGCAAAAGCCTCATTGATTTCGATCACGTCGAGATCGTCCAGGCCAAGGCCAGCCCGGTCGAGTGCCTTGCGCGCCGCAAATACCGGGCCAAGCCCCATGACCCGGGGCTCCACTCCGGCAACGCCACCACTGATTATCCGCGCCCTGGGGGCAACACCGAATTTCTCACCCATTGCGCGATTACCGACGATCAGTGCCGCCGCGCCGTCATTGATGCCCGAGGCGTTGCCCGCGGTGACCACGCCACCCTCGAACAAAGTGCCCAGCCCTGCCAGGGCCTCCAGGTTGGTCCCCGGTCGTGGATGCTCGTCGGTATCAACGATTACCGGTGGTTTCTTGCGCCCCTGGGGCACTTCCACCGGAATAATTTCATTGGCAAAGAAACCGTCAGCCCGGGCGGCTTCGTACCTGGTCTGTGACGCCAGGGCAAACCGGTCACTGTCTTCCCGGGAGATACCCAGGTCGACGGCGATGTTATCTGCTGTTTGCGGCATGGTGTCGTTGCCAAAACGCTGGACAAACTCCGGGTTCGGAAAACGGGAGCCCAGCGTGCTGTCCGCAATCTGCTGTCCCCGATCATAGGCTGTGCGGGCCTTCGACAGGATGAGCGGCGCCCGACTCATGGATTCGACGCCTCCGGCAACGAACAGATCGCCTTCACCGCACTTTACGGCCCGGGTAACATCCAGAACCGCCGCCAGTCCCGAGGCACAAAGCCGATTGACCGTAAGACCGGCTACTGATGTCGGCAGCCCGGCCAGCAGTGCAGCAAAGCGGGCGACGTTGCGGCAATCCTCCCCTGCCTGATTGGTATTGCCGGCGACAACATCCTCGATAGCGTCAACCGCAAAGCTGTTGCGCTCCACCAGCGCCTTGATCGCACAGGCCAGCAGATTATCCGGCCGAACCGGTGCAAGTGCGCCTCCGTGGCGCCCGAATGCGGTTCGGCAGCCATCGTAAATATAAGCTTCGGTCAGGGTAGTGCTGGGCATGGTTTCTTCTCTCGGTTTGAACCTCCGGGTAGAGCCAGCATTGACGCTAAGTCCCTGGCTGGTGTCTAAGACCCGGGATAATGTGATTTTGTGTACAGGCGGGGACTCAAAGAGAACTGTTGTCTGAATAGCCCCGGTTTTACTGATCCGCCCCCCAATTGTCGGTTCAGCCCAGGGGCGGTCATTCTAACACAGGGCAACAGGGGGGTGGAATTCAGGGGCCGCGGCCGGGAAGCTGCGCACTTTTTGCGTTATGCTAGTGTCCTGCCCACAGGAGACTGAGCAGATGATAAGAGACCAGGAAATACTCGACCAGCTGGTCGACATAGTGGAACGCTTTGTTCGCGACCGCCTGATACCGGCAGAGGATGAGGTGGCCAACAACAACAAGGTGCCGGACGAGCTGATCGAAGAAATGAAGGAGCTGGGATTGTTCGGCATGACTATCCCGGAAGAGTATGGCGGTCTGGGCCTGACCATGGAGGAGGAGATCCATGTCGCCATCGCTCTCGGCAGGACTTCCCCGGCGTTTCGCTCTATCCTCGGGACCAATAACGGCATTGGATCAGCCGCCGTCGTATTTGACGGAACGGAGCAACAGAAAGCCAGGTTTTTACCCCGCTACGCCAGCGGCGAATGGATCGGCTGTTTCTGTCTTACCGAGCCCGATGTGGGCTCTGACGCCGCCGCATTGAAAACCACTGCCCGAAGAGAGGGTGATCACTACATTCTGAACGGAACCAAGCGTTATATCACTAATGGGCCGGTGGCGGATACGTTCAATGTGATGGCTCGCACCAACCAGGACATCAAGGGTGCGCGCGGAATTTCGGCATTCATCGTGGAGAAAGGCACGCCTGGTATTACCCTGGGGCCGGTGGATAAAAAAATGGGCCAGGCCGGCTCCCTGACCTGCGACGTCATCTTTGAAGACTGCCCGGTACCGGCGGAGAATCTCGTTGGCGCCGAGGGTGAAGGATTTATTACGGCCATGAAAGTGCTGGACCGGGGACGGTTGCACATTTCCGGAGTCAGCGTCGGTGTCGCAGGGCGACTCATCGATGATGCCCTGGAATACGCGTTGAGTCGCAAGCAGTTTGGTAAACCTATCGCTGAACACCAGCTCATACAGGCGATGCTGGCCGATTCCAAAACCGAGGCCTACGCTGCCCGGTGCATGACCCTGGAAACTGCCCGGGCTCGGGACCGGGGCGAAAACATCAGCACGGAATCGTCTGCCTGCAAGCTGTTCGCTACGGAAATGGTCGGCCGGGTAGCAGACCGGGCTGTACAGATTCACGGTGGCGCCGGCTATGTCAGTGACTACGCGGTGGAGCGATTCTATCGGGATGTCAGGCTGTTTCGACTCTACGAGGGGACCAGCCAGATTCAGCAGATTATTATTGCCCGAAACATGATCCGGGATGCTTCCTGATTGCCCGGGACGGTGAATCCTGCGCGGATTTACGGCACCGGCCGCCGCCCACCGGAATCGGTATTTTCCATTGCCGAGGCCAACGTAACGACATTGGGGAAACCGGGTACCGGGCAATTTTTCGGCCTGTACTTTCCTGGCCAAAATCCGGAGGCGCCGGCGACGCTTCACCCAGGGTAAATTGCAAGCCCAGCCTGTGTACAACCTGTGCAGAAAAACCGGATTTCCTGTGGATAATTCCCTACACGAAAAACGGTGGCCAAGTCCTTGGCATTTCATTATGATGCGTTCAGCTTTCGTGTCGAAACAACACTGTTAACGCCTGGATGCAACACGCGGAGAAGTTTCATGGCAACGCCAGTTGGCGGCGCAATCTGTCCGCCCGGGCGACACGAAAGTCAGTCCTTAAAATAAGCCAGCAACATGGGGAGCAATCCATCATGGCCCGGTTCAAAAAAATCAGGGACGGACGATCAAACCTGACGTTAATCGAGGTTTATGGTGATGTCGGAAACGAGGAAATAAAAACAATCCTCGACTGGCCGCCCGACGTGAGCCCGCATTCGAAAACAGTTTTTGACTTCAGGTTCGCTGACCTGTCAGCGCTGTCCAGCACACACATCAGGAAAGCCGTTGGGGAAATCCGGCTGCTTTCCGGTCCGGACTACATGGCAGCCCTGGTCTTTTCCAATCCCGCAGATTATTCCATTGGTAAAATTATCAGCAGCGCATTCAGCAGTAGAGGCTACCTGGCCAACATACGCGGGTTTTACAATCTCCACCGCGCCAAGGACTGGCTGCTGTTCTAGGGAACTTCTGATTAAGTATTTCCATACTTAATCAGAGGCTCCCTGATAAAACAATTTCCCTGCCTGTCAGTGAACCCTATAGAAGCCCTCTGTCGGCACCTCCGGCTTATACTGGCGGTGGCAGTCATCGCAACTGGCCCTGATAGCATCGCCTGCCTCCAGCAGAGCAGGCAGGTCCTGGTTGCGAACCGCAGCCAGGGCAAGGCTGGATGCCTCGTTCAGATCAACGGTATAGCCCCGCCAGTCAGTCTGGGCCACCCACATGGCGTCATTGACACCGGCTCCACCCATGGTGATGGCGGACGTGCTGGAAATCAATTGGATAGCGAAGTGTTCCAGCTCCTGCCAGGCGCCAATGGTCAGGCGCGGATTGTTTTCCAGGGACAATCGAAGTATTTCATGGGCCGCATGGTCGACCTGCCCCACCATGATTTCGTTAATACTGATTTCCGGCACCAATGGTACATTGGTGACTGATGGGACCACGGTTTCTGACGAAGCCGGACCAGTATCCGGTGGCCGACAGGAAGCTGCGGGTAACACGAGTAACAGCACCAGGACCAGCCGGGCACCGGTCACGGCCTGTATAATCAACAACACAACCCGTTTAACGGGACCCTGTTTCCCGAGTGTTTCACTTTCGCCTCTGTCCACGCCAGCAACCTGGTATTCCACGGTCTCTTTCCTCCGTTATCTTGCAATCGGCTTCCCTGAAAGCAGTTCCGGCTCCGCATCGAAACCCGGTGGCTATTGTACACCAGCCGTCCACCATCAGGCGGTTGTCGCGCCAGGTTCTGAACAAACGGGGCCTGCGCACTGACTGTCTGTTGATACAGATCAATTCCGGTCATGGCTTTCCTGATGTCAGACCCTGACGAGGTTGATTTACGCATTTCAAGACCTCATTACTTGAAACGCTGCCAGGGGTTTATCCCCGGGCGCGGTACGACGCACACAGTGATGTACAGGAGGAATACACCATGAATCTGGTCCCACGAAATCGGATCAGCGATTTCGATTCTGTTTTCGATGATTTTTTTACCGGTTTTCCAATGCTGATGGGAAATTCCGATGTCGCCAAGAGTCTGGCGGGCATGCGTGTCGATATACATGAAGACGACGCCTCTTACGAGATAACCGCCGAACTTCCCGGCGTTCGTAAAGAGGATATCAGTGTTACCCTCAAAAATGACGTACTGACCATCAGCGCGAGCAAGCAGACGGAAAGCGAAAAGAAGAAAAGGGGCAAAGTTATTCGCAGGGAGCGCAGCAGTGGATCGTTTTCCCGTAGCTTCTCGGTACAGGAGGGCATCAGCCAGGAAGATATCAAGGCAAGCTTCGACGCAGGTGTGCTGACCCTGATTATTCCAAAACTGGGCAAGGATGATGCGGAGCCTGACACCCATAAAATCAACATCGGGTGACAGCCACGTCTTGGCCTTATGGTACCGGTAACACACCTGGGTGGAGACGCTACCTGGTCTGGGGAATCGCCGTGAACCAGAGGAGTCGCCACCCGGCCGGAGTATCGCTATCTCGCCTGCGACGCGGTCCGATATACAGTGACCGGCAGTGACTGGTATTATGCATCGGTCGGCGCCGGGTAGTCCTGCCTGGCCACGCGCTGACCTGAACGCCGCCTGTCACCGAGAGTAAGGCAGCGATTTTACTGATTGAGGAACCTCTGCTTAAGCAGGGGTTCCTTAGAAACAGGTGCATACGGCTGGACGTCATCGTTCAAAGCCTTTCAGCTCGAACCGTAGTTGCCTGAATGCAGGCACAACCAGGAATCTACAAGGACCTCCCATGGCAACTATCGACAGCATCCTCGTTATCGTCGACCCCACTGTCGAGCATGATTTTGTAATCGATCGGGTCAAAGGCATACTCGCCCGCAACAAGGCCTCCGTCCGTTTCTTCATCAATACCTCCAACACCCTGACACAACACACTTATGCCTATGAAGGCATGGATGGCCATTTCCTTGAAAAACAAAGACTGCTGTTCGTTGAGCACTACCAGAAGATGCTTGACGAGCTGGTTGATGAATTCCAGGCGCTGGGCGTCAATGTGACATCGGTCTTTACCGAGGAACACAACCTGGCGGAAGCCATTATGGCCGCAGTGCGGGAATATGATCCGGACCTCGTCCTCAAGAGCACCCACCATCACAGCGTCCTGCGCCGTTCACTGATCACCAACACAGACTGGCGCTTGATCAGAAAGTGTCAGAAACCACTGCTACTGGTAAAACCCCGTAGCTGGTTTGACAAGGGCAGTGTTGTCGCCTCGGTGGACCCCCTGCACTCCAAGGCGGCGCAGAGCAAGCTGGATCACCGGCTGATCGAAACCGCGGAAAACATTGCCAGGGCATTTGAGCAGACCCCCCGGGTTTTTCATTGCTATTTCCCCTTTGTCGGCACCATGTTCCCCACTGCCGCTGAATCGACCGAGCAGATGCAGGAGCTGAAAGAACGCCACGAGACTAAAATGAAGGAACTGCTGGCCACCCATAATATTGACCCGGTCAACGTGGAACTGGCTCGAGGCGATCTGGTTCCCTCGCTTATTCACTACCTGGAAAAATGTGACGCCAACATTCTGGTTATCGGCGCCCTTTCCCGTAACATCCTGGAGCGGGCGATCGTCGGCAACACAGCGGAAAAAATACTGGATGATTGTCCGTGCGATGTGCTGATCATCAAACCACTGTGAGTACATCACGGATCCGTAAACAGGATTCGGGTGCAACAGCTTGTCAGGGCAGCAAAATTGAACAATCTTGAATCAGGAAACGGCCGACTCAAAGCTGCCATCTACGACATAATATTCGGCTACGAATCGAAAGCCGGCAAGCTGTTTGACCTGGCTCTTATCGTGATGATTATGGCCAGCGTTACGGCCGTTGTGGTCGATTCTGTGGATGTTTATCACGACCGCTTCGGCGAACTCCTCTATGGCCTGGAATGGGGATTCACAGTTGTTTTCACTATAGAATATGTGCTGAGAATCTACTCGTCACCCAATCCTCGCGGTTATATTTTCAGCTTTTATGGTTTAATCGACCTGCTCTCCATTCTGCCGACCTACATCGCCTTCCTGTTTCCCCAGTCCGTCTACCTCATCGTAGTGCGTATTCTTCGCGTGCTGCGGATATTCAGAATACTGAAACTGTTCCGGTATATCGGGGAGGCAAACGTACTGTTCAGGGCCCTGATGCATGCAAGACGTAAGATATTCGTGTTCCTTTTCTGTGTGCTTACCCTGATCGTGATATTCGGCACAATGATGTTTGTCATCGAGGGTCCGGAAAATGGCTTCACGAGCATTCCGAAGAGCATGTATTGGGCTATCGTTACAGTCACCACCGTCGGCTATGGCGACATATCGCCCCACACCGCGCTAGGTCAGCTGATTGCAGGTCTTGCCATGATATGCGGCTACGCAATTATTGCCGTGCCTACCGGCATCGTTGGCGTGGAGATTATGAACGAATTTCAACGCCTGGGAACAGCCTCGCGGACATCACCACGGGCATGTAATAACTGCAGCCTGTCCAACCACGATTCCGATGCCCATTTTTGCAAACGCTGCGGCACCGAACTGCCCCTTTCCCCCGGGCCCTGACTTTTTTCTCCACGGCCTGGTGCGCTTCCCTGGTCAGGAGGATGTTCTTGACCGGCTCAGGTTATTGATTGCGGCTTGACTATCAGCACATCCGATTCCAGGTAGTCCAGCACCTGTTCTGCCGTGTTGCCAATGAGTGCATCCGACAGCCGGGATCTGGAAAGTGCGCCCATGACGATAATATCGCTACCCAGTTCTTCCTCGTATTTTTGCAGGGCAATGACTGGCGACTCGTTGACAAGGTGGCAGTTTTCTGCCGGCAGGTTGAATTCTTCAAGCAATCCTTCGAAACCGTCCTTGTGTACCTGCAGCACCTTGTCGGGCAGGGCGAACGGTCGGCCGACTTCGGCGTAGGCATGCAGGACATGAACACTGCCGCCAAGCTGAGCACCGGCACCAAGGGCAGTGTTGACGATCTTATGATCCAGCTTGAGGGGTTTGTGATGATTGTGAACCGGATCGACACCGGCAAGAATAACCGGTCTTTCCTGCCAGTTCCGCTCCTTCACCAGCAGCAGCGGCTTGGGACAGAATCGAACCAGTTGCCAACTGTCATTGGTCAGAAAGGCACGGGCCAGTTTTCCGTAGGCCCGGGTGTGCTGAACCACGAGGTCGGCGGAGTAGTCGATGGATTTTTTGACAATCTGTTCATAACGTGGAAAAGCCCAGACCAGTTCCGATTTAACCCTGTAACCCTGGTCCCTCAGCTTTCCCTCCACACCTGCCAGCGTTTCCTCAAGGCGCTTGCAGTGTGCCTCACGCAGCTCCTTGAGTTCGTCGCCAAAGCTGTAGTAGCTGTCATGCAGAAACTTTTCATAGCCGCAAAGCAACAGGATGATCTCCGATTCCTGCTTGTCTTTCACGAACCGCAATGCCTTGTGGACCTCCACCGGCAACGATTCTTCACGGTCCGTTGCTTCCTCGTAGCTGTCCAGCACCACCAGAATTCTGTTGATCGACTGCATGACTTATACCCCCGAATTCACTTTTTTGCTGTCATCGTGAACCTGCCGATACCCGTTCACGCCTGTTCCCGGAACACCTACTCTCCAGGGGCCTGATCTGCCGCACTGGCGCAGTTGATGCAGAGATCGGTATAGGGAACCGCCTCCAGCCGCTGGCTGCCAATAGTTTCGCCGCATCCGGCACACTGGCTGTACTCACCGTCATCAAGCCGCTGTAGCGCCTTGATAATCTGCCTGAGTTCTTCCCTGCCTTCCTGTTCCAGAGCTCTTACCAGCTCATCGTTTTCCGTTTCCTTGATCTGCTCGTTGAAGTTCGCGCTGACAGGCTCGTCCTTCTGGTAAATATGCTTGTGAGTGCGCTCCAGCCGGGATTCGATCTCGGCTTTCTTGGTTTCAAGATTCGCTCTTACTTTATCCAGATTCATCAACGGACCTCCTGACCACGTCAACTACCTGTTTTCTATTTTAATTCAAACACCTATTATAGGAGTTGACTCAACTCAATATTGCAAGCCTGGCGGCGAGCAGGGATTTCGTAACTGATTATGAAAGCAGTATGACCCCCTCAGATTTCAACGTACTCACACTGAATATCCATAAGGGATTTTCGGCGGGACAGCGACGCTTTACCCTGGAGAACATACGCAAATGTCTGCGTGACAGCAAGGCAAGCGTGGTTTTCCTGCAGGAAGTTGTGGGTGAGCACCAGCGCCTGGCACGCAGGATTCCGGGCTGGCCGCAGGGTAATCAGCTTGAGTTTCTGGCGGATTCCGTGTGGACTCATCATGCCTATGGCAAGAACGCCATCTACCAGCACGGACACCACGGTAACGCCATTCTCAGCGAGGTCCCGTTCAAGTTCTGGCACAATCTCGATGTATCACTGATAAATATTTCCCAGCGCGGCATACTGCACGGCGTGACGGCAAATGATATCCACCTGCTTTGCGTACACTTTGGCCTGTTTGAAAACGAGCGTCGATCTCAGGCACGCAAACTGGTGGACTATGTTGAGAAAAGTATTCCTCGTAGCGCACCGTTAATCCTGGCTGGAGATTTTAATGATTGGAGAAAGAGTATTCATAACCAGTTGACCCGGGAACTCAAGTTGCAGGATGCACACCAGAAACTGAAAAACCGAATTGCCAGGACCTTTCCCTCGTTCCGTCCCATGCTCCCCATGGACAGGATCTACCTGCGGGGCTTCCAGGTGAAACGTTGCGAAATCATGAACGATTTGGAGTGGCGCAAAATATCAGATCATTGCGCGGTGATGGCTGGATTGAGCCTGCAGGCGGGTTGATGTCAGTCACCGTACAGTTGCGGAAGAGCACGCATTGAACACCGCCATCATCATCTCCACGCTGATTGTGCTGTCCGGGTTTTCGGCGGCACTGCATGCCCTGTTGACCAAGCGGGACTCCAAGGCTGCATTCGGCTGGATAGGATTCTGCCTGGTGCTTCCCGTTGCCGGCCCACTGCTTTACCTGCTGTTTGGCATCAACCGCCTGAATCAGCGTGCACACCGGGCGTATTTTGCCCGGCTCGAAGTTGACGAATCACCCAGCATTCTCGATCCCGAAGGCATGAATTTCCGTCCAATGGCTACCGTCGGCGAAAGGGTCACGGGGAAAGGATTGCGTGCAGCAAGCTCGGTAGCAATGCTTGAGAACGGCGAACAACTCTATCCGGAGATGCTCCAGGCAATCAAAGCAGCAACGAAGCATGTGCATTTTTCCAGCTACATTTTCGATAACGATAACACCGGCGATGAATTTATCAATGCATTGCTTGCGGCAAAACAGCGCGGAGTTACTGTCAGGATTATAATTGATGCTCTGGGTGAGTACATGTGTTTTCCTCACCGGAGAGTGGGCAACAAGTTGCGCAGGTATGGGCTTGACTTCGCCCGCTTCAATCCCATCACGCTGATACCTCCTTCCCTGCATATCAATATGCGGAATCATCGGAAGATCCTCGTGGTTGACGGGCAGGTGGCTTTCACCGGCGGACAGAATATCGGCGATCGTCAGCTTGCATCGCAAATTGCCAATCCCGGCCGGGTAACTGACCTGCATTTCAAATTTACCGGCAAGATAGTCGACGAGCTGGAACGTGCATTCCTCCGAGACTGGTATCACGCCGCCGGAAAAACCAACATGCAGGCATTCGAGCCCGCCAATGAAAACCCGAGTCGCTCGGAGGTCTGGACCAGGCTGGTGCTGGATGGTCCCAATGAATACCTGGACCGGCTCAATGACCTGCTTGTAGGAATAATATCCACCGCCCGGCAACGGGTCTGGATAATGACGCCCTATTTCCTGCCCGGCCCCGATATAGTGGCTGCACTGGTTGGGGCTCGACTGCGGGGTGTGGACGTCAAGATTGTGCTGCCGTCAAAGAACAACATTTTCCTCGTACACTGGGCCAGTCAGAATATAATGCCCTATTACCTGGAAAAGGACATTGCTGTGTATTTCCAGCCCGCTCCGTTTGCCCACACCAAGGCGCTGATTATCGACGATAATTATTCGCTGATAGGCTCGGCCAACCTGGATGCGCGAAGTCTGCGGCTGAATTTCGAACTGGGCGTCGAGATTTTCGACAGGAAACTCAACAGCCAGCTCGGTCGCCATATCGAGAACAGGATTCGCGTGTCCACGCGACTTACCGAAAAACAGTTGAAATCCGTCAGCCTGCCTGTGCGGGTTAGAAACGCCATGGCCTGGCTGTTTTCACCCTACCTTTGAGCAGACCGGGCAAATGAACCCCAGAACGTTTTTGGAAGACGCTTGACATACATCAAATTGATATTCGAACATATGCCGTTCAATGAACCGGATGCAGCCCGACCTGGTCTGAGTCGACAGGACCTCGTTCCGCAGAATTCGAAAACTCATGGAAACTCTGATTAACAGGCTGTTATGAGGTTCCGAAATCAGCAAGGTGAATACTATGAGCGTTTACAATAACATCGTGGTTGCCATTGATCTATCCAGTGACTCGCAGAAAGTGATCGAAACTGCACTCAAGGTAGTCGGTGGAGATCCCGGGAAAATCCATCTTGTCCACGTCGTGGAACCGATTGCAGCCGCCTACAGCATGGATGCCTATGCAATCAACATCAACGAACTCCAACAGGAAGCCCTGACAATTGCTGGGGACAATCTCGGCGAGTTTGCCGAAAAATACAGCATTGACAAGGATAACCAGCACACGCTTCTGGGGTCCCCCGCCATCGAAATCAGAAACCTGGCTGCTGAAATCGAGGCAGATGCCATTGTTATCGGCAGTCACGGTCATTCCGGCTGGAAAATACTGCTGGGCTCTACGGCAAATAAAGTTCTACATGGCGCCTGCTGTGACGTACTTACAGTATTGGTAGGCAAGGATTCGTAGAGACCCTCTGATTGTTCACGGGAGTGCTCCTTATTTATGGGAGTGCTCTGCGAGCGCCTGTCGGGCGCGTCAGCGAGCCCCTAAAGCAATACCTGCTCATGGGGCCGGGCATCATCCGGCTTCAGGACCAGGACGTCGCACTCCAGTTTGTCCAGTACTTTCTCGGCAGTATTACCTATCAGCATCCTGTCGAGCCTGGACCTTGAAACCGCACCCATCACCACAACACTCGCCTGCATCAGGGTAGTCAATTCCGGCAGCGAGTGGACTATGTCGACGTCACTGAGATAACAGTGATCTTCCGGAACGTTGTGCTGCGCACCCAGGTCCTTGATCCTGGTGCTATCCACCTTGTAATCGCTCTCGATGGGATACATCCCTGAAAGGGGTGGCAGATGCGTCGAGTGGTAAAGATGAACTGAACCGTCGGCTACCTCTGCCAGCTTATTGGCGACGCGAATCAGCTTGTGATCCAGGGAAGCCGGCTTGTCATGGGAGTGTTCCGGGTCAACCGCAGCAATAAACTTCGGTGTGTCGATCCATTGCTGGTCCTTGACCAGCAATAGCGGCGCTGGACAGTATCGAATCAGCTCCCAGTCGTCGTTGGAAAGCAGGAGACGCGCAAGACGTTCATGGTGTCGTGTGCTCTTGATCACCAGGTCCGGTTTCAATTCATCGACGCGACGAACAATCTCCTCGTAGGGCGGATTTCCCCAGGCCGTAGCGCAGGATACCTCAAGACCGTTTTCCCGCAGGGGCTTTGCCAGCTCTTCCAGGGCAGCGAGATTTTTCTCGCCATGTTCCCTGCGCAGTTCCCTGGCCCGCACCGGATCGAAGTAGTAGCCGTCCTCGAGATAGGTGCTGTAATCACTGATAAAAAGTTCCAACTCGGCATCGGCAAACCTGGCCACCTGCCTGGCACGTTCCAGCGCCGGCTGTTTCTCTTCCCCCGGTTCGATTACCACCAGAATCCTGTTCAGCTCAAACATGCAATTGCTCCCTGATTTTCCACTCTTATGTGCTGCCTGCAGTATACTGGCAGCAATCGACCCCGTACCTTGCTACCGGGTCGAACAAGACGCCACGGCTCCTTCGAAACCTGCCTCATAACCTAATACTAAAGCAGTTGCGGCAATTATTCTAAGAGATTGTTTCTTTGGCAGTTTGATGGCACTATGAACGCCTTGAATCCAGGAGGAGTCTCAATGGCCACGGCCAGACGCGATGCCGGCACGGGCTTAGCCGACCACCAGTCCGCTGGAAACAGCAGCAAGACAGCCAGTGAAGTTTCCAATGGTATACGCGTTGCCAGCGGGGATACTGGTACCGCCAAACCCTGCCCGCATAACGCTTCCATTTCCTGTGCCAGTTGCCGTCTCAGTGAACTGTGCCTGCCTATTGCGCTGAACAAGTCGGAAATACACCAGCTTGATGAAATAGTGCAACGCAACCGCCCGTTGAAGAAAGGCGATCATCTTTACCGTCAGAACGACACTTTCAAATCTGTCTACGCAGTGCGCTCCGGCAGTTTCAAGTCTTACTTGCTGGGTCCGGACGGGCAGAGCCGGGTAACCGGATTCTACATGCCCGGCGAAATAATCGGCATGGACGGCATAGCGAACAAAACCCATACCAACTCCTCTGTTGCCCTGGAACACGCCTCGGTATGCGAGATTCCGTTTACGCAACTGGAAAACCTGAGCCATCGGCTGCCTAATCTGCAGCACCGCTTTTTTGCTATCATGGGCAATGAAATAGCCAAGGACCAGCAGATCCACACATTACTCAGCAGCTACTCAGCCGAAGAACGTATCTCTTCGTTTCTGCTAAGCCTTTCCAGTCGCTATGCCCGTGTAGCCCTGGCCCCCGACAAGTTTCTTTTACACATGACCCGTGGCGATATCGGTGAGTATCTCGGGCTGACCCTGGAAACCGTCAGCCGGATTTTCACCGGGTTGCAGAAAAAAGGCGTAATTGCAGTTAAAAACAAGGAAATCGAGATCCTTGATTTCGACAAGTTGAAAGGAATTGTTTCCGCGTAGCCCAGGATTGCTGAGGCAGCCAGGATGGGAACGATCTCTCCACCAAATTTGCCCGGCTATCTGGCTGGGGCAGTAGAACCGAATGAGCGAACCCCTGCCGGCCTCCCGTTTCCCCCACCTGTTTCAACCCCTGGACCTGGGATTCACGCAACTGCGTAACCGCACCCTTATGGGGTCTATGCACACCGGCCTGGAGGACATACCAGAGAGTCACGAACGCATGGCAGCGTTCTACGCGGAACGTGCCCGCGGCGGTGTCGGACTGATCGTTACCGGCGGATTCATGTCCGGAGAGTTCTGCCTGGCCGAGGGTATCCAGCCGGTATACCGGAGGCCGGGACAGGTCCAGCGACACCGCCTCATCACCGATGCGGTTCACCAGCACGACGGCAAGATCTGCCTGCAGATACTGCACACCGGCCGCTATTCAAGAACCGGCAGGGCCTTGGCTCCGTCTGCCATCAAGGCGCCGATCAATTCCATCGTTCCCGAGGCGGCCAGCGAGGAACAGATTCAGCAGCAGCTGGAGGATTTCGCGGCGTTTGCCGAATTCTGCCAGCAGGCCGGCTATGATGGCATCGAAATAATGGGCTCGGAAGGCTATTTCCTCAATGAATTCATTGTTCCGCGCACCAACCAGCGAACAGACCGCTGGGGTGGTTCCCTGGAAAATCGCATCCGCCTGCCGCTGGAGACCGTTCGCCGGGTACGCCGGCGGGTTGGAGAGGACTTTATAATTATCTTCAGATTGTCCATGCTGGACCTGGTGGAAGGCGGCAGCACCCTGGAGGAAACCCTGCTGTTGGGAAGAAAACTGGCTGACGCCGGGGTTACGCTTATCAATACCGGTATTGGCTGGCACGAAGCCTCTGTGCCGACTATCGCCACCATGGTTCCCCGGGCAGCCTTTACCTGGGTGACGGCGCGCTTCCGCACCGAGTTCGCTGTTCCGGTAATCACCTCGAACCGTATCAACACGCCGGAGGTCGCCGAAGAGGTTCTTGCCAGAGGCGATGCCGACATGGTGTCGATGGCCCGACCTTTTCTGGCGGACGCCGACTTTGTCAACAAGGCGAAACAGGGGCGCAGCGACGAAATAAACACCTGTATTGCCTGCAACCAGGCCTGTCTTGATCATATTTTCAGTGGCAATCTCAGCAGTTGCCTGGTCAATCCCCGGGCCTGCCATGAAACCGAACTGCAGGTCACAGCAGCCGCCCGGCCGCTGAGACTGGCGGTGGTGGGCGCCGGACCGGCCGGCCTTGCTGCTGCCGTTACCGCCGCCCAGCGCGGCCACTCGGTGACGCTGTTTGACAGTGAAGACCAGATCGGTGGACAGTTCAATCTCGCCAGGCGGATTCCCGGCAAGGAAGAATTCCAGGAGACCATCCGGTATTTTGCCCGTCAGCTGGAACTGCTTGGCGTAACCACCAGGTTGGGCAAGAAGGTCACCGGCAGTGAGCTCACCGCTGCGGATTTCGATGAAGTGATCGTGGCTACCGGTGTGGTACCACGTACGCCGGACATTTCCGGTATTGATCATACCAGCGTTGCAGGCTACATCGATGTTATTCAAGGCCGGGTAACAATCGGGGGTCGCGTAGCCATTATCGGCGCCGGCGGCATTGGCTTCGATGTTGCAGAACTGCTGACTACCGGAACACAGCGGGCCAGTCAGGACATTCCGACATTCCTGCGCCAGTGGGGTATAGATCCGTCGCTTCGGACACGCGGCGGCATTGAGGGCAGGCAACCGGTCCATCCAAGGTCACCCCGCCAGGTCTATTTGCTGCAACGCAGGGAATCCCGGGTCGGCGCGGGGTTGGGGAAAACCACTGGCTGGATTCATCGAACCGAGCTACGCCACCGTGGAGTGACCATGCTCGCCGGCTGTCACTATGAAAAAATAGACGATCAGGGACTTCACCTGCGGGTAAACGACAAGCACCGGATACTGGCAGTGGACGCCATAGTGATTTGCGCCGGCCAGGAACCACGTCGCGATCTTTGCCAGGAACTGGCGCTTCCCTACCACCTGGTGGGCGGCGCTGATAAAGCGGTGGAACTTGACGCCCGGCGGGCGATCGACCAGGGCACACGCCTGGCGGCAACAATTTAAGGGACTTTAAGGCGAGCACACTGCCTTTGATGCCGCGCCTTGACAGGCCGATGCCTGCCGGCGGCCAGGCGCCTCACCAAGGAACTCGCCAGCAAGACAGTGCAGTCCCACAATTAAACAGCGATTCCCTAACAATGAAAGGAGAAGGAGAAACATGAAAGCTGCATTTATCGGACTGGGGGTCATGGGATATCCCATGGCGGGCCATTTGCAACGCGCAGGACTGGATGTCTGTGTCTACAATCGGACCGGCGGCAAGGCACAGAAATGGTGTGATGAATTCCGTGGAAAGCAGGCGGACACTCCGGCACAGGCCGCCACAGACGCGGAAATCGTGTTCGTTTGCGTGGGTAACGACGACGATGTCAGATCGGTTACCCTTGGCGAGAACGGTGCACTGACGGGGATGTCGGCCGGTGCCTTGCTGGTCGACCACACCACCGCTTCTGCCACCCTGGCCCGGGAACTTGATGAAGCCGCCCGGGCACAGGGCAAGGGATTCCTGGATGCACCGGTGTCCGGCGGCCAGGCCGGTGCCGAAAACGGTGTTCTCACCATTATGATCGGCGGTGAAAACGACCACTATGAGCGGGCCAAACCTGTCCTGGATCACTACGCGCGATTCTCCAAGCTGCTGGGACCGGCTGGTAGCGGCCAGCTGGCAAAGATGGTCAACCAGATCTGTATCGCCGGGGTAGTGGAAGGATTGGCCGAAGGGCTTAATTTCGCCATCAAGGCGGGACTTGACGCCGAGGCAGTGGTGGAAACCATAGCCAAGGGTGCTGCCGGTTCCTGGCAGATGGAAAACCGGTATAAGACTATGCTGCAGGACCAGTACGAATTTGGTTTTGCAGTGGACTGGATGCGCAAGGATCTCGGTATCGCTTTTGCAGAAGCCAACCGGAATGGCGTCGAACTGCCGGTGGCTCAGCTGGTCGACAGCTTCTACGCGGAGGTTCAGCAAATGGGCGGCGGACGCTGGGACACCTCCAGCCTGCTGGCCCGCTACACCAGGTCCAGGTCTCAGGGAACCTCTGACTAAGTATGGAAATACTCTGCCTTGCAGGCGAGTTCACTGACGAGGCGTCTTGAGTGGTCTACCTGGCGCCCCGCAACAGGTTGGCAGGAGAAAACTGGTCAGTCAGTACCTGCCTGCTCATGTCCCAGTCAACCGCTATGGACATGCGGTTCGGGTACTCCAGGATGGGAATATCGTACTTCTTGAGCCGCTCGGCAATTCGCTGGGCCCGGGTAACCAGTTCCCCGCGCTGAGGCAGGGGCTGCAGGCTGGTGATAATGATGCGATTACCGGAATAAGGCAGTTTGAAGTTGAAGAAGCCATCGTAGACCGCCTGGTAGGTGACGGACTCATGATCATAAAAACGGCTGGTGGAAAACGTGTTTGCCACCAGCACCCCATCCGGCGTCAGGATCTGCTTCACTTCCTCGAGAAACTCCCGGGTCAGAAGGTGCTCCGGTATGTAATCACCGGTGAACGCGTCAAGAACCACATAGTCATAACGGGCATTGCGCAGAATCGCCCGCTTGACAAACACCCGGGCATCCATGATGGCGACATCCATGGAATCGTTTTCTTCGAAAAAGAAAAATTCCCGTGCCACGTTGTACACCGCCTCGTCGATTTCCACTACGTCGATCCGGGCCGTGGGGAACAGGTCAGCAAGAGTCATCGGGATACTGCCACCCCCAAGACCGGCCACCAGGATCCTGGTGGGCTCCGGGTTCAGCAGCAGACCGGCAAAACTCATGCGCGTATAGGAGAACACCAGCTTTTCCGGTTCATCGACATCCACGCAGGTCTGGTTACGATCACCGATATGTATATTGAAAATCAGGCAGCGCCTGGGTCCGTTCTGGACGACAGTAATGTCACGGTACAGGGAGCGTTCCTCGTGAATTACCTCGGCATTGACCGTTACGGAAAAAATCAATGGTATCAGCAGCACCATGGCTAGAGCGGAAAGGATCAATATGGCCCGCCTGAGCGCCCTGTCGTAGTCCTGACTAGCCTTCATACTGCTGTACTCCTGTCGTGAATCTTTGTGGTAGGTAGTAGACTCCCAGAACAGTCGCACTGGCAATCAGCAGTGCCAGTACCACACCCCAGAGAATAGTATTGACTTCGAACCACAACACAAAATAGAACGATGTACCCAGGGTTCCCAGGGCACTGCCGATGGTGGAAACAAAGTACAATTGCCCGGCGACGTGTCCGCTGTGATCTTCGTTACGCACCAGGAGCCTGATGGAATAAGGTGAGATCATGCCAAGAATGGCCGTGGGTATAAAGAACATCAACATCGATGCCGCCAACGACCCGTACCTCGGGTCGACTATCACCAGGAAAACCTGTTCCATTATCAGGTTGCTCATCAGGATGATCGGTATCACCAGAACCGCGGCACAGATAAAAAACATGGCGTAGGTGACCGGGTTCGGATTGCGGGTGGAAAGCTTTCCCCCGGCCAGGTAGCCGAAAGAAAGTGACAGCATGAATACGGTGATAATACTGCCCCACACGTAGACACTGCTGCCAAAGTAGGGAGACAGAATCCGGCCACCCAGCAGCTCGATTGTCATGATACAGAAGCCGCTGACGAAGGCGACACACAGCACAGTGAAGCGAAGCAGCGCCTGATGGGCGGGAGTCATAGGGTAAAACCTCTTTTCACGAGACGGTAAGTGCTGGCCAGGCATCCTGTAGTCATGCAGTTTTCCGGATTATTGCCACTATTATTGTATTGGCCCCCATTATTGGCCCCCATGTATTGCCCTCATGGCACCTGGAATACTGAATTGCCGGGAGCGGACATCGGCGACGCTGCCGGGTTGACCGGACTTCTCGCCCGAACTCGGCCTGCAAGTGTACCAACCGCTCCTTCACGAAGATACCCGTTTGGCGCCAGATGGCTTGACTTCATCGCAGGGGCCTGCCGGCCGGTGATGGCCTCGCCACCCGGGCATGGACGTATCCCGGGATTGCAGGTCCAGGCCGGGCGGTCTGTCTGACTGCGCCATGCACTCCCGCTTCGGGCCGCCCCGATGACTACCGGAACCGACTGCTTCACCAACGCATCAGAGTAGACTTTTGAGCCTCCCGCTTTTATGCTTCGGGTGCATCCAGCCCGGCAGCTAGCGTTGACCTTCGCGGATGAATCCCCGGTACCCTGGTACTGCAGGGCCGCCTCACACCCGTTTCGAGAACAGCTTGATTTTCTACACCCTGGAAAATGATCGTCATGTGCCGGTTTCCGAAGACCAGCACCGACGCCTGATTCGCTGGCGAATTTCGACGTTCTGGGTAATGTTGATTGGTTACGTCGGCTACTATCTGTGCCGTGGAAACCTGTCAGCCGCCTTTCCCCTTCTTGAACAGGAATTTGGCTATTCCAATACCCAGTTGGGCCTGATTGCTTCGCTCTCGGAAATGGCCTACGCCGTCGGTAAGTTTGTCAATGGCCCTCTTGCGGACAAGATCGGCGGTCGGCGCATTTTTCTGGTTGGTATGGGCGGTGCCATATTCTGGAACCTGATTTTTTCCCTGTCAGCCAGTCTGACCATGTTCATTATTGTCTGGTGTTTCTGTCGTTACTTTCTTTCCATGGGCTGGGGCGGCCTCACCAAGACCATCGGCAATTGGTACCCTCCGGAACGCAACGGCACGGTCATGGGGCTGATCAGTGTCAACTTTCAGTTCGGAGGAGTTGCCGCGACACTGTTTGCCGGCTTCCTGGTGGCAATGGGCGTGGCCTGGCAGGGACTGTTTGTCTACCCCGCCCTGGTGCTGAGCGGCATTCTGCTGTGGTCGATCATGGCCTCGCGGGCAGATCCCAAAGACGTGGTGCCGGGTGTAACATTCGGAAGAAGTGAATCCGGAAAGAAACAGCTGGCCGATTACGGGGATGAATCACAGCTGGGTGTAAGGGTTATATTGAAAACACTGCTGGGATTGCCAATCTATCGTCAGCTCCTGGTTTTCAGTTTCCTGACCACTCTTCTGCGTTCCGTGTTTTTTTTCTGGACTCCCAAATTCCTTTTCGATATCGGCCTCGGTGCCAGCGCAGCAATATTGCAGTCCGCCATTTTCCCCTTCCTGGGCGTCCTCGGCACAGTGTTCATAGGCTGGTACACGGATCACTACGCTGACAACGGCGATCGGGCGAGGACCATGTGGATCATGCTGGCCTGCCTGATCGTGTGCCTCGCGGCCATCGCCTTCCTGAGCGGCGCGGATTCTCCCAGATTCGGGCTCATCCTGATCGCCCTGGGCGCCAGCGGGTTTTTCCTGCTGGGGCCCTATTCCATGAGCAGCGGCTGCCTGACCCTGGATATTGCCGGCCCCAAGGGGGCCGGTTCCTGCACCGGCATTATCGACGGCCTGGGCTACATAGGTGGCGCCATCGCCGCATTCAGCGCAGGCTACATGTCTGATTTCCTGGGCTGGTCCCAGGTCTTCATGATCCTCACCGGATTTGCGATAATTTCGACGTTAAGTGCCTACCTGATGAGCCGTGAATTTCAACGTATTGCCGCTAACAAGCCCGAGGTAACAACTCATGCCCAGTAGTCTGTTTTCTGTATGGCGGAACCTGCGGGTCGCCATAACCCTGTTCGCTGTCGTGCTGGTATCACCGGCATTTTCCCAGGTTTCCATTCCACTGCCGGCGCACTCTCACAACGATTATGATCGCCCACGCGCATTATTCAGCGCGCTCCAGCTGCGCTTCGCCAGCGTGGAGGCCGACGTCTACCTGATTAACGACGAACTGAGAGTCGGACATGAACAGCAGGACCTGATGCGGGGACGGACATTGCGCAACCTGTATCTTGAACCTCTCAGGCTGCTGGTCATGCGTGGCGCCGGCCAGGTTTACCCGGAAACAACAACGCCATTGATCCTGGTGATCGACATCAAGTCAGAAGCCGAGGCCACTTACCGCCAGCTGGAGCGTGCCCTGGCACCCTACGAGTCCTTTCTGACCCGTTTTACCGAGGACGGCATCGAGCCCGGTGCGGTAACCGTGGTGATTTCGGGCAACAGCCCCAGGGAGCTTATGGCCAGCCAGCCCGAGCGTTTTATGGCGCTGGACGGCCGCCTGGCCGACCTCACCGGCGGGTCTTTTGATGCCGACTTCATGCCCATGGTCAGTGTCGACTGGCAAACCGTGTTCGACTGGCGTGGTTCCGACTCCATGCCCGCGGCACAGCTCGAACAGCTGTCGACCCTGGTCCAGCTGGCCCGGGACAACGATGTTCACCTGCGCTTCTGGAACGCGCCTGACATTCCACCGGTATGGGGTGTGCTCTATGAATCGGGCGTACCGCTGATCAATACCGACAGGATTGATGCCCTCAGCGAATTCCTGCTCAGCGCACCCTGAACATCCAGGCTACCGCCAGTGACTCCGTGCAACGGCCTGCCCTGCCCGGTTGCCCTTCATCGTCAATAACGGTAGCGTCAGCCTGCCCTGGACGCCCCCGGCTCCGGACTCCGGCCTTACTCTCAATCCACAATGGTCGAGCAAATCGGGATACGTCCTGAACGACCCGTCAGTGTCATCGGGTCCTGTACCGAGGTACAATTGAGAGAACCCCTGATGAATCGAGGGCCAATAATTTAGGAGATCTGACATGCCAAGCGTCAAGACACTGTCCACGGCTTCCACGTTTCTCGGGCTGACCCTGGCGGCGGTTGCGCCCATTGGTTTCGCCCAGAGTGACGGCATTCCTGACCTGCAAGGCACCTGGACCAACGCCTCCCGTACGCCCCTGAGTCGCCCCCGGGGAATCGACCGACTGGTGGTAAGCGCCGAAGAGGCCGAGCGCATTGTCGCCAATATGGGGATAGCCGGAATTTCGCCGGAAAATATCCAGACCGGACCGGCTGTTGACGAACAGACCGGGGCACCACCGGCCGGCGCCCAGGATTTCGGCCTGCGCGGCTACAACCTGTTCTGGACTGATCCGGGTGCTACCCTGGCCTATGTCAAGGGTGAATTCCGCACGTCGCTGGTGATCGACCCCGCCAGCGGCCAGGTGCCCCGCCGCGAAGACCCGCAGCTGGATTTCAACCGGGCCAACTACGGCGCCCGCTACCTGACTGGCGTAGGCGATACCCGCGGACCGGAAGCCCTGCCACTGGCGGAGCGCTGCCTGATCGGCTTCGGCAATACCGCCGGTCCGGGCATGATGGGCACGCTCTACAACAGCTCCTACCAGTTTGTGCAGACCGACGACTACGTGGTTATCCACGTGGAGATGGTCCATGAAGCACGAATTATCCCGATCTACGATGGTCCGGAGGAAGCACGGGCCAATCGCCGGCCGCAGGCTCATGCCCCCTGGTTCGGGGATTCCGTTGGCTGGTACGAAGACGGCTCGTTGATCGTGGAAACGGTCAATATCAAGCCATTGCAACTGAGCGAAAGTTCGATCCCCATCACCAGGGAGGGCAGGATAATCGAACGCTTTACGCCTTACTCGGATACCGAAATCATTTACCGGTTTACGGTGGAAGACGACAACATCTACCGCCAGCCCTGGACAGCAGAGCTGAGCTACCATGCCATGGACGGACGCATATACGAGTATGCCTGTCATGAAGGCAATTATGCCCTGCCGGGCATTCTGGCCGGGGCCCGTCGCCAGGAAGTCATGGACGAGTTCGGCTCGGAATAAGTGCCAACCACAGCCGCTGGCACGGCGAGGGATAAATTACTTCCCGGCGCGGTGCCGGCGTTTTAAACTGCCTGGTTTTAAATTGAGGTAGTTACCGGACTGCGAACGGGTCTCGTGCGCACAATCTACCCTGTCGACGCCTTTGCCAGAAATCCCGGAGCGGGTGGCAACGCGGACCGCTCGCCCCGGGATTCGCCGTTTCCACGTTTCAGAACCTTACTTCCATGCCCAGGCTTGCCGTTCGAGGCTTGTTAGGCCGGGCGCCGTCGGGGTTCCGGGAAACAATCTCCTGTTCATCAAACAGGTTTTCCATCTTGAAGAACAGGTCCACGTTTTCATTGAACGCATACCGGCCGATCCAGTCCAGCACCAGCAGATCCTGGGTTTCCTGCAGGTCGCCGGTCACTCGATTACAGGCCACCTGGGCACATTGTTCATCCATGTATTTTACAACCAGGTAGTTATTGAAGCCGTTATCCAGCTCGAATCCGGCCCGCAAGCTGTAGATATGCTCTGGAACATCCTTCAACAGGTCACCTTCCTGCACGCCGGTTACCGGATTGTCCCGGCTTATTTCGGCATCGGTCCAGGTGTAGGTGAAGTCCACCGGCAGCATTACCCGTCCCCATTGCAACAGGGCGCTGGCCTGCCACTCAAAACCGGCAATGGTTGCTTCTCCGGTGGTATAGGTACCGATGTCGGCGCCGTTGCTGCAGGGACTGGCCACCGAGCAGTTTTCTGATTTGTCGGAAAAATCGCTGTAAAAGCCGATGGTTTCCACGAACCAGGTATTGCCCCGATAACGCATACCGGCTTCGTAATTGTTGCTGGTCTCGGGCTCCTCGTTGTCCGCTGCCCCGGCACCCAGAGGCGAAAAGCCACGATGCGCTCCGGCCAGCAGTTGCCAGCTGTCGCCGAGGTCATAGGTGAAGGACAGTCCCGGCAGCCATTCCCGGGAGTCGCTGGGTGTTACCCGGCTGGTTACCGTGCGGTTCGTGTCGCTGAAGCGTACCTCGCGACTGTCCACGTCTTCGTAACGCAGGGCGGCGGTTACCCGCAAGGCATCGCTGGCCTGCCAGCTGTCCATCAGCCACAAACTGGTGGCGTCGGAACTGCCCACCCGGTTGTCGCTTGAGCCGGGCAGTAGAATCTCGTCGAAAACCAGCCGCCCGTCCAGCTGGTCAAAGTGTTCCACCGGCTGAAAGCGGTCCACTTCGTCTTCATGGGAGCGCACACCCAGTTCGAGATCGTGAGTACCCAGGGAATAGCCAAGATTGAGCTCGACGCCACGGGAGAAATAACTGCGATTGTTGTGTTTGTAGTCAAGGTCCAGGATGTCAAGCTCACCATCCAGTATGGCCTGTGCTTCAGCGTCACCGGCATTGGCCGCGCTGATAAAGCTGCCGCCCCCGGAAAGCTTGAACCAGTCGCGCTTGAACCTGTTGTCGTAGGCGATTGCCGTAGCCGTCAGGCTGTCGGTCAACTCCACCTGGTAGGTCAGCTGCAGACTGGAATGACGATTGGTCATTTCGTCAGGCGCAGACAGGGTGTAGCGCCGGTTTGCATCCCTGCTGAAATCGTGGTCGGTAAGTCCCAGGTAGGTTTCCTCGGAGTTTTCCTCGGAGTATTGTGCCTTGAGCTGCAGGCGCTGTGGCATCTGCGCAGTGTCTGACTGCCAGCCCAGCTTCATGACGTAGTCCTCAATGGCCAGTTCACCTTCGCCACCGGAGCGATCGATATCCTTGAAGCCCTCACCGTGGCGCTGCACGGTTTCCAACAGGAAGTTGAACTGATCCGCGGTGCCGCCAAACCAGCCATGCACATCGGTCAGGCCCCGCTGATCACTCATCACCCGCAGTTTCCCTTGGTTGTCCTGTGGCACGGGCGTCGACACCAGGTTTACCACACCCCCCGTGGTCTGGGGTCCGTGACGCAGCAACGGCGCGCCTTTCAGCACTTCCACGGCGGACTGCCGCTGCGTGGTAGGAAAATAATAGGCAGCCGGCGCCGAGTACGGAGCGGGAGCCATCATGACTCCGTCTTCCATCAGGGTAATGCGGCTGCTGCGTTCCGAGGTTGCTCCCCTGATACCGATATTGGGTCGCAGGCCCAGGCCTTCCTCCTCGCGGATATAGATGCCCGGAACCGTCTTCAACAGCTGGTTGATGTCTGTGGCTATTTCGTTGTTGATCTGTTCCGCGCTGACCACGGTACCGGACCCGGCCAGCTGGCGGGCATCGTCTCGACTGCCGATGATCACGAATTCCTCGACAGCAGGTGTCTGTCCAAGCACCGGCTCACTGGCCAGGCCCGTCAGGGCAAGGCCGATACCGACAACCAGCGGCGCTTTCTGTTTCAGATTCATAACAACTACAACTCCTTCATCTATTCGAATATCCGCGAAACTGCCACTTGCCAGCTCCGGGGCTGGACAATGACTGCGAGAAGAGTAATATAATTGATAATGATTCGCATTTTCAAGAGATATTGAATCTCATTGCGAATATCAGAAAGATTTACTATCATCGCGATCCACAGTGATCGCTAAATCAACTTGTCACCAGGAGCTTCAAGTTTATGCGCAAGTTATTAATCCTGTTGGTTGCAGCGCTGGCAGCACCACTGACCGGCGCCCAGGAAGTCAACATTTACTCGGCACGCCAGGAAAACCTGATCAAGCCCATACTGGACCGTTTCACCGACGAAACGGGCATTGCGGTAAACCTGATTACCGGCGGCGCCGATACGCTGATTACCCGCATGGCCAGGGAGGGTGCCAACTCGCCCGCCGACCTGCTGTTAACCGTCGACGTGGGCAGGCTGCATCGCGCCAAGCAGCAACATCTGTTAAGCCCGGTGTCATCCGAGGTGCTGGACTCGTTGATCCCCGCCCAGTACCGGGACTCGGAAGGCTACTGGTATGCCATGTCGCTGCGCTCCCGCGTTATCGTTTACAGCCAGGACCGGGTTGATCCGTCGGAACTCAGTACCTACGAGGCCCTCGCCGACTCCAAGTGGCGCGGCAGAATCTGTATTCGCTCGTCCTCCAATATCTACAACCAGTCGCTGACCGCCTCGCTGATCAGTCACAGTGGCATCAGCAACGCGGAAACCTGGGCTCGCGGCCTGGTAGCCAACATGGCCCGTCCACCCCAGGGAGGCGATCGCGATCAGATCAGTGCCGTGGTAGCAGGCCAGTGTGATCTGGCGGTGGTAAACAGCTATTACCTGGCAGGAATGCTCAATTCCGGCGACGCGCAGCAACGCGAAATCGCCAGCCAGGTTTCCCTGTTCTGGCCCAACCAGGATGGTCGCGGCGCACACATTAATATCAGCGGCGCCGGCGTAGCCAGCAATGCCCCGAACCGGGAAGAAGCCATTCGCCTGATGGAGTTTCTCGTCAATGACGAATCCCAGGAGTGGTACGCGGAAACCAATGGTGAATTTCCCGTACGGGACAGCGTCCCCATCAGTGACACACTGAAAGCATGGGGGCCGTTCAAGGCCGACAAAATCGCCCTGGAACAGTTGGGTATTTACAATGCCGACGCTGTCCGCCTGATGGACCGCGCTGGATGGAGATAACTCGGCTGTAATGAATCCCGTTACCGGTGAAGCCCCGTCAGGGGCTTCTTCGTTTCTGCCTTCCCGTTCCGGAAACAGACCGTTGATTCCGGTACTGGTGATTGTGCTGTGCACGCTGTTCAGCATTCCGGTAATGACCCTGCTGACCTCACTCGGTGCGTCCAGCGATGGCGTCTGGCAACACCTGGTGGATACCCTGCTGCTGGAATATATCTCGGAGTCGCTGCTGCTGATGACGGGCGTCGGTGTGCTGGTACTGGTACTGGGTGTCCTGCCCGCCTGGCTGGTCACCATGACGCGATTTCCCGGCAGCCGCCTGCTGGAACTGGCACTGGTACTGCCGCTGGCCATGCCCGCCTACATCATTGCCTATACTTACACGGGTATGCTGGATGTCGCCGGTCCAGTGCAAAGCCTGATCCGTGATACCTTCGATCTAAGCTATGGCGAGTACTGGTTTCCCCCGATCAGGTCCCTGGGCGGCGCCATTACCATGCTGGGGCTGGTGCTGTATCCCTATGTGTACCTGCTGGCCCGGACAGCATTCCTGGAACAATCAGTCTGCGTGCTGGAGGTATCCCGCACCCTGGGCGCCTCACCACGACGCACGTTCACGCGGGTGGCGCTGCCGCTGGCCCGGCCCGCCATCGTTGCGGGTCTGTCACTGGTGCTGATGGAGACGCTTGCAGACTACGGAACCGTCCAGTATTTCGGCATCTCGGTATTCACTACCGGTATTTTCCGCACCTGGTTCGGCATGGGCAGCGAAACGGCAGCGGCCCAGCTGTCAATGGTATTGCTTCTGTTCGTATTGACGCTGGTGATCCTGGAGCAGTGGTCTCGTCAGCAGGCGCGGTATCATCATACCAGCAACCGGTACAGCGCCCTTCCGCGGGCCCGTCTGACCGGCTGGCGCAGCATTACCGCCCTGCTCTACTGCGGACTTCCGGTACTGGCCGGTTTCATCATCCCGGTGGTGCAATTGATCCTCTGGGCCGTGGAAACCTGGGCCCTGATCGATACCTCGGCGTTTTTTACGCTGTTTTTCAACAGCCTGAAGCTGGCTGGATTGACCGCCCTGCTGGGCATGGGCCTGGCCCTGTTCGTCGCCTATGGACGCCGGCTGTTCCCCACGCGACCGGTACGCAGCGGCTTCAGGATTCTTGGCCTCGGGTACGCGATACCGGGCACGGTGATAGCCGTAGGCGTACTGATTCCCTTCGCCTGGTTCGACAATACCGTTGACGGCTTCATGCGCGACAACTTTGACATCGCTACCGGACTGCTGCTCAGCGGCACCCTGGTGGCCGTCGTCTTTGCCTACCTGGTACGCTTTCTCCCGGTGGCGCTGAACACCATCGATGCCGGACTGGGCAAGATCAAAACCAGCATGGATGACGCGGGGCGCAGCATGGGACTCCGACCTATGCAGATACTGCGTCGCGTGCACATGCCGATGCTCAAGGGCAGCCTGCTCACCGCCGCCCTGCTGCTGTTTGTCGACGTGCTGAAAGAATTACCCGCCACGCTTATTCTGCGACCGTTCAATTTCAACACGCTCGCCATCCGCACCTATGAACTGGCCAACCAGGAGCGCCTGGCCGAGGCCTCCAGTTCCGCATTGATGATTGTCCTGGCGGGTATTCTGCCGGTTATCATTCTCAGTATCTCCATCTCCCGATCCCGGCCCGGTAATGCGTGATTTCCTCGAACTGAAAGACCTGTCGGTCAACCTGGAAGGCAACCCCATCGTCAAGAATGTCAGCCTGTGCCTGGCGGAAGGCCAGATCGGCTGCCTGCTGGGGCCCAGTGGCTGCGGCAAGACCACCCTGCTCAGGGCCGTGGCCGGATTTCTCCAGCCCATCGGTGGTGAAGTCCGCATTGCCAACTCCCTGGTCAGCGATGTCACTGCCATACTGCCCGTGGAAAAACGCCAGGTGGGCATGGTGTTCCAGGACCATGCACTGTTTCCTCACCTGACGGTCAGGGACAATATTGCTTTCGGTCTCGACAGTTCAAGCCGCAATCAGAAAGACCGCCGTATCGGGCAACTTGCGGAGCTGTTGGGTATCAGTACCCACCTTGACACCTACCCCCACAAACTCTCCGGAGGACAGCAACAGCGCGTCGCCGTGGCACGGGCAATAGCGCCCAGTCCCAGGATACTGCTGCTTGACGAACCATTTGCCAGCCTGGACGTCTTGCTGCGGGAACAAATTGCCCGGGAAATCAGGCAGGTGCTCCGCCATGAGGAAATTACCACGCTGCTGGTGAGCCACAACCAGCACGAAGCGTTTGCCATGGCAGATGTCATCGGTGTCATGCGGGAGGGCCGCCTGGTACAGTGGAGCACCGCATTTGACCTGTACCACGAGCCCGCCACTCCCTATGTCGCAGACTTTGTCGGGGAAGGCGTATTACTGGAAGGCAGGATTCGCGACGACCGCAGCGTGGAGACCTGCCTGGGAACGCTTTCCGATGGCAGCCGGCACGGATTTCAGGCTGGCGCGTCAGTTCGGGTCCTGCTGCGCCCGGACGATGTGGTGCTTGACGATGACAGCGCACTGACCGCGGAGGTGGCGGAACGCCTTTTTCGTGGCGCCAACTTCCTTTATACACTCATTCTGGACAACGGCAGTCGTGTACTCAGCCTGGTGCCGAGCCACCACGAACATCCCGTGGGCACACGCATCGGTATTCGCATTGAGCCGGACCACGTGGTGGTTTTCCCGGAAAACCAGGTAGTCCCGGCCTGATCCCGGAAGCTGAAACCCTAACCCGTCACTTTGCCGCTGATGATCAGGTCACACATTTTTTTCAGTATCCGGGTCTTGTCCACCATCATCCTGAATCGCTGATCTTCAGTCACTCCGTGGTAATAGCGGTAGTAAATCTGTTGACCGATGACGGCCAGACGAAACTGCCCGAAACAGAAATAGAATGGGAAATTGTCCACTGACAGGCCGGTACGCTGGCTGAATCGCTGGACGATTTCTGCCCGCGTGGGCGCTCCGGGCGTGTCACTTGGCATTGTACGGTACTCGCGCATCCAGTCCGGATCACTTTCCTGGACCCAGTAAGCCAGGGTGCATCCCAGGTCCATCAACGGATCGCCGACGGTTGACATTTCCCAGTCCAGGACGCCGATCACCCGGAGCGGATCGGCCAGTGAGAAAATAACATTATCCAGCTTGTAGTCGTTGTGAATGACGCTGGCCAGGCCGCTTTCCGCCGGCCTGTTGTCCTGCAGCCACTGGATGACGTCGTCCATATCGACAGTATCAGGCGTTACCGCGGCTTCCCACCGCCTGCTCCAGCCATCGACCTGCCGCTGAACGTAGCCCACCGGGCGGCCGAAGTCCTGGAGCCCTGCCTGCTCCAGATCGACTGAATGCAGTTCACTGAGGACATCAAAGAAATTCAACAGCTGCTTGCGCACCTTGCCAGGCGTCAATTCCAGCGCGGCGGGATAGTCCCTGCGAATTACCAGGCCCTGGATATAGTTCATGAGATAAAAATCACATCCTATAACCGAATGATCGTCACAGAAATAGACCGGTTTCGGCCCGTAGGGAAAGACATCTTTCAGCGCATTGAGTATGCGATACTCCCGAGACATGTCATGGGCGGATTTCACGGTACTGCCGAAGGGAGGTCGACGCAGAACCCAGCTGTTGGCGCCACAGGTCAACAGGTAGGTGAGATTGGAAAATCCGCCGGGGAACTGCCGGACCTGGAGTTTTCCCACCTGCTCACCAAGAATCGGGCGCAGGTTTTCCTTGAGCTTGCCAACAGCCAGCTCCTCCCCGGGCCGGATGTCACCGGCCTTGTCCATCAGGCTAGAGTCTGCCACGCCAGTTTCCTGTCTTATCCGGGAGTGTTCCCGGTAGTCGAGCCATTAGCGGAAAGTCACCATGTGGCGTAAATCCGGTTTTTCGAGATGAGCCAGATTGTTGAACAGGGTCAGTGATATTTTGCCATTGCCGTAGCGTATCCGGGTGACCGAGCTGTTGTGAACCATCCAGTTGGTGGCGATCACCTGCTCATCCGGAAACCCCAGCACTCGTTGCAGGGCCAATGCTATCACACCACCGGAAGTGGATATCAGCACACGACTGCCGTTCTGATGCCTTGCCATGAGCGCGTCGATGGCAGAGTGAACCCGCGCCTGAAAATCGCGCCATGATTCGAATTGGTGATCCTCGCTTCCCCGGGTCAGTTCGTCGCGAATCCATTTTGCCGTCGCCGCTTCGAAAACCTTCTGGTAAAGCCGTTCCTCGCGGATGGGGAGTCGCAGGCCAGCGGGAAATCCTTCTTTTTCCGCATGCTCCCGCAGGTAGATGGCGATCAGCGGTTCACCGTTGTATTCGTTGAACGCCGGTTCCACCGTTATTTCCCTGGCAGATTCTTCAACGTGGTGCCGCAACTCTCTGGCCGTCTCCTGCTGACGCTGCAGGCTGCCGGCGTAAAGGTGGTGAAATGTCTGCCCCAGTTCCTGCCAGTGCCGGGAGAGCAGCCTGACCTGCTCGAAGCCCGACGGGCTGAGCTGGTCATAGGAATCCGCACCAAAGGATGCCTGTCCGTGGCGTACCAGGACCAGTTCACTCATGCGACCATTTACCTGCGGGCAAATCTGCCGGTATGAAAATCGGTATTGCCAAACTGGGTTTCGATGGCGGTAACCCGCTTGAACAGGTGTGCCACATCCAGCTCGTCGGTCATGCCAATGCCACCGTGGAGTTGCAGGGCCTCCTGGCCCACCGCGAAAATGGCTTTACCCAACCGGCTCTTGGCCGCCGAAACCGCCCTGGACTTCTCCCTGTCATCGGCACTGCTGTCCAGCTTCATCGCCGCCATCATGACAATGGAACGGGCCAGCTGACACTCGATAAACATGTCTGCCATGCGATGCTGCAGGGCCTGAAAAGTTGCGATGGGTACACCGAACTGCTTCCGCGTCTTGCAGTATTCAACGGTTTTCTGCAGCAGTGCCTCAAGAATCCCTACGCCTTCGGCGGCGATAGCCACCGTGGCGAGGTCCACCACTTTTTCCAGCTCCTGCAGTGCCTTGCCAGCGTCGCCCAGGCAGTTGTCCGCTGCGATCTCAACGCTCTGCAGCTGAATATTGGCGGCCATATGCCCATCGATGGTCCGGTACGCGTGTTTATGGATACCATCGGCATTGCCATCTACCAGGAACACGGAAATACCATCCCGGTCGGTTCGGCTGCCGGCGCTGCGGGCGACTACCAGCAACTGATCGGCGTTGGCGCCATTGAGGACTGCCACCTTGTTGCCATCGAGGACCACGTGGTCACCCTTGACAGTGGCAGTGGTTGCCACGTTGGCCAGATTGTAGCGACTTTCCGGCTCACTGATGGCGCAGGCCAGTTGAAGCTCGCCCGCCATGATTTTCGGCAACAGTTCGGCCTTCTGGCTGTCGGTGCCCAGTCCTGTTACCAGGCCACCGGCCAGCACCGCCGTGGGCACGAATGGCTCCAGCACCAGGGCCTTGCCGAGCTCCTCCATCATCACCATCAGGTCCACGGCAGAACCGCCAAAACCACCGTCTTCCTCGGCGAAGGGGACGGTCAACCAGCCCAGCTCGGCAAACAGTTGCCAGTTGGCGTCACTGAATCCCCTGTCGCTGGCCAGGATGGTCTTGCGGGTGTCGAAATCATAGTTTTCGCGAACGAATTTCTGCACGCTGTCCTGCAGCATCTGTTGCTCTTCGGTAAATGAAAAGTCCACCTGAATTACCTCGAATTGTCTTTTCTCTATCAGTCAGCCGCGCAGCCAGTCCGCAGCCGACCGGCCGTAGCCTGCGTAAACCGTGCTAGAGTCCCAGCACCGCTTTACAGATAATGTTCTTCTGGATTTCGTTGGACCCGCCGTAGATGGAAACCTTGCGGTGATTGAAATAGTCCAGCGCCGCCGAGGCCAGGTATCCCTCACCCAGTGGCTCGCCAGCAAACCCGTCTTCGAATTGTTCCGGCACAAACGGCAGCGCGTCGTAGCCGGCCACTTCCAGGAACAGCTCATCGGCCCGCTGGGCGACTTCCGTGCCGACGATTTTTAAAATTGAAGATTCGGGACCCGGTGCCTTGCCCACGGTTACCGCCGCCAGGGTTCGCAGCTCGGCATATTCCAGCGCCAGGAGATCAATCTCCATCTCCGCCACCTTCCGGGCAAACGCGGGATCCTCAGCCAGTTTACCGCCATGGCCATCGTCACGTTGGCCGGCAACAGCCTTGAGTTCATTGATGCGCCGCTTGGTATACGGGACACGGGCGATATTGGTGCGCTCATGGGTCAGCAATACCTTGGCATAGGTCCAGCCCTTGTTTTCCTCGCCGATGAGGTTGTCAACCGGCACCCTGACGTTGTCAAAAACGACCTCATTCACCTCCGGACTGCCATCCATGAGCACGATAGGATTGACCGTTATGCCGGGAGAGTTCATGTCGATGAGCAGGAAACTGATCCCTTCCTGCTTCTTGGCGGTGTTGTCCGTTCTTACCAGGCAGAATATCCAGTCCGCGTACTGACCCAGGGTATTCCAGGTCTTGGTACCGTTGACCACGTAGTGGTCGCCATCCCGCACGGCAGTGGTTTTCAGCGATGCCAGGTCTGAACCTGCATTGGGCTCGGAGTAACCCTGGCACCACCAGGCCTTGCTCTCGAGAATGTCAGGGAGAAAGCGTTTTTTCTGGTCTTCCGTCCCGTAGGTGAGAATCACCGGCGCGACCATCTTGACGCCGAATGGAACCGGCTCCGGTGCCCCGATGCGTCCCATTTCCTGGTTGAAGATGTGCTTCTGGGTTGCTGTCCAGCCTGTGCCGCCATACTCCACCGGCCAGTTTGGAGCCATCCAGCCCTTACCATTGAGGATCTTCTGCCAGCGGACTATGTCATCCTTGCCAAGCCGAATGTTGTTGTCGACCTTTGCGCGGATATCGGCGGGAAATTCACTTTCCAGGAAGTCTCTCACCTCCTGCTGAAAGGCAAGCTCTTCCTCGGTGAAATCGGCATTCACTGCAACCTCCTAACCTGACGGGTAGTTATCCGATGTCTTGAATGATAGCGGGTACGTTCAGGCCGGGTGAGCGGTTCGGATCAAGTGCCCGCAATCAGTCAGGGACCTCGTTACCTGGCAGTACAAGGTCCCGAACAGCAGGCACTTTACCATCTTTGCCCGGCGCAGATAAACAAATATCGAACATTTGCTCTATTGCGCCGGAGGCAGTATCAATCCGGTCCGGGATAGTTGGACAGCAGGTCGCGAAAAGTTTCCAGGAACGCAACCCGGGACGGCCCTTCGTGCATGTATTCCCCGGGGGTCACGGTGTGAATCCGGCTCAGCTGTCCGGCCCAGACATCCTCTCCGGTACGGGTTTCCCGCATGGAGATGTCGATTACGGCGATGTAACGCAACTCCACGGCGATGGATTCCTGACGGACAAAGGGATTGATATCCTCGGTCTCCGGATCCAGGTTGACGTGCTGGTAAGAAAGGGTGACCAGCAGGTCATTGATCTGGTCATTGCGCTCCATACCCAGTTCCTGGAACGACGTGTCGAACATCTCCACGACCCAGCTCCGCAGGAAAAGCGGCATGTTCTCGGTCTGCAGACCGTAGGCCTCGTAGTCGGCGTAATTACCGGGACAACACAGCGTGACCGTGTTGCCGATTCGCAGGCCATTCTGAACACAGCCCGTCAAGAACAGTACGACGAGCAGGAGCGCCGCTTTTGATTTCCTCATACTACCCATGGGTCAACTTCCTCCAGTCTGCATTGTCGTGATGCTGAATTTCCGCAGTCCTTATACCACGGATTCAACGACTGATTAGCGCCCCGCATTGTAACGAGTTGTAACCGTCCGAATCTTGATCCATGCCAGACAAGGTGAAGGAATAGCGTATTATAGTCCCGTGGAAAAAAGTCAATGATGACAAACGGCAAAGGTGACGCTAAACCATGGAAAACTTCACTCCTTACAGCGCGCTGCTGGGCGGCGTGCTGATCGGCACGGCGGCAACGCTCATGCTCTGGGTCAACGGGCGCATTGCCGGAATCAGCGGCATTCTTGGCGGCGTGCTGTTCCCGGTAAAAACCGACACGCTGTGGCGGGTTCTGTTTATTACCGGCCTGCTCAGCGGCGCCGTCGTCCATCTCATCGCCAGCGGTTCCGCCATGCGGTTCGAACCCCAGGCAACACCGCTGATGAGTGTGCTTGCCGGGTTCCTGGTGGGGTTTGGCACCCGCCTGGGCAGCGGTTGTACCAGCGGTCACGGAATCTGCGGCATCGCCAGGGTGTCCAGGCGGTCGTTTGCGGCAACCCTGGTGTTCATGCTGACCGCCATCATCACTGTATTCACGCTACGGCACGTACCGGGGATGACGCCATGAATGACCGACTGAATCAACCGCTTGCACTGGTTTCAGTCTACCTGTCCGGCCTGCTGTTCGGCCTGGGCCTGACGGTTTCCGCGATGGTGAATCCGGCCAAGGTCATTGGCTTTCTCGATATTGCCGGAAACTGGGATCCCAGCCTGGCGCTGGTGATGATCGGTGGACTGCTCATCACCCTCCCCGCCTTTCAACTGATTCTCAAACGGGATCGTCCTCTGCTGGAGTCCCGGTTTTTTCTTCCTGCCCGCACGGATATCGACAGGCGGCTCATCGGTGGTGCCATCCTGTTCGGCATTGGCTGGGGACTTGCCGGTCTCTGTCCGGGCCCGGCGCTGACTGCCCTGGTAACGCTCAACAGCTCGTTAGTGCTGTTTGTCGTGGCCATGATCGGCGGCATGATTTTTCATCGTATTACGCTTTCTTGAATTTCCTCGCCGGGATCCCGTTGCTCAGTGCAGCGAGTCGGGCCGATGGAAACCTGTCAAAAAAACGATTTTAACGCCGATCAATAGTATTGAGCCGATTTTTACTGTATTTTTCGCGCTTCAGGAATGTCCTGTACGGCAGGACCACCCTGCGACCAGAGTGGAAATATTCAATTCAGGAGAAAAAATGAAACTATCGAAATTTGCCCGGAACACATTGCTGCTGTTTGCACTTTCCGGTGTCGTGGCCTGTAGTTCCAGTGGCGATATCGAAGACCAGTCCGGGCAGGATACCGAATCCGGTCTGTCGGGCATCGACGCCAGTACACAGCGGGCCCAACAGGCCCAGAGTGAAGCGGAACGTCGGGCTGCGGAACAGCAGGCTCGCATAGAGCGGGCAGCACTGCAGACCACCGTCTTCTACTTTGACTTTGACATTGCCGAATTCCGTCCGGCTGATCGCGATGTGCTGACTTTCCATGCCCGGGACCTGTCCGCCAACCCGAATAAACGGATCAGGCTGGAAGGCCACGCTGACGAGCGGGGTACACGCGAATACAACCTGGCACTGGGTGAGCGTCGAGCGCAGAGCATAATGAACTTTCTCATCGTCAACGGCGCGTCACGAAGCCAGATGGAAATCGTCAGTTACGGTGAAGAACGCCCGGCGGACACCGGTACAGGCGAGGCCGCGTACCAGCGCAATCGTCGCGTGGAACTTGTAAGCCGCTAAACCGGTAATTCATCAGAGGTTCCGTAACGATACACCGCCCCGATTCCAGGGAATCGGGGCTTTTACCGGCCCACCGCTATCCAGTCCATCCACTGCCGGGCCTGGTGGTTTCTCAGTTTGCAACTTGCTGCGGAATCAGGGGGTGACACCGGGTCAGACCAGTAGATTCCTGGACTTTGCCGGCTCGAAACCCACTATCCAGATCAGTATTACCAGCAGAATAAGGCCCGGTGCCACGGTCAACAGCAACGGCTGTACCGACTGGGCCGACAGGCCAAACCCGGCAACCACAACGTAGATTACCAGGGAAGCAAGGCGTGCCAGCATGTAGTAATTGATGAATGGCGCGCTGTTGTGCGTCAACGGCCATGGCCTGGCCAGCAATAACCAGCGACCGGCGACGAACACCCCCAGCAGATCGGCGGGCCAGCACAGCAGCAGATTCAGGTTCTGGTAGAGATCCTCGTGACCTGAAAAGAACCAGCCTCCCAGCATCAGGCAGCCGTAAATGCCACTGAACAGCGAAACTGCCAGCCCCACGATGCCCAGCAGGCGAAAACTCAATCCCGGTGCCTTGAGGGTAATCCTGGAATGGGTGGCAAAATAGGACATGGACACCTTGCGCAGCAGGAAAAACAGCAGTATCGCTGGCACCAGCAGTATCGACGCAGCGACATAGTACGGATTGGAATCCTCGGCGGGCGGCGAAAACGACATGATGACCGTGGCATCCGACAACAGCGGCTTTCGCTGCCCCTCCACCGCCAGATCGGATGTCAGGCTGGCCAGCCTGGCCCGCAGTGACAGGGGTAAAAACATCTCCTCCCACTGACTGATCCGGCGATCGATATTGCCGTTCATCAGCAGGTCCAGGGAAAACTCCACCAGCGGCAGAGACCGGTAGTGAAATTTCACCAGATCGCGATAGGTATTCGTGGTCAGCGTCCCGGTGGCTGAGCTGATTCTGCCGTTCAGCGCTTCATTGAGATAATCCCTCACCCTGGTTGTGCAGTTGTCGGTGAAATAATCGTACGCGTACACGATATTTTCCGGCTGCAGGTTCCAGAGCAGACGCCGGTACAGCGTTTCCTTCTGCCGATTATTGAGGTTGATGTAATCCTGCCAGACTGTTCGCTCCTGCTGGCGATACATGGCAAATTCGGCACCGGGTGAGCGTACACCCAGCTGATAATTCATAATACCCTTGAAGAAATCAAAGCCGAACTGCACCAGTCCTCCGGTGGTATCGAACAGCCCCCAGTTGTAGACCTGGTCAATACCGCTGGTTTCGTCGACAACCCGCAATGCGGTATGGCCAAAGTTGTCCCACACATTGTCGCCGACATCGACGGTGATGAGATAGAAATGTACGCGGCTGAAATCCGTCGGCAACACCGGGAGACTGCCGTTTCCCATTGACTCCTGTGCTTCGCTGCGACCCAGGGTCACGGCAAGCAGTAATACACCTAGCAGCAGCCGCAGCCCCCATGCCACCCCGGTCGACGCGGTAACTTCCCGGGAACAGTTCCACCGTGGTCGATGGCTGGACGTCGTGAGCTGTGGTGCTGTGCTTACCATGGACTACCAATACTGAGTGAAGTTACCCTGTGGGCATCGACGACCCTGATCTGGCTGTGCAGGAAACAGCATGACGGAGCAATTGGGCCGCGAAAACTGCCGTAATGGTAGCAGAGATCTGCCGGCTAGCAAGGATGCCCGATGAGGAACAGCAGACCACCAGGCAACGCCCAGACTGCTATGCGCGGGAAAACCCACCGGCGGCTGAGGTCACGGGTTGCAAATAAAAAATCCCCGCAGGCTATCCGTCATAGCCTGGCGAGGATTCACGGCAAACCTGATAGTGCCTTTGAGGAGTCTGCCAGCCAGGCAGGGTCTTGCGGCTGACAGACGTAGGTAGTGTTGCCTGGCACCAGGCATCCGTTATGCCACTACTATAGGATGATCGGACTTAACGGAATCTGAACGGAACGTCCGGCTCGGGAATCCGGCAAACCATGTTAGACTGCCGCCCGGAATATTTCCGGCAGCCCCAGGTCCTTGTGCTCCGCTGTCAGCGTGTTGAGAAACGTCAGTAAGCCGGCAGCACGGCCTGTTGTCGACCCCTTCTGCAAATGCAAATCAAGGAAACGTAATCATGAACGGTGCCCATGCGCTGATTGAAACCCTGGCCAGTTGTGGCGTCGAATTGTGTATCGCCAACCCCGGAACCTCGGAAATGCACCTGGTACAGGGACTCGACTCCGTACCCCGGATTCGATCCGTGCTGGCGCTTTTTGAAGGCGTATGTACCGGCGCCGCCGATGGCTATGGGCGCATGACCGGCAAGCCCGCGGCTACCCTGCTGCACCTCGGCCCGGGCCTGGCCAATGGCATCGCCAACCTGCACAACGCCAGAAAAGCCCGATCGCCCATTATCAATATCGTCGGCAATCACCCGCACTACCATATCGGCTACGATGCGCCTTTGACTTCGGACATCGACACGCTGGCGCGGAACGCCTCATGCTGGAAAAAGTCCACCAGCACAGCCGACACCCTGGCCCGGGACGGTGCCGACGCTTTCACCGCGACACTGCGCCAGACACCGGATTCCCTGGGACAGATCGCCACCTTGATCATGGGCGCCGATGCCGCCTGGGAAGAGTCCCCGGGGCCGGTGCGTCCCAACTCGCTGCCTCGCCGCCCAACCGTGGATGAACTGGCCATCGAGTCCGTTGCCCAGGTTCTGGAAGGCGGGGGCAATAATGCCATGCTGCTGGAGCACCATGCCCTGACGCCGGCAGCACTGGAAGCGGCCAGCAGGCTGGCCAGCAGGACCGGCTGCCGTCTGCTGACCGGCACGTTTCCGGCCCGCATTGACGGGGGTCCGGGGCGGGTGGCGGTGGAACGTCTTCCGTATTTTCCGGAACAGATACTGGCATCGTTGGAAGGCACGGATAACCTGGTGCTGGTCAACGGCCAGATTCCTGCCAGCTTTTTCGCTTACCAGGGGATTCCCGGTCAGCTGATTCCGGCGGGCTGCAATGTGCATCGCCTGTCCCGTGTCGAAGAGGATGCCGTGGATGCCCTGGAACGACTGGCGGAGCGAATGCGTGCCGGCAGCGCTGACATTACCCGGTTCCAGCACCAGGATATCCCGAGACCGGTGGGCGAACTGTCCAACAAAAGCATTATCCAGGCATTCGCCGCCACCATGCCCGAGGACATCATCGTCTGCACCGACTCCGGAGGAGGCAACGCGGCCTACCCGTATTGTCAGAACTCGGTGCCTCACAGCTGGCTCAGTCTGACCGGCGGTTCCATTGGCCAGGGTGGGCCGGCGGCCACCGGTGCGGCACTGGCCTGCCCGGATCGTCGCGTCGTGGCGTTGCTGGGCGACGGTGGCGCTGCCTATACCATTCAGTGCCTGTGGACCCAGGCACGGGAAAACCTGGACGTTACCAGCGTCATCTTCGCCAATAATTCGTACAATATCCTGAACGTGGAATATGCTCGCCTGGGGGTTAAGAACGTGGGGCATATCGCCGCCAGTCTTTTCGATATCAGCAATCCCACCATTGGCTGGGTGGATATGGCAAGGAGCCTGGGCGTGCCGGGCGCAGTCGCGGAAACTGCAGAACAGCTATGCGATCTTCTGGAGCAGAGTTACAGGACACCCGGCCCGTTTTTGATCCAGGCCAATGGAGAACTCCAGCGGTAGGTATTCAGGACGACCCTGCTTACTGCTGCGCTTCCGCCAGGCGCAGTGACATGAACGCTCCCACCAGCGCCATGAGTGAATAGAACAGCAACCCCCCCTGGTCGACCAGGCTGTCGATGAGCGCACCGATGCCGGCCAACAACAGTAGTGCAACGCCGATTACCGTATTGGATACCGCCACGTAGGCTGCACGATTCTCCGCATCCGCCATGTCGACAAGATGCGTCTTGCGCCCTATTCTCACGCCGGCGTGACCCACGTAAACGCCAAACAGGCATATCGCCAACAACAACTCGTCGGTCCAGCCTGCACCAACCAGGGCAAGGGTAACCAGGCCGATGACACCGGTGCAGGCACCCCCCAGGATCATGGTTATCCGACTCGACCGGTCTGCCAGTCGTCCCCACAGTGGCGCACTGACAAAGCCGGCAATACTCGCTGCCAGCAACAACAGGCCCAGTCCGGAGAGGGCCTGGTTGTCCAGCGAAGGGGTCAGGACGACCAGGTAAGGCGGCAGCAATGCCGTGCCCAGTAACAGGGTGCGGCTTACCACGAAATGACGAAATTCGGCATCAACGACCAGCAGGGAAAGCTGCTTCCCGGCCTCGCTGATGGCATTGCTTCCCCCACCAGTGGCTCCACGCTCCTCCACCAGGGCACTGTAGATGCCCGCCGCGACGAACCACAGCAGTGCGGCAGCCAGAATGATCAGGACCACGGCCGTCAGGCTTCTTCCACCCCCCAGGATCAGCCAGGAGGCCAGGCCTATGGCGATCAGTCCGGCAAAGGAATCGGCATAACCACTGACGCTGCCGCGCCGCGTCTTGGATACGGTTTTTCCCAGTACGTCTTTGTGGGAGACCGAGCACACACCACGGCACAGGCTGAACAGCAGCAGGCAGAGTGTCACGGCGATTCCCGCCGCCCCGCCAGTGAGATTGACGGCCGCCAGGCAGATTCCGAGCAGGGCAACACCCTGGCCGACAGAACCGGCACACCAGAGCCACTTACGTACCGGCAATCGGCGCAGGTAGCCTGCCACGACCAGCTGCGGTAACAGCGAAAACGCATTGTGAACAGGTACCAGCAGCGAGATGTACGCGGTGGGCGCACCCAGCGCAGCCAACAGCCATGCCAGGGTGACCTTGGGGTCGATGAACTTGTCGCCGGTCTTGGTCAGCGCCAGGCTGCCCAGGTGGACCAGGTAGTTTCTCGGCTGTTCCCTGCAGGCCTCTTCCGGGATGTCCTTGCACACCCTGGAGTCTTCATCGCCGGTGAGCAGCCCGTAGGCCTTGCGGGTCAGTGAGTCAGTCATGTAATGGGTTTGCTCGTTGTTGATCTGCCGGTAACCGGCAGCCGGGACCAGCGTGAGTTGGAGTTGTTGGCAGTACGCAGCCTCCCGCATTCCGGATTACCGCTGCCTCCGCTATACTCCGGAGAAGTCTGAACAATAGCGGACGCAGGTTGGCTGCCGGATACGGTGGATGATTGCGCCAGACAATGCCGGAGTCATTTCTGCAAATTTCCGCTCCGGCGATGATTGCCTGATGGTTGTCTGCCTGACGGTTGCTTGAATGGTGTCACGAGAAATACTGCCACGACAAGGTCTGTAAAAAATGACGAAAATACACGATAGGCGGATGGCCGCGGAAATCGAGGGCGATTTTGTTGTGTTCCTGATCGGCATGAGAATCAACAGGCTCTGGAAAGTCCATAAATGGTTTCCCGTTGCCCGCGCCATGCGGAGCATGCTGAAAGAGCTGGATGACAATCCGGAACTGGGCTGTCTCGGCTACACCGAACTGGGCTTGGCCAACGTGCAGTACTGGAGATCGTTCGACGCCCTGGAACAGTACGCGCAAAGCAAGGATCACGCTCATCTGCCGGCCTGGGCTGACTTCAATCGCCGCATTGGCAAAAGTCGCGGCGACTGTGGCATCTGGCACGAGACCTACAGGGTGCGCAACGGCGAGTATGAGGCGGTATACAGCGGCATGCCGGAATTCGGCCTGGGCGGCGCCGGCAACCTGGTGCCGGCGGTGGGCAGACGGGAAACGGCCCGCGGACGACTCGGCAAAGAATCCAGCGCCTGAAGCCGGCAAGAACGGCCGGTGGCTGCAACGACCGCGGCAGGTCTACTGCCGGCCGGTTCTGGCACGGGCACCCTTCAGTGCAGTGTAAAAGTCAGCTGATAGCTCCTCACTTTTCCCGTCACCTTTGCGGTCCGGCCACAACAGACTGACCAGGGGGATCACGGCGAGGGGTATCAGCGTCGCGGCAAACGTAGGATCGCGCCATTCACCCAGCCATTGGCTGAAATCGTACCAGAACCTGGCGAAGCCATCGGCATCGGCATTTTCGGGACCGGCGAACAGTGTATTCAGACCCCAGTGCAGCAACCCGCCGCCGTAGCCCGTCACCATACCCCAGAACACGCCGCGCTCCGTGGTGCCCTTCCAGTAGAAAATATAGCCAATGGCAATGGCCGGAGGAACAACCATGGCAAACCCGAGCAGGAGCAGCTGTAATACCGAGGAGATATCGGCGCGCCAGGCAATGGTGGTGGCGATAAGGCCGTAGACAACGGTGGTCAGCTTGTAGGCGCGCAAACGCTTTTCCTGGGAATAATGCCGGGAGCCGGGAATCCAGTCATTGACGAACAGCGTCGCACTTCCCAGCAGAATCGGTGCGCCCGACGAAATCAGCGCACCCAGGATCGCGGCAAGGGCTATTCCGCCAATGATGGGCCCCACGTCCGTCGCCAGCTGGGTGATGTTCCGATAGCTGCTCAGACCGCTTTCCGGGCCGTATTCGGCCAATGTGCCTATACCGATAAAGCCCGCCAGAAAAGGCATTACCGCGGCCATGGCCCCCGCCAGGAGAAATCCCGGAATCAACAGGTCTTCGTGACGTGCCGAGGTCGAATAATTGCAATAGACCGAGGCTGCCGGCGTGTGCAGGGTGGCGGAAAAGAACAGGGCGATAATACTGGCCCAGCCTATGCCCGTGAAGCTCCACCAGGACTGTTGGGAAACGTTGTTTTCCACAAGCATCGCGTCCGCCTGGGCCATCATGCTGGACCAGCCTCCCATGTTCTGCATGGCGAACAGGCCGACCACGGCCAGCCCGCCGATAGTCACGGTACAGTGGACGATATTGGTGATACCGGTCCCCTTCAGACCCCCGGTGGCCGTGAAGGTAAAGATGACAATTCCGCCGATATAAACACAGATGCCAAACGGCAATCCGGTGACACCACTGACGATAGATCCGATGACGAATGGCTCGATGATGTTGACGATGAGGTATTCGGTCTGTACGCACAATGAGGAAAGCCACTGACAGCGCCTGGATCCAAAGCGCAGGTCAAAAACCTGACCGGCACTGGAAAGCTTCAGGCGTCGATAGGGTATGGCGAAAAACAGCCCGACCAGTGCCAGCGCAGCAAACGAATTGACGCCGTACCACATGTTGCCCAGTCCGCCGGTTACCACGTCGCCGGCGACACCGTAAGTCCCGGCACCGCCAATGCGTGTGCCGGCAACACCGGCTGCCAGCATCCACAGGCCCAGCGTGGAACCGCCGGTGGCCCAGTCGTCAGAGCTGCGATTACGCCGATTGAGGAATATCCCGAACAGGGTAAAACCCGCGAGGTAAAGGACGATCACCGTTGTTGATATTACCGCCGTGTTTGCCACGCTGCCCCCTTCTGCTGCCGGTTATTCAATACCGGTTATTCCTGTTCCGGCCGGCACCTGCATGGCCCGACGCCTTGACCTGCATCAAGCGGGTTTGACCCGCCGCCAGCCATACTACATCCTAACAGGCTGTTGAAAAACCATTGCGCCAGATCAAAATGTCCCTGCCGGTCCCGGAGCCGGCAGCAGGGCGCCTTGCCAGTGAACCCGCCTGCAAGCCAGGGTTTTTCCATAATCAATCGGAGTTCCCCAGGTTGCTTCAAAAAAAATGGACATCGGAGGCTTCGGCACCGACAACTGGAGGATCGATAATGAGCAGGATACCCCCTGTATCGAGGCAGTGGCTGGACCAGGTCATGGAAGAAATAGTGGAACCGGACCGCGCCATCATCGATCCTCACCACCACCTGTGGAAGCGTGGCCTTGGCTTCGACTACATGCTGGAGGACCTCTGGCAGGATACCGGAACCGGTCACAGGATAGAGAAAACGGTGTTCGTCGAATGTTTCGCCTTTTACGACCGGGACGCGCCGCGACATCTTCAATCCCTGGGCGAGACGAGGAAGGTCGCGGAGATCGCAGGACGCAGTGCTGACAACCGCCAGGGCAAGGCGGAAGTTGCCGGTATCGTTGCCCACGTGGATCTGACCCTGGCCGGCGAATCGGAGCAGCTGCTGGGCGAACTCCTTGAGCAGCACCGCCACGCCGGCCGGGGGCTCCTGCGGGGCATTCGTCATTCTGGAGCGTATGACAGGAATGCCGACTCGTTTTTTATTACTCCCAGGGGGCCGTCTTACCTTTACGGCAAAGACAAATTTCGACGCGGTCTGCAAGTCCTGGCCGACCATGGACTGATTTATGATACCTGGCACTACCACCATCAGAACCAGGATTTTCTCGACCTGGCCAGGGCCGTACCTGAATGCACCATGGTGCTCGATCATTTCGGTACACCACTGGGTGTAGGTGTGTATGCCCATTGTCGCGACGAGATTTTTCAACAATGGAAGGAGGACATCCGGGCCCTGTCCCGCTGCCCCAATGTCTATGCCAAGCTCGGCGGACTGGCCATGCCGGACAACGGCTTTGGCTGGCACAGGCGGACTTTACCACCGGATTCCGACGAGTTTGTTGCCGCTCAGCAGCGCTATTATCTCCACACCATAGACTGCTTCGGCCCGGAGCGCTGCATGTTCGAGAGCAACTTTCCCATGGACCGCTATTCGATCTCGTACCAGGTGCTGTGGAACGGGTTCAAAAAGATGGTGGCGGACTTCGGTGAACAGGACAGGCATGCGTTGTTTTACGGTACGGCGCAGAATATCTATCGACTGTAGATCCAGTCCTTCAGCGTTTACTGAGAAGTTTGATGACGGCACTGCTGGCCAGGATAATCCGATCGTCCACGCGCAACTCTCCCCGGGTGAAAACCAGCGATCTGCCGCGCTTCACCACTTCGCTGCGTCCCAGCACCAGGTCACCTTCGTGAGCAGGTGCCACGAATTCATTGTTGCAGGTCACGGTAGCCACGCTTTCTTCTGCCCCGCCGTTCGCCGCCAGGCAAAGGGTATAATCCGCAAAGGTCATCATTACGCCGCCGTGCAATGAGTCGTGGGCATTACAGTGACGTTTTTCGACGCGGAAAGCGGTGTGGATGTTGCCGTTTTCCACCCTGAAGAAAAACGGCCCCAGAAAATCCTCGGCCTGGTCGCCATGCCAGTGACTGAACGCGTCGGGAATTCCGTAGTCCCTCGGTTTGTACTTCATATTCGCTCCGTGTGTGAATGCCACCGGCCCGACCTCGTTGCCGCCCACCGCGACGGGTTTCCGTCATTCAGGCCAGGCGCTTGCCGAACGGCTGAATCAGCCGCGGGTCCACGCCCCTGTCCACCAGCACGGCGAACTCCCCGGCAAGACGCTCACTTTCTGACAGGACCGTGCGCCAGTACCTGACACGGGTGTCATAATCCAGTTTTCTGAAATCGTTCCGATCCGGTATTTTGCCATAAGGCAACCCGGCGACAAATTCGGCAGACGGACAAACAAGCAGCACGTTATCGAAGTGGGATCTCTGCACTTTCCGCCACGGCAGAAATTTGTCGAACCAGCCTGGAACCACCCGGGGGTAGAAGTGCGGGTACAGCACCAGACCATCATTTTTGTGAAACGGTACGTCGAAATGGTAGTCGGTGATCCCGCCATCCACGTAAAGCCCGTCTGGACCTCCAGTTACATTACGCACGCCTTCCAGGGCAAACGGAATGGAACCGCTGGCAATCAGGGCATCGTAAACGTTGTCCGTGGTCAGCTTGACATCATGGGTTCGGACATCCTGTAATGCTGTCAGCTCGCAGGTATGCGCATGGTTGTTAAAAACCACTCGATCAAAATAAAACTTCAGTAACTTCCTGCTCAACAGGTTGGAAATCGCGGCCAGACCGAGTCCGGCGCCCAGCAACAGTCGACTGTCCCTGCTGAGAAAGCCCCGACAACGATCGGCTATGATGTGCGTCCTTATCAACCTGTTTTCCACCAGCTGTCTGCCGCCGTCGACTCCCAGCACCTGGTGCAACATGGCGCTGGCCTTGGCCGTGACTTCCCTCGGGGTGGGCTCGGCCGAATACTTTTCCGTACTGTAAAGCGTGGCCAGCCGATCCAGGCTGGCCAGGGGATTATCGGTAGCCAGGCAGGCAAGGCGCCAGGCCCCCGCTGACGAACCGACAGTGGCCAGGCCGTCCTGGCGCGAGGCGAAAAATTCGCCGAACAGGTAGCGGTCGAGTCCGTACAGGACAAACCATTTCGGTCCCCCGGAGGCGCCCGCCAGCACCTTGAACTGTTCATTTTGCAGTCCATGGTCACGGATCCGTTGCAATGCCCTGGGGCCGGCGAATAAAGACAAGGCAGCCATGACAGCCATGATATACTGCCCTGCATTGTCCGGCACGGGTCTTGGCTCCCTGCCATGAATCCAATCCCGTCTGGGCCCGTAGCTCATTAGCCAGCCATGCATTCTCTGAGACACTACCTCGACCAGCGCAAAACCCTGCTTTTCCTGCTGGCCATAGGCAATGCCATCGCCTTTTCCACCTGGCAGGTGCTGCTCAATAACTACGCCGTGGAGAAAGCCGCCTTTACCGGTGAGGAAATCGGCGTTCTGCAAAGCCTGCGCGAGGTCCCGGGCTTTCTGGCGTTTACCGCCGTCTGGGTACTGCTGTTGATCCGGCAACAGAACTTCGCCATCCTGTCACTGGTAACCCTTGGAACAGGCACGGCCATCACCGCTTTTTTCCCCCAGGTGCAGTGGCTCTACTTCTGCACGGTATTGATGTCCATCGGTTTTCACTACCTGGAGACCCTGCAGAACTCCCTCAGCCTGCAATGGCTGCCCCGGGCCAAGGCACCCGAGATCATGGGTCAGATCCTCAGCGCCCGCAGTTTCACCAGCCTGGTAGTCCTTGGCTGTCTTTACAGTTATTTCCTGCTGTTCGAACCCAGCTACCTGGCAGTCTACCTGTTGGCCGGTGGCACCACGGTGGCCATCGGCCTGTTCTGCTGGCTGGGCATGCCACATTTCGAGGACACGGTGATTCAGCGTCGGGAACTGTTTCTGCGCAAGAAGTACTGGCTTTATTACCTGCTGACATTCCTGTCCGGCGCCAGGCGACAGATTTTCGTCGTATTCGCCGGTTTTCTGCTGGTGGAAAAATTCGGTTTTCCGGTAGCCAATGTTGTCCTGCTTACCCTGGTAAACGCCGCGATGACCACCTGGCTGGCACCGAAAATAGGTCGGCTTATCTCCCTGGTGGGCGAACGTCGCGCCCTGACCCTCGAATATCTGGGCCTGATAGTGATATTTACCAGCTACGCCTTTGTTGACAGCATTGCCATAGCCGTCATGCTGTATCTCCTTGATCACCTGTTTTTTGCCATGGCCATTGCCATCAAGACCTATTTTCAGAAAATCGCCGACCCGGCGGATATCGCCGCAACATCCGGCATCAGCTTTACCATCAATCACATTGCCGCGGTGGTGCTGCCGGCGCTACTGGGGCTTCTCTGGGTGGTCAATCACAGCCTGGTTTTTCTTATTGGCGCAGCCATTGCCTGGGGCTCACTGTTACTGAGCCAGCTGATACCCGACCAGCCTCTGCCGGGACTGGAAACCCGCCTGCTGGCGAGACAATCATGAACAGCACAGCAGGTGATAGTTTCCCGGATGGACACCGCGGCTCCCACCGGTTCGCAAACGGATTGACAATCCAGGTTGTCAACCGCGATCAGCAGGCACCATGAAACAGGCTTCATCACATCGCTTCAGTCATGTCCTGAAGCACACTCCCAACGGCATTACCGGCATCCGCATCGGCATCGCCCTGGCATTCCCCTTCTGTCCGGAAGCGTATCACCTGCCGCTGATACTGGCCGGACTGGCAACTGAATTCCTGGACGGCCAGGTAGCCCGGATGTTTCAGTGGACCAGCTACCTGGGCCAGGTGCTGGACCCCATCGCCGACAAGCTGTTTGTCCTGTCGGTCAGCCTCACCTGGATAGTGCTGGACAAGATTTCCCCGCTGCAGTGGTTGCTGTTTGCTTTGCGGGATTTTGGCGTGCTGCTTATCGTCGTTGTTCTGCTGGTAGTGGGCCAGCTCAGCACCGTAAGGTCAGTCAAGGCCAGGCTGCCCAGCAAGGTCACCACGGCGCTGCAATACCTGCTGTTCCTGGTTATCCTCACCGGCTCGCCGGACCTGATCTGGCCCCTGGCCTGGGCCACCGCCGGGCTGGGCATGGTCGCCACACTGCAATACGCCTACCTGGTGCGGTTGTCGTTGACTGCCGATACCAGCCAACGCCTGCTCTGATGCAACTGCTATTACAGGTCATCTGGTTTCTTGTGCCCGCCGGCGTAGCCAACCTGGTACCGCCAATCGCGGCAAAACTCTTCCCGCGCTGGAACCGTCCCCTGGATTTCGGTATCCACTGGCGCGGCCAGCAACTGCTTGGATCACACAAGACCGTCCGCGGACTGGTAACGGGGATACTGATGGCCTCGGTGGCGCACCAGTTACAGGTGTTGCTCGCCCTCGGGTCACCACGGCTGACGGAACTGGCCCTCTCGCCAGCGTACTACCAGACCTGGTGGCTTGGCGCCTGGCTCGGCTGCAGTGCCCTGTTGGGCGATGCCTGTAAAAGCCTGGTCAAGCGTCGGCTGCAGGTGGCGCCGGGGCGGCCCTGGCTGCCCTGGGACAAAATTGACTGGATACTGGGCAGCCTTGCCGGCTGCTGGTTCCTGCTACCGCTGAGCCTCGGTTTTGTCCTCACCGCCATCGCCGTCGGCATGGTGCTCTCCACCATCGGTCGACTTCTTGGTTACTGGCTGCACATCAACGAGCAGTGGCTGTAGAACCCCGGCTTGAAGCGCTGGGTGATTGCAGCCTGAGCGTCGCCGTCCATCATCCGTTCAGCCCCGGGTGCAAATAGGGTAAACTGCGCCGATGCGCCAGGCAGTATCGCAATGAAAAGCACAGCAGCCTCTCCAGCAGTCAAACGCCTGGTCCTTATCGGCGGTGGTCACAGCCATCTCAGCGTGCTCATGCACCTCGCGATGAATCCCGTTCCCGGTCTGGAAGTGGTGATCATTTCCCGTGATATCCACACGCCTTATTCCGGTGCGCTACCGGGATACGTTGCCGGCGTCTACCAGCTCGACGATATTCACATCGACCTGCGTCCTCTCAGTCAGTTTGCCGGCGCCCGGTTGATCCACGAAGAAGTTACCCGCCTGGACCTGGACGGCCGACGGGTTCTTTTCGACAGTCGACCACCGATGCGCTTCGACCTGATTTCCCTGAATATCGGCTCCCGACCTGACGCGTCCAGCATTCCGGGTGCCCGGGACCATGCTCTCGGGGTCAAGCCCATCGACCTGTTTCTGCCCGCCTGGCAAAAGGTGCGACAGCAGGCACTGGATAATCTGCAGGCATCCACACCCTACGCCATCGCCATCGTCGGCGGTGGACCGGCCAGCGTGGAACTGGCCTTTTCCGCCCAGCATGCCATCCACAGGGCGGCCGGCATCAAAACCGGCGAGACGTCACTGTTTACCGTGAAATTGATTACGGCGGATACACAGCTGTTGAAGTTTCACAACAACCGGGTCAAGGATTTTACCCGCGCGGAGCTGGAAAGGCGGGGAGTAAAACTGTTCTTCGACCATCGGGTTACCGAATTCGAAGCCAACAGGGTTATCTGCGACGGCAAAGACCCGGTTCATGCCGACACTGTTTTTTATGCAACCGGGGCAAGTATCCCGCAATGGCCGGCGGACGCCGGGCTGGCCGTCGATGAAGCCGGTTTCATCGCCGTCAACACCAACCTGCAAAGCCTGAGTCATCCCTTCGTCTTCGCCAGCGGCGATGCGGCGTCCATCGAAGGCTACCCTCGGCCGAAATCCGGGGTCTACGCGGTACGGCAGGGCAAACCGCTGGCCCGCAACCTGGTGAGGTACCTCACCGGGCGAACACTGCGCCGCTACATACCGCAGAAGCACGCCCTCGCTCTCATGTACACCGGTGACGGCAAGGCCATTGCGTCAAGACGCAACCTGTTTTTAAAGGGACGCTGGGTCTGGGCGCTCAAGCACAAGATCGACATGGACTTCATGCGCAAATACGCCCGGTTTCCGGCACCGGAACCGACGCTGAAGCTGCAACGCGGGCTGACTGACGAAGCTACGGAAACTGCCCTGCGTGAACATGCCATTCGCTGTGCCGGCTGCGCCGCCAAGGTCGGCAGCGACACGCTGCAGACGGTCCTGGCACAGCTTGAGCCCACCGGTCACCCGGACCTGGTCGGCGACCTGTCGTCCGTGGAGGACGCAGCCCTGATCAGGATCTCCAGCGATCGTATGCTGGTGCAGACCGTGGACTATTTCCGGGCCTTTATCAACGATCCCTGGCTGTTTGCCCGGATTGCAACCAATCATTGCGTCGGTGACATTTATGCCATGGGCGCACGCCCCCATACCGCCCTGGCCATTGCCAGCGTCCCGTTTGCCGGCAAACTGATGATGCAGGAAACACTGGATGAATTGATGAGTGGCTGCGTCTCTGCCCTCAACGATCACGATACCGCCCTGGCCGGCGGACATTCCAACGAGGCCGGGGAACTGGCCTTCGGACTGTCGGTGAATGGCTATGGGCATCCCGAACGACTGCTGTCCAAGTCCGGCGCCAGGGAGAACGACGTGCTGATACTCAGCAAGCCGCTGGGTACCGGCACCCTGCTGGCTGCGGATATGCGCTTCAAGGCCAGGGGTCGCTGGATGGATGCGGCTTTCCAGCAGATGCTGGTGTCCAATCGCACGGCGGCCGACCTGTTTATCACCCATGGCGCCAGCGCCTGCACGGATATCACCGGCTTTGGCCTGGCAGGTCACCTGGCGGAGATGCTGGCCGCCGCCAATGTCCACGCCAGCCTTGAACTGGACACGCTGCCGCTGCTGGAAGGTGCCGCCGACTGCCTGAAAAAACGTATTTTCAGTTCGCTTCACGACAACAACAGCCAGGTGAGGAAGATCATGTCAATCGACCAGCGCCTGCATGACAACCCGCTGCTGGAGCTGCTGTTCGATCCCCAGACCGCCGGCGGGTTACTGGCCAGCGTACCCGCCGGCGAGGCCGACCGCTGCCTGCAGTCGTTGCGACAGAATGGCTATTCCTCGGCAGCAATTATCGGTCGTGTGGTAGCATCTGCCGACGGGCCTGCGGGCATCACGGTGAGTTAAATCCCAATCCCGCTGCACAGCGACAGGAACCAACTATGACATCGACAACCAGGCCAGGCACCGGCGAACCAGGCCCTGAAAATCCGTCGCAACCACCGACGGCGGGCGGGTTACCCACCCTACTGAGCCTGCTCCTGCTGGTGGTGGTCGGCGGCAGCCAGGCCGTGGCGGCGCCGGCAGAAGATTACGCCCTGCAGTCCGTCCTTGCCCGTTACGCCGGGGCGACGCGAACCGCACCCACCGTTGACCGGGAGCTTGCCCAGCGCCTGTTTCGGCGTGGCAATACCTACAGCAACCTGGAACGCTATGACCAGGCCATCGAGGAGTTCCGGGAAAGCATCGCGGCGGATCCGAATTTTGCCGAAGCCTATCGCAACCTGGCCAACACCTATTATTTCCTGCAGCGAATTGCGGAAGCCAAACCGGCATTTGCCAGGTATATCGCCCTGACCCTTGACCGGGAGCCCGATGCCGCGATTCGCGCCGCTATTGCCACGCTGGGTGAACTGGAACGAGAGGACGGTAATTACGAAGAGTCTCTGGCCTTCGATCTGCGCAGTATCGAGTTGGATCCCAGCAATGATTCGCAGATACATATCATGGGCAACACCTACAATAATGCCGGTCAACCTGACAAGGCCATCCTGATTTACCGGGCCGGCATCGTCGCGCAGCCGGACAATGCATTCCTTTACCGCACTCTCGGGCGCCTGCTGGAGCAGGAAGGACGACTCGAAGAGGCTCTTGACCAGTATCGGCTGGCGGCACGACTTGACCCGGAATCCGATTTTTACGCCAACCTGGTGGAACAACTCAGCGGCAGACTCCAGCGTCAGGACGAATCCAGCCGTTGACTGTCGCCGGCAAACCGGTTGGCCGGTGACAGCCAGACCACAGTCCACAGGCAGAACCGGATTGACCCGTACCCATCGGCATGCTTCACTCACGCTTCCAAAAATAAACGAGACTGCCTGTACTGAATGAGTTTCCGCCTGATCGGGGTCCACTAGGGTAGCTGTGGACAGCAGACCCGGCTGACCTTCTGTCCTTCGGCAGAAACAGCAGGGGATCCTGAATAAAAATCAGTCAGGCCAAACGATCTGACCCGGTCCGGAATTTACATGGAATCCATCTATTACGTACTCTGCTGGCACTGTCACCGGCGCTGTAAACATTGCTATGAAGCGCGGTTTCGTCCCTATGTGCGTGACGAACTGCAGGACGTGGTGAATGAAGCCCGCCGCAATGCCCCGGCCATCGTGGCCAATCTGCCTGACACCATGCGCTACCTGGAACCGGATTCCCGGGACGGCAACCGCTTCGTGGAAAAAACCGGCAAAATCATCCTGTCAGGCGGCGATGTCCTGACCGAGCCGGTCAGGGAGGCGGTGCTGTACCCGACCCTCGAGGCGCTGCGGGACAAATACCGGGCGGCAGGAGGCGTCAAGGTCGTGGTGCAGACCACGGGTGACCTGCTGACCCCGAAAATAATCGACGAATTGCTGGCCAGGGATGTGTGGTCGATTTCAGTGTCCGGCATGGATGACTACCACGTCGGCATGCAGGGCGACCGGAAAAAGGAACTGGCCAGGAAAGTCACCGCCATGCTGCTGGATGCCGGGGTGACCGATGCCACCGCGCTGAGTGAACGGTCCGAACGCAGTAAGATCGAGGGGCCGCTGTTTTCCATGTTCGGCGCCACTGACGACAGCTGGATCGGCAAGCTGTGGCCTCGCGGCAGGGCATGGGAGAACAACCTGTCCCGGGCAACCCTGGCCGACAACTTCTGCAACGCCTGGTCCGGGGGGCTGAATTTTCTGAATCACGGCTATGCCGGTTCGGAGGTGTCCATCGATCCCTCGGGAGACGTCTTTCCCTGCTGCATCAAGACGGCTCATCCCCTGGGCAATCTGGTGGAGGAGCCCCTGCTGAAAATCCTGGACGACCTGGCCGGGGAGCCGGCCCTGGAAGCCATCAATGCCGGCAAGCCCGAGCGGATGGGCCTGAACCACGGCTGGAGCGTCGCCGACTACCTCGAAGCTTCGCAAACCACGACACCCGCCGGCGACGCCTACAGCAACCTGTGTATCGGTTGTGATCGTTTTCACCGGGAAGTTCTGGGCGAAATCCTGGACAGCAGACGCAAACAGCGCCGCGCCAGGCGCATGGGACTGGTTGCCAGTGGCGGCTGATTACGCCGGGCACGGCGTTGCGACACTGCTGCTGGCCGGCTGTTTTGCCGCCTTCGCGTTACGCGCCGAACCCGACCCGACCGACTGGTCCGCGGTCCTGGACGAAGCCCGACAGCAGACCGTGTATTTCGCGGCCTGGGCGGGTGAGGCGCGGATAAACGACTACCTGGCCTGGGTGACCGATGAAGTGGAAGACCACTTTCAGGTCGATCTGCAGCATGTCAAACTGGCTGACACGGCCATGGGCGTGTCGCGTATTCTGGCCGAAAAGCAGGCCGGCAATACCAGTGACGGCACCGTGGATCTGCTGTGGGTCAACGGTGAAAATTTTGCCGCGCTGAAGGCAAACGGCCTGCTGTATGGACCCTGGTCCGAGCAGCTGCCCAATTTCTCCCTGGTCAATGCCAACCGTTATCCCGAAATGCGGGAGGATTTCACCGTGGCCGTTGACGGACTGGAATCACCCTGGTTGCGCGCTCAGCTGATCTTTTATTACGACAGCGCCATAGTCAGTACACCACCCCGGTCCATCAGGCAGCTGCTGGCCTGGGCACAACAGTATCCCGGGGAGTTCACCTACCCCAGGCCACCGGACTTCCTGGGGACAACCTTTCTCAAACAAGCGGTCCTGGAACTAAGTGATAGGACTGCCCCCTTTTATTCGCCGGTTGGCGAGTCGAATTTTGCAGAAGTGACCAGGCCCCTGTGGAACTACCTGGACCAACTTCATCCCCACCTGTTGAGAAAGGGCCGCTACTTCCCGGTAAACGGTGCGCAACTGCGCAGGCTGATGGCGGATGGCGACACTGCACTGGCGTTTTCCTTCTCCCCCGGTGAAGCCGTCACGGCAATCGCCAATCGGGAATTACCCCCCACGGTAAGGTCCTACGTGCTGGACAGCGGCACCCTCAGCAATGCCAGCTTTCTCGCCATTCCATTCAATTCCCGCAGCAAGGCCGGGGCCATGGTGGTAAGTAATTTCCTGCTTTCTCCCCGGGCCCAGGCCCGGGCCGCGCAACCGGACCAGATGGCCAGCTTCACCGTGCTGGACCTGAACCTGCTGGCACCGGCAGACCGGGCACTGTTCGACGGCGAAGACCGCCACGCCGCCGCGCCATCGGCGGAGGGCCTGGGTCGCAAGCTCCAGGAACCGCATCCTTCCTGGGTGCCCGCGCTGGAACGTGCCTGGCTGCAACGGTACTCGGGTCGCTGACGGGATGCTGCGCTGGGCCACCCCTGTCCTTCTTGCTCTGCTACTGGTAACCACCCTGCTGGGACTGGCCGTCGCCCTGCTGCCCGCTTTCGGTTTTTTCCCCGCCGTGGGCGGCACCGGTTTCACCCTGGCCCACTGGCAGGAACTGGCGCAGGTGCCGGGTCTGGGTCAAAGCATCCGGGTCAGCCTGCTGGCGGGCCTGGTGACACCGGCGATTTCCCTGGCAACGGTTTTCCTGTTCCTGGCCAGTGCCTCGGGCAGCGTTCTGGACAGCTGGATCAGGCGCCTGGTGTCACCTGTTCTCGCTATTCCCCATGCCGCCGCGGCGTTCGGCCTGGCATTTCTGATCGCGCCGTCCGGCTTTCTGTTCCGCCTGGTGTCGCCGACTCTTTCCGGTTGGGAGCGGCCACCGGATCTGCTGATCGTAAACGACACCTGGGGCATCAGCATGATCGTCGGCCTCATTGTCAAGGAAGTGCCGTTCCTGCTGCTGATGTGCCTGGCGGCACTGCCCCAGATCGCTCCGACAGACCGGATTCGCCTGGCCAGGTCCCTTGGCTACCGTCCTACTGTGGCCTGGCTGAAAGTGGTTGCCCCGGCACTGTACCCGCTGATACGCCTGCCACTTCTCGCGATTATCGCGTTCTCCTCGGCCACGGTGGATGTCGCCCTGATACTGGGCCCCACCCTGCCACCGACTCTCAGTGTCATGCTGCTGGACTGGTTTAACGACCCGGACCTGCAACAGCGTTTTCTAGCCGGCGCCGCCGCCGTGCTGCAACTGGGACTCAGCCTGACCGTTATCGGTTGCTGGCTGCTGGCGGAGCGTATGGTGGGAGGCATCTATCGTCGCTGGATCGTGTCCGGCAATCGGCGTGGCGGCCACCGGGTCCTGTCAACTGGCGGCCGTATCGGACTGCCGGCGATAGTCGCCGTCATGCTGGTCAGCCTGCTGGTGCTGATGGTCAATTCATTCTCGGGACTGTGGCAGTTTCCCGATACGCTGCCCGGTGACTGGACATGGCAGGCCTGGGTGCGGGTGTTGCCGGGGCTGGCAGAGCCCCTGGCAAACACCCTGGTGATTGCGGTGCTGGCCACGGGCTGTTCGTTGCTGCTGGTAGTCGGCTCACTGGAATACGACTTCCGTCAGAAAAAAGAGTCGGGACTGGCCAGGTGGGTACTCTATATCCCGCTGGTGATTCCCCAGGTGGTGTTTCTGTTCGGCCTGGTGGTGTTTACCGAATCCATGCAGTGGCAGCCGGGGTTGGTGCTGGTGATTTGCGCCCACGTGCTGCTCGTGATCCCCTATACCTACCTGACGCTGGCAGATCCCTACCGGAGGCTGGACCCGCGATGGCTGCATACCGCTGCCACCCTTGGTGCCTCGCCGGCATCGGCGTTCCGACGCGTCAGGTTGCCGCTGCTGCTGGGACCGCTGCTGACTTCGGCGGCTGTGGGCGTGGCCATCAGTGTCAGCCTGTTCCTGCCCACCCAGCTGGCCGGGGCCGGTCGGGTCAACACCATCACCACCGAAGCCGTGGCCCTGGCTTCCGGTGGCAATGCCAGTATCATTGCCGTCTGGGCCCTGTTACAGGCGCTGCTGCCCATGCTGGTTTTCGTGCTGGCACTGGCAGCCCCGGTTATCGTCTGGCGACACCGGAAGGGCATGCAGGCATTTCGCTGAACAGGACGGACGAATGGCAGGGCAACTCCGCGATGACCGAGAGTGAGTTAAAAATAGACGATGTTCGCATCGAACTGAACGGGCGTGAACTGTTGCGGCTGGATCGGTGCGTCGGTAGTGGTGAGGTGTTGACGGTCATGGGTCCGTCCGGTTCCGGCAAATCCACGCTGCTGGCCTACCTGGCCGGTTTCCTGGCACCGGCTTTCAGGGCCCACGGTCGCGTCTGGGTGGGTTCTCGTGACGTCACCGACCTGCCGGCGGAACAACGACACCTGGGCTTGCTGTTCCAGGATCCCCTGCTGTTTCCCCATCTGTCCATTGCCGAGAATCTGTGCTTCGGCATACCGCGGAACCGGTCAGATAAAAAACGCCTGGCCAGTGCCAGCCTCGAAGAAATCGGTCTGCAGGGGTTCGAGAACAGGGACCCGGAAACCCTGTCCGGCGGACAGAAAGCCCGGGTCGCACTGTTACGCACACTGCTCTCGGAACCCGAAGCGGTATTGCTTGACGAACCGTTCAATAAACTCGATGCTGCCCTGCGCGCCGAGGTGCGGGATGCGGTTTTCGGCAGGCTCCGAACGGCAGGCCTGCCGGTGGTGCTGGTCACCCATGACCGGGAAGATGCCGAGGCTGCCGGCGGCGAGGTCGTGGAGCTGGGCTGAATACTGCACCGGGAGCGGTAACTGCCGTGATGCCCCCGGCATCGCGCCGGCCGGGGTTACTTCCTTTGAAATACGCCTGATTAATCTTTACACTCAACCGGTCTTACCATTTTCTTCAAATTTCATCAGGATACTAGCCATGGAGAGCTACTCGAAACACCCCACCATGTTCAAAAGCAATCCCCTGGGATTTATCGGCTGCATACTCCTGATCCCGGTACTGGGTCTGGGTCTGTTTATACTGCTGTGGTGGTACATGTCCGCCCGCAACACCCTGTTCACGGTGGTGGACCATGAAATCCGCTACGAAACCGGCATCCTCAACAAGGAGCACTCGGAAGTCAGCAAATCCAGTATTCGCTCGGTAAGAGTCAAGCAGACCCTGCTGAACCGGATGATGGGTGTGGGCACCGTGGAGATCTACACCGCCGGCGACACGCCGGAGATCGTCGCCGAGGGTATGCCTGATCCCCACAAGATACGGGAACTCACCGATCAGGGCGCAGCCACCGGCGCGCAGTGACCCGGTGCGGTAAGCCTGTCTTGAGGCTGGCTTAGCGCAGGATGGACCGGCCGGCGATGCCCGGATACGAATCCCGGCCTGGCCCTGAAACCGGGATTCGTATCCGGAATACCTCCCTGACCGGCACGGAATGGCTGTCGGACTGGACAAATCGGCCCTGCGGATATAAATTCTGCTTTCTCCTGTCACGGTGCCGGTACGGCGTCTTCAATCACTGCAGGAACTTCGCAGGTATAGCCGGCAGAGCTTTCTGGCAAGTCCAGACCTCCCGGTCGGCGGCATAATAAAAATGACAAGCAACAATCAAAACAAGAGTATTGTCGTGACGCGTTGCGTGACGGAAAGTGAGGCGGGATGAAAAACCTGGTCTGGCTCGCCCTGCTGCTGGCCGTATTCTGGATCATCAACTCCGGTCACTTCGACCTGCTGCTGCTCAGCTTCGGTGTGCTGTCCGTAGGCCTGGTGATCGCCATTACCCAGCTCATGACGCGAGCGGGAGATGACTACCACCCAACAGTAATTCTCTCCCTTGGCCTGCCCCGTTACATGGCCTGGCTGCTCAAGGAAATCGTCAAGTCCAACCTGGAAGTCATCCGCTGCATCTGGCAGCCCACGCCGGACATCGAACCCCGGGTTATCAAGATCAAGGCCTCGCAACAGACCGACCTGTTCAAAGTGCTTTACGCCAATTCCATCACCATGACCCCCGGTACCGTGACCCTGGAAGTCGAGGGTGATGAATTTACCGTTCACGCCCTGACCCGGTCCTCCCGCGAAGGCCTCGAGTCCGGCGAAATGGACCGTCGGGTGCGGAGCCTGGAAAGCTGATGTATTTCGCTGTTGCCGCTGCAATCCTGGTCGTGATGGTCCTGGCCCTTGTCCGGGCCCTCCTGGGACCGACGCTGTTCGACCGGATCCTGGCCATCAATACCTTCGGCACCAAGACGGTGCTGCTGATCGCGGTACTTGGCCTGATCGCAGGTCGGTTTGACTTCATCGACATTGCCCTGGTCTACGCCCTGATCAACTTCATCAGTATTGTCGCCGTGCTGCGTTTTGCCGAGTACAGTGACAATGCCGAAGGTCCGGAGAACCCGTAATGGCTGGCTTCCTGGACATTCTCAGCTGGATTTTACTGTTGGTCGGCGGTTTCCTGGGGATTACCGGCGCAGTGGGCCTGTTCCGCTTTCCCGATTTTTTTACCCGGTTGCACGCCGCCAGCGTCACCGACACGCTGTGTGCCGGTTTCATCGTCCTGGGCCTGATGCTTCAGGCCCCCGACGCAATGATGGTGATCAAGCTGCTGCTGATACTGCTGATCCTGACCTACACCAGCCCGACGGCAGCCCACGCCCTGGCCAAGTCGGCTCTCCACGGCGGCCTCAAGCCCCTGCTGCACGACCCGGAGGCGACACCGGAACCGGAGGGCGAGGAAGCGGCGCCACAAACACAAGGAGAAACGCCATCAGCACCCTGATCGACATCGTCCTGTTGAGCATGCTGGCGGCTACTGCCCTGTCGGTGGTGTTCCTGCGTGACCTGTTTACCATCGTGATGCTGTTCGGTATTTACAGCCTGCTTTCCGCCGGCTTCTTCGTCACCATGGATGCGGTAGACGTGGCACTTACCGAGGCGGCGGTCGGCGCCGGCGTGACCACGGTGCTGATGCTGGGCACCCTGGCCCTGACCAGTCGCAAGGAAAAAATCAGCAGGACACCGCCGTCCATGATCCCCCTTGGCGTGGTGGTGGTGACCGGACTGGTTCTGGTTTACGGCACCCTGGACATGCCCAGCCTCGGTGACCCGGACGCCCCCATTCACCAGCACGTAGCACCCCGCTATATCGAGCAGTCCTACGAGGAAGTGGGCATGCCCAATATCGTGACCTCGGTGCTGGCCAGTTACCGGGGCTACGATACCCTGGGCGAAGTGGTGGTGATCTTTACCGCCGGTCTCGGCGTGCTCACGCTGCTGGGCATCGGCGGCGATGACCGTCACCGGGTGCGCCCCCCGGAGATGGCCCACCACCTGGTGCTGCGGGTTATCAGCCGGGCGATGATTCCACTGATCCTGCTCTACGCCCTCTATATCCAGTTCCATGGTGACTACGGACCGGGCGGCGGCTTCCAGGCCGGCGTAATCTTTGGTGCCGCCATCATCCTGTACACCATGATTTTCGGCCTGGCCAAGGCCGAGCAACTCATTTCACCGTTGTTCCTGCGCTACATGATGGGTGTCGGCGTGCTGATCTACGGCGGCACCGGCGTACTTACGCTGCTGTTAGGGGGCAACTTCCTGGATTACGACACGCTGGCCCATGACCCGCTGCACGGTCAGCATTACGGCATCCTGGCGGTGGAGCTCGGCGTCGGCATCACCGTGACCGCCGTGGTGATCTCCATCTTTTTCTATTTTACCGGACGCGGCAGCCAGTCGGGGGAAGACGAGCAATGAGTTCGACGCTGGGCCTCTATAACTACTGGATCGTCATCTTCCTGATGATGGTGGGCTTTTACGTTGTCATCGCCCACGGCAACCTGATCAAGAAGGTAGTGGGTCTGAACATCTTCCAGACGTCGGTGTTTATTCTCTACATAACCATGGGCAAGGTAGACGGCGGTGCGGCACCCATCCTGGACGATGCCGTCACCGTTTACTCCAATCCCCTGCCCCACGTCCTCATCCTCACCGCCATTGTGGTCGGCGTGGCCACCACCGCCCTGGCCCTGGCCCTTATCGTGCGCATCAGGGAGGAATATGGCACCGTCGAGGAAGAGGAAATTCACGAGCAGGATGAGTCTCTGTGATTGCCGATAACCTCCCCGCACTGCAGGTAGTCGTCCCGCTGTTGGCGGCGCCCCTGGCACTGATGCTGCGCCGCGGCGTTTATTCCTGGCTGCTGGCCATGCTGACCTGCGTGCTGACCCTGGCCATGAGTATCGCGCTGTTGAGCGAGGTGATGTCCGGCGGCACCATCACCTACCGCATGGGCGGCTGGGCGCCACCGTGGGGCATCCAGTACTACGTGGACACGGTCAATGCCTTCGTGCTGTTGATCGTTGCCGCCATCGGCACCGTGGTGATGGCGGCGGCCCCCACCAGCGTGGCCAGCGAAGTCCGGGCGGACAAGCAGTCCCTGTTCTACACTGCCTACCTGCTGTGCCTGGCAGGACTGCTGGGCATCGTCATTACCGGCGACGCTTTCAACATTTTCGTGTTCCTGGAGATTTCGTCGCTGTCCACCTATATCCTGGTGAGCCTGGGCAATGACCGACGGGCACTGACCGCCGCGTTTCAGTACCTGATCATGGGCACCATCGGCGCCACCTTTATCCTCATCGGGGTGGGCCTGCTGTACATGTCAACCGGCACCCTGAACATACAGGACCTGGCCATGCGCCTGGGTCCGCTGTCGGAATCACGCACCGTACAGGCCGCGTTCGCCTTCACCACCGTTGGCATCAGCCTGAAGCTGGCACTGTTTCCGCTGCACCTGTGGCTGCCCAATTCCTATGCCTTCGCACCGTCCATCGCCAGCGCCTTTCTGGCGGCAACCGCCACCAAGGTGGCCGTGTACGTGATGCTGCGGTTCTTCTTCACCATCTTCGGCATCGAGTTCTCCTACGAGGTGATGCCCCTGGGGACGGTGTTGCTGGTACTGGCCCTGCTGGCCATTTTCGCCGGCTCCCTGGTGGCCATTTTCCAGGACAACATCAAGCGCCTGTTCGCCTATTCCAGTGTCGCCCAGATCGGTTACATGATCCTGGGCATCAGCTTTGCCAGTCAGACCGGCCTTACCGCCGCCATCCTGCACCTGTTCAACCACGCGGTCATGAAAGGCAGCCTGTTCCTTGCCCTGGGTGCGCTGTTCTACCGTACCGGCGGGGTGAACCTGGCTGATTTCCGCGGCCTCGGCAAAACCATGCCCTGGACCATGATGGCCATCGTCATCGGCGGCCTGAGCCTCATCGGCGTACCCCTGACGGTGGGTTTCGTCAGCAAGTGGTACCTGGTACTGGCGGCCCTGGAACAGGGCATGTGGCCCGTGGCCTTCCTGGTGCTGGCGGGCTCCCTGCTGGCCGTCATCTACGTGTGGAAACTGGTTGAAGCGGCCTATTTTCAGTCACCGGATGACGAAGCCGCCGCCGTGCGCGAAGCGCCCCTGGCGCTGCTGATTCCAACCTGGGTACTGGTCATCGCCAATATCTATTTCGGCATTGACACCAGCCTGACCGTGGGTGTCGCGGAAACTGCGGCCATGGGCCTGCTGTCCAGCGGAGGAGCGCCGTGATGCCGATTGAAATGCTGATGCCCCTCATCGTGGTCCTGCCGGTTATCGCCGCCCTGCTCATCAAGCTGACCGGCAACAACCCCAATCTGCGGGACACCATAACCATCGTCACTTCGGTGATCCTGTTCCTGCTGCTGATTCCGCTGACCAACGAGGTCATGGCCGGTGGACAGCCGAGCCTGGTCCTGGCCGAACCGTTACCCGGCATGACCCTGAAATTTACCCTGGAACCCCTGGGCATGCTGTTCGCCCTGGTCGCCGGCTTCCTGTGGATCATCACCTCGATTTACGCCATCGGCTACATGCGCGGGCACCACGAGGACAACCAGACCCGCTTCTTCATGTTCTTCGCGGTGGCCATCGCGGTGACCCAGGGCGTGGCGTTTTCCGGCAACCTGCTGACCCTGTTCGTGTTCTACGAAATGCTGACACTGTCGACCTTTCCGCTGGTCACCCATGCCGGAACCGAAGCGGCACGCATGGCGGGCCGGGTCTACCTGGGCATTCTCCTCGGCACGTCGGTCGCCTTTCTGCTGCTGGCGCTGATCGTCACCTGGTACCTGGCCGGCACTTTGGAATTCACCGCCGGGGGCATCCTGGCGGGCACGGCGTCGCCGCTGATCCTGGGCGTGTTGCTGATGCTGTTCTTTTTCGGCGTGGGCAAGGCCGCATTGATGCCGTTCCATCGCTGGCTGCCGGCGGCGATGGTGGCCCCGACCCCGGTCAGCGCCCTGCTGCACGCCGTGGCGGTGGTCAAGGCCGGCGTGTTCTCGCTGTTGAAAATCTCTCTTTATATCTTCGGCCCCGACCTGGTCCGCGAGCTGCCCATTACCACGATACTGACCTACATCGTGGCGGCGTCCATCCTGCTGGCGTCGCTGGTCGCCATGACCAAGGACAATCTCAAGGCGCGGCTGGCCTATTCCACCGTCAGCCAGCTGGGCTACATCACCCTTGGCGCCCTGCTGGGCGTCACCGGTATCCTCGGTGGCGGCATGCATATCGTCATGCACGCCTTCGGCAAGATCACCCTGTTCTTCGGTGCCGGCGCCATCCTGGTGGCGGCCCACAAAACCGAGGTCAGCCAGCTCGACGGCCTGGGTCGCAAAATGCCGATAACCTTTGCCGCCTTCACCCTTGGGACTTTGAGCATTATCGGCCTGCCGCCGCTGGGCGGTATGTGGAGCAAGTGGTACCTTGCCCAGGCCACGCTGGAGACCGGCGAACTGCTGCTGCTCGGTACCCTGCTGCTCAGCTCGCTGCTCAACGTGGCCTACCTGCTGCCGATTCCGCTGCGGGCCTTCTTTGGCAAACCGCAGGATGACGACGACAGCACCGGGGGCCTCAAGGAGGCGCCGCTGTTCTGCCTGATCGGCATCAGCATCACTGCCCTGGTTTGCGTGACCCTGTTTTTCAGTCCCCAGTTCTGGTACCAGCTGGCGTCCATGGCCGTCAGGTGACGAGAGGTAACCATGCAACCGTCCGACAATGACAATCCAGGCTGGGCTGACCGCCCCGAAGTACAACAGCGAATCCGTTACCTGCTCTATTTCATCTGCGGGTTGCTGGTAGTCATCGATCTGCTGGTCAACCGGCACACCTACCTGCCGGTGGAGGAAATACCGGCGTTTTACGCGTTTTACGGATTCGCCGCCCTGGTGGGCGTGGTAATGCTGGCCAAGGCACTGCGCAACCTGGTGGGCCGCAGCGAGGACTACTACCAGAAGGATGACGATCATGCTGCCTGATTTTCATCCGTTTCTGCCGTTTCTCATCGCCGCCATCCTGGCCGCCTTTACCAAGGGGCACCTGCGCTCCGCCATCATGCTGCTGGCCCCGGTGATCGGCGGCCTGCACCTGCTGGGCCTGGAAACCGGCACCGTGGTCGAGTACCAGCTCATGGAGCTGACCCTGATCCCCTACCGGGTGGACGCCCTGAGCCTGCTGTTCGGCTACATCTTTCACATCGGCGCCTTTATCGCCGTGCTCTATTCCATCCACCTCAAGGACACGCTGCAGCATGTCACCGGCCTGCTCTACGCCGGCAGTGCCGTCGGTGCCGTCTTCGCCGGGGACCTGTTCACCCTGTTCGTGTTCTGGGAAATCCTGGGCCTGAGCTCCGCCTTCCTGATCTGGGCCGCCCGCGACGAACGCTCGGTGGCAATCGGCATCCGTTACCTGGTATTCCAGGTACTGTCGGGTGTCCTGCTGATGGCCGGCGCCCTGTGGTTCTGGCTGGAAACCGGCAGCCTGGAATTTGGCGAAATCGGCCTGGGCGTCTCCGGCGGCCTGCTGATTTTCTTCGCTTTCGGCATCAAGTGCGGCTTTCCGTTCCTGCACAACTGGATCACCGACGGCTACCCCGCCGCCACCGCCACCGGCACGGTATTCCTTTGCTGCTTCACCACCAAAGTGGCTGTGTATGCCATGGCTCGAGGCTTCCCCGGCACCGAAGCACTGATCTATATCGGCGCCTTCATGGCCTGCTACCCGATCTTCTTCGCCGTTATCGAAAACGACCTGCGCAAGGTACTGGCCTATTCCATGATCAACCAGCTGGGCTTCATGGTCTGCGGCATCGGTGTCGGCACCGCCCTGGCGCTTAATGGCGCCGTGGCCCACGCTTTCAACGATGTGCTGTTCAAGGGGCTGCTGTTCATGTCCATGGGCGCGGTCCTGTACGTCACCGGCCGCACCAAGGCATCGGAGCTGGGCGGCCTGTACAAGAAGATGCCCATCACCGCGACTCTGTGTATTGTCGGTGCGATAACCATCTCCGCCTTCCCGCTGGTCAGCGCGTTCATCAGCAAGTCCATGGTCATGTCGGCGCTCATCGAAGAGGGTCACGGCATCGTCTGGATGTTCATGCTGTTCGCCTCCGCCGGCGTACTGGAACACGCCGGCATCAAGATCCCCTATTTCGCCTTCTTCGCCCATGACCAGAACATCCCGGCCCGGGAAGCGCCCCGCAACATGCTGGCGGCCATGAGCATCGCCGCGGTGCTTTGTGTGGCAATTGGCGTATTCCCCTCCATGCTGTACAGCATCCTGCCCTACGATGCAGACTATCACGCCTACGACATGACCCACGTGCTGACCCAGCTGCAGCTGCTGGCCTTCGCCATCCTCGGCGTGGTGTTCCTGCACCGCAGCGGCCGCTACCCGGCGGAAGTGCCGTCGGTAAACCTGGACGCCGAGTGGGTGTATCGCAGACTGTTCCCGCGCCTCTATCACACCCTGGTCCGCGCCCTGGCCGCCGTCGGCAGCTTTCTGCGCCGCCCGCTGGACCGCTGGAGCCTCGGCCTGATGATGGGCCTCACCCGCACCCACGGCCCCCAGGGCACGCTGGCGCGCACCTGGCCAACCGGCAGCATGGTGCTGTGGGTGGCGGTTCTGCTGCTGGTTTACCTGCTGCTGGATTTTCTCTGAGCCTGCGGGTTGGGATGCTCCGCCAGATCTCGGCGACCGGTTGACCTTGTGGTGTTGAGTGACGGGTAGAAAGAGTAACTGGCTTCGAACCAGTTGGTCGGGAGTTCGAATCTCTCCGGGCGTACCATTTCTCGCGGCTTCCAGCCAGATCGAAAATTTCGATTGTCCCAAAGATTGGTGATTGTCCCAAAGAATTGCCGTATTCCCCTATATATATGATCCTTGCAAGCATCGAAAATCCTTGACGTAGGGGCCCTAATCCGCACGGTAAATCCAGGCCCGACCTACCGGGCTGCGCCCGGCTGGTCGGTAAGCCGGGACCATGCGGACCTCCCCTTCGTCAAGGATTTTAGCTACTTGCACTTGTACAAATTCTTATTCTTTAAATGACAATAAATTTCTGCTCTGGTATACATCGTACGAGGGCAACCAAGATCCTTTTTGAATTTGCGAGTCCTGGCCGATGCTAACCTATAGATAGGCTTGATCTTTCGTCAGAACGCAATTCTTGTCTGAGAGTGATATGGGGTGGGTACGATGTCCAAACTTTATGAGTTGTACGTTACAGTTGCTCGACACTTTCTAGCAGTAGTGATAATACTCGGATTTTTCAGTATTAATGTAGGACAAGTTCGAGCTCAATACCAAAGCGCTTCTACCTATATGGAGGAGCTTCTAGCCTTGGAGAAGCACAATGCCAATTTGTTCGTTGCCATTCTATTATTGCAAGGTGAATCTACGCATATAAATCGGGACAGCTATACTTCACTTGAAGTCCAATTACTTAAAGAGGCAGCTTATACGACGCCTTATTACGATCGATATTTTAAGATAATGGAAGCTGGCTGCAGCTACTATGATTCTACTCCTTTTGAGGACTTGGAAATTGATGTACTGGCCCAAGTAAGGGCAGATGCTCAATGGGCTGAAGTTGAAGAAAAGGTAGTTTTTCTTGAAGATACGCTTAATAGATTGTCCGAAGGGAATAGAGAAAGAGCACTTCAACTGGTAAGCGAAAATGTTGGGCTGGATGCTGTTTCTGTTAGTTTGCGCGACTACTTCCTATTAGCCAAAGAATCGCCGGAATTAACTATATCGCGATTTGAGATAGCTTGTGAAAGGCTGCCGATGATCAGGGAAAAATACGAATCTGGGAATAACAACTATAGCGAGTCGACGTTTAATTCTGATAGCTTCTAAACCGAGTAAAAACTAAACTTGACTAGAAATTCAATAATAATCACTTGGCAGGCTTCACCAGATCAGGTCTACGTTGGTGAATCTTCCGAGTTGTCGTGTCGGAAGAATGCCCTAGCAACTGCCTGGCGTGACCTAGCTCAGCATCAGAAGCTACCTTTGCCCGCAGATCATGTTCTGTGAACTTCTCTTCCAGGCTAGTCTGTGCGATAGCCTTGGCCATGAACCGCTGCCACATCGAATCGAATCCGTTAGCGGAACCGTCAAGCTTGATATAGGGCTGCCCGCGGTTCGTATGAAAGAGCCAAACTGAAAGGACTTTCTTTCTCAGGTTCAAGACTTCATTAATGGAATCTCGCAACTCTTCACTCCATTCATAGATAATCTTTTTGCCAGACGAGTGAGCAGTCTTCCTGGGCGTGACATGAATGCCATCATCTTTGAGATCGGATTGCTTGAGAGAAAGGAGGTCGCCCCTGCGGAGCCCAGTGAGAAGCTTTAGACGGATGTATGCAGCAATGAAGGGAGAGGCAATTTTAAGCGCTTCCTGAAGCTCCCAGTCTTCCACATAGCGACGACGTGGTGGTGTGCTGAACTTCCTGACCTTGCCCTTGATGGGATGATTCTCACACAGGCCCCATTCAATCGGGGAGTGTTAGAAATTCTGTGTCAATTCTTTAACTTGCAGCATAATGCTGTATGGAGAATTGATTATGACAGAGAAATTCGATTTCGATAAAGCCTTAAAGGCAATTCAATCAGGACAGTCGGTTAGTGGTAAGGGCGGCGTTTTAGCCCCATTGATAAAGCAGCTCACTGAAGCGGCTTTGGAAGCGGAATTAGATAGCCACCTCGCTGACGATGTACTGCCAAACCGTAAGAATGGCAAAACAAATAAGACTCTAAAAACCAGCGAAGGCCGCATCGACCTTGATACTCCCCGTGATCGCGCCGGAACTTTCGAGCCTCAAATTGTCAAAAAGCATCAAACCAGCGTCAGTGATGAAATTGAGAGTAAGATCCTGTCGATGTATGGCCGCGGGCTAAGCTATTCTGACATCAGTGAGCATGTGGCTGAGATCTACGGCATATCGGTCTCCACAGCGGCTATCAGCGCGATTACCGATAAGATCATCGATACCGTCAAAGACTGGCAACAAAGGCCATTAGATTCCCATTATCCGTTTATCTGGCTAGATGCCATCCACTACAAAGTCCGTGCCCAGGGCCATTATGAAAGCCGTGCTGTTTATACGGTGCTGGGGCTCAATTTGGAAGGTAAGAAAGAAGTGCTGGGGCTGTATTTGTCCGAAAGCGAAGGCGCTAATTTCTGGCTTGGTGTGCTCAGTGATTTACAGAACCGCGGTGTAGAGGATGTCCTTATCGCCTCTGTTGATGGATTGAAGGGTTTCCCTGAGGCGATTCAGTCAATCTACCCAAAAACAGAGGTCCAGCTCTGCATTGTCCATCAAATCCGGAATTCACTGCGTTACGTTGGCTCCAAGCATCAAAAGGCGTTCCTGGTTGATCTCAAGCGCGTCTATCAAGCGCTAAATAAAGAGGCTGCTGAATCCGCCCTGGATGAGCTCGAGAAAATTTGGGGGGATCAATATCCAATCGTAATCAAGTCGTGGCGGGAAAAGTGGGAGCACTTGTCGGTCTATTTTCGCTACCCTGTAGCCATTCGAAAAGTGATATATACAACCAACTCAATTGAAGCGGTGCATCGCCAGTTTCGCAAACTGACGAAAACCAAGGGCGGCTTTCCAAATGACAATAGCCTACTCAAATTACTGTACCTGGGGATTCAGAATGCGAGCAAGAAGTGGACGATGCCAATTCAAAACTGGAACCTGACGCTGTCGCAGCTGGCTATATTTTTCGAAGGAAGGCTTGATGGTGCGCTGGATCTGTGATCAGATAAATGGGGCGTTTTTACTTTGACACAGAATATCGAACAGTCTCTTCAATCGCTTTGGTATAGGCGTGACTGAGAACTTCGATATCCCTATTTGCAGCACTCTTACCTTGTTGACCGCGTTTGTCCCGATATTTGTAAACGTGTAAAGGCTTGACCGCATCAATCGGCATGGCACCGAATACGGCACGAAGTTTAACAAGGGATACCTGGTTGGACTGTTGCGTCTTGGGGGCTTTTAGCGGAACAACTTCCAATGCGTAGCGATCCAGGAGTTCCCCTACGGAGGTGGCATCCTGATAAAGTCCGATCCTTTCAGCAAAGACTCTGTGGGCTTCGGGAAGCGATTTGCCCAAACGAAACTCGGTCTTGCCATCCCAGAGATCCCTTAGTTGAACAGGGGGGCGATAGTAGTACGATCCATGCTTGTAGCGCCATCCGGCCGGAAGGCCTCTATTCAGCTTGAGACGAGGTTTTGGTGCCATCCAATGCTCCCAGGTCAGGTTCGTATATCACTGACCGATTCACTTCCTGTAATCCGCCCATCTTTAACTCGAAGTGCGCCCGAGAGACCCGAGGTCTCCCATCGGCGCGCACCATTGCGATAAAGCCATTTTCACGGAACCACTTCAGCTGCGCACAAGCCTTAACTCTGCCGGTGACCTGCTGAATATCCTCATGTGTTAGGTTGATAGTTTCCATGGCAAATAACTAAATTACTTTTCTCTAGACATAACTCTCCCATCAAGCAAAGGGGGGAGAGTTACGTCGTCAGACCCGGAGACTCGCTACACGGATCCGGGAGGCACAGCCAAACTATGCTTCCCATCCCGTTTGCGTAACAGCGAATTCTGTAAGGTTTTCGCTGAAGTCGATCTCTCCAGAGTTATAACTGAATCTGGTGTTTGAGTGAGGTTGAAAAAAGGCGGCGTATCTGGTTGATTTGTTGTTGCGAAGCACCAAAACAACCAATGGAGATACACCACCTATGAGCAAGAATAACGTTGTAAAGCTGTCCAGTCGAGACACGATTGATGATCCGTTAACCGAGTTGCTGAGGAAAGGCGCCGGGCAGTTGATTTACCAGGCTGTGGAGTCAGAGTTGCAGGAGTTGCTGGCGGAACACAGCGAGCGGCGAACGGAAGGCGGCAAAGCAGGCGTGGTGCGTAACGGCCATCTGCCGGCTCGCCAGCTACAGACAGGGCTGGGTCCGGTTACGGTCAAGATCCCCAAGGTACGCGCCAAGACCGGTGAGCCGGTGACGTTTCGCTCGGCCTTGGTACCCCCGTATGTGCGCAAGACCAAATCGTTGGAAGCGGCGCTGCCCTGGTTGTATTTGAAAGGGATTTCCAGTGGCGAGATGGGCGATGCACTGAAGGTCTTGGTGGGAGCGGATGCAGAGGGTCTGTCGGCCAGCACAGTGTCGCGGCTGAAACAGGTCTGGGCGCAAGAGTACCAGCACTGGAACGAGGACCGTCTGGAGAAGGATCGCTGGGTGTATGTGTGGGCTGACGGTGTCTACAGCGGCCTGCGGGCGGAGCAGACTAAGCTGTGCGCCCTGGTGGTGATTGGTGTGAATGCGCGTGGACAGAAGCGTTTTCTGGCGATTGAGGATGGAGTGCGGGAATCCACCCAGAGCTGGCGCGAGGTGCTGCTGAAGCTGAAGGCGCGCGGAATGAATATACCGGAACTGGCCATTGGCGATGGGGCCATGGGCTTTTGGGCGGCGCTGGAAGAAGTGTATCCGGCGAGCCGTCAGCAACGCTGCTGGATGCACAAGACCGTGAATGTGTTGAACTGCCTGCCGAAATCGGTCCAGCCGAAAGCTAAAAAGGCACTGCATGCCATCTGGCAGGCACCAACCAAGGCCGAGGCGGAAAAGGCCTTCGATCTGTTCATCGAGACGTATGAGCCGAAGTATCCGAAAGCCACCGTCTGCTTGCAGAAAGACCAGGAGGAACTGATGGCCTTCTATGATTTCCCAGCTCAGCACTGGCAGAGCATACGGACCAGTAATCCGATTGAATCGACCTTCGGGACGATCCGCCACCGGACCAAACGTTCCAAGGGCTGCCTTTCACGAGACGGTATGCTGCACATGATGTTCAAGTTAGGTCAATGTGCCGAGAAGAAATGGAGACGATTAAGGGGTTTCGATTACCTGGCGAAAGTGGTAACCGGAATCAAATTCAAAGATGGTGTTGAGGTGACAACAGTCGATCAGGCCGCCGCTTGATTCAACTGATCAAACACCAGATTTGACAATAACTCGACTCAGAGTCCCCCGAATTTAAGACAGACTCATGAACCCTATCGCCATAAAAACCTTTTCCGCCATGTTTTGGAAGAAGCGAGGGGTGAATGTTAAGAATCTTATTCGAATATATTGTCAATGTATGCGGACCGATTTTTTTCATATAGCCAGACAAGATAACGACGTCGGTTCCAGCATCAGATAGTGCTTTAAGGATGGCTTTATCCTTTTCTTCCTCAATAGGATGTGTTTTGCCACTAATGTGAAAAACCTCAACGGATGATTCCTTACACCAGCGAAAGATATCCGGGTCTCGATTGTTTGTAATTACTATTCCAATTTCAGCATTGAGCAGCTGCTCACGTACTGAAGAAATTATACGCTTCGCGGCTGATCCACCATGTGATGCCAAGAAGCTAACTATCATGATTTTTTGCTTCGCATTGCTTCTTGTAGCGTAGCTCAATTAAAGTTTTACCACTGAAGGCAATTTCCTTAATTGAACCGTCTTCTGCATAGCCAAGGATTGAGTAGAATGATCTTGAATTAATGTTGGCTTCTAAGACCCAAAGTACAATCGTACTAATGTTTTCAAACTGAAGCTTTTCCTCCGCTGCTCGCATTAATAATCTTCCGATCCCCCGATTCCAATGAGTGGGGTCAACATAGATGGCATATATTTCTCCTGTATTCTCAACATCTTCATCTCTGGCAATACCGAATGACACCCACCCAACAGGCTTAAAATCAATTTCTGCGATAATTGTTCCATCGGTGTTTATCTCTAACATTTCAGTCCATTTAGAAGTCCGTTTGTCTATTGAGAGCTCATCTAAATAGGACTTGGGGACGATTCCTTCATAGGCAGACTGCCAGGTTTCAACATGAATACGACCTATATCGGGGGCATCATGAATTGTAGCTTCTCTAAGCTTTAGGGCCATTGTTGTCTAATTTCACACCAATCTGAGACTGTCCCAAACTACATTACTTGATCTAATGAAATCAAGGGGTTACAGAGTCTTATACACTCAATCAACGGGGCAATGATTGAAGATAACGTATTGAAAGTAAGGGGGGAATTCAGAATTGGAGCACTAGGCTTCGAATCAACCACCCTCTCCATAAAGCGTCCAGATTGCCACCTAAGTGGGGTACAGGATGTTCTGCCTGCAGACTATTCAACCACAACGGGAGGAGTCACCGGGTAACGCCAGGGAGGCGAATCGCAATGGCACCACCCAAGTGATAGTGGAGCCTCTCGACTTCCTGGCTCGGCTGGCCGCCATGGTCCCGAAGCCAAGGGTGAACCTGACCCGCTGCCATGGCGTCTTTGCACCCAACAGCAGACACCGCGCCACCATCACGCCATCGGGTCGGGGTAAGGGCAGCCGCAAAGACTGGCACGCCATTCATCCGGACGACAGGCCCCCTGCCGAACGCCTTGCCGCCATGACCTGGGCCCAGCTGCTGAAGCGGGTCTTCAACATCGACATCGAAACCTGTGAGAAGTGCGAAGGTCCGGTAAGGATCATCGCCTCTGTGGAGGACCTGGTGGTGATCCAGCAGATTCTGGAACATTTGAGGAAGAAGGAAATCGGAGATTCCCTGGCGCAGCTCCCGCCCGAGCGCGCCCCGCCGCAGATCAATCTGTTTGACGAAGTCTGAGCCACTCAACAACAAAGGTAAGAAGGGAAAATTACAGTCTGCCAGGGGTGAGGCAAGCGCACTTGAAAACGCTAGCTTTCTGCGCAGCCGATCGACCCCAATCCGTGACTGGGGACTGGACACAATCAAGAATCGGGGATAGCCCTAATGCTCCCTGTAAGCCCAATTTACGACCCCAAGGCGAAACGCGTAACCGGCTCCAGGGGCGGGTGCCGTGGTCAGGCTACGCTGATCTCATAGGTGATACCGCCGCTGCTAGCACCCGCACTGCCTCGCTGGGAACTGAAGTAGAGGCGACGGTACGACCGATCGAAAGCCGGGCCGGTGATTTCCGAGCGCTCATGACCTGGTATTTGGAGCAACGGGATAACACGGTTGTCGGGAGTGAGGACGACAATCTGCATATCACCCCCATCCTCAGCAACCAGCACATCGCCTGATGAAGTGATGGCCAGGTTGTCGACGCCACTCAGTATGGGATTGCTGGAGGTTTGGATGTCGTAAATGACGCTTATCTCGTGGCTGGCTACGTCGTAGCACCACACGCGATTATCACGCTTGGTAGAGAAATAAATCAGGCCGTCCTGATAGACCAGTCCTTCCCCTCCCCTGAACGGTGCATAATCCTCCACCTGGTAGCGGGTCGGCGTGGTTTCTGCCTGGGGATCCGACACCGGCTCCCAACTGAGGTAATCGCGACCATTCTCCGAGTGGAGTTTCGCCACCTCCAGAACACCATTGGACAGGTCCGGCAATCCATTGGCGGGCCGGAAACGATAGAACGCGCCATCAGGCTTGTCCTCAGTCAGGTAGAGAACCTGATTCAGCGGATCAACCGCCACCGCCTCATGCTGAAAGCGTCCCAGGGCAGGTCGCACCTCCGCGCTTCTGTTGCCAAACGGATCGCATTCGTACACCTGACCCAGGTCGAACTCTTCGCAGGACAACCAGGTTTGCCAGGGAGTTTTGCCACCAGCACAGTTTATGGATGTCCCCTGCAGAATGGGGTAGGCGTCAACCAGTTCACCGGCACTGTCAAACCGGAGGGCGCCAACGCCGCCCATGCCCTCGCGCAGCTCGGCATTGGATACGTAGATCCAGCCGCTATCGTCGGTAGCATACACGGCACCGCCATCCGGTGCGTCATGCCAAATGTACTCAGAACCCGGTACCGGTTGCTGCCCGGAACGGGCCACCACCCGAGATTTAAACCCGGCCGGCAGCATCACACCGTTTTCATCCGGCATCTGCAATTCGCCGATAGAGTGGAGGCTGACCATATCACCAGCGGCAGTGTCGGCAGCGCCAGCACTACTGGCCCGGGCAAACCGGTTGGCAGCAAAAAGCATGAAGCCTGCTGCCCCCAGTTGCAAAAATTGTCTACGCTTAACGATTTTGGAATTCATAGTACTCAATTTACCATGGTTTCTTTGACAGTACCTTTACAGAAGCGATGCCCGGCTTGAGCTGTCCCGATTAACTTTGCAGGCGGACCGGTCAGGCGGACTGGGCGCCGGGTCGTCCAGCCTCGATGGCGAACCTCGCCCGACTGCTGATATTTTCCCCGGGCACTGTTACCCGTGGCAGTACTTTGAAATCAGCCAGCCAGGTGTCAGGTGTCAGGGTATTGGTCACATAACCCCGTTGCCCGTTATAAAATTTTACATGGGGGTTGTTGGCCAGCAGGTTACTGCCATAGCTGGTCATATCCTGGCCATCCCCTCCCGATGTGATGGAAGTGCCCACCAGTTCGGTACCAATGACCCGTGAGTTCTGATCATCGAAGTCGCTTTTCAGATCCGCCACCCAGTTGGAATGAATATCCCCCGTCAATACAACGGGATTCAGCGTGCCCGCCCGTTCAAGGTGGTTTAACAGCTCAGCCCTTTCAAGGGGATAGCCGTCCCAGATATCCATCGGCCACAGCTCTTCATTTTCCGGACCCAGGGAGCGCAGGCTTGCCATCATTACCTGTTGGGCCAGCACATTCCAGGTCGCATCGGCGGAGGCCAGGTTGTTGAACAGCCAGCTTTTCTGAGCCTGGCCCAACAGAGTCCGCGACGGATCCCGGTGTTCCATGCAACTGGTCTTGCGCCCGTCGCCACAGGTCTGGTCGCTGCGGTACTGACGTGTATCCAGCACATTCATTCCCATCAGGGTACCGAATCTGAATTCCCTGTGAATTGGCATATCCGGACCCTGACGTCCCACTGGCAGCCGTACCGGCATAAACTCGTACCAGGCCTGGTAGGCGGCAGCGCGTCGTCTCAAAAACTGCTGTGGAGACTGATCGTCTTCAGGTGTAATGGCCGCATAGTTATTGTCTACTTCGTGATCATCCCAGGTCACAATCCAGGGTGCTGACGCATGGGCTGCCTGCAGGTCCGGGTCGGATTTGTAGGTATTGTAACGAGCCCGGTAGTTTTCCAGTGTCATGATTTCCGGACCTTCGTGGGCTCTTACCAGATTCTGTCCCCAGGAGCTCTCGTAAATATAGTCTCCCAGGTGGACAATCAGATCCAGATTCTCCTCGGCCATATGCCGATAGGCAGTGTAGAAACCCTGCTCATACTGCTGGCAGGATGCGAACGCGAATCGAAACCGGTCCACAGGGCTGGAGGCCATAGGCGCCGTGCGGGTACGACCTACCGGACTGGTTGCTCCCCCCACCTGCCAGCGGAAGAAATAATCCCTGCCGGGTAACAGTCCCCGCACGTCCGCGTGGACCGAATAGCCAAGATCCGGAGAGGCAATCGCCCTGCCGGTCCTGATGATGTTAGAGAAATTTTCTGAATCAGCCACTTCAAAACCGACCTCCAGCACATCGCCGGCCTCAGCAACGCGGCCCAATGCCTGCCGGTCCAGCCGGGACCAGAGAATGACGGAATCGTCAGTGGGGTCACCGGAGGCAACACCCAGGGTAAACGGATAGTCACTGACGCTACCCAATACCCTGTCTGCGCTTTGACAGGACAAGGGTAAACTGCCAAGAGTCAGTAAGCCTGCACAACGACCACTCAGTTTGAGAAAATTCCGTCTGCTGTTTGAGCAGAAACCTGAGCAATTGGCCCTTCGGATAGTGGATTGCATGAAAACTCCAGCCGGTATGAATCAGAATACTGTAAAGAAATAGTTGTTAAAGACTACCGGCACTTTATGAAAGTAATGTTACCGGATTACTCCTCGTTCCAGGCATCGCGAAACAACGCTGCCTAAGGAAACCGGACAAAAAAACGGCCTCAACAAGAGGCCGCAAAGATGGGATACATTCAAGGGAGAGATAATCAAATGCCCATCTCAAGCTAACAGATGGAACTGTAAGGTTTTCAGTTCCATCTGTTAGCAAGTAGAAGTTTAATTAATGATTGTTACACTCCAATTGCAGATTGCAGTTTTCTACTCTCAATAGCCCGACTAAAAATCAAGGCGACGGCTGCGCAATTCCACTCGCTGAACGTTCTTTATTCGCAATTGAACAACAGGTAAACCTGTCTGCCAATCGATATCAATCGACCCGTAATTTGCCTGCGCAAAAACCTCCCCGATCCGGTGCCTGTTGGGGCTGATTGCGCTCCATTCCCCGGTCAGTCCGGAGAAAGTCAATTCCACCAGCGGCCAGTCAGGATCCGATGCCCTTATCTCGCCCAGTTCGGCCCAGTGCAGATCACCGGAAATAATCAAAACCGGTTCTTGCGGGTACCGCTCCAACAGCTCGGAACTACGCAATCGTTCACGAGAATAGTTGGACCAGGTTTACCAGCCGCTAAAGTCCGCTAGCAGTTGTATGCTATAACCAATAATCTGGCGTGACGCGTGCTTGGTCACGTAGTCACGATCGATATCATTCTGCCCGTCGTCATGACGGCTGATATCCTCCTGAGCCTGGCCTTCGACCGTGACAAGCAGCCGTAACTCAGCGACCAGCATCCTCATGGCAGAAACTCCTGCAGCGGTGCACCCATGGCTCCGTTGTAGTCCCGATAGTCTTCACCAAGATGTTCAAGCAGAGTTGCCGCAATACGGTTCGAAGTCAGGCAGTTCGAACCAGTTTCGACCAGGCCCGTTGCCGGGATACCTGCACCTATAGCAGCCATCCACACAGCCTCGGAACCGACTATGCCGTCTTCGTATTGAGCAAGGGACTGCATATAACCATCCAGGGATTTTTGACTGGCATGGTGGAGCCAGGTCTCGATGGGTTTTTCACCACGGCCATGATCGACGGTGATAAACAAGACAGTGTTGTCCTTGTAGAAAGCCGACGACTGGATCTCCTCCCAAACTTCAGAGATAAAGCGATCGGCACGATTTGCTGCCATCACATATTCGTCATAAAGCCCTTCATGGGCAAAGTCATCGGTCTCACCGTAGCTGATGTAAACCACCCTGGGATGTTTCTCGCGCATGTAGGACAGGGCAAAGTGGTGAGTAAACACATCATTGCGCACAGTCGGCCAGCGCGGCGGCATATCGTCGATCACGCGATTCAAAAATAACTCAAATTCATTGAGCGGTTCCGGCGTCTTGTCAAAAGCATTCACAAACAACCCACTTCGCTCGACGTTAAAGATATAGGGGAAGACGTCCCAGGAAGCGAAGGCCGCCATCCGGCCGTTGAACTCCGGACTGGCATTAAGCAGTTCCATGGACGTTTTCTCCGGATTGGGAAACTTGCGGTTGGAATCGATCTCCTGGTTCACTATCCCGGTTAATATTTCACTGTAACCCGGGTAGGAAAAATACCAGTCATTCGAAACCCGTGCACAACTGTCAGCATAACGATTGCCCACATAGATTCCACTGGTGAAAACTACTGAGTGAAGAAACGGCATCAGTAACTCCGCCCGCTCCTTCGATGACTCACGCCAGTAGCGCGCCATGATTTCCTCACTCTGGGGCGCATATTCCGGGTGCGTTGCCAAGTCCCGGTCTATTCCCCCGAAGACCTCCTGCCAACGCATTCCGTCCAGGGTAATCAACACGATATTTTCGGCCGCCTGGGCGGTCAGGGACAGACAAACAAATAGAGCTGATAGATGGAGCTGAAACCGAGACATGATGTGCCTCTTTCAGTTAACTGTATAGTGATCTGGACTATCCTGAAGGGCAAAGGACGACACATGAGTGCCGCCCTTCTCTACCTCAATCCTGAGCCCCTTGATTAGAAATCAAAGGTCGCAGTGAATACAGCCGTTCTCGGTGCGCCAATCCAGGCTCCAAAGCCCGAGATCCCACCGAGATAAGACTCGTCAAACAAGTTGTTAACAACAATGCCGAAATCGTAACCCTGAAGGAAGTCCGCAATTTCTTCACCACGAACATTCAAGTACAGGTCGGTTACTGTGTACTCTTCAGCAACAAGGCTGTTGCTGCGATCCAGGAAGCGATCATCAACACGTTTGGTCGACAAGCCGGCGAAGTAGTTGCCTCGATTCCAGTCCAGTGACAGCACCCACATGGATTCCGGAGTATTAACCACAGTATTGCCAGGCGTCAGGTCCAGCTGATCATCAAGCTCCGGTATACCGGTACCGATATAGTTGGCATCAGTGTCGGTATAGGACGCATAAATGGACCAGTTTTGAGAAATGTCATAACTGCCGGCAAGTTCGAAACCATTTGACTCAATACCGCCTACGTTATCGTAGCGGCCTGCCTGGCCAATTTCATAGTTGGGAATATTACCGGCCAGATCCGGTCCAAAAAACTCCAGCCGGTTGCTGAACTCGTTATCGAACAGCACTGCACTGGCTGTGAAGTCAGGCCCCACATAACGCAGACCAAGTTCCATATTCTCTGCCGTTTCGGGCTCGAGGCTTCCGGTAAGCTCCCGTTCCAGGATCAGATCCAGCAGCGGCTTGATGTTTTCCGCATAGCCGAAAAACACTTCCAATCCATCCACTGGGGTCTGGTAGGTGGCACCACCGGTAAACAGGGTATCAGAGCTGGAGTTCAGTGAAAGATTCTGGCTGGGATCAAAGAGGTCTTCACGCTTGTTATCAACGTCGAATTCCCGAATACCAAGGCTGATTGTGAAATCGTCGATAGTAATCTGATCCTGCAGATACCAGACGGTGGTTTCCCGTGGAAATTCCCGGCTGTATTGAATCCAGTATGGGGTTTCATCAAAGTCGATGCCCACTCGCGCATCAATGAGCTTCTGCCAGGAACGTGATTCAATTCGTTCAGAATCCTCGTACCAGATCCCACCGGTTAACAAATTTTCCACACCACCGAGGTCTATCGTCCAATCAAAATCGGCCGTGAAACCTCCACGATTACGGGCATAATTAGTGTGGCGATAGGACTGAACGGGGATGGCATTAGCTGGATAACAGGCTGGATCATACTGCGCACCCGCGCCACCATAAGGAAAGGTGATGGAGGACTCACAACCATCTAATGGGGAAAGAGACACACCGTCAGCATCGACAAAATAAATCCTGCTGTCACCTGACACCTGGCTTCCGCCCAGAACCGGCAGATTGCCCTGAATCTCATATTCCGGCAGGCCTGACTCGTCCGAGACATTGGCTATGTAGGGCGGGATCCAGTCCCCCCGACCATCCATTTCATGCATGTAGAGACCAACGCTGCCAGAGAACTCTGAAGTCAGATCAGCATCCAGCTTCAAGTAGCCAAAATTGTTCTCTCGCAGAGTTGACCACCCGCGTCGATAGACCTGATTCACATAGGGCGTGTCTGTCCAATTGCCGATCAAACGATCCCAATCCGGGTCCGTATTGAATTCATCGACGGTTATTCGCTGGTAGTTGTCTTCGTGAATATCATCCCAGGAGTAATAGCCGGTGATTGTGTAATTATTCAACTCGGTGATGAATTTACCGGCGAAGTGATCACGCTCATTCTGCGCCGACCCTTCCATCCAGTCTGACGCCTCGTTGTGATTAAAGGAAACCCACAGTCGAGTGGTTTCATCAAGAATTCGTCCCGAGTCGTAACGAGCATAGTAGCGCTGGGAGCCGTAATCACCCTGCGACATCTGCACCCGCATGCGCTCCTGCTCAACCGGGTCGTTGGTTCGAAAATTCAGTGTACCGCCCAATGCTTCGGTGGAGCGTGTCGAGATATCGGCGATCCCCTGGTTGATGTCGACTCCCGCAGAGTTCAAGGAATCAATATAGCGATTTGCCTTGGCGCCACCGCCGTAGTTTGAGTCACCGTTAGGAAAGCCGTCGATGGTGATACCCAGTTGCTGCTCACTCAGGCTTGTTTGATAACCGCGCAGATTAATGGTCGTTGACCAATCGTCAAAACCAAATGTGTCACCTTCAGTCACGTTTACGCCAGGCAGATTGTCGATGGTCGACAGAATTGAAGTAATCGGATTCTGCTGGGCCTGCATCGATTGGGTCGTGGTAACGTTTGAGTAAGTCCTGGCAGTACCAAGGATTACTATTTCCTGCAGCTCTGACGGTTCCGGTCCAGTCTGTGCGGTAGCCGTGCCGGTAACACCGAAAATTGCCAGTGCAATTGCAGTGGATAGTGGTTTAATTTTCAGATTCATTTGTCTCTTTCTCCTGAGCATCAAAAAGCAGCGAACATAACTGGCGATCAGAATATCGTCAGACGACTGACCTCTGTGTTTGTTATCACTGTGGGGCACTTCTTTCACACCACGCATCGGTTGCCTGTTGTGGGTACGACAACACGACCACCCAGATTCCATCAACCAGAGTCTGGTGAAATCCATGGGCCTGAAGAGAACGTCGACCGCCTTGCGAGTTGACGCAACTTTAGAGGGTCAGTGTTACAGCTGGTTGAACGATTTGTTTACGTTATTTGACGCTTTTTCGGTGAATAGATTACCGCTTTATGACTGTCTTGCGATGCCATCTTCCTTGGAACGATCATCAGACAATCGCTATTGGTCGGTATCGAACAACATTCAGGGATCACTTTGCAGGTCATACCGTGAACAACCATCCAATACCAGTGTTTGAATGACGCTGGCGCGTACCTGGCCGACCGGCAGCATGGTGCTGTGGGTGGCGGTGCTGCTGGTTTGTTTGCTGCTGGATTTTCTCTGAGCCTGCGGGTCGGGATGCTCCGCCAGATCTCGGCGACCGGTTGACCTTGTGGTGTTGACTGACGGGTAGAAAGAGTAACTGGCTTCGAACCAACCACGAGGAGAGGACACCGGCCGAGCGCCATTGCGCCATGACCTGGGCCCAGCGGCTGAAGCGGGTCTACAACATCCACTTCGAAACCTGTGAGCAGTGTGAGGGCCCGGTACGGATCATCGCCCGCATCAAAGACCCTGTGGTGATTCGGCAGATACGGAACGATTGAGGTAGAAGGAGTCCGTTAATACTTTCTATATGCCGCGTTTCACCCCAACGCCACCCAGTTCTCTCTGCATCCGGGCATAAAAATATTTTCCTTCCCTCGGCACAGCATGCAGCGCGAACAGAGTATTTTCAGTTTCAACAGTATCAGTGACGAAACTCAGGTTCAGGATCTTGCTGAAGTTAAATTCATCGACACGAAATAGTGGTGAGATCTCATCTCCGGCGATATGCTCGACAGACACTGGACAGGATCACGCTGCAACCCTGCCAGTCACTATGTCTGGCCAGTCGAATACAGCCATCAATCTGAATTGTGCCGTCGCCGACAGGCGTGTAATTTTCCTGTCACATCGAAACGTTATTTTTCCGGGATCACACGCCGTGAAACCTGACGAACCGCGACCAAGCTCATGTATCGACTGACTTTCCTGATTCTACTTGCGCTGCCGATTGCAGCCTGCTTTAAAGAAATCGTGGCGCCACCTCCGCCAAATGCCAGCCGGGTAGTTCCATTGCGTGAAACCACGCCGGTCACCAGCCAGGATGATGCTGCGGATGACCCCGCCATCTGGCTGAACCGGGCAAACCCCGAAGCCAGCCTGATCCTGGGGACTGACAAACAGGCGGGTGTCGAAGTGTATAACCTGGCTGGTGAACGGGTGCAGTTTATCCCTGCGGGTCGTACCAACAATATTGATCTGCGCATGCTGCCGGATAACAGTCAGTACTCCGCCGTTGCGGCTGCCAGCAACCGATCCAGCAATACTATCAGCCTGTTTGCCATCGATCACGATGGCCGCGTGACCTGGCTGGAAGCCAGTGAAATTGATACCGGGCTCCAGGAGCCCTATGGTTTGTGTATGTTCCAGAACGCTGATGGTCTGCAGGTGTTTGTTAATGATACCGACGGACGCTTTCAACAGTGGTTGTTGTCACCAGCCATTACCAGTGGGCAGACATTAGAGTTTACGGCCCGTTTAGTTCGCTCCTTCAGGGTCCCCAGTCAGCCGGAAGGCTGTGTTGCGGACGATAGTGCCCAGCGATTGTTTCTCGGTGTTGAGAACGAAGGAATCCGCGTTACCAGCGCGAATTATAAAGATGCGACTGAACTGGTATCGATCGCCGACATTGACGGCACTATCCTGGTAGCCGATGTGGAAGGCATGAGCCTCTATCTGAGTGAGGAAGGCGGCTACCTGGTGGTTTCCAGTCAGGGTAATTTCAGCTACGCAATCTATGACAGCGCGCCGCCCTTCAGCTACCGCGGTAGTTTTGTGATTGTCGACAATCCATCCACCGGCATAGACGGCAGCCAGGAAACAGACGGGCTTGCGGCAAGCAGCCTGTTGCGGACGCAGGATTTTCCAGACGGGCTGCTGGTTGTGCAGGACGGGTTCAACGAACTGCCAGATGAAGCGCAGAATTTCAAATACATTTCCTGGCAGGAAATTGCCCTGGCCTTAAGCTTGTAATCTGCTCTTGTCATAGTATTGTAATCCACGCTAAACAGAATATTCACGATACTATCATACGCTTGTCATATTTTGTGATACATGACCCTTACAAGGATTTTGTAATCAAAACGTAATGATGCCTTCCTAAAATTCGCAGCTCACTTACAATGAAACCATCAAGGGGATAAAAGTGAGCAACAAAGCATCTTTTTCCAGGCGCACTCTGACTGCTGCTATCGGTCTTGCAATCGCTGCCCAGGCAGCTGCTCAGGACAATTCAACACCAGACGAGATCGTAGTGGTGGGTAGTCGGGCCAGCCTGGCCAGCGCCATTCAGAAACAACGCAATGCAAATTCCGTGGTCGGGGTCGTTGACTCCGATGCCATCGGTAACTTCGCCGACATCAATGTTGCCGAATCGCTGCGACGCATATCCGGCATCATGGTAGAAAACGACCAGGGTGAAGGCCGCTATGTATCGGTTCGTGGCCTGAATACTGATCTCAACGCCATGACAATCAACGGGGTCAGTACCGCCGCACCGGAAGATCGCCGCGGTATCATTCTGGACGGCGTGCCTTCAGACCTGCTGGAAAGCATGACTGTATACAAGTCGCTGATGCCCAACCTGGATGCCGACAGTCTGGGTGGCGCCATCGATCTGGAAACCATCACAGCCTTTTCCTACGACGAGTTGTTTGTCCGGGTCAAGGCGGAGTCCTCCTACAACGAATTGACCGAAGACAGCAGTAATCCGGAGCTTTCGGCAACCTTCGCCAATCGCTGGCGCCTGGACAACGGCGAGTTCGGGGTTGCCGTGGTGGTCAGCGACCAGACTCGCCGAATCGTTGGCCATAACAATGAAAACGGCGGCTGGTCGGAGACGGCACCTAACGATGACTACGAGATGCGCTTTTACGACCTGGAACGTGATCGAGAAGGGTTGATTGTAAACCTGGATTACCGGACCGATTCCGGAAACAGTTTCTATGCCCATTTCTTCCGCAATGAATACACCGATACTGAATGGCGCGCCAAGTGGGAAACCCGCGATGGTCTGGAAGACAACGAGCCGACAGTATCCGGACAGGTGTTCAGCTATGCTGATTCCAAAGTGGATACGGAAAGCCGGAATCGCACGGAGGTCAGAGAAATCACCTCGATGCAGCTGGGCACCAGCCTGCAACTGAATGATCGCAACCGCGTTGACATCGAGTTCTTCAGCTCGGAGGCCGAGCAGGATGACCGCGACCGACAGGCTGCTATCTTTCGCTCAGGCACGGTGGACAGTCCGATTATCTACGATAATTCAAACCCCAGGCGACCGGTGGTCAGCTTCCCTGCTGAATTCTACAACCCGAGCCTGTTTGGCTTGAAGGCATGGGAAAAAGAAGGCGCACTCAACACTGACGAGGACATTGGCGCCAGAATCGACTTGTATCACGAGTTTTCACTGAACACCGAGCTGCAGGCCGGCGTAAAACTGCGCCTGCGCGAGAAAGACAACTCTTTTAACTTCTGCGGATACGAGCCGGTAAACGATGTGCTGTTGAGCGATGTCGCGTTCACTACGCCAGACCAGTTTCTCAACAGTGTCGCCGGCCCGACTGCCACCTTTTCTCAAGCCAAGGCCTTTATCAATAATCTGGGAACCGGCACTGTACCGTTGTCCGACGGGACTACCTGCTTTAATCCAGGGTCATTCTTCGAATTCAGTGGCGACGAAGAGGAGGAGTCGATTCCCGCCGACTGGAACACCGAAGAGGATGTGCTTGCCGGCTACGTGATGGCCACCACCGATCTGGACAATTCCACCTGGGTATACGGGCTTCGCTATGAAGACACGCGCAGCACTTACACCGGCAAGAATTTTGATGGCGATGGCTTTGCTGGCTTGAGCAGCTTTGATAATGACTATGGTTTCCTCGCTCCGTCACTGAATGTGAAATACAACCTTACTGATAATCAGATTGTCCGGTTTGGCATGTTTCGCTCATTGATCCGCCCCGGCTTTCAGGAGTCCAGTGCCGGCGCCATCATCGATACCGAGGACAACGAGATCGAGGGGGGAAATCCGGACCTGGACCCGACTACGGCCTGGAACCTGGATCTGACCTATGAATTCTATGCAGGTCTTGAGACCTTCTTCGGCGCCGGGATATTCTACAAGGACATCCGCGATCCTATCATCGAAGTGGAATCTACCGACGCCTTTTTGCGGGACAGAACCTGGGATGTAGCCGGTACTTTTGTTAATGCCAATAACAGCGACATCTATGGCTTTGAGCTGTCCTTTCAGACAGTACTGGAAAATGGCTTTCTATTTGTTGCCAACTACACCTACTCGGACGGCGAGACCGATCTTCCATCGGATTCTGTAAACGGGCAGCGTACGATTCCTTTTTTCAAGCAGGCGAAGCATACCGGCAATCTGTCCGTTGGATACGATCAGGGACCCTGGGATGTCAGGCTGGCTGCGAACTACCGCAGTGAATACCTGGACGAGATCGGCGACGAGGCTGTTTTCGACCGCTACACCGACGATCACATGCAGCTGGATCTCACTATCCGCTATGCGTTCAATGACAATCTGACCATCACTGGTGAAGCAATCAATTTGAACGACAGGCCAGAGTACTACTACTTCGGTAATCGCAACCGCCTGTCCCAGTATGATGAATACGGAACCACTTACGGACTGGGCTTCCGCTATAACTTTTAGTTAGGCGTGATCAGCAGGCTGTCCAGAAAGCGGTGGCTGATGCCCGCCCGCTGGACCGCTGGAGCCTCGGCCTGATGATGGGCCTCACCCGCACCCACGGCCCCAGGGTACGCTGGCACGTACCTGGCCAACCGGCAGCATGGTGCCGTGGGAAGCGGTGCTGCTGCTGGTTTATCTGCTGCTGGATTTTCTCTGAGCCTGCGGGTCGGGATAGTCCGCCAAAATACGGCGACCGGTTGACCTTGTGGTGTTGAGTGACGGGTAGAAAGAGTTACTGGCTTCGAACCAGTTGGTCGGGAGTTCGAATCTCTCCGGGCGTGCCAACTAAAAAAAGGCTATAGAGTATTTGTTATGAGTCCCTGCCCCCATAAACGGGGTCTACCCCCATAGATTAGCGAATACTCCCACGAACGAGAGTGGTTGTAGGCTATTTGTCAGACAATGAAAACTCAGTCGCAGGAACTACGATTGACCCTTTCCTTCGGTAATGCTTTCTCGTAGTTGCAGCATCCCTATGAGCCAATAACTTCTGAGCATCGACATCAGACAGTTCGTGTTTTATTGTTTCAGGATACTTTACGATATGTCAGGTTACTTTACAGTTTGTAGATGCGACTTTATGTAAGTTATTGATTTTATTTGGCGGCATGTTTTTTGCTTTAGTAATTAAACTCTGATAAATAAAGGAAAATATAAAGTCATGGGCATTAATAGGGTATTAAAAATAGTTGCCGGTGTCGCGTTCGTAAGCTTCGCCGGGCAGGCATCCGCAGATCTCATCACGATTGATTTCGAATCTCCCGCGACCGGGTCCAATATCACATCCGCTCCGCTGGTAACGACGGCAGGAACGGTCACCGTAACCAACGGAGTTCTCTATGATCCTTGTTGGTGCTCAGACCTTCCTGGAGCTCAGTTCGGCCAAACTCTGACTGAAATTGGCGGCGTGACGCAAATCGACTTCGACTTCGATGTCTTTTCGATCATGTTTAATTACGGCGGTGGCAGCGGCAATTTCAACGGGATCATCTACGACATCGCTTCAAGTCAGCTAGGTAGCTTTATCGACCCGAGCATGGTGAACGCAACTATCCCCTATGCCCCCGTCACTTTAAGTTCCTCTACTGCTATCCGTTCCTTTTCTTTTTTTGATACTGTAGGAGGTGCAGCAGTCGACAATCTCATTTTGGATACTGCCTCGGTTCCCGAACCCACCACGATCGCGCTCTTCGGCCTCGGCCTAGCTGGACTCGGCTTCGCACGACGCAAGAAAGTATAGCAATATCCGATTACATCAAGCCTCACTTCGGTGGGGTTTTTTTGTGCCTTAAAAAAGACCGCTTAGGGCACTTAGCAGAAACTCAAAGTGTCCCAAACGAAATTAGCTTAACAAATAAAATCAAACAGTTACAGAGTGGTATCTGAGCGAACTATGGGACAATTCGGACATTTAACACATTGAAAATAAATTCGCCAGGCGTGCTTCTCGCGGCCGGTACGCCAACCCGTTACCAGCGCCACCAGCCTGAAACGACGTTGCTCTACAGGATCGTCCAGCAGCACTTCCCGGCCTTCCTCACACACCTGGAATCCGAAGGCCGCAACCTGCACAGTTACGTGCAGCAGGAGTATACTGACTACCTCAGGTGCGGTCGTCTGGAACACGGTTTCCTGCGGGTGCGTTGCGAGAACTGTCACCATGAGAAGCTGGTAGTTTTCTCCTGTAAGCGCAGAGGCTTCTGCCCCAGCTGCGACGCCCGCCGCATGGTGGAAAGCGCTACCCTGCTGGAGGACAAGGTACTGCCAGTCAGGCCCATCCGCCAGTGAAACCTGTGATAAGTGCCAGGGGCCAGTGCGCATCATTGCCTGTATAGAACATCCGGAACTAATCCGGCGGATTCTGGAACATTTGAGAAACAAGGAAACCGACGATTCCCAGGCTCGACCACCACCCGAACGCGCCTCGCCGCAGATCGGCCTGTTTGACGAGACCCGACTCAACAACAAAATAAAGAAAGGAGTTGCACCCGACCTGCCAGTCACAAGACTGGACAAACTACCGCTTCGCAGATTCCTGTAATTCGTCCTATAAGCAGACCACGTCAGAGTGTATTCCATACGCGGCGGAACCTCCGGAAAACTCGAAGGCGGTTACAACAGCCTGCTGCCGTCCCATCCTGCGGTCGTTGGTTCCGCGTCACAATAGCTCCAGTACCCGCTGAAAACATTTCGATCGGCTGAGTCGAAACGTAGCTGTATACGCCCCCAATACCGGCTTCCTTCCCGATCCGTTGCGCAGGCCTGCGAGGAGCCGGGCTGGACCCAGTAGCCATTGAACTCATCAGGCTGTGAGAATGCCCCTGTGAGTTGTCCGTCCCCGTCGCCGTAACCGCCGGACACCTCGTTGCCACTCATACGCAACTCCATCAGTCCTTCCGACGAGTCCCAGATCCCGATGATCTGCGTGGGTTGCACATCGGCTGTGGACTCGGTGTCCGCGAGCAGGGTGATTTCTACACGCCTGTTGCGTTGCCTGCCCTCCGCGGTGTCATTCGTTGCTACCGGCCGGGATTCGCCAAATGACCGGGACGAGACGGTAAGCCCTTCCAGCCCCGGTTGCATGCTGAGGTAATTCGCCACCGACTCGGCTCGATTCATAGCGAGCACCTGGTTATCTGAATCAGAACCCACATTGTCCGTATGGCCATCCACAACGACTTCCCACGTTGCACCCATCGCCAACTCCCCGGCAACATCTGACAATGCACTGGTGGCAGCCTCCCGGAGAACATACTGCCCCGTATCGAAGAGAACCGCGCTGTCCAGAGTGATTGTCCTGGCCGAACCAATCGCGCCGACGGCATCGATGTCTGCACCCGGGTAGTCCCGGCATGATTGCTTGAGATCAACGAGCTTCACGTACCGGTATGTCACGCCCGGCTGGGCAAAAGCAGCTATATCCACGGCGGATTTTCCGCCCTCTATCCTGCCAACACGTACCCAGTCGACTCCATCTTCGGAAATGGCCAGCCCAGTTGCCTCAACGTACGGGCCGATCTCGAATACATGCAGGTCCGGCCCGGGGGTATCCACAAGACTATTGTCAGTAAAAGCCAGCACGAGCGTACCGGCGCAGCCCAGCGTCAGATAGTTTGCATCGCCGGCAGCGCTGTAGTCCGGTGGGCCGAGTGTATCCCGGGGTCTCATCGATACTTCGCCCGCGTTGGGCGACCCCACCTCGAAACTGACCACTTCATCGGCAAACGAGCGAGGGCCCTGCGGAAATATCACCTCGCCGCGCACCCCGTCAGAATAGACGACAGATTCCTGGGCAATAACGATTACAGTCGTCAGGAATGCCATGATGGCGACTGAAGCACTGAGGGCTGGCAGACCGATCGAGCGAGCAATCGTACACGACATCTTTTTTCTCCCTGCGTTGGCCGTTTTTCTGCGTGTTTCTATTGATGGATTCAGGTTTTGCCCCGGGTTCCAGGTAAAGGCGAAGTGCTCCAATGCATCTGCAAGCTCGTCAATGGACTAACGTCCGCAATTGCCGCTGGCTTATTGCGCAACGGAAAGCCAGTTCGACAAATTGAGCCTGATAGCCAATTTATAGCTTAAAAACCGAGCCAACTCGCTTATAACCAAGTTTCTTATAATAAACGTCTTCATTTGAAAACACCTAGACATCCTGATTCAAGTGTTTGTAGCGGTCAAGTAAAAGTGACCACGGCTTGCTGGGCAATCCAGTAATTTTTGTTCTGCCTTCTTTGGCGCCGATCCATTGCTAGCGCCAAATACGCCCAGCGTTTACCGCTCCAAACATAAGTTATGTCACCAGCCTATACTCTATTGGGCTGTTCCACATCAAACTGACGATCCAGCCGGTTGGGAATAGCAACGTGCAGTTGGTCAGCCTTTTTGTATCTGTGGGCCGGTATCTGGCTGTTTACCAGACCCGGCAGCTTCATGCCGCGGCCGGCTCGATACCGGCTTACTGGCTCGCCTGTGGTACTCAGCATGATCGATATTGTCCTGGCACCGGCCGAACCGTTGCTTAGCTCGAAGGCAATCTCCGAACCCTTATTGTGTCCGGCTTCGTGAGCGGCGCATCCGTTGATGTCAGTTCACCAGCCAATTTTCCGAGGAAACCGATGAGTTCTGCGCTTCAATGCACAATCAACACCCCTGTGTTGCTGAGTGAGTTTAGCTGGAAACTAGCCAGAACGGCCGAGGGCAGGAAAATTGCCCATCAATCAATTACAGATATTCGAACGCAAAGAACGGCCTTTTCGCCACAACAGGCTGCCGCCCTCAGTTTGCGTCAATTATTACCGGTTTAACCAGAATTACCAGTTCTGTTGGGGTATAGCGTTGAAGCACATCCGCTCCCAGCATCGGGATACTATCCAGGAGCTCTGGACGCTGTTGGCCTTCGGCTGTTACCCGGATCACTGGCAGGCCGCTCGCATGATCAGTGAATTGCAGAACGATTCTATCTTCGTAAGTTTCCTGTATCACCAGGGCAGCAAAATTACCGGCAGGCGTTTCCACTTCAGTATTCAGCGATAAAATCGTGGCCCAGAACGGGTCTGTCAGTCTGACGATCTCCGTCGTTACCTGTTGCGGGTGGGTTGACTGGGTTCTGACGTGTTCCTCGGCGGGGGCCGAATACCAGCTTTGGCCTTCGAGAAGAACGTCTAAGGGAAACAGGTATTGCAAGTCCGGTATGGTGGTGGTTTCCGTTACGGTGTAGGAACCGAGGGGCACTAGCGGATCATCTGTTTGTATTGTTGTTGTAACGGTTCTTTCCGATAGATACCTGGCGCCATCGCTATTCACATACTCCGTGACCGTATTGACATCGATTGCAGGAACGCCCGGCTGCAAATTCAGGGATATTTTATCGCCCGATTCAATAATGTCAGGTGTGACATTAAGGATAGTGCCTACGGACTTAAACTCGATCGGTTCGTTATTGGTCGGAAAGTCATTGAAATTGACTATCACCAGTTCATAGCCGGTACCAGAAGCAGGTATCAAGGCATCTGATGACACGGAAGTCTGCTGATCTCCCGGCTCCAGTTCGCCGCTGGGTATGAGGCCCAACAGGTCCTTTAGTGGCCCGAAGGATTGCCCGCTTACGGGGTAACCCCCTCCGGCCAGGTATACCAATCGATCCACGAAATTGTATGCCGCCACGATGCCATTATCGAGCCAATTGCGAAACTGCCAGGAGGATCCGGCGGCTTCAACAAGAAAACTTGGAGCATCGTAGGAGAACTGCTGTGGGTAATCGTCCTGGGCAACATCTAAGAGCAGGTCTGGCAACTGGCGACAGCTTTGTTGACTCACTTTATCCAGGAGACTCAGCGGAACTCTCCAGACCGGTCCCTGGGTATAGGTCAACACATCATTGGTTACATCGGTCAAATCCCTGGCCCACTCATGGCAAAACAGTTCTGTGGCGTTCAGCGCTGGCAAAATCTGATCATTGGCATCGACCAGTATCAACGCGTCAACGTGGGCTGCATCGTCGCCAGTGGACTGAGAAGGGTCATTCGCCTGACCCGCCAGAGGGAACGGCACCGAAAGCAACAACAAACTACAAGCCAGTTGCAATTTCATGGTTGATACTCCGCCGATAAAATTGAGTGGATTGATGCTGTATCTCAAGTGCTGTTTCCAGCCGCGCTATTCTTATTCTGAATAGCTGATATTCAAAGAAAGTGGTTCCAGGTTTCGTAAGAAATTGCCGTCATATTCAAAGCCAATCCTGAACTCCAGTTCCTGGCCCTCGAGGTCCTCGGTGACAGGAATATCAATGCCACCACTCAGGTTGAACTGGTTGTCAGCCTGCAGTGTATGGTTAGCGTAACGAAGCCCGGGGTTTAACTGAATAGGCGATATCTCAAAATTGGCGCCGATCAGATAAACCTGTGGCGGATCGGATGTTTCCGCACTTATAAATACGTCGACAGGTTCTCCCCACCAGGATTCGGGCACCTGAATGCCGAAATTCACCTGGAAATTGTCTCCAACCTCGGCGGTTGTCTGTTGGTAGAACATATTGGCAGAGCCATCAAGGCCGTATACTGCTATGCCACCAGATATCACGGCCTCGGTAGATTCGCCGTCAACAGTGGTAGTCACCAGCGGCTGGATTTCCGGTAACTGAAAAACACTGAGAGACTGAGACCGCTCAATGTTCTTATTAAAAAGATTGGGGTCGCCGTCAGGGCCTGCGGTGGGGTTCGGACTGTACCCATACACGATATTCCCCAGGGATATGCTGGATGCCTGGTCTATGGTGCTGATAGTGAAGCCACCGTCATAAACTTGAGCAGAGAAATAGACGTCGAAACTTTCTCCTCCCAGCTCCAAGTCTTTTCCGGTTGCGAATATTTTCGTTAACACTGCATCGGTGCTGAAATCTGTAGTAGTGGAACCCGGTGCGGGAAGAATGTCTGTGATGGTGCGCGTGCCGTCAGTGCTTTTTGCAAAGGATTTCGTGCCAGTGCTGACGAAGTCTGTAAAGGCGAATGCGGGGTCTGTCACTTCTTCTATCGTCTGCTGTTGAAGCGGAAAACCGGGTGTATCAATAGTCAAATCAGTTGTCGTTCCAATCGAATAGCTGCCACCCATACCGAAATCGTATTGAAACTGCAATTCGTATTCCTGTGTCTGCAGAGTTTCCCCTGATTCGCCGATGAAAGTAAAAGTTGACACTACATTCGCTTCCTCGCCAGGTATGACCGTTCCGATGGTCTCCTCTATCTGTAATTCCTGATCAAGCGCCATCGCCATATCATCGAAAAATCGTACACTGGACTGTGTGTACAGACCGTCAGGCAGGTAAGGAACAGCGTAGGCCGCGCCAGCACCAGGATCAAGTATCCCATTTTCAATAAAATCACTATAATCCGACAGGCTTCCGACCGGGACTGGTGTATCGCCATAGGACCCGCCTTCCGCAAAAAGAGTTTGCGAATTCACGTAGTACAGGGCCGCAAGACCGCTTCCTCCTTCGAATTCGGTCCTGACTACCGGCTCGTCACCATCATAGATATGCAAGTTGGAACTTACTTCCGGAACGATTCCGCCGCCGACCGCCGAATGAATGAGGGCTTTATATTCGAAGTAACAGGAACCTGCGATAAAATCGATTGCTTGCCGGAACTCCTCTTCCGTAAGAATGTCGACTGCTTCAGTAAGATCGTCGTCGCCCTGGCCTCCGAACGCAGTTGCAAGCAGGTTTTCTAAATCCCCCGGCGCAAACGATTGGTAACAAGTCCACTCCGGCTCATCCTGTGCCTGGGCAATCCCACTTACCAGGAGCAAGCCAGCCAGCAAGGGTACGAGTCTCTTATAGCGGAATACATTGATTGCCATAGTGGTTTTCCTTTTTTTTTCTTATTGAGGATAGCGGGTTTTTAATAAGCTGCCGTTGCTGCTCACGTAATCAGCTCCCCTGACTTTACCCCTGTTTTATCTGAATGTGAACCACTTTGGACATGCTTTAACCTGCGTCAGGATAGTCGAGCCTGGATCATTGCTTGAAACTGCGATTCACTGAACACCCGGCGTTGTGGCAATGTAAAATCTCGCCACGCCGACCAGCCAAGCCGGTCAGGGCCTCGGGCCGATAATGTGATATTCAGTCTGCCGGAACTGGAAGCAGGTAAATTTTTGGCCGTCAAAGAATCAAATTTTCTTCAGGTTCATGCGCATCGAATCCCAATTTCGCCTTCTTCGCCCATGACCAGAATATCCCGACCCTGGAAACCGAAGGCCGATACCTTTCAGACCACGTACAGCAGAAGTCCACCGACTACCTCCCTGCCTTGCTCACATTTACTTTTCATAGTGTCGTTTACCGTTGCCTTAATACGATCTGCTCAGCTCCAGATAATTCGCTTGCCAGAAACCGATTCTTCAATTTTAGATCTGTTTTTGGGGGAGCGGCGTATCCCACTCAGCACTGCAACTGACTGGATCAGTATGATAAGCCTGGAAACTGAAAAACTTAGTAGGATTTGTGCAGCCTGTGTCTTCATCGGAGTCGGGCTTTTAGGTCTCTCGATAATACTTTTCGCCTGTGTGCTGCTCAACATAGCTGAACTTAAATCCTTCGCCGTATCAGGTCATTCCGGACTACGAACTCTTGCGAGTATCGGCATCGCAGGTTGTTTGCTTTGCGCCATTGGTTATCACGACGATTAACAGGAGAAGACGTATGTTTAGACGATCGGACTTTTTTATTCTTTTAGCAGTAGCCATTTCTTTCTTGGTTTCTGGCTACCTCTGGTTCTCAGGCCAGCATGAAGAGGGACTATTCACCGCGGTGTGGGTACCTTCAATCCTGAGTTTCGGAATTTACTTCAAACTCATGGCGTTAGGAGGTAAGAAATAGTGACTTCTATGATGTTGTTTTACATTGCCATGGTTGTTTTTACTCTGATGATTACCGGGCTGTATCTGTCGGTACGCGAATTCCTGGACGTCAGCGCTGAACCTTCCGAAGTCAAGGGGGCAGATCCTGTCCGCGACGCTGAGTAACAGAGGGTTTGACTCGAAGTTAAGGGTAGTATTTCTGGAGCGAAGGATACATTCGTTCCATTACCCACGAACCGCAACTAAAGAATCTAAAGAGTTTAGGTTCTTTTTTTTTCATTTTTGTTGAGACAGCAGCCAGCGCGCGCGGAACGCCGACATCGGATCCGAATTGCCAGAGCACGTCGCCCGACACCGTCGCCAGCAGGGATATGCCGTTGGTGCCGGCGGACTTTTCCACAACGGTAGTCAGCACCATTCATGCGAGTCCGGACACCTAGAACAGTGACATCGATATCGCGTTTACTTATCTGCGGAGCTGCCGGTGTACCTATCGGTCACGATTCGATCTTCAGGAAAATTCGAAAGAAGTTACCAGCACAAACCAGTTTTCTTTCTTGGGGACCTCTACTATTGGCTCCTTACAAATCCAATGCCCGCAGGGGCCGCAGACTAACAGACTGTTGAAGTACGTCATTAGCACAGCCAAGACGAGGCGAAAACTGTCGAGAAAGCGCAGTTTAGCCCGTGTAAATGAGCAACTTGAGATAGTCTTCAACGAAGTATTGACAAGCACAATAGTTTGCCAATGGCCTGCTAAACCACTAAGTCGGGTTTCGTATGTGATAGTTACTGTCTCTATACCCGGAAAGGTACCCTGCTGGACCCGGATGTACTGGAAGCAGAGTATTGTTGGCTCCGAGGGCTGAGTGTCCCCAGTCTACCTCTGAAAGTTTTTCTTCCACACAAGGTCTAATGGCCCTACACACAGTGCAAATCAGGACAGAACCATGCGACTTCTGAGTAACGTCATTGCAACAGCGGTTACAGGATATCCGCGACCTTTCCCCGCCTTGGCATTGTTACTGCTGGTATTCACACTGCCGGCGCAGGCGGCAGTGGATCCGATCTATACCGGGTTTTTCAGTAACGAAGCGATCAAAGGCTATGATGCCGTTGCTTATTTCACTCAGGGGGAACCGGTGGAGGGCCGCGATGAATTCACCTACGAGTACATGGGTGCCGAATGGAAGTTTTCCTCACAGGAACACCTGAACATGTTCAGAGCAGACCCGGACGCTTATGCACCGCAGTACGGTGGTTATTGCGCTTTTGCGGTGGCCAACGGTGACACAGCATCGGCGGATCCGGAATTATGGACAATTCACGACGGCAAGCTCTATTTGAATTACAACCGGCGCACCAATAATGAATTCACCTCTGACCTGGAAAGTTTTATTCAGCGCGCAGATGCCAACTGGCCAACTATCGAGAAAAAATGACCACAGTTACTGGAGCTACAAGCGCTAAAGGCACTTCGCTCCCGACTATCGTCTCGTCAAATTGGGGACTGGTCAGTCAGAATAAGGAATATTCTGCGCGGCAACAAATAAGGTGGGCGCAGTGCACACAAATCCAGGCAGGGCATAGCCAATTCAGGTTGCTCACCGCCCAGCACCAAAGCGCTTCTACCTATATGGAAGAACTTCTGGCCCTGGAGAAGCACAATGCCAATTTGTACGTTACCATTCTAATGTTGCAAGGTGATTCCGCGCAATCCTGCCGCAACAGGGAATACCGGGGACTGATTTTTACCGGAGCTTACGGGTAAACCTTTCAAGCGCACTGTAATCTTTACACTTGCCGTGCTATCAGCGTAGTGGAGGAAATTTCACGGTCGAAAAGCACAGGTGATCAGAAACGGGATTTTCCGCATCGATGCCTGTTGAACATTCCGATCGCCCTCAGATTCTGATTCAGTCCAACAGGTGGTTTATTGTTGCTTAACCAGAATCCCCCCCAGACCAGCCATATCCGCACAGCCACTGAATGAAATCGAGAACTTAAATTATTTCGCCTGTAGCGTGTGTGGGACAAACGCCAATACTAACTATCGCGGATTCAACTCGCTAGTGCAACGGGTGGGTTGAATTCACGTATCTCAATTACAGTACTATTTCGAAATTAGAGCTCCAAGCTTCGAGCTTGATACTAGTTTTCTGGAATGAATTCCAGCAAGTCTCCCGGCTGGCATTGTAAAAATTCACACATCTTTTCAAGTGTATTGAAGCGTATTCCCTTCACGCGACCAGTCTTGATCAGCGAAATGTTCTGCTCTGTTATTCCAACGTATTCTGCCAGTTCCTTCGAGCGTTTTTTACGACGGGCCAGCATCTCGTCTAACTTCACATTGATAGCCATGGATCAAACAAACTCCGCGTTCTCATTGACTATTCGAATCCCTTCTCGCAATATCCAGGCAATAGCCAAAAATGTTCCCCATGCTAGTAATTGCACGATTCCTTGCTGATCAATCGTGATCGAAATATTGAGGAAATTGGATTCTGATCCTATTCGAGCAATGGCACCTGCGAGACTCTGAAGCTGTGAGGCCAGAAGTTGAGTCACAAAGCCTATCAATGAAAACCACAACAGGTGAGATATGCTTTGATCTGAGAAGTAAGTACCTTCCTTGAAAAGCTTGAACATGCGGCTAAGGTGCCAAATGCCATAGCTACGTAGCAGCGACGGAAGCATGTAAAGCAGTCCTGCGAGCGCATAAGTCTCAGGCCCAGCTTCAGCAATCGCGATCGCGTTTCGTTTATCAACGATTACTGGCATGATCAGATCAGGATTAATCCTGATTATGACAAAGAAATACAGCTGAAAGCCGATTATCAAAAATGCTAAAGCCAAACAGCTGTATTGCATTAGTTGACTTATGTTTCGAATCTTAATTGTGTTGTCCATGACTTCCTCCCGGTTCGAACAAGTAAACTAACTATAAGCCATCATTTATCGTATATCGATAATTTATAATCGTATTATTTTAATATTCTGGTCCGGAGGACCATGGAGCTGACACGCCCTGGCGCCCGATCAGACACTTTCAGCTATCCGAAAGGACTCGATTTAACGCCCTTAAATCAGACTGTTAACGATCGTGTAAGCCACAATCAACGGGGCATATCATGCACTTGGCCCATTGATTAGAAGGGGAGTTTTAAATACTGGTTAGCTGGCTACGAAGTGGTTGAGCGGGAGTTCGACAGCCGCGAGGCGGCTCCGACGTCGTGCTCGGCGAGGCGCCCGAAGATCGAGCATTTCCCGCCCACTTGAAATTGAAGCCTATCTTTCCTGGCGCACCATAGTTTGCAGTTTCCAGCCTGATCAATTACTTCGATTGTCCCAGAGATTAGGGAACTCCCGCCTCTATACCCGCCGGCACGAGACTCAGGCAGCGGAGCTGCATCCAGATTCCTGTCACAGGAATTATCGTCAACACGCTAAGCCTTTGATATTCGGGCACTGTCGGCTCGGTTTCGGCGTCATTTCGTGGTAGTTTCGTGTTCGATGTCCTCCTCGAAGGCCACAATGGCCACTCCTCGAACACACAGGGTGCAGGCATGATTATCAGAAAGCTGCGTTTGAAAAGAGGCTGGTCCCAGGCCCAGCTCGCGGAGATGGCGGGCGTGACTACCCGCACTATCCAGCGGTTGGAGCATGGCCATCGGGCGAGCCTCGAGACTTACAAGGCGCTGGCAGCGGTGTTCGAGGTTGAACTTTCAACATTGAAGCCGGAGGACACCGAAGTGGATAACGACACCAATCTCAAACCCGACGAACAGGTTGCATTGCAATACGCCAGGCGCATGAAGGAATTCTATGAATTCCTTGTCACTTACGTGGTTCTCGCCGCGGTGTTCCTGTTCGTATTCCGCGGCGAACCCATCGTCTACATCATCTTCGGCGGGCTGGGCGTGGCACTGATCGTGCAGGGGCTCATGGCCTTCGAAGTAATCAGTTTCATGAGCCCTAACTGGGAACGCAGGCTGGCAGAGAAAAAGCTGGGGCGTAAGCTCTGAGCGGAACTCATATGACCTGGAATCATCGGGCGCTTAACATGGATCAACATGGGACATCAGAACCAGGGCGATGCAAATGACCTGGTTCTGACTACCTGAGTTACCCAGACTGGTACAGTGAACAATCCAACTAAATCAGAATCCGCAGCCTGTGCGGCGATAGTCAAGTGTCATGCCGTTGACCAACCCTGAATCCTGGTCAATAAAAGCAATAATCGAATTACACTCATGATCCCAGAAAACCTGGCTAATTGAGCCGACGCCGGGATTGGTAGTCACGATATTGTAGGTCCATTGACAGCCCAGAATATTGGCCAGTTCCTCAGGGGTAGTGGCGGAGCCAGCGGAGCTATCCAGGACATCCTGAGTAAAAAGGCGAGACACTTCCGGTGGGTTGGCTAGCGGCTTCTCTACAGCCGATACTACGGTAATTGTTTGGAGTAAAGTATTTACATCATTCCAGAACGACCCGCAAACGGCTTCCCTGCAGTCTGCCCTCGCGTATGACGAATCAGGGCAGTTGCTGTTCGGCCGCCATTACTCGTTTGTACAGGAACTGGCAGTCACGAATATAATGACCCTCTGGGAGTCGGTCTCGGTCCCGACGCTGCTACTGTGGGGTCGCGGCGACTACATTGCCACCGAGGAAGACCAGCAGATCATTGAGGCGGCGCTGGTCCAACGAGAGGTGCCGGTTTCCCTGGTACGACTCGATACCGATCACTACTGGCGGGAAGCGGCGGACTTTCAGACCGCCTACCGTAATCTGCGGGAGGGCACGAAGGCGCCGGTGCAACAGGTGGTGCACGACAGTATCGTGGCCTGGCTGAAACGGGTGAGCTGAAGGGCATGAGCATCGAAAACCGGGCAAGCGGACTCAATGCCTTGTCGGAGCGTGGCATTGCTGCCCGCCTTCACCCCCGTACCGGGGATACCGATCAGGATAATAACCCATGAAGACCTGGCGCTTTGCCTGCATACTGGGTGTCCTGCCCCTGTTTTAGTCGGGCGTCGCCGCGCAATCGCTGACGGAGAGCCAGTGGCGCGAGGACCTGGCGTTTCTGGATCAGACAATCCGGCGCTACCACCCCGATCCGTTTTACCGTATCGACGAACAGCTATTTACCGCCAGCGTGGAAGAACTGGCAGTGCGCATTCCAGCGTTGGAGGGTCATGAGGGGCTAGTCGAGATGGCCCGGATAGCCGCCTCCCTGGAAGATGGCCATACGGCGATACGCGGGGGTTTCCAGTTTCTTTCCGGGCAGTATCCGCTGGTGTTCTACGATTTCGATGACGGGCTGTACGTGATCCGTTCGACTGGGACCCTGGCTCAGCACCTCGGATCCCGCCTCATTGCCATCGACGACGTACCTTCCGAGGAAGCCTTCCGTCGCGTGGCCACTGCGACCCCGCACGACAATAACATGACACTGCGTAACCGGGTACCGGAACGGCTGGTTCTGCCGGAGATACTGCATGGCACAGGCGTGACGCAGACGCGGACGACTGCCCGTTATGCACTGGTAGCGCAGGATGGCTCCGAATCCTTCCTGGCCTTGTCGCCTATCCCGTTTGATGGCGACGCCGGCTGGGAATTCGCCCTGAGCCTGGAGCAGCTGCCGATTACACGACGGAACCTGTCGCGTAACTACTGGCACACGCTGCGGGAGGAAAGCAATACCCTGTATGTGCAATACAACAGGGTGGGCAATGCCGAGGAGGTCAGCATTGCCGATTACTTTGGTGCCCTGGCCAGCGACCCGGCGGCGATAAACGCCGACCGTGTCATTCTGGATATGCGCTACAACGGCGGCGGCAACGACTACTTTAACGCCGCCGTGTTGGACTGGATCCAGCGCGCCCCGCAGCGCGCGCGTGGCCGGTTCTATGTGACTATCGGCAGGCGTACCTATTCGGCGACACAAAAGCTGGTTTCACGTCTGACTGCAACCGGCGTCCTGTTCGTGGGAGAACCCACTGGTGGCGCGCCCAATCACTTTGGCGATGCGCGGGAATTTACCCTGCCTAACAGCCAGTTGCAGCTCACGGTGTCGTCAGTCTTTCATGAAGACGATCCGGGAAATGCCTTACGCTGGACGACGCCGCTCCTCGCCGTACCCGTACTTTCGGCACATTACTTTCAGGGTTACGACCCCTTGTTTGACGCGGTGCTGGACTACGAAGCGAATCCTGACCGATAACTGCCCGGTACTATCGGCGCGTCACTAAGGGAAAAGGCCTTGCCCTGTGTGACAGACCGGGTCACAGCCTTCCATGGCCTGCTCCACGGCGAGAAACGTATCATCGAGATTCTGTCGGCTGACGCATCGCCCGCCAGATATTACCGCGCCAATCGAGCCGCTATTGCGAATGCCCTGCGGGGGATTTGCCCGAAAAAATGCAGACCCGCCAACATAATGGTAATTTGCAACTCTCTGCTATGCTCTGCATCGACGCTTTATCCCAGACCAGTTTACGAGAGTAACCCACCGTGACCGATTTTCTGCTGCTGGCATTCATTTTCCTCATTGCCGGTGTTTTCGCTGTTCCCATCGCATCCAGGCTCAAGCTTGGCTCAGTGCTGGGATACCTGCTGGCAGGTATTGCCATCAGCCCGATTCTTTCTGCCCTGCACGTGGACGTCATATCCATCCAGCATTTCGCCGAGTTCGGCGTGGTGATGATGTTGTTCCTGGTCGGCCTGGAACTGGAGCCGCGCATGCTCTTCGACGAGGCCGCCGAATTCATCGAGGAGTATCGCGCAACCGATGCCCGGGACATGCGGGAGATAGCGGACGTTTACGTGCCAAACGTGCCGATCCACACCGTCCCCGAGTATGTCAGCAAAGCGCGAGAGTTGAATGCTGTCATCGAAGCGCAATTACGCGCGGGCAGGAAGCCGAATCTGACCGGCGAAGAGGAGTAGATGCATTCCAGCGAGATCTATGGTCTATAAAACTGCAGGGCATCCCGGTTCATGTCCCACCCGGGACCCTCGGCGCCGGGCAGTTTATGGATAGCGGCGTCAGACGCGGTGCGGCAAACTGCGCAGACTGCGCGGCTTGTCAGGGAGTCTCCACGGACTGCAGGGTAAAGACCAGGTTTTCCGGATCGGTCAACAGCAGGACCACGTCGACATAGGGGACGTCATCGCCGATGGCAAGTTCCGGCAATACCAGTTCGCCGGTGTCGGGATCGTAGCTGGCCATCCCGTCGGTGGCGGTTTCGAGTTCGACGAGCGATTCCGGAAGAGCCCGGATGGTGCCATCCTGTACCGACTCGACCTGGAACGAAACTCCCAGGTAGCCGGCCTCTCCGGCATCCACCTGGACATGAATCCGGTCCGAGCCCCCGTCGTAGGTATTGACCACCTCGCGACTCTGCATGGTCACGAAGACGATATTTTCACGGCTGATCAGGCTGCAACTGTACAGGCCGAAATCGAAGTTGTAATTGATAAGTGGAATGAAAGGCAGCGCCTGGCCCAGCGAGACCCGGGGCACGAAGTGGATGGCGTCAGTAACGCTTTTGCCGCTGATGATCTTACCGAACACCACCGGTGCCGAATCCGCGCCGTCATCCTCGACACCGCTGGCCAGATTCAACTGCCATTCATTACTGAGTAGATCCGGGTTCTGCGGGTCGCGACGCATGGCGAGGGTACCGAAATCGTTGTTCAAGCCCGTGTCCTCGGGCTCATGCCGGACACCGGGCGCCACCTCGATTGGCCCTTCGGCGCAGGTATCGAAACCGAAAAGCCCCCCTCGCAACATGCCGCTGCCGGCCCAATGCACCATGGTAAGGTTGTAGACACGGTTATCCACGTTTTCAAGAAAGCGGGACACGGTCTGCGGGGCGTGCTGTTCATAGAGTTCCAGCGTGAACGCGCCGAACACCGTCTGCACATCGACCACCGTGGCAGCGTGGCCAGTCGGGGAACCGCCGGCGATAAGCAAGGCCAGCAACAGGCGCTTCAGCCCCCTGGTAACAACGACCCTGCTGGTAACGATCCTGGAAAAGACGTCTCCGGCATAAATGACGGCTCTGGCATAGTGGTGTTGAGTTCTGTTCATGATCGGATTTTCTTCGTCGGATCTGGCAGCGGACCGGGACGTCGCTGTGGCGGATTTCACTGAAGCCCGTGATCTTATGTCAGCCGCGAAGGCGCCACAAGCCTTAATGTCCCGGGGGACGCCGATTGTCTGCCGGCCCCGGGCGCATTCCCGCTCCCGCCCCTGAGTTCAGCTACTAATCCGTTGGTGTCCCTGACCTTTCCGTGCTAGTCTCGGCATCATGAAATCCACGCTGCGCAACCTGTTAGCCGGTCTGGCGATGGTCGCCCTCGCCGGTGCAACCCTGGCCCAGTCCGGCGATCGCCAGTCGATTGAAGTTGCCGCCCTGGGTCCCCAGGTGGGCGCGACGGTGCCGGATTTCCGCCTGCCTGACCAGTTCGGTCAGTACCATACCCTCGAAGACATCATGGGCCCCAACGGCGCGATGCTGCTGTTTCATCGCTCCGCCGACTGGTGACCCTACTGCAAGGCGCAACTCGTGGAGTTGCAAGGGCAGCTGGAACAACTCGCGCAACAGGGTATCGGGGTAGCGGCGATCAGCTATGATTCCGAGGCCGTGCTGGCCGATTTCGCCGGACGTCGCGGCATAACCTTCCCCCTGCTATCCGACGACGATGCATCGGTGATCACCACCTACGGCATCTTCAATACGGTGGCGGAAGAAGGTCTGGGCCCGGCCGCGGATGACCCCGCCGTGCAGGCAGACGTCGCGCGCTATGTGTCCGTATTCGGCGCCAGCCGACTGATCGTCGGCACACCCTATCCAGGCACCTTTATGGTCGATCGTCAGGGCAGGGTAACGTCGCGATTCTTCGAAGAGTTTTACCGCGAGCGCAATACCACCACCAATGTCATGCTGAAGCTGGGCGTGGGCGTGTCTCCGATTGCCGCGGTGGAAGGATCGACGGCACACCTGCGGTTCACCGCCTATCCGAGCAACTCGACGGTGACGGTGGGCAGTCGCTTTTCCCTTGCCCTGGAAGTGGAGCCGGCGGACAACATGCACGTCTATGCCCCCGGCGCGGAGCAGAATGGCTACCGGGTGATCGGCTTCGACCTCGAGCCCACACCGTTGGCACGCTTCGAACCGGTAGCCTATCCGCCGTCGGAAATTTACCATTTCGAGCCCCTGGACGAGTATGTCCCGGTCTACCAGGAGCGCTTTACGCTGTTGCAGGAAGTCGTCATGGATGCATCGGAGGACGCAGAAGCGGCCATGGCCGAGCTGGACGCCCTGACGTTGAGCGGCACGCTGCAGTATCAGGCCTGTGATGACGCAATCTGCTACCTTCCGCAGTCGATCCCGGTATCCTTCACCCTGGATCTCGAATCACCGGATCGCCAGCGCGCCGCGCGCTGATCCGGGACTCTCAATCGGCGCCGGGGTCTTCACCACTGGCGCGCCCGACCCGACCTATCGGTTGAAGTGCAAGTTCGATTGATTCACTTTCAACCTTCTTTCCATTAAAGCGCCGACCCGGCCGTTGCCGATCAATCTGTATGATTGCTGCGTAATGGAAGGATCTATATAAAATGCAATCAGTGGGAATTTTCACAAGTTAAAAACAGCCTGACAGGCTGCAACTATCCTGATGCTACTCCTGTCGAGGAACTGGACCTTGAAATATTGGCGCAAGTGCGAGCCGATGTTCAATGGGCTGAAGTTGAAGATAAGTTGGCTTTCTTGAGCGTATGCTAAACAGAGTGTCCGAAGAGAACGGAAAAAGAGCACTTCAACTGGTAAGCGAAAAGGTTGGAAAGAAGCTGTTTCTGTCAGCTTGCGCGATCTTTATCGGGATGCGGAAGAATCGTCGGAACTGACTATCTCGCGATTCGAAGACGGTTGTGAAAAGCTGCCGATGGTCAAGGAAAAATTCGGACCAGGGCAAAAACTATTGCGAGTCAACGCGGCACCCGCCCGCCTAAACAACACCTACCCCGGGAATTGTTTTGTCCAGAGTCCGGTGGGGAGCAGGTCCAGGGAGTAAGGCTGAACCATGTCAAAGTGGGAAAGTGAACGATCCTGAACGTTATCGGTACTGACAGGCATCGACCCCTGCCCGGAACACTCCACCCAGGGCCACAGCTCGGCGCACCGTAGAGCGCTTGATACTGCGGGATAACAAGGTATCCAGAAATAAAAAAGCCCGGTCAGAGACCGGGCTTTTTTGCAGGGCGCAGAGCAGTCTACTGGTCGACGTACTTGTATTGCATGGCGCCAAAGAACATTTCATCCCAGCTTTCGTTGCCCCAGTCCACGGCCCGGGACGGATCCGGGTTGGCGGGGTTCTGGGGTGAGTTATCGAAGGCACCCACCGCAGTGATGACAGTGCCCGCCGGGATAAATTTCGGTTCCTCGTAGGTATAACTGAGCTGCCAGTTGTAGTTGTACCTGGCGATATTGATCAGCTCCTCGCGACGGCCATCGGGATAATCCGCATAGAAGCGCATGTACTTGCCACGGAAATGCATGTGCGGCAGAAAGCTGTGCATGTGCGCATCCCTGGGAATAGTGATGCTCCGGGTCTGTTCGAAATTCGGGTCATAGGGCGGAATGGTGGTCCAGTTGAACGGAAAAATACAGGCGCACTGGCCGTTCATCCGCTCTTCGGGTACTTCGTCCTTAGCGTACCACCAGACACCTACTTTGCTGTTGTCAGTGGTTTCCCGACCGTTGGGCGTGTAGTGCATATTCAGGTGCAACACCGAACCGGCCTTGACCAGGCCACCGGTATTTTCCGGCATGGCCCGCGGTGTGCCACCGGGTACGTAGGCCGTGATACTGGCTTTGTCAGGATTCGGATCGCCACCGAGAAAACCACGGCCTTCCTCACCCGGGAAGTCCAGCCGGTTTACCGTATGGTGAAGAACAGAGCGATCGCCGGCAATGATCTGACTGGCTTTCAGCCAGCGGTCTTCCGGCATGTCGAAGACCACTTCCACGTTGGTGAACACGCCGTTACCGGTGGCCGGCACGGTGGTGGCGGGAATGTCGAGTATCAGGTCAGGCTCGCCGAACGCCCACCTGGTCTCCGGCCAGGTCAGTTCGGTGAGTGGATCGCTGTCGCCATCTCGCGGCGCACCGGCTTCTACCCAGGCGATAATATTGCGAACGTCCTGGTCGTCCACCAGGCGATCATTGATGAATTCGCCGATATGCCCATCGATCTGCCCCGGGGGCATACGACGGGTCATCAGGACTTCGCGAATCATCGGTGACCAGCCCTGGACCATGGTATGGCTGTCCATGGCAAATGGCGCCACTCCCCCTTCCCGATGACAGCTGGCACATTGTTCGGCCAGCACCGGCGCCACATCCCTGGCATAGGACACTACCGGTTGCGTCGGGTAATTGACCGGCGCGCCGCTGGTTGCCAGCAGCGGGGTACTGACTTCGTTGCCGGTCAGTATGTCGTCTATTGCTGCCCTGGCGCCCTCGACACTGCCGCGGTATTGCACCTCAAAGGATTTGGGATCATAAAGCAGGACTTCGCCGGTCCGTTCGATGCCCAGTGCCTGGGAAACAACCCGGGCATCGTCCATCAGCACCGGTATGCCCTCAATACCCCAGCCAACAACCTGCTCACGCACCGCTTCGCGGTTGTACCTGCCCATGGGATTGATCATCATGAACTCGATGCCCCGGGCCTCATACTCGGCGCGCAGCGCCTCAAAGGCCGGCACGGAGGACTCGGTTGCCGCACTGTCACTGGCATGCACCAGCAGGGCGATGGCCGCGTGATCGTCGTACCAGCTCATGCTGTGGTGATAGCCCTGCTCGTCCAGCAGGGAAAAATCGCCCACCCGCTCAGCGGCAATGCCCAGCAGGGGCATCAGTGCTGTTGCCAGCAGTGCAATTCTGAAAAAGGCTAATTTCTTCAATGTTCTCTCCTTTAATGAGCGTTCAGTGAGCGTCTCTTGTTCAGCGTCTAGTGTGCTTCCAGTTGTTCCTGAACCCGCGCGCCGCGCAGGATGTTAACCATGCCATAGTTACCTTCATGGCAGGCATATTCATAGACCTGCCCCGCCACCTTGAACAGGGGAATCAGGCCGACAATCCTGTCAGTAAAGGTTGCTGGATCGTCGATGGTGAATTCGTAGTCAATCCGGTCGTCAGCGACCCGGGTAAATTTCTCGGTCAGGTGCTTGTTCTCGGAACTTCCCAGCGCCAAGAATGAATTAGTGAGACCGTTGAAGTTGCGGGTTTCCACCACCAGGGACTCACCATCCCAATAGCCGCGGGAGTCACCGGACCAGAAGCCCAGTTCCCACGGGGCAAAAGGCCGATCATCAAGAGGCACGATTCGGGCATCATGGACCATCTCCGTGATGATCACCACGTGGTCTTTGTTCTGAATGATCTGCAGGTTGTTGTTGTAGAAACTGGGGGTCACCGGCGGGCCGGCATTGAAGCCTACCAGGCAGCGGTCAGACAGCGGGCGGTCTTCTGGCCCGTCCGTACCAAAATTTGCCCCGATAGCGTTGCGAACCGGTCGGGCCGGTGGCCTGCCGGGTTCATTCCGCAACGCAGTTTCCTGCAGCGAAGGCAACCTGCCGTTTTCCGGATAAATGATGTGTGAGGTGAGCCGGCCTCTGCCGAGACCCGCACTTTCAATCCAGAAGTCATTATAGGCTTCATCAACCCCGGTGCCCGGTATCGCCGCGTCAGAAGCCGCATCGCTGGCCGCCGATCTGGCCTGTAGCTGCGCTATCTCCTCGTCGGTCAAATACTGCCTGGACCCGTACTGTGCAGGTCGCAGCATCGGTGTGTCTGAAGAAAAATTCCAGACGCCCTGCAGATCCGGCAGCCCCCATTCTGTTCTTGGGGCGTTGTAGCTGTCCGCCGCGGAGACCAGACCGGGAATCAGCAGGAGCACGGCGTATTGCATCAGGTATCGGGCGTTCACGTGGTTACTCTGCTGTTGGTTAAGATCTTGATTAAGATTCTGGTTTTGGAATAGCCGGACAGGTCCATCCCACGGCTATTGCGGCTGAGCGTAGCTTGCGCCCCTATCTCTTTGATTAAAACAGGAAAGTGGTCATGGGGTCCACTGGAATCTGCTCATTTGCAAGACTGATCATTCAGTACAGTCTATCAGGGCAGCCTGTTACTGCGGCTGCAGTGCCGGCAGGACACCGCCGCCCCGTGCATCGACCAGGCCCCAGCCCACAGACTCCTTTCTGCCATATTTCATCGGCGCATTGCCTCGACGATTGCCAATTGACGCCTTGTTGTCTCGTTAAAGTTCGCAGTGTGGACCAGTCCACGCGCGCAACCTTACCGGACACTACAAGGAACGAAACCCGCCATGATCAATCTGCGCCACCTGTTGCCTCCCTGTACTTTCTACGCCCCGTTCATTTTTCTGCTGCTGATCGCCATACCTGGCTCCCTGCTGGCCAACGGTGACGATGTGACCAGCGGCGAGTTACATCTGATTGGTGCTTCCGGCGCCGTCGATCCTGCCCTGTTGAAAGACACTGGTATCGATGTGCGCGTGAGCGGCATGATTGCCCGGGTCACAATCCGCCAGACGTTCCAGAACCTGCACAGCGAATGGGTGGAGGGCGAATACGTGTTTCCGCTCTCGCCAGACAGCGCTGTGGACTACATGGCCATGAAGATCGGCGAACGGGTCATCATCGGCGAGGTTCGCGAGAAGCAGGAAGCAGAACGGCGGTATGCACAAGCCAAGGCTGAAGGCCGGAAAGCCAGTCTGGTTACCCAGCAGCGCACCAACCTGTTCACCAACCGGGTGGCGAATATCGCGCCGGGCGAGTTCATCATGGTGGAGCTGCGCTACGTGGAAACACTGCGCTATGACCAGGGGCGTTTCAGCCTGCGCCTGCCCACCACGATCACGCCACGCTATATCCCGGGTAACGCGTTCGCCAATTACCGGCATACCGATTTCCAGGCGCCGGCCACGCAGTCCAGCGGCTGGGCGCTGCCAACCGACGAGGTGCCGGACGCTCACCTGATCAGCCCGCCCATGGTGCCCACCTCACTCGCCGCCCCGTTGACGCTGACCGCCACCATCGATGCCGGTGTATCCCTGACAGAGGTCGAGAGTCTCTATCACGAGGCCACGGTGGCCGAAAGCAACGGCGTGTATGAACTGACTCTTGGGCCGGGCGCGGCGCTGACCCGCGATGTCGAGCTGCAGTGGACGCCCCGCACCGGCCGCGCACCGGTGGCCGCGCTGTTCCAGGAGCAGGTCGAAGGGCAGGACTATCTGCTGCTGATGCTGATGCCGCCGCAGCAACTGGGTGAGTACCAGTCGCTGCCGCGGGAGGCCGTGTACATCATCGATACCTCCGGTTCCATGGGCGGTGTTGCCATCGCCCAGGCCAGGGAGGCACTGTTGGACGGGCTGGGTCGGCTGTCACCCCGTGACCGCTTCAACGTAATCGAATTCAACAACACGTTCAGCGCCCTGTGGCCGGCGGCCGTGTCCGCCAGTACCGCCAATATCGACCAGGCCAGTCGTTTCGTGCAGGCCCTGGATGCCGGCGGCGGCACCAACATGGCGCCCGCGCTGCAATTTGCGCTGTCCACTGCGGCGCCCGAAGGCTTTGTGCGGCAGGTGGTGTTCATCACCGATGGCAGCGTGGGCAACGAGGCTGCCCTGCTTGGCCTCATTGAATCCCGGCGGGGCGACAGCCGTGTATTCACAGTGGGGATCGGCTCGGCGCCTAACAGTCTCTTCATGAAAAAGGCGGCCCAGGCGGGCCGCGGGAGTTTCACCTATATCTCCGCACAGGCGGAGGTCAACCGCAGGATGAGCGACCTGTTCCACAAGCTTGAGAACCCTGTAGTCACCGATATTCAGTGGGACTTCGACGGCCAGCCGGTGGAGGTGTTGCCCCGCCGGGCACCGGACCTGTATGCCGGCGAGCCCCTGGTACTGACCGCGAGGCTTGACGGTGTCAGCCCCGATACACTGACCATCCGCGGCATGGCGAACGGCAGCGCCTTCAGCCAGCAGATGGACCTGCAGCAGGGCCGCCCGGCAGCGTCGATCAGCAAGCTGTGGGCGCGCCGCAAACTGGCAAGCCTGTACGAGCATGAGCGTGCCGTCGCACCGGGATTGCCGGAACTGGCAGCCACCGTGAAACAGGACATCATTCAACTGGCGCTGGAGCACCAGCTGATGTCGCGCTACACCAGCTTCATTGCCATCGAAGACCGGATTTCGCGGCCGCCAGAGTGGATGCTGACCCGGCAGGTTGCCCCCAGCGCAATGCCGGCGGGCAACACCATGCGCTGGCCCGGCCTGCAGCGCCCCACCAACGCCAATCCGCTGCCGCCGGGCCTCGTGGCCAACGCCCCGGTGTCCGTACCCATGCCCCAGGGTGCGCTGGGAGTCGGCCTGGCGTGGTGGCTCGCCCTGCTGAGCGTGGTCGGGCTGCTGATAGTCAACGCGCGCTACCTGCGACTGCGCTATCGGCTGCTGGCGCAACCATGAACACCCGGCGACGACACTGGCTGAGGCTGGGCTGCAGTCTGCTGCTGCTGGCGTCGGCGCTCACCTATGGCGGCCAGGCAGCCTACCTGTCGGCCAAGGCACAGCTTGCCCAGGTGTTGCTGAAGCTGGCCTGGGAGCGCAGCCAGGCCAGCGACGCGCCGATCAGGCCCTGGCCCTGGGCCGACACCCACGCCGCCGCACTGCTCGACATTCCGCGGCTCGGCGTGAGGCAGGTGGTACTGGACAGTCACAGTGGCGAAGCCATGGCGTTCGGACCCGGCCTGGTGACCGTGGGTGACAGCCATGTTCTGGGCGGCCATCGCGACAGCCATCTGCAGTTTCTTGAGCACATCGAGTCGGGCGATACACTGCACTTCACGACGGCGGATGGCAACACCACCAGCTACGTTATCGAGCAGCTGCAGATTGTAAATACGATCACCAGTCCGCAGTACACCCCGGCGCCGCAGTCGCTGACATTGATCACTTGCTATCCCTTCAATGCGCTGGGCACAGGCGGTCCTCTACGTCTCGTCGTGGTCGCCTATCCCCGTGACGGGCGTACGAGTTGAGCACATGCAGTGACAATGACTTACCCGACTCTTACCCTCTTCTCGCCCGTCTCTCGCCCGTCTCTCACTAGCCTCTCACCAGCCTCTCACCAGCCAGTGCAGCCTATGCGTGCGCATGGACACTCAACAAAGAACTTCTGACTGAGTATAGAAAAAAGGGGCCGAAGCCCCCGTGGGTTTTGTCGATCAGTCAACAAGTCGTGCTGGACCTCAAATTTTTCCAAGGATCGTAAAGGCGCCAGGTCACTGCTGCCAACAACAGCGTTATGGCGATCTGCATATAATTCTGCAGGTCATGATCACCCCTGATACTTCTTGGCAGGAACGAATAGCCCCAGTTGATATGCAAAGCGCCATTGACAGCATCTGTTGGCCAGTTGAGGGTATAGGCCCATCCGGAACCGAGTACGGTCAGTGTTATGATTCCCAGGAGCGGCCATAGCGGGGCTACCATGCGTTGCCTGGCAAAAACAACGGTTGCGATGACCAGGGACGGAACCATCAGATAGCAGTTGAAAAACAACAGGCCTTCAACAAGGAATTTATCCAGGAATGCTATATCAGTACCTGCCGACATGGTGCTGAACCAGGTTCTGGTGCTGCCGAGGTAGAACAGCAATGATGCGAATAGCCCCAGAGATGCCAGTGCGGCCAGTGTCGGCCCGATCAGATAAAAAATCTTTGGGTATCGGGAGGTAAACGATCGCAGTTCGGGCCTATTCAAGAACTGGTTTACCAGTGATTGTTCATCTCCCAAAGCCATACTGGCGTTTAGCTCAGCTTCGCGTTCGGGTACGCCGTCCGCCAGTGCCTTGTTCTTCAGATCGAGACCATGCTCCTTAAGTTCGCGAATTGTCCGATCAATGTATTTTGGTGCCATGCCACCCTTAAGAAGCTGGTACCTGATATTCTTCCAGTTCAATTCAGACATTGCAGTCTCGAAACAGCTTCAACACCGTCACTGACCCGTTGCCATTCATTCTGCAGAACAGCCAGTCTTTTCCTTCCTTTTGCTGTAGCCTGGTAGTAGAGACGTGAGCGCCCTCCTACGCTACGCTCCTTCGATTTCAAATATCCCCGGGCTTCCAGGCTATGCAGGGTTGGGTAGACAACACCTTCCGCAAGCGCGATGCGATCGTTGGATATCATCTTTATCGCCCTCACTAACTCGTAACCGTACATTTCCTGGCGCCCCAGTATCCGCAATACCAGTAGCTCAGGTACTCCTGACATGAAAGCTGCATTCGTCTTGGCCACTATTCCTGTCCTTCTCAGTAATGAAATACCTATTTGTTATAGGTATGTTGTTATAGGTATGACCGTCCTGATTCTCAGAAGTTCCGACAATCTGGGTTCCTCCCTGTCGACCCCTGAGTCTCACGCGCCACCGACTATCGACCAACTTCATGAACTGTTCCAGATGATCTGCCGGCGGGCAGCCCGGTTCCGGGAACGGCGCGGATTCTTGTGCGGGAAGAGGATGGCGGCTACCTGACGTGTGAGCGGCCGGTAAAGATCACCGGCCGGCGTTTTCTCCACCATAAATAAACCCCGGTGCCAAACAACACCGGTACGACCAGTCCGCTCAGGAATACCACTACCCGGCCCGGCAACCCCAGCGCGTCACCGTTGTGCAGGGGAAACGACCATTCCAGCAGCAGGCTGCCCGCCGGCAGGTTTCGCGTATCCCAGCTATCGAGCACTTCACCACTGTACTGATCAAGATAGACCGTGGTCCCCGCTCCGAACTCCGTCCAGAGCTCTTCTGGATGAATGAAGGTAACCCGCCAGGGATCGGCGTCATCCTGCGGCACATACAGTCGCATCAGCTTGGAATCGGGAAATTCCGCCTGACCGATAGCTGCGGCCCGGTCCATGCTGATAGGGCTGATGTTTTCGCCTGCGGCAATGGCCGAGCGTGGCGTCGGTGATTCCCGTACTGGCAGCACGCTGGCTACCAGGCGTTCCGCGGGCTCATGCCAGACTATTTCCATCCCGGTCAGCGCCAGCAGCAGAAATACCGGTAAAAGATAGACACCGGACAGTTTGTGCAGATCGAAAAACAGGCGGTATCGGCCGGCATCATGCCGCAGGGTAAAGGCGCGACGCCAACGCCCGCCGCGTGGCCACCACAGATACAGGCCGGTCAGGCAGAAGAACAGCATCAGAAAGCCCATCAGTCCCACCACCAGTTCGCCGGTGTCCCCGGCAAGAAACGCCAGGTGCAGGTGATAGATCCAGGACACCGGTGTCCGGCCCCACTGTCGCACAGTCAGCACCTCGGCAGTGCCTGGATCAATCAGCGCTTCTATCGGTCCCGCTTCACCGGGTGGGGTGGGAAACCGGACAATGTGGGGTGCGCCATCATGGCGACCTAACATGAGCCTGGTAGGGCCGGACCCATTACCTACTTCCCGTGTCGCATTGTCGAGGGCAAGATCGAATGACGCCAGACGGGCTGTGGGTTCGAAGTCGACAGCCTGAGGTGTCAACAGTTCGTCCAGTTCCCTGTCGAACACCAGCAGGCTTCCGGAAAGGGCCGTGATACTGAGCAACAGGCCCAGCAACAGGCCGCAGTATTTGTGCAGCTTGACAAACAGTTTACGCACTTTATCTTACCCTGGTCTGATATCAGAATGTAAGGTTATAAACCAGGCTGATGCTTCGGCCGAAACCGGAGAAGAAACGGTTGTCGCCTCCCACTGTCTGTGCGTAGTAGGTGAAATACTGCTCATCAAACAGGTTCTGAACACTGATACTCAGTGTGCCGTCCAGCACCTGGACATCAGCGCTGGCATCAACAGTTGTATAGCCGTCAAACTCACTGGTCACCAGGCCGCTGCTGTTTTCGAATTCCCGGTCGAACAGATGGTTGACCTGTAGTCGGGAACTCAGGGTATTCGACCAGCTCCGGTCCCAGCTCAGGTTGATACGGTTTGGGGAAATATTCCTTCCATCCAGGTCGGTGTCCACATTGCCGTCGCCATCGGAGTCAAATTCACCTTCGGTGTAGGCATAGCGCATGGCCAGGACATCGTCGGCGGCAACCTGCCACTCACCCCGAAACTCGATGCCATCGATTTCGGTTTGCTCCCGCCTGACGCTGAATATGCCATCGCTGTCAGGTTGCAGGCGCTGCCCAAAATCGGATGCTGACGTGTAGTAGCTGAGCTGGGCGTTGAACCAGTCGTTGTCGTACTCCAGTCCCACTTCCGTGTTGTCGGTGAGGATGGGCCGGAGATCCAGAAAGCTTTCCACAGTCAGTCCGGGCTCATTGATACCACGCAATACGCGTCCCACGTCCGGCATGGAGAAGCTTTCAGAATAGTTGCCGAACACCCGCAGGTTATCGCTGATCGCATAAGTGGCACCTGCGTTGTAGAGTGTTGCGGAAAAGTCCGGTTCGCCACCCTGCACGAACTGACCGCCGTTATACGAGGCCAGGGTTGTAAAATCGTTTACCTCCAGCGTGGATTCCTCGTGGCGAATTCCAGCGGTAACAACAAGCCCCTGGACCGGATTGATTTCCGCCTGGGCAAACGGCGCGTAGTTCAGGTAGTCCGTGGCCGGCACCCACTTGCGGCCGGTCTGAACCAGTTCCTGAAAAGTCTCGTCGCTGAAGAAATCGATTCCGTAAACCAGGCTGACAGGCAGCCTGGCGAGGCCATCTTTGACCAGGGTGATTTTTACGCCCTGTTTGTCAGAGTTGTTGGCGGACTGGTCGAACAGGTCGTTACCGAACCGGGGATCCTGGAATGTGCCGAAGATTCCGCCCCCGTAAGTGGCAGTGAATTCCTGGTTGAATGCATGAATGTGCAGACTGTGACCGAATATGTCCTCGTCAGTGTAGTTGACGCTCAACATGGTCACTTCGTTGGCCGGCGCATCGCCGGGTACGTCATCTTCAACGGCAGTTGTCGGCATGCCGGCGGCAACATCACCATTGACGGTCAACCAGTCATTGTTGCCTTCGATGTCATAGTGATTGAGCGTCAGTTCCAGGCGCTGGTCATTCCAGTTATAGCCCAGCTTGAAGAAACCGTTCAGGGTCGTGGCGTCCATGGTGTCGCCCTGGGTATTATCGAACCCGACCACATCACCGTTTCCGTCGATGCCCACACCGGATTCCCGGTAACGCAGGCTGGCAAGCAGATCAAACTGCTCACTGACTCGCCCGGAAAAATTATAAGTGGCGCCATAGCCGAAACTTTCATTGATATCGGCGTCCTGAACGACCGAGTCCAGACGAAGGCTTTGCTGCACATCATCCCCGGGCTGGCGCGTTATCATATTGATAATTCCGCCCGATGCCCCGAGCCCATGAATGGCGTTCGCGCCGTGAATGATCTCGATTCGCTCCAGCATCAGCGGATCGATGGTATGTCCGTCCCGGGCGCCATCCCGCAGTGGATTGGACTGGGGTACACCATCGACCATGTACATTGGACTGCGCCCTCTCAGGCTTTCGCCGGAGCCCGTCAGTTTCTGGCGGCTCGGCGAAAAACTGGGCACCAGGTTGCCGATAATGGCAGACATGTCATTACTGATTGCGATCTGCCGGACCAGTTCTTCCGAGTTGATGACCGTCACGGTGTTAGGGATTGTATTCAGGGATTTTTCGGTACGGCTGGCCGTCACGAAGATCTCTTCTATCGAGTCCTGTTGGGCCTGAAGGGTAGTGGAGAGGACTGCCACGACGTTACTGGCAATGGCTATCCCCATGAATTTCTTATCCATTTGCTGCTTTCCTGTGAGTTGATTAGCGACGAGGGCTTGTCAGCTTGATGTAAATGCTAATGCAAATGATAATGATTTGCAATAACTAACAAACTCGCAGATGTGCAACATTGATGTGTGGTGCCTCAATTTGCAAATACGTTGTGGGTCGAGAGTGAGGGCGGGGTCCGACGTTGAGGACGTCCAAGGCATGGATGCCGATGCCGAGCGCACAGGGACGTGCGTCTGCGTTCCTCAGCGTCGGACCCCGCCCTCACCCACAACCACCGAACAAGTTTCAAACTGAGGCACGACCCAATGATGACGAAACTGGACAACAGCCCGCTTCGGCTATACCTTTGACTCGTCGACGCGTCTCCACGCACCCTGATTCAGCCACCAGCCTTCTTATTCCGGATGGCACGATAACAACAAGGAATTGACCATGATTTTTCTTCGCCCCCTCTTCTCCGCACCAGCTTCACTTAGCAGACTGCTGGTGTGCACACTGGTACTTGCCTGGACCTCTGCGGTCCTCGGCAATGGTCTGCCCACGGCAGATCCAGAGAAAGTCGGCCTCTCCAGCGATCGACTGGAACGCCTGCCCCAGACCATGCAGCGATTCATCGACAAAAACCTCCTGGCGGGAACAGTCACGCTGGTGGCCCGCGATGGACAGGTGGTTCACCTGCAGGCCCAGGGCTGGCAGGACAAGGCGACCAACGAGCCAATGAGTGAAGACGATATCTTCTTCATTATGTCCATGACCAAGCCGGTGGTGTCGGTGGCATTGATGATGCTGTATGAAGAAGGGCATTTCTTGCTGACGGATCCCATTACCGACTGGATACCGGAGTTGTCGGACAAGGAAGTACTGGTTCGGGATACCTACGGAACACGCAGAGTGCCCCCGGCCCGGCCCATCACCTTCCGCCACGTGCTTTCCCACACCGCCGGCCTGGATCCTGACCGGTCGTTATTGACCGAGGCCGAACAGGCGCTGCTCGCCCGGGAAGATTCCCTCGAAGCCACGCTGCTCAAGCGCGCCCCCCTGCCCCTGGCATTTCATCCCGGTGATCAGTGGCAATACGGCAGTTCCACCGACTACGTTGCCCTCCTCGTCGAACGTATTGCCGGCGAGCCGCTGAAGGATTTCGTACAACGTCGTATCTTTGATCCGCTGCAGATGCAGGATACCTTTTACGAGGTGCCGGCAGACAAGATGGACCGCGTGGCGTCTGTCTACAGCCCCAGCGGTCCGGCACGGACGATCGAACTGTTTCGCACCGGCGAGTACAGCAGCACACCTTACTTTGGCAGCAATTATTACGGCGGCGTTGCCGGACTGTTTTCAACCGCTCCCGACTATTGGCGGTTCGCGCAGATGCTGCTCAATGGCGGCGAACTGGACGGTGTGCGCCTGCTGAGCCCCACCACTGTCAATCTCATGATCAGTAATCACACGGGTGACAAGGACGTTTACGTACGCGGACCCGGCTGGACCTTTGGTCTTGGCTTTGGCATAGTCAGTGATGTGGGCGCCGCCCGCGATCCTGCCTCACCGGGCACATTTTCCTGGGGAGGGGCCTGGGGAACGATCTTCTTTGTCGATCCGGTGGAAAACCTGGTTGGCATCATGATGACCCAGATCACTTCCTACAGTCATCTGAACGTACGTCAACTGGTGCCGATTACGATTCTGCAGTCTGTAGTGGACAGTTACAGCCCGCTGATGGCCTATCCTATCCTGGACTGATTGTCGTACCGGCCACCGGTGGGAATGGACGGCGACTCCTGCAAGTGGCTATCGGGACGGGTAACCCCCGACCCAGACCGGACTTGACCAGGCAATTGCGTCGTCAGCCTGCTCCGCCTTGAAATAATAGTAGTCGCCCTGGTCGGGCTGGTCCGTATCGATGAAGCTGAAGCTGATGTCCCGTTCCCCACCGTTAATCACCCGACGGAGGGTAACACCGTCGTCGGGGTAGTCTGCCTGGGGGATGCGTCTGCTCAACAGTCCATCGACGATATCGCCAAGGACCAGCTCGACCCTGGCAGCCGGAATGGTGGCGTGTTGCCGATAGAAAGGTGGCGCCGAACCGGTTTCCGTCGTCTCTTCCAGGTTTAACACGACAGTGGTGTCGGGGCTCGCTTCTCTTAGACTCAAGCGAATAGAGCTGGTATCACCACGCGTGTGAGTGGCAAATGTCACAGTATTGCCATCCTGCCGGAAATTCTGCGTAGTGGGATTATAAAAATCCTGTGGTATGGCGCTCACCAGCTCTGCGTCAGTAACCTGCAGGGTACCTCGCCAGTGGCGCCAGCCCCGCGGCGCATCGCCGCTGAAGCGCGGGGTCGGGTCCGAGGTGAAACTGAGCAGCAACTCCTGCTCACTGCCGGCGTTGTCGTCCAGCAGGTACTCCTGCTGCCAGATCACCCTGTCGTTCCTGTACAGGGACAGCGACCGAATGGGGCCCGCTCCGATGACGCGACCGGTTATCTCTCTGCTGTCACTGTATTGCGCCCGCTGCCCCATCCCGGTGCCATTGACATCAAACTTCAGAATCAGGCGATCACCGGTAGTGGCATAACTGCGACCGGCCTTCATGCCATCGAAAATAGCGTCACGGGAACGTTCCGGTGCCAGCACTGCCCCCAGACCTCCCCTTTGCGCCAATGAATCGCGGTTCGGTGCCGAGTACCCCGGGCGCGACAGGTGATCGTCGGAGGCTGCAACGACACCGACCTGGTGCCCGTGGGACAGGTAACTCTTCATGAACCACTGGAAGGACCCGTGCATGGACATGACCTCGATGAGCGGTTCCAGCTGCGGATCGGACTGCCGGAAGTCCCCTGGATTGTGGGCATGGGGAATCACCACCACGTCGCCGGCATCATTGCGTGCGTGTAATTCGGCGTACAGGGATGACAACACCGGATAGCGCAAGCCCGACACCGGTACCTGATCGCCGATATCCCGGTAGAGGACATTATGATGACCGCCAAAGCGAGTATGTCGGGTCCATTCCCAGCCCAGGTAGGTAATGAACTTTCCGGGCTCATCGTACTGCGCTGTTGCCTTGCGTATCAGCTCCCACTCGCCGGCATCCAGCCAGATATCGTGTTCCGAATGCGTGACAAAATCCAGGCGGGCATCGTCTCGTGCGAAGCGCATGAATTGATCGACAGTGCCAATTCCCTCTGAGTAGCCCGAATGCCCGTGAGTATCACCCCAGTAAATGCGGTACTGCGGATCCTCTTCAACCAGGATGGGGTTGCCTGTTCCGGTAATACCGCCATCGACACTACGCACCGAAATCCAGTGGGGGCCGGTTTCCGCAAGGCTCAGGTTGAGGACAGTGATTGCTTCTCCGCCAGCCGGGGTGGTGGCGACCACCTGGTCATTGACCAGAACCTCGAATTCAGGAATGGAGCCGGTTGCCCGATTGAAATACCGGTCTTCAGCGCGTATCGATAACTCAAAGGACTCTCCGGGCTCTACCACGCTCGGTCCGAAGGCATGCACACCACTGGCTGCGCCCCCGGTTGTGACAAACGGCGTGATCGGCAGAGAGCGCCACTCGCCGGAGCCATCCAGGTCTATATACAGCGGCAGCGGCATGCGCACGCTTTCAAATGTCGGCATGCGGATACCCGGTCCGCCCTGGCGCTGGTCGCCGTAGGTGATGGTGACACTCGACCCTCTGTCCAGCTGTCCTGCTACCAGGCGAAAGGCAATGGCAGGCTGCGGCGCACGAAACCCTCCGTGAGGACCTGATGCCATGATAGTGTCACGTTCGAACACTGCATCGTCATCCGTGGTTTCCAGCGTCACGTAGCCGGGCCCGGCAGGATCATCAGTCTGGAATTGCCCGAAATTGGCCGAGAAGTGACGCGCTACCCAGAATCCTCCGCCAACAGTGACCGGCCGGGTACCGACACGCCAGGTCTGGCTCAGGGTCGCCATCGACCCCGCCTCAAACGGGCCCAGGGTTTCCGAGCTGAGAAAACCCAGGGCGCCCTCTTCGTCACGCAGAGTAAATTCCCGCACGAACCGGTCAACGTTCCGGGACTGGTTAACTGCCGCTCTGCCGGTGGGGGGCAGCGTCGACTGCAGGCGGATACGCGGGGCATCGACACCCACCTCACCACCGGCCAGGGCGTAAGCATCCACCCAGTCCGCCAGCAATTCTGCACGCTGGGCGATAGTGACGTCACTGGTGGGGCTGTCGGCAACGCGCTGCTTGAGCTGTTCCACCCGGGCACGCAGGTCGGCGCTCATGTAATCATCACCGATGTCGGGAGCGGATGGCGTCTGAGGCTCGGGAGAACAGCGAGCCAACTGGAGCAGCACCACAGAGGAGAGTATTATTATCGTTTGGATTCCTGGCCTGATCATTAGTTTTGTTTTCCCTCCGGAAACCCGCGTTTCGAGGTGGTGCCACTGACCGGATTTAAGATTGCCACGCATCGTTCCACGATTCCAATGCTTTTGACATCATGAACCGTGAATACCGGCCGTTCAAGGTCAACATGAAGAATACGAAGACTGAGAAATTCGCCAACCAACAAACGACTGCCCTGAAGCAGTTGCACAATCAGCTTGCTACTGTCATGCAACTGTTCCAGAATTCACAGATCGGACGACGCCGGTCAGATTAACGCCAGGTACCTATGCAGAAGATAAAAATACAGTGGTATTGGTTACTCTATTTCTGCCTGATACTGACAGCAGGATATGGCCACATGCTGCGAAAACTTCTAACGGGTACCGGAGGTTTTTCTTCAAGATATAGCGCCGCCATAGTGGCTACAGGAATTGTACTGGCACTTGTTGCTAAATCCAGAGGAACACCTCTTGGGAAAAAATGGCTGTGGAAAATAGTATTTATGTTGCTCACCTTCACGTGTATATCGGGCGTTTTGTTTGCACTGTATCTGGCGGTAACCGGCGCCTATTTTTCCGCGGCCCTGCTCATAGTCGGTGCTGGTTTGCTGACGCCTGCGATCCATCAACTCCATGAGTATTCCTATAAATCGCCAGATATATGGACTTGAGTAGGCAGGTAACCTATGAAAAATACTCTGTTAGCCAGTCTCGTACTTGTACCCATGCTGCACGCTGGCACTAGCTGGGCTCAAGAATCACCGGATCTTGAGGACGTCGCCCAGCGCATCATACACCAGGTGGCTGAAGTTCAGCCTGGCGAGGTAGTCCTCATCCGTGGCTCGGCTGAATCGCTGGCAATCGTCGAAGAACTGGTTGCCGCAACTTTTATTGCTGGCGGTCATGCAATCCCGACAATCGATTTCCCCGAGGCGAGGATCAGAATCGCTCAGGAATCCCCTGTTGAGTACTTGCTCGAAGACCGCAAAGCAGACCTGGCCCTGCTGGAAACTGTCGATGTGATTATTGAGGCTATTCCCGGCTTTACCGCCAGGGTCATGACGCTGGATATCCCCATGGAACGTCGGATTGCTGCACAGGATGGTCGCGCCTCTTACTACGAGGCAGTCGCTGCCGGCTCTCACCGGCAGATCTATCTGGGACAATCAAGCGGCGTGCCATCCGCCGCAATTGCCCAGGATGTTAGAGCTGACCTGGATGCATTCAACGACATATTCTGGAGAGCGGTGGCGGTCTCCTCTGAAGAACTCAAATTAACCAGTGATAAAGTCGCTGAAGCCATGATTCCTGGTGCAGAGATACAGCTTTCGGGTCCCAATGGCACAAACCTGACCTTTAATCTTTCCAACGACCCGGTATGGCTCAATACAGGGCGCATTCCAAGTAACACGGAGAACGGCCCTGCTGAATATATGTTTCCTGCAGGCGAGTTTGCCGCTTGTGTTGAACCCGGGAGTGCTAACGGTACGGTATACGCACCAGTGTACCGTTGGAGATTTCAGGACATCTTTGGTCTGTTACTAACTTTCGAAAACGGGATTATCACTGACATGTCCGCTGAAAGCGGCGGAGAAGGATTTCACGAATTCCTGCAGACACTTGAGGAACCGTCTCGTGCACTTTCATTGGTAAACATAGGCCTTAACCGGGAAAGCAAAGTGATTCCCGGTTCAACTTACCGTTCATGGGAAATGGGCGGTGTTGTCACTGTTTTGACAGGTGATAATACACAATCCGGGTGCAGGCATGTCGCTGATTTCCGACTTCATCCTCAAATTGAAGGGCTTACTTTAACCGCCGATGGTCATCCCGTGGTTACCGAGGGAGAATTGTAGGGTAGCGATTACAACGCTACTCAGCAAAAGTTTTTCGGGACGTCACCTTGGCACATTGAGAGCGAATGGCCGTCGGTCAAGCTGATCCATAAGGCCCCACGACATTGGGATCGCGATTAAAATTACACCACCCTGTTCGCAAACCAGGCACGGCGAACTCACCTTCTGGAGCAGGCGTTACCTGTACCAATAAAAAATGTGCAAGATTCAGATTACGAGAGATAGCGGCTGGGCTGACCGTTTTAGAAATTACAAGATCATTCTGGATGGTGTAACGATCGGCAAGATTGCCAATGGCGGATCTGAAACGTTTGACATAGAATCCGGCCCTCATGAACTGCAGATTGCGATTGATTGGTGTACATCAAATCGGGTTCGATTCGACACAGCTCGCAAGGCGCTGATTCGTTTCGAATGTGAATCCAGCCTTCGAGGCCTGCATGTATTTAAGGCCTTTGTAAAAATTCTACACGGTAAAGATTCGTACATCCGGTTGCGAGAAGTTGACGGAGAAAATTAGCAGGCTGTTGAAAAACGTCATGAGCGCAGTCAGGACGAGATGGCATGCTCCAAGTTGCGTTCGTCGATATCAATGAGAACCATGACGTGTTGCAGCAGCAAACGGCAACCAATGGTCCGAGCCTGAGCAACCTCTGATTGATGATTACAACCAGCAGCAGGGTATTCCGTAAAAAATGATCTTCGCCGAATTAGACTATGACCAGCATTACGGAGAACTGCATACACCACTGGTTGAATTGCTTGGTAGCCGTTTTCAAGACATGGAACCTGGTCTCCAGGGCGATTCATGGATATGGGTATTTGAGGGTGGTGAAAAGGTTGCAGTTGATTCCTTTTCGTCCATGAAGCACCAGGTAAAGGCTGATGCTTCAAGCACAGGATTGGCAGAAAAAGTCATTGGGATACTTTCCACCAGGTATCAGGTAAATGTCTTTACGGGCCCGGAGCTGGAACTACATGAAGAGGAAGAGAATGAACAGAATGAAGAGACTTAAGTGCATACCAATCTATTCATATAAATCATTCAATTCAGTCAGCGACAGCAGTGACGCCCTGCCCGCTATCCAGAACATCAATCACAGGTAAGGAAATAGAATGCAGGAAGTAGACGACGGGTTTTATGACCGGGCGGACGCGCATATAAACCTGTACAACGATCAGCTGTCTGAAAAAGTTGGTCGGGGCAAGGTAAGCGCGTCAATGATGTACAGCACAGCGCGATTTAATACCTGGGTAAGCGCGTGCGGCTGGCCTGGCGCCAGGGATTTGGCCGAGGCCAAAGAAGAAACAATAGAATATTTTGTCTCCGAGTACCAAAAAATGCTGGATCATTTCTGGTTTGCTCTTTATATACTGAATATTGCTCAATCAGGTCGACTAAATTCACATTTTTCCCGGACTTTTCGGTAGGGTTTATCACATTCCCAGAAGTTACCCAGCGAGTTAATGTGGGCATTGTCGGGAATGTTCACGAGTGAGCAGGAATCTGCCTCCTTTTCAAAGCCTCTCATACAGCGCCAATCATTTCCAGTATCTTCAAGATAAGCGTTTTCTGGTACAACAACCTTTATGCAATATTGCCCAACTTTCTGATAACCACGTTCACATTGCCAACTTTTCCCTCGATTATCCAGATAAGCATTCTCTGGAATTTTCGAGGCGATACATAAATCACTGTCTTCGAGATATCCCCGCATACATTCCCAGCCCTTGCCATAGGAAGAGCCTGTTGCGTAAGCATTCTGGGGTATGACTATAGCCATGCAACTGTTTTCGATAGCTTTAAAGCCAGGTTCACAATTCCAACCAGATCCAACACTAGACCCACTTAATACCGCATGTTCAGGCAAATCGATTTCGATACATACGTCGTCAAGCGCTCGGTTTCTGTTTCGACTGGACCTGTATCCTCTCTTACAGGTCCAGCCTGAGCCAAATTGAGAATCAACTAAATAGGCATTGGGTGGCACTCGTACATTTTCGCAGACGTTTCTATTCTTCAAAAAACCTCTGTTGCATTTCCAATCTGAGCCGGATGTGTCCAGGTACGCATTCTCTGGCACATCTACCCCCACGCATTCATCACTGATTCTTTTATATCCTCTTTCACAGCCCCAGCCACTACCGTAAGTCTGTTGGTAGGCGTTTGCAGGAAGCGTTTCGGTATCAGCACTCTGCGCCTGTATTTCTTGGGTAATTGATATTAGAAATATAGTTGTTAGTGCAACTGTTAATGAATGTCTTATTAAACTTGTACTCATTGTTCTAATCCTTGCTGATCATAAGAATAGGCATCATATCTTTGAACCCCGTCAACCTGAGGCGGGACAAAGGAAGCAGTTTTGCGCGCGCAAATCCCTTTGAGGGAAGGCTCAGAGGAGTCGACAGGATCGTGTCGGCTAGAATTGGCCGAAGGTCAACGAGTAATTCCGCTAAGATTAATTCTCGCAGGAAAGAGATCCTGCGGACTGGAAGTGAAGCGTCACTGTAACACATACCCCGATTAACTAATATGACAAGTCGTAATTTACATTTGTAATTAGATGGAAAGTCTGAAACGTTGGCGCTTAATGCCTTTTTGTCTGGCTCCAGGGACCCTATCTTTGTAAACTACGTAGAACCGCGAGTGTCTTCTTCGGGTCGGTTGGTGACATTCCCGGCTAAGAGGCGCAAGAACCGCAGATAGTTGGATTTCCAAACAGAAATCAGGTTCAGTCGCGGTTTAGGGTATTCTCCAAAGCATCTAGAAACGGATCTTGAGTACCAAGTGCCTTTTACTCCCAATTTCAGTTCAATCTCATTTGGATAAGCTAGCCAGCATATTGCTAGCCCGCATCCTAGACTACGCATTTGACTACGGAAGGTGCATTGAGTGTGAGATTGTCGAGCACTCTCCAACCTGGCTTGGAATATCATCAAAGTCTTCGGCAAATCCTGCAGCATTTCCAAGAAGAGGGGGTATGCAACCGCCGAAGTACGATGATATTTGAGCTGCTGCCAAAGTTGAACCGCTGGTTGCCGGTCCATGACTATGAAGGGCAAGTAAGACCTCCGCACTCCATGGATCAGTTACACCTTTTGCTAGAAGATTTGCAACCTCCGGAGGGATTTGGCCAACAATAGCCAGTTCAAAAAAGCCCGAACCGCTTGTATCATCTTTGGCAGCGCTACCGCCGAATTCAACGGTATTCATAGTGGAAATCGTTCCACCCGCGAATATGAAATCTGCTCCAGTCTCAAATGGACTAAAAAGCAAATCAGCAACTGAGCAAGGGCTGGTGGCACACTCGGCGGAGTTGTTAAAGACATGACCTGGGTTCAACGGCTAAAACGAGTCTTCAACAACGACATTGAAACCTGCGAGAAGTGCCAGGGGCCAGTAAAGATCGTCGCCTGCATTGAAGATCCGGCGGTAATCCGAAAGATACTGGAACATTTACGGAAAAAGGAGTCGAAAGATTCCCAGGCGCAGCTAGCGCCCGAGCGCGCCCCGCCGCAGATCAAGCTGTTTGACGAAGTCTGACTCACTCAACAACACAGATAAAAAGGAATGTTACAGCCAGGTAGGATGGCCGGATTGCACTCGGCCTGCTGGTGGTCTAGGTGGTGTTTAAGCACGAGCTATAGCCTGAATGCTGATGGAAAGCGGCTAATTTCTCAAAGTCTCTGACTAATTTTGGGATAATTGTGGATCTGAGTGAGTCACCTACTCACCAAGCTGGACAACAGCCTACTTTGGGAATAGCATTTGTTCTACCTATAAGCAGAGGAACTGTTGAGGTTTTCTATCGCCAGACTGGTGGCTGTGGTGGATCATTATGACATCCTTAAGCTACCTGATCGATGCATATAAACCGAGGTGCGAGCAGATTAGGGCTTTGAGTAACTGCCGGGAATGGGGGTTACATTCCGCGTAAGGATGGGAGTCCCGGAGATCTTCATAGGAAGCTTACCGCGTATAATCCCCCTACCGACTAGTAATCTGTAGATACCCCTGAAACTGGCCTGAATTACTCCTTTCACAGTACGCGGATCGAAGCAAGAAACGCCATTGTTGCTAACTCTCATGAAAAGCACTGTGCCACCGAAGGGCAGCTGACAGTCGACAGCCATTAACTAAAAAGGAAGCCTCAAGTTCATCAACTTACACCCGTTATTCTTGATAGAATCTGTTTGTCCATTACAATCAGTGATGCGAGTAATCCAGCAAATAATTGCCGTCCTGCTATGCTAACTTAGTAGAACGTCTCAAGGGGGCTCGGAATGCGCGATCAGCTTACAAGCAGGTTTATTGGCATGAAGAAGGTCCTGGGATATGGACAACCACTAGCCGAGATATTCTTTCCTACTAACGGAGACAATCTGAGCTCCGACGATGTACTGATACTTGTACTGGTTTCAAATGCAGTTAGACAACGAGTAAAGCGCAAAAGAGTTGAGCTGTTCTCGGCGGGCTTCGCGGACCACCGTGGCAAATCCAGCTATAACCAGCAATTGGGCCTACGCCGCGCACAAGTCGTTTCCAGGAAACTGTCGCAATTACTCAACGATCTGCCAAACGTAAGCTCAGTTTCGAGCATTTCCCTTGGTGAATCACAGGCACACCAGAATTCAAAGGATAGCGCTGAATTAGCCGGTGATCGACGAGTTGTCGTTTACGATGCTGTACCGGAGTTCGTTCCATTTGCTGAGGCCAAAAACTACGAATCAGAACATGTTTCCAGGCCAACTTTCCTGAAGTTTGAAGACTCCAGTGCGCACTCGCAAACAAATACAAATATCCCCGGCCATCGCCCGGGGCATGATTCGATTGCCGACTTGATGATCCTCGGCGCCAAAAAGATCTGGGGAGACGCCTATGATGAATTCGGAAGCCTGAAGGAGATCAAATTTCAGTCTATGGACGCCGGACTGCGTGTTGCCGACGTGCGAATCGAAGTATCTACCGAGCTTAAGGTCGGCTACCCCAACATAACGGTCAAATCAGAAACGCGAATTTGGTATACGTGGAATAAACCGACACCTCTCGTAGTTGTAAGAAAGTCAGTGCACGCGAGGTCGAGCGGAATAAGGCGGCATGAACGCCAAGTCTTGACCCGACACGAAGCAGATAGAAATGCGTTTACGTTCCCCCCACCCAAGGAGTCCGGAACTGGAGCTGCGGATAGCCTGTTTACGTCGCCCGCTTATTGACAAGTTTGTTGGGGCGAGATGCCGTAACGATTATGTGATCGGCTATGGATATTTCTGGATCTGTCTTCCATCACTGAGTAACAAATTGCTGGGCACGTATTTTGGCGATTTGATTGGGGCGAAGTGACTGATTTTCATCACTAAGATTGAAAGCCTGAATTTCGACGTCAAAAAGTTCTGCTGGAATCTCAAATTGAACCGAAAAGCCGCCAGATTCATCTGGCTCTGCACGTCGTACCCAGAATGCGCGAGTACCGCCTTCAGTCATCTCGAAAGAATTGTTCCAACCTTCTGGGAACCAGAATTCAGGCAGGGGAATAGACAAGCGTTCGCACCATTCCCGGAAATTGTACTTGGATATGGAAGCCCACTTCATTAATTTCCGATTGTAACGAGTGCCATGCATAGAGGCATTGACGTCATCATGACCTGCCCCCAATCTTGCCTGGCCCACCAGGCAGGATTTTCCAGGCGTAAAGCGCACGCCGGGGTAGTTGCCCTGATCCAGCGCTTTGGCTCAGCCCTGAACCTCAACATCCACTTCCACATGCTGTTTCTGGACGGGGTGTACGTTAAGGACCCCAATGGCAAATACGGCTTTCGCCACACACGCCCCCGACCGTCGAACAGCTCCACGAGTTGCTGCAGCAGATCAGCCAGCGGGTGGCCCGCTTCCCCGAACGACGGGGTATTCTGGAGCGGGACGAGGACAACAGCTACCTGAGCCTAGACGGCCTGGATGAAGACCCTCTGTAGGGCATCCACGGCCATTCGGTCACCTACCGAGTGGCCATCGGCCCCCAGAAGAGGCGCAAGGTGTTCTGCCTGCAGACCACTCCACCACAACCGGAAGAATCGCCGGGCTACTCTGCGGTGGCGAATCTCAATGGATTCAGCCTGCATGTCGGGGTTGCTACCCGGGCCGATCAGCGCAAGTAGGTGGAACGGCTGTGCCGTTACATCGCCCAGCCTGCGGCCTCCGAGCAGCGCCTGTCACTCACACCCACCGCTAAGGTGCACTATGAACTGAAGACGCCATTCCGCAACGGCACTACCTATGCGATCTTCGAGCCACTGGACTTCCTGTCAAGACTGGCTGCCTCGATACCCAAACCCAGCGTTAACCCTAACCGCTTTCATAGGGTATGCTCGGTGTATCCAATTATTCATACCTTATCCACTCATAGCCGCTTGGACTTGACCTGATTACAGATGTCCGCTTTTAACGGGAGCAGATACAGGAGGAATAGATTCGAAAAGGACCGCTCCTGGCCGATCTCAGTCATTACTCAGAGTTACTTGTCAGGTCTATCGATGACCGCTTTCAGGTGGATTTCGGATACCGCCTGTACGGACGATTCTGAGCTACAACATTCTGTCGGCTTGTGTTGAAACCGGGCATTGTTTGTCAGGCCAGATCCAGTTTTTTTCACTTAGAGCGTGTTTTCACTTAGAGCGTGTTTTACGTCCCCGTGGAGTGTTGGGCGCATTACTGCGCGGCCAGCCAGTCGTCCAGAAGCGCCACTGTTTCCTCGAAGGAGGCAGGTAACTCCAGCCCCTCGAAATCGGCCGCCCTACTCTGCCAGCCAGCTTCGAGACTGGCAGCGGAGCGCCCTCCGGCGACAGCATCGTCGGGCTGGATACGCTGCAGCAGGTTTTCTGCCTGGGCCACCAGCTCGGAATACGCCGGGACCGCGACACTGGACGACTCGCTTTCAAGTTCCCTGACAGTGTCGGACTCGACCAGCACACTGTCGACGAGAGCGAGCACCCGTTGCAGCTGTCGGCGTTGTTCCGCGCGTCCGGTGGCGGCGTCCTGGTCGGCAAATGACGCGGTCTCTGTGCTGCGGGTCAACTGCGCAAGAAAGTCCGTCAGCGTGGGCTGTGCGGCCTGGGCGGCATTGCTGTCAGCCAGCAGCGCCGTGGAGGTGGTGGGCGTGCTGGAAACCGAAGCATTCGGTGGAATCCGGACCTGCCGTTCACGAATCGCCTGCTGCTGATCCGCAGCGCCGACGGCACGTGCCTCCTGCTGGACAACCACGGGTTCATCGGCTGCCTGACGATCTGCGCGGTTCTGCAGCTGGTCTGTCTGCGCCGATCCCTGGCTCTGCGATCCGGTATCGGTCGGCTGCAGGGGTGAATTGGCAGCCAGTGCATCGGCAAGGTCCTCCTCGGCACGTTCTTCCTCGGCAAGCCGGTTGGTCTCGACAGACTCATTTGACGCTACAGGGATTGATTGCCCGGCCGCGCCTGCGGACGGAGCCTGCGGTTCAGCGCGGGGCGACGATTCGGCGGTTACCGGTTGTGGTGCCGATGTACCCTGAAAGCCTCCGCGCTGATAGTTGCCTTGCAAAGTTACCGACACGGCGATGACGGTGACCGAGGCAAAGGCCGCGGCGGTTTTCCAGTGCTGCCAGAGCCAGCCGCGTTGGTCGACACCGGCTTCAGCACCGTATTCACGGGCGCGCTGGCGGGCGTGTTGCAGGATACGCTGGTCAAGCTCCCCGGGGGAACGCGGCGCATCACCACTGTGCAGCAGTCTTGAAAGTTCTTTACTCGTATCGTTTAAATCAGTCGGCATATTGCACCTCGAGCAGGCGTCTCAGGTGATTGTGGGCGTAACGGATCCGACTCTTGACGGTTTCCTCGTTGCAATCCGTCATCACGGCGATTTCCCTGCGGCTGAAACCCTCTTCCTTGAGCAGGTACGCCTGTTGTTGTTCCCTGGACAGACTTTCCAGCGCCAGCAGCAGATCCATGGACAGCTCGGCGTTACTTGGCGATCCGTAGGAACCGGCCTTCAGGCTCTCCACCACCGGACGGCCACCGTTATCCTCGCGGACCATAGCATTTTCGTGTCCGTTGCGTCGCCAGAAGTCCACCAGTTTGCGGTGGGCGATGGCGAAAAGATAGGTTCGAAACTTCGCGGAAGCGCGGTATTCGCGTGCCGAGTCGATGACCGCCAGCCAGGTTTCCTGGGCAATTTCCTCGATTGCCGCCAGGTCGACATGAGACCGGTACAGGTAAGCAAACAACCCGTCCTTGTTGCGGTGATACAGGATGTCAAATGCGCCGGCATCCCCCTGGGCAAATTTCTGGTAAAGGGATTCATCGCTGGCCAGTCTGTTCAGTGCCTTTAACATGGCGATTTACGAAGTTTCCCGGCTCGATTCGGAGAACAGCATGAAAACCCGATCCCTCTGTTTACTGAAAGTTACCGGGAAAGGGAGCTGTGTCAATGGACCTCTATCGCACGTTAATTGCACGATCCACTTCCTCAACGCCTTTCCCCGGCAGGCCAATTGCAGGCTACTATAGCAGTTATCGCAGTTATAGCAGTTTCGCCATCTCCACCAGTCGCACGAATTCATTGCGATAGCCCCGGGGATCATTGCCCCGGGCATTGCGGGCCAGGTTCAGTGCGTCATCATAAGTCCAGCTTCCGGTGTACTTGCCATCACGGAGCAGCTGACCGAATCCGGCAACAGCTGCGGCGAAGCGGAAACTGCTGGACATGGCACCGTCTTCGCGACCATCGCTACGCAGTACCGGTAATCCGGTTTCCGTGCTGGTGTCACCCTCTGCGGGCTTGTGGCGTACCTTGATAAATGCCAGCTCATTGGCCAGGTCGTCATCCCGAATTCTCGGTTGTGGCTTGTAGCGGCTGTCGGGAATGAGCCCGGCACCGGCGTTCGTCAGGGTTACTTCGTAGAGCGCAGTCACGGTATGGCCGGCACCCACTTCTCCGGCATCCACGCGGTCATTGGTGAAGTCCTCGCGGTTGAGCAGGCGGTTTTCATAGCCCAGCAGTCGATATTCTTTCACCACTGCCGGATTGAACTCGATCTGAATTTTCACGTCCCTGGCAATGGTCATAAGGGTCGACTGCATTTCCTCCACGAGAACCTTTCGGGCTTCATTCAGCGAATCAATATAGGCTGCATTGCCGTTGCCCGCATCCGCGATCTGTTCCATAAGCGAGTAATTGTAATTACCGCTGCCGAAACCCAGGGTCGTCAGTGCGATGTCGTTTTCACGTTTTCTACTGATCAGTTCCTTAAGATCATCGATATCGGTCATGCCCACGTTCAGGTCGCCGTCACTGGCGATAATAACGCGATTGATGCCGCCCTCGATCTTGTGAGTTTCGGCGATCTGGTAGGCAAGCTGAATGCCAGCCGCTCCGTTAGTGCTGCCGCCGGCACGCAGGGAATCGATGGCGTGTTTGATCCTGTTCTTGCGGTTCCCCGGGGTGGAATCCAGTACCATGCCGGCGGCACCGGCATACACTACCAGGGCAATACGGTCCTCGGCACGCATCTGATCCACCAGCAGTTTCAGCGAGCGCTGTACCAAGCCCAGCTTGTCCGCTGAATTCATGCTGCCCGAGACGTCGACCAGGAATACCAGGTTGGTTTCGGGGCGCTGGTCAGCGTCAGGCTCGAATCCCTGCAGACCCACCATGAGCAGCTGGTTTTCCGTATTCCAGGGCGCAGCCGCCAGTTCGGTATGAATCGTCAGGGGCTCGTCCAGGCTGTCAGGCACGGGGTAGTCGTAACTGAAATAGTTGATCATTTCTTCCAGGCGCACGGCATCACGTGGCGGCAGGCGGCCTTCCTGCATGATCATGCGCCGGATGTTGCTGTAACCGGCGGTGTCCACATCGATACTGAATGTGGACACCGGTTCCTCACTCACCAGCTTGACACTGTTCTCCACCAGGTCCAGGTAATTTTCACGGTCAATCGCCGGCCCGGTGTGCAGGGTCGGGTGATGCGGAAGGACATTGTGCTGCAAGGAGCGATCCGCCGGGCTGACGAGTCCAACCGGTGAACCCGACTGTTCTCTTTCCTCGGCCGTAACAGCCTGGTCAAACGCTTCAACGCGTCGGCTCACGTCGGCTTTCACGACCTCGGCCTGGCGATTGTTATCAACCCGATTTCCGGATTCATTGGCGAGTCGCGGGCGACCGGTTCCGTCACCGGAAGCGACTTCTGCCGACGCAAGCCTGTCGTCAGCCTCCCGCAATTGTGGTTCCGGCGTGATCCGCGTAGTGGGCAACGTGTCAACAAGGTCGGTATCCGCGCGTACTGGCTGCGGAGTTACCGGCTGGCCGGAGCCGGTGTCCACGCCGGCTGGTTGGCCTGTCACACTGCCGGTCTGGATTGTTGTCGTGGCGTTATCTGGCCGCGTGTTGGCGGCATTCTGTTCATCTGTAACCTGGGCGCCGCAGCCGGCCAGGACGGCGGTCATCAGGCCGATGACCAGCAGGTTGCCTGGCGCCGGCGTGGAATCCAGGTGGATGGCAGGGAATCTGCGCTTGAAGGGAATGGGCATGGTCTGTCTCCTGTTGAATGGTTAAACAAAGGGCAGTCGGATGGATTGATTTCCAAAAAAACTGCGCGCTTTAGAAGTTAGTCGCGGAAATCCGTCAAAAGGGGTTAAACGCCTCCAATAACCTGGCAGCGGGCAAATACCGAGGGGCAAGGGAGGTGCAAATGAGGAGTAACGGCGGTGCAAAGAAGATGCAGAAAAAGGTAGCGGGAATACCTTTTCGCGCTGTCTTCGAAGGGTAATTATTGTAAGCTTGCGCCAGCGCGGCCAATTCCGGCCACGGCGGATTTGATACCGGACAAGGGGTCACATGCGCGTCAGGGGTCGAACCAATCGCTGGAACGACGACAAGGGATTTGGTTTCATCACACCACTGAATGGCGGCCAGTCGATATTTGTGCACATCAGCGCATTCAATTCGCGTGGTAGCCGTCCGGTTGTCGGCGGGCGTGTCACGTATACACCTTCATCAGACCGACACGGGCGGCCCTGCGCAATCGACGTTTCACCTGCCGGTGAACAACCGGTTGAAAGCTCTGCCGGAAGCCGCGTTTCCAGGCCACTGATGGTCAGCGGACTGTTTCTGTCAGCACTCGCCCTGTCGGCGTTCCTGGGACAAATCCCGCTGCAGGTCTTCGGCGGGTACCTGGTTCTCGGTGTCATTACATTCAGCGCCTACGCTCTGGATAAACGGGCAGCGAGAAGGGGAAAATGGAGAACACGGGAGAGTACCCTGCACCTGCTTGCCCTGCTGGGAGGCTGGCCGGGCGCCCTGGTTGCCCAGCAGACCCTGCGGCACAAGTCCAGCAAGCACTCCTTCAGGCTGGTATTCTGGATTACAGTTATCCTGAACCTTGCCATTGTCCTGTGGTTTCACACGGCAGAGGGTCGTCGGTATCTTGAGTCCGTGTTCGGCTGAGCCGTAGGGAGGACAGGTCGGGCCGGCTGACACTGTAACGTTTTTCAATCCGGAAGCTTAAGGAACCCCTGGTTAATTCCGCGCTACCAGGAAAGTAACGACATTAAGTACAGATGATCTACCTGTTTACCAATCGCAAGGGCGGTCTGGCGTTTATCGAGACTTTTGCCAGAGCCTGCGCACAGCATGGCCAGCCCGGCTGCGTGGTTCTGAGCAGCCGAAACTCGCTGCAGCTTTCCCCTTTTTTCTACTTCAAGCATATCCTCGGCCACAGGCTGCTGGCATTCAAGCTAAGAAAGCGGCCCTGGCTGTCGGTGCTCATCGTCAAGGACATTAACGCGGCAGGTTTTCGACAACGGGTGAATCCCGGGGACTGCGGGCTGGTGGGGGGATTTGACCAGATATTCAGGGCCGAACTGATCCAGCGATTCGACAGCCTGGTGAATATGCATACCTCGCTGCTGCCCTATTACCGTGGACCGATTCCCACGTACTGGGTGCTGCAGAACAGGGAGACTCAGTCCGGCATCACGCTGCACAGAATAACGGAAGAAATCGATGCCGGTGAAATACTGTACCAGGAGGTGGTGGATATTGAGCCCGGCGTAACAGAACCTGAGCTGAGGCAATCGCTCTGGCAGCTTGGCCAGAATGTCCTGGAAAAATGGCTGCATCACCGCCTGACGGGCACTGGTTTCAGTACCCGGGTTGTCGATGCCGATTCAGTTTACAGGGTTAAAGTCGACTATCGGAGCTATCCGCACAAGGAACTGGAAACAGAGAAGAACATATAGCGAACCTTCTGCTTTACGCCCGGCATGGTGGTAAACCACTTGTGAGAGGTAGCCGTCTGGCACTGCTACCCGGAGTCGATCTGAATAACCGAGTTCCCGCCCAGTCCGCACACCATCAATTGGATTGCGCAGGCTGCTTCAGGAAGCACGTCCTGTATGGACGGCCCTCAGGACGCCGCCCTTGTGTCACTGGCATTGGTTCCGTGTTAGCGCTAAACTGGATATGACGAATCCCCGTAAAGAGGTGAATTCCATGTCCGATTCCCCACGATTTCCTGCTTACCTGCCCTGCGTATCCCTGTTCCTGACCCTGGCATTGCTGTCCACTGCGGCCCCGGCCCAGGTCTCTACCGGCAGTGGCTCCCCGGAGGTGACGTTTTCAGAGCACGTCGCCCCGATCCTCTACGATAACTGTGTACGCTGTCATCGCCCTGGCGGGGTTGCACCCATGTCCCTGGTCACCTACCAGGAAGTGCAGCCCTGGGCGCCGGTAATCAAGTACAAAACCGGTATTCGTGACCGGATGGGTGCCATGCCCCCTTACTACCTGGAACGCGGGGTGGGCATCCAGCAAATGAAGGACGATGAGCGGTTGAGTGAAGAGGAAATCGCCCTCATCGCGGCGTGGGCAGACACGGGGGCTCCCCGGGGGAACCCCGAGCTGTTACCGGTCCCGCCGCAATTCGAAGACAGCAATGACTGGGTGCTGGGCAAACCGGACCTGGTGGTCCCCCTGGAAGAGGTCTTCGTACCCGGAGATGCCGCGGACGCCTGGGTGGCGGGCAACCCGGTGCCCACGGGGCTGGAGTACGACCGCTACGTGCGTGCGGTACAGATGCGGGAGGTGAACAATGCCGATTCCGTGGCGGCCGGACAGACCGTGGTGGGCGGTCTCTACATTTTCCATCACATGAGCTGGGATACCGGTAATCCGGATGACCCCGACAGTCTTGCCAATTGGCCGGTGCATGAACTCGGCCGCAATCCTGACATTTTCGATCCCCAGGCGGGACGGTTGCTGCAGGCCGGTTCCAGTGTCATTCCCACGACATTTCATCTCCACGCCAATGGCAGGGATACCACCGGGCGCATGGAAATCGGGTTTTATTTTCATCCCGAGGACTACCAGCCGGAGTATCGTACCGGCCGTATAGCCGGTTTCGGCGATGGCCTGAATATCAGTATCCAGGGAGACCGGAAGGACCAGCAACTGCATACCTATATTGTTCTGCAGGAACATACCAAGATCAGCTCCTTCGAACCGCACCTGCACGCACCGGGCGCCAGGATGTGCCTGGAAGCCATCTGGGGAAACCAGATCGAGACCCTGGCCTGTTCCGGCTACGATCACAACTGGGTGAAACAATACACCTTCGCCGACGATTACGCGCCCCTGCTACCTAAGGGGACGATCCTGCACATGATAGGTTTCATGGACAACGTCCAGCAGAATCCCAACGTGGTAGACCCGAGAAACTGGTCGGGTTCCGGCAATCGTTCGGTGGCCAACATGTTTCTGCACCTGGGGCAGTCGGTGGTGATGGATGACGCCCAGTTCGTCCGGGAAATGGCCGAACGCAGACAGCGACTTGGCCTGATCAGGAACGACCATGTGATCGGCTGTCCGCTGTGCATGGCCGACCTGCTTCCTATTGACACGGCAGTTGAAGAAAACTCCGGCGATTGAAACAGTAGTTCCAGAATAACTGGGCGGACAATAGGCCAACGCCATAATGCCTCTGCAAAATAATGCAGAATGAACGTAAAAGTAACGTGAAAATAATGTGAAAGTAACGTAAAAAAATAACAAGGTACCGACGTATGACTTACAGGTCCCGCACTCCCGGTCATTCCACCGGCACTTCTATTTCTGCCCTGCTGCTGACTGTCGCGCTTTTGGGCGGAACCCCTGCAATTGGCCAGTTTCAGCCCTATTACGAGGATGGTCAGGGCGTGGCACCGGTCTACGAGGGGTGGGAAAGCAACGCCGATGGCTCCTACAACATGATCTTCGGCTACATGAACGAGAACTGGGAAGAACAACTGGTTGTCCCCATTGGTCCGAACAATACCTTTTCGCCAGGACCGGCAGACCGCGGGCAGCCCACCCGGTTTTTACCCCGACGCAATCGCAATATCTTCAAAGTAAGGGTTCCCCGGGACTTCGGTGATGGCGAGCTGGTCTGGACCCTGATCACCCGGGAAGGTGTCACGCAGAAGGCCTACGGGTCCCTGCGCAAGGACTACGTGCTCGAACCCATTACCATCATGTCGGAATCGGGCACCGTGGCGGGAGGCAGTCAGAATGGTGAAGACGTACAGAGCAACGAGCCACCGGTTATCACGGTACTGGGCGGGAACCACTACGCGGTCAGGACGGGGGAGCCGTTGACGCTGTCAGTCAGGGTGCAGGATGACAACAAGCCCGAACCCCGCCGCTATCGTAACGCATTCGATGACGACGACACCCCGGAAGAGCGGCTGCGCAAAGCGCTGAGACCGCCTATTCGGGGAACAGTTAATCGCGTTGTTGGACTGTATTTCGGCTGGTCACCCTACCGCGGCGCCGGCAAGGTGACATTCAACCCTCCGCAGGGGAAAATCTGGGAGGATACCCGGGCCTTTCAGAATTCTCCCTGGTCGCCCTACTGGGAGCCCCCGGAACTGCCGGAAGACGGCATCTGGACCGCCACCGTCACTTTTCACCAGGCCGGAAGCTATGTATTGCGGGGCCGGGCCGACGACGGTGGACTGGTGGCTGACGTGGAGGTGGCTATAGACGTCACCGAGTAGGCCCACGGGCCAGGAGGCATTCTTCCTCCCAGGCGCAGGTCTACCCGGTTTCTGTCGATGGCTGTGTCAGGAAGTGCACAGCATGCATCCTGGTGCTTTCTGACGATCAGCGGGTAGCTGCGACGGGAAACAGGATTGTGGTTGACCCGGCACTGTAGTCCTGCTGAACATCAACATCAGTAGTGACTACACCGAGCATGATTTCCGAACCGACTGCATGTCCCGGCACACTACAGACCACGCTGCCGACAAAACCAAGGGGCTGCCGTACCAGGTCTGACATCAGGAAAAACCGAAGGCCGCCGGATGGAATACGCACTCTGATGCGACTCACCAGAGTACCGTTGCGGTTGTTGGCATGACAACGCGCTATGGTTCCGGAATCGCCGACATTGGTGATGATCATCGCGGTATCCAACAGTGAAGCCACATCGGATCTTGCCACATCGACACCCACCAGCAGATCTGAAAGCTCGTTGGCATCCCTGTCGATCTCGATTTCCGTATCGGCAAGCGTCTGGGCAATACCGCCGTGAGCGAACAGCAATCCGGTAATCAGCAGAAAAGGCCGGGCAGCTGCGAACAGCGATACCTTCTGTCCTGTATTGAATTTATCTTTCATAGTATTTCTCCCTGCACTGGGTAAATTAACGAACGTTCCTGGTTTGACCGTTCAGTTACTTTAACGCGGCATGCAGGGAATGGTTGACGGGGACTGCCACTTGAAGCCCCGGGGGTGTATGCGAGTCCTCTTCAATCCGACAATTTTGAAAGTTCTGCGTGCTGTTTTCGAGTAAGGTTCCTGCACACCAGTTCATAGGAATGGTTGACGAGTCGAATGATTTTAGCCATGGGCACGTCCGACTCGAGACTCACGCTTATCCAATATCGTGGATCCAGGTGGGACCGGTGGCCGACTCCCTCGTATTCTTCCCGTAACAACAGGACCTGGTCAGGATCACATTTTAAAATAACACCCTCAGGCCCGCGTATGGAAATGATGGCAAACATTTTATTCATTACCTTGAAAATCAGCACATTGGGAACAGACGCTCTCGGTGGCGTCATGGGTTTTGGCGTAGCTCCCGGAAGGGCTTCAATACTCTCCAGCAAGGCAATCGATCGCCCACTCAGCGACAGACCATGTCGTTCGACAATCTCTATTCCGGTCTCAGGCAATCTGGTCCCCTTGTTGCCCCTGAATTGGGCCCTGGTTGAACAGTGTGTCGAAGATGACGCTTGATACAGAAACCGTCTCCATTCTTTCACTATTGGAAGTTATCAGCAAATGTCGGGGTTTCTGTTCATTCAATACGACCCGGCAATTCCAGCGCGATCGTAATGCCCATAAACGACCAAAATCTTCGCAAGGTCTTGTTACTCCTGCACAAGGCAGCCGTCATTGCCCGGCATCATGGCTGAATTCTCCGTGTGGCCCGATGCCAGGCAGTTACTACTGAAACCTGACCTGAAGCCCTATTAAGGTCCGTCGGGGAAGGCTGCAATCAGGCCGAACCTGGAAAATGTGCAGGCTTCTACAATTTCGCGGCTTCGATGTCCGTATAGTCAGGAGTCTGGTTGCTGGAAATACAGCCGCTTTTCGCCAATAAAAGGTTTTAAAATGAACGCAGTCCAAGCGCAGCTTGTAAAAGGATTTACGCTTATCGAAGCAATGATCGTCGTTGCCGTATTCGGTGTTCTATTGGCTTTGGCGTCACGACCGCTTACCGACTTTCTTGAATCTGTGCAGGCCCGCGAGATTACCAATGATCTATTGGGCTCCATTCTGCTGGCACGCAGTGAAGCCATCGCGCGAAACAGCACGATTTCAATGTGCATGATCAGGGAGGGCCATGAGGACCATTGCCACGATGATGGCTGGCACGGTGGCTGGATTCTCTTTGAAGATCTTGACGATGACTGAGATCGGGACAACGATGAAGAAATTATCCACGAATACAGAGGCATGAACGAAACCTCGACGGTAACCAGTGCAGAGTTCACTGAGTCTCTGACGTACCTGCCCCCCGGCGCTGTTCCTACATCAGGAATACTCACTATCTGTTCCGGATCCACTGCCCGACAGATCGTTATTTATGCAACCGGACGCCCCCGGCTCAGCGATGCAAGTTGCCCGGCTCCACCTTGAGTTCCCGGAAAAACGAGTAGCTGGCTCACCTGGCACCTGAAAAAATCGCCAAGCAGCCCTCTGTGTATCCCGGGGAATGCACGGCCCACTCGGCAGGACACAACGTAATCCAGGTTTACTACACCATCGGTCGTTGTACCCCGCAAGTAACCTGACTAAGGAGCATGTGGTGACTCAATTTGAATCCATTGTGTTCTACTCCAATCCGGCTGGTTCCAGACGATCGGCCTGGCAGAAACGTCCCGATAACCGGGGTGATGCCGGGCTTATCCATGATTGATGACCCGCTGCTCGCCTGGTAGCTTACTGACTGCCTGAGTCACCATCCGTCTTCGATATCTGCTTTCTGTAGAAAGTTATCAGGCCACCGGCCACCAGGTGGCCGAGACCGGGCCGAACAACCAGAACTTGTCAACAACAGTCCGGATTTTCATAGTTCAACAGCGCCTTCGCTATAGCCCGACCAATGTCCGCTATTGCCGCATTGCGTTCGTCAAATGAAGAATCGGTTTCGGTAATGTAAATTGTTGCGATGACGGGATCACCGTTCGGGGGCCACATCACGGCGACAACAGACCGCGAACCGTATCCGCCGGCACCGGTCTTGTCCCCTATTTCCCAGTCCCGGGGAATGCCAGCGCGAAGCAGGGCATCTCCTACCTTGTTGCCCTGGAGCCAGACTTTCAGCCGGTTCCGGGAATCCAGGGTCAACAGGTCACCAAATAGAAGTGTTTCCAGCAGATACGCCATTGCCGCGGGCGTCGTCGTATCCCGCACATCACCTGGTATCGCGTCATTCAAAGCGGTTTCCCACCGGTCCAACCGTGTCAGTTCATCGCCGGCAATTCGTGCAAAACCGGTTACTGCCGCTGGTCCCCCGATTGCCTCCAGGACAAGATTGCCTGCAGTATTATCACTGACCGTTATCGTTGCCTCACAGAGATCGGACAATGTCATACCTGCAGGTCCCCACCGGTCCTGGGTAACTGGTGAGTAAGTGACCAGTTCTTCCTCCGCGTAATATACTGTCCGTTCCAGACGATCCTGGCCTGCATCGACCCGATGCAGCAGTGCTGCACAGGCAATGGGCTTGAATGTGCTGGAAAGGGGAAATCGTTCATCACTTCTGTATTCCCAGCGCATATCAGAGGCCAGGATATTTACGGCAACGCCTATCCGGGCATCAAGTTTTTCCTCGATCGTCCTGATTAGGTCGGTCAGGGATTCTGCCTGCCCGAATGCAACGCTGGCGGCCACCGTCAGCATGAGTGCAGGAATTAATCGGCAAATCACTGCGGTATTCATTTCAAACTCTTGTTCACCGACAGCCAGGTCGACGCCTCAATCGCTGTTATTGTCTACTGGTGGTTCAGCAGGTCTACTTGTTTCTGCATCAAGTGATCGGGGTTTGCGCCGGGTCCCGGGATGAATTTCTGCGTACGGCCGAGAACGTTGTCAGCACCGTACCAGCTTCCCTCCACGTCGATGCCGAACTCGTGTAATTCGCCGAATTCTCCGTCGCCATGGCCGTGGGCATCCCAGGAATAAAGCCGGTTTCCTTCACGGTCCATCTTGATGATACGTACGGGCTGATTGTCGGCCACCCACACATCCTGGTTCTCGGTAATCATGATATCGTTGGGAAAATTGAATTCATTCCAGGTTGCCAGGTGATCGCCGTCGCCGGTAAAAACCTGGATGCGATCATTGTTGCGGTCTGCAACATAAATATTGTCGTCCTCGTCGATGGCCAGGGCATGAACCACGTTGAATTGACCTTCCTCGCTGCCCAGTGAACCCCATGCCCTGATGAAATTGCCATCGCTGTCGAATTTGACTACCCGGGCATTACCGATACCATCGGCAACGATGATACTTCCGTCTGAAAGAAACGCGATATCCTGTGGCCGTGAAAAATGCGTCTGGTCCTCCCCGCTTTCATTCCAGGTACCCAGCGACATGACCAGTTCACTGCCGTCATTGGCAAACGCATGAATGGTGTGCCTGGCATCGTTGACTACCCAGAGCTTACGGTCCGGATCGAATGGACTGATGTTAATCTTGTGAGGGCCGGCGGTACCTGCAAACAGGTAATCCCACTGGTTCCAGACTTCCTGTAACTGTCCCTCGCTGTTAACAATGAAAATGACATTGCGCATCACCCTGCCGCCTTCTCCAGGGCTCAAGGCACTCAACCCGGTAGACCCGTAAAAATAGTCGAACCCTTCTGGCAGGGGTTCCGGCAGATGCAGTTCGCCACGCTGTATGACAAAAATACGAGACAATGATTCCACGAAAACCCCCGGGTTGGATCCCCAGACAAAGCCTTCCTCCTGAAAAGGCTGCATCCATTTCTGAATCGTTGTATACGGGGACGGACCGTGGTTACTGGCAGGCGGATATTGATCAGTCCAGTTTTGCGAGAAAGCCATGGAACTGTGCGCCAGAAGTGTTGCCGTGATGGCTGCCCTCATTATTTTTATCATGCTGGGATTCCCCGCTGATCATGTCGTTTTGTGATGATGGAGTAATCATTCCCTGCCAGGGAAGAACGATGGCAGTTGATTGTATGCTATCTTCACCTGCGTCGCACCGGATAACTGCCGCGGCCAGGTTTTCGAATTTGTAATTGTTGCCGTCCAATAGAGATGGCGGATTCCTGCGCTTATTCGGGAGGAATTTAAGCCAGAGAATAATCGCACTCTCAAAAACAGACTACTGTATTTTTGCTCTGACTCCTTTTTTCCTTTCTCCTTTTTTTCAATGCGCTTGCCGGTGATGAACGGCTGGGTGGAGTCCCATGCACGCCCGGTTCTTTTGGTGTAGATTGTTGTCATGAACAGAGCCTTCGAACACATCTGGCGACTCCTTTCGAAACCGGAGGCGACAACCCGGCTTTCAAATGACGAGCTTCCTCCACGGACACTGCCGGTCATCTGGTTACTGGGAAAAACAGGCGCGGGGAAATCATCCCTGATCCGCTGCCTGACCGGAGTTGAGAGCGCGCAGCTTGGCAACGGATTCGAACCGTGCACGCGCACCGCCGAGATCTTCGACTTTCCCCAGGAACTGCCACTGATGCGTTTTCTGGATACCCGCGGACTCGGGGAGACACATTACGACCCTGCCGATGACATTGCCGTATGCCACGATCGCAGCCATGTCGCCCTGGTGGTCGCCAGGCTGGATGACCCGGTACAGGGAGAAATCGCCGGGGTATTGGGCCGGGTGCACAAGGAATCACCGGACACGCGAATTCTCGTTGTTCATAACGGGACCAATCTTGTTACCGATCCACAGGCACGTTTCCGGGCGCGCAGCCAGACCCAGCAGCTGTTCGAAGAAGCAACGGCAACCACGCTACCCTGCGTTGAGGTCGCTCTTGCGCCGGAACTTCTTGACCGTGATTCACCTGGTGTTGACGGGCTGATCACGTTGCTGGACGAAACCATGCCCGAAGTTGCCCTGTTGCTGGCCCGGCGCGAGCTACGGGATGTGGAGAGGCAGTATTATTCCAGGGTGCGTAACAGGATTTTCTGGTATGCATCTTCGGCAGGCGCCACCGACATGGCCCCGGTGGTCGGGGCCGTCACGGTCCCGTCAATTCAGGCAGCCATGTTAAGATCCCTGGCAAAGAGTTACGGCATAGAGTGGACCAGGTCGATGATGAAGGAATTCGCCATGGCGTTGGGCATCGGCGTTGCCGGCAGGTTTGGTGGCAGTTATCTGGCACGACAACTGGGCAAGCTGATTCCCGGGTACGGCCAGACTGTCATGGCCGCGACGTCAGGTACCATCAGTTTTGCCGCCACCTTTGCCCTGGGCCGTGCCGCCGCCTACTACCTGCATCATGTCCAGCACGGGAATAACATAGACAAGGACGAGATCCGTTCGCTCTACACTGACGCACTGCGTCGCGCCCGCCACAATCGTGATTAGGCCGGAGTCCCCCTTAAGCCAATGATAGGCCTAGAGACGTTCAGAAGAGCCTTGTTGCGCTGGGATCGCCTGCTCAGTGTCGTGGTCATCGGTCTGCCTTGTATTGTCATGATGATTTTCGGCTTCGTCTGGCTGATTCAGGCGGGCTGGTTTCTCTGGTTTCTGCTGATCAGCATGGCATTCGGCACCCTGGTCATCCTGGCCCGCTGGTGGTCAGCCCGGCGAACGCGCAGGCAGTTGTCCACTGCCCCGCGGCTGTCGGAACCGGCGGTCGATGCCGACCCGGACTGGTTACCCCATGAACGTGAAGCCTTCGAGGCGGTCTGCGGTCACATCGCGCAATTGACCGCTGAAGTCCAACCGTGGAAATCCTTACCCGAACATGCCCTGGATGTGGTCAACAGGCTTGCCCGGCACCTGGGTGGTGAACAGCGCACCGCCCTGCATTTTACTGCGCCGGAAGCACTGCTGCTGGTGGAACGTGCCACGTCCCGCTATCGTCAGCAGCTGTTGAACCGGGTGCCGTTCAGTGACCAGATTTCCATTGCCACCCTGCACTGGCTGTGGCAGCGACGCCAGCGGCTAACCCTGATTATGAAACTGGCTGACAGCGGCAGGCGGATTCTGCGCATGGCAATCAATCCCACCCGGGGCGTCATGCAGGAACTGGAAAAACTGGTTGCCGGTGGTAATGCCGGTTACCTCACGGAAGAAATGATGGGCACTCTGCAGGCCATTCTTCTCGAGGAGGTGGCTTTTTCTGCCGTGGAACTGTATTCCGGCAGGCTCAAGTTTTCTGACAGCGAATTGTTGAAGATACAACTGGAAACCACCGAGGCGGATCGCCAGCGCCTGGGTCAACCGGATGAACCCTTGCGCCTGTTGCTGGTGGGACAGGTCAGCGCCGGCAAATCCACCCTGCTGAACAGCCTGATGGCAGTGGACAGCGCAGAGACCGATGCAGCGCCTACCACTTCAGGCCTGGTCACCTACGCAACCGATGTCGATGGCATCCCTTGCCATTTTCTCGACAGCAAGGGTCTGGATGGCAGCGAATTGAACCGCAAGGCACTGTTGGCAGAGATGGTGCAGAGTGACATGATTCTCTGGGTAATCCGGGCTGATCGTCCGGCCAGGGAACCCGATATTCAACTCAAGAAACTGTTTGATGACTGGTACGCGGAACGCCCTACCCGTCGTAAACCGGTTGTGATCAGCGTCGCCACTTGCATGGATACACTGAGCAGTGAATGGCCCTTTCCGGAGAATCACCTGCCGGAAGCCATCCGCGAAAAATTCGCCGAAGCCGTGGTCCGCATCGGTGAAGACTTCGATGGGCTGGTACCCAGGCCGGTCAGCAGCGTGACGCCACAGTGGAACCTGGATGTCGTTGTCAGCGCCATCGAAGCCAGTTTGAGTGAAGCCCTCATGGTGCAGCGTAACCGCCGCCGGCTCACGGCGGAAAACGCTGGCGGCCTGCTGGATCAGGCCAGGCGGGGCGGCCGGGGAATAGTGAAATCAGCCCGGCTGCTGGGAGGTAAAATGGTGCAACGCAGACATTCACTGAAGTAGCGGTCGCTGCCCGGGCTGTTTTTCCAGGAACTTCCCGGTCCCTGTGTAACTTTTACACTAAGAATCCTTTGATTGATCGGGGAAGTGCACTACCGGAATCTGTCGGGCGTCGTGCCCAGGGAACGGCATGCGCCCCTGCCGGGCGCGTCAACACGGCAGTGGCACTCGACATTCCTCGCCCGGGAATAGCAGGTGACGGGCGAGCCCTACCGGATCGCAAGCACCGGCCCGGGGTGGCCAGGGATGCTCCCGTCCCGGGTTGGCATGATCTTCGCTTCTTTAACGGACACATACCCGTTATACAAGATGGCGACTCATGGCGACTACCAATAAACAACAAGGTAAAATCGACACCACCCGCAGGGCGATCCTCGTTCTGGGCGTGCTCTACACACTGTATTTTGCCAAGTCGCTGTTGATTCCCCTGGTCCTGGCATTATTGCTTGCCCTGCTGCTGAGCCCCCTTGTTACCTGCATGAAGAATCTGCACATTCCCCGTACCGTTTCATCGGTGGTATTGCTGGCTGCTTTCATGGGTGCGCTGGCCATGCTGGGTACCCAGTTGGTGGCACCGGCAAAGAAGTGGGCAGAAGTCCTGCCGGAGTATTCTGATGCATTGACAGAACAGCTCGAGACGCTTGGTGAATCGTTGTCCGCCGATGTCGAAGCGGACGCCGAAGAGCAGGTTGACTCCGACGATTCCTCGGAAAATTCCCTGTTTGCCAGTCTATTCGGTCCGGCGCCGGAAGAAGTTCAGGAGGTCACTGAATCCAGCGAACTGGACATTTCCAACAGGGTTCAGCAGGCCGGCATGGAAGCGATGCTGTATGTGTTGAGCGCAACCCCGATTGCCATAATCCAGTTTCTTACCGTGTTGATGCTGGTGCTTTTCCTGCTGGTTTTCGGTCCGGGCCTGTTCAGTGTCTACATCAAGAAAACGCCGGAAATGAACGGTGAAAACCTGCAACTGGTCAACAACATCAGGGCCGAGCTTGCCCATTATGTGCTGGCCATCAGTATCATCAACGCCGGCCTGGGCCTTTGCACAGCGGGGCTTTTATATCTCCTGGGCGTGGAGGATGCCCTGCTGTTCGGCGTGCTGGCGGGACTGTTCAATTTCGCCCCGTACGTGGGTGCCTTGATCAGCACTTCGATGATTTGCATTGCCGGAGTGGTGCAATTCGGTATGGAATGGAATGCGCTGATTCCCGCCGTGGCATTTTTCGCGCTCAATGTCACCGAGGCCAACTTTTTCACCCCCCTGGTGCTTGGCCAGCGCATGCGCCTTAATCCGCTCACTCTCATTGTGTGGCTGCTGATCTGGGGCTGGTTGTGGGGCGCGATCGGCGTACTGCTCAGCGTCCCGCTGCTGGTCTGCTTCAAGCTCAGCGCCAAGCAGCTGGGCAAATTCGATGGTGTCGTCGCGGTCATAGAATCGAAAGCGTAGATTCTGCATTACGGTTCCAGTCACAATGTTTGCCGATATCCGGGGCTTCCACCCTGTCAAAATTACTCGTTGATCCGCAATTATTACCCACCCGACCTGGCCGCATTGGCTTACAGGGCTGTTAAAGGACCGGATGCCAGGCAGTTACCACCGAATTTATCCTGGCATGCTGATTGCAACATTCCAGTCAGGAAAGCTGAATTACCTGCAGCAAACTTATTAACCGGCTAAACGAGGAGATGAAACATGAGCACTTCTACAGCAAAACGCTCGAATTCGTCAGCACAGAAAGGTTCTGCTGAAAACCTGCAGGAAGCCCGGGAAGCCGCAAAGAAGGCTTACGACAACCTGATTGATGCCACGGAGAAATTCAAGTTTGCCGCCATGGAGGCTGGCGTCGACGTCAAGGAAGTTGCCAGTGACAAGCTTGATGAAAAAGTGGAAAGTGCCCAGGACAAGGCCTTCGACAGTTATGAGCAGGCGCAGAACTATATTATTGACAAGCCGTTCACCAGCGCCGGCATCGCGTTTGCCGCGGGTTTCGTGATCAGCAAACTGATTGCCAGGTAACCTGGTCATGACTTCATCACGCCACCAGGCAGCCAGCGGTGACACCGGTAATCCGCCACGGAAACCTGTCAGCAGCGAGTCGCCCTCCGGTGATAACGGGCATGGGATAGCAGACCAGCTGGCCAATGTCGAGGTGCTGTTGCAGCAGGCCAGCCTGCTGTTTCTGCACCTTGCCCGGCTGGCGCGAACCGAGGCGCGGCTGGCGCTGGCATCGGTCCCCGACATCATCAGGCTGTCGCTGCTGCTGGTGCCTCTGGCCATTTTGAGCTGGATTACGTTTTCCCTGTTCGTCGGCTGGAGTATTTACGTTCTGTGGGGCAGCTCGGTAGGCGCGGTATTCAGCCTGTTCCTCATTCAGTTACTGCCCTGCGTGCTTATCGCTATGCGCTTGAAAGCGCTAACCGAACATCTTCGCTTCCCCCACACCGCGAAACAGTGGCGTGACATCAGAGAGCAATTAATCGATGAGTAAAAAGGAACTGCAATGCGAGATTCAGCAGCTGGACCAGCAGGTGAAAAAAGACCTGCGGACGTTGAAGCAGCATGAAATGACCCCGGTAAACACCCGGATCCTGCTGCAGGGAAACCGCGGTCCATTGCTGTGCTCACTGGCCCTGGCCGGTGGGTTCCTGGCTGGCAGGTATGTCGGGGCCAGAGCCTTCATTCTGCATAGACTGATGACGCAGATCTGACCCGCAAGCGGACTGTTGCGTGTTGTGAGACTTCTGACAACAGCGATTGTCGGCAATCCCCACTGTCCAACGGGGATTGCAGCTTTATCAGCCAGGGTCGATAAAATGGCCATGAACTCTTCAGGTGACAGGATATCCGCGCCAAGAATATTTTTCTGGGCAGGCCTTGTGATCGTCCTGGGCTTCCTCTTTCCTACCCTGTTTAACATTATCTTTGCAGCCAGGGACGAGCTGTCCTACAGCGCCGGTATCCAGTCGACAACCTGTTCCGGATTCGCTCGCAATGATGACCGCCCCGCCACCAATTGCCTGACAATATACGCCATTAAACTGGGCAATACCGGCATCAATCCACAACCCGCCATCGAAGTCAGCCTGCTAAACACGCCCGAAACCTGGCAGTTCAGCAGCAGTGTCGTTGATATAGTAGCCAGTGCCCAACGGCGAGGGTCGCCCGCAATCGACTACAGTACCGGAGATGGCGAGGCCCTTGTGCGGATCGAGGACCTGCCTCGCAATCGCCTGGTGGAGCTTTACCTGACCACGCTGGGTTCTCCTGCCTACCGGAAGTTGCAGAACATGTCCGTGACCGTGAGTGCCTCGGGTAACGTCATCGAAAGCAGTCCGTACGTGACCGTCCTGTCCCGTTTCGTGCGAAATTTAACTGTACTGTTCTGACGACCATCCTGAATTCACCCGAGGGTCAATATTGAGTGCATTCCAGCCCGTGAACAACCAGGGAATTTAATCAACGAAGAGCAACTATCAAAATCAGGAGAATCACCATGACAAACTATCTTTTCGTCTACCACGGTGGAACACAGCCGGAAACGCCTGAAGAAATAGAATCTGTTATGACAGCATGGCAATCCTGGCTCCAGGCGCTGGGGAGCGCGGTGATTGATGCGGGGAATCCCGTGGGAAAGTCGGTCACTGTCACCAGTGATGGGTCAGTGGAAAATCATGGCGGCAGCAACCCCGCGTCAGGGTACGGGATTTTTTCTGCGGAATCCTTGGATGCTGCCATCGAAATTGCCAGACAATGTCCAATTCTCACTGCGGGAGGAACAGTCGAACTGGCTGACATTTTCGATGTATAGAGCCATGGCTAGCGCAATAGTTTTTCAACAGCCTTTTAGTTCGGCCGTTCCGCCCTAATGTAGTGCCCGTCGCGGAAACCGCTGAACAGTTCGTTTACCAGCGGATGGTGTATCGGCTGGGCACTGTCGTCCCGCTCCAGGTTGCGCTCGGCAACATAGGTTTCATGCTCGGCACCGTGTACCAGCACACGATACCAGGGCTTATCCTTGGGCGGCCGCGAGCGGGCCACCTGGTCATACCACTCATCGGGTAGCATCAACTGCGGATCGACGTCGACTACCACGCCTCGATAATCGAACAACCTGTGATGGACGAGATCACCTACCGAAAACTCAGCAATTACTGGCATCGTTTCTACCTCCCTGGCTAAGGGCAGACCTGCTGGTTGTTGCCAATGCGGGGCCAGCAGGCTGCTGATTGAATGGCGGTCTTATAACATGACCACGTTCAGTCGACGACATTGTTGCCCCCGTCATCCATTTTCTCGGGTTTCTGCCAATAGCGATATTGGGGTGTCCAGTTTTCTTCGCCTATTCCAGCCAGGGCCAGAAGATTCCACATTGAACAATAGAGATCCCCGGGACCGAAAATCCCGTGGTTCAGTCGATAGATTTCACCGTCCCTCAGTTCGTAGACGACGGCGCCCGGCATATTGTGACTATCCGGCACCACGGACTGCTCCTTTATATAGCCGTTCCCTCCGTGAGAAGCCAGACGAAAACGCCACCCCCGGGAATTGGCGAATGCCCTCTGCGTTTCCGGGCCATCCCTTGATACCAGCACCACTGACATGGCAGATTCCAGATGCGCCAGCAATCCATTGAACCCGTCAGCCCACAAGGTGCAATAGCGACACCCCTGACCCATATTGTGAATTATCAGTAATTTATTCTTGTTGCCGAACAGCTCTTTCAAGGTCACGCGGCCCTCCAACGTATCAAAAACATAGTCGGGCACCGGTTCGCCTTGCACCTGGGCCTGGAGTTTGTGAAGCTTTAACGTGGTTTCGTAAAGTTGTTGCTGGAGTGCCTGAATTTCCTCGTTCATAGTCCTGGGCCTCTTTGAATCTGATTTAATTTGCAGACCTGCTGGCTATCAGATATTCGGAGACAGGGTGAATTTACAGTGCTGTAAATTTACTCTGACCCTGTTAATGCTCGGTGGGAGCTTGGCCTGTCAATCAAGCATCCGCTTACTCCGGTTTCCAGATTACATAGCTATCTTCATCCCCCGCCCGGAAACCGGCCGCAGCCGCCTCCAGCATTTCGATCAGCGGAACAGCCCGCACGGCCAGATCCACCGGCTCCTCGTCCTCTTCCTCATCTCCGTTCGCGTCATTCCCTGCTTCCGTTGATGCTACCGAGTCCTGATCTGGTGTTGTGTCCCGGGACCGAAGGCGTTGTCGCAACTGGTTAAGCGCATGATCGATATCTTTTCCCCTTAAGACGCCTTCTTCTTGTTTCTTGCCCTTCATAAGATTCACTAGTGTCAGTGCATCTTCGCCTAACATTGTAAAACTGCCGGTTGAGTCACTACTGAACTTGATTAACATGTTCTGTGCCTTTGTGCTTTCTATCTAACAGGCTGCAAAGGGACCACTGATTAAATATGAACATGTCCTGGCCTTCGAGCGGGGCCGATCGGGCGCTGTTATCGGGCCTGGTAATGGCCACAACCATTACCTGTGCATGACACCTGGCACCCACGCCCGACAGACTCCCGCAGGGCACACTCATCATTAATCAGAGGATCCCTCATTGGTATCAATTTACTGAAGCAAGGTTTAAATCAAAAAACATACTATTACCCTGACTCCATCTAAAAGCCTTCACCACGCGGGCCATAGTGGGGCATGTCGTCACCCAATTCCAAGGCACCGAGATCCGGTGCCGAGCCGTTGAAATCATCGTTCACGTTAGGGAGATGCAGGCCCCGGTCCACGGGTGCCGATCCTGGCGTCAGGCGGAAATCGAAGTCTTCTGCACGATAGACATTCTGCAGATTCGCAACATCGCTGGCGTCCAGACGCGGTACATCACGGAATACCGAATAATCCACCATGATGCTGTGCTGATCCTGGCCGGTAGCCTGGCTGAAAGCTGCCAGGCTGGAATATTCACGACGTTCCAGCACCGGGCTGTGAGCCGGCCCCGGGTAGTCTGCCAGGACATCCAGGGGAGGTGTGTTCCAGGCGAAAATGCCGTCCTTGCCCGGGAAGGAATAAAATCCGTTATAGTCCGAAGACGTGTAATTGGTATAGCTGCTGATATCGAACAGCCGGCCAGCGGCATTCTGTCCCAGGATAAGATTGTTACGCCAGTGAGCATTCTGCAGGGCACTGCCTTCGGTCTCGGAGAAGATCGTGTTGTTATAAAAAATGGCGCCTGCCGAACCGGTTGTCAGTCGCGTGGAACCACCAGGCAGGTTGTATGCAATGTTCTTTATCCAGTAGACCGGGCCGCCCATGGCGGGCTGATTACACATGGCATGCGAGGGATGGTTGATCAGCATATTACGCATAACCCTGACATTATGCATGCTGCCGTCAATTTCGATGGGATTGTCGTGACTGTTGGTGATGTAATTATTGTAAAAGTCAATTGCGACTGGACGCCGGTCCCAATATTCCCTGGGTGGATACTTGGGACCAAAGATCCCGGTAGCGGATGCAACCGTACCGTCCGGATTACCGTATGTTTCGACGTTAATACCGTCATGAAAATCGGCTATGTAATTGTAAGCGACGACATGACCGGGTCCGTATACCTTTACGGCGACATAGGAATCCATTGCCGGTGGGTGAGCCTGTCCGTCGACACCATCGAATCGGCTCCAGAGCTCGGGATCGGACCAGCCAATCATGCGTTCAGGATCGTTGCGACCGTAAAACCAGTTGTCGGCAATGTAGAAGTTGCTCGACCCGGAATAATTGGTGAACACGCCGGCTCCAACATCTTCGAAGCGGGAGTGTTTAACGGTAAGCCCCTTTGAACCGGTGATAAACTGTGTCCCGGCCAGAATGGCAATTTCCGTATTGCGAAACGTGATTCCTTCAAAATAGGTGTAATCAGCTGCTTCCACATTGAACAGGTTGTAATTGCCCGCACCGTCAAAAATGACTTCACCGTCACCGGCAGCTTTAATGGCAATAGGTTTTTCGGCGGTACCGTCGGCGGTAAGAAAATAAGTACCTGCCAGAGGCATCAGCCGATTGCGGTTGCTGGTGGTGTACTCATAGCGATTGTATTCATAGACGCCGGCATGAACCAGCAGGGTATCGCCGGGACGCACCCTCGGCCTGCCGGTGGTCGACCAGTCCGTACCGGAACAGCTGAAATTGTAGGCGCATAACAACCCTTCGAAGGAGGGTTCCATTTTTTCGCCCTCATACCCATGGGGATAGACATGAAATACACGCCCCCCGGAATAAGGCATCGGCTCCGGGCGGGTACTGACCACCAGGGTTCTTTCCGCGTCACCTTCCACGCCATCGGGATCATCCAGCACAAACCGGGCTTCATAACGGGTATCCGGCTGTAAATTCATGATGCTGCCGGCAAACATGGGCGGTAATTCGACATCGAAATTTACCCGGGCGTAGATTCGCTCGCCACCGATGCGCAACATTGGTAATGCCGGGTGCCATTCGCTGGTGCCCAGTTCGCGGTAACTGACCGAGACCGATGCGTTACGATTATCATCGCCGCGAATAAACCATTCAAAACCCAGGTTTTCGAGGGTGGGTGGCTCCACTACCAGTTCATCGGCGATAGTCTGTGGCTGATGGCCGGGCTGTGCGTGGCCAAAGCTGGCGAGACAGGCTGGAATCAGGAATAGGCATAGCTTGCAATAACGACTGTTCATACTTGATTTCACCGGTACTCTCCCTTCGTTACCATTTTTGTCAGCTTTGTCAGCGACCCTACAGCGCAAAATGCTGCACACCTGAAGTTGCCCAACACCCTTGAAGACTTCACAACGTGTTCCTGAGTGAATTACGCCATCACGATGGCACGCGCTGTAACGACTCTTCCACCGTAGGTTGCCGGCCAGCCTCCACGTCGGCTCGACGTAGCTGATGAAATCCGGTCAGTGTCTTATTGGCCCTGGCCAGCGTCTCAACCTGGTCGGCGTATGCTGCCAGTTTACTGCCGGGCAATGCCCACAGGGCGATATTGTCAGTCAAGGCATCGAGGTAGGCCCTGGCGCCGCAACACCCGAGACTCATGGCGGCCCGACCCTGATTGATCACCTGGGGGATCACGGCACAGGCAGGCCGTCCCATGGCCGGCGGTGTGTTTTCGTCGATTCTTTCGACGGCTTCACTGAGAATCAGGCCCTGCTGCGCGTGGGCAAACAGAATTACCGCATCAGGCGCCAGGGAGATCCTGGCCAGGGGTCCGTAAACGACGTACCTGGACTGCTTTTCCACCACGGGAATCGACTGCACCTCCTGCTCCCGAATGTAGTCCAGCCCGATCATGGTGCCAAGTGTCGTTTCCAGCTCATGTTGCTGCGTGGCAGGGGCATCAGCCAGGTTGTGCGTATAGACCCCGATGGAGCAGAGCGCATGGTTGGCAGCCGTCGTTGCAAACACCGAGCTGCTGGCCCGTTCCCAGAATTCACAGCCCGCTGCGATATCGTCACCCTGGTACGGTGCAATCCCGTCCGGGATTTCTTCGCAGAAACAGACAGCTATGGGAGGGAGGACAAGCTGTAACGAGTCCTGTAGTTGTTGAGCCAGACTCTGGTGTGTTGCCATTGTTTTCTCCTGGATATATCGGATCGATCAGTTAAGGAACCTCTGATTAAGGAACCTTTGATTAATTAGGGAAGTGCTCTGCGGGAAGGTGGATGCAACGGGTACCCCTGCGTTGAATTGCGCTGAAACCTGCCAATGCAACCCCTCGATTGCCCTGACCGCAGCAACGCCGCCATGTTCAGGCAGCACCCTTGCAGCAGGGACAATTGGCGGAGCCACTGGCCATGACCGCCTCGGCAGCCCTGGCATTCTGCTCGCCGGTTTTTTTCCTTGCCGCCATGGTTGCAGCGCTGGCCGTAGTAACCGGATCCGGCCTGGAAACAGCGACTTCCTGGCCAAAGTATCCCGTGTAAACCTGATACTGATGTTGACCAATGTTGGTGGGTACACGAATCGTGTTCTGATTGACAACTTCGATATTGGTGACCCTCGACCCATCGCGGATTACAACCGCCTCTCCAGCATTGGGCAGGTTGGTGATCTGCCAGCTTGTCTCCTGGCCGGCGCGATTTCGATCCCCCACGTAGGTGCCAATATTCAGCACGCCGTTTTCCTTGTCATTCCAGGCCGTGTCAACGCCAAGATTCGGGTAGTCGACGCCCTCCAGGGTAGGTGCCGTGTACTTGTCCAGATGTTTTACCTGGAAAGCCTCGATCCAGTTCCCCTCGGCGATTTCATTCATCATCATCTGGGCAGAACCCTGACCCCGGGGCCAGGGTTCGCCGTAATTGAACCACCAGCCAAACCGGTCACGGTCTTCACCGAACCAGCGCGGCTCGAAAGCGCGTTCAGCCGCGGCACCCAGCCTGGCCACGGCCGTGTGGTCACCCAGCGCCCTGGCCATTGCCATGCCCTGTGCGCTGGGCTGGATTTCACGCCGGGGGTCCCGCCATCCACCCGCATTGGCAGCTGCCTCATAGATCCGGGTGGCCAGTTCCCTGGATTGCGGCAGCAGGTAGAAAGCTGTGCCAACCCCGGCGCCGGCGGTACCCGGAAGATTGACCTTGAAATCCGCCAACGGGTCGTAATACATGGTCATCCACTGGATCTCGTTACGATCGTTGATACCCACGTAATTGTCACGCATGAACTCCACCCAATTTTCAAATACGCCATGGGCATTGGTGTTCCCCAACTGGTCAGACAGATAGATACCCAGACCGGCCGCCGAGTTGCAGAACGGCCAGATCTTGGTGTTCTCGCAATGAGGGCCTTCCGGGTGATCGGAATATTGTCGGGCCAGGTGTTCGACAATCCGGGGTTGAGTCCATTCGAATTTTTCGTTTTCGTAGCCGGCGATCTCCCAGGGTCGTTCCCACTTGTCGTCACCGGAGACATACTTGTAGATGGACAGCAGCAGGTTCAGCCAGCCGCGGAAAAACAGATTGCCGTCCGCACCGATAGGATCGGGCTGTAATCCCCAGGGCTCGACACCGTTTGCTGTCCAGCCCGGCGCATCGTAGTTACCCCTGACCCGTTCAGGCCACAACGGGTAACCGGTAGCATTGGTCGCGGTATAGTTCTGCCGATCCGGGCTGGGTCCGATGAAGGTGTTCCAGTCAATCGCCGCCCAGTAGGCAGTGTGCCTGCTGGCCAGCTCATCCATTATGCGCGTATACACCTCGCGCCATGCCGGCGTCTGATCGGCCATTAACAGGACCGCGCAGCTGGAATCGGTCAGGTCGAAGCGCGGGTAACTCAGCATGGGAGCCGCGGTGTACTGGTCCCACCAGGGATGCGGCCCCTGGCCATCGTAGTCCCAGTCAATCTCGCCCCGGGGCAGATTGATGCCCCAGGGACGTTCAATGTCTTCCCGGTAACCCCAGTCGTCCTGAAACGTCGATTTCTCCCAGAGAAAGCGCAACCATCCCCTGGTACGCTCATTGTGACGGGGATAGTAACTGGGTACGTACTGCTGCGTGACCACCGGTGCGGGACCGGTATTCTGCGCCGTGGTACAGGCGCCTAGTGATGCGGCGCCACCGAGTACGGCTGCACCTTTGAGAAAATCGCGGCGTGACTTGGGTTTGCGGGATGACATAGGGGTAATCTCTGATCAGGGACTGGTAGCCTCGTGCCACAACCATTATCGACTTTACAGCGCCACAATCAACCCTGAACCGGTCAATCCAGACGGCATTCGCTGTCCACCAGGTGACGCCTCTCATTTTCCTGCTCCATCAGTCTCTGCCGGTAATACCTGGCCCGGGCATCACGTCGCCTCAATGGCACGTAAGTGATGAAATAGGTCCGCCTGGCATGAGCGGAACGATTGAAGTCACTGCAATTGATAAAAATACTCTGATTTTCAAGAGAGTTCACTGACGAGGCGATTTGCCCCCGGCATGCGCCGGCCTGTCAAGGCGAGGCAGCAATAGCCGGGGCTTGCCTGACGGTCCCTCCGGGGCAGAGACTGTCGACAATCAGCGTGCTTTGATCCCGGACCAAACCCGATCTATACTGGATGGCCCGCCCATGAAACAGGTGTAAAAACTGTGAAAAACAGAATTCTGCAGGCCCTGGTCATCATCCTGCTGGCAGCAGCCCAGGCAGGTTTCGCGCAATCCGGAGTCACCCACTATATCCGTTACAGTCACGAGGGAAAAACTTCCCTTGGTATTCTGGAAAACGACATCATCCATGAACTGTGGGGCGACGACCTGTTCGTTAATCCTCCCAGAACCGGTAACACCGTGCCACTGGACCAGGTGCGGGTGGAGATACCGGTTGAATCCAGGCAGATCTTTGCTCTCGGCCTGAACTACCAGGACCACCTGGGTGACCGGGACATACCAGAGGTTCCCTCACTGTTCGTCAAGCTGCCCTCCACGCTGGCGGCCCATGAGGAACCGATCGTTTACCGTGACGGGTTCAGCGACCTCCACTACGAAGCGGAACTGGTCCTGATCATTGGCAGAACCGGAAAAGATATCCCGCTTGACGAAGCCGGCGACTACATTTTTGGCGTTACCGCCGGCAACGATATCAGTGAGCGGGTCTGGCAGGCCAGCCACCGGCACCTGGTCCGTGCGAAGGGTTCGGATCAGTTTGGTCCCGTGGGGCCGGTCATCGCCACGGGGCTCGACTACAACAACCTGAACATTGAATCCCGCCTGAACGGCGAGCTGCGCCAATCGTCCAACACACGCTATCTCATGCGGGGTGCCCACGAGCTTGTCAGTCACATCAGTCAGTATGTCACGCTGTTGCCCGGCGATATGATATTCACCGGCACCCCCGGCCAGACCGCCGCCATGCAGCCGGGAGACACGGTGGAGATATCCTTGCAGGGCGTGGGAGTTCTGCGCAACAGAATCGTCGCTGACAAGCGATGATGACCAACCAGTCGCTAACCATCCGAGAGGTCCCTGTTGACTTAAGGCACCTCAATGACGACTTGATTCCTGAAGGAGTTGATCCATGAAAAAATTTATCTGCCTGCTGATGACGCTGTTGTTACCCTGCCTCGGTACCGCGCAAACACCCGCACCGGCCGTACCCCCACTGGCCACCGATGTGACGGCTGAAGAGATCGCGAAGTTCATCGATGCCCTGCCCAGGGACAGGGTAAGTGATCGTCCCATCAAAAACGTCGAAGTAACCGGCGACTACCGGGTTGGTGTTTACGGGGTGTTCAGGCCGCAGGAATTTCCCGGTGGTTCAAATCTGCACCAGGTCAATACCACCGAAATCTACTACATACTGAGTGGCTACGCGACACTGGTGACCGGGGGAGAAATGACCGAAGCCCGCCAGGAAAACCCAACCTGGGTCAGAGGCGAAGCCATAGTCAATGGTGTTTCCCGCCGTGTCTCCCCCGGGGATGTGATCATAATTCCCGGACACACTCCCCACTGGTTCAGCGAACTGGAAACCGACCTGTCCTATCTGATATTCAGACCCGATCCCGACAACCGGATTCCATTGACAGAAAATCAGCAGTAAAAAACGGTTAATATTATGAAAGACATCCACACAGAAGAACTCAAGACGAAAAAAACAACAGACGCTGTCGATGGCAGCACCAGGGTCGATCGGAGAACATTCCTGGGCGTCAGCACGGCAATCGGTGCCCTGGCAGCCACTGGCGGCGCGCCCGCCATCGCTCAATCCCGGACTTCGCGTCCCGTGGTCGTCAGCTCCGGCAACGGCCAGGTCTACCGGAACGGCGGCAGCGAGACCTGCGTGGAACGCGCCTGGCGCCTGATCAATGAAGGTGAAGACGTACTGGAATCGCTCATTGAAGGCGTGAATGTCGTGGAACTCGACCCGGAGGATTCCAGCGTGGGGTTTGGTGGACTCCCCGATGCCCTGGGTCACGTTACCCTGGACTCGTGCTGCATGCATGGACCCTTAAAGCGCGCCGGCGGTGTCGCTGCCATCCAGGGAGTCCGGACTCCTTCCAAGGTGGCAAAGGCCGTCGCCGACCTTACCGACCATCATCTTATTGTCGGTCAGGGCGCCCAGGACTTTGCCCGGCAGATGGGATTCACCATCGAAGATGATCTCAACACCGACAGATCACGACAACGTTTCCTGGAATGGAAACGGCGAATCGATCCTTCCCACTACCCCGACCCGGACCGACAGGCAAACCTGTCTCCCGATGCGGTGCGGGAATTTACCCGCCAGAGCCTGCAGGTTGCCGAACAGATGGCCAGGGAGGGACTGATCGATCCAGAACACCTGTTTGGCACAATCAACTGTAATGGTGTTAATCGCAACGGCGACGTCTGCGGCGTTACCACGACGTCGGGACTGGCCTGGAAAATTCCCGGGCGCGTAGGTGACAGCCCCATTCTGGGAGCAGGGCTTTATCTGCATAACGACGTAGGTGCTGCCGGGTCCACCGGACGGGGTGAAGCGAACCTGTACAACCTCGCCTCATTTCTCTGTGTCGAGGAAATGCGTCGCGGAGCGGACCCGAAGGACGCCGGTCTGGCTGCATTGCGTCGCATCTGGGAGAACACCGAGAGTCGGCTGCTGAATGACGCGGGCGAACCGGCCTTCAATGTCAATTTCTATGTCGTTGCCAAGGACGGGCGCCATGCCGGCGTTGCGTTTTACGGCACCAGTGGCAGTGGTTCCCAGCGCTATTACGCCGTGTGTGACGAAAATGGCGGACGGCATGAGCCCATTGAAGGATTGATTCGCTAGCAGCCTCGACTGCCGCCCGTCAGGAACCGGCTACGTTTCATTGCATTGAATGATACTGGCCGTTCGGTGCCTGGCTCCACGATCCCTGAAACTGGTCGCGTAATCATGATGTTTTTGTTCAGTAAACTGTCACCGCTGCCCGCCCTGCTGCTCCTGCTGGGCAGTATGCTGAGCCTGCCCACTGCCGGGCAGGACCGACTGGCCACCCTGGCCGGCGACGGCGGCGTGATACTGAGTGCGCCTGATGGTGAAATACTGGTCAGCCATAATCCGGAACGGGCCCTGGTTCCCGCGTCGCTGGTCAAGATTCCCCTGGCCCAGGCAGTCTTGGCCACGCTTGGCGAGGACTTTCGATTCGAAACGCATTTTTATCGCAATGACCGTGGTGACCTGCTGATTCGCGGCCTGGGTGATCCCCTGCTGGTCTCGGAGGAAGTGGCGCGCATCGCCGATATCCTGGCCCGGCGCGGCCTGCGGGAGGTGCGACGCCTGGTAGTGGATGACTCGGCCTTTGAGCCGGACCCGGATATTCCCCTGGAACGGGGCACCAGCCAGCCTTATGGTGCCCGCAACAGTGCGCTGGCGGTTAATTTCAATACCGTGAGCCTGGACTGGTCTGATGATGACAGACTGATTTCAGGTGAATCCCAGACACCGTTGACTGCCCTTGCCCGGGAACTGGGCGCGCGGCTCTCACCCGGCGATCCACAGCGCATCAACCTGGGAGAAAATCCCGAGGCGGGGTTACGCCAGGCTCAACAACTGTTTCGGCACTTTCTCGAGGCGTCAGGTATCACGGTAGCCGAGCCGGATTTTCACAGGGAAGCAGTGACCGACGCATGGGCTCTGTTCTATCGGCATGCCAATTCGCAGTCATTGACCGATATCCTCAACGGCCTGTTGCGTTATTCCAATAATTTCATTGCCAACCAGCTTTTCCTCGGCCTGGCGATTGAGGAACACGGTCTGCCGGCAACGTCCGCGGCAGCCCGCAATGTCCTGCAAAGACAGCTCGCCAGCCTGTACGGTGAAAACTACGGCCGGGATCCGCAGTTTCTGCTGATGGTGGAAGGATCGGGGCTGTCTCGGACACAACGCGCCACCGCGTCGGGCATGATGCATATTCTCCAGGTCTTCAGGCCCCATGCCAATCTGCTGCCGGAAGTAAACGGCGTGCTGCGCAAGAGCGGCACACTCACCGGCGTCTATAATTTTGCCGGTTACATTCGCGGACCAGGCGGGCTGTACCCATTTGTAATCATGACCAACCAGGCAGTCAATAACCGCGGTGAAATCCTGCGCCTGCTACAACAGCGAACCCGTGCCGGCAGCTGAATTCGATTCTGACACATCAATAGCGGGGCCGGGCCCTGGGTCGTAGTCCCTCTCGTATAAGACTTGGCGAGTGTTCGCTGTTGATTCTTCATCGGGATTGTTGGTAATCAGGGAGTACCCGTTTGTACAGTTCTGCATTGACGCACTTCAACGCCGGTCGCTATGCCCAGGCAAAACAGGAACTGAAGAAAGTGCTGGCAGCTGATCCCCGGCATGCCGGCGCTCTGCACCTGGCAGGCCTGATCGCCTATCGACAGCAGCAATACCGGGAGGCCGCCGCCCTTATCGGTAGCGCTATAGCCCTGCAACCGGACAGCCGGATGTACTGCAACCTGGCCCTGGCAGACCTGGCACGGGCGCGGCCGGAAGAGGCTATAGAACACTGCCGTCAGTCCCTGTTGCTGCAACCGGAACAATTCGATGCCCACTTCAATATGGGCCTTGCCTTCCAGTCCATGGGCGACCCTGGCAAGGCCGAGTCCTGCTATCGCAAGTCCCTGGATCAGGATGGCGCAAATGCTCGCGCACTGAACAACCTGGGTGTGGTGCTGGAAGCCCTGGGCCGGTCACAGGAGGCTGTCAATACACTTGCGCAGGCCATCGACTGCCAGTCAGACTTTGCCACGGCGCACTACAATCTTGCTATTTCCCGGGAGTCACTGGGAGATTACGGCGGTGCGGTGTCCAGCTACCGGCGCACCCTGGAACTGCAGCCGGACAATGCCTCGGCCCACAATAATCTGGGTGTCGCCCTGAAGAATTTACGCCTTTTCCCGGAGGCGGCGGAGAGTTATCGCCAGGCAGTGAAATTGCAACCGGGCTTTGCCGATGCCCATCAGAATCTTGGTGACGTCCTGGCCATTCTTGGCAGCACCGATGAAGCCATCGCCAGTCACCGGAAAGCCATTACGCTGCAGTGGGACAGGGAGCCTGTGAAAGACAGGTACACCAGAAAAATTGAGACACAGGCTGCCCGACATACCCTGCTGGAAGCCCGCAGCCTGCTGACCGGCGCCGGTATTCGTTTCTTCCCGTACGCGGGCACCCTGCTGGGACTGGTACGCGACGGCGATATCCTGCCCCACGACAAAGACCTGGACATTGCCCTGTCCTGGGAAGAGGACCGGGACGCCGCGCTGCACGCGCTCACCGCACCGGGCCGGTTTGTCTGCCCGGGCGGGGATTCGCTGACCGAAGCCGACAAAACCTGGTACATCAACGTGCATCATGCCGACACGCGGGTCGACCTGGACCTGTTTTTCATGCAACCTGACGGGGAGCATTTCCTGGTCGGCGTCAAGTCCCGTCAACGCTCCACCCTGAGTCGACCCCGGCGGTTTCAGTTGCGTCCCTTTACCTGGCAGGGCGTGGACTGGCTGGTACCGGATCCGCCGGAGGGTCTGCTGGCGGAACTCTACGGCCCAGGCTGGCACAAACCCGACCCGGATTTCGATACCGTCGTATCGAGCTATTGCCTGACGGAAGAATCCCGTCCCTGGCGCCGCTGCCACGGCTACTCCCGACTTTACAGCCGGCTGCGCAGCGGGCAGATGAACAAGGTCCGTGCCTACTGCCGGCAGCTGCTGACGCTGCATCCTGACGACCCGTTTCTTCAGGAGCTTCGCGAAAAGCTGGCAGACCCTGTTCAGGACCCATAGCAGTCAACGGGGATGCCATTGCACGGTCCGGGATGACAGGTCCGTTCAGCATCCGGCCTGACGGGTGACATGGCTTTGTCGCCAGTCTTCACCGGTACCAATGCTGGCGTTGATTATGCATACTTGCTGCAGAATCGATGACAGATTCACTCTCTGTTCCCTGGTCCAGCCACTACTATTCACTCGTGGAGCCGAAATGTTGTTTAAACTCACTGCCTTGGCGCAACCGACCTGGCGTCGGGCAACGCTGAACCTGTTCTTCTCAACCACCCTGCTGGTGCACTGCTTGGCTGCCTATGCACAGGAATTGCCCACGGTTGCCGACACCGTGGCCGATGCCACGGCCATGGAAGGCTACTTTACCCTGTACTGGGACGAAGCCGAGGGCAGGCTCTACTGGGAGATCGATAAACTGGACACCGAATTTCTCTACCAGGTGTCCATGGGCTCGGGCCTGGGATCAAATCCCGTGGGCATCGATCGCGGCCAGCTACGCGGAACCTACGTGCTCGCTGCCCGGCGTTTCGGTCCAAGGGTGCTGCTGATGCAGCCCAACTACCGCTACCGCGCCACCAGTGACAATACCCTGGAGCGACAGGCGGTTATCGATGCGTTCGCGCCTGCCGTTCACTGGGGATTCGACATCGTCGCCCAGGGCAGCGACAGCGTCCTGGTGGATGCCACCGACTTTTTCCTGCGTGATGCCCGGGACGTGGTGGGTCAGCTTGCCGGACGTAACCAGGGCAACTACTCGCTGGACAGTTCCCGAAGCGTGATTTTTCTGGAGAATACCAATGCCTATCCGGAGAACGTGGAAGTCGAGGCGATGCTCACTTTCACCAGTCGCAACCCGGGGAACCTTGTCCGGGGAGTGGCGGCATCGGGCAATGCCATCACCCTTCGCCAGCATCACTCCATCGTCAAGCTGCCGGACGACGATTTCATGCCGCGGTTCGCCGATCCCCGTATCGGTACCAACGGACCCACCATACAGGACTTCGGTGCCGCCATCGATGAGGACATGCAGGTACGCCTGGTGGCCAGGCATCGTCTGGAAAAGGCCGACCCGGATGCCCAGCGTTCCGAGCCCGTGGAGCCAATCGTTTACTACGTGGATTCCGGCACACCGGAACCGGTCAAGAGTGCCCTGATCGAAGGCGCCGCCTGGTGGAACCAGGCATTTGAAGCGGCCGGTTTTATCAATGCTTTCGAGGTTAGGGAGCTGCCGGCCGGCGCTGACCCCCAGGACGTTCGCTATAACATGATCCACTGGACCCATCGGCGGACGCGGGGCTACTCCTACGGCGGATCGGTCATGGACCCGCGCACCGGCGAGATCATCAAGGGCAATGTCAACCTGGGCAGCCTGCGCCTGCGCCAGGACTACCTCCACGGACAGGGCCTGGTTCCTGAATTCGATTATCTTTCCGCTGCCATAGAAGGCAACTACTCGTCAGTGGACATGGCCCTCGATCGCGTCCGCCAGTTGTCCGCTCACGAAGTCGGTCACACCCTTGGCTTCCCCCACAATTACCTCAGCAGTTCCTATGGTCGCGAGAGTGTCATGGACTACCCGGCACCGCTGGTGGAGATTGCCAGCGACGGCAGCCTGGACCTGTCCAACGCCTACCTGCAGCGCATCGGTGAATACGACAAGCTGGCGGTGCGTTATGCCTATGAGCAGTTTGCTCCGGGCAGCGATGAGGAAGAGGAGTTGGCGAAAATTGTCCAGGAAAGCCTGGATCGCGGCTTACTGTTCATGGCCCACAATAACAATAATTTTGTCGGCGCCGGACACCAGTTTGCCAGTGTATGGGACAACGGCGAGAACCTTGTCGATCACTTGAAACACGAAATCGAAGTGCGCCGGATTGGTCTGGAAAATTTTTCCGAGGCGATGATTGCCAATGGCCAGCCACTATCAACCCTGGAATTTGTGCTACTACCCCTCTACATGCACCATCGCTTTCAGCTGAACGCGGCGGCCCAGAGTATTGGCGGGGCCGACTACCGTTACGCGGTTCGCGGCGATGGACAGGACCCGTTTACCATCGTCGCCGGCGAAGAACAGCGGGATGCTCTGGCAACTGTACTCGCTACCCTGACCGTTGATTTTCTGGCTTTGCCACCGGCAATTCTCGAACTGCTGCCGCCGGCAGCGTATCGATACAACCAGGGGGAGGCGTTTCCCGGTCGCACCGGGCTGCTGTTCGATCCCCTGGGCGCGGCGGAAGCCGCGGCGTACCTGTCGGTTTCGCAGCTGCTGCACCCTGCCCGTATGGCGAGGCTGGTCACTTACGGCAGCATGGGAGACTACCCGGATCTGGAAGAAGTCATCGATCGGCTGCTGGAAGTCACCTGGCACACCACGATGCCGGCGGACGCCTACCAGGCACAGATAGCCCGGACCGTCCAACGGGTGACAATCAATGAAATGATGGCCCAGGCCGGAGACCCTGCCACTGCCGGTGCGGTTAAAACGGTACTGGCCAGTCGCCTCGAGCAACTGGCCAGTGACCTGGAACAACTGCCGGATTCCGACGCCCATCAGCGTAGCGCTGCAGCCGACATCCGTCGCTGGCAGCAGTACGGTACTGAGCCGGCACCGGCACTGCGCATGCCGCCCGGGGATCCGATATAGGGAACCGCTGCCTGCTTATCGACGTGTCCTGCGGGAGTCTGACAGGCGCCACTGCCTGAGTTGCCTCGCCTTGACAGGCTGACGCGTGCCGGCGGCAAGGCATCTGCTCAGTGAACTCACCTGAAAGCCAGGGTATTTCGTCAGTAATCAGACCTACCCTGACAACAGGATCCGGCCCGGTCGATAGAGACCGGGCCGGACGTTCCCACACTAGAAGTCTACGCGGAATCGTGCATAGTAGAAGGCGCCCTCGATACCCCAGGGGGTGGATCCGGCATAGGTGTTGCCAGATCCGATGGTGCCGTCCAGGTTGTCGATATCGATGGCACCTTCTTCGTCAAAAACGTTGTTGGCGCCGATGATGATCGAGTAGTTCTCGTTGAAGGTATAGGCCGCTTCAACATCGAACAGGGTGTCACCGCTGTAGCAGTTATCCCGGTAGAGACCGAAGGAACAATCCAGCATGTAGTTGGTGCCCAGCGGACCACGATCAGTGGGATCACCGCTCCAGTCACCTTCAGTCCAGTCATCGTAGTAACGGGCCCTGACCAGGAAGCGGAAATCACTGACGAAATGGTTGTAGGTGAACACGCCCCGATTTTCCGGATTGTAGTTCTCCAGCTCAACCACCCGGTTCCTGCTGACCTCGGATCCGGCGTTTTCCACCTCGGTTTCTGTCCAGTTCCAGGCGGCGATCAGTGAGCCGCTACCGTAATCGCCCCAATCCAGATCCCAGGTGCCGACCAGGTCGATACCGGTGGTATTGGTTTCGAAATCATTGGTATAGAAGGACACCGAGTTCAGGTCAGCCGCGCCCGGCACGCCAAGCTCCTGCAGGCACCTCGCCAGGTTACCCACCGGGTTGGCCTGGGCGTTGGGACAGTTCAGATTGGACAGTACCGGTCGGTCGCCAATCACGATGGACCCCGTCTGGGAAATCCGATCTTCCAGGTCGATATCGAAATAGTCCAGGGTGACATTGATATCGTTGGTGATATCCCAGACAAAGCCGGCGGAAAAGTTGGTCGACTCCTCCGGCTCCAGCGGTTCCGCACCCAGGAACTGGGCTATGGGATTGCCCGGCGGGATCTGTCCCCGTTGCTGCAGTTCCCCATCGATGGTTGTCGTGGATACCTTGGTCACGTTTTCCTGCCCGGGTGTTGGCGCCCGAAAGCCGGTGTTATAAGACGCCCGGAACGACAGCGTGTCGGTAATACGGTAACGGCCGGCCAGCTTGTAATTGGTGGTCGAGCCGAAGGATTCGAAATCTTCGAACCGCAGGGCGGCACCGGCAGTCAGCGCATTGGTGATATCGGCTTCCAGCTCGGTATACAGTGCATAGTTGCTGCGGCCCCACTGACCGGCCTGCTGCGGGCTGAAACCGGCGAAGCCGTGAGCACCGATACTCAGGTTGGGCAGAGGTGTCACACCGTCGGAATAGGTGTTGGAACCGTCGACATTCTGGAACGCGTAGTCGCCGGCTTGCCAGGAATTCTCCTCGCCGATGATGGTTTCGAAAATTTCATCACGCCACTCGGCACCGAAAGCGATGCTGAGATCTGAAGCCAGGCCGTCCACGGGCATGGCATAGACGAAATCGGCATTGAAGTTGACTTCCGTCTGCACGTAGGAACCCAGGTCAAAATCCTGCTGCAACTGGCCATTGACGATACCGTCAGGACCCAGCGAGGGGTTCCAGGTGTTGTTGAGGAAGAAACTGGCCTTGTTGCGACCGATGGAACCACTGAAGTCATAGGAGAACCGTGAATTGAATTCACCGCGGATACCGGCTATGAAACTGGCATCCTTGAGCCGGCCGCCGAACTGCGGCGTGTAGCCGCCGGGCAACAGCTGGTTCAGCACGAAGCAGTTGTCGGGCAGGGCTGCCAGTGCCGCCGCATCGGCTGCCACGGCCGCCGGATCCAGGGGAACACCGCTGCCACCGGAGCCCGGACTGATCAGCGCCGGACAATTCGAGGTAATACCGGTCTGCCCCGGCGCAATGGTGGTGTCGACTATGGCGCGGACACCGTTGCCGTCGTCGTAGACGCCGGTGCGATCGTTGGGGTTACGGTAGAAGAAACCGCCTTCCGTTTCCCGGTTGCCATAGTTGCCGAAAGCATAGACTTCCTGGGTATCGCTGAGTTCTATCCCGGAATTGATAAAAATATTCCAGTTGTCACGGTACTCGGGGCCACCCCATACCTGGGCATAAGGCTGGCGAATACTGGCACGCTGCTCGGCATTGCCACTGGCAATCAGCGTGGCGGCATCGGTTCGCTGGGTGGAACGGCTGGTGGGATCCTGCTCCATCCAGGATGCCGTAATATTGGCAAATCCCCGATCGCCCAGCGGCAGACCGACGTTACCCATCATCTGCGTCAGGGTGCCGTCACCCTCGGCAAACTCACCGGTACGGCCTTCCAGGGTAAATCCATCGGGATCGTCTTTGAGGACAAAATTGATGACGCCGGCAATGGCATCCGAACCATACTGGGCAGCGGCACCGTCACGAAGAATCTCCGTTTGCCTGAAAGCCAGTGCCGGAATCGCCGATATATCGGCTCCCTGTGAACCTGCGGCCAGTGATCCGCCCAGTTCGGCAATCACGCCGGAACGGTGTCGGCGCTTGCCATTGATCAATACCAGAATATTGTCCGGTGGCAGGCCGCGGAGGTTGGCCGGGCGCACCAGAGTGGCCGCATCGGAAATGGAGAACCGGTCCACGTTGTAGGACGGGACAGCGGTTTTAAGCATTTCATCCAGGTCGGCGAAGCCCATGTTGACGAACTCATCACCGCTGATCACGTCAACAGGCACTGAAGACTCAGCCGCGCTGCGGGCGGGTCGTCTCGAACCCACGGTGATGATTTCCTCAACAACATCCTGCTGAGCGAAAGCGGTGGGTGCGTGCGGAGCAAGTGACGCCATGAGAATGGCCGGAACGAGCACGCTGGCTCTTTTCGTTTTCTTGAACATTGATCCCCCTTGAGATTTTTGTTCAGCGTTTCTGGAGTAAGTTAGTAAAAGATTTGTGAATATCAGCTGGCCACTGCCCATCGGACTGACAAACAGCTGTCGATGGCGATCAGATGGCATTTTTGCGGGATGAGAGGATATTCGTCTTGGCGTTATGGTGCAAGCCAAAATAGAGCATACGTTCGAATTCGGGCTCCCACAGGGTGTTATCGCCAGACTATTTCCCACATATTCGTCATGGCTACCGGACCCTGATCCCGATCGGCGACCAGATAGCCGTCCCGGGCCAGGGGGCTGGGCCGGGGCCTGACGGGACCGGGAGTCCGGAATTGCCGGGGCGGTTGTCCGGGCAACGAGATAACGGTAATCCTGCCTTCACCGCCCCGATGCATTATTATTCAGCATAAGTCAGTGGAGTCCGATGCCATCACTATGGAAAAATCAAGCAATAACAAAGGCCTGCACAAGGCGCTGCAATCTCTGTATACCGGGCACGACCGCAAGGCATCCAACTTCCGTTACGCGTTGATTACCTTCGACATCGCCACCATCATCTATTTCATTCTCACCGCGGCGGCAACCCGCACTCCGACGCTGACGGCCATCAATTTCGTCGTGGGCCTGCTGATACTGCTGGATTTCAGTGCCCGTATCTGGATCGCTGACAATCGGCGCCGGGTACTTTTGCGGGTGTACACGCTGGCCGACCTGGTGGTAATCGTTTCGCTGTTCCTGGGGCCGGTGCTGGCGGAAAACCTGGCCCTGTTCCGCGTACTGCGAGGCCTGCGATTGATACACTCCTATCACCTGCTGTACGACCTGCGTCGCAATATCCGCTTTTTCCGTGTTCACGAAGACGCGATTTTCGCCGGCGTAAACCTGTTCGTATTCATTTTCGTCACTACCTCGGTGGTTTATGTCCTGCGTTTCCAGGACGCTTCCGGTGTCGCCAACTATATCGATGCGCTCTATTTCACCGTGGCGACACTCACCACCACGGGTTTTGGTGACATTACCCTGGCGACACCATTGGGCAAGATTCTCTCGGTATTCATCATGATATTCGGCGTAGCACTGTTCGTCCGCCTGGCCCAGACCATCTTTCAACCCGCCAAGATAAAATATGCCTGTCAGGATTGCGGCCTGAGCCGCCACGAACCCGACGCCGTCCACTGCAAACACTGCGGCCGGACCCTCAGAATCGCCACGGAAGGACGGGATTGACGCCTGGCGTAAAGCAATATCAACGTGCCAGACGATAGTCCAGCGGGGGCTCGCGATCGCCAAGCAGGGGTTCATAGCGCCAGTTGTCGGGGAGCCGCTCGGTGTGTTCCTGTTGCGCGGCGGCCAGCAGTGCCGGATCAGTCAACAGGTCCACCGCCGTCATTGCCAGAGTTTTCGCTGCCACGACCATGCCCTTGTTGCCAATGGAGGTGCCACCGGCGGCAACGGCCTGCCAGGAGTGGGAGGACGTACCCGGGACCCAGGTGGCAGCCCGCATACCACCGGTGGCCACCGCCCAGCTGACGTCGGCAACGTCGGTAGAGCCGCCACCACCGCTTTCATCCACTACCATGGGCTGAATCTCGGCGGCTTCTTCCAGGGGTGGCGAGTCCTCCGGCAGCGCGGCACGCAGGGTACTGGCGAACTGCGCCTCCGCCTGATCGTACTCGACGCCGCCCACCTGCTGCAGATTGGCATGAATCGCTTCCTGCAGCGCAATATTGGGCAACACGTTGTAGATGCCGTGAATCACCTCGAAGTCAACCTGGGTCTCGGTGCCCAGTGCCGCGCCTCTTGCCGTCTGTACCACACGATCAAAAATGGCGTTGACCTGGGCTGGGTCCGGATGGCGCACGTAGTAATAGACCTCGGCGAAATCCGGGACGACATTGGGCGCGGCACCTCCGGAAGTGATAACGTAGTGGATACGGGTTTCCTGGGGCACGTGTTCCCGCATCAGATTGACCATGTGGTTCATGGCTTCCACGCCATCCAGCGCCGATCGACCCCGGGATGGAGCCGCTGCGGCATGGGACGAAAGACCGGTGAAGCGGAACTTGGCCGATTTGTTGGCCAGCGAACTGCGGGCATCCGCCGAATTCGCATCGCCGGGATGCCAGTGCAGCACCGCGTCGACATCGTCGAACAGCCCGTCACGGACCATGTAGACCTTACCCGCACCGCCTTCTTCGGCAGGGGTTCCGTAAACGCGGATTTCACCACCCTGGCCGGTGGTCTGCAGCCACTCCCTGACAGCGATCGCCGCCGCCACCGATCCCGTACCGAACAGGTGATGACCGCAGGCGTGGGCCGCCGTCTTGTCGGCTATGGGCAGTCGCAATGGATTACGGTCCTGGGAGATGCCCGGCAGGGCATCGTACTCGGCAAGAATGCCCACCGTCGGCCCGTCGCCATTCCGCCAGGTGGCAACAAAGGCCGTGGGAATTCCCGCCACCCCGGCGCTGATTTCAAATCCCGCTGCCGCCAGCTGGCGTTGCAGCAGTGCCGAACTTTCATTTTCGAGATAGCCTACCTCTGCCAGATCCCAGATCTGCTGGGCCACGTCGGCGTAGGTGGATGCACGCGCATCGATATGCCCCGCGACGAACTGCTTGTCATCCTGGGCATTGGCCGGCACCAGCAACAGCCCCAGGGTCAGCGCTGCAAACAGGCGCCATAGTGATTGGCTAAGTAATCTGTACATCGACGGACTCCCCTTGCTGAATTCCACGGTTAAAAAACCTCATGATTCGCGGACAAACGGTCAGATGGCATCGCTGATGCTGGAAAGATTGAAGTTGCTGACCTTCAATGGCGGCACCACGACGGGTGTACCCACTGAACTGTTCTCCGCTGCCGCCACCCGCACCGCGGGTCCCACCATCTCGATATTCTGCAGCATCTCGGTGAGGGATTGATTAAAGCGGAAGTTGGTAACCGGCCTGCTTATCCGGCCGTTTTCAATCAGGAAGGTGCCGTCCCGGGTCAGGCCGGTGAAGGACACTATCTGTGGATTCAGGCCTCTTATATACCAGAAGCGCGTCACCAGAATCCCCCGTTCCGTGGTCGCAATCATTTCTTCAAGACTGTTTTCGCCACCGGGCATGATCAGGTTCGCCGGGGCGGGCAATGGTTCGGTGCCCTGTTGTTGCGCCCAGAACCGTGAGCGGGACAGGGCATTGACCCGCCCCGCGTCGATCCAGACCTGGCGGTTCAGCGGTTCACCCCGGGAATTGAAGGGCGCCGTTTCGGCATCGGCGAATGCCGGGTCGCTCAGCAGCGTAACCCGCGGATCAAACAACTGTTCACCGATACGATTACCGCCCCCGGGGCTGGAAAAATAGGACCGGCCTTCATCGGCGGTGCGCTGATTCAAACTGCGCAGCATGCGTAACATCAGCATGCCGACGGCCGTCGGTTCCAGGATCACCGTGTAGCGCCCCGGCTGCAGGTCGGTTTTGCGCCAGTCGCGACATTTCCTCACGGCATCGTCAGCCACGCGCTGACTTTCGATGTTGTTCCAGTCGGCGGCCTCGTCACCGGCCCAGCCGGACTGCAGGCCGTCCGGTGACCGACAGGTCAGGGTATAGGCAACCCCGGTACCGGCATGGCTGCCGAACAACCCGTTGGATGTGGCTACGGCGAGACGCTCGGCACGCACGTCCATGAACGATGCCGCCACCTGGTCCGCCGCACGGGCCTGGCGAATGGCAATGGCTGCGGCATCCGCCCGGGTTTGCGCTTGCAGCTCACCGGTGGCGTCATAGTAGGCTGGAATGGCGGCATAGCGCTGTGCACCCAGTTCGGGCAGGTACTCGGGATTTTCCGGTGCCAGCCGGGCCATGGCCTCCGAATTCCTTACTGCCTGTCGCAGGTTGTCATCGTCCAGCTGATTGGTGATCACCGATGCAACACGCCTGCCGAACACGCTGGTGATGGTCACGTAGGTGGCGTCAGCACCCCCGGCACTGGTAATGCGGTTGATAGCGACCCGGGTATAGCCGGTCCAGCCCGACCTGATATTGACCCGGCAATGATCGGCCCGGGAGTACTGCAGGACGCGCTCAGCCAGGGATTTCAGATCGGCGGCAGAAAGACCATGGGCCTCGGCCATTGCATTCTCCGTGTTAACCGGTATTGATTATATCGATGCCGCGGAAGCGGGCGACGGGGCAGCCGTGGGAAACCGCGTTAACCTGCATGGGCTGACCCTTGGCATCACCGAACGATGCGCCCAGATAATAGGTCTGAGGCCCGCCCAGAAGATCCATGGCGTTCCAGAACTCCGGCGTACGACCGACATAGGCGACATCTCTCAACATGCGTGTCTTTCGGCCATTGCGGATCTCCCAGAATACCTGGCCACCGAACTGGATGTTATAGCGTTGCTGGTCAATGGAATAGGAGCCGCGGCCTTCGATAAGGATGCCCCGATCGGTATCGGCGATGACATCGTTCTCGGAGAGATCCTGCTCGCCGGGCATCAGGCTGACATTGGGCATGCGCTGGAACGGCATGCTCTCCCAGATTTCACCGTAGGCACAGCCATGGCTCCGGGTCACTCCGGTATAGGCTGAAATCCAGTCAGCCTGTTCCCGGGTCGTCTGGTAGTCCACCAGGACACCATCCTTGATAAGCGGCCAGGAGTCCGCCGGTACGCCTTCGTCGTCCCACCCGGTGGTGGCGCATCCTCCCGGTTCGGTGCGATTGCCGATAAACTGGACGAATTCACGACCCAGCCGCAGCCTGCCCAGGACTTCCTCCGGCGGCTGCATGAAGGAGGTACCGGCATAATTGGCCTCGAAGCCCATTACCCGGTCGAGCTCCGTGGGATGGCCGATAGCCTCGTGAATGGTAAGCCACAGGTTGGACGGATGCAGGATCAGGTCCCACTGCCCCGGAACCACCGGCGTGGCCTGCAGTTTCATGGCCGCCTCTTCCGCCCAGCGCTGGGCATTGCCCGCCATTTCCAGCCCCATGACGTATTCATAGCCACGCCCTGCGGGTTCAACCACCGCGCTGCGGGTCTGAAAATCCCGTCCATCGGCGGAAATTGCCGTGATGTTCACCGACGGGGCAACACGAAAGTAAGTCTGTCTGATCAGGGAGCCCTCGGAAGTCGCGGTAAGGCGGTCCTCGCGAATGGAGAGAATACTGCTGGCGGCGTATTCCACGTAATTAACCCGCAACGCCTCCTCGTTGGTGCGCAACAACAGTGCCGCCTTGTCGTCAAGGGATACCGCAAACGGATCGACGCTGTGAGGCGTCACCCATTCCACGTCGTCGAACACTTCCACCGGTGCCAGCACCGCTTGCGAAGGTGCCACGTCGTTGTTGGCCCTGGCGATGGTTACCGCCTGCCTGGCCATGGCCGCCACGGCATCGCGATTGAGTTCCTGGGTGGCGGAAAAGCCCCAGGAGCCTCCCACCAGGGCACGCAGGTTGATGCCGAAAGACACCGAATTTTCCACCCGGGTAATGGTCTGTTCCCTGGTGCCGATGGCCTCGAAGCGACTGCGGATAACCCGACCGTCGGCATAATCGGCACCGGCACTGATGGCGGCATCGATAGCCAGCAGCAGCAGTTCCCGCTCCGTCGAGGTCAACGGCTGCGCCGCAACCGGTCGGGCAGCAGGCAGGACCAGTCCGGCGGCGGCCAGGGTGCTGGAATAGCGCATGAAATCCCGTCGCGACACCGAACCGGACAGCGGCAGCGGCGTACCGGATGCAGTCAGGGAACCGCGATGATTGACAGCAACTGGCAGCGACGTGGGCATGGTGACTCTCAAGCCTGCAATAATAGAGGGTTACAGAACCTTAGCGATATTCAATTACCGATGCAAATCGGCGCGCTGGCACTGACGGCAGGAGGCGCCGGTGTTTTTGCAGTTGCCGGCGAAATCGTATAATGTCTGCCGCAAACTCGGCCTCCGCCGCCACCTGGCGTAAGCTGGTCACTGATCCATGGAGCGTCTGTTCATGCTAGAGAGCTTTTACGAATTCAGCAAAAAGCGTCTGTTCTGGTTCCTGGTTGCCGGTTATTTCCTGCTCATGGAATTGATCGCCCTGTTTTATCAGTACGCCCTGGACTATTACCCCTGTGCGTTGTGTGTCCAGGTAAGGGCCTGGATCTGGGGGGCCGTATTCACCGCGATCGCCACCGCTGTCGTTCATGACAGGTTCTGGCTTCGCTGGGCCGGGCTGACCCTGACCGGAGTCTTTCTCGGTGGCGGCCTGTACACCAGCTGGTATGCCTGGGGCGTGGAACGCGGCACGGTGATTTCCAGCTGCACCATGGGCGCCGGATTTCCCTCGTTCATGCCACTGGACCAGTGGATTCCCGTGCTTTTCCGGGCAGACGGATTCTGTGGACAGTCCCCGCCCATGCTGTTCGGCCTGAGCATGGTGGAAACGCTGCTGATCACCATCGGCCTGCCGCTGCTGGTTCTGCTTGCAGTCTGGTTGCTCAACTTCAGGGTAATGGGTCAGCACGCCCACGACTAGCGAAACATCCCCGGGCGTCAATTAATGGTGTGGGCCGGCATTGTCCGGAAATTAGCAGGCTGTTGAGCCCCAGGCCCGGCATTCGTCCGTCTTTCTTTCCTGTCGGTTCGTCCTGCTTGAAATTCCGGCCAGAATTCATCGACAACTCGCTGCAGCTGCCTTGCGGCCCCGGTCCTGGTGAATTGGCGCAGCGCTTGTGGCCGCTTGCAGACAGGAGCAGCCGGTTCCGATCGATTTGAAGCATCCCGCGAATTTTATTACAGTACCGCGGCTCAACCGGGCTTGCATCATCATCAGCCCGGGACCGCGGAGTGGTAAACTCTTAAATCACGCTTGGAGAACATCAGGAACTTTATGTCGCGATACTGGCGGGACACTGTGCAATCCGCCCGACAGATGCGCCGAACCCTGCACGCCAGACCAGAGCTTGGCTGGCAGGAAAATGAAACCTGCAAGCTGATTCGCCAATCCCTGACGGCCCTGGACATCCCCTGGGAAGCCTGCGCCGAGCTCGGCACCCTTGGCCGCCTGGCCCCGAATAAGACCAGCGATGCTTCACCCCATATCGCGCTGCGTGGCGACATGGATGCGCTGCCTATCCTGGAAAAATCCGGCAGGCCATGGGCGTCGGAAGTCAGCGGGTGCATGCACGCCTGCGGGCACGATGGCCATACGGCGACGCTGCTGGCCGCCGCCCGCTGGCTGAAGTATCACGAGAACTCGCTATCGGGACCGGTGACCCTGCTCTTTCAACCCGCCGAGGAAGGTGGGCACGGTGCGCTGAAGATGATGGAAGGCGGTGCACTGCGGGGTATCGACGCAATTTACGGGTGGCACAACTGGCCGGCTATACCATTCGGCAGAATGGTCTGTCCGGACGGTCTTGTCATGTGTGGCAATGGTACCTTTGAGCTGCTGCTTACCGGCCGGGGCGGCCATGCCAGTCAACCGGAACTGTGCCGCGACCCCGTGCTGGCCGCCAGCGCAATCACCCTGGCCATGCAGCAGCTGGTCAGTCGTCGACTGAGCCCCCAGCGGACCGCGGTAGTCAGTATCACCTCCATCGACGCACCCAGTGGCCCCACGGTCATCCCGGAAACCGCCGTTCTGGGCGGCAGCATCAGGGTGCCTGACGAGCGGACCCGTGAAGAAGTGAACCGGCTGATCACGGAAATCGCCACACATACGGCAACCAGCTACGGCGTTCACTGCGAAGTCAGGCTGCACCCGCGCTACCAGGCCACGATCAATCACCCGCAATCGGCACACCGGGCACGTACCCTGTGGCAACGCCTTTACGGTGACGATGCCCTCGATACGGTACTGGAACTGCCGGTCATGGCATCCGAGGACTTCAGCTATTATTTGCAGGAAATTCCAGGCGCTTTCGCGCTCATCGGTTCAGATGACGGTGACAACCACGACCGGCCGTGCCACAGTCCGTACTACGACTTTAACGACCGGTTGATCCCCCGGGTCACCCGGTACTTTTCCGAATTGGCAGGAATCGACGCACCGGCATTGTCCACGACCGACGATTGACGTCCACCCCTTCTCCAATATGAAATTCCAAAACCAGCTGGAGGCTGTCCAATGAGTATTTTTGAGCAACGTGAATCCGATATCAGGGCCTACTGCCGTGTTTATCCCACCGTTTTCGATACCGCCGTCAACGCCAGGCAGACTGATGAAAACGGCAAGGAATACATTGATTTCTTTGCCGGCGCCGGCGTTCTCAACTTTGGCCACAATAACGAGCGTATGAAAAACGCCGTCATCGAATACCTGCAGGCCAACGGTGTTACCCACAGCCTTGACCTGAGCACCAGGGCGAAACGGTTGTTTATGGAAGAATTTGTCGACACCATCCTCAAGCCACGGGACATGCCGCACAAACTGCAGTTCATGGGTCCCACCGGCACCAACTCCGTGGAGGCTGCCCTGAAACTGGCCCGACGCGTGACCGGCAGGCGTCTGGTCGTGGCGTTTACCAAGGGCTTTCACGGCATGACCCTGGGCTCGCTGGCCTGCACCGCCAACCAGACCTTCCGCAAAGCCGCCGGCATTCCCCTGGAGCATGTCAGCCACTATCCATTCGGTTGCGAAACACGCTGCCAGGGGTGCAACCTGGGTTGCGGGCTGGACAGCATCGAGCAGCTACGCGCGCTTTACCAGGAACCTTCAAGCGGGATAGAACCACCGGCCGCTTTTCTCGTGGAAACAATTCAGGCGGAAGGCGGCGTCAACATCGCATCGGTTGAATGGCTACAATCCCTGCAGGCGCTGGCCAGGGATATCGGCGCCCTGGTCATCATCGACGATATCCAGGTTGGCTGCGGTCGCACCGGCAGCTATTTCAGCTTCGACGGCATGGGACTTGATCCCGACATTGTCTGTCTGGCCAAGGGCATCGGCGGCATGGGTATTCCCATGGCGATGAACCTGGTCAAGCCGGAGCACGACAGGCATTGGCAGCCCGGCGAACACACCGGCACCTTCCGCGGACAGAACCTGTCCTTTGTCGCCGGTCGGGAAGCCCTGGGCTACTTCAAGGACGATAAGCTGATGAACGAAGTGGCGCAGAAAGCCGGGGTGGTGAGCGCTGCGCTGACACCACTGGCCACCGGTGAGCAGGGTATCCAGTTGCGGGGTAAAGGTCTGATCTACGGCCTCGACGTCGGCGATGGCGCCCGGGCGACGGCCATTGTCAAACGGTGCTTCGAAAACGGCCTGATCATTGCCAGCTGCGGGAGTGGCGGTCGCGTCATCAAGGTGATTCCACCACTGACAATCCCCGCAAGCGATCTGCAGCAGGGCCTGGATATCCTGGTGGACGCTACCCGACAGTCTCTGGAGGCCGCAGCATGAAACAGCGCGACGACATGACCTTTCCGTTCGAGGAATACGAGCGGCGGCTTGGTGACCTGCGCAAGCACATAGAAAACCGGCAGCTGGACGCCGTGGTCATCACCGACCCCGAAAACATCATGTACCTGACCGACTACCAGACCACCGGCTATACCTTTTTCCAGGCCCTGGTTGTGCCCCTGGAGGGCGAGCCCTTCATGATCACCCGGGCCCTGGAGGAATCCAACGTTATCGCCCGTACCTGGGTCGACCTGACCCGCCCCTACCCGGATACCGGTGATGCCATTCAGATGCTGGTAGACGCCCTGCGGGAGTTCGGCCTGGACAACAAGCGCATCGGTTACGAGCGGAACAGCTACTATTTCCCGGCCTACCAGCAGGACTTTATTCATACCACGCTGACCGGCGCCAAGCTGCTGGACTGTTTCGGCATCGTCGAGTGTGGCCGAATCCGCAAGTCTGCGGTGGAAATCGCGCTGATGAAAAAGGCGGCCCATGCCACGGAAATGGGAATGCAGGCGGGTATCGAGGCGTCGGTGGCCGGCGCCACCGAAAACGAAATAGGCGCAGCCATCAGCTCAGCCATGTTCAGGGCCGGAGGGGAATTCCCCGCCGTCATGCCCTATGTCACCTCCGGACCGCGAACCATGATCGGTCATGCCACCTGGGAAGGTCGCACCGTCGAACCCGGCGATCACGTGTTCCTGGAAGTGGGAGGGTGTTTCCGTCGCTATCACACCGCCATGATGCGTACGGTCATCTGTGGCAGTCTCAGCGATTCCATGTACAAGGCACAGGAATTGATGAAGGAAGCCCTGGACGCGGTGCATGAGAATGTTCGCCCGGGCATCACGGTGTCGGACGTGGACAACCTGATCCGCGCCATTATCACTTCCAATACTGTCGGCGCCAGGCTCATTACACGGTCCGGCTACTCCATCGGCATCGCCTTTCCGCCAAGCTGGGACGAGGGTTATATCCTCAGCCTGAAGCAGGGTGATTCAAAGATCCTCGAGGAGGGCATGACCTTTCACATCATCCCCTGGATGTGGGGTGTGGACGGCGACAAGACCTGTGGCATCTCCGACACCATCTATGTCACCGAAAACGGCTGTGAATCTTTTTTCACTCTCGACCGGGACTTTACGGTAAAACCGGAAGAAGGCGCGAAGCAGGCAATTGGAAACAAGTCCAGGGCTGCCATCGACGCCGTCAGCGGCCTGGGTGAACAGAGGGAAAAAACGCACTCCGACAAATCAAAGACCAGGCCGACGGCCGCTGAAAATACCGGCAGCCGCTTCGGCAAAGACAAGAAATCCGCCTAGGCAATCAAGGAGATAACCATGCCCAACCCGGCTACAAGGGAGGCTACAGGCAGTTCACTGGTTAGCAGAAATCCGCTCAACGGTGAAGTCATCCAACACTACCCGGCCTTGACTGAACAGGAACTGGAGGCCCGGATACTTCGCGCCAGTACAGCCTTTGCTCACTGGAATACCGAGCCATTCGCGGCTCGCCAACAGGTACTGAAAAACATCGCCGCCGCCCTGCGGGAGCAGAAAGAACATCTGGCGCAGCTCATGGCAACAGAGATGGGCAAGCCGATGAAGGAAGGTGTGGCGGAAACTGAAAAAGCCGCCTGGTGCGCCGAGTTTTACGCCGAGAACGCCGAAGGCTTTCTCGCCGATGAAACCCTGGCGTCCGACGCCGCCAACAGTTACGTGTGTTACCGGCCCCTGGGCACGATTCTGGGCATACTGCCCTGGAACGCGCCATTGTGGCTGGCGTTTCGCTTTCTTGCGCCGGCCCTGATGGCCGGCAACACCTGCGTCATGAAACACGATCCCCATGTCCAGGGATCGGCGCTGGGCATCGAGGCTGCGTTTCGCAGTGCCGGCGCCCCCGATGACATCATGGTCAATCTCTGCATCGACAACAGCCAGGTTGAAACAGCGATACGCCACCCAGGTATCGCAGCCATATCATTTACCGGCTCCAGTCGGTCAGGAGCCCTGGCCGCGGCAACCGCGGCTGCGGAAATCAAACCGGCAGTGCTGGAACTGGGCGGATCTGATCCCTGCATCATCATGGCCGACGCGGACCTGGAAAAAGCCGCGGATATTGCCGTGCTTTCCAGGATAATCAATGCCGGTCAATCCTGCATTGCCGCCAAGCGGGTGATCGTTGAGTCCCCGGTCTACGACAGGATGCTCGACCTGCTGAAAGCACGACTGCAAAAACTCAGGATGGGTGACCCGCAGGACCCGGAGACCGATATCGGGCCGATTGCCAGGGCCGACCTTCGGGAAAATCTGCATCGCCAGGTTACCCGCACCGTCGCCGAAGGTGCCCGCTGTCTGCTGGGTGGCGAGCTGCCGGATGGTGACGGTTACTTTTACCCGACGACTCTGCTGGCAGACGTGACGCCAGGCATGTGTGCCTTTACCGAGGAAACTTTCGGCCCGGTGCTGTGCGTTGGCAAAGCCGACAGTTTCGAAGACGCCCTGATCCAGGCCAACGATACGGAATACGGCCTTGGCGCAAGCATCTGGACCGCATCCCGGGCATACATCGAACAGGCAATCGAGGAACTGCAGGCGGGACAGGTCGCCGTCAATGGCATCGTCAAAACAGATCCGCGACTGCCCAGTGGTGGCATCAAGAAATCCGGCTACGGCCGGGAATTGGGGCCCCATGGCATCCGGGAGTTTGTCAACACCAAGCAGATCTGGATTGCCTGACCGGGCCACGGATACTCCCGGCGCCCTGGCGTTATCGTCCGCCGGAAACGTCCAGGATTGCACCGGTCACGTAGCTGGCTTCGTCGGACAGCAACCACATGATGCAGTTTGCCACCTCGGTGGCTGACCCGGTGCGCTTCATCGGCACGAACGGGGCCAATCGCTGCGGTCGCTGGATGTCACCGGTATCTGCATGAATGTCGGTGTCAATCAGGCCGGGCCGCACAGCGTTCACCCGGATTCCTTCATCGGCGACTTCGCCAGCCAGTCCAATTGTAAGTGTGTCAATCGCCCCCTTACTGGCAGCATAGTCGGTAAATTCTCCCGGCGAACCAAGGCGGGCGGCGACTGACGAAACATTCACTATGGCCCCACCCTGGTGATCGTAGCGTGTCGACATGCGTTTCACTGCCTGTCCCGCACACAGAAAACTGCCGATACAGTTTATCCTGAACATGCGTTCAAGCCGCGCCTGGTCCATCTCATCAATTCTGGCCTTGCGATCGATGATCCCGGCGTTGTTTACCAGGGCATCCAGGCGGCCAAACCGTGAATCGACAAATTCAAAGAGTGCTGCCACTTCTTCACTGTCACCGACATCCGCCCTGAACCCATGGGCTGCCACCCCGACATGGCGCAGGCTGTCAACCAGCTGCGCAGCCGCCTCGGCATTGTTGCGGTAACTGATACAGACCTGCCAGCCCTGTGCCGCGGCCAGTCGGGCAGTGGCCGCACCAATACCGCGGCTGGCGCCGGTGACCAGAATGACCTTGTCCTGCATATTCCGTTCCTCCCACCGCTATATTCTTCATACTCGCCCGCCCTCGACCGCGAAACCGCAGGCCGTAACCGGCGATCCCCTTCGTACCGGAAGGGTGAATAACCGCCACCGACTCCACCGAAACGCGTCAGAAACCGGATGGACAGAACAGAATGGCAGTATTTCAATGCCGTGGCTTCTACCGCGGTGCAGCCCACCAACCAAGCCGCGTTCCGGGGATCACAAGGGTGCTTTGTCCTGTCGGGTCATGGCACCGTACCAACACTGACCGGGACCGGCAAGCCGAATGATGGTGTCGCCAGACGCCGGTTGGGGTATTATCAGTGATTCTACCTTGGAGATTCAGAAGAGAGGTAAAAAATGCCCCGCCTGATCCGAGGACCATTGCGCAACGCCCGTTCCCGATATTTCGACAGCACTCGCTGGGACGACTATCAGCCCCGTTCCGATGACATTATCATCGCCACGTATCCCAAGTGCGGCACAACCTGGACTCAGCGGATCGTGGGCATGCTGGTTTTTGGCAGCGATGCGCCTTTCCCGGTCCAGGATATTTCACCCTGGCCGGACATGCGCCTGCCTCCCCCCGGCGCCATGCTGGAACTGGCCGAGAGTCAGAGCCATCGACGTTTTCTCAAATCCCACCTGCCCTACGATACGTTGCCCGTCTACGAAGGTGTAAAGTTCATTCACGTTGCCAGGGATGGTCGCGATGCCGCCATGTCGTTCCATAATCACAAACTGAACTACACCGATACCGTTCTGCAGGAACTCTCTGTCATCCTTGAGGATGATCCGAAGTTCAGCGACGGCTTCACCCGGGTGGATCCGGACCCGGCCAGGCATTTTCACCAGTGGGTTCTCGGTGAGGAGGATCATATCGGTGATCCCCTGTGCGGATTCTGGCACATGGAAAACAGCTGGTGGAAAGCGCGCAACGAGCCCAATGTTCTGCTGGTGCACTTCGCTGACATGAAAAAGGATCTCGACGGCGAAATGCGACGAATCGCCGAATTTCTGAACATTACGATTCCCGAAGACCTGTGGCTACGACTGGTGGATGCGGCGAGCTTCAAATCAATGAAAAAGAAAGCCAGTGAACTGATGCCCTCAGCGGACCACATCTGGCAGGGCGGCGGTGAGACCTTTCTACACAAGGGTACCAACGGTCGCTGGCAGGGTGTGGTCAACGAAAGAGACCTGGACCTCTATGACGCCAGGGTCCATGCCGAATTTTCACCGGACCTGGCCCGCTGGATCGAATATGGACGCCTGGGATCGGCATCCTGAGCGACGGGCCGATATCCTTACCACGACGCCGGGATTCCGGTAGCGTATTGCGATGAGCACTACCCTTTCTCCCCGGTCCAGTGACTTGTTGGCAGTGTAATGCATGGCCTGGCAAGTACTGACCCTTAAGGAACCCCTGATCAGGCAGTTCTGTTGACCTCGCGGTAACCGGTAAGCTAGTATTAAAAGGCTTTTTTCTGTACCTGCCCGTTCCTGTTGGCGGGTGTGCACCACCTTCTCATCGCGCGGCATGAGTTCTCTCCCTGGCTGTCTCCCGGCTTCTGCTGCCGCGAATTCTGCGTGGCTGGAATTCAGTCCGTGCCATGGGCCAGTCCTCGCCATGAAGAGACGCCGACGTCCAAACCCCCTGCTCAAGGCGAGCCGGGGATTAATATTTTGTCTCACCTGACCAGAAACGGAGAGACGACAATGACCGACAACACCAGAAACGCGGACCCGCGAATGACTTCCGGGGTGGTTTACCAGCTTGCTTATCATGGCGAGGTGCGCAAGGACATTCCGTTTGCCGACGGACCTTCCCGGGCAATGGACATCTATTACCCGGAGCAGCCGGCACAACGGCAGCCTGCGGTTATCCTTGTTACCGGATTTCCCGATCCCGGCTATCACGCCATGACCGGAATGTTGCAGAAGGAAGTGGGGTGGTATGTGTCCTGGGCCAGGCTGCTGGCCGCCTCAGGTATTGCAGCGATCACCTACCGCAACCAGGATCCGGAAAACGATGTCGCTACCCTCATCGGTTTTTTACAGGAAAGCAGTGACGAACTCGGCATTGACACCAACAGGCTGGGTGCTATGGCGATGTCCGGAAACGGACCGAACCTGCTTGGTACGCTGATGTCCCACCCCGCAATCAGATGCGCCGTGTTTTGGTACAGTTACATGATGGACGTTGGTACTGCCACGCACGTGGCCGATGCCGCCAGAAATTACCGGTTCACCTGTCCAGGAGAGGGCAGCGCCGGCTTTCCCGACAGCGTGCCGTTGATGATTGCCCGCGCCGGGAAAGACGATAATCCCGGGCTCAACGATTCCATCGATAATTTCTGCGCCGAGGCCCTGGCACGGAACGCACCCGTCAGCCTGGTCAATTACCCGCAGGGTGAACACTGCTTCGATATTCTCGATGATTCGGCCGAAGCCAAATCGATAATCAGGCTGGGCCTGACTTTCCTCAGCGACCACCTGTGCATCCTTCCGTCGGCAGACGCTGGCTGACCGGGTATCTCACTGGTCGTCATCCGGATAATCGGTATTTTCAAACTGAGACACCACCCGGCCGGATCAGTCAGTTACAAAACGGATTCCTTCCGCTATCATCATCCCATGTCCAGATCCAGTCCATCCCCAGTGCTGTGGAACGTCATGGCCCGGCGCTATGCGCGCGCCCCGGTAAGCAACGAAGAGGCCTACCAGAAGAAACTCGAAATGACCGGTCTTTATCTGTCGCCCGCGACGGAGCTGCTGGAATTCGGTTGTGGTACCGGCACCACGGCAGTGCATCATGCCCCCGGCGTGAAACACATACTGGCCATCGATATCTCGGCCAACATGCTGGAAATCGCCCGGGAGCGGGCGGCACAGGCGGGTGTTGACAACATTACTTTCCAGGAATCCGCCATTGACAGCTTCGACGCACCGGACGCCAGTTTCGATGTCATCATGGGCATGAGCATTCTTCACCTGCTGGCAGACAGGGAGCAGGCACTGAACAAGGTATACCGGATGCTGAAACCCGGTGGCTACTTTATTTCCAGTACCGTGTGCATGGCCAACGCCGCCCGGGGCTGGAAGCTGTTGATCCGGCTGTTTTCACTGCTGCGGATCTTACCCAGGCTCACTTTTTTCCAACGGGAGCAGCTCCTGGACTGCATCGCCAGTGCCGGCTTCGACATCGTCGAGGACTGGCAACCCTCAGCAAACGAGGCGGTCTTCGTGGTTGCCCGAAAACCAGAAATGGGGTCAGAGTAAAAACTTTGCGGTCACTGTCACCTTTCCCTTGATGCTGGACCATTAACCGACACCATGGATTTTCTCTACCTGGGCCTGGGCCTGTTGCTACTGATAAAGTGTGCTGATCTGATGGTAGTCGGCTCAGTCTCCCTGGCACGCAAACTGGGCATATCGACCCTTGTTATCGGTCTGACGGTAATCTCATTCGGCACGTCCCTGCCGGAACTGCTGGTCAGCTTCAATGCAGGGCTGGACGGTAATGCCGACTTTGCCATATCCAATGTCGTCGGCAGCAATATCGCCAACGTACTGCTGGTCCTGGGCATAGCGGCAATCATCAGGCCTCTGCCCGTCAAGGACTCCACCGTGGTATCCGAGATTCCTTTCTCCCTGACCGCAGCCCTGCTCATTGGCTTTCTGGCCAATGCGGCGATTTTCTCCTCTGTTCCGGAACTCAGCATCAGCCGCCTGGATGGCGGCATTCTATTGTTCTTTTTCGTACTGTTCCTGCTCTATATTTACCGGACGTCAAACAGCGACGAACTGCTGCACGAGGAACTGAACAGGGTTTATCTGTCAAGAACCAGGGAAATTGTCTATATCCTGGTGGGGATAGGCGGCCTGTATATCGGCGGACAGCTGGTGGTAGAAAGCGCCGTCAACGTTGCCGAACTGTTGGGTGTGGACGACGTCGTCATCGGTCTGACCATCGTCGCGATAGGGACCTCCGCGCCGGAGCTCGTGGCCTCATCCGTGGCAGCGTATCGCGGTTATACCGATGTCGCCGTAGGCAACGTCGTGGGTTCCAACATCTTCAACATACTCTGGGTTATCGGCTTCACCGCATCTCTCCAGGAACTGCCGTTCGACCTGGTTTCCAACACCGACCTGGTACTGATGGCGGCCGCCAGCTCGCTGATACTGGTGGCCATGGCGGTTAGCCGGACCAATTCAATACTGCGGTGGCACGGCATGCTGTTTGTCACCCTGTATATCGCCTACCTGTTGTTTACCGTGTATCGAAGTCAGCTGGAAACCGTCGGCTGAGCAGTCTGCCAGGCCGGTATTTGAAGCTGTACCCCCGGTGCAGACATTCTCCATGGCGATGCCTCCAGGCCCGCCCGGGCCGGCTATGCGGGTAACCCCGTTCCCCTACAGTGACTATCAGCGCAACGGCAACAGCAAGCGGCTCTCCCTGTTGTCGGTCATCGATGTCAGGTTTCTTTACATTTTCCGATTTTCAGCCCGCCGACCATATTTTTAACTTGCTGTTTTTATTGTTTTTTCTGCGTCAGCTATCACTGGCGCGCAAATTGCTTGACCAGTTAAACCTATTGCAAAACCTCTCACTCCCCTAATTAATCAGAGGTTCCTTACCATGTTCCACCTGAGTACCAGGGCCATAGTTGTGTGTTTTGGCCTGGCCATGCAATCCGCCGCGCTCCTCGCCCTGGGTGCTACCAGCCCGCTGGTTCCAGGCCCCGGCCCCATTGCCCTGCTTATTCTGGGTGGCGCGGCCCTGTTTTTCACCAACAGACTGCGTCGCGCCCGCCAGGTACCCCCCCCTGCGGACGATGGTCGTCTGGCAGCATTGTTTCCGACAAGGGCATTACACCCGCCAAAGTAAACGCAGGCGCTGCGGATACAGTGCGATAACATCGGTCTCCTCCGGCAGCTGCGGCCAGCGACCGGCTTGCCGGGCGCCTTTCTGTAGCTTAATCTGCGAGAGACCGTCGTTGCCGTTCTTCTTTGTCAATCTGCATGTTTGTCAATCATCATGCCAACGTCGCGCTGCACACGTAACTTTTCTGGCCCTGCTTTCATCTAATCAGTTATGGCGGCGTGGCTGCCTACCCTGCGATTCAACCGGACACAGGCTCATGCAGTGATTCAATTAAAAGAAGTTTCCAAGATTTACCGGACAAGCCACATGGAGACCACTGCACTCAGGTCGGTAACCCTGCGGATAGAACGGGGTGAGTTTGTTGCCGTCATGGGTCCTTCCGGCTGCGGCAAATCCACGCTGCTCAACGTGGTGGGCATGATCGACTCCCTGTCTGGCGGTGAATATTTCTTCAATGGCGAAGAAATCGGCCATCGGTCCGAGAACGATCTCGTTGACCTTCGCAAGAAAAACATTGGCTTTGTTTTCCAGAATTTTAATCTGATCGATGACCTTAGCGTCCAGGAGAACGTCGATCTGCCGCTGCTCTACCTTGGCCTATCCCGGAAAGAACGGCGTCTGAAAGTGGACGAGGCGTTAACCCTGGTAGGACTGGAGAGTCGCGCCCGGCACAAACCCCTGGAGCTGTCAGGAGGCCAGCAGCAGCGGGTAGCCATTGCTCGCTCCATCGTTTCCGATCCCCGCCTGGTCCTGGCAGACGAGCCCACCGGAAACCTGGATACCGCTAATGGCCAGGAAGTCATGGATATGCTGGACAGGCTGAAAGCCAAAGGCGTAACAATTCTGATGGTTACCCACTCCCCGGAACATGGGCAGCGGGCTGATCGCATCATCCAGATGCTGGACGGCGAGGTGGTAACCTGATGATAGGTCACTATACCAGGATGGCATGTAAAGCCATGTTGCGTTTCAAGCTGCACACCTGTGTCAGCCTGGCAAGCCTGGTTATCGGGTTTATCTGTTTCATCTCGGCAATACTGTTGTCCAATTACGCGGACAGTTTCGACCGCGGATTCCCAAATTCACAGAATATTTACAATCTCATGATCCGCGCCGTGGGCGACAGTCCGTTGCCGGACCGCTTTCCCATTGTCAACGAACCCGCCGCCCGTTACCTGCGCGCGGCCTTTCCCGACATTCCTAACATCGTTCGTGCCAGCAGCGGCATGCCACAGGCGATCACTTACAACGGCCAGTCCGTGTCGCTGGATACCAAGTACGTGGAAGACCGGTTTTTCGATATATTTCCGCTGGAGTCAGTGGCTGGAATCGCTACCGGCATGCCACTGCCGCCGGATTCCGTGGTGCTCACCGAGGACGCCGCCAGGCTGGTCTTCGGTCACACGGATGTCGTGGGTGAACGATTGCTGATCGAAAACGAGTTCGACGTGGTCGTTGCTGGCGTAGTTCGCGAGCCGGAGTTTCCTTCCCACCTGTCCTCGGCAATCGACCTGTTCAATACGCAGATGTTTGCCCCCATCAGCATGCCCGATCAGCGTATCCGGGAGCAGATCGCCGCCAACGGCGGTGACCCCGATGCCGACCGCTGGGGAAACCAGTCGGATTTCGTCTACATCGAATTTCCTGAAAACCGGGTAGTGGACGTTGCTGCCTTCAATCGGCAACTGGATGAGTTCGTGCAGCGAACGCTACCACCGGAACGCGCGGAAATTCAGACGTTTCAGCTGCTGCCGGTGAACGAACTGGTACCCACGCAGCTGGCGTTCGTCACCGGCGGATTCGACCTGCCGGATATTCTCATCGCTGCCGGCGCGCTGGTGCTGTTGATCGGCTGCCTGAACTACTCCAACCTGGTGATCGCGCAACTGTCACTGCGCAGCCAGGAGATCGGCGTACAGAAAATACTCGGCGCCAGACGTTCGACGCTGTTGTTTCAATACAGCTTTGAAGCCCTGCTGTTCCTGGTCCTGGTTCTGGCAGTGACCTTCGCCACGCTGGCAGTAATCCTGGCCAGACTCCAGGCCGATGGCATGGCCGGAATCCGGCCGCAACTGCTGTTCGATAGCCGTTTACTGGCCGCACTGCTGGCCGTAATTATCCTGGTAGTGATGATCAGCGGCACCTACCCGGCCTTGCGCACTGCCTGGGTTCCGGTAGTCACCATGCTGCGCCCCAAGGGTTCAAGCGGCTATTCGTCACGCCTCAGGAACACCATGGTAGGCACACAGTTTTTCATTTCCAGCACGTTGATGATTCTGGCGACAGTAATGTTCATGCAGAACCGGGCCATGACCCAGCAACTGGATGGAGGGATACTTGACCCCAAAATCATAATAAATGTTCCAATCGATACCTATGATAGTGATCCTGATTTACTGGCCAACGAACTTGTCAGTCACGCCGCGGTTCTTTCTGTATCCCGGATTGATACACTGCCGTGGTCCATCAGTAATTCCTCGTCCTCCTTCAGCCGCGACCGTGATCCCAATGCCACAGAGGCCGAACTGTCCCGGCACGCCGTTGGCTACGACTTTTCGTCGACCATGGACCAGCCGTTGCTGGGTGGTCGTGATTTCAGCCGGGACCGCGGCAGTGATCTGCTGCCCAGCTCCGGCGACTTGACCGGCGACAGCGGCCCGTTTGCCGCAATTCTCGACGAGAATGCGGCAAGGTCACTGGGCTGGGAAAATCCTGCAGACGCCATCGGTGAGTCGGTTTTCAGGCGCTACGCTGCCAACAGGGATCGTCCCGGGGTGAGTATCGAACTGCTGGTAGTCGGCCTGATGAGCCCGCGCAAGTACGAGTTTCTTGATTTCAGCTCCTTCGGTTCGCAAGGAAATATCTATTTGCTCCAGCCGCAGAACACCGAGTACATGGTGGTAAAGATCGACCTGGACAACCTGAACCAGGGACTGCAGCATCTCGAGGGCACCTGGAATCGCCTGATGCCTCAGATCAGCCTTCGCCGGGTATTTATCGATGACCTGTTCTACCAGACTTATGATCTGTTCCTTGGTATCAGCACTTCCATCGGCACGCTGTCACTGTTCGGTTTTCTGGTTGCCAGTATCGGCCTGCTGGGTAACGCCACCTTCATCACCAACATGAGGAAAAAGGAAGTGGGCATCCGCAAGGTCATGGGCGCCAGCAGTAACAGGCTGCTGGCCATGCTGCTGCTGGATTTTGTCAAGCCCATCCTGATTGCCAATGCCCTGGCCTGGCCCCTGGGTTACGTGCTGGCCCAGGGATATACGTCGTTTTTTGCCGCCCAGGTTAACGTCACCCTGGCTCCGTTCCTGGTAAGTCTTGGACTGTCCGTCGTTATCGCTTTCGGTGCCGTTCTGTCACAGTCCCTCAAAAGTGCACGGGTCAGGCCGGCCAACGTGTTGCGCTACGAATGACATGCCGCCTGGCTGGATCGATCCGACCGCTGTGATAGACTGACTCCGATGACACAGTACTGACTGCAGGTTCGACCATGGCTTGCCAGGGTAATCCTGGAAAGTTTCGGGCGATCATCGACTCTATCACTCACATTTTCGGATTCCGGACATGGGCGGCATCAAAGTAAGCGAGAAACTGGAAATCAACCAGGATCACCTGGAATGGCTGAAGAAAATGGCTACCGAACACGGCCTGTTCGACGAACACAAGGCATTGCGGGTCCTGCTGGACTATGCGATGCAGGACGGTGACCCAGAGGCGATTTTCACCGAAGTCCGGTGCAACCATTGTAACGACGTGGAGAATCAGGACTGATCAGTGAAGCCCTGAAATGCGGAACCCGGGAATGGCGATTCTGCGGCGCCAGCTATCACTGACCGGGAATCAGCTGCCTGCCGCTTCTGCAGCGCGCTGCTCTTCTTCAATGTCCGCCTTGAACTGCTTCTGGGAAAGCCGCTTTATCTGGTTCAACGAGGTCAGGTGGGCGAAAATCAGACCCAGCAGGCCGTTCTTGCGCATCTTGTCGAATTCTTCAATCGGCAACTCCTGCAACACGTCCTCGTCGACAGTGTAGATTCCATCGATGACATACTTCTTGCCCTGCTGGTCACGCTGGATATTCAACTGCCTGGGAGCCAGCAGGTTCTTGCTGGCCAGGTACCGGCAAAAGGACTGACTCTGGCGGGTCTGTTCCGCCACCCGGACCACCGAGTCCATGCGCATCTTGAGGTATTCGGTCTGCTCACCCTGCTCGTCAAACAGGGGCTCTCCACGCTCCTCGCTGAGGAGCGGACTGTCTTCGTCGACACAGACCGCCAGCTTTTCGCCGGACTCGTCCAGTATAGCCACGGAAAATGGCGCGTTGCCAAAGCCGGCGGGAATCACGTGTGCGCTCCACTCCCCGGTCTGACAATAAAGATTGACGCCTTCCTTGAAGCCCATGACGGCCACCGCCACGAAGTCATCCGTCTCGTTCTTGACAAAAACTAGGGGAAACTCTGCCGACAGAGTATAGAAATCCTGAACCACGATAGGGATCAGGTGCTGATTCTTGTAGCGGGTGAAATCGGTGGAATCCAATACCTTGAGATTCCCGTGTTTCTCCTTGGTCAGAGGAACAGGCTGGCCCATACTGAAATAATTCCCGGATTGTTGAAAACACGTATACTACCGCGTTACTCCCGCCCCTGCCTACCTGTCCGCAATGAGAGCGGCGGCCCGGCTCAGCAATAAGCCGTGGCCCCGGGCTTGGCTGCGGGCATCGACACGGGAAGTGCCGGCACAAAAAAACCGGGACCCTGCGGCCCCGGTTTTTCCAGGCTCAACGCTGTGGCGAGATCAGTTACTGGCCTGCATTCTCTGCGCCAGCATTTCCTCGTAACCGTCTTCGTCGAGGTGAGTCACGGCGATCCACGCATGGGACATTTCGTCACCGGTGCGGCTGCCGTCGTAAACCCACTGATCCGGGTCCGGGTTGTTGGGATTGTTGGCCGTGTTGTCATACCACTGCTTGATGATCAACACCGCACCTGCCGGCAGCAGGGGCGCCGCATCCCGGTCATAGATGTGGCTGTGATGCCAGGTCGCACTCCAGTTGGAGATCTGGCTGATCTCTTCGGTACGGCCGGTGTCAGGATAGTAGATTTCCAGCGAGGCGGCGCGCATGCGCAGGTGCCCATGGGGCTGGAAACTGTCGATCCGTACCGGGTGATCGAAGGAATGGAATCCCTGGGTCATGGCGGTACCGTGAGGCGGAATGATCAGGTGACCGTTCTGATAACCTTCCCGCATCTGATAAGCGCGCAGGTCCTGTGAGTAGATCTCCGAGTTCTCATTATAACCGGGCTCATGGAACCACAGGCCGATCTCCACCACGTTGTCCTCGATCATGGTGCCCGGAGCCGTCGCGCCGACACCGCCGGGAAACATGTGGATGTCCCACTGGATCATGGCTTCGGATGGCAACAGGCGGCATACGCCATCGCCGGGGATTTCACCCCATTTGCCCATGGCGTACTCGGTCAGCTGCGCATGACGCTGCAGCTCGCCGTTTTCATCCGGCATGTACAGAATGGAGTTGGCATGGTGGACCACCGCGGCGGCATCACCCCGGGGCTTCACCTGTACCGCCTTGATACAGCGATCCTGGGTCAATCCGGTACTGACGAACTCCTTGCTCCACAGGTCATTACCGGTGGCCGGAATGTCGTAGGGTGACGACGGGATAACCAAGTCCGGCTCACCGAACTGCTGGACAAAACTCCACTCGTCCGGGTCGGGAAATTCCGGCTTGGGAACTGCCACATCGGCGTCACCGAGGGGGGCGCCACTTTCCGCCCAGGCCACGATGGAGTCAATCTGCTCCTGTTCCAGCCGCCAGTCCCCTTCCAGGTCCTGGATGCCGATATGCTCATCGTAGGCATAGGGCGGCATTTCCCGGTTGGCCACGCGCAGGGAAATCAGCGGTGCCCAGGGGCGAACCTGTTCGTAGGTTTCGAACTGCATCGGTCCTATGCCGCCTTCACGGTGGCAGACAACACAGTTTTCGTTGATGATGCGGCCGATTTCGCCGGTGTAGGTGGGTGACTCAGCATGGTTCTGCGCCAACGCCTGTCCTTGCAAACTCAGAGTCGCAACTGCGCCGACTGCTAGTGCGAAGGGCTTCAGCAAGCGTTGTCCGCACGTCGAATATCTCTCTCTGGACATTTCCTTCTCCTTTCATTGACTTGATACGGCTTCTCGGGGAAACCGGGTATCAGTTAATAATTTGCGGTACAACCCCGATAATGTAACGCGAAATACACCAGATTTCCATGCTCTGCGTAGGGGATTCGGATTCGGCCTGGCTGCCAGGCTGGCTCTTTCATCCCACGGAATCCATTCCCCCGGTTGCCGGTAATAATTTCACGGCGATACAGGCAAGTTTCTGGAAATCGGCTAAAATCAGCCGGTCAGCACTGTATTGCCGGTATAGCTCAGTTGGTAGAGCAGCGCATTCGTAATGCGAAGGTCGTAGGTTCGACTCCTATTGCCGGCACCATTTTTACAGGTCCATTCCGGGGACATAGGTAACACTTTGTACCGAAGATATGGGTATTCCCAGACCCGGTTTCAAGACCGGTCCAGGGCACCGGAATCCTTCCCTGCAACCACCGGGACACCGCCATTGCCGCTATCAGGGACGGATCTCGTCAGGCCCGGTATCCACCGGATTGCAGCGAAAAGTCTTTACCAGGATCGGGTCGCGGAAACCGTCGTCACCGGGACCGATGACGCCGCCAATGATGGATGACAGCGTGCCCAGGTGGGTGACGGTGTTGAACAGCAGACTGGTGCCCAGGATATCGTTGCAGCTGACGATCTGGGGAAGTATGGACCGGGCACATTCAATCAGGGTCCGGTCGCCGTTGATCGACACGGACGAATCAATACCGTTCAGCACCAGCAGGAAATTCGACGGGACGATGTTATCAGCTACCCAGCGGGTGTTTTCCCATTTAAGCCCGCTGATCCTGGAATCAATGCAGGCCCACACGTCAACGTCCTGTGACTGTACTGCCGAAGCTCCAAGTAACGCTAAAAGTGGCAGCAGTTTCCTCTTTGACGTCATTGGCGACTTCGCTCGCTATTGGGAAGGTAGTACTTCCTGTTGGCGGTCTGGCCCGGCATCCACGACCGGGTGGCCGGATTGTCTGCAGTATACCCCGCTATCCCTGACCAGGAGAATCCGCCGCGTCCAGAATCTCCATCAGGGTGTTCTGGTAAACGGCACGGCGCGAACCGCCCAACGCCACCGCCTGCCTGGCATGCGCCTCGGCCTGGGACAGACTGCCCTGCTCGAGCAGTACCTGCGCCAGGTTGTTATGGCCGGCGGCAAATTGCGGATGGTCTTGAACCAGCTGGAGAAACTGCTGGCCTGCCAGCTCCAGCTGACCGTCACGGTAATAAAGGTTGCCAAGCGCAAACGGGAAAATCTCTGACTGTGGCCAACGTTCCGACGCTGCCAGGTAAGCGGGAATGAGCTGGTGTGACTGCGCGACTTCCTCCATGTCCATCAACGCTTCCAGGTAGCGCAAGGGGTCCAGGTCGGCGGGCAACTCGCCGGGTCGCAGGGCCACGAATCCCCATCGTCCGGTGCGACGCCAGGTTCTGTCGAACAGAGCCAGGCTGGTGGTGTATTCCCTGATTGTTCCGGACCGCAGGACCAGGCTGCCGGCTTCCAGGTCGTAGCCCACTACTACCGCGTAGTGCCATTGCGGCAACCAGTCAAGTCCCAGGTTCTGGAACACCAGTACTGGCCTGCCGGCCTGAACTTCGTGGAGCAGTGAGGCCAGCGACGGCTGAATCCGGAAAGGAATTCTTTCCCTGCCGCGGGTTGCCGCCAGCATCTCCGGCTGCAGTGAACCCTGTCGGGCAGGAATGTATACCCGCTCCACCAGCTCATCCACCGTAACGGCCGCGCCGCTGAAATTCAGCACCGTTGCCAGTGCCGCCGGGCCACACTGGTATGCCTCCTGGGGATAGAACGGCACTCCGTCCAGCGCTATCGCCGGGGGCAGATACTCCATCTCCCCGGCAAGCAGACGACCAATTTCCGGTGAAGAGCCGCAAGCCGTCAGGACAACCATCAGCAGGGCCACGCACAGTCTGCCGGTTACCCTGCCGGACGCCATTGCCGGCACTGAAATCGTCTTCCTGTCAGGTAACTTACCCATTGCGCTGTGAAAGTATCAAGGTACTGACCCGGGCCTGGCCGCCGGTTCACACGGCCGGGAAAATATCGGTTACCCCGGCGACGTCCAGCAAAATGAATATGACCAGTACAAGGGCGATAGTACTCAACGCGCCTTCACCGGCAGGGAGAGAGTCGATCTGACGTTCAAGTACCTGCAGCTCCCTTGCCGTCAGGTGTCCCACGCGTTCCTGTGCAGCCGTGGTATCGACACCCATACGGCTCAGCAGCGTAACCACGCGTTCCTGCCGAAGTAATGAACTGACCTGTTCCGCCGTGGACTCCTGCAGCCGCGACGCCAGGATGTCCGCAGTAGGTACCAGGTCAGCCCGGGCCGGGATACTGATGCCGGGGCCGGCAATTGCCAGTATCAGGGTGGCAGCCCAGGTTTGCTTTACCATTTTCCCAAGTTTCATCGTCTTTACCCTCGATAGACTGGAATTGATTGCTGAATTTATTACAAGTGATCGGCCAAGACCATGGTTTTCGTCACAGCCGCCGGTTTCCAGGAACCCGGAAACAGGCATCAGCGGACCGGGACTCCCGCAAGCTGGACAAGGGGCCGGCAACGGGATACCGTGGGATGGCCCTGGCCATGGTGCAGTGCAGGGAATAAGTCGACGCCGCTTTTCAGTTCAGCGGCCAGTGGCAACTCACCGGCAACCCGTGGGACTTTTGAGCTGCCCATAACCAACCCGAGAGCGACCTGTCAGTCAGCCGACGCCAGTGAATGCATTCAAGCCGATACTGACCCGCATTGCAGCCGCCTTTGCCGGATTTGCCGGATTTGCCGGATTCGTCGGCCTTGCCGTCAGCCCGCTGTTGCCCGCCCAGGAGGACACCGGTCTTCCACGGATCGCCCACGCCGGGGGGCAGATCGACGAGGCAACCTACACCAACTCCCTTGAAGCACTGAACGCCAGCTACACCGCCGGATTCCGCGCCTTCGAAATTGATTTCAGCTGGACTTCCGACGGTCACGTCGTCTGCCTCCATGACTGGGAAGAAAGTTTTGAACGCAGCTTCGCCCTGCCACCCGCAGGGGCGCTTACCCTGGCGGAATTTCAACAGCTGGTGCAAGATCGCTCAGCCTACGAAAAGTGTACTCTCAGCAGTTTGATGCAATGGCTGGAGGTTCGCCCCGACACTGTTCTGGTCACCGATGCCAAGGAACGGAATATCGAAACCCTGGCCCATATCAGTGCCCGTTACCCGCAATTCCTGCCCCGTATACTGCCGCAAATCTATCAGCCGGAAGAATATCCCGCGGTACGGGAGCTGGGATTCGGCGAACCCATCTGGACACTGTACGAGTATCCCGGGGGGCCGGTTGCCGTGCTGGATGCCATCGGCAACATGGAGCTGTTCGCCGTGGCGATGAATACCCGCCGCGCAGTGCAGGGACTGGGCCTGGAACTGGATCTTCGGCAGATCCCCAGTTACGTTCATACGGTGAACGATTTGGCAGACTGGCTGTACTTTCAATCCCTGGGTGTCGATGAAATCTATACCGACAACCTGTCGCGGAGCAGGGAACTCGAACTGGCGGCAACCAAGCTGATCACCCTGCAGGACAGCCCGGTCCGCCAGGCAATGGAGGCCAAATCCCGGGAACTTGCCAGGCGCAAGGAACTTTTTTTCACATTGCCGCGAATACAGTATTCCCTGGCCGAGGACTTTTCACTGGCAGGTATTTCCACCAACCAGATTTCGATGCTGAATTTCCACAACAGCAGGCTTGACCTTACTGCCAGTGGCACGGATCCTTATGTCAATTTTCCACCTTTTGCCGAACCGACGCTGGAAATCGGCATCTACGTTCACGTCGATGTGCCGGACAGCACTACCCTGGAAGTCTTCTATGCTACCCAGGGGCACCCCGGATTCAGCGAATCCCTCAAGTTGTCCGAGCAGACGGTCGTTGGATCCAATGAAATCGTCATCGGTATTACGGCACAGGATCCTATTACACGGTTCCGGATAGACCCGGGCACGGTGGCTGGAAATTACACCATTACGCGCCTCTAAGTGCGTTCACACTGACACTGCTGCCGACCGACGCAACCCTTCCCATGGTGAAAATTCTGATCGCGACGTCCACGTTCCCTGTTTCCGCGCAGGACCAGGTGCCGGGGTTTGTCCTGGATCAGGCCAATGCATTAAAACATGTCGAGCCGTCGCTGGAACTACTTGTTCATGCGCCACACAATGCCTATAGCAATTCCGCGGCCGAGGACGAGAACCACTCTGCCTGTCGGGTCCAGCGGTATCACTACTTCTGGCCTTACTCATGGGAACGCCTTGCTGGCCGGGGAATTCTGCCAGCCTTGAAACAGAACCGCCTGCTTTACCTGCAGATCCCGTTCTTCGTTTTCTTCCAGTTTCTGTCATTGCTGGCAATGACACGACGGCAACGGCCGGATCTGCTTTACGCTCACTGGTTTACGCCACAGGCGATTACCACCGCGCTGGTTGCAAAAATAACCGGTATCCCGTTTGTTTTTACCACCCATGCCTCCGATGTTGCCGTGTTGAACAACGTTCCCTTCAGCAGTCGACTGGTTCGCCAGGTATGCCGGAAGGCAAGCGCCTATATCGCGGTATCCGACAGGACCGCGGAAAAACTGACCCGGTTCTTCAACGGTGCCCGCGACCAGCAGGCTCTACTGTCGAAACTTTCCCTGATTCCCATGGGCGTAACGACTGAACCCCCTGCAGTGGCGGCCGATACCCGGAATGCCGTAATGGCCCGGTACGGGATTCTGGCGGACAGGCCTTCACTGTTATTCATCGGGCGACTTGCCGAGAAAAAAGGAGTCAAGTACCTTATCCAGGCTGTTGCATCATTGCCCACCGATCTGAGGAATTCGTTTCAGCTGATCATTGCCGGTGACGGCCAGCTGAAAAGTCAGCTGCAGAAACTGACGGCAAACCTGACCAATGTTACCTACACCGGCTATGTAACCGGTGAAGACAAGTGGACGTTGATCGATATTGCCAGTTTTACCTGCTTTCCTTCGATAATTGATGATGCCGGGGACAGCGAGGGCTTCCCCGTGGCTATCATGGAATGCCTGGCGGCGGGCAAGATTGTCCTGGCCAGCGACGTGACCGGGGCCGAAGCCGTGTTAGCGGAAAATACCGCCGGTATCGTATTTCCGCAGAAAGATGCCAATGCGCTGGCAGCAGCTATTCAGTCTACCCTGGAGATGGGTAATTCTGAACGGCAACAACTTGAATCCAATGCCAGGCGACTGGCACAGGAATTCGACTGGGAGACAATCGCCCGTCGTCACCTGAACCTGTTTTCCCGGTACCTTCCCGATGAACTATAATTTTTTCAACTACCTGACAGTGGCCTTCCACACCCATGGTCATCGCGGCTACGAGCGCTATTTCGAAAACGAGTATGCGCGCATCGCGTCGCGGTCGGCGGCAAATCACGGGGCGACCATCATCAATGTCCACATTGTCAAAGCACTTCCCCGGGAAGAGGCCGGCGATTGTCGCAGGACCGTCAGAGTGAAAAAGCTGTTTAACTTCCAATACCTGGTCCGCAACATTCACGGCCCGGTTGTCGATATCTATTTCAGGCGGCATTGGCTGGACAGCCTGTACATGAATGCCATCGCCGTTTTCCTCCAGGCGCAGGTACTGGAACCGGTGATGTATCTGAAGCTGCTGGAAAAAAATGTGTTGTTCATGCATGCCGCCGGCGTTTCCAGAAACGGCAGGGGTTACCTGTTTCCCGCTCACGGCGGCACCGGCAAGACCACGTTCAGCATGGCCCTGTTGAACCAGGGATTTCTCCTGCTTGGCGACGATCTGCTGTTCGTCGCCCTGGACGAGAAAACCGTATATCCCTATCCGCGCCCCATGCATATTTTCACCTACAACGTGAATAACCTGGCAGGCGCCCGTATCCCGTGGCACTACCGGTTGCGGATTTATCTCAAGAACCTTTTGCGTTTCGTCCTGGAACGACTGCTGAATACCGAGTTCCTGATTTCGACCCGGATCCACGCCGACAAGGTGTTTCCGGGCAATCCCTTTGGCAGCGCCGTACCCTATACCAGGCTGTTCTTCCTGCGCAAAACCGGAGAGCCGTCAGAGACAGTCACCATCGACGCCGGCAATCTCGGAGACCTGGTGGAGGAGATACTGCTGTCGGCAGACCTGAATCAGAGCCTGTACCAGGTTCTCGACGATGCTGACCAGGTGGATACGGTGAAAGCCATGGAACGATCGGTTATCGGGAAACTGGTAGCGCAGATGGGGTCACTGACCTACGTCAACCCACGCAGGCTCGAGCTGAACGATCTTGGCGACTTTATCGACAGGCTGCTTGATTAGCATCAATCAGGATTTTTTAAGGAACCTCTGATTTCCCATGAACAACAGGCACCGTCAGCTGATAAACGTGTCACTGGTTACCTTGATCGTGGTGTGTTTCGTGATCTACCTGCGGGACATCGACTTTGACCAGATGCGCGGTTTCAGGCCTTCCCCCTGGTGGCTGAGCTCCGCCACGGTGGTCGCCCTGCTGTTCCGCTACCTGGGAGTGGCCATCTGGTGTCGTATTCTGCTGGACCTGGGCGCCAGGTCCCTGCCCCGCTTCCGGGTGCTTGCCGCTATCTACGCCAAGGCCTGGATGGGTCGTTACGTGCCGGGAAAGGTGACCTGGATAGCCGGTAAAATCTACCTGGCAGGTTCCATCGGCATCTCCAGGAGCCGACTGGCAGTAGCATCCACCCTCGAGGCAGTAGTGCAGATTACCGCCACTATCACGGTATCCCTGTTGCTGGTGGGCTTCGATGTCCGCACCAGCGTCATCCCGACCTCGGTCAAGCTGCTGCTGGTGGCACTTGCAATCGCGCTGCTGGCCCTGCTGCACCCTCGCCTGTTCAACCCGGCTATTCAACTTGTCTTCCGCAAGCTGGCGGGGCGAGCCCATCACGCTGAACTGTCCAGCAACCTCAGGTCAGTCTATTCATCCTTTGCCCTGTACAGCGTCGGTGCCCTGATCTCCGGCACGTCCTATTATCTGCTTACCTGTTCGGCCGTGGATGACCTTGGCTGGCAACTCTTTCTCTACATCGTGGGTGCATACAGTTTCGCCGGAGCGGTGGGCATGGCAGTCCCGTTGCTGCCCAGTGGCCTGGGTGTCAGGGACGGTGCTCAACTGGTGCTGCTGAGCGCCGTATTCCCCAAGGAAACAGCCCTGGTACTGGTGGTCTACAGCAGGCTCTGGTCGTCCCTCGTGGACGTCCTGTTTTACCTCCTCGCCAGCGCCATGGACCCGAAGCCAGCAAGCAGCGCTACAGCGGGTTGATCCCACTCGGCGGGTGTTTAATGCCGCGGCCCGGCCAGGAGACGATTGCCACGTCAGTTGCCACGCAGCGATTCCAGCTGTTCCCAGCGCCCGTAAGTGTCTTCCAGCCGGGCCTCCAGGTCTGCCAGTTCCTTGAGGGTATCCTGAACCTGCTGCGCGGGACCCTGGTAAAATTCGGCGGTGGCAATCAATGCCTGCAGTTCGCCCTGTCGTGATTCCAGAGATTCGATCAGGTCCGGCAGATTTTCCAGCTCCCGCTGATCCTTGTACGACAGGCGGCGCGGCCTGGCCGACGGTGTTGGTGACGTCGCTGCTGTCGTTACAGGGGAATCCGCACCAGTGGCAGCCGTGTTTTTGTCCGTTCGTTCCTCGTTGTGATTTCCTGCCCCGTCTTCGCCACCACCGGCTGTCCCCCCGGTGGCCTCATCGAAGCCGGGCAGCCTGCCGCCCTTGCTCACCCAGTCACTGTAACCGCCGACGAATTCCGATATTCTGCCGAGGCCTTGAAAAACCATGATGCTGGTCACCACGTTATCCATGAACTGACGATCATGGCTCACCAGCAGGAGCGTGCCATCGAAATTCATCAACAGGTCTTCCAGCAACTCCAGGGTTTCGATGTCCAGGTCGTTGGTGGGCTCATCCAGTACCAGCACATTGGCCGGCCGGCTGAAAATCCTGGCCAGAATAGCCCGGTTCTGCTCACCGCCGGACAACGCCCCGGCCGGGGTCCGTATGCGATCCGGCGTAAACAGGAAATCTCCCAGGTAGCTGATGGCATGTCTTCGGCGACGATTGATTTCAATGAATTCCTGTCCACCGCAGACGTTGTCGATCAGGTTACGCTCCGGGTCCATTGTTTCCCGCAACTGGTCAAAATAGGCCACTTCCAGACGGGTTCCTGACTGTACCTGGCCGGTGGTTGGCTGCAACCTGCCGAGCATCAGTTTCAACAGGGTGGATTTGCCCGCACCGTTGGCACCCACCAGGCCGATGCGATCGCCACGCATGACCCGGGTTGAAAAGTCCGCAATGACCAGGTTATCGTCAACCCGGTAGCTGACATTTTTCAGTTCCGCAACCAGCCTGCCCGAGTCGCCGGCACGGTCAAGACTGATAGTTGCGGTTTTCATCTGTTCCCGACGCGCAATACGCTCCCGGCGCAGTGCCTCCAGGGCCCGGACGCGACCCTCGTTACGGGTCCGTCGTGCCTTGATACCCTCTCGTATCCACTCTTCTTCCCTGGCCAGTTTCTTGTCAAACAGCCGGTTGGCTGTTTCTTCTGCGGCCAGCTGTTGGGCGCGGAATTCCAGAAATTTACCGAAGCTTCCCTCGAACTGGTGCAATTGACCCCTGTCCAGCTCGGCGATACGGTTGACGATATTCTGAAGAAATGTCCGATCATGGGTCACCAGCAGAATCGCGCCGGAAAACGCCTGCAGCTGTTTTTCCAGCCACTCGATGGCCGGAATATCAAGGTGATTGGTGGGTTCGTCCAGCAGGAGCACGTCAGGCTCCTTCACCAGGGCCCTGGCCAGGGCAACCCGCTTGCGCCAGCCTCCCGACAATTGCGCCATCGGAACATCTGCCGGCAGATGCAGCTGGGAAATTATCCTGTCCACCCGCTGCCCGGATAGCCAGCCGCCACGGGCTTCCAGCTGGCTTTGCAAATCCTCGAGCAACTGGTGATTGGCGTGGTCGTAATTCAAGGTAAGCTGGTGGTAGCGCTTGAGCAACTGTCCCACTTCCGCCAGGCCGTCGGCAACGATTTCGTACACCGTCTGCTTACCGGCTTCCGGCAATGTCTGTTCCAGCCAGGCCAGCTTTGTACCCGGCTGCTGCCAGCGTTCTCCGCCGTCCGCTGCCACCTGTCCCGCGATCAGCTTCATCAGCGTGGTCTTGCCCGCGCCGTTTCTCCCCAACAGCCCCACCCTCGCGCCTTTCTCCAGGGTAAAACTCACTTCATCCAGCAACACGTGGGTGCCGAAGTTCAGTGAAACTTTATCGAGACGTATCAGGGGCATCGTCGGTAGAAAGCGATCGGTAAGCCGGGTGGTGAATGCTGGACAGTCTGGTTGCCGGGCGGTGGGGCAATTATGAGCTGTTACCCTGATCGGGTACAACAGGTACTGGCAGGTAATGCCGTTGGATTTGGAACCATCGGAGTTGGGGACAGTGAGGTTGGAAGCGGCAGGGCACCAAACCTAACCGCTTCAGAAACTGAACCTGACCCCCAGACGCACCGCCCGTGGAATCGTGGCACGACTCATCAGGCAGTCGGTGACATCGCAGTCGATATCGTCGGCGGTCAGGCCCGGCGCGTCAACGCCGGCCACATAGGCCGGGTAGTAGTAAACGATCTCCTTGCCGTCTGAGTCAAACAGGTTTATCACCTCGGCAAACAGGGTCAGGTCCCGCCAGTGCCAGGCGCCCCGAAAATTTGCCGTGGTCAGGGAGTCACCGCGACGGAGATTGGCAGCATCCAGGGCATAGGGTCCGAGATAACGAACGCGCAGACTGGCATCCCAGCGGGGGCGGGTCAGTGTCAGACCGAGTTGCGCCGCCTCCTCCACCGCCTGCTCGACGTGGCGTCCCTCGGGATTGTTGGTGTAGCGGGCGTCGCTGGCAGTGAAAACACCGTCCATGGCGAACCACCCGGTCGGACGCCAGAACAGGGTCATTTCGTAGCCCTCCCGCTCCGACGCGCCCTTCGGTTCCACCGAGTTCGAGTCACCGACAAAAATCAGTTCGCTGTCCTGGTCCAGCCACCAGTAGGCACTGGTGAGCTTGAAGTCTCCAAGGGCCAGCCGGCCACCCAGCTCATAGCCGGTCCCGGTTGAAATTCCCGGCACCGGATCCACCGTGTTGACTACACCGCGGGCATCGTTGGAATGAAATCCCCGACCCCAGTTGTAGTACAGCTCAAAATTGTCCAGCAGCGCCCAGGCGGCGCCGAACTTGGGTGAAAACGCGCTGTCACTGTCGTTCCCGGCGGTGCTCAGGCTGTTCAGGGCGGTCACGTCGAAATCGTAATAGTCGTAACGCAGGGCTGCATTCACCCGCAGGGACGACGTGGCATACCAGACCGCATCCAGGTACGGCGCGGCGGACAGCTCCGCGATTTCATTGGCCGCGATGTCACCGGTATAGCGCCCGCGCTGAAACGCTTCCACGCCGATCCGGTCACCGTCATCGTAGCGAAATTCCGCCCCGGCGGTCAGCAACAGGCGGTCGCTGTCAACCAGCGCCCGGTCGGCTCGGCCACCGGCAATCCAGCGCTTGTCGAACTGATTGATCTGGGCGTCATAGGTAGGGTTGGAGGACATGGTCCAGTCGTAATACTGGGCGTAGACCGTGCCACGCCAGTTGCCACCGGTGAGTTCCGCGGAAGCGATCAGGCGACTGGTCTCCCCCTCTGCCGTAGGATCGAGGCTGCAGAAGGCATCGGGGCAGACCGTGGTCCCGATGGCTCGCTGGGCAATCTGCTCGGTGGGCCGCCAGTCCGCCAGGTAGCCTGACAGGGTAAAAGACGCTTCGCCGAATGCGGTTGCAGAAAGGTACTTGCCCCATAAGGACAGGTGCTGCAGATCTTCTCCCTGGTCCCAGGGACCGTCATAGTTTTTGACTTCGCCGATCACGCTGAGAGTCCCGTCGTTGACGGCCATGCTGGTTCCCCCGACGTACCGGCCCCAGCCATTTGCTCCGGTTTCGGCGGACAGGAACGGACTCTCCACCCGGGAAATGGTGTTGATGAACGATGCCCCGGCCAGGGAAAAGTCTCCCAGGTCCGCGTAGTAAGGCCCTTTCCGGTAATCAATGCCCTCCACGGTCTCGGGGATCACGCCGTTGACATCCAGGTAGCCCTGCCCATGCCCGTGGGACCGCAGGTTCAGCGGAACACCATCCAGGCGTACCGTGTAATCGGTGCCGTGATCCAGGTTGAATCCGCGGAGGAAATACTGGTTGGCCTTGCCACTGCCGGAATGCTGCACGGCCACCATGCCCGGCATGGATTCCAGCAACTCGGCGGTTTTGACCAGCGGTCTGATCAACAGGTCGGCGCCACCGACGTAGCCGACACTGGCGGACAGGGCCTCGCCAACCAGGTCGGTATTGCGGCCGAAAATCACGATTTCCTCCACCGCATCGGCGGCCTGGCCGTAGCCGCGGTTACCAGCCGTCAGGATGACGGCGGCAGTCACCGTCAGCATTGTCTTAACCGACCACCAGCGCATTAAGCACCGCATTAATCCGCCTGTTGATACCTGCAATGTCCACCACCCGGGGGAAAGCATCCCTGTTAAGGGCGGGCTGTTACCCGCCGGAATAGCGACACTGTACTGCATGGTGTCGGACAACGTTGCAGTTTAACCGTTAATTAACCGTTAACGGGAACAATAAATTTCTGTAACGCATTGTTTTTACTTGTTTTTCCATTGAATCAAGGCCGTGGCGACGCCAGCATGAGGGAACGCCGGAAACTGACGGGCGTGATGGTGGACCAAGGGGCGGGAGGATCGGACAGGTACTTTTTCAGCGTCAGCGCGGGGCTGCCGGATGACGGCGACCGGCGTCAATGCCGGGATCACCGGAGAAATTATCGCGCAAATCCCTGCGCGGCCCGACCACTGTCGTGGTCGGGCCGCGCGGGAAGGCCCGGCGAGGGACCGCCGGAGAATGGCTTAAGTCAGTCGATTCCTGAATTTTCAGGGCAGCGCATAGGCAACCAGTTCCGCGGGATTTGCCCCGCCGCCGACAAACATCGCCAGGTACTGCTTGCCGTCATGTTCGTAGGTAAACGGCAGACCGGTCTGGTTATCCGGCAAATCCAGTTCGGCGATAATCTCGCCGGTCTGCTTGTTCACCGCCCGGAACACCGGCCGCGCCCCGGGACCCCCGGTGCCCTCGGTGACAAACAGCAGGGTTTTTGTCAGCAGCACGCCGGAACGTGTCGGTATGCCGGTAGGGGGCAGGTCGACGCCTTCCAGCAACGGGTGATTGGCGAGACGTTCCGGTGTATCGGCATTGGGAATCCACCACAGGTGGTCACCGGAGTTCATGTCGATGGCGGTGATACGACCGTAGGGTGGCTTGACTACATCCAGGCCCTGAACCCGCGGCGGTCGGACACCGAACGCCTGGCTCAGGTCTATATCGGAATCGGGATTCTTCGCCAGTGACAGCAGCTGCAGCTGCGTTCGCGACGGAATGTATAAAATGCCGGTTTCCGGATCGATAGCAGAACCTTCCCAGTTGGCACCACCGGTGGATGAAGGCAGGCCCAGCCGGCCCCGGGTTCCGTCGTCGGCCTCTGCCAGTGAAGGAGGTTCATACATGTTGGGGCTGAGACGGAAACCCTCTACTGCCTCCAGCGCCAGTGCCCGTATTTCCGGGGTGAAATCGATGAGATCGTTTTCCGTGAATCCCTGCCGGTCAAATGGTGCCGGGCGGGTGGGAAAAGGCTGGGTGGGAGAGTACCATTCTCCAGGCACATCGCCCGCCGGAACCGGTCGTTCCACAATAGGCCAGACAGGCTCGCCGGTCAGACGGTCAAACGTATAGACAAAAGCCTGCTTGGTCACCGACATGACGACTTTGCGGCCATTGGGCAAATCGGCAAGTACCGGCGCCGCGGGCACGTCCCAGTCCCAGATGTCGTGATGGATGAACTGAAAGTGCCATTGACGCTCACCGGTTTTCACATCAACAGCCACCAGGCCACTGGAAAACAGGTTGGCACCGGGGCGGTCGCCGCCGTAATAGTCGCCTGTGGGATCTTCAACAGGCAGGTAAACAATACCCAGTTCCGGGTCTCCGGATATAGGTGCCCAGACTCCCGAGTTGCCGGTAAATTCCACGCCCTCGTCAAGCCACGTTTCATAACCGATCTCGCCCCGTTCGGGAATGGTGTGAAAGGTCCAGAGCAGCTCGCCGGTACGCACGTCAAAGCCCCTGATGTCACCCTTTACGTTGGACTTGGAGCGTGGTCGTCCGCCGGTGCGGTGTGCCGCCCCCACGACAATAACGTCGTTCATGACAAAAGGTGGCGCCGAGATGCCGATGTCGGGGTACTTGTAGCGTGGATCGTCGGCGTTACGCAGACCGACGAACAGGTCAACAATTCCGTTATCGCCAAAGTCCGGGTCAGGCACGCCGGTTTCGGCGTCCAGTGAAACCAGCTGGTATCCCGGGGTAACATCGATGACCCGGGCTTCGTCACCATCCGTCCAGAAGGACACGCCCCGCCCTGCGCCTTTACGTGGCGCTTCGTCAAATCGATCGCCTTCCTGGGCTCGCCACAACCACAATACCTGGCCGGTGGTGGCATCCACTGCAACGACATTGCGAGTGCTGGCGATATTCGCGTAAAGGACGCCGTCTATTTCAATTGGCGTTGACGGATTGACGTAGTCGGTGGTGGGACCGAAATTGACCGTGGAAAAGCGCCATGCCAGTTCCAGATCACCCACGTTGTCTTCGTTGATCTGATCCAGCGGCGAGTAGCGCTGTGAAAACTCGTTGCCGTGGTAGAAAGGCCAGTCACCTTCGTTAATGCTGGTGCCAGGCTGGGACATGGCTGCCGGTACGTTGACCAGCAATCCCAAGGCAAGCAGGCAGGGTGACATCAGTCGTTTTGTTATTATCATCTATGACTCTCCTGGTTCTGGATGACGGTGATTGGATTTGTAACTGTGTTTTCAGCCCGGGGCATCGTGTTCCGATTTTTACACCGGTTTCTGACTACTCCGGGATCAGGTTCGAAGCTGTTTAAGGAACCCCCGCCGCGGCGGCCGTCGGCTCAGGTTGGTAAACTGCCGACCACATCAAGGCGGTAACCGGTATCGCGGGTTACCAATCCGAAGAAACCTTATCACAGCAAATGAAAAATGGAACCAGTTTAGCCTGTCCCGACAGGTTTTAGTCGCTGAAGCCCGGTCAATTCGCCGAATGGCGCGCTGCCTGCGCCTTCCCTGTATTGTATTTACGTGCTTATCTAGAGCCGGCGTCGTGCGCAGGGAATGGCCATTGCCCTTGCCAAGCGCAAGAACACCGCAGAGGTGCCCGTCAGGCCCCGCCCGAAGGGGATTTCCCCGCTGGCCACTCAAGCGGAGCGTGTGACATTCTCGCTCGACCCACGGTTTGATGCCTGAAGCGGACAAAGCGAATCAGGGGCGTGACGATGACCTGATAGTGACCACCCTGTCCGCCGGCATCAGGCTTTATCCTCCCTGGCTTTATCCTCCCTGGCTTGATCTTAGGCAGCCACCGTTCTCCGGCGCTCAGCCGGTCTCAGCGGCAGTTGCCCGGGAGGCTGTCACCGGCTGGCTTACGCGGCCTTCATTATTCCTGCCGCTGCCGATGCCGCTGCTGCCTCCTTGCCGTGGCGGAGTAGGTCACCAAGGGAAACGATACCGCACAGCTGTTTGTCATTGGGGTTGTCAAGGACCACCAGCCGGTAGATTTTGCTGTCTTTCATTCTGCCGGCGGCATTTTCCAGGTCGTCGTCGACAAAGCAATAATGCACCCTGTCGCTGACCACGTTTTCCACCTTGGTGGAAGTCGGATCCAGGCCTTCCGCCATGGCGCGTACGACCAGATCACGGTCGGTAACGACACCGATGAGTTTTTCCTCTCTTCCGTCGTGTACCGGCAGAAATCCACAGGACAGTTTACGCATCTTGTCCGCGGCCTGCTGTAGCGTTGTCTGCGGGCTCAGTATCTCCACAGACTCTGACATGATGTCTCTAATTCTCATGGCATCCTCCTCGAGACAATGGATTAATCACAAGTCTCACCCTGTCAAACGCCATTTCCGCACTCAGGTTCCATCAATTTCCACGTCTTTCCCCAACAGCCTGCTAAGGCGGACTCGCGCCTTAAAAGGTGGCGTGGGCGTTGAACGGACTGGCCGTACCACCCGGCACCGGGTTGATCTGGATAGATGTCATGAATTCCCAGCGCTGCAGTCGTCGTGCCGTTTCCGCCACTTCCTTCAGATACCCGTTGTCCACGATAGGCAGCCCGAGGTTCACCTGGGTCAGCTGGTGAATAGGCCGATTGATTCCTTCCACGCCGGAAGGCTGTACGTCGTTCACCGCATCGCCCACCAGGATCGCCACGTCTCGCTCCCGCAGCCACGGCAATACCGACGCGTGCAGGCCTGCGCCGCCCTGGCCATAGCGCCAGGGCCCTTCCGCGTCTCGCTTGGCCCAGCGACCGGTACGCACGAACAGTGCATCCCCGCTGCCGATCCTGACTCCGGCGAACTCTTCCCAGGCCTCAAGGTCGGACACGTAGATCGGCGTGCTGGGGTCCAGCCAGTCGACCCCTTTCATCAGGGGCATGTCCACCAGCACACCACGGGTCACGTAGGACGTTCCCATGCGATCGATGGCCAGGTCCTCGCATCCGTCCGCGGTAAGATTCTGGGGATAGCCGTTAAAGATGACGTATTCGCCATCGATCTCCGCCCGATAGTGGCAAAGCGCATCCAGGTGCGACAGCATGCCGTCGTGCAATGAAAAACTGATCTCGTCCAGGGCGAAAGTGGGCAAGCCGGTTGCCGGATCGATGCGACTCATCCGGTGATCCGTAGGGCCGAATGTCTGACTGTCAATTGACTGCTCCAGCGTCACGAAATGCTGCAGGGTCACGGTGATCCCTTCTTTTACCAGGGCGGCGGCCTGCCGGGTTTTTTCCGGCGTAATCAGATTCAGCGTGCCACGCTGATCGTCGGTCCCCCAACGCCCCCAGTTGGACAGCTCTTCTTCCCAGCGGGCCAGAGTGTCAAGCGTCACCTTTACTGACGGGTCCTGTGTCGATGGATGAGCGCGAAACTCCTGGGCAACCGCCGTCACTCCCAGGGCCAGGGCAGCGATCAACGAAACGCCCTTGACCAGTCCTGCTTTATTTGGAACGTTCCTTTCGTTTATGCTGCCACCCCCGGCAACGTGCCCGGTTGCATCGAATAAATCGGTAACGTGTTTTTTCCTTTTGTATAGCATGTTTCTCGCCCTCCAATATTTTTGTCTTTGTCTTTGTGACTTTGTCTTTGTGTCTTTGTCTTTGTGTCTTTGTGTCTTTGTGTCTTTGCCTGAAACTGCTACTTGTGATCTATCGGGTATCGTAGCTTCCACAGTCTCATCCGGGCTCCCTGCTCCACAACCCCAACTCCAGCCGGTCGCTGGCACTGTCGCCGGCCACCTGTCACTATTTAACTGCTACCAGCCACCTGTACCTGGAAGCCGCCACCCTTTCAGCAATTCCATGCTTGTAAAATTACCAGTGTGGCCTGCTGGTCGGGACCTGCCGGCATTTTTCCGCCCTCCCGAATCGCTGCCTGCTCATTGATTGCAAGCCGGTTGCACTCTCTCCGGACATTCTCCGGACTTTCTCCGGACTCTCTCCGGACTCTCTCCGGACTCTCTTCGGACTCTCCCCTGAATCTCCCCTGGCGTGACCTGTCGATACCCGCTGTTCGCCTAGCATAGACATCGAGCCGGAGCCTGTCCAGCAGTCCGGAAGAGCCGCGCCTGACTTGACACGGAGGTATTCACTCTATGATTGACATGTTAAGCTTCGTACCGATGTTTACAGAGTTCCAACCCCGACGATTCCCCGTCTTCAGCGGCACGATATCCCGGCTGTTGGCCATGGCAGCCAGTCACGATAACAATGGATAAAGACGACACAACTGCACGGGATCTGCTCACCGTTGGCTGGAGGGAATGGCTGGCATTACCCGACCTGGGGCTTCCGGCCATCAAGGCGAAAGTGGATACCGGCGCCAAAACCTCGGCGCTGCATGCTTACGAAACAGAAAGAATTCGGCGCGACGGCAAGGATGTCGTCCGCTTTGGTATGCACCCGTTACAAAGGAACTCGACACTCAGCGTGCTGTGCGAGGCGCCGCTGCTGGATATGCGACAGGTCAGCGACTCCGGTGGTCACCGTGAAATGCGCTTCGTCATTGAGACCCGGGCAATACTGGGTGACTACCAATGGCCTATCGAGCTTACGCTGACCAACCGCGATACCATGCGGTTCCGGATGCTGCTTGGCAGACGGGCCATGGAAGGACACATGGTCGTGGACCCGGCGGCCTCTTACCTGTGTGGCAGATTGAATGGCCGCGCCCTTTACGCTGGACAACAAGGCAGCCGTCAACAGCTTCCTGTATCCGACTGAACACCAATAAGTGAGGAACGATGAAAATTGCTCTGCTGTCAAGAAACCGCAATCTGTATTCCACCCGACGCCTGATAGAGGCAGCCGAAGCCCGCAATCACCAGGTGCGGGTAATTGATGTCCTGCGCTGCTACATGAATATCGCCTCCCACAAACCCACCATTCATTATCGTGGCGAAGAACTCAGCGGTTTCGAAGCAGTTATTCCACGCATTGGCGCTTCGGTCACTTACTATGGCACGTCCGTGGTCCGGCAATTCGAGATGAGCGGTGTCTATCCGCTCAATGAATCAGTCGCCATCACCCGTTCACGGGACAAGCTGCGCTCACTGCAGCTGCTGTCCCGACGCGGTATTGGAATGCCTGTTACAGGATTCGCCAATAAGCCCGATGACATCAAGGACCTCATCAAGATGGTGGGCGGTGCGCCCCTGGTGATCAAACTGTTGCAGGGCACCCAGGGTATCGGCGTAGTATTGGCTGAAACCCAGAAAGCCGCTGAAAGCGTAATCGAGGGATTCATGGGCGTGAAAGCCGACATACTGGTGCAGGAATATATCAAGGAGGCTGGCGGCGCCGATATTCGCTGCTTCGTCATCGGTGGCAAGGTCGTGGCTTCAATGAAACGTCAGGCGGTGGCCGGCGAATTTCGCTCCAACCTGCACCGCGGCGGCAGCGCCAGCCTGATCAGGATCACTCCGGAGGAGCGATCTACCGCGGTCCGGGCCGCCAAGATCATGGGTTTGAACGTCGCCGGCGTCGACCTGCTGCGATCGAATCACGGACCGGTGGTCATGGAGGTAAACTCCTCACCCGGCCTGGAAGGTATCGAGGACGCTACCGGCAAGGACGTGGCGGGTATGATTATCAGTTTTATCGAGAAAAACCGGAAAGTGGGTAAAACCGCAACCAAAGGCACGGGGTAGACCGGCCAGGCTTAAGACACCTCTGATGAATTCCGCGGCTGGGGTTACGGGTCGACTATGAGCAAATCGATAACGCTGGGCGAATTCACCATCAAGCCGGGAGAACGGCGTTCCCTGGAATTGCCGCTGCCTTCTCTCTATTCCCATACACCGGTTTCACTGCCGGTTTACGTCATTAACGGCAGACGCCCGGGCCCGGTGCTGTTTGTCTGTGCCGCGATTCACGGCGATGAAATCAATGGCGTTGAAATCATCCGTCGCCTGCTGCAGACCAAGACGGTCAATCGGCTTCGAGGTGCCCTGATCGCCGTGCCGGTAGTGAATGTTTACGGATTCATCGCCCGCTCCCGGTATCTGCCTGACCGTCGTGATCTGAATCGCTCGTTCCCCGGTTCGGACACCGGTTCAATGGCGGCCCGGCTTGCCAGCACCTTTATAGACGAGATTGTCAGCCAGAGCACTCACGGCATCGACCTGCATACCGGCGCTATCGGACGGGAAAACCTGCCGCAGATACGCGCCAAGGTTATCGATGCACCCAAGACCGATGCAATGGCCCGGGCTTTCGGCGCACCCGTGATCCTCAATGCCGAATTGCGGGACGGTTCGCTGAGGGAAGCCGTGGCGGACACTATACCCATGCTGCTGTATGAAGCCGGTGAAGCCCTGCGTTTTAACGAAGTGGCGATTCGTGCCGGAGTCAAGGGTATCATCCGGGTCATGCGTCACCTGGCCATGTTACCGGCGAGAAAATCGCGACAGCTGCCCGCAGAGCCTCTCACCGCAACATCCAGCCAGTGGGTTCGAACACCCCAGAGCGGCATCATGAGGACTATCGTGCCGCTGGGAGCGCATGTCAGGAAAGGACAGACACTTGGCTGGGTGGCCGATCCCTTTGGCGAACAGGAAGTGGAAATCGTGACCCGGGTGTCTGGAATCGTCATCGGGCGCAGCAGTCTGCCACTGGTACATGAGGGCGAGGCACTGTATCACATTGCCCGTTTCTCAGAACCCAGTTCTGCCGCGGAGTCGGTGGAGGCCTTCAATGTCGAGAACGATCCCCTGGCGGACTCCAGCCCTGGCGGCGAACCGGCGATTATCTAAGAATCCCTGATTAATCAGGGAAATACTCTGGCGCGTGACTTTTACGGCAGCGCACAGCTGAAACTGGACTCGTCCCTGGTGTTACCGGAACCGTCATAGACGGCGACTTCAGGGTACGCACACAGTGGCCTTGACTCTTCCGTAGGCCGTGAGTCTTCGACGAAGTGCGCGGTCAGTCTCGATGGTGCATTGCCGGTTTCAACCCAATTGTCCAGCGCTTCCAGAAACCTGACCGAATAGGGCCCCTTGCCGCCGGCGCAGTGCAGCACGCCAGGCATCATGAACAGCCGCACGTCTTCTCTGGCGGCAGCGTCGTGCTCCAGCAGTTTTTCGTAATACTCGATGGTGCCAAGGGCACTGATGGCGGCATCAGACCAACCCTGGTAGAGCAGCAGTTTACCTTCCTGGGCACGAAAATCGGCAAGATCGTGACTGGTGGCACTCAATGTCGGGCCCACGGTGCCGGCATCGGCCGCGTAGTCGTCCAGGTCGTAATTGTCGTAGCGGAAATCCGGATCATGCAGATACAGGTACTTCATGGTTTCCTCGGCAAAGTATGCCTGAAGGCTGGGGTAACCTCTGCGCTGCCCTGCCTGTTGTCCCCCGGCGATCCACTGCGTCCAGCCCCCCGTGTCGGGTTCGCCACCGAATGGAAAACCGGTGAACAGCCGCTCACCGGAGCTGGTGTGAGGCCCCTGGTAAACAGTCCTGGCCGCCTCGATTTCCTGCCGCGTGAAACAGCTGTCTGTATCGACTCCGCTACATGCCGGAAGCTGATCAAGGTCGAAGCTGCAATTGCGCGGATCGTTCAATATACCGTCTGCCAGGCCATCGTCGGCATCGCATCGGGCCAGAGCTTCGCGTTCGATTATCTCCAGTTCCCCGGCAGACAGCAGCGCCTCGCTCAGTTCGTCGGCATCCGGAAACATGGCCTGGGTATTGGCCAGGAAACCGGCAATAAGACCGGTCCAGTTATAAGCCGGCGCGCCGGCGATAATGCCATCAAAGTCACCCGGGTAGCGCTGGGATTCCATCATGGCTTCCCGGCCACCGTTGGAACAGCCATAAAAATAGCTTCGGCGCAATTGATCCCCATAAAATCCCGACACCAGGGCCTTGGCGTTTACCGCCGTCCGGTGAACAGCAAGGTGGCCGTAATTGACGATCCGTTCCAGGTTATGCATCGCCCAGCTGGCACTGCCACCCGGACCCGGCGTGTGTCCGACATCAGTGCTGACCGTGGCATAGCCTGAGACCAGAATATTCTCGCCGCCCACCGTTGAAAATGATAATGCCTGGTTATTCAGTGTCCCGGCGAAACCGCCGTCTCCCCCCATGACCATTTTGCCATTCCAGTCCTCCGGCAGCAGCAGCCGGAACCGGATCTCCGTACCGATAGTGCCCTCGACCACGCAATGAGCCACTGGCATGGACGACTGCACGGCAGAATCGATGGACAGGTCCGGCAGGACTGGAAACGAAGCAGGTGCACAGGCAGGTTGCGCAGCCACCGGTGACGTGATCATCAGGGTAAAGCAGGTGACTATGGTCGACACACCGCAGTTAAGGAATTTCATACAGCTCTCCGGGTTAGATTCTTCTGCAGCGTCATCATGACTTTCACTCCTTTTTCGAATTCAGGGACAAGCGCCATCCAACACCATCGTCGAAATCTAACACAGCACTGGCAAATTGGAAATGCAGGCTTCTGTTGTCTGGAATTATCGCCGTTGGTAAAAATGTAAGCCGAACAGTCAGGACTCGAAACTGGACAATTGCCATGGGTAGAGATACCTTTGATTTACCACGGCAACACCAGTGGCCGGCAGTAGTCGAAATAGGCAATGGCAGGCCGACAATCCCCTGTTAACAACACGCCCTGATATATTTTAATCAGCATTCAAAATGAGCAATATCGTTTACATAGGCACCAGCCTGGACGGCTACATCTCAGCTGCCGACGGCAACATGGACTGGTTGACCTATGTACCCATTCCGGAGGACGACGATCTCGGATTTTCCAGGTTCATGGCAGGAATTGATGCCGTGGTCATGGGCCGGAAGACTTTTGAAACCCTGATAGGGTTTGGCACGGGATGGCACTATCAGAAACCGGGTATCGTGCTTTCATCCACCCTGGAGAAGGTACCCGCCGAATTTGCCGACCACGTACAGCTGGCCAATGGAACACCCGCCGAAATCGTTAACCTGGCCAGGCGCCAGGGCTTTGAAAAATTGTACATTGATGGCGGCAGGACTATTCAGCGTTTTCTTCAGGACGACCTGATTGATGAAATGATCATCACCGAAATACCGCTATTGCTCGGCGGTGGCGACCGACTTTTTGGCAGCCTGGAACAAAATCTCGGATTTAAACTGGTCAATACCCAGGTCTTGCTGGGCCAGTTGCTTCGCAAGCATTACCTGCGCAAACGCGACTGACAGGTCCAGAAATACCCTACGACCGTCAGCAATTGGCGGGCGCGGTTCAAATGGAATTCACACCGGGAGCATTGTCGTCAAAAGCTGTTGCCCCGGATTATCAGAATCACCGAATTCTGAGCGACTCATGCGATGTCCTTGAGTAGTACATGAAACGCCAGATTAAACAACTGGTGCACAGCCAGTTACTTTAAACTGGTCAGAATGTTGTCGACCTTCACAAACAGAGGATAGGACAATGACAAGTAAATTGATCAAATCGCTGCTGGCAGGACTGCTGCTGACCTTCTCGTTGACTGCGTCAGCCCAGTCCCTGGTTGGCGTCTGGGAGATGGTCGAAACAGAAACCATAGGCGGACCGGATGCAGGTGTTTACCCGGTACCGAATTACCGGCTGCTTATCTACACGGAAAGCTATTTCAGCTGGATATTCGATCAGGCAACGGGACCCCGCCCGATGCTGCCTCCACCGGCAGAAACCTCGGATGCGGAGTTTGGCGCTGTGGCACGCTTCATGAACGTTTCCGGCGGCACCTATCAGCGAGTTGGGTCGACCATTATCTACAACAGGCTGGTGGCGGTCGCCCCCAATGCCATGGCCCCGGAGAATCAGCCTCTTATCCGGGAAATCCGCACGCTTACGCCATTTCGCCTGGAAACCCAGGTAATAAACAATGACGGGACAACGCAGATATTACGTTATCGACGTGCCGAGTAAGGTTACCAGTTACCGTGGTTAAACAGTACGGGCTGGCTGAGGGACACCGATTTCTCAACCAGCCCGGCTTTAGCGACACCAGGGGGAAATCCTTGATCAGCCTATGGCGGCTTCCAATCAGACTGGATATTCAGTAAATTAGAGGCGACACGGGCATTGTACCGCTCATTCTCAGGGGATTTCTGGTCCGCTTTACTGTAAATACATACATGATTCACATGACACATACACGGGAGCAGGACTATCAACTAGCATGATCACCATGGCCTGAAGATAAGGTCGGTCATTTCAAATCTGGACTTTGGGATAAAAACAATGAAAAGCAAAGACTATGTGGTTTACGTCGTTCTTACTCTTGTATTTGCCCTGCTGTTGCTGACACCCACCATCATCGACAGCGTCTTTGCGCAGGACGCGCTGCTTACCAATATTCTGGAATCATGGCTGGTTCACGGCGAAAACTTCGTGAACTCCGTGGTGTCTGCCGGATTTTACTGAAATCGGCTCAGCACAGCTTGTCGGTGGAGTAATCCCCTGATTACACCGTCGACTAGTCAAATACCCATGCAATCCAGACGCGATCAGGCTAAAGGGCTATTCGAATGAAATCATTAAAATGCGATTTGTGTGACCATGTTGCCGAAGGCGACACCTTTGAAGAATGGATGATGGCACTTCGCCCGCATTACAGCGAAGCCCACGCGGATGTCATGAGCGACTCAAGCCGGGGTAAAGAGGAAATGGAGGCATGGATGAAAGAAAATCGCGCCAGGTTTGAAGCAGCTTAGCAGGACTGCTTTACCGTATTTCACTGCTGAAAATCCGCGCCGTACGCATGGAAGGTCTGGACTGGTAGGTTGCAGGAAGGACCGTCTGTCAGCAGCCTGTCAGTCCTGATGGGAATCTTCAGCCAGGACAAGGCACTGCAAGATCAATCAACACATCAGAATCCGGCCAGCACCTGCTGCTCCCCGGTAATAAGTGCATAAAAATCCGATTGCGTGCCCAGGTATTTCGAGCCTGTAATCGAAAGGTGCCCGTGGTCACGGTAAATATACTGTTGTTCCCGGTGGGCCCGACATACGCTTTCCGGACAGATCATCTCATCCAGGAAGACTACCGGGTAGACAGCCGCCAGGTCCCGTAGCCAGCTGAACACCTGTTGTTGATCGTCAGCGCCATTTTCCAGGGGAAAATTACAGGCATCGAGGCTACGACCGAAGTACTCGGCTCTCTTGAGGCACTGACCCGTGTTGATATCGCCATTCCTGGGTGTCGGTGAAAACACGACAGGCGTGATACCCCGCGATTCCAGGTAATCAAGCGACTCCCTGAAACCGGCATCGATCAGGTCCAGGGAGGCTGGTTGCAGTGCACCGTCCCGTCGACGAACGACGCTGTCGTCCCTGAAAAATGCGTTAAACGGTGACGACAGTACTGCGTACCTGAGCGAGGGCATGGTGTCTATGCGGTTCTTGACCTGGTCGGTGAACTCAAGACAGGATTGTATGGACTCACCTCCCTGCTCCACTGCCAGGTCAAAAACCGGTGCGCAGGAGCTCCGGGTCATCTGCACAATACCGGCGTCGGGCTTGGAGGCCAGGATACCCTGGACCAGGTGCATGGCATAGGAATCACCCCAGACCAGTATTTCCGGCTCCTCGCTGGTCCAACACCGGGACTGGCTGGTCATATTGCCATCGCACACGGCATCCAGGCCGAAGTTGATCTGTGTCCTGGCATCGGACAGGAAGCTGTCGGGATCGACAGAACGATGCAGAAAGCCGTAGGTCCTGTCGCCGGCGATGCCAACGGCTATAAACGCCAGCACACAGGCCAGTGCTGACTTGTACAACGTGTCCCCGGGAATTCGCACATCCTGGCGAAAAGGCCGCTCCACGAAATACCAGCTGAAGCCGGCCAGGACGAAAGTGGCTGCAATCAGTCCCAGCAGGTGAACTGTTTCCAGGTCTCCGTTTGCTGCATACCTGGCAAAGGCTAACAGCGGCTGGTGCCACAGATAGGCGCTATAGCTTACCAGGCCTGCGCCGACCAGGATCCGCTGTGCAAGCAGTTTGCCCACCAGGGTTTCGCTACTGGCGCTCACCAGCAACAATGCCGTGCCAACGGTTGGCAACAGTGCCATAAAGCCGGGAAACGGCGTGTTTTCGTTAAAGTAGAAAACGGCATAGCAGATCAGCCCCAGGCCAATGACACCGGAAACCTCCCGCATCAGCCAGACAACGGGCCTTGCCTGCGTCGAGATACCGGATAACAGATTGCCCACCAGGCTGCCTGCCGGATCACGTGTCGCCGGACGACCTGGAAGCCGGTGGCAAACCAACGCGACCAGGGCACCAAGCAACAACTCCCATGCCCGGGTCGGCAGCAGGAAGTAGTTTGCGGCAGGGGCATTGAAACTGCTCCACTGCGCGAAAAACAGGCTGGCACAACCGGTCAGCAGCAGCACTTTCAGTAAGTGACGCCGCCGCCAGCGCCACAATGTCAGCAGGACCAGGGGAAAGACGAGGTAAAACTGTTCCTCTATGGCCAGGCTCCAGGTATGCAGCAAAGGATTAAGCTCGGCATCCGTACTCCAGTAGCCGGTGTCTTTCCAGAAGATGAAATTGGCGGAAAAGAACGCCACGGCAACCAGGTTACGGGTAAACTCCCGCATATCGCCGGGCAGCAACAGCATCCAGGCCACCGGGAAAGAGACCATCATTACCAGGAACAGGGCCGGCAGGATCCGGCGGGCTCGACGTTGGTAAAAATGCAGAAGGGAAAAGCTACCCTGTTCCAGGTCTTTGACGATAATGCCGGTAATCAGGTAGCCACTGATAACAAAAAAAATATCAACGCCGACAAAGCCACCATTGAAACTGCTGAATCCGGCATGAAACAGAATCACCGGTATGACGGCAAGAGCTCGAAGTCCATCTATTTCGGCGCGATATTGCATGGTTCAGACAAGTGAGGTGAATCGTTATGGACAGGACCGTGTTTCCTATCGCCAGGTCGTCAGGCCAATCCCCTGCTGACCGGCAGACGGTGTGGCAACACCAGCCCTGTGGCCTCTCTCTGTCAGCGGAAAGCTGTTGAATTTTCCCAGAGGGGGACTGGAAAAACCATGAATTGCCCCGGATCACGGCGTGTTTCTGCGTAAAACCGGGACTGAATCACAGTTACACCGTGAGTTCGACTTGCCGGTATCTGCCGACAGCATAAGAACCGGTGTGGTTACTTAAGGAATCTCTGATTAAGGAAATTCCCTGGCTGTCCGGCGAGTTCGCTGACGAGGCGCCTTGCCGTGGCGCACGACAGACTCCCGCAGAGCACTTTCGCAGTTAATGTGAAGTCCCTTAATGAAGGAGCCCTTATAGGCTTTCGGTAGCGGAAAGGCGCCGGTTGTCACCGGCAAGTTGAGCCTGCAGGTAAGCGACGGCATCGCTGACAGACCGCCCCTCGACGTCAACGATGCGGTTGGCTTCCCGCATCATCCCGTCGTCGATGCGATCAACCAGCCCGGTAACAACGGTCATGAATGTTTCATTGCGGGCTGCTTCGACCGAGGCGATAAACAGTCCGTCATAGGGCAGCAGGGCCTCACGGGGATCCTCGAGGAGTAACAGGTCATAGGCGGCAACGCGTCCATCGGTGGTATAGGCGGTGATAAGGTCAACCTGCCCGTCATTGACCGCTGAATACATCAGGGTTGCGTCAAAAGTAAGCTTTTCGGCGAAATCGATATTGTAGGTATCCCGCAGGGACAGCCACTCGAGGCGACCGAAAAATTCCAGGTCGGCGCCACAGCTCAGCCCCGAGGCCAGGGGGATCAGGTCTTCAATGGAGGTCACTCCCAGCTCCGCCGCCCGGTCCCGGCGCATAGCGAGGGCATAGAGGTTCTGGAATCCGGACGGGCCGATGGCAACCATTCCCGGCTGTTGATTGACATGATCGATAACCGCACGCCGTACCTGGACCCTGCCGGGATTCACCTCCTCGCGCATCTGGTTTGCCCAGATGGTGCCGGTGTATTCCATGTAGACGTCCACGTTGCCGTTCTGTGCCGCCTGGTAAAGAACATCCGAACCAAGGCCATGGCGCTGCTCTGTAGTGAATCCCCGCTTCTCCAGTTCCGCTGCCAGCAGGCCGGTGACGATATACTGCTCGGTGAACGGTTTGCCACCGATAACAAGGTCGGGCTCGGGACGGGGCAACATTGCCATGACGGATACTGTAACCAGAATAAGCAGGCCCCCAGCTACGCCGCCTTTCACCAGGACTGGCCTGGCCCCCTGTTCTCTCCTGAGCCGGTTTTCCACCAGCCACTGCACGCCACCGATAAGCCCGTCCAGTGCCACTGCCATGAGGGCCGCCGCAATGCTGCCAACGGTAACTGCCACGAGATTACGCGTCTGAATGCCCGTGAATATGTAATTACCGAAGCTGGTAGCGCCCACCAGCGTAGAGAGCGTGGCCAGCCCAACCGTCCACACCGTGGCGGTACGAATCCCGGCGATGATCACCGGCAATGCCAGGGGCAGCCTGACCTGCACCAGGGCCTGGACCTCGGTCATGCCGATGCCCCGCGCCGCCTCGACCACATCCGCCGGCACGGTTTCCAGGCCAGTCAGGGTATTTCTGATAATAGGCAGCATGCAATACAGGGTTAGAGCGACGAAGGCGGGGATAAATCCGATCCTGCCGCCCAACAGGGCAACGGTCAGGGCGAGAATGGCCAGGCTGGGAATGGTTTGAATAATACTGACCGTGGTCAGTAACGGCGTCCTCAACCTGGCGGATTGCTGAGCCAGGACGCCCAGGGGGACGCTGACCAGCACCCCCACCACCAGGGCGCTTACGGTAAGTACCAGGTGTCCCTGAAAGTAAGCCGGTAACAGCAGCAGTTGTTCCCGCAGATTCTCACTCATGGCGACGGCTCATGTCCCGGCCTGATGATGCATCAGCTTGTCCAGCATCGCGGCACGGCGTTTCGGCATGTCGACTATCTGGCTGACGTAGTCGTCGGCAGGTGAATTCAGGAGTTCGTAGGGGGTCCCCAGTTGCAGGATCTGCCCGTCCTTCATTACCGCAATCCTGTCGGCCATGAGCAGAGCTTCGGTCATGTCGTGGGTTACCATGATGACGGTAAGGTCCAAGCTGCGGCGGATTTTTCCGAATTCATCCTGGATGCCGGCACGCGTAATGGGATCCAGCGCCCCGAACGGCTCGTCCATCAACATCACTTCCGGCCGCGCCGCCAGGGCGCGGGCCACGCCCACCCGTTGCTGTTGCCCACCGGACAGTTCACCGGGATTGCGTGCACCGTACTGATCCCCCGGTAACCCGACCATTTCCAGCATGGCCTCGCATCGCTGATTAATTGTCTCCCCGTCCCAGCCCAGCAGCCTGGGCACTGCCGCAACATTTTCAGCGATGGTGCGGTGCGGAAACAGGCCGATTCCCTGGAAAACGTAGCCAATGTTCCGGCGCAGCTCTTCCGGGGGATGATCCATGACGTTTTCGCCGGCCACGCGGATCTCGCCACTGCTGGGTTCCACCAGCCGATTGATCAGCTTCAGCGTGGTGGTTTTTCCACAACCGGACTCACCGATCAGCCCCAGGAGTTCCCCCCGGGGAATCGACAGTGAAACATCCCTGACTGCGTAATTCTGACCTGAGTCGAAAGTTTTACAGACCTGGTCGAGTTCTATCATCGCCATCGTCGAATCCCGTGTCTGCCATTGATACTAGCACGACAGCAGACCGGGTCGCTAAACCGGGGAAAGACGTGGTGAAGAGGACGGTGGCGTATTGCCACCGGGAACAGAAGGAACCTCTGATTAAACAGAGCTCCCTTAATTCCCGGCCGCGAGGACCTCGAATGTCAGACTGGCCTGTCGACGCTGCCCGAATTCATCCTCGGTAAAGACACGCAGGTGATGCAGTCCGGTACCCAGGTTGTCCGGCAGGGTCAGTTCCCACAGATGGGCGGAACGCGTGGGGGCACCGAAGGCGTCCACGGTGTGTTGATAGCGGGCAAATACCCGCTCCATGTAAGGGTCGACGCGCACGGTATAGTCCATCTGTTGCCGCGGACCGCCGTCCAGCGACACCCATACCCGGTCCCGTTCACCGCCGTCGAACAGGTTGACTACCGCTCTGGTTGCCGGCCGCAGGTAACCCCGGTTTATGCCGCCTCCGGTCGGTGCCACCAGCGGCGGATCCAGCACTATCCGCAGCCTGTTCCCGGCATCAGGTCCCGAGGGAAACGGCATAAACTCCGGCACCAGTGAGTCGTCGTCGAAATGCAGCACGTAGTAACCATTGGGATTACCGTCCTGCATCATGGCATCCCGCACGCCCCGGGTATCAACTGGTCCCGTGTTCCAGCCGTTGCCCCTGACCTCGGCCAGGGTATGGGCAATCCAGGGCGAGCCGGACCAGCCGTGACGATGGTTGATCTGCACTTTCCAGCTGTTGCTGGTGTCATGACCGGCCAGGCCATAAATCTGCTGGAACGGCTCCAGGATACGCAGCAGTTCGTGCAGGTTTTCCGTGCCCGGACCACTGGCAGGGTCAGACTTTCCGTCATAGGCGGTGGTCACCAGAGGAATGTGACTGGCCACAACCACAAGCCTGTCCCGCGGTACGTGGGCCAGGTCCCGGGCCAGCCATTGCAGCTGAGCTTCCGGCAGGAAGCCACGATAGCCACCGCTGCCAGACCCGGGATCGGCACCGGCGTACTCCACGTTGTTCAGCATGACGAAGTGGACATTGCCGTGATTGAAAGAATAGTAGGTGGGTCCGAAATAGCGCTTGTAGGTCTCGTTGGCGAACACGGCATCGGGCGATTCATAATTCAGGTCGTGGTTGCCGGGCAGGTACCATTGAGGGATCCCCATGAGTCCCATCATGGCCATGTGGCGGGGGTACAAGGCCAGGTTGTCATAGACGACATCACCCACGGTCAGTCCGAAATCAACGCCGTGGGGATTGCCGATCAACGGATTGACCAACTCCTCCCGCAGCATGTCCTGGTCCAGGTCCTGACGCGCCTGGGTGTCGGCGAAACCATGGGCCCGGAATACCGGGTCGGCATCCTCCAGCGCCAGCAGGGGAAAATCGATACTGTCCGGCATTGGCCCCGTGGGCTCGGTTACCGGGAACAGCCATGCCACCGATGTCCCCGCCACGACGTCGGGAGTCCCCTCCGGGTAGTGGCGATAATAGAACCGGGGTACGTTATTGTCGTCAACCGGCACCCGGTAATCCGCAGGTTTGGACATAAAGAGAATCTGTAAAGGTTCCAGGGGTATTTCATAATTACCCTGGTCATCGGTTAGCACCACCTGGCAACCGTTGCTAACCGCAACGCCGGCAATTCCCTGTTCAGCGCCGTCACGCCGATCGTTGGCATTGGTGTCGAGAAATACGCTGCCGCGGGCGGTTTCACCCGATACCTCAGCTGGACAGTAGGCCTGCACCGGGCCCGGGAAAAAGGTGAAGTACAGCAGTACCGCCAACACGGCGTGGCTACGACACATGGAGGAACCTCTTTTCAACAGCCTGTTACTTTTGGAAATCCTGCCTAAAAATCGAGTTCCGCCGCCGGCGCGTTATCCCTGGCCACTTTTTCCGCGTTGCTCTCGCGCATCTGCCGCTCACTCTGCAGATAGGACCATTCCAGGCGTGTCTCGATACCCGCCCCACTTCTGGCTGCGCCTATGCGCATGTAAGGACTGAGGATGGCCCTGTTGAGCTCCATCTGCCGTTGGAAATCGTTGGCGAAAGCATCAGACCAGCCGGTGAGACAACCCCCGCCACCGGGAGCACCCCAGGGATTCTCGGGTCCGCCGCAGGGCACGCGCAGGGCGTTGTACACGGCCTCGGTATGACCCAGGCGCAGCTCTGGCACCGATTCCACCAGGGAAGTCCGGTAATCCGGCGACAACAACGATGCGTCGTGGTAAATCAGCGTGGTTCCCGGCGATGTCCGGAAAGCCATGCCGCTGCGCAGCTGGTCGTCGGGAAAAGTGGAAGGCCCGAAGGTGGCACGAACCTGAGTCATGGTCGCTTCCAGGTCAAACTGCATGACTTCCTGGTTGAAAATCTGTTCGTAGGAGATGACATAGACCAGCTGCTGGTTGCGGGGGCCTGCCGCGAGAATCATGTCTTTCAGTTCACCGTCGTCCAGTTCTTCGATGAAAGCCGATGATGGCTCCACGGTAAGGTAGCGGATTCGCTGGGTTCGGATCAGGCGACCGTCGTCCGTGGTCTGCTGCCTGGTGTAATGATGAAGCTGACTGCGCTCATAGCCGCGCTCCCGAAGAATCTCGTCCACGTAGATCTCGGGCATGCCCAGGCGCAGCCCCTGGATTACCTGGTCGATGGCCCTGAGGTCATTGCCCGATGGCGTACCCCAGAACAGCGGTTCGGGCAGTCTTCCCGGGTCGCCACTGACCGGCTGCGTACTTGCGGTGCTGCCGGGCGTCAGGATGGCGGCACTGGAACTGCCCACCGTGGGCGGGACCTCAGGAATAACTTCATCCACCAACCCGTCAGTGGATTCATTGACGTCCTGGTTGACGTCACCGATTTCCTGGTTGGTAATGGAGCGCACTTCGTCGACGGCATTATCGACGGTATCGGTGACACGCCTGCGGATGGAATCGAGAAATCCCTGGGCCTGAATGGAACCGGTGAATACCAGCAACACCAGGAAGGTGAGAATACGCATGGCCAACTCCCCTGTTATTGTGTTTGACGGGAACAGGCAATCAATCTAGCGTTATCAACCCTGGGTGTCCAGCCCGCCCCATTCGCACAATTGTCCTGGACTGATATGCCGCGACGGTTCCCGGGCGAGGCCTCATCGGCCAGGAGTCGATAGACAGCTCCTCCGGATTGACTTCTGCTCCCAGCTTCAATGCCGGTACCTGGGCCCTTCGCCAGGCCATCCTTGCTGTTGCCTTCACCCGGCGACATTGCCCTCGGCGTGACAGGCCCTGTTACTTCTTGAAATAGTTTTCGAAGGCCTTGATTTCATTGCCAAGGGCATTCCAGTAGTGCTCGACACCCTCCTGCAGATCTTCCCAGGCGTCATCGCCGGCTTCGGTCAGCTCATGCAGTTTTTCCCTGGCCTCCTTTCTGAGCTGGTGAATTTTTTCCACCCGCTCGCGGTGTTTCATCTCCGATTCAGTCTCCTTGAGCCGGTCTTTCAGGGCGTCGACTTCAGTTTCCAGCTGTTCCAGCTTGGACCTGAGATGATTTTCGTACTGCTTTCTCTCGTTCATTGATTGCTCCTCGAAGACTGGCTGCCTGACACCCGCAAGCGGGTGACTCGGCCTGCCATCCTAAAGTGGACAGGCACAGACCGTCAACATGCAACAGCACCCCACTTGACCCTGGTCAAGCTGCCCCCGGAACGGCCATGGGCACTGGCTCTGAGTTCCTGTCAGGGACCTGCCACATGCGCTATACTGCCGCCCCACGAGCAGGAGAGCAGTACCATTTCCCACCCGCCAACAGACACCGCCACCGCACCGGAAGGGGCTTTCGGGGTCTTTGCAGAACGCCAGTTCCGCTGGCTGTTCACCGGCAACATCGCTTTTTTCTTTGCCATGCAGGGCCAGATGCTGACCCGCACCATTCTGGCCTGGGATCTGACCGGCCAGGCTACCTCCCTGGCCTATATCAACCTTGTTGTTGCCGTGCCCCTGCTGTTCGCCTCGGTACTGGGAGGTGCCATCACCGACCGGGTGGAGCGGCGACAGCTGGTTATAATTGGCCAGGCCCTGATACTCGCCAACGAGCTTTTTATCCTGGTACTGCTGATCCTTGGCCGTCTGGAATTCTGGCACATGCTCTGCACCGCCTTTGTAGCCGGCTGCGCTTTTCCGTTTATCATGCCGGCCAGGATGGCCATCACCGCAACCGTGGTGGGTCCCAGGCGCATGCAGAGTGCCATGGCGTTTTCCGGTGGTGTGATGAATCTGAGTCGGGTTGCCGGGCCGGCGATCATGGGTATCGTGATCGCACAGTATTCAGCCCAGGCAGCCTACATCCTGTCCTCGATTCTGTATGTCATGGCCATTCTGTGCATGTTCGGCGTGCACACCAGTCGCTCCGCAGGCGGTGACCGGCCTCGACAGCCCCTGTTTACCGATGTCGCCGGCGGATTCAGCTACCTTTTCGGCAATCGGCCCATGCTGGTCTGCCTGTTGTTCGGTCTGATTCCCATGTTCGTGGCCATGCCGTTTCAGAATATCCTGGTGATGCTGGCCGAACAGGCCTGGCAACGCGACGAGAGCGGTGTCGGCACACTGATGGCTATCGGCGGAATCGGCGGCGTACTCGGGTCCATCTGGATAGTCCGTCGAGGTGACTCCGCCGACCGTCTCAAGCTCATGCTGGGCGCAACATTGGCTTTTGGCGTGTTTCTCGGGCTGTTTGCCCAGACTCCCGGGTTTTACCTGGCGCTGATCCCCCTGCTGCTGGCCAATGCCTGTGCCAGTGCCGCACAGACAGTCAACAATGCGGCGATTCAGATTCTCACCGATGATGAGATGCGCGGCCGGATGAGCAGCCTGATGATGATGTCGTTCGGACTCACACCTATTGGTGTATTTCCCATGGCCATTGCGGCGGACAACTTCGGGGCGGCCAATGCCATCACCGGTGCCTGCCTGTTCCTCGCTGTCATGGTTTTGATTTTCTATTTTTCCAGTGCGACATTACGCAATCTGGATCATTCAGTTAATAAACGTATGGACCAGGTGCCATCACATCCCACGGTACCCGGATAGACCCACAGTTCATTCAGCGGTTCCGGAAAGGTTCAGTCGGGCTGCGAAGAAACACAGGCGGATATTCACGGACCGGCGACCACCGTGGCCATGGTGATCGCCGGTCCGTGAATATGTATTGAGAATACTCCGATTAAGTGCGCTTTGAGAAATTCTGGAAATACTCAGAGCTTCCTTGACGCGCTATTCGTCCCGCACGTACTTGACCAGCTGACGCGGCCCCACTTCCGCCCCGTAAACGTTACCATGGCGATCAGCGGCCACGCCTTCTGCGGCACTGGTGCCGCCGGGATTACGCTGGGGATCCGGGATAAAGTACAGGACATGACCGGTAATGGCGCTACCCACCCGGATACCGCGGCGCCAGCCGGGATTGGAGGTGGCGCTGGACTCGGAATCAGCGGCATAGAGCATGTCGTTATCGTCGATGAAAATTCCGCTAAGCCGACCAAACTGCTTCCACTCCGTGATAAACGTACCGTCCTGCTCGAAAATCTGGATTCTCACGTTGCCCCGATCGGCGACAAACAGGCGTCCCCGGGAATCAAAAGCCAGTCCGTGTGGCGTTCGAAATTCCCCCGGCGCAGTGCCGATCTGGCCCCAGGATTCGATAAAGCGACCCACGGGATCGTACTTGGCGATGCGCGCCACCGTGGAAAGATCGGCATTGGCGCCCTGGCCGCTGTGTCCATCACCGACATAGATACTGCCGTCCGGTCCCACTACCACGTCGTTGGGTTCGCTGAGGACCGGTCCGGTGCCGTCACCCACCACTCCCGGAGAGCCCAGGGTCATGAGCAGTTCCCCTTCCGGGCTGAACTTGTAAACGGCACCGCCTTTGCCGGCCGCATCGGGATTCTGGGCCAGCTCGTCCGGCCTGGCCAGGCGGGCATCGGCTATCCACACATTGCCCTGATCGTCCACGTGGATACCGTGGGGCCAGATAAACATGCCCCCACCGAAGGACCGGACGATATTCCCGTCACTGTCGTAAAGGATGATGGGGTCCACGTTGGACAATGCGCAGCTGTTGCTGCTGCAGCGTTCCGCAACCCAGATAGATTCACCGTCCGGGGCGATATCCACGGCGCTGGTGGCGCCCCACTCCCGGCCACCCGGCAGATCGAAATAGCCGTTGATGGTGCGGTAGGGATTGGGGTGCTCGTTGGTGGGATTAATGACCAGCTGAGCCCTGACTGCACTGCTCAGTATGGCGATGGAGAAAACGGCCAGAAGGGCCAGGGTTTTTCCCGTTCTAATTGAAACTGCCATAAGTTGCTCCTGTTCTCTTATTGTTGTGCGTGGTTCGTTGATGTTACACGGCGAGTCCCCGGGTCGTCACGTCATGCTGCTGATTCCAGTATCATCGGCTCACCTGTTTCTGCCCGCAGCGGGTGCCACCCTCTGGATTGGCGTGAACTTCCTGACGCCATTGGCCACCGGCGGGAGGCCGCGGTGCCCGACCTGATCAGCCGTGGGATAATGCCCCTGACCGATCGCTACCCGCCGAGTGTCTTTCAGGGTCCCGACAATGTCATTGCAGACTCAACCGGCCGTTTCGTTCAGCCTCCGTCATGTCCTTCAGCTCATCGACGCTTCGGTAGAAGGCGTCAAGATCATTGCCGACTTCCCGGAGCAATGCTTCGAACCCCGGGACGAGACTGTTGTAGGACGCCACGGTGGACAGCTGCGCGTTGTTCAGCGAGCCGGCAAACCAGCTGTCGTAGGCTCCGGTTCCGCCCCAACCCCGGCGGAGCTGCTCATAGGCGTGGCGCATTTCCTGCTGCAGCTGGACCTTGCGCCGCCTCTTGGCGTGGTCATCCAGTTCGCTGGCGTAAAGTGCCGCAAACCGGTCCTGGTAATCGATGACCAGGGCGACAAACTGGCGACGCCGGTCAGCTTCCTGCGTTGCCCGCTTCAGGCTCTCGCCATCTCCGCGACTGCTCAGCCAGCGTCGTAATCCCTCCTGCTCGACAAGCGTGGCGAAGCTCTCATTGAAAGTTGTATCACCTGGCACGTAGACAAGCTGGTGGGCCAGTTCATGGAAGATCAATGCCGCCAGCTGGTAATCCTGGCGTCTGATCACGGTACTGAGTAACGGGTCGTCAAACCAGCCCAGTGTCGAATAGGCATCCACTCCACCCAGGTATACATCGTATCCCTGCTCTTCCAGCTGACTGGCGTATCGCTGTGCACGCACTTCACTGAAATAGCCACGGTAGCTGACACAGCCGGCGATGGGATAACACCAGGTCAGGGGTTCCACGGAGAATTCCGGTGCGGCAAAGACGTTCCAGACGACGTGCTCCCGGTCCAGTTCAACGTAACTGGTGTAGGCATCCCCTACTGGTAATAACAACTCCTCCCGGGCGAACTTGCGGACAGCCAGCACGGTCTGCAGTTTTTTTCTCAGTGGCTTCGGCAGATCCTGGTCTGCCAGCAGATCGTTTATCTGCTCCCTGCTCCACAGAATGGCCAGCTGACCACGGACCGCCTGACCATAGTAGGTCAGGGTTTCGCAGGCCACCAGTCCCGCCGCGACCAACACCACCAGCGCCAACCTGCTGAACCGTCTGACCACTGGAGACAGGCTCACGCCGTGCTCTCAAGGCGGGGTTCGCCGGTCAGTGTCACGACCAGGCTCCTCGCGCCGCCGCTATCCCGGTGTTCTCCCAGGTAGATTCCCTGCCAGGTACCCAACAGCAGCTGCCCCCGCTGAACGGGCAGGGTCAACTCGCAACCGAGCAATGAAGACTTGATGTGGGCCGGCATGTCATCTGGCCCCTCACAGGTGTGTTCGTAATAGGAGGCATCTTCCGGTGCCAGCACGTTGAAGTGAGTTTCCATGTCTCGACGCACGCTGGCATCGGCGTTTTCATTGATGCTGAGGGAAGCTGAAGTATGCTTGAGAAAAAAATGCGCGAGGCCGGTTTCCAGTTGCGTAAGTTCAGGCAACTGCGAAACGATCTCCCGGGTCACCAGGTGAAATCCCCTGGACCTGGCTTTCAGTCTGATTTGTTTCTGAACCCACACTCCGACAATCCCTGGTAGCCTGGCAGTGATAGAAGCCATCCCGTTCCAGCATCCGCCCGGAAATCGCGCACCATCAACAGGTGCCGGGGTCTATGGCGCAACCAGTCTTATTTCAAATATATCAGACCAGAGTTTTCCGGTAACAAACAATCGCTGGCGTTCACGATCGTAGGCGATACCGTTCAGTACCGCCTCTATCCCGGATTCGTACCGCGTCGTCTGGTCGGCGAGGCCGGTGAGGTTGACAAGTGAATTGACCTGACCCGTTTCCGGGTCGATTCTCACGATAAAGTCGGTCTGCCAGATATTTGCCCAGACTTCTCCGTCAATGTACTCCAGCTCGTTAAGCGACGAAACCGGATTGCCATCCAGGCTGACCTGGATCGTGCGGGTAGTGACGAAATTCTCCGGATCGATAAAATACAGGTTGGCACTGCCGTCACTTAGGATCAACTCGGAGCCGTCATAGGTCAGCCCCCAGCCTTCCGTTGGATTGTAAAAGGTGTCCAGCTGCTCAAAGGTTTCCAGGTCGTAAACGAAGACCATGTGAGCCTGCCAGGTAAGCTGGAAGATGCGGTCTTCGACTATCTCGATGCCCTCACCGAAATACCGGTCGCCAAGTCGCCTGCTCTGCACCACCCGACCGTCTTCCAGGCTGTACTTTTTCAATACCGACTGGCCGCGGCGACCGGTGCCCTCGTACATCATGCCGTCTGCATAGCGTAATCCCTGGGTATAGGCCGTGGGTTCATGGGGATACCGGTTTACAACCTCGTAGCTGTAAACAGTGGTCTGGGCCTGCGCCGCTCCGAATACCTGAACCAACAGGATCAGTGCGGCAAGCCGGGCGATAATCTGGTTATTTCTCATCGGTAATGCACGGTTGTCAGTATGAGTCCATCCGATAGCCAATGTTGCAATAGGCCCGGCGTGCTGTTGCGTGTTTCCCGGCTCTTCCCGCCTTCGTATACGGTACAATGGTACTGTAAAAATGATGCCAGCGCCCAGTGAATGCACAGTTTACGCGATGACGTTAGCGATGTTATCGACGCCAGGTGCGGCACCGTGTTGATCCGATTGCCAGATACAAGGGAGTTCCACCATGTCAGCTGATTGCCTGTTCTGCAAGATAATTGCCGGGGAAATACCCGCCAACCAGGTCTACGCCGATGATCAGATCTTCGCCTTTCATGATATCAACCCGGCAGCGCCTACCCATATACTGGTGATCCCGAAAAAGCATATTGCCGCCGTAAAGGAAGCCGGTGAGGACGACGCGGAACTGCTGGGACGGCTGCAGCTGCAGGCCGCTGCCATTGCCCGGGAGCAGGGACTTGAATCCAGCGGTTACCGCCTGGTGATCAATACCGGTGACGACGGCGGCCAGACGGTCCACCATCTTCACCTGCACATTCTCGGTGGCCGGGCAATGACCTGGCCGCCCGGCTGATCCCGGGAAGAAACCAGGAATTGTCTGCCTGGTCTTAGGGCTCCTGCCCGATGTCCCGACGCCGCTCCTGGCGCCCTAACTGTCTGTCGCGACCCTGGCAGGATCTCTGAGCCCGGCTATGGCCGGCGCCGTTGCCCTGCAGGATCCCGCCTCGGTGATCAATGCGGTTACCAGGCGGGCGGGAGTCACGTCGAACGCGTAGTTCCCGGCCCTGGTATCCGGATTCGCCAGTTGAACTTCCCGCCGGACTCCCTGCTGGTCCAGTCCCGCGATGCGCGTGACCTCCACTGCGTCCCGCTGCTCGATGGGAATCTCCCGCAGGCCGTCGTGAATGGCAAAGTCTATGGTGGACAACGGTAACGCCACGTAAAACGGCACATTGTTGTCGGCGGCGGCCAGGGCCTTGAGGTAGGTGCCAATCTTGTTGCACACATCGCCACTGGCCGTGGTGCGATCGCTGCCTACCAGGCAGCAATCCACCATGTCATGCTGCATCAGGTGGCCACCGGTATTGTCGGCAATCAGCGTACAGTCTATGCCCTGCTGCTGCAGCTCCCAGGTGGTAAGGAAAGCACCCTGGTTGCGTGGCCGGGTTTCATCCACCCAGACATGCAGGGGAATGCCCCGGGCCTGGGCCTTGTAAATCACTGCCAGGGCGGTGCCCCAGTCTACGGTGGCAAGCCAGCCGGCATTGCAATGGGTGAGAATCTGCAGTGGCCGGGACTGATCGGCCCTGCCCTGCCAGAGTTTTTCCAGCAGCTGGCTGCCATGAACACCGATGGCCTCGCAGGTGGCGACATCCGCATCTGCCAGGCGGTTGGCAAAGCGCAGGGCCGTATCCGCCCGCAGGTCGGCGGTCACCGGCTCCAGCACCTGGCGTGCCCCTGTCATGGCCCAGGCCAGGTTGACCGCCGTGGGTCGTGTTGCCTGTAACGCGGCAATCGGCCCATCGATATCACCGGCATTATCCCGCAGGGCCAGGTACAGCCCATACGCCGCGGCAACGCCAATCAGGGGAGCACCGCGCACCCGCATGGCAACAATGGCTTCCACCATGTCATCCAGGGCAGTGATGGCGCGGATATGGAAATCGTGGGGCAACAACGTCTGGTCAATAATTTTGACCGAACGATCCCGGGCGTCGTACCAGATGCTGCGATAGGGTCTGCCGTCAACCAGCATGGCGGTAGCCTCGACTCGATTGATGGCCTACGTCGCTGTCCTTACGGCCATCAAATAACCCGGACATTGCCACCATCCACAGGCACCTGGGCGCCAGTTGTCACCGCGGTGGCGGGGGAGGCAAACAGCACCGCCAGGCGGGCGACGTGGGCCGATTTCACTTCGGTGCGCAGAACGTTGTCGCGCTTGTAGTCAGCCACCGAGAGGCCGTAACTGGCGGCCCGTTTCTCCAGGACTTCAGGTGTCCAGATACCGGTATCGAAGACCGCGTTGGGGTGTAGCGTGTTGACCCGGATGCCACTCGGGCCGAATTCCAGGGCCGCTACCCGGGCCAGCTGGGTAAGGCCGGCCTTGGCTGCTGAATAGGCTGCCGCGCCAGGTCCCGGTGCCGGGACGTTTTTCGATGCCACGATGACTATTGCCGGGTCCATGCCATTGACCAGGAAAGGCTGGCACAGGCGCAGCAGCTGCAGATGGGAAGTCAGGTTCAACGCCAGCGAACTGTTCCAGTCCTCGTCTTGCAGGTCGGCGATGGCAGCGCTGGGTGTAAAGCCCCCGGCATTGCTGACCAGCATGTCGATGCCGCCAAATTCCCCAATGCCCCGGTATATCGCCTGCTGCAACGCCCGGGCGTCGGTTACATCGCATGTTATCGGCAGTACACCCGGTTGATGGGCAAACAGCTGCTCCACCGTGTCGGCAATATCCAGCACGATGACGGCAGCTCCCCGTTCCAGGAATTCCTCAACACAGGCCCGCCCGATACCCGAGGCGCCGCCGGTAACCAGCGCGACCCGGCCTTCAAATTCCGGCGCCTGCTGGTTGCGTTTCAGTTTCGCCTGCTCCAGTTCCCAGTACTCCACGTCGAACAGGTCTCTGCCGGGCAACGCCTGCCAGCCGTCCAGGGCCTCACCCCACTGAATCGCCCGCACGGTATGCCGGGTAATATCCCTGACGACCCTGAGTCGCTTCAGGCCGGGCGCAAAATGCAACAGCCCACGGTCTTTCCAGACACCAAAGCGGGGCATACAATCCAGCCGCTGGTGATCCGGTCCGGCGTACCGGTCAAAATAGGCCTGATAACGACCGGCGAACTCCTCCAGTCCGGCGGAAGGATCGACGTCGAACAGGGCGGCAAACGCCTTGGTATGGATCGTGTGGTCCGGCGTCAGCGGTCCCCGGGTGACCAGCTCCTCGACTCCCGCCAGGCCGGCGAAACCGACGGCAGATTCACCGCAGTCCCAATTAACCAGCGCCGGCGCTCCCAGCAGGTTTGAGGCCTGCCGGCGAAGCCGACTGAGCGTGACGAGATCCTCGCTGCCCGGTACGACGGACCTGGCAGTGGCGGTTGCAGTGGCGCCCCGGCTTTCCAGGTAACGCTCTGCCTCGGTGACCAGGTCGATCATGGCCCGGTAACTCTCCCGCTCGTCCTCGGCAAAGGTGAAAATACCGTGGTGCATCAATATGATGCCCTGCAGAGACTGCCAGTCCAGGTCACGGGTCGCCTCGGCTACCTGGCGGGCAAGCACAAACCCGGGCATGACGTAGGGCAGAATCAGCACACGTTCACCGTAAATTTCCCGCAATCTGTCCTCGCCCCCGGGCGTGTTGCTGACGGCAACCACGGCGTCGGCATGGCTGTGGTCAACTACCCGATGGGGGATCAGCGCATGGAGAATAGCCTCTACCGAGGGCGTCGGCGCAGCCGGGTCAAGCAGCGCCAGCCGCAATTGACGCATCATTTCCCCATCGCTTAATTCCGGAAGGTTGCCAAGACGCAACAGGTAGTCCAGATCGACGGCGGGAAAGCCGGCAGCCTCGATAGTGCGCAGGTCCCACCCTGATCCCTTGACATACAGGACGCGCTGCGTATTCCCGAAAATATCCCGGCGACTGCCCTTGACCGAGGTATTACCACCACCATGGAGTACCAGGTCCTCTTCCTGCCCAAGCAGCCGGGAGCTGTACACGCGCAAGCCCAGTTCCGGATCTTGCGCCCATCGATCGGCTTCCTGCTGGTTCCATCTGTTCTGCATGCTGGTTCTCGTAGTCCCCGTGGCCAGCGACTATACTCACCGGTGCTGGCCTGAGCTGCCGGCAGTCCTGCCGGGCCTCTCGTATCAGTATTGGTCGCCCACAAACAAAAACGCACCTGGCCGGTGCGTTTTTGTTTGTGCATACCTGTGCTGTTGACAAGCCGGTGGCGCGACTACCGGGAAGGCGGCTCCACCACCGAGATATTGCGCATTCCCGCCTGACGGGCAGCATCCATGATCAACACCAGGGTCGCCACGCTGGAATTGTTGTCGGGCTGGATAATAACCGACGCCGAGGGATTCTCGGCCTTCAGCTGGTCGATATTGGAACGGATCTGGGTGGGAATGATCGGTCTGGGCTGCTTGTTCAGGACTATTTCGTCGTTTGGCCCGATTTCAAACAGGATGTTCTGGCTTTCCTCGTCCTGCGGCGGCGGCGGGTTGTTGTTGCTCTCGCTGCTGGCCGCGCTGATGGCGGATTCTGACAGGAAAGTTGCCGTTACTACGAAGAAAATCAACAGGATGAACACCACGTCCAGCATGGGTGTCAGGTCGATATTGGTTTCATCAGCCTTCTTTCTACCAGCAATTTTTTTCATTATAGTGTCCTGTTACTGCCTTCTGAGTCTGGGTTGATTCTTTTTGTTTGCTTTGTCTGATTTGTCTGTTCTTGCTTGTCTATATTTTTATCTGCACTGTGTCTTTTCTTTATCTCTTTATCTTCTCTTTTCTTTGTCTTCTCTTTGCCTTTTCCCTGTCTTCGCACCTTTCTTCGTCTTGCCTTCCTGTACTTAGGGCCAAGGTCGGTATGAGCGGGCCTGCGTTCAATGGCAGGCCAGTATAACAGTTTTTTCCTGGAGTAAAAAAGGGCGGGTTCCGGGGAGGCGGCACGGTTTACGGAAGCGCTGTATAAAGAAATCGGGATCCCGAAGGACCCCGATTTCGTCAGTTTTCCGAGAACGGAAAGTTGCAGCTAACTTTCTGATTTATTTATTTTTTCTGCAGAGAATTAACAGTGAACTGAATCAGGTCACCAAGCTGTTTGGCATTTTTGCCATCCCGTGAATTTACCCTGACGCCGTGCAGCGTGTTCATCAGCACGTCGGCGGCAAATTCAGCGGTGATACCCTTCTTGATCTTGCCCTTCTTCTTGGCCTCATTCAGGCGGGTCAACAGGGCCTTGCGGATGGTGCCCAGTGAGCTGCGCACCAGTTTCTTCATCTCGCGGTCATAATTGATGCTTTCACACAGGGAATTGACCAACAGGCAGCCCAGGGCCCGGTGCTTGTTGGTAGTCTCGGTAACGGAAAGCTCAAAGTACCTGCTGATGGCGTCCCAGGGGGCGAGATCCTTGTTTTTCAACGAGGCATCGATATTTGCGGCAATCCCCTTGTTGTACTGTTCGACGCAGGTCTTGAAGAAAGTATCCTTGTCACCGAATGAATTGTACAGTGTGCCACGGTTGATGCCGGTGCAGTCAAGAAGCTTCTGCACGGAGCTGGCTTCGTACCCTTCCTTCCAGAACTGCTCCATCGCACTGTTAAGAACTTTGTCGTATTCGAATTCAACTGGTCTTGCCATAACTGATTCTATTCCTTTTCGGAATCACTATTCCGTCAAAAATAAGTTAATTTGACAGGCCTGTCGGCGGACCGGCCCGGACCCAAATTTTAAAAAGGCGCTATTGTATTACAGTCGTTCGCTATTTACATCCCACGCAGTGCGATAATCACAATTTATTGCAAGCCTTTCGGGAATAGTGGCAACCGGCGGCGTACGCGTGCCGGGACACCGCCGTAATCCGCGGTCCGGCGAGCCGATGAAGCGGCTTGACCTGGCTGCCGACAACGCCGGGAGAGAATGAACGAACAGTCAAATTGCAGGGTACCCGCGTTTCGAAAAGCGGAACTGTGCGGTTTTTTTACCCCGCACCGCGGCCAGGATCAGCTCAGCGGACCAGCAGCGTAAAGACTAGTCCAAGCAGACCACCCACCACGCACCCCCAGACCACCAGCCAACCCAGGTGTCTGCGGATCATTTTCTGCACGATCTCCTTGACCAGCTGTGGCGTCATTTCAGCGAGCCTGCTGTCGATCATGGCTTCCAGCCTGGCCAACACCGCCTCGCTTTCCACCGACGTCCTCACGGCATCCTGCAGATGCCGACGGAAAGATTCCCTGGCAAACAGCCGCTGGAAATAATCCTCCAGCTTTTCCCTGAACGGTTCCCTGAGGCCGTAGAGGGCATCGCGCCCACCTATCATGCCCAGCATGCCGCCGAGGGATGATCGCATTACCGCGTCCACCAGCGACTCGAATACGGAATCAAGGTCCAATCGCGCCACACTGGCCTGGAGTTCGACTTCCAGCCGGTCGGAAATTTCCGTGGCATCGGTGAAAAAGCGGTCAAGATTACGGCGATTGAAGAACTGCTCCATGATCAGGTCACGGATGCCAACCTTGAATTCCTCGAATCGCAGGGGTATCACTCCCGAACCATAGAAGCCCGGAACGCGTTCAAACAGCATGTGCACGGCCAGCCAGTTGGTCAGCCCGCCGGACAGGGCGAACAGGCCGGTATTCAGGAGATAGGGCTGCAGCGGTGCCTGGGCAATCAGCCCCACACCTACCAGGGTCAGGGCCAGCAGGTTGGTTATCAGGCTTTTATCGAAAGTCACGGACACCCGACCACTGCATATCCCGGGGAATATTCATTACAGGCGGCGATGACTGGCAATGGGCATATCGTCCCGAACCCTGGCCAGGCGCTGTAAATCAATTTCGGCACAGACCACACCATCACCGGTATCGACCCGGTCCAGCACCGTCCCCCAGGGATCGATGATCATGGAATGGCCGTAGGTTTCGCGGGAATCGTTGTGCACACCACCCTGGTTGGCAGCCACCACGAAACACTGGTTTTCTATAGCCCGGGCCCGCAGCAGCACTTCCCAGTGCGCCTTGCCGGTCACCCTGGTGAACGCGGACGGCACGGTGAAGATCTCGGCCCCGGCTTCCACGAGCTGACCATATATCTCGGCAAAGCGCAAATCGTAACAGATAGTGAGTCCCAGCCGACCGACAGGGGAATCCACGGTCACCAGGCCATCACCGGCCTCGAAACTCTTCGATTCCGAATACTCCGCCTGGCGGTCCTCCACCTTGACATCGAACAGGTGAATCTTGTCGTAGCGGGCAACCAGGTCGCCCCGGGGATCGAATACCAGGCAGGCCGGCCTGACCCGGCCGTCGTCCAGCAGGGGCTGGTCACTGCCATCCGCCCGGGGAGGCCTGGACAGCAGCGGGATGGTACCGCCCACCAGCACGATACCGTGGCTGGCGGCCTGCCCGGCCAGGAACTCCTGCAACAGGCTGTTCCCGGCTCCCTGTATTTCAGCGAACTGCCGCAGCGGCCCGCCGTCCAGCACCGCGAAATTTTCCGGCAGCAGCACCAGCTCCGCGCCCCGCTGGACCGCTTCGTCGATCAATCGGGCTGCGCTTTCCAGGTTGGCATGAATATCGCCACTGGAAACCATCTGTACAGCGGCCACGCAATGTGTCATCAATCCTCCTGCATTGTGTGCACGACGCAGTCTCACCCGGCACAGGCCCGGCGTCATCCTGCGCGTATACCGGGGTGATTCCGGGGGACGGGCAACCCTGTCGCGGGTATCTGCCTGGGCTACTGATTCCCGGCCCCGCTGGTGGCGGCATCGCCGGTAACCGCTTCCGGCGGGGTCCCGAAGGCCTGTTCCAGTTCCGGTTGCAGGCCATCCCAGGAGCCCTCGAGCCGATACTGCGCACTGGTGAGGCTGTCTACCTGGTCCCCGAATATGCGCTCGAACAGGTAGGCGCCGATTGCCAGGGACGGGTTGAGCGTCCCGGAGATCGCCCCCAGCAGGCCCAGCCAGGGAATATTATCGCTCAGCGGCAGAGTAATATACATCTCGCCGTCGATGGTCTGGGCCGCCAGATCGATTGTGCCGGAAATCTGGTAGACACTGGAAGGACCGGTGATCACCAATTGGTCGTTGATCGTCACCACGCCACGATCCAGCGTCAGGTTACCGGTGATTTCCTCGTAGGCCAGTCCGCGACGCAGCAGGTCGTCGCTGAACCGCAGGCGTCGCATGATGGCATCGAGATTGATAATGCTGATGAGCTTGAGGGCGCCGGGGCCGCCACTGCCCTGCAGGAACCTGCCATCTTCGATGCGCAGCCTGACCTCACCACTGAGATCGTCCGCGCGCAGGAAGGCCGGGGTCCCGGGCCAGTTGAGTGCCGCATCGAATCGTGCGCTGCTGCTCTCCAGGCTGGCGGCATACCCGTTGGCCAGCAGTACCTGGGCAATATTGCCGGCCTGGATCACTCCGGACAGGTAGCTGTGGTGCGTGGTGCCATCGAATTGCCAGAAGAAGCTGGGGTCTTCATCGGCCTGCCCCAGTCGCAGACCTCGAAAATCGATAAACAGATCGGAAAACTGAGCGCCATCAGGCCCTGAATCCACGGTAAAACGACCCCGGCCATAATTGCGCTCACCGATACTTAACTCTCCGGTATAAAACCGAAGTCGGGGAAAGTTCCTGGGATCCAGTCCGGCCAGCAGGTCCTCCCGCACGTCATCGTCCTCATCGGCCATAGCTGCATCATCAACACTGCCGGTATCGGCGATGCCCCCGTCTGCGCCTGGATCGGCATTGTCATCTGTCTCGCCGGGTAAGCGCAGGTAGGCAAGATAGGCCTCGATGTATTCGTTTTCATCAAAGGGCAGTAATACGGAACCCGACACGGCCTGGCTGTCCAGGGCGACAGTCCAGTAGTCCGTCCCCAGCAGATCCTCGATATTCAGATTCACCGACTCCAACTGCTGGCCGAAGACATCCAGGGTCCCGATATCCAGCCGGACCCGGGAAATCCAGCGGGTCAGCGCATCGGACGAATACCCCTGGGTAGCCGCGGTACTGAACATCGACAGCCACTCGGCTACCTCGAACATTTCCAGATCGCCGCGCAGCTCCAGTCCGGGGGCGTCCAGTTCAGTCTGCCAGGGATCCGTAATGCCCGACATCGAGCCCAGGTAGACGATGCCATCCAGGGTTTCTCCGATCACGTCCACCTGCATCGTCAGCCCGGAGCCCAGCCCCCCCTCAATCCGGGTTACGGGCGCCGCAAATTCGATGCTGAGATCCAGGGATCGGGGCTCCTCCGCCGGCTTGGCAAAGGGCTGTGGCAGGTCCAGCGCCAGTCCCACCAGGTCGGAATCGATAGCCAGCCGGGTGAAGTCCTGCTCGATCTGTAATTCCGCCTGGTAATTCAGGGAACCCCGGGTGCGCTGCAGCAGGTCCCGAACGAACTGACTCTGCCCGGGCCAGGCGGCAAGCGGTTGCTGTTCCGCTTCGCCCGCCACGGCAACGACGGTGACAAATTCACCGGCCTCGTCACGCTGGGAAACCAGGGTGAAGTCAGCATCGCCGTCAAACAACCGCGCCGTCAGGCGACTTTCCTCCAGCCCCGACAGGGAATCGAAATTGACCGTCCCCGTAACCTGGTCAAGTTCCAGCTGATAGTCCGGCAGCTCCAACCGGTTGTCCTCCAGTTCGGCGGCGATGATCACCCGCGGTTCCATGCCGGGCACGTTCAGCGGTATTGCCAGATCCACCGCGGCGTTCACGTCTCCCTGGGCCTGCCAGTTTTCCATGGTGTCGCCCAGGGTGGCTTCCAGGGGTGCCACGTTGAGAAAATCAAGACCGGCCTGGCTGCTGCCGCTGGCGGACCCCTGGATCGTCAACCACAATTGATTGTTGTTCCGCAGTTCAATCTCGGCGGAAGTGGCCCCTATGGCAAGACCCATGGTCTGACCGGTATCCACGTCGATACTGGCATTGAGGTTGTCGAGCACTACCGTTCCCACCACTTCGCTCAACTCCGGCCAGGCATCGATGTAACTCACGTCACCCTGGTTGAAATTGAAGAAAGCCTGAAAGTTGCGCTGCACATCGGTGGATCCCGGGGTGAAGGGACCCCGGTAAATGACCCCGCTGTCGAACAACGCGCCATCCAGCAGTGCCCCGTCCAGCCATTCCATGGTGCGGTAGAGACCCGGGTTGATGGTCGGTGCGCCGGGCAGATAGGGTGACTTTTTACTGCCGTCCACGCGAATGGCGCCTACCAGCAGATTGAGATCGGAAGACACTTCCCCCGCGGCGTTCCGTTCAAAGCGGCTGGAGAACTGTGCCCGGCCATCGACGATCTCCGATTCCGCCTCGATCATACTGCTGGAAAGGCGCAGATCGAAGCCGTTTCCGGCATTCACCTGGAACCGCAGCCGGCCGTTGACGTAGTCATAACTCCAGGCATCTCTGAACAGGCTGGGCAGTTGAATGCGAAACGTTTCCGACTCCACCTCGGCAAGGCCGTTCACCAGGTTCTGGTCTGCATCGAAATCCACTTCCAGGTAGCCGTTGACGCCGGCGACCATGGGCGCATTGCGGTAAGTATCCACCGCAACGCTGTCCAGGTTGGCATTCAGGAACAGGTCTCCCTCGGTAATGGTCTGCATCGAGTAGGTCAGGGACAGGTTTCTGAGCACTCCCCGGGGCAGATGTCCGGTCAACCGCTCTGCCACGGCATCCGGAAGCAGACCGGAACTCACGGCGATGTCCCGCAGGATTCCCACGTCCATGGCTTCCGAGTTCACCCGGATCGCGCGATTTCGTTGGTAACTGACATGGGTATCGGCGGGTTGCCAGTGAAAATCTTTCCAGTCCATTGCCAGGTTGTTGGCGACAAAGACCCAGCCCAACCCGCTATCATAGAAAGTAAAGCGGGCGCTTCCGGACAGGTTTTCAAACAGCAGCAGTTCACCGTCGCCAAACGTCAGGCCGAAGCGCTCCAGTTGCGGCTGCAGCACCGCCGAACTGACCTGGCCATTCTCGAATTCAAGCCAGGCCGCACCACCACCCACCAGGTCACCCAGAACGATATCGGAGAACCGCTCGCCGCTGGTTAAACTTGAATAGTCATTCAAGGGCAGGCTGGCATGGAGGGCGCCGTCGACCTGGCTGAGGGATTCACCGGTCAGTTCCAGCGAGAGTGTCAGTTCTTCGCTGCTGTTACCCATGAAACCATTGACATGAATAAAGTGATTCCCCGCCTGATTCTGAATTACCGTTCTGACATCACGAAACCGGGTACTGATACCGTTACTCAATTCCAGCTCGACGGACAGGTCGCTCAATTCCAGCCGTTCGATACGCTTAAACGTTTCGTAGGCCTCATTGAGGTCAAGGGTGCCATTGCCCTGCAGATTGATCCCGGAAATCAGCCAGGTGTTTTCGCCGGTCCGTCGGGCCGCCACATCCAACCCCTGTACGGCGAAATTTTTCAGGACCAGGCGGCGCTCCATGAGGGTTCGGGCCATGTCCAGGGTGATGTAGGCACTTTCGAATTCCAGGCCCGCCTCGTCCTCTGCGGCAGGTGCACTGGGCTCCAGCACGTTGAAGCGCAAGCCTTCAAGTTCGATGGCCGGGTTGAAGCCGTCGAAAAAACCGGAGAGGGAAGCGATGGTAACCGGAATACCCAGGGACTCGCTGAGCCAGTCTTCAACCTCGCTGGTGTAGGAAGTGACGGCGGGCATGAACTGCCTGCCTATGCTCAAGTAGGCGACGAACAGGATGAAAACCGCCGCCAGTGCCAGTACCAGTATTCGTGCGACATATTTGAGCGGAGAGTTTGACATCGTATTGTAAGAACCAGTCGTTCCGGCTTCACCTTTTTTATAGAGCCTTTGGGCTGAACGGGAACTTAAGGGTAGCAGGAACTCGGGAAGGCCGCTGCGGCACCGCGGCAAAGACCAGGGAGCCTCTGCTTAATTACGGAAATACCCTCGCTGCCATGTTTAACCGGCTGTTGAAAAACTGCTGCGCTCATGACGGTTGTCAACAGCCTGTTAATCAAAGGTTCCCTGGTGTCCTGTGCGGATAATTCACATCATTTCAGCGAATTATCCGGACAGGACACTAGAACAGGACCACGTCGAATTGTTCCTGAGTATACATGGGTTCAACTTCAAACTTGACCGTCTTGCCCACCAATTCCTCCAGGTCCGCCAGAAACGCCGAGTCCTCGTCCAGCAGCCGATCGACCACCACCTGGGATGCCATGACCAGCAGCACGTCGTTCTCGTAAGCCCTGGCAACCCGCATGATCTCCCGGAAAATCTCATAGCATACCGTTTCGGCGGATTTCTGCACGCCGCGCCCGTCACAGACGGCACAGGGACTGCAGATTATCTGCTCCAGGCTTTCCCGGGTCCGCTTGCGGGTCATCTCGATGAGCCCCAACTGGGAGATCCCGGTTATGGTCGTCCGGGCCGGGTCCTTGTCCAGGGCCCTGCTAAGAGTCCGCTGCACCTGCCGCCGATGCTCCTCGTCCTGCATATCGATGAAATCCAGGATAATTATGCCGCCGAGATTACGTACCCGCAGTTGCCTGGCGATGGCATTGGCGGCTTCCAGGTTGGTTTTCAGCACCGTTTCGGCGTGATTGCGGCTACCCAGGTAGCCGCCGGTATTGACGTCGATGGTGGTCATGGCCTCGGTCTGGTCGATGACCAGGTCACCACCGGATTTGAGCTTGACCTTGCGGCTCAAGGCCCGATTGATCTCATCTTCAACGCCATAGACATCGAAAATCGGTCGGTCACCCCGGTACTGTTCCAGTTCCGCCCGGGCATCCGGAATGAATTCCTCCATGAAATCGGCGATTTCCCGGTGGGACGGCTCGCTGTCAACCCGGATCTTCTCCACACTGGCAGTGATCAGGTCACGCAGGGTTCGCAGGTAAATCGGCACGTCACGGTAAACAGTGCGGATTTCGCCGCCCCGGTCGATGCGCCGCTCCACGGCGCCCCAGAGGCGATGGAGAAAGCGGATATCCGACGCCAGCGTGCCGGCGTCCACGCCTTCGGCGGCGGTACGGATGATATAGCCACCCTTGTCGCGCAACTGCTGTTCCTCGAGGCAGCTGTCCAGCAGGTTAATCAGCCGCTGCCGTTCAGCCTCGTCTTCCAGGCGCTGGGAAATGCCGATGTGGCGGCTGCGGGGCAGGTAAACCAGGTTACGGGAAGGCAGCGTAAGGTGCGTCGTGAGCCGCGCACCTTTGCTGCTGATGGCGTCCTTGGCAACCTGAACAACGATAAACTGGCCCTCGCGCAGCAGCAGCTGCACCGGTTGGGGACTGTCCTCCCGCACCTCGATACCGTCGGGCCCGATGGGCACGATGTCTGAATTGTGAATGAATGCCGCCCGTTCCAGCCCGATGTCGACAAACGCCGCTTCCATGCCGGGCATCACCCTTACCACCTTGCCGACAAAAATATCGCCCACCCGACCCCGGCTGCTGGGCCGCTCGATGAACACTTCCTGGAGCAGGCCGTTCTCGATGAGCGCCACCCGCGTTTCCATGGGCGTCACGTTGATGAGAATCTCTTCGCTCATGGCCGCCCGCCGGAGTCCGCCTCGGGAAGCTGCCAGCACGGGACATCGAACGCTTCCAGCAGTTCCGCGGTTTCATACAAAGGCAGCCCCATTACCCCGCTGTAACTGCCCTGCAGATTGCGGACAAACACCGCCGCCCGGCCCTGGATGGCGTAGGCCCCGGCCTTGTCCCGGGGCTCGCCGCTTTGCCAGTAGGCCTCCAGTTCCGCGGGATCCAGCCGGCGGAACTCCACTTTCGTGGCAGACAGCGCTTCCCTGCAGTGGTCGCGGCTCACCACCGCCACCGCGGACAGCACATGATGCTCCCGGGCCGACAGCAGGGACAGCATCTGCAGGGCATGTTCACCATCGACGGGCTTGCCCAGGATGCGATCGTCACACACCACCACGGTGTCGGCGCCCAGGACCACGGGACTGGCATCAGCCGGCTGACGACGGACCACGTCCCGGGCTTTCTCCCGGGCCAGCCTGGTCACAAACTGTTCCGCCGATTCGTGGTCACGCAGCGTCTCCGGCACCTGGTGATTCACTACCTGAAAGGGCACGCCGATCTGGCGCAGCAGTTCCTGCCGCCGGGGGGAGGCAGATGCCAGTGTTACGCCTTGCGGCTGTCGGGTATGGTCGTGTTGATTCATAGTTGGTCAAAAGGGCAGCGGTGTGCGGCAGGGGGGCCCGCTTTGACAGGCCGACGCATGCCGGCGGCAAGGCGCCTGCACAGTGAACTCGCCTGAAAGCCAGCGTATTTCCATAATAAATCAGTAGTTCCTTAACAGGTGCCTGCAGGTTGACCGGGATCGCTACGGAACTGTCAGCGGACACCAAATCCCCGGCGCAGATGACGCAGGACCTGGAACACGAATGGCCAGACCAGGGCGCTGGTAACCGCCGCCAGCAGGAACAGCAGGCTGTTGGACACTGTCTGTCCGGTAGCCAGTTGCAACCAGTGGCAGATCATCAGGTTAAGACCTATCAGGGCGATGATCAATCCGCTTTGCTGAAACAGGGAAAACATGCGCAGCCGCTGGTGTACGCTCAGCGTGATATAGGCGATTACCACCAGGGCCAGGGCATTGAGACCCAGTATGGAGCCCTCCAGGATATCCAGCATCAGCCCGGCAATCCAGGCACTGCCGATACCGATCCGGTAAGGCAGGGCCATCACCCAGTAAATCAGCACCAGGGGCACCCACTCCGGTCGGAAATGCATGGCCCACTGGGGAAAGGGCACGATGGCCAGCAGGTAGGCAATGAAAAAAGTCAGCAGAATCACCCAGAATCCATGGGCCCTGGCGGTCATGGTGCTATTCCTGGGGAGCTGCGGGATCGGCGGGCATTGACAGCACGCTGTCAATGGCTTCAACGTCCGCCGGCAGGTCTTCTGTGGTGGACTGGACCGCCGCCGGCGTCTCCGCAATGGCAGTGCTTTGGGCGGGAATCGCCGCTGTCTCTGCCGACATTTCTGCCCACCGGGGAGCGTCCCAGGCGGTTACCGACTGCTGTTCCACCAGGTCAAACACCAGCATGACATTGCGGGTGCTGTCGATCTGGGCCTTGGGTCGGGCCTTCACCTGCATGTAGGGCTGGCCCGGGTCCTGGTACACGCTGGTCACTTCGGCCACGGGATAATCCTTGGGATAAACCTGGCCCATGCCGGAACTGACCAGCAGATCACCGGCGGCAATGTCCTGGGTCTGAGTGACAAATTCCAGTTCCAGCTCGGACACCGCCGTGCGGCTGCCGCGGGCCAGGGCACGCTCGCCGTTGCGATTGACCTCCACCGGCGTGACATGATGAAAATCGGTGATCAACAGCACCCAGCTGGTGAACGGCAGCACTTCGTCCACCTGCCCCATCAGCCCATTGGCATCGAGCAGCGCCTGGCCGACATAGACGCCATGGCGGGCGCCCCTGTTGATCAGAATGCGCTTGGAGTAAGGGTCTGGGGAGGTATTGATTATTTCCGCCGGCAGCACCCGGCCTTCAATGGCGGCGGCGGAACTCTGCAGCGCCCGGAGCCTGCTGTTTTCCGAGGCCAGGCTTTCCAGCAGCTGCAGCTGGCGCTGGGATAGCAGTAACTGCTCCCGCAAGTATTCGTTTTCCTCGATCAGGTCACTGCGGGAAACCAGCACGTCATCCACCCAGAAGGATATCCGCGTGGGGGTGTCCGCGACCCAGTAGATCGGCGTCGTCACGAAACCCAGTACATAACGGGCATGTTCAAGATAGCCAAACCGGTTGTCGGCGATCATCAGGCATACTGACAGCAGAACAAACGCGACAGCGCGGTACTCGAAGGAGACGCCTTTGATAAAAATCGTCTTATCGATGGCCTGAGTACCTCTGTATTGATGAATGGCTTACTGACTGTATCGGTAGACTCCGAAATTATGAGACAGCGCGGCCCGGTCAGTCCAGCGTCAGCAGATCGATGGCATGGGAGTCCATCAACTCCATGGCACGTCCCCCGCCCCGGGCTACGCAGGTCAACGGGTCTTCGGCGACAATTACCGGCAGGCCGGTCTCTTCTGACAACAACTTGTCAAGATCCCGCAGCAGGGCACCGCCACCGGTGAGTACCAGTCCGCTCTCGGCGATATCGGAGGCCAGTTCCGGCGGGGATTGTTCAAGGGCGCTTTTAACCGCCTGTACTATTGCCGACAGCGGCTCCTGCAGCGCTTCCAGGATTTCGTCACTGTTCAGGGTGAAACTGCGCGGTACGCCTTCCGCCAGGTTTCTGCCGCGGACATCGATTTCCCGGATTTCCGTCGTGTTGTCGCGATAGGCACTGCCGATTTCTTTCTTGATCCGCTCCGCCGTGGCATCACCGATGAGGCTGCCGTAGTTACGTCGTACATGGGTGGTAATGGCCTCGTCGAAGCGGTCGCCACCGACCCGCACCGACTCGGAATACACCACGCCGTTCAGGGAAATAATCGCTATTTCCGTGGTGCCACCGCCGATATCCACCACCATGGAACCGCTGGCCTTTTCCACCGGCAGCCCCGCCCCGATGGCCGCGGCCATGGGTTCCTCGATAAGCCTGACTTCCCGTGCTCCGGCACTGAGTACCGATTCCCGAATGGCCCGGCGCTCCACCTGGGTGGATTTACAGGGAACACAGACCAGAACCCGCGGACTGGGTGGAAAGACACTGTTTTCATGTACCTTGTTGATAAAATGCTGCAGCATTTTCTCGGTCACCTGGAAATCCGCGATGACTCCGTCTTTCAGGGGACGGATAGCAATAATATTGCCCGGTGTTCGACCCAGCATGCGCTTGGCATCCATGCCGACGGCGGTAACTGTTTTCTGGCCGTTGTGGGTGCGAATGGCCACCACCGATGGCTCGTTAAGGACGATACCCTCGTCCCGAACGTAGATGAGTGTGTTGGCTGTTCCCAGATCTATGGAAAGATCGCTGGAGAACATTCCCCGAATTTTTTTAAACATCAACTATTGAATCCCTCAAATCAGGAGTGCAACCGTGGCGCGCATAATAAGGACATGAATCGCTGATAGCCAGCCTTTACCGCAGAACCCGACAAAGCAATCGGGCATCGGTGTTTAAACCCCCTGCGGCCGGGCCAACTCTCTGCCCTGGTCGATATTACTTTACTGCCGTCTCCCGCTTGGTCCTGCGAAACTCCCACCGGTGAAACTGCTTGCCATGACGTCCTGCGACGTTCCCGTGAATCTGGCAGCTGAAATTTCCAGCCTGGAACAGGCTCGTAAACACTGTATCGAACTGCTGACAGACCTCTGCAGTCTAATTCAGCAATCCCCGGAACATTTACCTGCAGGAACTCTCCGGCACAAAGGCACCTGGTCTTAATCGAAAATGAAAGTCAGATCCGCCTGATGGCAGTCAATCTGTCAGAATTTCCATTGCCAGATTATTATCGACGTATCGGTTCTGGCTTGCTGGTTCGAGAAGTCTGACCGGTTGCGGGTTAATAGGAGCCTCCTGGAGCTCATACCCTGTTATCCAGGCGACCCATGGCTGGCGCAGGAAATAGTTTGGTCTAAACCTGCTAAATTCCAGTATAATCCCGCCTTTTGTAACAGGTACGCACTCTAGCAATGGCCGGAGTTTTGAGCAAGAGCCTGCACCAATTATTTAAAGCGATTGACTCGAACACGACAGTAACGGAATCGCGGGAGCAACGCACATGGCGCTGGATAAATCCGAGGTGGAAAAAATTGCCCAACTGGCACGACTGCATGTCGACGAGGCGGAAGCCGGCGAAGTGGCACAGAGAATTTCCGACATTCTCGAGTTGATCAACAAGATGCAGGCAGTTGACACCGGTGCCATCGAACCACTTTCGCATCCCCTCGATGCGGTGCAGCGCCTGCGTGATGATGAAGTAACGGCAACCAATCAGCGTGACCGGTTGCAGACCATCGCCCCGGCGACGGAAGACGGACTCTACCTGGTACCCAAAGTCATCGAATAACCGTGCCCGGGCAGCACGCCCACCGGCCCGGGTTCCTGCAATCCGGCGCCAGGCCTTACACCAATGCAGCAAACAGGAAATCCCTGACACATGTTAGCCAATACCATCGCGGAACTGGCCCGCTCGCTGAGAAAGGGCGAGATTTCCAGCGTCGAACTGACCCGCGCCTACCTGGACAGGATAGGCCAGCTGAATAACGAACTGAACGCCTTTATCACGATCTGTGAAGACCAGGCGCTGGCCCAGGCCGGCGCTGCCGACCAGCGGCTTGCCGATGGCGACCCCAGCCCGGTCTGCGGCATCCCGCTGGCCCACAAGGATATTTTCTGCACCCGCGACATCACCACCACCTGTGGTTCGAAGATGCTGGCCAGTTTTGTCTCGCCCTATGACGCCACGGTAGTGGAGCGCTTCAATGCCGCCGGGGCCGTTACCCTGGGCAAGACCAACATGGACGAATTTGCCATGGGCTCGTCCAACGAAACCAGTTACTTCGGTCCGGTGAAAAACCCCTGGGACCCGGCCCGGGTTCCCGGTGGCTCCTCCGGTGGATCGGCGGCGGCAGTGGCCGCTGATCTGTGCGCCATGGCCACCGGCACCGACACCGGCGGATCCATCCGCCAGCCGGCGGCATTCTGTGGCATTACCGGATTCAAGCCCAGTTACGGGCGGATTTCCCGCTGGGGGATGATTGCCTTTGCCTCGAGCCTGGATCAGGCAGGACCTCTCAGTAAAAGTGCCGAAGACGCCGCTATCATGATGAATGTGATGGCCGGCCTGGATCCCCGGGACTCCACCAGCGTTGACCTGGACGTTCCGGACTACACGGCTGAACTGGACAACTCCCTGCAGGGCTTGCGCATCGGCCTGCCACGCCAGCATTTTGCCGAGGGACTCAACGCCGACGTCGAACAGCAGGTCCGTGACGCCCTGGCGGAATATGAAAAACTGGGCGCCACCCTGGTGGACATCGACCTGCCCAACAACCACCTGTCGGTATCATCCTACTACGTGTTGGCGCCGGCGGAGGCATCGGCCAACCTGTCGCGCTACGATGGCGTGCGCTACGGCTATCGTTGCGACAACCCGGCAGACCTGGAAGACATGTACAAGCGCACCCGCAGCGAGGGCTTCGGCGACGAGGTCAAACGTCGTATCCTGGTGGGCACCTACGCCCTGTCGGCAGGATTCTACGAGGCCTATTACCGCAAGGCGCAGCAGATACGGCGCCTGGTGAGACAGGATTTCCTCGACGCGTTCAAGGAAGTTGATGTCATAGCAGGACCTACGTCGCCCCACGTCGCCTTCAAACTGGGCGCCAAGTCGGATCCGGTAGCCATGTACCTGGAGGATATCTACACCATCGCCGTCAACCTCGCCGGGCTTCCCGGCGTGTCTATTCCCGCCGGGATGAGCAACGGACTGCCGGTGGGCATGCATCTCGTCGCCGGGGACTTCCAGGAGGCCCGGTTGCTCAACGTGGCCCACCAATTCCAGCAACACACGGACTGGCATACCCGCAGGCCGGCCTTGCAGTCAGGGGAGGGCTGAACATGAGCTGGGAAACTGTCATCGGACTGGAAGTACACGTCCAGCTCGCCACCAGGAGCAAGCTGTTCTCCGGCACGTCCACCGAGTTTGGTGCCGAACCGAACACCCAGGCCAATATCTACGACCTGGCGTTGCCGGGCACCCTGCCGGTGCTAAATGGCGAAGCGCTGAGAATGGCGGTGCGGTTCGGGCTGGCAATCGACGCGGAGATCGGCACCCGCTCGGTGTTCGACCGCAAAAACTACTTTTACCCGGACCTGCCCAAGGGCTACCAGGTAAGCCAGCTCCACTACCCCATTGTCGGTCGCGGCTCACTGACCATCACCCTGGAAGACGGTGAAGACAAGGTGGTCGGCGTCACCCGCGCGCACATGGAGGAGGACGCCGGTAAATCGCTGCACGAAGACTTCCACGGCATGTCCGGCATCGACCTTAACCGCGCCGGCACGCCGCTGCTGGAAATAGTCTCCGAACCCGATCTGCGCAGCGCCAGGGAGGCCGTGGCCTACCTGAAAAAACTTCATTCCATTATTCGCTACCTGGAGATATCCGACGGCAACATGGCCCAGGGATCCATGCGCTGCGACGCCAATGTGTCAATTCGCCGCGCCGGTGATACCGAGCTGGGCACGCGCACGGAGATCAAGAACATCAACTCCTTCCGATTCGTCGAAAAAGCCATCAACTACGAGGTTCTGCGGCAACGGGAAATTCTCGAGGACGGTGGTCGCATAGTCCAGGAAACCCGGCTGTATGACGCCGACCTGGACGAAACCCGGTCGATGCGCAGCAAGGAAGTCGCCAACGACTACCGCTATTTTCCGGAACCCGACCTGTTGCCGGTAGTCATCGACGACGCCTACGTGGAGTCCGTCCGTGCCGGCCTGCCGGAGCTGCCCGACCAGAAACGTGAGCGATTTGCTGCCGAATTCGGTCTCGGCGCCTACGATGCCGGGGTCCTGGTGAGCAGCCGCGAGATGGCCGAATATTTTGAACAGGTAGTCAGCATTTGTGGAGACGCTAAACTTTCGGCAAACTGGGTGACAGTGGAGTTGCTGGGCCTGCTTAATAGAAATAACTGGGAATTCGACCAGTCCCCCATCAGCGCGTCACGACTGGGAACGCTGATAGCCCGAATCAAGGACAATACGATTTCCGGCAAGATTGCCAAGACAGTCTTTGAAGCCATGATCGAAGATCCCGATGAGGTCGATGCCATTATCGACAGAAAAGGGCTCAAGCAGGTCACCGACAGTAGCGAAATTGAAAAGCTGGTGGATGAGGTCATCGCCACCAACCCGGACCAGGTTCAGCAGTTCCGCGACGGCAAGGAACAGGTATTCGGCTTCCTGGTCGGTCAGTGCATGCGCCTGTCGAAGGGCAAAGCCAATCCCGGGCAGGTCAACAAGGTTCTCAAGGAAAAGCTCAAGTGAAGGAAGACAAGAAGAAAGGTGCAGCCCGAACGCAACCGGCGACGCGCAACGAGGAATGGAGCGACGAGCGACTCAAGCTCTTCCTGGACCTGGAACCGCCGGCGAATGTGCCGGCGGATTACGCCATCCTGCTGAAAGCCTACCGCGGCATGACCGCCGACCTGTTCCAGCGTTTCGTGCCGTTTTTCGTCGAAGCCGGCAGGGACGTCAACGCTGCTCTCGATGACGGCAGCACAATCCTGGACCACATTTCGCAACACCGTCGCAGCGGTGACTACGTGGCCGCCCTGGAACAGGCGGGTGCCAGGAAAGGCAGGCCCTAGCGGCGGCGCTGTCCACCTCGCTGGACCGGCCTGGGGCTGGCCTTGAACTTGGAGCTGCGGGTGAAATCCGGCGCCTTGGCCAGCAGGTGTTCATCCGGATGCACACACGCCAGTTTGCCGCCCAGTTTTTCCTCGATGGCAGGCACCAGAAACGAATCCTCCTCGCAGGCAAAACTGATGGAAGTGCCTACGGCCCCGGCGCGACCGGTACGGCCAATCCGGTGCACGTAGTCCTCCGGTTCTTCCGGCAGCATGTAGTTGATGACGTGAGTCACCTCCTCGATGTGCAGGCCCCGACCGGCAACGTCGGTAGCCACCAGCACGTTGAATTTGCCTTCCTTGAAGGAGTCCAGGGTTTTTATCCGCTTGTTCTGTGCCACTTCGCCTGACAGCATCCCGCAATTGATACCGTTGCGATGCAGGTTATCGGCCAGCTTTCTTACCTGGTCCCGTCGATTACTGAAGACGATCACCCGATCGGCGCCGGGCTCGCTGACCAGGTTGTAAAGCAGGTCATATTTCTGTTCCGTCGTCACCAGGTAAACAATCTGGTTCACCGAGTCAGTTGCCACTTTTTCCGGTTCTACTTCGATGAGTATCGGATCCATGGCCCAGCGTTCGCCCAGCTCGAATATTTCCGGTGTAAACGTGGCGCTATACAGCAGCGTCTGACGGCAGTCTTTCTTCGGTGTCTGGGCGATCACGCGACGAACCTGGGGAATAAACCCCATGTCCAGCATGCGGTCCGCCTCGTCGATAACCAGCAGCTCCACCAGCCCCAGGTAAAGCTTGTCATTCTGCACGAAGTCCAGCAGGCGACCAGGCGTGGCCACGACAATATCGACGGGTTTCTTCGCCAGCGCCCGTTCCTGTTTGCCGTAGTCTTCACCGCCCACCAGTGTCACCGTGTGCAGGTCCGTATACTTGGTCAGCTTCACTGCATCGTCGGCGATCTGAATCGCCAACTCCCGGGTTGGGGCGATTATCAGCGCCCTCGTTTCGGCGGCAAACCGCTCTCCGTCGATGGGGTTGCTGAGCAGATCGTTGATTATCGTGATCAGAAAGGCCGCGGTTTTTCCGGTTCCAGTCTGGGCGCGACCGGTGACATCATTACCCTGAAGCGTATATTTCAGGCTCTGGGCCTGGATGGGTGTGCAGTATTCAAAGCCCAGGTCGACGATCGCCTTGCGGATCGGTTCGTGCAGATCGAAGGTATCGAAAGACACATTTTGAGTTGTACTTCCTGATTCCATCAGTTTCCTTGTCAATCGGGGTAAAATTTCTGAATTAGATCCTGTCCGTCCCCAAAATGCGACCGCATGATAACCGAGTTGCAGTCCTGGACAAAATCAGCCGGGCGGTTTTAACCCCCCACGCTCAGCAAAAACCGCTGAGACCGGTCCGGGACAGCCTACAGGTCAACCTTGCCGGCCCATTCCTCGGCCATGTCGCCGATAACGGGAAGCTTGAACTTCTGCCCCTGGTAGGCCTTGACCATCAGCAGAATCCACAGGACCAGCGCCGCCAGGTTAAGAAACGGAATGATGAACACAAAAACCACGAACAGGCTGCCAAACAGGATGCTCAGCAGCGTGAGGGCGCCGAAGGTGATAATGGACTGCATGGCATGGAAGCGCACAAAGGCGTTGTCCTTTTCCACCAGCACTATCACCAGTCCGCTGATCCAGCCCAGCACGTAAGCAAGCAGGCCAGCCACGTTTTCGTCTACTCCCATCGATTTCTGCACCATTGCTACCTAACCTCCGTAATTGGTCAAAATATCCCGGTTGCGCCTGACCGTGTCCCGTGGCGGTGACCTGCACGTCAGGTCCGGCTCCAGGCAACGGACTCCCTGTGCCAAGCTGCCATAGATCAACCGCTATGCGCAAGCCGACAGGGTCAAACCTTCCTGCTGGCCTGAAAAAAAAGCGACACGGTCCTGCCGGTGAATCTTACCCGCCGGTCGCCCTCACGTCTTGTGCGGCAAGGGCCGGCGTCCCGCCGTTTCCGAACAGGCCGGGCAATCCGGATCCCGTGGCAGGCGCAGCTCCCGCCACTGCATCGACAGGGCATCCAGCAACAGCAGCCTGCCGGCCAGTGTTTCACCGATGCCGGCAATCAGCTTGATGGTCTCCATGGCCTGGATCGAACCGATTATTCCCACAACCGGCGCCATGACGCCATTGTTGGCACAACTGGCATCGTCATCCTCGCCTTCGCGATACAAACACTGGTAACACGGGCTGTCGTCCAGCCGACTGTCAAACACCGAGACCTGGCCTTCCGTGCGAATGGCTGCCCCGGAAACCAGCGGCACGGCCATTTTGAGACAGGCATTGTTGATGGCAAACCGGGTGGTAAAGTTGTCCGTGGCATCCACCACCACGGTTTTGTTTTTAACTGCCTGTTCCAGCTCCTGACCATCAAGGCGCGTGTTCATCAGGGTCAGCTCCACGTCCGGATTCAATCCCGTGAGCGTGGCGGCGGCGGAGTCCACCTTGAACTCACCGATATTGTGTTCCCCGTGGGCGATCTGGCGCTGCAGGTTGGTCAGCTCCACGGTGTCGTCGTCGGCAATGGTCAGGCTGCCCACGCCGGCTGCCGCCAGGTACATGCTCAGGGGACAACCCAGGCCTCCCATGCCGACCACCAGCACCGACGCGTCCAGCAGCTTCTGTTGCCCGGCCACGTCCAGTTCCGGCAGCATGATCTGCCGGCTGTAGCGAAGTAACTGTTGATCCTGCATGGCTTATGTCAATCCCCGTGGTACTGGTGGCGAATCAATTTCCGGTGGCAACACGCCGGGTTGGGTCAGGCCTGCCCGGTGGTCTGTTGCAGGCGACCCGCCGTTACTCTATCCAATCCACCAAGATCCTGCCAGCAGCGTACATCGACATAGCCGGCGGCGACCATCAGGTCGTTGACCGCCCTGCCCTGGTGGACTCCGTGTTCAACGATCAGCCAGCCGCCGTGGTGCAGGCAATGCCGTGCCTGATTGACGATGGTCTGCAGGCAGCGCATCCCGTCCCTGCCGGCAACCAGGGCCTGCGGCGGCTCCCAGGGCAGACCGTCCCGTTCCAGGTGGGGATCGCCCTCGGCCACGTAGGGCGGATTGCTGACAATGAGATCAAACTGGCGGGAACTGAATTCCGCCAGCCAGTCCGATACCACGAAAGTGATGTTGTCGACGCCCAGCCGTTGCGCGTTGTCACGGGCCAGGGCCAGGCTGTCGGCACTGCAGTCACTGGCAGTTACCCGCCAGCTGGAACTGTGGCGGGCCAGGGCCAGGGCGATAACGCCACTGCCGGTGCCCAGGTCCAGCAGGTCGAGGGGCCTGGTGCTCCGGTCGGCCAGGCAGTCCAGCGCCACTTCCACCAGCCGCTCGGTTTCGGGCCGGGGAATCAGTACCCGGGAATCCACCTGAACCTCGAAATCCCAGAAGGCTCTCCTGCCAAGAATATAGGCAAGGGGTTCACCACGTTGACGCCGTTGCAGAGACGCCAGAAACCGGCCGGCCGGATCCGTCGTCACCGGTTTCTCCGGGTAGGCCAGCAGCCTGGCCCGACTGCACTGCAGGGCGTCGGCCAGCAGCAGCTGCGCATCCAGTTGTGGCGTATCGCTCACCGGTGCCAGCACGTGGGCGCGCCGGAGCAGGCCGGCCACGGTCAACTCCGCCGGCTCGCTGTCCCGGGGCGGGGGATCCGACAGCGCCATAGGCCCTAGTTCCCGGTCGCCAGGCTGGCCAGCTGGTCGGCCTGGTATTCATTGATGAGGGGCTGAACCACCGCGCCAAGATCCCCGGCCATGATTTCCGGCAGGTTATACAGGGTCAGCTTGATGCGGTGATCGGTGACCCGCCCCTGGGGGTAATTGTAGGTGCGGATCTTTTCCGAGCGGTCACCGCTGCCCACCAGCTGACGGCGCGTATCGGACTCTTCACGGGCCTGGGCCTGCTGGGCCTCATCCAGCAGCTTGGCCTGCAGCAGCGACATGGCCCGGGCCCGGTTCTTGTGCTGGGAGCGCTCGTCCTGGCACTCCACCACGATACCCGATGGCAGGTGAGTGATACGGATGGCCGAATCCGTTTTATTGACGTGCTGGCCACCGGCGCCGCTGGCACGGAACGTGTCGATCCGCAGGTCGTTCTTGTTGATGTCCACTTCATTGACATCGTCCAGTTCCGGCAGGATCGCCACGGTGCAGGCCGAGGTGTGAATGCGGCCCTGGGTTTCGGTTTCCGGCACGCGCTGGACGCGGTGGGCACCGGATTCGAACTTCAGCTTCTCGTAAACATCCTTGCCCTCGATGCGCAGGATGATCTCCTTGTAGCCGCCGTGCTCGCCGGGACGCTCGGCAATAATTTCGGTCTTCCAGCCGTTGTTTTCGGCATACCGCGAATACATGCGAAACAGGTCTCCGGAGAATATCGCCGCTTCGTCGCCACCGGTTCCGGCGCGAATTTCCAGGAACACGTTGCAGCTGTCCTTGGAGTCCCTGGGCAGCAGCAACTTCTGCAAGTCCAGCTCCAGCTCGTCCCGCTGGGCTTCCAGGCTGAGTGTCTCGTCTTCCGCCATGGCACGGATGTCGGCGTCGGCGTCCTTCATCATCTCCCGGGCTTCGGCCAGGCTGGTCACCACTTCCTGGTAGCGCTGGTAATTTTTGACCACCGGATCCAGTTCCGCGTATTCCCTGGACAGATCCCGGAAGCGTTCTTGATCGGCAATGATCTCGGCATCACTCAGCAGTGCCTCTACTTCGCCGAACCGGTCCTGCAATGCGTCCAACTTGGCTGCTATGGATTCTTTCATGCTGCGTTACTTGTCGTTGTCCTGGTCGTCAAGGTCGTAAAGCTCCCGGATGAGTTCCATGAGTTCTTCACGGCCCTGGGCGCTGGCCTGTTTCATCTTCACCGTGGGTGAATGGATCAGCTTGTTGGTGATACCGCGGGACAATGCGTCCAGCACATTGTCCACCTGACCGCCTTTTTCCAGTGCCCGTCGCGCCTTCTCCAGCTCCGCGTGGCGCACGGCTTCCGCCTGGCCGCGAAAGGATTTGAGCGTCGACACGGCACTCAGGGAACGGACGTGGTCGAGGTACTCCTTGACCCCGCGGTCAATAATCTGTTCCGCCTGATTGGCGGCTTCGTTGCGACTGCGCACACTGTCGTCGATAACGCCGCGGATATCGTCGATGGTATACAGGTAGGCATCGGGCACTTCACCCACCTCTGCCTCGATATCCCGCGGTACCGCCAGGTCCACCAGCAGCATGGGCCGGTGGCGGCGCTGCCGGAATGCCTTTTCCACCGCCCCTTTGCCCAGCAGCGGCAGCTGGCTGTTGGTGGACGACACCACGATATCCGCCTGGATCAGTTGCTCGGGGATATCGGACAGCAAAACGCCGTGACCCTCAAAACGATTGCCCAGTTCCACCGCGCGTTCCAGGGTGCGGTTGGCCACCACGATCCGGGATATGCCTTTTTCCCGCAGGTGCCGGGCTACCAGCTCGATGGTGCGACCGGCACCCACCAGCAACGCACTGAGACTGGGCAGGTTGGAAAATATCCGCTCGGCCAGGGTGACTGCCGCGTAGGCCACCGATACCGGGTTTTCGCCGATGGCGGTGTCCGTCCGTACAGCCTTGGCGATGGAGAAAGCATCCTGAAACGCCTTGCCGAGATTCACACCGACCACGTCCAGTTCCCTGGAGACCGCGTAGGCCGACTTGATCTGGCCCAGGATCTGGGGTTCACCCAGTACCATGGAATCCAGCCCGCTGCACACCTTCATCAGGTGACGGACGGCCTGTTCCTGCCAGTGAAAATAGCTGCACTGCTCGAGTTCCCGGGCATCAAGCTGATGAAAATGGCCCAGCCACCCGGTCAGCTGCTGCTGATACACCTGCAGGTCCACTTCCTGCCCCAGCCGCTCTGCCGGGCGCAGATCCGGCGCGCCGGCTTCTTCCGCCAGGTCCAGGGACAGGTACAGCTCGGTGCGGTTGCAGGTGGAGACGATGACCACTTCGTCCACGGCGGGCATCGCCTTGAGCTGATCGATGGCCCGCGCAACGATTTCCGGTGGAAAAGCCACCTTTTCGCGCAATTCGATCGTCGCGGTGTTGTGATTGATACCTGCCAGAACCAGCGCCATGAATTATCCGGAAAGCTCGCCAAGTCAAATCCACCGGCCATTTACGGGCGTATCACTCGGTGAAATCAACCCGCAGCAGGGACGGTCCTTTATTGCACCCTGAGGTCCAGGTGATCGACCAGCGCACCGATGTCGGTTCCCGGGTACGGGCCGCGACATTTTCCGGCTCGCTGCGAACCACTTGGCGGACAGGAGAAGAAAGGGGCGCTATGTTACACAGTTGACGGACTTCAAGTCCATCGCGGGGCGGTTTTCAAGGTCCCCGTCCAGGTCTGCGACAGACCGGGCAAACGCCCGTATTACCGGCCTTAAAGGGCGTGTTGCCGGTCTGTCAACCTGATACAATCCACCCAGTTCCCGGTAAACCCGTTGAAATTACAGAACACAGCCATGTCAATGCACAACCTGAAAGTCCCTGTCCTGGTGCTGGCGGTCTTCCTTTACGGATGCGCCACAACTACTTCTTTACCGGATGATTCCGGCGCTGAACCGGCCGATGCGCCACCGGTGGAAACAGCGGCGGTGGCGGAAGCAGAGCCGCAAGTTGAGGTGGAGTACGGGGCATTCACCGAGGAACAGCTGTACCAGACCATTGTCAGCGAATTGAGCGGTCAACAGGGAGAACTGGAGGAAGCCAGCGACAACTATTACCGGCTGGCCTTTGAAACCCGGGACGTCGGCATCGTCCGGCGGGCCAGCCAGTTCGCCTCGGTAACCGGTGACATCAATGCCCTGGTACAGCTCGGTCTGCTGTGGGTGGAGCTGGAACCCGACAATATCGATCCGCACATGATGCTCAGCTTCCAGCTGCTGGATGCCGGACGATTCGAGGACGCCGTCAATCACATGGCCGATGTTATCGAACTCGGCGGCGAGATGGATTTCGCCACCCTGTCCGCCCGCAGCCAGCGACTGCCGGCCACTCGACGCAGCAGCCTGATCGAAAACCTGCGCCAGCTGCACCAGCTGTATCCCGATCAGCGCTCCATTCAATACGCCGTGGTGGAACTGCTCAGCCAGAACCAGCAGTCCGAAGATGCCCTGGTGGAACTGCAGATACTGCGCCAGAACTACGGCGAGAGTCCCCGGGCGCTGTTGACCGAGGCACGCCTGCTGCAGACGCTGGATCAGACCGAGCGGGCCATGCGGGTGCTGCGCAACGGCGTGAGAGAGTTTCCCCGGGAGAAACCGCTGCGCTTCAATTACGCCAGGCTGCTGATCCAGGAAGAGGATTACGACGAAGCCCGGGAGCAGTTCGAAACGATCGTGGCGCAGGACCCGGATGACTACGAGGTAGTCTATTCCCTGGCCCTTCTTGATCTCGAACAGGAGGAGTACGACGACGCGCTGGCGCGCTTTGACCTGCTGGTCGATGCCGGTCACCGTCCCAATGACAGCCACTTCTACATGGGCTATGTCCACGAACAGCTGGAGCAGCCCGCCGAGGCCATCCCCCATTACCGGGAAGTGGAAATCGGCGCGTCGAACTTCGTGGCGGCCCAGCAGCAGGCCACCCGGTTCGCCATTGAACTGGGTCGTTTCGACGAGGCCCACGACTGGCTGGTGCAGCTGTCCCGGGGACAGCCCCGCCTGGAAGTCCTGTTTGCCAATATCGAAGCCAACCTGCTGATGCAGCTGGACGAATACCAGCGGGCACGTCTGGTACTGAATGACATGCTGCAGCGCTACCCGAACAACACCGACCTGCTGTTCAGCCGCGTCCTGCTCCACGACGACTTCGACGACATGGACAGCGCCGAACAGGACCTGCGGCGCATCATCGCCCTGCAGCCGGACGATTACCGGGCATTGAACCACCTGGGATACATGCTGGCCGATCGCACCACCCGCTTCCAGGAGGCGCTGACATTACTGGAACGGGCCATCGCCCTGGCGCCGGATGACCCGGCGGTCATCGACAGCCTGGCATGGGCCCAGTACAAGCTTGGCCGGTACGAGGATTCCCTGGAGAACCTGCGCCGCGCCTATGCCGCCTTCCCGGACCACGAGGTGGCCTCGCATCTTGGCGAAGTGTTGTGGGTCATGGGCCGCCAGCGGGAAGCCATGGAAGTGTGGGAGGACGCCCTGGAGGAAACTCCCGACAGTCCCATCATTTCCGAGGCCATGAACCGGTTGACCCGGTAACCGGCCATGGCGCCTGGCCGCTGCACGTTTACCGGCGTAACCCCGGTCCTGGCCATCGGCCTGTTACTGGCCGGCTGCCAGTCAGCGCCACCGCTGGACGAGACCACGGCGTGGCAGGCACGCCAGGCGCAGTTGCTGGCCCTGGACTCGTGGCAATTGCAGGGTCGGGTCAATGCGCGCTACCAGGACGAATCCCACACGCCGCGAATCCGCTGGCAACAGGATAACGAGCACTACGAAATCCGCCTGTGGGGAACACTCAATGCCGGGGCGACCCGGATCGAGGGCCGACCCGGCATGGTGACCTTTGAGCAGGGAGGCGATATCCAGATTGCCAGCACCCCCGAGGAACTGGTTCTGGATAATCTCGGTTACGAGTTACCGGTATCCCAGCTGGAATACTGGATCAGGGGTCTGCCCACCCCCGGGGAGGAGCACTCCCTGTCCCTGGGCGAATTCAACGAGGTGCTGGCCATGCAGCAGTCCGGCTGGACACTGCACTACGCTGACTATCGTCTGTTCGGCGAGGTCAGCCTGCCCCGCCGCATAGAGATGAGCCGCGAGGAAAACAGCATTCGCCTGACGTTCCTCGGCCTGAACTGGACCTTCGAGTAACCACCGGATGCCGACATGAGCGCCGCCGCACTGACGCTGCAATCCCCGGCCAAACTTAACCTGTTCCTGCACATTCTTGGCCGTCGGGACGACGGCTACCACGAATTGCAGACCGCCTTTCAGCTCATCGACCTGTGTGACACCCTTGCCTTCGACACCGGGAGTGTGCCGGACGGTGTCCTGTCACTGCGCTGTGACGATCCCGCCGTGCCCCTGGATGACAACCTGGTGCTGCAGGCCGCGGAAAAACTCCGGCAGCAGGCCGGGCAGCCCCACCTCGCCGCCGACATGGTCCTGGAGAAAAAGATCCCCCTGGGCGGTGGCCTGGGGGGTGGCAGCTCCAATGCGGCCACCACCCTGCTGGCACTCAACCGGCTGTGGAAGCTGAACCTGCCCCGAGCCCGGCTGGCGGAGATCGGCCTGGAACTGGGTGCCGATGTGCCGGTCTTTGTCCAGGGCCGTTCCGCCTGGGCCGGCGGCATAGGCGAACAACTGGAGCCGCTGGACCTGCCGGAGCGCCACTACGTGATCCTGCATCCACGGATCCACGTCGCAACTGCGGAGATATTTTCCCACCAACAATTGACACGGGACTCCGCAGCCATCAAAATTGCCGACTTTCTCGCGGGAGGGGGTCGAAATGACTGCGAATCGTTGGTCCGAGATCTCCATCCCGAAGTCGACCAGGCACTGCAATGGCTGAACCAGTTCGGGCAGGCCAGGCTCACCGGGACCGGTTCCTGTGTCTTTGTCGGCGTTGACAGTACGGATCGGGCCAGCGCTATCCTCGACCAGGTTCCTGCGCGGTTTCAGGGTTACGTGGCCAGCGGGCTGAACCTCGCACCGCGGTCCGATGTGTTGTAGAAGCGGAGAATTTTCCGAAAGCATGTTTTTTGAGTAAAATAGCAGGCTCTACTGGGGTGTCGCCAAGTGGTAAGGCACAAGGTTTTGATCCTTGCATTCGTTGGTTCGAATCCAGCCACCCCAGCCAATTTCCAGGTAGCAATCACGCAAGCGCTACGATATAAGCCCCCTGCCCCCGATAGGAACAGATAGTGGTGAGTAATTTGATGGTGTTTGCCGGAAATGCGAATCCGGCGCTGGCCGACAGTATTGCCCGGAATATCGGCGTGCCACTGGGGAATGCCAGTATCACCAAGTTCAGCGACGGTGAAATTTCCGTGGAACTGAACGAGAATGTGCGCGGCAAGGATGTCTTCATCATTCAACCCACCTGCGCCCCCACCAACGACAACATCATGGAACTGATGCTGACGGCAGACGCCCTGCACCGCGCCTCGGCCAACCGCATCACGGCAGTAATTCCTTATTTCGGCTATGCCCGCCAGGACCGTCGCGTGCGCTCCGCCAGGGTGGCGATCAGTGCCAAGGTGGTGGCGGACATGATCAGTACCGTCGGTGTGAACCGGGTACTTACCGTGGACCTGCACGCCGAACAGATCCAGGGGTTTTTCAGTATCCCGGTGGACAATGTCTACGGGTCACCGGTACTCACCGACGACATCGAGCGGCAACGTTACGACAATCTCCTGGTGGTGTCCCCGGACATCGGCGGCGTGGTGCGGGCACGGGCCGTGGCCAAGCAGTTGAACGTGGATCTGGCCATCATCGACAAACGCCGGCCACAGGCCAATGAAGCCCAGGTCATGCACATAATCGGTGATGTCGAGGATCGCTGCTGCCTCATCGTCGACGATATCGTCGACACCGCCGGTACGCTTTGCAAGGCGGCGGATGCCTTGAAGGAACACGGCGCCGCCCAGGTGATTGCCTACTGCACCCACCCGGTGCTGTCCGGCTCCGCCATCGACAACATCAGCAATTCCAACATGGATTCCCTGGTGGTGACCGACACTATCCCGCTGAGCAAGACGGGAGCCAGTTGTCCCAAGATACGCCAGTTGAGTATGGCCAAACTGCTGGCTGAATCGATTCGTCGGGTCAGCAATGAAGAATCTATCAGTGCAATGTTTGACAGTACCTGACGGACGTCGGACAGGGCCGGATAGTGAGAGATAGCAGTAAAATCAGCTATCGTAAGAAACTTGATTAAACCAATTGTCATTTAACCAACTGTCGCGTGACAGGGCTGGTCGCAAGCCGGTTTCGCGATCCAACGGAGGACACTATGTCTGACGCGTTTGAATTAGAAGCCAAGGTTCGGACTGACCTGGGGAAAGGTGCGAGCCGCCGCCTGCGTCGTCTGAACAACGAAATACCTGCCATTATCTATGGCGGAAACCAGGACCCGATGGCCATTACCCTATCCCATGACGCAATCAGTCATGCGGTGGAGAACGAGGCGTTCTTTTCCCACATTATCACGCTGAAAGTGGGCAAGGACTCCGAGCAGGTGATCATCAAGGACCTGCAACGCCACCCGGCCAAGCCCTTCGTCCTGCATGCCGACTTTCAGCGTATCAGGGCAGACGAGGAAATTACCGTCAATGTACCCATCCACTTTCTCAATGAAGAAAAGTGTAAAGGGGTCAGGCTTGAAGGCGGCCTTATTAACCGCATTCTTACCGAGGTGGAAATCAGCTGTCTGCCGGGCAAGCTGCCGGAATACATCGAGGTGGATCTGCTGGAGCTGAGTATCGGCGATGCGCTGCACCTGTCCGACATCAACTACCCGGAAGGCGTGACCAGCCTGGCCCTGAGCCACGGCGGCGAAGACGCCGACACCATAGTGGTGGCCGTGATGGCGCCGATGGCCGAAGAAGTCGATGAAGAGCCTGAAGCCGAGGCCGGTGAAGCCGGGGACGAGGCGGAAGCTGAAGACAAGGACGAAGGTGACGACGAGTCCGATAAGGACTAGTTATTCCGGAACCGGCCAGCACGGGAATTTCCTATGCACGGCAATCCCATTGAACTGATCGTGGGCCTGGGGAATCCAGGTCCACGGCATCAGGCCAACCGGCATAACGCCGGCGCCATTTTTCTCTACGAGCTATGCCGGCAATTCCATGGCCAACTGCGCCCGGAATCCAAGTTTGCCGGAGAATTCGGCGCCGCCACCATCGATGGCACCGACGTCAAGCTGCTGTTCCCCACTACCTACATGAACCGCTCCGGACGATCAGTTGCCGCCGTGTGCCGCTTTTTCAAGATCGATCCGAAGAACATGCTGGTGGCCTACGACGAGATTGATTTCGACGTGGGGGTCACCCGATTCAAGGAAGGTGGCGGCCACGGCGGTCACAACGGTATCCGCGATATCATCGATGCCCTTGGCGGCAACCGGGATTTCTATCGATTGCGCATCGGCGTCGGCCACCCGGGACACAAGTCCATGGTTGCCAATTACGTACTGACGGATCCGTCACGCTCCGAGGCTGAAGTACTCATAACCGACATCCGCGACGCCATAGACGTCATGCCCCAGGCGGTGTCCGGCGACTGGGAACAGGCCATGCGTCTTCTCCATAGCCGGGGCTGAACCAACCCGCAACCACTGTACGAATATTCGACACGGAACTGACCTATGAGCGTTAAATGCGGCATCGTCGGCCTGCCCAATGTGGGCAAGTCCACCCTGTTCAATGCCCTGACCAAGGCGGGTATCGCCGCTGAAAATTTCCCATTCTGTACCATCGAACCCAATTCCGGCGTCGTGCCGGTTCCGGATGAACGGCTGGATACCCTGGCGAAAATCGTCAAACCCCAGAAGGTCGTCCCGACCACCGTGGAATTTACCGACATCGCCGGGCTGGTGGCCGGGGCCTCCAAGGGCGAAGGCCTGGGCAACCAGTTCCTGGCCAATATCCGCGAAACCGATGCCATCGCCCACGTGGTGCGCTGTTTCGAAGACGAGAACGTCACCCACGTGGCCAACACCATCGATCCCGCCGCCGACATCGAAACCATCAACACTGAGCTGGCGCTGGCGGACCTGGAATCCGTGGACAAGGGCCTGAACCGGGTATCCCGCGTGGCCAAGAGCGGCGACAAGGACGCCCAGCGGCTCACCCTGCTGCTGGAAAGGGTCAAGGAGCACCTGGACCAGGCACAACCGGTTCGCACCCTCAACCTGGCCAGGGAGGAGCTGGCAGCGCTCTACGAGTTTCACCTGCTCACCGTCAAGCCGGTGCTGTATATCGCCAACGTCGACGAGGACGGTTTTTCCGACAACCCGCACCTGGACAAGGTGCGGGAAATCGCGGAAGGCGAAGGCGCCGAGCTGGTCGCCATCTGCAACAAGCTGGAAGCCGAAATCGCCGAGCTGGAAGACGAGGAGAAGCTCGAATTCCTGCAGGACCTGGGCATGGACGAGCCGGGCCTGGACCGGGTGATCCGGGCCGGCTACCGCCTGCTGGGACTGCAGACCTTTTTCACCGCCGGTGAGAAGGAAGTCCGGGCCTGGACCGTCAGGACCGGCGCCTCGGCGCCCAATGCCGCCGGCGTCATCCACACGGATTTCGAAAAGGGATTCATCCGCGCCGAAGTGGTCAGCTACGACGATTTCGTCGCCAACAACGGCGAAGCCGGCGCCCGGGAAGCCGGTAAATGGCGCCTGGAGGGCAAGGACTACATCGTTCAGGACGGCGATGTCATCCACTTCCGCTTCAATGTCTGATCCGGCCGCCTCCCGGCGCACGTGATCTTGACATTCGCGAGGAAAATGACCAGAATTCGCGTCCTTCAGATTGCCTCCAGCGACTTCGGCGCTACCACCGCCGCGGCGCCGAAGGCTGACAAAACGATCATGGCTATGTAGCTCAGCTGGTTAGAGCACAGCATTCATAATGCTGGGGTCGCTGGTTCAAGTCCAGCCATAGCTACCACATCCCAATCCAACCCAGTCCAACCAATTTGGACTGGGTTTTTTTGTGCCCTTTACTATCAACAAGTTGACATTAATTAAAACTCATCGGAGTGTATCGGAGCCTATTGCATTGAAAGAATAGAAGGGGGTATGTTTGGGGGCATCTTAGAGCATAGGAAATTGATACCCCCATCAGCGTAACGAGAGTTTTCTATGCCCCTCACCGGTCTGACAGTCAAAGCCGCCATGCCTCGGCAAAAGGCATACAAGCTCTCTAGCGAATTCAGCGGGAATGGTATAGATTTGACAAAAAACCAACAAATTAAAAAGGCCCACCTCCTATTACATTAAAAAGGCCGGAGGCTCTTTTTTGGAACTGTTATGCGACTTCATTAACTAACAGAGTAATGTCATGCCACCGAAAATCAGGGATTTGATTTCACAGCTAGAGCGTGCGGGCTTCAAGGATCGAGGCGGGAAAGGGAGTCACAGAAACTACGCGCACCCCAATATCCAGAGACCAATTACTATTTCTGGACGATTGGGAGATGATGCTAAACTTTATCAAGTCCGGGCTGTTTCTAAGGCTATTGAGGAGGCCCAAAAATGAAAGAGAGTTCCAAATACGTAAAGATCGTCGAATGGTCTGAAGAAGACCAATGCTATGTAGGTAGTGCACCTGGATTAATTTACGCTGGGTGTCACGGTGACGATGAGCAAGCAGTGTTTGCAGAGCTTTGCCAGATTGTTGAAGAAGCTATTCAGACATACAAGATCGACAATAAACCGCTACCACCTGCAACCTCTGGTCACGACTATGCAAACAAGATGCAATCAATCGCATAACAAGGGCAAGGAGTACGCGCCTAGAGGCGCCGGACACTCGCTACTCTCGCTCGACTGTTGCTGACGTCATGATTCATGACACGTAGTCAGATACATCCAATAATTGAAGATTTGAACTCCGAAGACATAGGCCACCTAACAAGTCGCTGTTATCGCCGCTGCGCGGCTGGGACGTCCTACAGGCCGCTTCGCTCTGTTTCGGCCGCCCCAACGCGATGCGTTATACCATATAAACTATGAGCGAGATTTTATACATATCTGGAACTATCGCCATTACTGCTCTCCTGGCAATGCGGGTAATTCCGTATTTTGAAGGAATTGCTTTCGATAAATTTTGGTCAGTACCCATGGGAATTCTTCCCTTGGGGGCTATAGCGTTTTTAACATTTATTGTTAGCTCTGTGGTCTGTATTGTAGCTGTAGTGAGAAAAAGGCGAAGCCCGAAGATTCTCGTCTTTGTTGGGGTTTTTCCGGTATTGGTAATTGGTTTTTGTCAGGCTCCGTTTCCGAGCTACGTTGACGGAATGCACAAAACAGTAACTGAATCTTTGACAAAAAAGGAACTCGTTGAATTTGCTATCGATGCACGATCAAGCAACCCTGATTGGATAGAGCGAGAAGAGCACAATCAGCTAATAAAACAGCTTAAAGATAAACATCCGAAGCCACTAACTCTCAGCCACATCCCTCCTAGAATTGATGTGTCCGAAAACTACATTTCGGTATTTTATGGCAGTGCTCTCGTCAAGCACTGGGGTTATGTCATCGGAGATATAGAGGAATTCCCAATCGATCATATTCCGGAAAACATGTATAAAAAAGTACATGAAGGCGTGTGGGTCTACCATGATATTTGGTGAAAGGTATAACAAGCGGCTGCTGGCGGACTGCCAAAAGCGTCACGCCTTTTGTTCCAAAAGTCGCGCCACTTTCGACAACCGCAGAGCCGGACGTTATGTGCATCTTCAGATCTTGACTATGGTATCACTAATGACCCCATTTTTTAAAATAGCCTGGCCGAATTACAATCTTTGACCCGTAGCCAACCAGTGTGCACACTCTTCACCGAGTTCGGCAACAGCACGTTCCTGGTAATTACGATTGTCCGTATCGGTCAAAATATTCTGCCAGCGACCATTGGTGCCTTTATGGATGAATGTATTGGATCCGCCGTCCCAGAATGCACCCCCCAATGGTACGCTTTTGGTAGAATTTCTCTTCATATAGTCAAAACTACAATGCTCAACAATGGCAGCAAACCTTGATTCATCAATTGGTATCTCAAGAAATGCTGCCATTTCACGAATTCGAGCCGGCAGGTCTTCCTTCAGCTTGTTGAAGTGCAGCATATACACGTTTGGCAGATCCTTTATTGCCCACCATGTTCGGATGTTTTCCCAGAATGGCCAGAATGGATGGCCGTCTTTTGCCAACCACTCATGAAAATATTCGAGCACTGTGTCGGCTGGAGGACCTATAGGTTCACCAACCAATCCCGGGGTATTGTTCAGCGCGTCATACCAGGACTGGTTAGCGTTTGCATGATGATTGTACATACTCCATACAACGTCACGACCATCGCGGGCAATGTAAATGTATTTCGCCATTGGTGAAAACACCAATGCATCTACCGGCAGATGCGTCTTGAGAAATCGTCGATGGGCCTGGGCTTCAACCTCCGGAAGCTTTACTTCTTTGGGAGGGACTCGCAGATCCAGCCAGGGTGACATCTCCGCGACCTCCAACCCTTCCTGTCCGTTGAACAGCAGCTGAGAAACAATCTGTTGCACCCACGTTGTTCCGGATTTGGCATAAGTTGAAATAATGATGTCATCGTCTCGGAACTTAAAATCATTCCATATTGTGGAATCAAAGTGATGATTCTGAAGTTCTCGGGTTTTCTTAGGCCAGGCAATATCGTTCACCGGTGGTACTCCCTTGAAAAATTCGATTTGTTAATTGGTGACATAAGATTACCCCTTTGGCGAAATATAACAATCATCGGATCGGGGATATCATGGGAAGCACCAAAGCCGTACCCGATCCTTGATTGTATCGAGTTTGGTGAGCGGTATAGACCGTGTACCAGTCGGATGTCTGAGTCATCCGAAGGCCTTCGCTTTTCAATGCCTCGCCCGTACCGACTCTGCCCGGTTCCGAAGGCGAAAAACAGTCGCGAAAGTCGACCAGGTGGGGAAGACTCATGGCGGGAGATCCTACCGAACAAACGATTGTGTCGGATTCGGCGACCTCTACCTCAACGATGTTCCGGTGAAAAGCCAAGCCTGAGATAAAAACGATGTTCCGATTGGCACAACCGAATTAATTGAGCTGACAGTCCGTAGGTATCAGCCCGCTCGTCCTTGCAGCAGGACGTGCTTTGGACAGGATTGCCGAAGGGAATCGGCAATTATTCCAGGGTGACTTGCGCGTTGTAATCCTGTCTTCAATCACTTTCCCTGGCTGACAGCAGCTCTGCGACTGGACAGTGGGGGTTTAAAGAGTTAGGTTTCAGACTGACCACTGACCAAAATTCGCATTGGTTGTCTGTCGGGTCGAATTGCCTTCAGGTCAGGATAAAGCACAAGTTCAGATATCAGGATCTCAACTATGCACCTCTTCCTGTCCCGCAATACCCTTAATTCCGCTCTTCTGTTACTTGTACTCACGCCCCTTGCCGACCCTGTGGCTGCACAAGACGAGCAGGCTGCCGGTTACGACTATCTGAACCTGCTGCGTCAGCGGGCGGACATGATTCCGTTTCAACGTAACGAGAATCTCGAGACAGCAGCAGAAAATCATTCCGCTTACCTGGTTGGAAATTCAACCGAGACATTGCGCGTTAGCGGTCATTTCGAAAACCCGGGCGATCCGTTTTTTACCGGGAATCAGGCTTCTGACCGAACGGCTGCATCAGGTTACCTATCCCTGTCGGTTGGAGAAAATGTCAGTGTTGGACAGGACGATGTCTTCGGTTCGATTGATGACCTCATGTCAGCCATCTATCACCGCTTCGGCTTCCTGAGCTTTTTCCACGACGAGATAGGGCTGGGATTCGGCAAGGATCCCATGATCGACTATACAGCGTACACCTATAATTCCGGCAATGCTGCGCTGAATACGTTGTGTGGTGGAGAATCTTTCAATGGTTTCGGGAGTTTCTTCATCAATGTCTGTGCGCAGGATCCCGACTTCCGGATTACCGTTGAAGACAAGAACGCTGCCGACAATAACGTAGCCGGACAGAATCCATCGATCGTTCTCTGGCCTGCCCAGGGTGACGATGACGTGCCGCCGGCTTTTTTCGAGGAAAGCCCGGATCCCTTACCGGATTTTTCGGTGTCCGGCTATCCCGTCTCACTGCAGTTTAATCCACTGCAATTCAGCAGCGTCACAATCAATTCTTTCCGCTTGTTCGATGACGTCAGTGGTCAGGAGATTACCAATACCCGTCTACTGGATATTGATTCGGATCCGAATTTCAAATTCTCTGAGCTTGAATTCGCTCTCTTCCCGCTGCAAAGGCTGGCATGGAAACGGGCATACCGCGTGGAAGTTGACTACGATTCAGATCAGGGTGCGGATCTGCTGGTCTGGAAGTTTGCTACAAGGAATCCAGGAGCGCCGATCTTTGAATACGCCGGGAACGGCGCCACAGTCGAGATCCCTTCCAATGCCGCCGCGGATTTCTATTTTTATGTGCCACCGGAAGATGGATTTCCGATCATTGGCGGCATCGGCTTGTCGTTCCCGGCCGGTGTTTCAGTGACAAACGAATTCCTGGATGGCAATACCCTTGCTATCAGTTTGTCGGGCTCCGTCGGTCAGGAAGTGAATTACCTGATGAATGGTCGTAGCTTTACCCTGAGAATTGGCGATCCGGCTGATATACCTGCTGACCCTGACTTCGATTTGACTGTAGGAGAAGTGGATGGAGAAGGTGACGGAAATGGACAGGGAGATGGCGAAGGAGAAGGCGACGGACAGAACGAAGCACACTACGATACCGCTTCAGCATTGTTGGTAGTTCCCTACCTCATAGTGGACGGAGGCCAGGAAGTCGGACTTACCCTGGAACTACTGGATATCAATGCACTTACGTTCAAGGTAGGCAGCGTGTCAGCTGCGGATACCTCGGTAGCCGATGTCGCCACTTTCACTTCCAGCAACCTGCTTCTGACAATTCCCCGCCTGGCAGCACTGGGAACTCACTATTCCCTGCAGCTACAACTTGTGGATGCCGAAGCGTTAGTGCTTCAAGTGATTGGTGTTGAAGAGTTAGACCCTTAATGGGTTATTAGATTTGACCGTACCCCATGATCAGAGCCATGCCAGATGTTGGACCCATCAATAATGAGGAAATCCCATATACAGAGTGGCTCAAATTACTGGGATACGGTCAATCGAACATAGCTGTGCATCCCCGGTTTTAAGGAAATTTGCTGAATCCACCGTCAGGGGTTCTGGCTGTTCTGAGTTACATCTAGCTACGCACCCGCTGCTATCAGAGAACATCGCTATTTATAAGCATCCAGGCTGGATAGAATTTGAGAGAGACATGAATCGAGTGCGCATGACCAAGGACGTCCTTTGACGTCGGCTGATGGTCGAAAGTGTTGCAGAAATTGCTGGCGCGTTAGGTGTAAAAGTTTGGCTAGTCAATCTTGCTGCACAGATTCCCCATAACCCGGCATGGTTGACGGCGACCTTTCCCCGATATTTCGGGACCAATACGGCCAACTCTGATAAATTATCAACGCAACTGTCCGGTAATAAACAAAAACCAAAAAGAGAAAGCGTATGAAAAAACTACTCCTTCTAGTGACCAGCCTCATCCTGCACGGAAGCCTGGCAACAGCGGCGCCTTATGACCATGTCCACCTGGCGGCCACCAATGCCCGGGAGGCCGTTGACTGGTACGTAAAACATTTTGGTGGTGTAGCGGGGAGCTTCAATCGAGGTGATGCCGATCGCGTTCAGTATCCGATTGATCGCGTTTTTTTCGGTGAAATGTCCGTGATTTTCTTTGAACGGGAATCAACCGGAGGCTCCGTTGGCACCGGTGTCGATCATATCGGGTTTTCTTTGGCTGATGTTGAGGAAGTCACCGCGGCCCTGGTAGCCGATGGCGGTACGCAACTCGGGGAGATTAACGAATTCTCCGGCATGACCATTGCGTTCGTCGAAGATCCGTGGGGTACCAAGATCGAGCTGATAGATGATCCTGAAACCCGGGGCCTGCATCACCTGCATCTCTCCTCGCCCAGCCCGAGGGAAACGTTGAACTGGTATCAGCGGATTTTCGGTGGCGACATTGTGCAGTGGAAAGGCGTGTTACCGGCCATCAACTACAGCGACGTGTGGCTGATGGCCGCTCAAGCAAGTGGCGAAGTCGCCCCTACCCAGGGAACCTCCATGGATCACCTGGGCTGGGCCGTCGAAAACCTGGACGATTTCGGTGCTGTGCTATCCTCCAACAGTGAGGAATTCACCATGTCACCCCGCCCGTTCAGGGGCATCCGGATTTCATTCGTCGAGGGACCGGACGGCGTGCGCATTGAAGTGGTTGAGCCGGATTAGCCAGCAAAAATGGGGTCACAAAAATGGGGTCAGAGTAAAAATACAGTACTGTATTACTACTCTGACCCCATTTTTAGTACTGTATTTTTACTCTGACCCCATTTTTTCTTTTTTCTCTGACCCCATTTTTCCAATTCACCGAGAGGGTAGCAAGCGATGGCGACCACACTGTTAGGATTTCCGGGCTTTGGCGTCGAATTCGACGAAACCAAAAACCCGTTTTTCAATTCGATCATGCTGGAGAACCTCAGGCTGATTCAGAGCAAGCCACTGGGCAGTGCCCTGCTGAAACAGATCGCCGAGGCGAAACCGAAAAGCCGGGGCGATTTTCCTGCCGGTATTAACGTGATGTGCCAGCCTACCGCTATCACCTACACACAATCAGGCCAGAAGCCCCAGTTCCTGTACGACGAAAATGGTACCAGGTCAGTGACCGGCATGGCGGCGTCAAACCATCCCAGGCACAATATCAAGGGATGCCCGTTTCATATCTCCGGGACCAGTTTCTGCAATGCCGTCGATCAGTCCCAGACAACCAGCGGAGGAACGGTCTGTTACATGGCGTTCTCCAATGCCCAGATAATCGAAACCACCGGAGCGGTATGCTGGCCTCATATCGTCCTGGCACATGAATTGATTCACTGTCTGCACAACCTCACCGGTAATAATGCCGACAAGGATGAAGAGATCAAAACCACCGGTATCGGTAAGTACGCAGATGAGGCCATGAGCGAGAATGCCCTGCGCCGGGAATTCGGCCTGCCCGAACGTCAATCCTATGGTTAGTGTCATTGAGCACAGCGACTTCCACGGTGGCTGAAAATTACGCAGATTTACAGCAGGGGCATGACGCTGAACCCGATGCCATGACAGATTCCGCTGCTTTTACATTTTCCGCCGCCGTGCGGCTGCGAGCAGCCAATCCGCCTGCCGCGGCAACGGCCTCGCGGGCGTTGTTCTGCCGCATATTCTGCGCCAGAGACTGCCCATGGTAGCCAGTGTAGATCTGATACCGGTGAGTATTGATATCTGTGTGCACCAGTACGGTGTTGCTATCAAGTATTTCCACGTTCCCGTAGGATGCACCATCACGCAGTACAACAACGTCGCTGGCATCCGGCAGGTTGGTGATCCGCCAGCTCGTCTCCCGACCAAGTTGAGCTCTATCACCTGCGTAGGTGCCAATGTGTAAAGTACCGCTGGCCTTGTCATTCCATGCCTGATCGACTCCCAGGCTGGGAAAGTCGACTCCTTCCAGGGTCGGGGCCTGATACTTGTCCAGATGTTTTACTCTGAATGCGTCAGACCAGCTGCCTTCTGCAACTTCTGAAATCATCATCTGCGCGGTTCCCTGTCCTCGGGGCCAGGGCTCTCCCAGGTTGAACCACCAGCCAAATTTCTCGTTGTCATCGCCGAAGAATCTCGGCTCACTGGCACGTTCAGCCGCCGCGCTAAGCCGTGCAACGACAGTATGGTCTCCGAGTGATTTGGCTATGGCCAGCCCGGTGGCCGAGGGTCCTATCTGTTGTCTAGGGTCCCGCCAACCTGATGCATTGGCAGCAGAGTCATAAATGAGCGTCGCTATCTCGGGTGACTGTGGCAGCAGATAGAAAGCCGTCAGTACACCGCTACCGGCCCCTCCATTGACTTTGAAATTCTCAATGGGATCGTAATAGGAGGTTGCCCATTCCAGCTCATTCCGATCGTTTATACCCATATAATTGTCGCGGGCGAATTCTATCCAGTTTTCGAAAACACCATGGGCACCGGTGACTCCCAGTTGATCTGATAGATATATTCCCAGGCCAGCAGCGCAATTGCACACGGGCCAGATTTTTGTGTTTTCACAGTGGGGCCCCTCCGGGTGATCGATATATTGCTGGCGCAGATGTTCGACGATACGCGGCTGCGTCCAGGTAAAATGCTCATTTTCATAACCGGCGATCTCCCAGGACTGCTCCCATTTGTCGTCGCCCGAAACGTATTTGTAGGTAGAAAGCACGAGATTAAGCCAGCCGCGGAAAAACAGGAAACCATCAGCACCAATGGGATCACGTTGCAATCCCCAGGGCTCGACGCCGTTGGCAACCCATCCCGGAAAATCATAATTACCACGGACGCGCTCGGGCCAGGCTTGCATCATGGCTTCGGGATAATTGCCACGGTCGGGGCTGGGTCCGATAAACGTATTCCAGTCGATTGCAGCCCAGTATGCCGTGTGCCGGGTAGCCAATTCATCCATGATGTGCGTATAGACCTCCCGCCAGGCAGGTGTCTGGTCCGCCATGACCAGAATGGCATTACTGGAATCGGACAGGTCAAACCTCGGGTAACTTAAAAAGGGCGACCCACTATATTGATCCCACCAGGGATGTGGCCCTTCCCCAACTACAGCGAAGTCAATTTGACCGCGGTTCAGCTTAATCCCCCAAGGTAACTCTTCTCGACCGGTATAACTCCAGTCATCCGGTGTGCTGGCTTTTTCCCAAATAAAGCGCAGCCAGCCCTTGGTACGCTCGTTATGCCTGGGGAAAAAAGTGGGCAACTCCTCGTGGGTGATCCTGGGGGCGTCAGTAGCGCTAACGCAGCCTCCCAGGCTGGCGGCCCCACCTGCCAATGCGGCACCTTTAAGAAAGTTACGTCGGGATTGAGGATCTTGTTTTTTCATTATTTCTCCTTTCAATGCTGTCCCACATCGTACTTTCTAGATGTCGTGGGAAGTATCGCGGTTCCGACCGTGCAAGGGCGCTACGTCATTACTGTAGACTGATACGGTATTTCCCGCGGCGATACGCCGTGAAAATGTCCACGCCGGCACGAGGCCCACATCGCTGCAGACGACGACCACAACGGGAGAAACCGGATCCATGTCTGCACGATACGCGGGACGGTACCGTCAGTTATACAGGTACTGTAGCAGGTTCTGATGACTTTGAAACTCTAATAGCTGATGGCAGCGTGCCACGGAACAGCCGCAGCAGGAGTGCAGCGAAATTTCCGGACTAGAAATTTCCTCTTACCGACAGGCTGAAAGTGCGACCGGTGGTTGTGCAATAACGCTCGATCTCACTCAGGTTTCCGTCTCTCAGATACCCGGAATAGCGTTTGCGCTCGAAACAATTTTCAAAATCGTAGGCATTGTTTATCTGAAACCGATAGGTAAGGTCGCCAAATGCCACTTTTTCCACGAACAACTCGAGGTTGGGTCTTATCTTGCCGGCGCCAAAGAAGATAACGTTATTGATATCATAGCGAACCCGGTTACCTCCGGTGCCTCCAACACCGCCAATACCGTCCTGAAAATTGAAGCCATAGTTGAGTCTCTGTTCCGGGATGTCATGGCGAAAACCCAGGCGGTATCCACCGCGATCATAGGGGATAATGGTGCGCTTTTTTCCAATCAGCGGGTCATACAAATAGGCATCCTCAAGGTTCAATCCCGCTGTAACGACCGCTTGAGGAAGATCTATAAAGCCCAGCCTTACGCTGGCGTTCAGGTACAGGCCGAATACCTTGCCGTCGCCAACGTTGCCATTGGCACTCATGGGCCTGTCCGGATCCGTCGTAACGTCCACCCTGCCGATGGATTTTTCCACGTCCAGATAAAATAACCGGGAATTGAGCACGCCGCCGTCATTGGGCAGGCGATAGTCAAGATTGATGTTGTAACGCCAGGTTTCCTGCGGTTCTATTTCGGGGTTCCCGGAAATAAAATCCTGGTCGGCATCCTGTGGATTGGTATTGGCGGAAAAGTCTGCAAAGCTTAGCTGTGAAACTTCTTTTTCCACCGACATTCGCGCTTGAAAGCTCGGGTTGATGTCGAATCGAAAATCCAGCTTCGGTTTCAGAAAGTTGAAATCCCTCTTCTTTGCGACTTCACCGCTTTGTTCAATCTCAGATGTCTCGTACAACAGGCTGCTTTCCAGGGACATACGGGAGTTAATCTGCCAGTTGTGGATGGCAAACCCTTCGTACCTGATTTCTTCAACGGTGGATACGGCGTTCGGCGGGTCGGCCGGAACCAGCCCGCCGTATTCGGGCTGGGGTGTGCCGGGTATCCTCAGGCCCAGTTTCAGCGCAGAATCCTGAATTGTCTGTGCACCTTCAATGCCCACCTCCAGATTCTGGCCCTCGGCAAGTCTCCAGGTATAGGAAGTACGCACAATTCTTTCCCGATAGCGACTATCGGTGTCGAGGAACAGGGTCTTGATTTCCTCGCGGTCTTCCACAGTGGAAAAGAACCGCTCTCGCGTCACCGCGTCATTCTTTTCGTTGACGATAAACAGCAGCTTATACCGGTCACCATCGGCAAAGTTATGTTGATAGTCGCCGCCAAATTCCCAATTATCGGAAGTGGCGGGAAGATCTTCTCTTTCGAACACCACCGGCCCGGCATCGGGTTTTAAGTCTGTAATTGTTCGCAGAAGTTCGCTGGGCGGATCACTCACTCCGTACAGTGCATTGAATGCGATACGGTCCGAGTCGGTGGGCTGGTAGACAATGTTGGAGTTTAGGGTGATATTCTGTTGATCCCTGTAGGTATCTACGGCACGGGTTTCATTGAACGAACGGTCAGGCAGAAAGCTGCGCTCGAATCTTTCCTGGGCTTCGTAGTTGGTCGCCAGGTTGGCACTGACCAGGTAGTCAATGTTGCCGCTCTGTCCACTGAATGACAGAGTTCCGGTGGGTTCGACAGTGCCATCCTGGAACTGCGTCATGCCGACTTGACCAGTCAGCGTTGTGGACGACAGTGATTCAAGCAGCACGATATTGACCAGTTGACCGGCATTCTGGACATCCAGGTTGCCGGAGGTCCCGCGTACAATTTCAATATAGTCGACCTGGTCCGCCGTTATACGATTGAGCTGCGCGCTGGCTTCATTGGCCTTGCCCGCCAGGCGCTTGCCATTGACCAGAATCTGATCCTGGGCGCCCAGACCTCTGTCGTTGCCACTGCCGAATCTGTTTGCCGGGTTTTCTTCAAGAGCCAGGCCAATGCCGGGAATCCGGTTCAGCATGTCGTTGACGGAAACCGGCGCGTATTGGGCAAAAAACTCGGCCGGGTAGGTTACCGTACTCTCGCTGGCATCCTGGGATTGTGCCAACAGCATGGGAGAAAACGGCAGCAGCAGGCTGTACAGGATCTTGCGGCAGGGAGCATTCATAATTGGTATTTTCGCTTCGAGATTGTAGATATTAGCCGTAATTGACCTGAACAGCCACGAACTCCGCTCTTGCACCAATTAACAGGCTGTTGAAAAACTATTGCGCTTGCCAATACTTCGTTTAAAACTGTCTCAAAATGCGCATTTACACCGGGTAAACTGCGCTTTTGGACAGTTTCCGCCTCGTCCTGGCTGCCCTCATGACATTTTTCAACGGCCTGTTAGTGGGGAATTGATGGGGAAAGAGCTATTTTCCAGGCAATTTGAGCGTTCCCAATAATAAACCGTCCCCTCCTGCTAATCTGCCCTTTTTTGCTGAACAGTGCTTTTTCCGGGCCATGTTTCACCTGCCGTGGACCTTAATTAGACTACTGTATTTTTACTCTGACCCCATTTTATTCAGCATCGGCGGGGATCAACTTGACGATCCTGCCACCGGCACTGTGCTCCAGCAGCAGGAACACCTCGCCGTTGAAGCCCTGTTCGATATCGCGAATACGGCCAATGCCTTCAAAAAGCGCTTCGCTTTCAACAAACCGGTTATTCTCGATGGCGATGCGAAACAGGCTGCGGGATTTCAGCGAGCCCACCAGGAAGTCCCCCTGCCAGTTGGGAAACAGTTCGCTGTCGCTGATGATAAAACTGGATACGGCCGGCGATGGCGTGAGGTCCACTACCGGTTGCTGGATATCGGACAGCTCCCAGGCGATGCCCAGCTGTTGTCCGTAGTCCACCGGGGTACCGTCGTAGTCGATACCCCGCGAGTAAAGCGGCCAGCCGTAGTTGCCACCGGGTAACAGCCGGTTGATTTCGTCACCGCCCCGGGGTCCGTGTTCGCTGCCCCACAGCTCGCCGGTACGCGGGTCGTACTCCAGTCCCTGGGGGCTGCGGTGACCGTAGGTGTAGATGCTGCCATAGACGTCCTCGCGGCCGGCGAACGGGTTGTCCGGGGGTATGCTGCCATCGTCGTTAATGCGGTGAATCTTGCCCCAGGGCGTGGCCAGATCCTGGATGCCGCGGTAATTGCTTTCACCCTTGATGCCCACGGTGAAATAAACGTGTCCGGCATCGTCGAAGGTCAGGCGACCACCGGCGCCAACATCGCCGGACCTGGTGTAGTGGCGCATGTCGGCCTGCCACAGGATTTCTTCGTCACGCCACTGGTCATCGACAATTCTGCCCCGCACCACCCGGTTCATCGATACAGGGCTTCCCTGTTCCCGGCTCAAGGCATTACAGTCCTGGCAGCGGTGACTGTGGTAGAGGTAGATCCAGCCATTGTCCTCGTAATCCGGATGCGGCACGATATCAAACAACCACCCCATACCGCGCTCGATATCCAGACGGGAATCCAGCCGGTAGATATCGTCGTAGGCTCGGGGCGTACCGCGAACCTGCGCTGATACAGCACCGTTTTGCTGGACAATGCGCACACCCCGGGTTTTCTCTGTAACAAGCAGGCGACCGTCAGGCAACGGCGCCAGGGAAAAAGGCAAAGGATCCAGGTCGTCGGTCAGGGTTTGCAGCCGGAAAGCGTGCAACCTGGATTCAATTGGCTGCTCGGGAATGATCAGCGGCTGATCGAAGTTGGAGGTCACGTAATCGACGTTTGCCCGGGTTTCGAGTAGATACATGGCGATGCTTCGAATCTGCGACGGACTGAAGACATCCTGCCAGGCCGGCATCCCGGACCGGGCATAGCCTTCACTGATGCTGGCAACGATGGCGTCAATGGAGTCCCCGTGCCGCAGCTCACCCTGAAGGCTGGTTCCCTGGGGCGTCCCCGCCAGGTTTTCGCCATGGCAGACGGCGCAGTTTTCCCGAAACCGCTCCCTGGATTCAATAACACCCGAATAGGCCTCGGCCTGGGCAAACGCCGGGGGCAACGCCAGCAGGTTTGTTGCCAGGACGATGCCAAGAGCCTGCACGGTCTGTTTCATTGTTTGTTTCCTTAAACCCGTTGCAACTTTTCGCCCACCAGTCAGTAGTCCGTGGCATGCTGTTTTTTCAGGTCCCTCATGCCGACGGTGATCAGTTCTGCCAGGACATCGAGATCAATACCCTCCAGGTTCTTGAGGTACAGGCAGGATTTACCGAGTTTATGGGGCCCAAGTCTGGTAAGCAGTTCACCGTAGTCCTTGTATCCCGGCATGATATAAAGCGTGGGCCCGCTTTTTCTCGGACTGAAGCCCGTGGCCATGAACCGACCTTCATCGCCATTGGCCCGGTAGTAGGTATACTCGCCGAAACCGACTATCGACTGACCCCACATTTTCGGTTTAAGCCCCGTGGTCTGCCTGAAGAGTTTTAACAGGGCCTTGCAATCACGCCGCAAGTCCGCATCGTCAATGGCATTGAGAAACCCGGAGACACTCCCTTCGTTCTTCGCGGTCTTGATCTGTACACGTTTTGGCATTGCAGTCTCGCCTTCAATCCAGGAACCACTCGTCGGCCAGCAAATCGTACTCTGGCTGTGCAACTCGCGGTCTTACTATAACGCTGGCTATTCGGGTTTCGCCGCCGTAAAGATGAGCCTGTTACCGAAGGGATCGGTAATGGACATGTCCCTGGTTCCCCAGGGCATGTCCTGAATTCCGGGACGATAATACTTGTAATTCCTGCCCGCAAGTTCCTTATGGTAGTCATCCAGCCCAATGGTATCGATGCGCACTGCAGCGCCGGGACAACAGTCTCCATGGTGCTCGGAAAGGTGGATTTGGCAATCCTCCCGGGAAACACCCAGGTAAAGGGGTGAACCCGCCTCGAACCTGTGTTCAAAATCGATTGTGAAGCCAAGGAAATCGATATAAAACTCCCTGGCCTTATTTTCATCAAAAATACGTAATATTGGCGTGGTTTTTACCAGCTTCATGGTGCCGCCTGACCTCGTTTTGCCTGTATATCCCAGCTCATAATACGTCCCTTGTCGGACATATCAAGAAACCTCCGTTGAACCCTGACTGTGTTCTGCGCGCGACAGGGCGTCTCGACAGCGAATTCACCGGAAAACCCGTATAGCTCCATGATTAAAGTGCATCCAATTTGATCCAGAGTGCATCCTTGTTAAATGAAACCCCTAGACTGGAGAGAGAAATGGAAAATATCGGCATAGGTGTCGGGCTGGTGTCCCTGAGCTTCTGGCTGTTTATTGCGGCAGTGTCAGTGGCCGGAATCTGGGACGGGGCCCGGAAACGGGAACAGGAGCATGAAACCCTGCGCCGTCTCCTGGAGAGCGACCGTGAACTTGACCCGGAGATCATGGAAAAGCTCTTGACAATGACAGGGGGCGCTGGACGACCCGATCAGGACTTCAAGGTCACGGCAATGTGGATTCTGCCGATCTCGCCTGGTGTTGCTCTGCTGGGGTATTTCCTCAGCCTGGTTGCGCCGGACGCCCTTTATCCCCTGCTGGGCGTGGCCGCACTCCTGGCGGTGATGGGTGCCGGTTTCTGGATAGCAGGCACCGTGGCATCTCGCTGGTACCAGGCTGAATAACTGACTTACAACGTGGTGCCGCCGCAACACAGCCGGCGAGGAACTGAATTGAATCGAGCCCCGGACTATTACCCAGAAAGCCCTGAAGCGCTGGTCGTAAACCTGGCGCGGGCGGGAGATGGTGAGGCCTTTGCAGAACTGGTGCGGCGCTACCAGTCGGGTATTCGAAATTTCCTGCGGCGCTGCAGCCGGGATGTCACCCTGGCTGACGACCTGGCCCAGCAGACCTTTCTATCAGCCTGGACCGGAATTCGTGGTCTCAAGGACGCCAGGGCTTTTGGAGGTTGGCTCAAGCGCATAGCGGTATCGGTGTGGTTACAGCATTTACGTAAAAACGATGTACTGTTCCAGAGCGATGACCTTCCCGAGGATACCAGGGCAATGGCAACCACACCGGAAGCGGCCATGGATCTGGACGCAGCCCTGACTACACTGCACGAGCCGGTGCGCCTCAGTATAATCCTGTCTTACCAGGAAGGAATGAGCCACGGTGAAATTGCAGCGACCACCGGCATTCCGCTGGGCACGGTAAAGTCACACATCAGAAGGGGCACAGCGCGGCTTAAATCAATTCTTCAGGACTATAGTGAAAATGAAAACACGGAGAATCAATAATGATTGAAGACCGGGATCCGTTTCTCCAGGCGCTGTTCATGGAGGACATTGAAGATCTTCCCGGTGATGATTTCGTCGCCGGAGTCCTGAGCCGAACCAGCCGACGCAAGCGCTACATCTATCTTGTCGGACTGGCAGGAGCAATTATTTTATTGTTGTTGTCCTGGTTGTTTGCCTGGCCACTGGCAGACATCGCGCTTGCTTTTTCCCGGGTGATGGGGATGGAGATAATCACCGTGGGCGACAGCCTGATCAATCTGCTATTGCTGCCTGTCAACAACCTGGCGACGCTGTTGATCGTGATCTGGCGGGTTGCCCGCCTGGGCTGTCGACATGCCAGCCAAGCCAGCTATAGCGGCTGAGACGGCTTCTGACATCGCCCAACCGATACCAAGGCAGCAGCCGGGAATCTACCGCTTTTCGGCTGGCAATGGGCGCCTGCCGACGGAATACGGCAGATTCGCCGGTTGCGCGCCAATTCCCGCTGATTCAGCAACCTGCATGACGAGCTTGAACTGCACCCGCCACGCGGTTTATCCGCGCGATTAAACGCAGGTGCAAACCAGGCTTCGCAATCAACGGATTTCAGGCGATTCAACTGTTTTTATATTTTTGTCCAAAAATCCCTATTTTTCTTGATCGATAGTACATAAACCCTTATTGTGGCCCTGCGGCGTCTGTTTTGTACTATTTTTTCCTACATTGCGATGCCGGTATCCTCAAGCGTTTCTGCAGTTCGCCCTGGAATCCTGACACACAGCGGCACCTAACCAATCAACCGCCGTTGGCACCGCTACCTGGTGACAGGGCTCCTTTGAAAAGTTCTGGATAATAACTAACCAACAATTAGGGAACTCTGATATGAAGAAGACAACCTTGTTTACTACTGCAATCCTGGTCTTTATCGCCGGATTTTCAGGTCAGTTGCTGGCGCAGCAGGCCCAATCCCAGCTTATCCAGGTCAATCAACTGGTTCTTGATCCCAATAAGACAGAGAGCTTTCGTGCAATTCACCGGGAGAACTTTATGCCCAGGGGACGCGCCAACGGGCTTGCGTGGCGGGTGACCAGCTCAACCGTTTTCGGGCAAAGTTTCGAAGTGACCGTGGCCACACCCATTGCCAGCTTCGCGGCCCTTGACGCCCCTACCCCACTGGACGGAAATTCCATAGAAGCACAGATGATGCGTGAGACCTGGAACTCCGCGGTGACTTCCCGCAGAAGTTTTATTGTCAGGTCCCGCCCCGACATGAGCATGCCGGCCGCGCCGAATGCCGACTACAGCGTGGTGGTGCGATTCCAGCTGAAATCCGGTATGGAACAGCAATGGGTCGCGTTGTGGAATACCGAAATACTCCCTGCCCTGACGGCCTCAGGTGGCCGCGGCACGTCTGTATTTCAGACTGTGCAGGGCGGTTTAAACGGCGAGTTTTTTGCCCTGACGCCCCTGGCCAACATGGCGGCCCTGGATGGTCCTGGTCCCTTCAGTGCCCTCAGCCCCCAGGAAGGCGCTGCGCTTTCCGCCAAGGTCAGTGCACTGCTTGAAGAGTACGAAACCAACATAACCAGGACCGACCACGACCTGAGCTATGGATTACCGGGGCTGCGACAATGATGCCAGGTTGACATTGGTAGATTGCCATTGCGGTTGAAGCGGCCCGATTATCGCTGTCGCAACCGCTCTGGCAACTTGCTGTGCTGCTGCACCTACGTTAAAACACGTCTGTTTCACCGCCGTTGCTATCCCGCCTGTTTTTTCAGTCAATCGCGATCGGAAAGACGTCGCGCTCCGCTGCACATCACACCCGTCATCCTGTCACCAACCCCGTGCCCTGGGCTAACCCGGCACCGCAATACGCGACATATCGGGACACTGATTACCATCGTAAAAAAAGTGACACACGGTTCTGCTAGCCTTGCAGGAATATATCTTAACGGTCTTATCAATGACTCATGCTTTGGGCTTGACTCTCGCCTCGCTGCCCACGTTGCTCCTCCTCGCAGTGACCGGTACGACATCGGGAGCGGAAGGCGCCGGGGTATCCTCGGCGGCCGGACCAGGAGAATTCGCCTTGCCGGGAATTTCTGGAGAGCCTGGTGAGCTTGGAGAGTCTGGTGAGTCTGGTGAGTCTGGTGAGTCCGCCATGGTGCGGACGGTGGTGAGTGAGAACGCGAACCGGTGCCGGACTATCGTCACGTCCGGGGCAGACCAACCGGCGTTCACCCTGCTGGGCACCTCGCGCATCGGCAGCCGCCACAGTGCCATCCTGAAACACCGGGACGGCAGCGAAATACTGGTTGTCGGTACCGTGGGTGAAGACACGCCCATCGCCGGCTACAATCGCTTCGAGCTGATCGCCATCGCCCCGGGCCGCGTGACCCTGCAGTATCCCGACGACATGCCCTGCCAGGATTTTATCGAACAGGGCGTCGACTGCACGGACACACATACGGCTACCATTGGCTTTGTCGCCGGTACGCAAAAACTGCGTGACATGCTCAAGTCCCGACAAGGCGGACATCGGCAGGCTGACATGACACCTGAACGTTCCTCGCCGGCGACCACAATCGCACCGGAAGATGTCCCTTACGGGATGCAGGTGATAGCCACGCCGGACGGCGACAGGCTGGTACCGGAAGACTGAACCCCGCCTGCCAGCAATTCCGGTCATAGCGTTGTTTTTAACCGGGTGGATCAAGTGAGCGACGCCGGCCTGGATGACTGAAGCACATCGACGCTTCCCAGTCATCAGCATGACACAAGGCGGGACCACATTCACAGCAGGTAAAAAAAAGCCCCGGCGAGTGCCGGGGCTGATTGGGCCTGTTGTCCAGCCCGGTAGTGCCTGGTATGCGTTACGACCCGATGATGCCACCGTCCTTGCGGGTAATGACAATCGTGGCATCCCGGGGAATCGCTCCGCTGCCTGTCGGTGCCGGAAAGCTCGAAGAACCCGGATTACCGTTGCCTGGATGCTGCACATTGATGAACATCGTGCGGCGATCAGGAGTCACGGTAATCCCCGTGATCTCACAACCCGGGACACCGGTAAAAAGTCGTCGAATCTCTGCGGTGCCGGTATCGGCAACCAGCATCTGGTTCTGCAGTCCGTCTTTCTGGCCGCCATCGGTCTGGATGAACAGGCGACCGTCAGGATCACACCAGATACCGTCAGGATCGGCAAAGCTTTCCTCCGTGCCGTGGGTATCCTCCGCAATAACAAAGATGTCCCAGCTGAATTCGTCGCCACTGTGACCCCTGGTCTCGGTCCAGCGGACAATATGGCCATCTGCGTTAGGCGCCAATGGATTCGCCGGGCCCGGGACAGTTCGTTGTGAATTGTTCGTCAATGCGAAATACACCTGGCCATCGGGAGCCACGGTTGCCCATTCCGGCCGGTCCATGGGTGTTGCACCAGCCAGGTCGGCAGCCCGACGGGCATTGATCAGCATTTCGCCGTAATCGGCAAACTCTGCGGCGATTGCCGGGTTCGCCAGGGACAGTTCCAGCCACTCTCCGCTGCCGTCACTGTTGAACCTGGCGGCGTACAATGTGCCCCGGTCCAGCGGGCTTTCACCATTGGCACGCATCTGCTGCCAGGGTTCTGCGGAGACAAACTTGTAGATATAGTCAAAACGCTCGTCATCACCGTTGTACACCACGACCCGCCCGTCCTCGGCAACATGACACGTGGCCCCTTCGTTTTTCTTACGCCCCAGGGCGGTACGTTTCACCGGCTTAGCCCGGGGGTCCATGGGATCGATTTCAACGACCCAGCCGAAACGGTTGTGCTCGTTGGCATAGTCTGCACTGGCCAGGTCAAAGCGCTCGTCAAAGAGGTGCCAGCCGTAGCCGAAGCCGCCGTCGCTGATACCATAACGTGCCTGCTTCGTTGTCGGTGACCAGTTCGGGTCTTCAGTACCAAAGTAGCCGTTGAAATTTTCCTCGCAGGTGAGGTAGGTTCCCCACGGGGTATAGCCCATGGCGCAGTTGTTGGCAGTACCCCTGGGTTCGTCCAGGGAATTGTTCATCAGGTCGGGGTGACCGGCGGCCGGACCACTGAAGTCCACCGGCGTATTGACATGAATCCGACGGGCCAGGTCGCTTGCGACAACCTTCCAGGAACCGTTCTTACCTGGTGATCGCCGCAGTTCAACAACCGTTACACCGTGAGCATGCTGCGAAGTCCGCACATCATCCAGGCTCTCCGGAACGGATTTACGCAGCACGTGAAAATTGGTGCCGAACTCGTTGTTCATGCACAGTACGCCGCGATTTTTCACCGGCCCATTGCCCAGGCTCCGGCCATTCCAGGGATTGAGCAGACCATCGTCGTCCCAACCGTAACGTGGTTTACCGGCATGCCGGATGGGGAAGAACCACATGCCATCGTGACCGATGCCAACGGCTTCAGCCTGCTGTGCCGGCGGCAGGGGCAGGTCGGCTTCGTTGAATGCCGCGCCGCCGGGTACAATAGGGTCGCCCCAGGGAAGAATGACATCGTATTGATACTCAGGAGAAATCGCAGGTTCAGGCCCTGTCCCCTGGGCCAGGGAAACCGGTGTAAAGCCAAGCAGCGGCTTGCCAGCACCGGGACGCAAACCTTTTCCCAAGCCCTTTGACTTCCCGTTACCCGGAAAGGCCTGCAGGAAACCGGTGGATCCCATGACCGCGGCGCCTACCGCGGCGGTGACGCCATTTTTCAGAAACCTGCGTCGCTGCAGATTGGCTTGCAGGACGTCCTCAAAAGGACGATTGCCGGAATCATTGCTGACACCATTGTCTTCTTCGTGATGCATGTACTGTACTCCTTCTGAGTAGCCAAGTTCTTTACGGACTTTCTACCCTAGAAGGTCGGGATTACAGGCTGGTGACAGAGTGTTTTCTTTTCAGTGACTTTATTGTGACACCTGGCCTTTCTGGCGATGAAATTGCGAGTTCCGGCAGTTTCATAGAACTGTCCCAAAAATGTAATGCCCCGGTCATACTGCTGTAACGAGGGTTCGTTTTTGCCGTAGCCGGGAACTGCCGTAACGCCCATGGTGGCCTGCCCCTTCCCCGGCAGACTTGCCATAATTGTGGCCTGGCTGTACCTATAGCATTTCCTTCTTCTGGCCTTTGTGGTTTATACAGACTCTTCTATATCCCGATGGACTCGCTGGCATCGCTGCAGCATTTCTCAAAGGCAAGGATACTGCAGTGGCATAATCGCCATCAGCCCCGGCACCATCCGCTGCGTCGTCGATCATCGGCAGCCAGCGCAACCCCGCGCCGCCCTTAAACACCAGGCCTACCATCACGTTGCACAATCACGCCAACGTGGATTCCTGGACTTTCTCCCGAAAGCGTACTATTTTTACCCAACGGGTCGTTATATAACTGAATTACAAGGGAATAGCCCGGCTACGGGCCAGAACAAAGCGGATGTTTTTTCGATCGATACATTATCTCCGGGGATTTGCGGCGCTTGCTGTCGCCACGTTCCACGCGTTTATCGATGAGGCTCCTCTGGCGCTGACCGGTGGTGTCGACGTGTTTTTTGTCATCAGTGGTTTTGTCATGGTGGAAGCCACGCGCAATGGTTTCAACAGGCACTACTTCCTCCTGGCTCGGGCAGCCAGAATTCTACCGCCCTACTGGATTGCCTGTGCCCTGGCCTCGGTACTCGTAGTTTCGACGCCTCTGCGTGACTGGCTCCTGGTACCCGAGGCCACTGTCATGTGGGGCTGGCCCATACCGGAACCGTTCCTCAGTCCAGGCTGGACACTTGCCTATGAAGCATTGTTTTATCTTCTGTTCGCAGCCTGCCTCGGCCGTTGGTGGTTGACTGCCTTCGTGTTGGCGGCACTGGCCGGCCTGGGTACAGTCTGGCAGGTGGTGATTACCAATCCGATCGTTCTTGAATTCATCTTCGGCATGGCCCTGGCCAACATCCCTAGACATCACCTGGCCCGCTGGTCAGGCGTGTTACTGGTCGGTGCGCTTTCCTGCTTTCTCCTGGCCGCCACGCTGGAACACATACCCATGGTATCGCGATGGCTGATACTGGGAATTCCCTCCGCTGCCCTGGTAGCCGGTCTGGTCGGCATAGAGACACGTATTCCCGCCAACCGGGTACTGCATTTCCTGGGTTCGGCCAGCTATTCCATCTACCTGGTACACATGATCCCCATGGCATGGACAGGCCGCTGGACCGGCCTGGCACTGGGTGTGGCAGCCGGCAGCCTGATGTATCTCACCATGGAACGTCCGTTGAACCATTATCACAGGCAGCTGCTCAGCGGCCTTAAGCCTGCTTGCAATAGCCCAAGGACACGCCAGTCCGCCCGTGGCGACGATTCGCCGTTAAGGAACCTCTGATTAACTGGTTGGGACAGACTTAAACCATAGTTCAGGCAATGTTCTCCTCCTGCTGCCCGCCCCAACGGCGATAGGTGAGGTTCTTGTTCTTACTCAGGACACGGGCAATATGTGCCTGAAAATCCGAGGAAAACCAGTCACTGCGGAACCCCCACCAGTCCCGGAATCCCTGGTTACCCATCAGTGAATGACACTGGTTGGTCAGGCTCTCCCAGGCCCAGTCGTCCACCAGGCCGCTTTTCCAGGAGAAAAACAGTTCTTCGTAGGGACGGAAAACGCTGAGGTAGAGTGCGGAGAAGCGCAGCCTGTCGGTTTCGTTGTTGAGGTAGGAGATGCCCTTGGAGCCACGTGACAGGATCTCCGCCACGCGTTCATCCGCCGACATCTGGGTCCATACGTTGTTCATTTGCGCCTGTAACGACTGCACGGCCACCAGCCGCGCCTGCTTGGAGCTGCTGTTTACCTGCCGCGCCAGGTAAACCAGCGACGCGATGACACCCAGCGCCCCCAGCAGTTCCGCCACGGCGGCAATGGAATCCCAACTCATGTTTTCAAGTCTCCTGCAATGCGATCCTGGCTGCCAGTATAGCAAGGGCTTCGTGACCGATACCCCGATGAGGTAAACACCGCCGGAGGCCTCCCACCGGTGCCGTGCCACCTTACCTGGTGATGAATAAATCGACAAACCTCTTTAAATTGGCGAATTTGACGCCATAATCCAGGGAGCCACTGATTAATACCGAAACGGGTCGTGTCGCAGGCGCTGCTGCCATTCATTAGCGCTCTGAGAGTCGACCCTGAACCGGCTATTGACGCGGCTTTCCGGCTAACAGCAAGGAGTGTTAGATGAAACGCGTATTTCTTTTTGTCGCAACCAACCTGGCGATACTGATTGTCCTCGGCATCGTACTGAGCATCCTGATGCCGGCCCTGGGCCTGGATCAGAGCAGCTACACCGGGCTGCTGGTCATGTGCGCTGTATTCGGCATGGGCGGCTCGTTCATTTCACTGCTGATGTCCAAGTTCATCGCCAAGCGCAGTGTCAATGCCCATGTTATCGAACAACCACGCAACCGGGACGAATCCTGGCTGCTGGAAACCGTGCAGCGCCAGGCGCAGCAAGCCGGTATCGGCATGCCCGAGGTAGCGATTTACGATTCCCCGGAGATCAACGCGTTCGCCACCGGCGCCAACCGCAACAACGCGCTGGTGGCTGTAAGCAGCGGTCTGTTGCACAACATGACGGCGGATGAGGCGGAAGCCGTCCTGGGCCATGAAATCAGTCACGTTGCCAATGGCGACATGGTAACTCTCACGCTGATCCAGGGTGTATTGAACACCTTTGTCTACTTTTTCGCGCGTGTGGTGGCAAACCTGATGAATCGTGGCAGCAACAGCGCCATGGGCTACTTCATGACAGTCATGGCCTTCCAGGCCATCTTCGGCGTACTGGCCAGCATCATTGTCATGTGGTTTTCCCGCTACCGGGAGTTTCGTGCCGATGCCGGTGGCGCCGACCTGGCCGGCCGGCAGAAGATGATTGCTGCCCTGGAGCGGCTGCGCAGCAACCAGATGGAAAGCCAGCTTAACGGGCAACTGGTGGCATTCGGCATCCGTGGCAAACACGCTTTCGCCGAGCTGTTCATGAGCCACCCTCCGCTGGAAAAACGCATCGCTGCCCTGCAGGGCCGGTAACAGCCTGTCGCACTACCAGTGCACCGGGTCAGGACTGGATGACGGGCCAGGGAAATAACCACGCCAGTCATTGATTTAGCTCATTGCTGTCCCGGTGCCGGTATGCCACAGTCCTGCCAGGCAGCGCAAGCAGGGCTGACGAAACCCTGGAAACGCATTCAGGACCGGGGATGCTGTTGTCGCCTCAGTACCGGGATGATTACCAATACGAGGCATGAGCAACGTGACGCCCACCAGGATACTGCACATTTCAGACCTGCATTTCGGTCCCCCTTTCGTGCCCCTGGTGGCGGAGGCGCTGATGGCCACCGTGCCGCGGCTGAATCCCGACGTCGTGGTGGTCAGCGGTGACCTGACACAGCGGGCAAAGCGCAGTCAGTTCCGGGAGGCGGCGGCGTTTTTCAGGCGGTTCGAGCCCATCCCGATGCTGATTATCCCCGGCAATCACGATGTACCGCTTTACCGCGTGGCTGAACGCCTGTTCAAGCCGCATGCACTCTACCGGGAATATATTTGTGACGATCTCAACCCGGTAGTGGAAGTGGGCAACGTGCTGCTGGTGGGACTGGATTCCACGGCACCGCACCGCAGCATTTCCAACGGTGTCATCTTCCGGGACCAGCTTGAACACCTGGTAAAAACCCTGGCCACTGCGCCGGACGACAAGGTTCGGATCGTCGTCGCCCATCATCACTTCGCACCCGGCCATGACCGGGTTATCGATATCGCCATGCCCAAGACGCGGCGCGCCATCGACTGCTTTGTCGAACACCGTGTGGAAATGATACTGGGTGGCCACCTGCACCGCGCCTATATCGGCAGCTCGCTGGATTTTTTTCCCGGACACCATCGCGACCGGGGCGTCATTATCGTGCAGTGCGGCACCACCACTTCCAGCCGGGGTAAGGGGCGCGAACGCGATGAAAATTCGTTCAACCTGATCGAAGTCGATGCTGACACGCTGAGTGTCATTCACTACCTGTTCAATCGGGACGCCGAACAGTTTGTACCGATCAGTCGACACCTTTTCCCCCGCCAGGGACGTACCCTGGACGGCCCGCTTGTCCACCGTCACGAGAGTGCCTCGTGAGTGTTGCCACGGCGCAGGGCGGCCTGCGCAAGCCGCTGGTCCTGCTGACTGTCCTGGGACTTTTCGCGGTACTGGGCTGGTACGCCCACAACTATGCGTCGCTGGACTTTCTGATCCAGCAGGAACAGCAGGTTCGCGTAGCCATCGCCAGCGATCCCTGGCAGTCTTTTTTCGTCGGCTTCGGCATTTATTTTCTGCTGTCGCTGGTGCCGGGAACGGGGGGCAAGGGTGTCATCTACGGCTGGCTGTTCGGTTTCTGGCCGGCAGTGTTTATCGTCACGGTGGGATTGACCCTGGCCGCCATGGTGATCTTTTGTCTCAGTCGATACCTGTTCCAGGAAACCATTGAGAAACGTTACACGCATTTTCTGTCACAGATGAACCGGCACATCCGCAAGGAAGGAAGCTTCTACCTGCTGACCCTGCGCATGGCGCATGCGCCCTATTCCATCGTCAACCCGGTGAGTGGCGCCAGTCGAGTCAGCAGTTGGACATTCCTGTGGACCACTGCATTTGGCCTGTTGCCCGCCAATGTCATCTGGATCTACGTGGGCTTGCGCCTGCCGTCGCTGGAAGAGCTGGCTGCTGTCGGCGCGAACGCGTTCATTGATTTACCCCTGGTCGCCGCGCTGGTGGGATGTGGACTGCTGCCTCCAGCCGTGCGGCTGCTGGTCAGCCGGTTCGGCATTCCCGCCAGGCAGGATCTTACCGGGGCAGAAGACCCGGACACGCAATCAGGGGACACTTTATGATCACCTCTCCCGAACCAGCCCTGATCTGGGCCATCGCCACCCTGTTGGGTAGCCTGGTTGTCGGCTCACTTGTACGGTTTTTCGCGCTGCGCAATGCCGAGCAGGATACCCGCAAAAAGCGACTGGCCAGCCTCAGAACCTGGTGGATGCTGGCGCTGGCGGTCAGCGCCGGGCTGCTGCTGGGCCGGCTGGGCATTACCCTGCTGCTTGGCACCGCCAGCTGCATCGCCTGGTTCGAAATCACCCGGATGCTCGGCCCGCGCCCGGCAGACAGGCTGGCAATCCGTGCCGGTTATGTATTGATCATTCTGAATTATCTGGTCATCCTGGCAGGTGGGCTGCTCTTTTTCCCTGCTTTTCTTCCGGTCGCAGCGCTGTTGGTGCTGGCAGTGACCCTGCTCAGCCGCGACGATCCGGCGGGCTACATCCGCTCCGCCGGCGCGCTGCTCTGGGGAATTCTGTTCCTTGGCTATGGAGTTTCCCATGCCGCCCTGTTGATGATTCTTCCCGAGTCTTCAACAGGGCCACTGGGTCCAGCCGGCTGGTTTCTGTTCCTGGTGATCCTGACGGAATCGGACGATATTTTTCAGGCAGTAATCGGGCGACTATTCGGTTCTCACAAGCGCCACAGGATTGCCCCGGTGATCTCGCCCAACAAGACCTGGGAAGGTTTTTTCGGCGGTATGGCGGTCATCGTCGTCCTGGCGCCGGTAATTGCTCCCTGGCTGACAACATTGCATCAATTGCCGGGTCCGCTGGACCTGCCGCCATCTCTCCAGCCCGTCGTCGGGCCGGTTCTGGTGGCTTTGCTGATATCGGTGGCCGGCTTTTTTGGTGATATCAACATGAGCGCCATCAAGCGGGATTGCGGTGTCAAGGACAGCAGCAGGCTGCTGCCAGGCATGGGTGGAGTAATCGACCGCATTGACAGCCTGACCATGACGGCACCGGTATATGTCTACTTTCTGATTGGCTGGATCACCTGATGACACGGGATAATCAGAACGCGAGCCCTAAATACGACCTGACAGACCGGTTGCTGACCATACCCAACCTGCTCTGCCTGGTCCGATTGCTGGGTGCACCGGGGCTGATACCCCTTGCCCTGCTGGGTCACAACGAACTGTTTCTTTGGGCTTTCCTGCTGCTGGCCGCCACGGACTGGCTGGATGGCAAACTGGCTGTTTTATTGAATCAACGTTCTGTATTCGGCGCACGCCTGGACAGCTGGGCCGATGCCGCACTATACACCGCCCTGGTGTTGGGTGTTGTCATTCTCTATGGCTCTGTCCTGGCGGATGAAGCTGTCTGGATAGCACCCGCCCTGTCCACCTACGTGGCATCCACGCTGGCTGGAATGATCAGGTATCGACGCTGGCCAAGCTATCACACCCGCGCGGCCAAGACCTCCTGGTTGCTGACCGCGGTAGCGGTGGTGGCACTGTTCGTCGACTGGTCGCTCTGGCCCCTGCGTATTGCCGCCCTGGCGGTCACCCTGACCAACCTGGAAGCACTGGCGATCACCGCCATTTCCCCGACGTGGCGTTCCGACGTAATTTCCGTTTATCATGCCTTCCGTGATTACCGGAATGAATCCTGATTCAGCCTTACACTGCTGCCGCCATGGGTAAAGAAAGCAACTCTACCTGGCAGAAGGTTCCGGAAATCCCGTCGAGATTCCACCAATCAATTTGTATCGGGGAGTAGTCCACTTGAAACTGCTGTTACGGGGCATCCTGGGTCTGCTCCTGGTTCTGGTCCTGGCCAGCATCGCCGGCCTGGTCGTAGCCGTGTTCTTCGTTCTCCAGGATCGGCCAGCGCTGGAAAATCCGGCGGAAATATCCGTGGAGGACGTGCGCCGGGTCCGCGCTTTCATCCGCCGCTCGGACCCACGCAACCTGCAGCCCGGCGACATCAGCGCGTTTACCGTGAGCGATACGGAACTTGAGCTGTTGACCAACTACGGACTCAGTCAACTGCGGGGTGGTGCGGCGGAGATTACCCTGGGTGACAACCAGGCCACCGTGGAGGTCAGCGCCAGGGTCCTGGACAATCCCCTTGGCGATTACCTCAACGTCAGCGTCGGGCTCAGCCGCTGGAGTGACCGGCTGGTGGTGGACAACCTGCGTATCGGCAGTCTTGCCGTGCCGGGTCGGATTGCTGACTTTGTCGCCCGTAACGCCCATGGACAATTGCAGCGCTTCCCGGAATACGCCGCCGCAGTGGATGCCATCAATGGTTTCAGCATCTCGCCGGGGCAGCTCAACGTCGTCTACCAGTGGCAGCCGGAACTGGCGGATCAGCTATCGGAGCGGGGCAGAAACCTGCTGATCCCCGCCGACGAACAGGAACGGCTCCTGGCCCACGCCACCCGACTGGCCAACGTCACCCGTTCCGGCGAACTGAACGGCGTGACCTCGGCAGCGGCACTGCTGGCACCAATGTTTGAATTCGCGGCGACCCAGGGCGGAGATCCGGTTGAGCAGAATCGTGCTGCACTGCTGGTGACGGGCATGTATATCCTGGGCATCAGCGTCCCCAAAGCACTGGGACTGCCTGCCTCATCCGTGCCGACACCCGGCAGACACAGGCTGACACTCTCCGGCCGACATGACTTTGCCCAGCATTTCCTGGTTTCCGCAGCCCTGACGGCCGGCGCCGGATCCAGCCTGGCTGACACCATCGGCCTGTTGAAGGAACTTGATGATTCCCAGGGAGGCTCCGGATTCAGTTTTACCGATATCGGGGCCGACCGCACCGGCGTGCGTTTTGCCGAACTGGCCCTCACCGACAGCGCCACCGCCAGGGCGGTGCAATCGCTGCTGGGTCAACAGCCCACCGAGGACCTGTTCATGGCGGACTTTCTTGATCTGCCGGAGTCGATGCCTGAAGCGGAGTTCATCAGGCGCTTCGGTGGTGTCGGGGAACCGGCCTACCGAGCCGTCATCACGGATATTGAGAACCGCATCGCTGCCACCCGGCTGTTCCGGGAACTGGACGGTTAGGGCGCCGAGTTGTCTTAGGGCCTGTTCACACTATTTTGATCGTCACTGTTGTGGCTGAAAAAGCGCCAATTCAGGCGCGAGGAGCAACGACGAGTGGCGCTTTTTCAGCCACAACCCCAGGTTGGGTACAGGGATTCCCCGATGCGGCGGGATACGACTGCAGGTGGCAGGATAGGCAGTTGCGTCCCGGGTCCTGCGCTCTACTTCAGTCGGAAGTGTCGAGATACTGCTCGATGGCACGCAGCATGGGCTTCATGAAATAGGAGTCCGCGGGACTGACAGCCACCCTGACGTCGTGTTCTGCCAGTTGCTGCCTCACCACCGGACCCACTGCCGCCACCAGGGTCCTGTTCAGCCCGTCGAACAGCCGCTCCTGTTTATTGCCATCGACGGCAATCTTCAGCAACCGGTTGAACTGTGGCTGACTGGTAAAGGCGATAATATCGACAGTGCCGGAGTGCAGCTTGTCGATAAACTCCCCGATTCGCTCCGCATCGGTGTCCGGGGAGTAAACGTAGGGCGCTACCGCAGTCACCCTGGCACCGCGCTGCTGGAGATAATTCATCAGCGGCAGGTTGGGGTCCTCCCCGTACAGCTGCACCGCGACCAGGCTGTCCTTGATGGACAGGTCCTCCAGCGTGGCGATAATGCCTGCCGTGGTGGGCTGCTTGCCCTGAAGATCCGGTTTAAGACCCAGTTCCTTCAGAGCTCGACCCGGTTTCGGGCCCCGACAGATTTTCGTTACCCGGGCGAGAGCTTCAACAAATGCGTCCCGGCACCCTGCACGCCGGGCGAAGCCCGCCAGGCGTCTGACGCCCTCACCGGTGAGAATGACCAGGTAGTCAGGTGGATCGTCGATAAATTTCCGCAGCCACGCTTCTACTGCATCCCGGTCCGGGCTGTCCAGAATGGTAACAAGGGGCAATCGTATCACCGTGGCGCCGCGCCGCTCGAAAAGATCAGCCAGCACATCCAGCTGCCGGGACTCCGCCAGGGCCACGGTGCGGCCATTGAGGCTGGAGGGGATCGTTGCCTTGACTGTCATGATGTGACACCCGGACTGCTTGTGAAGTCTCACTATTGCAAACCTCATGGTGTAAAGCAAACCAGCAGGTGGTGGCCCGGTTTGAACATACGCTGAGGGTGCAGAGTGAGGCCGGGTGTCGACGCTGAGGACGTCCGAGGCATGGATGCCGAGGCCGAGCGCACACGGACGTGCGTCTGCGTTCCTCAGCGTCGGCACCCGGCCTCACCCACAACCACCGAACCAGTTTTCAAACCGGGCCGCCACATTCCGCTGGACCGGGTAGCCATGTCGAATCCCCGTCTTTGGCACCGGCGGCCACTATTCGGAGTCTGCCGGCAATCCAGGGTTCACAGGTTCACGTAGACTACTGCTGAATCGTCACTCCGGGCTGACGCAGCAAGACTTAAAGAACCTCTGATCATTTATGGAAGTGCGCTGCCAGTTCCTAGGCAAAACCTGAATGGACCGGTCCCGATGACCACTGACAGTTTACCGTCCCAACGGATCCGGCAGGCGCTGCGGACGGCGTTCGTGGCCGATGCCCTGGCCATGCCCGTACACTGGTTTTACAACCCGGGCGACATCTTCCGGGCATTTTCCGGGGGCGTGAAGGCATTCAAGCCGGCACCGTCCCATCACCCGTCGTCAATCATGTCGCTGCACTCCACCAGTCAGGGGGGACGGCAACGGGGCAGATCGACTGCCGGGGGACGTGAAATTATCGGCGACGTCATCCTGAAAGGACGACGCCGGTTCTGGGGCCAGTCTAACTGTCACTACCATCATGGGATGCAGGCCGGCGACAACACGCTCAATGCCCATTGTGCCCGGGTGCTTATGCGCACCCTGGAGAATGACTGCGCCCGGTACCGGAAGGACCACTATCTCGATGCCTACATCGAATTCATGACCGCCGATCCGCCCAGGCATAACGATACCTACGCCGAATCCTGTCACCGGGGCTTCTTCGCCAACCTGGAAGGCGGCAGGCCGGCCCGGGACTGTGGCGCGGTAACCCACGACACCGCTTCCATTGGCGGGCTGGTAACCATCGCGCCCCTGGTGTTTGCCCTGCGCCTGGCGGACGTGCCACTGGACGTGGTTCAGCAACACTGCCGCGAGCACCTGTGGCTGACTCACCCCGATTCGACCCTGGCCGGTATCTGTGCCGCGTACGTCGTTCTGCTGGATGACCTGTTACACGGCGGTGGTCCGGATGCGGCACGGGAAGCCCTGGCGCGCTGTGCCAGGGAGTCGGCTGAGGCCTCCGTCGTGCATCTTGCCGAAAAAAGTCACAGCGACTTCGATGTCATCGGCGGTATCTACTCGCCGGCCTGTTACATCAGCGGTGCCTGGCCAGGCGTGCTTTACCTGGCCCTGCGCTATCTCGACGACAGCTACGCGGGCCTGGTAGCCAATACCAACCTGGGTGGCGACAATGTTCACCGGGGTTTCGTTCTAGGCACCATTCTGGGCCTGGTAAACGACTCAGCCGTCAACGCGCTATACCATGAACTTCGCCATGGGCAGGAGCTCGACCGTGAAATCGACGGCCTGGTCAGCGTTGCCCGGGATGCAGCCGGAACTCAGTGAGGCTGACATCCCGAGTCTTAGGGTTTACCATTGATGCATGGATTACCTGCTGACTCTGCTCACCGACCCTGCCGCCTGGGCAGCCCTCGCCACCCTGACCCTGATGGAAGTGGTCCTGGGTATCGATAACCTGATATTCATCTCTATCCTTTCCAACAAGCTGCCGCCGGAACAGCGCGGTGTCGCCCGCCGCATCGGCATCGGGGGCGCCCTGATCCTGAGGCTGCTGCTGCTAGCCACGATCGCGTTTATCGTGCAGCTTACCGACCCGCTGTTTACCCTCCTGGAGCGCAGCTTTTCCTGGCGTGACCTGATCCTGATCGCGGGGGGACTGTTCCTGGTATGGAAAGCCACGAAGGAGATTCACGAGCACGTGGATCCTGACCCGGAAGAGGAAGGACTGACGCCTGGCGTTGCCACTGCCACGGTTACGGCGGTGGTGGGCCAGATACTCGTTCTTGACCTGGTGTTCTCGATCGACAGCATCATCACCGCTGTGGGTATGAGCGACCATATCCCGGTCATGGTCGTCGCCGTGGTGATCGCTGTAACGGTGATGCTGCTGGCAGCCGATCCGCTGGGCAATTTCATCCAGGCAAACCCGACCATTGTCATGCTGGCACTTGGCTTTCTGCTGCTGATCGGTACTACGCTCATTGCTGATGGTTTCGGCGTCCACGTGCCCAAGGGCTACATCTACGCGGCCATGGCCTTCTCGGCTTTTGTCGAGGGTCTGAACATGATGTCCAGACGTGCCCGCCGCAAGCGCCGGGCGGAAGCCAGTCAGCCTGGCTCCTGACCCGGACAGAACGGATGAGCCGGCTGATCCGGATACGCTGTCAGCTGCGTACACCTGGTAATAATTGCGCGTACCCGACCGAAAAAATCCTGTTTCAGGAGGATTGTCATGGCTACCAAGACCCTGCCCTACTCGGTGAAAACCGGTACCGGTGACCGCTTCGATATCGATTTTCCCCTCCACCCGGATACCCGCGAGGTAGTGCGGGTGAGCCAGCTGCTGACCGTAATCCTGGAAGCCGTGGATCGGGATATCGCCAGCATGGGAGAAACCAGCAACGGTGATGTACTGCAGGCAGCCGCCATGGCCCTGGCGGTGCGGGCGCGAATGATTCATGCGCCCAGTGAAACCGTGGACGGCCTTACCCGTGGACTGGTCAGTCTGGCGCTGAAGGCAGTGGCCGATGCCGAACGGCTTTCGCCGCGGATCGGCCACGCCTGAGTGAAGGGAATCCTGGCACCGACGCCAAACTGACAGGTTTAATTTTCACTCCAGGTCGGTAGAATGCCGACCACGTTATGACAAAAAAACCGGAAGACAAGCAGCAGGCCGGAAACGATGTTTCCGATGCTATTCGCAGCGTACTCAAACCGATTCAGCGGATCGCCCTGGATCAGAAATCAGCCAGCGTGCTGCTGCTGATCTGTGCCGTTGCCGCACTGATTATCGCCAACTCTCCCTTTGCCCAGCGTTACGAAGAAATCGTCGAGACGCCAATCGGGCTGCTCCTGGGCGACCAGCAACTCAGCATGAGCCTGCGACACTGGATCAACGACGGGTTCATGGCGCTGTTTTTCTTTGTAATCGGACTGGAGATCAAGCGTGAACTGCTGGTTGGCGAACTGCGCAAACCCAGCCAATCCATACCCGTGATTGCCGCGGCCCTGGGCGGCATGCTGGTCCCGGCCTTGTTCTTCGCGGCGCTGAACATGGGCGAGGATACACTGCGGGGCTGGGCCATACCCATGGCGACGGATACTGCATTCGCCATCGGCGTGCTGGCGTTGCTGGGCAAGCGGGCGCCTTTCGGCCTGACCGCCTTCCTGCTGGCACTGGCCATCATCGATGACATGGGCGCGGTGCTGGTCATCGCCCTGTTTTACACCGGCTCGCTGAACCCGTTCTACCTGTCCATGGCAGCGGTAACCCTGGCGATGCTGTTCATTGCAAATCGGCTTGGTGTCAGGCATCCCGCTTTCTTTTTCCTGGGCGGTGGCCTAGTCTGGTTTGCCACCCTCAATTCCGGGGTTCATGCCACCCTGGCAGGTGTTCTGGTCGCCCTCACGGTGCCGGCGCGACCGACCCACAGTCCGAAATACTTCGCCCGGAAAAGCCGGAACCTGATCAGCAAATTCATCAAGCGGGTTCGCAGCAGCAACGAGGAAAATCCGGTGCTGGCCGAACAACAGCAGCACCGGCTGGTGGAAGAGCTGCAACAGACCGCCAAGGAGGCGACCACGCCCCTGCAGCTATGGGAACGGACCCTGGAACACCCGGTAGCCCTGCTGGTGCTGCCGGTGTTTGCCCTGGTGAACGCCGGTATTCCGTTGTCGTCATTCAGTGTCGCCGGTTTTTTACAGTCGCCACTGGCCCTGGGAATAGTTCTGGGTCTGGTACTGGGCAAGCTTATCGGTATCTCGGCGGGCACCTGGCTGGTCATAAAGCTGGGCTGGGGGCGACTCCCCCAAGGCATGGAACTGCACCACACGTTCGGGCTGGGCCTGCTGGCCGGGATGGGTTTCACCATGTCGATTTTTATCGCCGGCCTGGGATTCGAACAGCAGCCCGAGTCACTGATCGTGGCCAAGGCCGGCATAATCCTCGCGTCGCTGCTTGCCGGGCTGGGCGGATACCTGTGGCTGCGCTTTACCGGATCAGACCCGGCCTCCGAATCCAGCTGAGCCGGTCGGGTCGAACCTGAACAGAGATCGATTATGTGCCCGGACTCCATGGTGATTGCGTTGGGCGGAAATGCCCTTGATTCCGATAAAGGATCGCCTGACCTGTCCAGCCTGAAGCGTGCCAGGAGGCACCTTTCCCGGCAGGCTGAACGAGGGCTTGTCATCACCCACGGTAATGGACCGCAGATAGGTATGCTTGCCCAGGCTGGCAGAGCAGAGCCGAACCTGTCGCTTGATGTCATGGGTGCTGAAGTGGAAGGTTGGCTTGGCTACCTGATAGAGCAGGAGCTGGGTAATCTGTTGCACGATCACCGTGCCGTCGTCTCGCTTCTTACCCGCGTCGAAGTCGACGGTGCGGATGCCGCATTCGACAGGCCATCCAAGCCCATCGGTCAGTGGCTATCCGCAGAGACTGCCCGGCAGTTGCAACATCGACATGGCTGGACATTTGTCGAGGAAAATTCCCGATTCCGGCGCCTGGTGCCCTCGCCTGTTCCCCGAAACATATTGCAGGGCGATGCCGTGCGCCAACTGCTGACCAACCGGTTCGTGGTGGTCTGTGCGGGAGGTGGCGGCATTCCGGTAGTGCGCAGGCCGGATAATACACTTGAAGGCGTGGAAGCGGTTATCGACAAGGACCTGGCCAGTTCCCTGCTGGCCGTCCAGTTGCAGGCCGGCATGCTGGTACTGGCGACAAACGTGGACGGTGTCTATCAGAACTGGCAGTGTAACAATCAGCACCTGATAACATCGATCAGTGCCGACGGACTGCGTTCCCTGGACCTGCCTGCGGGATCCATGGGGCCCAAGGCCGAGGCTGCCTGTCACTTCGTGGAAGCCACCGGCGGCACCGCCATAATCGGAAATTTCGACGCCCTGCCGCAGCTTATGGAACAACAGGCCGGAACACGCGTTACACCGGGTGGGTGAAAAAAATATGGGCGACAATGACGGCTTCAAACCCTACGAGACCCAGGGTAAGCTCTCCCGGTACGAGCCGGAGATCTACATGCCCTGGCAGCTTGCCTTGCTGTGCATCGATCTGCAGGTACTTGGCTGCCGCGAAGGCTATGGTGTATTTGAGAGTCACCGTCGGCACGGTGTCGACGAGGCAGCGATCGGGTCTTACCTCAAGCGCCTGGATGAACTGGTCATTCCCAATGTCCGTAAACTCCAGCAGGCCTTTCGTGCCACCCGGGCCGAGGTATTGCATTCCCGGATACAGTCCATGACCGCAGACGGTCGCGACCGCAGCCTGGAACATAAGCGACTGGGACTACATGCACCGCCAGGGTCCAGGCTGGCCGAGTTCCTGCCGGAAGTGGCACCGCTGGACAACGAAGTCGTTATCAACAAGACTGCCAGCGGAGTTTTCGTCGCCACGAACATCGAGTATATCCTGCGTAACCTGGGCGTACAGAGACTGTTTGTCACCGGGGTCTATACCAACGAATGCATCAGCAGCGCGGTGCGCAGTGCCAGCGACCTCGGTTTCGATGTCAGGCTGGTCAGCGACGCTACCGCGGCGATTACCCGGGAACTGCACGAGGCCACGCTGCTGATCACCGACAACCGCTACTGCAAGGTGGTTACTACGGCTCAGGCAATTGCAGAACTTGCCCGGTACGAGTAGCTCACTACTCCAACCCGGAAGGCCGGCAATCTCGAATGCAGGCGATTCCGGGCAGGCGCACCGGGTCCGGTTTATTGCAGTATCATGGTTTCCCGGATCAGCCGGCGCTGATCGAGGTCAAGCTGGAGAATTTCGTTTTGCGCAGCAACCACAATGCCTATCGATCCCCCGCCCGGTTGAACAATGCCGCTGGCAGGCCGCGAACCGTCGGCTTTGAACTGGAGTTTACCGGACTCACCCTGGAAGGCGCCGCCGCTGCCCTGGAGAAGGCGCTGGGGGCAAAGGTGACAATGTCCACGGCGGCCGAGCAACGCATGGACGTGGAGGCACTGGGCAGCTTCAGCGTAGAAATCGACTGGAATTACCTGAAAAAACTGGCCAAGGACCACGGAGACTATCAACACGAGATCAGTTTGCTCAGTGAAACAGCCAGCCTGCTGGTGCCCGTCGAAGTTGTCTGCCCGCCACTGGAGATAGCCAACCTGGAACGGCTGGATTGCCTGGTGGAGGCACTGAGGGACGCCGGCGCCCGGGGCACGGACAACTCCTTTTTCGCAGCCTACGGGGTCCATGTCAATGCCGAAATCCCGGCACTGTCTGCCAGGGAAATCGATGCCTACCTGAAATCCTATTGTCTGTTGCAGTGGTGGCTGGTGAAAGCCCTGAATGTCAATCTGACCCGTCGCATGACCCCTTATATCGACCTCTACCCGGCGCGTTACCTCAGGCATGCCATTGCCGCCAGGGAGCCTGCCGTGGAACAACTGATCGACGACTACCTGGACTACAACCCCACCCGTAACCGGGCGCTGGACATGCTGCCCCTGTTCGCTGAAATCGATGCCGGGCGGGTCCACAGAGTGGTTGACGATCCACGCATCAAGGCCAGACCGACATTTCACTTCCGCCTGCCGAATTGCCTTATCGATACCAGGGGGTGGTCGCTGGCGGAATCCTGGAACGCCTGGTGGGTAGTGGAAGAGCTCGCCAGCAATCCTGGCGAACTGTCCAGGCTCTGTGATCAGTTTCTGATGCACTGGCGACCGGCCTTCGGCGTCGACGAAGCGGAATGGGTGGAAAGGATAGAGGGATGGCTGGAAAAGTCCGGATTGGTGTAACGGGCAACAGCCGCAGGCTGTCACCCAGTTGGATCTGTACTGCCCTGGCCTTGCGCCTGGCGGGAGCCAGGCCGTACCGGATCAGCGTTCGTCACGCACCGCGTTGCGCACACCTGGACGGCCTGGTAATCGGCGGCGGAGACGATATCAGCCCGGAGCACTATGGCCACGATATAACTGCAAAAGTTAAACCTGACCCGGCAAGGGACAGGCTGGAGATCGACTGGATCAACCGGGCATTGCAACAGAATATTCCCATGCTGGGAATCTGTCGGGGAGCGCAATTGATCAATGTGGTCCTTGGTGGAACCCTGTACCAGGATGTTCGTCCGATCAGGAATCACACACACAATCGACCAGGCCTGTTACCGACAAAACAGGTCAGTCTCCTGGAGGACAGCCTGATAGCCGGGATATGCGGGAAATCCAGGCTCAGGGTGAATAGCCTGCACAGCCAGGCAATCGACGAACACGGCAGAGAGCTGCTGATCGTCGGCCACGACCTGGACGGTATTGTCCAGGCCATCGAGTTCACCGGGCAGCAGGCCATCATAGGTGTCCAATGGCATCCGGAGTATCTTCTCTATATGCCGTCACAACTGGCACTGTTTCGCTGGCTGGTGAGGCAGGCACAGTGATTTCATCTTACCTGTTGCTGTTTACCAGTGCCTTTCTGGCAGCCACCATCCTGCCGTTTTATTCCGAGGTGATTCTGTTCGGCCTGTTACGTGCCGGTGGCGACCCCGCTTCCCTGGTAATCATAGCCACTGCAGGCAACACGCTGGGGGCCGTGGTTAACTGGGTCATGGGTCGTTATCTTCTGCATTTCCAGGACCGTCGCTGGTTTTATTTCAAGACCGAACAGGTGGAAAAGGCCCAGCGCTGGTATAACCGGCACGGATTATGGACCCTGCTGCTGGCGTGGCTGCCTGTTGGTGGCGACGCCCTGACCTTTATTGCCGGCATCATGAAGGTGAAACTCTGGATTTTTGTTATCCTGGTAGGCTCGGGCAAAGCCGCCAGGTACATATCGATCGTTTTATTGAACAACTGGTCTGCAATATAGACAGGCCGGAAGTATGGTATGCTCCACAGAACAGTAGCGAACCCATGGCTTTTGGAGACGTGGAAATGAACAAAGCAACAGATGAGAATACCCCGCTGAAGGAGATGATCAAGGATCCTTCAGACCATTTCAACAGCCCCTCGGATGTGTTGAGTCATGAAAGTCTCGCTGTCGAGGACAAGATTGCCATCCTGAAGTCATGGCGGGTGGATGAAGAGGAGAAGTCCACAGCCACCGCTGAAAACATGGGTGGTTCGGATAACAATCGGCTGTCCGAGGTCATTACCGCCCTGCAGACATTGCAGGACAGCTGACCTGACCAGGCCTGGGGGTTTGTGACCGGAAACCCTGATTCATGTCCACATCAGAAGCAGAATCCCCGGAACCAGCCTGCCGGGAACCATGTCAGGCAAGGGTGCTTGTCATGGAGTCTCGAGGCGAGGCGAGTTCGCGGCAGTCTCCGAAAACCTGCCCCACAGGGAGACCACTGAACATGTCAGATGAAGGCAGTAAAAACAGACAGCACAGCGATGGCGATCCCGGGGGAAAGGTTGATGGAGAAAAGAATGGCGGGAAAGCCAAAAAATCGAAAATGTTCCGGGAGGAAGTCAAGGACAGGCACACCTCCCACTGGGATCTGGACTACATTTCACAGGATGAACTGGAACGGCTGATGATGAAGGAACGCGTCGACGACGGTCCGGAGAACGGGAACAGCGGTGACGAACCCCGACGTGGGTCACGGCCAGGTACCGGGGAAAACCCTGCTGCCGAAAATAACGATAGCGAAAGCTGACCCCCTTTAACCCATCACTGAACCCCGCAGCGCCAGGGGTCCGCGCCCAGGGCCCATGATGCCCACGACACGGACCGGATAGCAGCCCGGCTGCCGGTATAGCGGCTGCCTGGCGTTTCGCTACCACTCCAGGACGACAAAGCGCTGCCCGGCACTGGTTCGAATCAACAGCAGGGCCCGCTGTTCACGGCTGTTCTGAATGGCACGATTGAACGCAGCGGCGCTGTCCACCGGGGCACGGTTGACTTCAAGGACAACCATGCCGGCCTGAATGCCGGCGGAGGCGGCAGCAGAGCCAGGCTCAACCCGGCTGACAACGACACCTTCACCAGGCTCCATGTCGAACTGACGTGCCAGTTCCGGCGTCAGCGTCTGCACGGTCAGGCCGATTTCCGCTGAACTTTCCACGGCATCCCGGGAAGCCACCTGGGCCCCTTCCAGGGCGCCGATGGTGACATCCAGGTTGATACGGTCGCCATTACGGATCACCGTCAAGCGCGACTCGGTACCCGGGGGAGTGAGAGACACCTGGTTGCGGAACGAACCGACGTTGACTACCTCCTCGCCCTGGTAAGCGACGATGATGTCACCTTCTTCAATACCCCCCGCGGCGGCTGGCGAATCCGGGGAAACCTGTGCCACCACGATTCCCTGGGTTGAATCAAGATCAAACGATTCCGCCAGGTCAGCGGTCAGGTCCTGGATGATGATGCCAAGATAACCCCTGGAGACCTCGCCGGAACTGATCAACTGCGTGGCGATGCTGCGCGCGAGATTGCTGGGGATGGCAAAGCCGACACCCATGTAACCCCCACTGCGACTGGCGATGGCGGTATTGATGCCGATGACCTCGCCATCCAGGTTCACCAGCGGTCCACCGGAATTACCCGGGTTGATTGCGGCGTCGGTCTGAATGAAATCCTCGTAGTCACTTATACCAAGACTGGTTCGACCCAGCGCACTGACGACGCCCACGGTCAGGCTGTGACTCAGGCCGAAGGGATTGCCGATAGCGACAACCCACTCACCTACCTCCATTTCTGCCGAATCGCCAAGGTTCAGAGCCGGCAGATTGTCTCCGCTGATTTCGATCACGGCGAGATCCGACTGGGGATCTCTACCCGTTATCTGCGCATCAAACTCGCGACCGTCGTTGAAAGTGACAACGATAGTGTCAGCGCCTTCCACCACGTGGTTGTTGGTCAGAATGTACGCCTTGTCAGACAGCAGGCCGGAATCGACGCTGAAAACGAAGCCAGACCCCTGGCCAACGGCCCGGCGCTGAGACGGCGCCTGCTGCCGGGGCGAGCCGGGGAATGGCTGGCCGAAGAACCGCTCAAAGAATTCGTCGCCGAACGGCGAGGGAACCGGCGCCTGGGAAGTCTGGATGGCACGCTCCGTTTGTATAAAAACCACCGACGGTGACACCTGCTGGGCAACCGAAGCGAAAGCACGGCTGGTTTCTCTGAGACTTTCCACGCCTTCCTGGGCAAAATTCAAGGTACTTGCCCAGAGGAAAAAAACGCAGGTAAGCAACTTTGCAGCGAATTTCATGTAGGTCTCCTTCTCGACAATAATTTTTCCGCAATGGGTTTTTTCGTAATAGGTTTTTTCGACAGTCCAATGCAATGCCGCAACAGGGCAATCCACCGGCGCCAGGAACTGATAATTGAAACCGGTGAGCAGGCTTGTCTCGAACTTGCCGTGTCTGCCCGCAAGCTATACCTTTGCTAAACATGGTAGCTGCGGGACAAATTTCAACACCGCCGGTGGCGGGCTTGAAAAAGCCCGGTCGCGCACCTATTTATTCAGTTAACACGCTGTTATCTGCATGGTTCCAATCTCTTGCGACAGCCTCGCCCGACCTTATCCCCGCGTCGCGGGCTGCCGGCAACCACGCAGGCCCGGGCCGGATCAAACCGGAGCCTGCAGCAGGTGGTCCCCGGCTTTCTGACCAGACTGATCAAGGCAACAAAGGTAAAAGGTAATAGGTAAAAGGTAAAAGTTGGCTGCTGAACAACATCAGCGCAGTCAAGTCGGGACCAACACTGGCCAGGACGCGCCGTCTGCCGGGTGTAAACGGGCATTTTGATCCAGTTTTCAAGGACATAGGGACGAGTGCCAGCGCTTTTCAACAATCTGCGAACCAGGGAAACCGAGTATGAAAAACATAGCCATTGCAGGATATCTACTACTGGGTCTGCTCTTCACCGGGTGCGCCGGTGATTACGAGCGACCCGACATCCGGGACCAACTGCTGGACCGTGGCCTGGAAATGGGCGAGGCCAATGCCCGGATACCCCGCTACCGGGTAAACGGCTGGTCGTCCATCGATGAGAACTACCTCATCATTACCGCCGGGGTGAACGATCGTTACCTGATCGAACTGTCGACTCCCTGCCAGGGTCTGACCGGGGCTTTTTCCATTGGCTTCACTACTCCCAATTTCGGCCTGGACCGGTTCGACCGGATCGTCGTCCGTGGCATCGACCGACGACGCGAAGTCTGTTCCATACAGGATATCGTGCGGCTTTACCCCATTGACGAATAATCCTGTCACCGTGGCCGCTGGCCAGGTACCGGGTGGAATAGCGCACAAAAAAAAGCCCACGCAAGCCTGAGGCTGCGTGGGCTGAGTCACCCTGATGCACAAGGAATCCCTTGCGTGGTGACGGATCCGTGGGATGGGGGAGAGAGGTTACCCCAGGAACCGATACCAGATTCACGTGCATTCACTTTACTTAATGCATCAGCCATGCCAACTATGAAACCCCGCGAAAACCCGGTGCTCCAGGCTTGCCAGTGGCGATTCTCCTGCCCTTTACGGTTCCAGTTTGAGGCATTTTCGGGAAAACTGCCCCGTTTCCGTGCTCTCCCGGACCGTGCTGGTGGTAGCCGCAGGCGGGAATTCGATAGCCCGCCACCGCTGGCACCCCCCTTCTTCAGCGCAGCTATAGCGGGTTGCCAGGGCCGCACCCGGAGCCGGCACGTGGCAGGGTGGCTTTACCGCTTTGCTGTCACGGCCCGAACAGCGTAACCTTGGTTCCATGACTTCGGCAGCCAAACCAGAAAACGAGAAAGAACGTCTTGCCGTCCTGGAAGCCTACGACATCCTGGACACGCTTCCGGAACAGGCCTACGACGATATTACCTTTCTTGCCGCCCAGATCTGCGAAACACCCATCGCGATTGTCAGCCTGGTGGATGAGCATCGCCAGTGGTTCAAGTCGCGCCTGGGTGTCGACGTCAGGGAAACCCCCAGGGACGTCGCCTTCTGCGCTCATGCGATTCTCGATCCGGACTCCATGTTCGTGGTCGAGGATGCCAGCCGGGATGAACGATTCGCCGACAATCCCCTGGTAACCGACGACCCGGCAATACGGTTTTATGCCGGTGTGCCACTGGTCACCTCCAGTGGTCACGCCCTGGGTACGCTGTGCGTTATTGACAGGAAGGCACGTCAGCTGTCGGATGCCCAGAAGGAAACACTGCGGGCGCTGTCCCGCCAGGTTATCGCCCACCTGGAATTACGCCGCAGTGTCGCTGAATTGCGGGAACTGGTCCGCATGCTGGAAAAACAGGCCAGCGTTATCGAACGGGATCTGAAACGGGCCGAGATTATCCAGCGTTCCCTGCTGCCGCAGGAGGTACCGAGACTGGACGACTTCAGCCTGCATACGCTGTATCGCCCCGGCAGTATCATTGGCGGGGACCTGTATGACGTGGTGCCTATTTCGGATCGTTACCTGGCGCTGGTGGTCGCGGATGCATCGGGTCACGGCGTCAGTGCGGCCATGCTGTCCGTGCTGTTCAAGCAGCACTTGCGATTACAGGATCAGGCGTCACATATCCCATTCAATCCAGGCTGGGCGCTGTCGCGCATCAACGCCTCGCTGCTGGCAGACCACCCGGCGCCAGGTGTCTTCCTGACTGCAGCCTATTGCCTGCTGGACCAGCAGGAGCGCAAACTGCTGATCGGATCCGCAGGCCACCCGCCGATTCTATGCCTACGGGCCACCGGCGAGCTCGAGCAGATCGGCCACACCGGGCCGGCACTGGGTCTTGAGGAAGGCGCCGTCTACAGCGAAAAGGAAATCAGTCTGCAATCCGGGGACAAGGTTCTGCTGTATACAGACGGGTTGCTGGATATCTGCAAGCACACACCGGATAAACAATCCATGGCACAAACGTTGTCCAGTCTCAACGACGACGACCCGCAGATTCTTGAACATTTTCTTATCCGGTTGACCAGGGGCAGAACCCGGCCGGACTGTGACGATGTCACCATGCTGTTACTTGCGGCATCACCGGGTGACAGCGTGTTTAACGAAACTGCCGACGAGCTCACCGAGATGTCGGCAACGTCCGGCGAGGATCCGGCTATCATCCGCGCGGAACGACAGGATACCGCGTTTCTGATACTGGAGGGCCGGATTACCTGGCTGCATGGCCAGGTGATGTTCGATACCGGAATGGCGGAGATTGATGCCGGGCGCCGTCTCGTAATCGACCTTGGACGTTGCCAGTACCTGGACAGCACCCTGCTGGGCACGCTGCATGAACTGGTCCTGCGTGCCGAAAGAGCCGGACTGCAGATCAGCCTGCAGAATGTCGGTCCCCACCTGCAGGAAAACTTCGAAGAACTGAGCATGCGGTCAGCGCTGGAACATATCGCCGAGGCGGCTGAACCGCTGCCGCAACGACGCCTTCCCATCGACCTGGATGCCGCCACCACGGGCAGTCAGCAACAGCGGCTGCTGCATGCCCACGAAATCCTGGCCCAGCTCAGCGAGAGTAACCAGGAGCAGTTCGGCAGCCTGGTGGAGAGCCTGCGTAAGGAACTGAAAGACGACCAGTAGCCGGCCTGGTCTGGCAGGGCAGGTCCGCTTCCCGACGAGTGGTAATTACCGTGCGGTCGTTTCCCGCGACGATTTTATTGCCTGGCGTGAACAAGGGGTCGGGCATCGGGCAGGCGGCCGCCGTCACGGCTCTGTCGTTGGCTTTCCCCGGCGCTGTTGTATTTCCGCGCGTCGCGCTTCCCGCTGTTCCGGGGTCATGTCCTGAAATTCCTGGAGACGCTGCCGGCGCAGCTGCCGACGTTTCAGCATCCTGTTACGACGCTGTTCGCTGATAAACTCGCGCTCCTCTTCGCTCAGGCTGGCAAACTCTTCCCGGCGTTGCCGTATCAGGTCACGACGCTGTGCTCTTCTTTCCTGCGCCTGGGCCCGGCGCAGGGCGAGTTCTTCCTCACTGAGATTGGCAATCTCCTCCTGCCACTGCGAAATCCGCTGACGACGCCGCTCCATCATCTCGGCCCGGCGGTCCCGGCTCTCGCTGGCCTGCTGGTCTGCTGCCTCCTCCTGGGCCATGGCGGGGAATGTCAGCCCTGCCGCTGAACACAGAATTGCAGGGAGCAGCACGCTCCTGGTAAGTCCCCTGATCATGATGACAATTCCTCTTTTTGCAGTCTCCATGGAATTCAACGCAATGACCTTCATTCCGTTGACACTGTCAGCGGAATGTCGAGGCAGCCTGGATGGAAGTGGCGCAGGTGTAACCGGGCCGCGCTTGACGCGGACCGTATCATCAGAGGTTCAATAGCCTGTGCTAGTCCTGGTAGATCAACTCGCCGGAGACGGTCTCTTCCTCGCTGTCGACGGGTTCGTCGCCGTAGCCGATCACGTCGTGGAGGATCAGGTACAGGGCCGGCACCAGGAACAGGGTGATGAGCGTGGCGAACAGCACGCCCCAGGCCAGGGATATGGCCATGGGCACGATGAAGAACGTGGCCGGGTTGGCCGTTATCATCAGCGGCACCAGCCCTGAAAACGTCGTTGCCGATGTCAGAAAGATCGGCCTGAATCGCATTATCCCGGCTGATGTAACCGCCCGTTCTATATCATAGCCCCTGGCCCGCAGCCTGTTGATATTAACCACCAGAACCAGGCTGGCATTAACCACCACACCACTCAGCGCGATGATGCCCAGCATTGAAAAGAACACCAGGTCCGCCCGCATGATGAAATGACCGAGAATCGCCCCGATAGCACCAAACGGAATGACGCTCATGATTATCAAGGGCTGACTGTAGGATTTCAGCGGAATTGCCAGCAGCGCGAAAATAATGATCATTGCCAGTGGAAATGTCGAGAACAGCTCAGACATGGAACGCATCTGCTGCTCACCCTCTCCGCCAAGCACCATCTCGACGTTCAATCTGCTTGACCAGTCGTCACGAAACTTGCGAATCAGCTCACTGCGAACTTCATCCGGTTTCACGACCGTTCGATCAACATCCGCCCGCACGGTAATGACCCGCTTGCCATCTTCGCGACGAATCGACGAGTAGCCGTTGCCCAGGGAAAAGTCGGCGACGCTGGAGAACGGCACTTCCGCGCCGCTGGCGGTACGGATCAACAGGTCTTCCAGGTTGGCCAGGGATTTACGTTCTGCTTCCGGGTACCGGACCATGACACGAATATCATCCGTTCCCCGCTGTATACGTTGAGCCTCGGCACCGTAGAATGCCTGACGCACCTGCGTGGCCACCTCGTTATTGGTCAGGCCAAGGTTTTTGCCGGCGTCATTGACCTGGATGATGGCTTCCTGTTTGCCGGCTCGAAACGAGTCGGTGATATCGAAGATACCCGGATAACGGGCAAGTTCCGTGCGCATCTCGGTAGCTGCGATCTGCAGAGTCTCTTCGTTGCGTCCCTCCAGCCGGAAATTGATTGCCTCACCGGCGGAAAACACGTCGGAGACAAAAGTCAGCTCCAGCGCATCGGGAATATCTCCAACTTTCTCGCGCCAGCTATCCCGGATACGTTCGGAGCTGATCTCGCCCCTGTCGAAAAACGGTGTCAGGTTCATGACGACTTCAGCAATATGACTGCCACCGGGACCGCTGCCATCGGAAGGCGGTCCACCCCTTGCGGCACGCTGGCCGATAACCGTCAACACGCTGTCCACGACCCTTTCCGTGGCTGCCGGTGCGTCGCCGGCGGCCTTCAACTCCTCCAGTTCCTGGTCCAGTTCAGCGGAAAGTTCGAATGCCGCCTGTTCGAGCTTGTCGACGGCCTCCTCGGTTATGCTCACCGCCACGCCTTCCGGCATCTGCAGGCTGCCGTAGATGACGTCGCCTTCAACCCCCGGCATGAACTGGAAAATCACCCGGCCGCTGGCCAGCAGGGCAATGGTCAGGATAATCACGCCGGTAGCCGTGGCCCACGTGGCGTAGCGATACTTGAGCACCTTGACCAGCGCATCCCGGTAGGTGTGCTTGGCAAATCGTTCCATGCTGCTGGCGATACTGCCCTGAAAGCGTCTCCAGTATTCCACCAGCAGTGTTCCCTCGAGGAAATAGCCCTTGGTCCTGCGATGGGCCAGGTGACCGGGAAGGATCAGCTGGGATTCCAGCAGACTGGCTATCAGGCAGAATACGACAACCGCGCCGATGGCATTGAAAAATGCCCCCATGGGTCCTTCGAGGAGCAGAATCGGCAGAAAGGCCGCAATGGTGGTAAAGACGCCGAAGATAACCGGCACGGAAACTTCCAGCGTCCCTTCAATGGCGGCTTCCTCTTTTGGCAGCCCTTTCCGTTCCCAGGAGTGCACCCGCTCACCGACGACGATGGCATCGTCAACGATGATGCCCAGCACCAGAATAAACCCCATCACGGTAAGCGAGCTGATGGACAATCCCGCGGTGGGGAACAGAGCGAGGGCACCGGCAATGGCGATGGGAATCCCAGCTGCCACCCACAGCGCAAGCTTGAATCGCAGGAACAGGGCCAGGATGATGAGCACCAGCAACAGGCCGGTGTAGGCATTCTTGGCCACCGTGCCGATGCGATCCTGGGTGGCGACGGCGGCATCGTTGATTATATTGAGCTGCAGGTTCGGCGGGAGGCTGGTCACCTCCCTCTCGAAGTACGCCCGCACCTGCCTGGCCGATGACACGATATCTTCGTCTCCGACCCGCAACACCTCGATAATCGCCGCATTTTCGCCATCTATGCGGGCATCGACATAGCCTTCCTGGAAACCATCAAGGATATCGGCAATATCCCCGAGACGTAGCTGGGAACCGTCGGCAAAACTGCGGACAACGATATCCGCGTATTCGGAGCCCTCGTAAACCTGCCCCTTGGTCCGCAACAGAATTTCGCCGCTATCGGTTCGAATGGTTCCGCCAGGCAGGTCCAGGGAGGCCTGGTCGATAGCCCTGGCTATCTGGTCCAGGGTCAGTCCGTATTGTCTGAGGGTGAATTCCGATACTTCGATGGAAATCTCCAGCGGACGAATGTACTGAATATTGACCGTGGAAATCCCCTCAAGGTCGAGGATGTCATTGCGGATATCCTCGGCATAGCGCTTAAGGGTCAGATCGCTCACATCGCCGGACAAGGCAAGGGAAAGCACGGTTCCGGTTGCACTGAATGCGCGGACAATCGGGCGCTCGGTTTCCAGGGGAAATGTTGAAATAGCATCGACCTTGCCCTTAACGTCATTCAGCACGCGGTTCAGCTCGGCACCGGTGGCCAGCTCAAGGGTCATGTCACAGCCGCCTTCCCTGGCGGTACTGGTCATTCGCTCTAAATTCTCGGCACTTTCCAGGGCCTCCTCGAGTCGCAGGCAGATGGCTGACTCCGATTCGTCCGGCGTGGCACCCAGGTATGGAACACTGACCTGGATCATGCCCATGTCGACGTTGGGAAATTCCTCCTGGTGCAGGTTGAAATAGGCAATGACTCCCGACGCCAGGAAAATCCACATGAACAGATTAGTGGCTACCGGGTTTTTTACAAACCAGCTGATTATGGTTCTCAAGCTGTTACTCCTGGATACTTCTTACTTGGATATCAATCCTGCTGTGATGGCCGGACTACGACCGTGACGGACCGACTGCCGGTGCTCAGATCAGTTCCAGGACCGGCTTGACGGGCATGCCGTCGTACACTGCCTGGATTGGCGACACGCAAATCAACTCACGGGTAAAATTCCGCTGGCTACCAGGACCCGGTTTTCTTCGAGGCGCAAGATTTCAACCTCCCGGAAATACATCTTGTTCTCGTTGTCTATCACCAGGACCTGGCTGTTGTTTCTGATAACGTTTCGGGGCAGAGAGATAACATCATCCACTTGTCGGCCACTGATCTCGGCTTGCACGTACAAGCCGATGGGCAATGGTATGCGGGATGACCAGTCGTCGGCCTTACGGTCCGGCTGCGCCACGCGGATAATTGACTGCACCGTATTGCTGTCGGCATCGATGGCGGCCTCGATTCTGACCAGCTTGCCTTCCCAGTTGTGCTGTTCACCGCCGTACATGCCGGTCAGCTTCACCGTTGGAGCCAGCTCGTCGTCGAGCTCACCGCGAAAGCCGAGGGGAATCGACAGGTAGCCAAGTTGTCGTATCGCCAGTGGCACCCGCACTTCCACCAGGTCTGCGCCATAGAGCATGGCCACGTCCTGGGCGCGATTGACCCATTGACCCAGCTCCACCTGCTTGCTGTTGATTACCGCCGTGAACGGGGCGGTCAGCTCGGTACGGCCGAGGTCCAGTTCGGCCTGACTGAGACTGGCCCGGGCGTCCGCGAGCCGCGCCTGGGCAACGGCCAGGGTCCGCTCTGCTTCCTGCAGCTGGGCGCGACTGGCAAGACTGCGGTCCGCCAGGTCACGCGTCCGACTCAGGGTATCCTCGGCAAAGGATGCTTCTGCCTCAGCCTGCTGCACGCTGGCGCGACTGCGTGCCAGCGCGGTCTCGAAGTCGCTGGGATCGATGCGCAGTAAAGGCTCGCCCGCCTCGATAAAGCCGCCGGGCTCCAGCGCCGGCGAGACCCAGCTCACGGGCCCTGATACCGGGGCCGACAGGTTGACCTGCTGGGCAGCCTGAACCTTGCCCTGGGAATGCACGGTCAGCCGGGTTGACCCCAGGGTCGCTTCGACCACGCGAACGGATACCGGCTGGATTTCTGCAGCAGTCTCCTCGATCTCGGTGGGATTGCTGATCAGCAAAACTGCGACGGCGATCGACCCGGCAAGAATAACAACAGGCAATACTATCCGTTTCATCAATGAAGCTCCCGCTTAAACTCTGGTTTCTGGCGCGGCAATGGCATTGCCCGCTGCCTTTCGTCAATACCAACCGGACTGTTTGGGATGTTCCGTCAGTTAACACCCCGATCCCATGGCATCTTTGTGTATTCAAGCGGCGCGATCTGCTCTGTTCACGACGCCAGTATGATTGCTCTTTGTATTACTCGCCGCACTAGGTCTATTGCCGGCGCTGGTTGTTCTGACAGGCCCTATACTGCCTGTTGTGTTATTGAGCCGCGCATGGCCTCCAGGGCATCGCCCATAGCCAGGCGCAGCTCGTTGAAGTTCTTCTCGAACGCGGCGGCTGCGGCATTCCCGTCTTTGCGGTCGAAAGCCTCTCGAAGCGAGGTAACCAGCTCCGGTCCCGAATTGGCGGGCAGGCTTGGCTGAATGTGCAGTTGCATCATTTGACCGATTATCTGCGCCTTCAGGTCGTTGCCGATAAGTCGCGCTACCAGGTTGTTGTTGATGCCCGCCATGTAGTCCAGCATTGCTTCCCAGTGGGGCCGCATGGCTTCCGGGTCTTTCGCGCTATGGCTCATGTCTACGAGCATCTTTTTAAGCTGGATCATCTGCTCGCTGTCCGCCTGCTCCAGCGCTCGCTTCACCGTCAGCACGGTGAGCACGGAAAAAATCTCCAGGAACTGGTCAACCAGGGAGGGATCCGGAATGGGTTCCAGCGCCAGCAATGGCCCCAGAACTGCCAGACTGGCTTCCTCCAGTCGTTTGACCCGCACGCCTCCAGGCTGAATGTCAATGATGCCCTGCTGGCCAAGCTGCGAGAGCGCCTCGCGTACCGCGCCGCGGCTGACACCGAAACGGGCGGACAGATCCCGTTCCGAAGGCATGCGTTCACCAACCCGGTACTGGCCGCTCATGATCTCCCGAAGAAGACAATCGGCAATTTCGATACTCACCGAGGTGGAAGAAGACACCGTTACACTCTGCCTGTGGTAAGCCGGGTCCAGGGAGCCGGCCATCAGATTACTAATTGGTCCTACCAAATTGGTCGGACCAATATACGGATTACATCAGACAAGTCAATGACGGGCTTCACCGTACGGGACAATAGTCGATGAACTGTTGCTATTCCGGGTCAGCCTCGGCCGGCCAGGACAGTTGAGGCCCCTCGGTAATTCCCTCGGACACTGCTACGCCGTGCGTTGCGGGGCACGCTGGAGGAGTGGCCTCAATCCGGGAGCACCAGGTAGCGGAGACGCACCGTATCCACCCTGCGCCAGCGATCCCCCTCGAAGCTGGGACGAAACTGCATATCGCGCAGGGCATTTCGGGTATCCCGCCGCACCCGGGCACTGTCGGTGCTGGAGTCGAGAATATCGGGATTGCGGGTGTAGCCTCTGGAGTTGATGGAAAACTCCAGTTCCAGCTCATGATAGTTAAGGGCTTCGTCAAGCCAGTCGGTGGCCGCCGGCAGATCAGGACGCCTGGCAAAGGGCAGCGATTCACTCCATGCTGTGAAGGTGCCCAGGTCGATCAGCTCAACCTCTCCGTCATCCCCGGTCACCACGCGGAAGCCATTGCTGTCCTGGTAGGCGACGGCAGCGGACAGGCGGGAGTGAAAGTGGGGTACCGGCAGAATAACCGGCCGCCTGAAAAAGTCCTCCACCTCGTTTTCGGGCAGCCCGGCTTCCACCAGCATGTCCCGGGCCTCCCGGTAGCGGCGCGCGGCAGTGCCGAGGTCCAGCAACCTCTGAAAATCCGCATCCAGGATCATGGCCATGGCCTCTGCCTCGCGGTCTCCGTTGTGCCGGGCGATCTCCTGCATGCGTTTCACCAGGTTGAGGCCCTGCCTGAGGTAACTTTCGCTGCTGCGTCCCTCCACCAGCAGGATGTCATCCCGGGCACTGACACCAAGCTCATCGTCGGCGACCACGACGGCCACCAGCTGGTATTGCAACACGGCCCGCTGGTATAGCCAGGGCAACAGTTCAAGGCTGTTTTCGCCGTAGAGTTCTTCCGCTGCTTCCGCGTTGTCACGCAGCAATTCGCGGGCATCCTGGAAATGCCGTAGCCTTTGCAGGGGCGGTTCCAGGTAGACCTGGGCGAAATTCCACAGGGCCAGGTCCTGACGCGAGGCCAGTACGACGTCCGGCGGTACGCCGGCATTCTGTTCGTTCAGCAAGTGGATAAACTCGAACCGGTCGGCAACCGCTTCCCAGTCGCGCCGCTCCAGGTCATTGGCGATCAGTTCGCCGATTACCGGTATCTGCTCCAGACTCCGGGTGCCCTGGGAGGTACGCAGCAACTGTAAACGCCGCTCCAGGATCGAACCGGCCTCATCGAAATCCCGCAGTTGCAACAGGGTGTCGGTGAGCGCCTGCAGCGGCTCCAGCAATCGGGGATCGTAGGGACCAAACCGGGTTTCCAGATCTGCCAGCTGTTCATTGATCCGGGCAATCTGTTCCTGCAGGCGGATGCTTTCCTGCAACGCCGATTCCAGGCTGGTGCCGTCCGCCGTGGCGTCGGCGCCGGAACCGGCATCCGCCGCAATCAGCGTCGAAGGCAGACACATCAGCACCACTGTCAGTGTTAAAACGCGACCGCGGTAAGATAACGGGCGACGGACGGGGTCGGTATCACCCTTCAGGCCGGTCAGATCGCATCGGGTCCTCATGACTTCACCAGCGGAACCGGCACGCCGGGCAATGTTGTGTCTGAATCTGCTGCGGGACGTCTGGCGTGCATGGGCCTCTCGATCCGCGACCGGCCACTGGGGTCGGCGTCAGGAATGGTCAGGTGACGGGAATTCAGCATAAACAAGGAGATCAACATTGACAATGCGACCAGCGATAGGGTTCACTTTAAGGCAGACAACCTGCACTGCCTGAAAAACGGCAGGGCACCATTGCCAACGCCGAGTTACCCATGAATAAACCAACTATTCTGCTGACCGGATTACTCACTGCAGTTTTTTGTCTACCCAACTCTTTTGCCCAGGCGTTTCGCGGCGCCAGCGCTGCCAACCTGGAAGACCTTTACGACATCGCCGGTGAATTCGCCTTTGTCAGGGTTCAGTACGACACCTATTACAGTGGTGGTTTCTACGGCGGTCCCTGGGCTACCGATTTCCCGGCATCGGACGAAAATTTCCTGCGCGGCGTCTCCCGGCTGACCAATGTCCGCGTCATGAGTCAACCCATCGTGCTGCGTTTCGATGACGAGGAAATTTTTGATTATCCCTTTCTGTATGCGCTGGAAATGGGTCGCAACGGCGGATTGTCACTGACTGCCGCAGAGATCGAGAACCTGCGGGAGTATCTGCTCCGTGGCGGTTTCCTGCTCATCGACGATTTCTGGGGAGAACGCCAGTGGGATGCCTTCTACCGGGACTTCTCCCTGGTTTTCCCCGATCGGGAAATTATCGAACTGACACCTGACCACGAAATTTACCGAACATTCTACGACATCGAAGGCGCCCAGATGATTCCCGGCCGAGGTGGTCGCCGCGGCTTTGGCCAGGCGGGCATCGACATAGCCAGTAATCATGCCATTTTCGATGACGCCGGTCGGATCATGGTGCTGATCAACTGGAATTCAGACATGGGCGACGGCTGGGAGCACACCTACGATCAGTGGTATCCCACTCAATATTCGAACTCCGCCTACCAGCTCGGAATCAACTACCTGATTTATTCCCTCACCCATTAACAGGCTGTTGAAAAACTGTTGCGCTTGCCAATACTTCGTTGAAAACTGTCTCAACATACTCATTTACGCTGGGTAAGCTGCGCTTTTTCGACAGTTATCGCCTCGTCCTGGCTGCGCTCATGACGATTTTTAACAGCCTGTTGTGGCACCTCGGATCAGGGTGGTGACTCACACAAGCATCGAACAAAGTTTCTAACTGAGACACCACCTCAAGCATAGGTTCCGTGATGTTGCTGGCGATTATTGCTAACACCCTGCTGATCTCCATGGCGGTGGTGATTCATTATGAAAGTCTTCACCTGCTGTCGATTCTCATACCAAGGCTGTCCCTGCAGCACCGGCTGCGGGTGATTATCGGCGTGTTCGGCACGCTTATCGCCCACATCCTGGAAATCTGGCTGTTCGGGATCGGTTACTACCTGATGATCAACTACGGGGACTTCGGCGCACTGCAGGGAAATTTCGACGGCAGCCTGCTGGACTACGTTTACTTTTCCTTTTCCACCTACACTTCACTGGGCATCGGCGACATTGAACCGCTGGGCAATATCCGTTTCCTGGCGGGACTGGAAGCGCTGACCGGACTGGCTCTCATTACCTGGAGCGCCTCCTTCATGTTCATCGAGATGCGCAGGTTCTGGGACTAGAGCGCAGCGCTGGTTGTGGTGCGCTGCCACCCAGTGTCATCAGTCTGCGTCGCCCAGCATTTCCAGTCGGCGGGCTCCGGCCAGTATTCCCTCCAGGCCGTAGTTGCCCTCATGGCAGGCATATTCGTATTGTCTTTCGGCAGACCGGTTGAAACTCATTTCCCCGCGCCACGGGCGGGTGTAGTAGACCGGATCCTCGACCTCGAATTCGTAAACTATCTGCTCGTCGGAATAACGGGTGAAGCGTTCAATAATTTTACCCTGCGAAGACAGCGGGGCGGCATTCCTCGGCGCCTGCTGAGGATGCAGGTTTACCGTTTCCACCACCAGCGTGTCACCTTCCCACCAGCCTATGGAGTCGCCCAGCCACTGTCCCAGTTCAGCCGGCCGATGGCTTCCGACCAGCGGAATAATCCGTGCGTCATGCACCATTTCCACGACGATGGCCAGATAATCCTCGGTTTGCACGATCTGGTATACGTTGTTGTACAGGACATTCATCATGGGCGGTCCACCGGTACTGCCAAAGCCGATTATGCAACGCTCGCCGAGAGAACGCCCTTCCGGACCGTCATTACCGGAAAACCTGGCCCGGGCCTCCCTGCGCCGTTGCTGTCCCTGTTCTGAAAACGGAATACGTCCGTCGGCAGGGTCGACTATCCAGGAGGTGCGTCGCTCGCCCCTGACCAGTCCGAACTCGGAACCCGGATCCACCCAGAATGCGTTATAGCCGCGCCCCTGACCCAGGTCGGAGCCGTCCAGCAATTCACCCGGCACCAGGCCATCGTCGGTTGCCTGGCGAACATTCTGGGGATGACTGGCCGTGACGTCAGCGACCTGGTCCGGCGGTATCACCAGGAAGTCGTACCTGGACGAGCGTTGCAGGTTGGTCAGGGAGGCATTGGTCCAGTACCCGTTGAAATCTGGCCTGCCGTATTCGTTCCTGGGAGGCTCATAGTTGTCGGCCGCGTGGGAGATACCAGCCGTGCCAAGAGCGGCAAGGCACACGAGGGCTAAAAGTTTATCCATGGAAATAATTCTCTCGTATTACTTAAAAAGCTGGTGAAATCCAGTCAATTCAGTGAGTTAAGCCGCGCAAAGTAAACCAGCGAGCCGCGGTAATCAAGTATTTTCTACTGAATACGATTGACCGGCGACGGGCCGAAGGAAAGCCAGGTACCCTGGTAGCTTGCGCCATGGGCATCGGGCCGGCGCCAGTCGCAGACGCCAAGGGGGAACACCTGTTGCAGCCGGACCAGTTGCTCCTCGGAGAATTCAACCTGGTAGTCGTCGGGATCGACAGGCTTGAGCTGGCAGCTGACGATGTTATTGCTGAGAGGTGCGCCTGCCACCTGGCGGGGCGTGGGATAGGCCGGATACAGCTCTCCGCATTCTCCGGAATTATCGAAACCCAGTGGTTCCCGGATGTTGCGGCGCTCCGCGCCGGAATTATCCCAGCAGTTGTCAGTCAGCTGGTAGGGCCTGGCCGCCATCACCCGGGCTGCGCCATCGGCTTCACTCTGATTCGCCCTGATGGCCATGAGCCAGCGGTCCATGTCACGAAACAGGTTGCCAAGGTCGGGTTCCTCCTCGGTGAATCCCCACCGACCACCAACATTCATCACGTGATTGTCCGCGTGGCCATTGGCCTCGATCAAACGCTGACGCGTTGAATACTGGTGCACGATCATGTGGATGTCCCCGGCCTCCCGATGGTCGGTATAAGTCCGGTAGTCGATGACCGGCGTTTCACTCAGACCGGCGCCGCCGTAAAGAATTCGACCCGACTCAATTGCCCGCTTTGCTGCCTGCGGATCCGCCTGGTGACGTTCGGCCACGTGATTCATGTCTCGATCGAAGCCGCCGATGGCGCTGTTGAGATCGAGAAACTGTTGCACTGTGATGCTGCCATCGTTCAGCGCGGCCAGGCCGTATTGCACGCCGACATTGTCCAGGGGACGCGCTGCCCGTGCCGAATTCTCCGCCAGGCCATAGACATTGACCGTATGATCGTACACCGTGGCGCGGATGCCGTTATCCAGCGAGGGACCGTAGCGCCGGGATTGCAGGGCTTCGATACTGACCTCACCGCCCTGTTCCTCCAGTGGTGCATCGACGGCATAAATCGGGTCCAGGCGTGCCGCTCCCCGGGCCAGGTTGGGGATACTGCCCCAGGAGCCAAACCCGGCGACGGCACGCTGCTGTTCCCGGGTAAACCCGTCAGGATTGGTCTGGGTAAAGTAGTAGTGCAGCAGGCGGGCGTCAGCCAGGGTGAAAATCGTCGCGGAAGTGACATCCGGAAAACTGGACGCCACGATAATGCCGTCGAAAATACCCGGGTAGTTGTCCGCCGTCTGATGACTCTGGTAGGAACCGCCGGAACTTCCCGTGCCGATGGTATATACCGGTTCGCCGTAGTGTTCGATAAAGCGCTCTTTCACCATGATATGGGTTTCGGACGCCAGCAGATCGTTACAGTTCTGGCCGAACACGTTGAGACTGGCGGAAGTGATGGCGTACCCCATTTCCAGCAGTCCCCGGCGCAACACGCCACCGGTCCGGTCTCCCTGCTGATACCAGCCACTGCGACATCCGCCGCCATGGGTATAAACCAGTTTGCCATTCCAGCCGGCGCTGCGGTTCCACGGGTCCGGCTCCACGTCTCCCGGCAGGTGCAACATGGCGATTTCGTAAATAGCCCGATTGACCGTTCCGGTCTCCACCCTGACGACGAAGGGGATGGTATCGCCATTTTCCAGGGAAACCGTTCCCACGTCCTCCGGCAGGGACCCTTCCGCGGTCTCGATCAACGGCAGAAAATTCTGTTCCTGTGCCGAGAAGTAAACATAGTCAACCCGGGTGGCGACGGAACAATTGGAATCCAGCGGAGGTCCCAGCGTGTTACCGGTAACCAGCTCGAACTCCTGGGTCTGGCAGTAGAATGGCTGTTCATGGGGGCCGGAAATTATCGGGCCGGTAATGGGGTAGCTGGTCACTGCCAGGGTGGCAGCCGGCCGGGTTTCACCGGACTCCGCCCGGCCGGTAACCTGCAGCCGGTTGTCCCCTGGCTGCAACCCGGTTACCAGCCCCAGCATACTGCCGGCGGCATCAACGGATTCAGGCCGCAGGACTGACGTCACGTCTTCACCGTTGAGTTCCAGCGTGATGTCCGGCACCTGGGATCCCGTCCAGCTGACGCGGATCAGCACGTCATCGCCGGTGACCAGCCACGGCCTGGTGGAAACGGTTTCCAGTTGCAACGGCGGCCCCAACCCGGTGTCATTGACGGTCCCCGGCAGTTCCACCGGGTCCCGACCGACTCCGTCCGGCGTACACGCCGCCAGGACGAACATGCCCACGCCGGACATCAGCGCTGTTGGTAACAATCTGTTCAGGTTCAGAGGCACGGTATGGTGACCTTTATCAGTCTGGTTGTCGTTGTCTGTGCTGCGTCAGCCAGGGTTTCATTCTCGCTACTGCGTCCGGTGTTGTAAAGGCAAAGCGCCACCCGGGCCTGTCTGTCAGCCGGCAGACCGACTACCGGTCTGACCGTTGACTGGACGCGAGACGGAAAATCCGGTGATGTCCAGGGAAACCCTGGTTCGGGGGCTGAGGCCGGCTGCTATCGCGGCCTGCAGCTGGTAAACTGTGGCTTTAATCGCCATTACCGGGTAGCGACACCCATGAACTCGAGAAACAGGATCAACACTGTCGACGTGACAGAAAGCAAGGCAGTGTCCATTGACAAAAAATGCGCGAAGTGCAAGAAGTCCATCTGCTGCAATTCCATCAACCAAAAAATTCCTGCGCCCAAATCCATTTACGATTTTGATCACCTGCTGTGGCAGGTATCCCATGAGAATATAAACATTTTCAAGGATGCGGACGGGTGGTTCCTCCATGTGCACAGTGCCTGCGATCATCTTGGCGAACATGGTGTCTGCCAGATTTACGATGAGCGTCCCATGGTGTGCCGTGAGTACGACAATGATTACTGTGAATTCGACGAATCCATCGAGGAAGCCTCGGAGTACTTCTTTTCCACTTACAGGCAGTTCGAGAAATACTGTCGCAAGCGCTTCAAGAAATGGGACAAACGATTCAAGAAAGCGGGATACGAGTAGCCGTAATGGGACACCGGGCCAATTACAGGTTAATGCCGTCCAGCCATGCTCTGCTGATCATGCTGCTGACCGGCGCGACTTCGCTTGCCTGGTCCCAGACTACCGGGGAGGATGCCGGACAGAGCCTTGCCCTGGCGCAGGAAGCCCTGGCGCAACTGGACGAGCTGGCCGGCAACTGCCTGGAAGAGCAGGCCGGTACCGGATCCTGTACCGGGTTTCGCCAGGCACTGGATGGCGATCTCCTGGTGACCTACATCAATAGCTGCGCCACTGCCAGGCGGTGGCGGGATGAATTTGTCACCATGCAGGTTGAATCTGCGGACGACCAGGCGGCAACCCGGAATACGGAAGCAGAGAACCTGCAGCTGATGGTCGACGTCGAATACTGGTGCGGTACCGACGCCCTGGCGCGCACCACGGAGAATATTGTACCTGCCTACGCACTTGTCAAAACCGCTTCGACCGGCGGCGGTGTCCTGTCCCGGGAACTGCAGGTCGAGCTGCACCGCAGCAGACAGGAAATCCTGCTACAGGCCGAGCGGGAACGTCTCATGGATAACCGGCTGCGACAGCAGCAACGGCTTCAACAACAGACCCGGGATCAGTTCCAGCAGCTTGAACTGGAGCTGATCAGACAACAGACAACACCGTAATTTCGTCGCCTGCCGCAGTGATCGACTGTCGGTGAACCCTGGTGGCTCGATATCCTGACTGGATTGCGTGGGGCAGTGATTCAGTAATCCCTGATTTATCAACGGTTCCTTAATAAAGAATCAGAAACGAACCGTTGGGCGTGATCGTCACGGCGGGGGCACTGTTGTCGGGGATATTGATAGGGGGTTGTTCCGGCGCCGGCACCGCGTTTCCTTCGTCGTCGAACAATTGCCAGTTCAGCGTGCCGCCACGGGTGAAGCTTACCCCCTCACCCCAGGCGATAAGCTTGTAGCCGTCACTGCTGAACGCAATCGCCGGATTTTTCTGGCGGGTCCGGGTGGCCGGTTCTGCGACCCGCGCAGGAACACCGCCTGCATCGAGATTCAATTGCACGATACGGCTTTCCGTTTCAAATACCAGCCAGTTGCGCTGCTGGTAATCCCTGCCGATGTCGTTGGTACTGACCGGGCAGGCCGACAGCTCCCATTTCTGCAGGTCATGCAGCGGCGCATAGTCAGTGCTGATCGCGGACCCGGGAGACTGCTCCACGGTCAACAGCTGCATATGCCTGCCAATACCGTCGATGGCCGAGCGGTAGGCGACCACGAACCGATGGGGATTCTCGTACTCCAGTGCCAGGCTGCAGCAGGCGCAGGCTCCCAGCCCCGTATCGCCGACGGCGTACTCCGGGGAAAACGTTTCGCCACCATCATTGGAAATCCGGGCATAGACGGTTCTTTCGTCCTCACGGACCAGCTCGCCGGCTGCCCAGCTGACCACAACTCCGGACCCGGAAGCGGCGATATCCGCACCGGCATCGATACCTTCCAGGTTGACTTCCACCAGGCTGCGACGCGGCTCGAAAGCAGTGCGTCCGGGATCGGAACGGGTATAGAAAAACCGGGATGGCCTGGACTGGTACCAGACGACGTGGACACGACCGTCGCCGTCCACCGCGAAATTGGCGCGATAGATAGGGTCGGCGTGATTGAATGACTGACTGGATACCCGTCGTGCCGGCCCCCAGTCAAACGAGGCTGCATCGTACTGTCGATAAAAAAGATCGCCTTCCCGGGAACGGGGGTTGCTGTTGCGCTTGCGGAAATACAGCAGGTGCACATTACCGGCGTCATCCTGAAGCAGGCGCGGATGCAGGCCACGGTCCGGCGTCCGTTGAATGTCAACGCCGGACTGGGCGTTGGCGCCAGGCATTGCCAGCATCAGCAACAGGACTGGCACCAGCAGGAGGGACCATGGCCCCGCTCTGGCGCTAGCTACGCGATTAACTGACGATTCCTTGATCATCCGGGGTTTAACTTTCCGCCAATAACTCCAATAATAGGCCTATCATACTTAAATTTCAGAACAGATGCCCGGTCACCGGCATTGTTGTCGATAAAACACCACCAGTTCCGCAATCTGAGGAATCACCCGATATGACTACTCCCCTGCGCTCAATCCTCGAGAGCCTGCTGCTGATAACAGCCGCCAGTCTTCTTGTCGCCTGCTCACCGCCAGCGGAGCAGTCCTCTGACGTCAGTGGGTCCGGCGGCAGCTTCAATACCACCCTGCCCATGGCAGAGCTGATGACCCTGGTGCTGGAACCCGCGGCGGATTCGCTGTGGGACAATGCCGGCTGGGTAGAAAGTGCCGCCGGCTACGAAGAGCTCTATCCCACCACCGACGAAGGCTGGGACTTTGTTCGCGCCCAGGCGGCCGTGGTGGCGGAATCCGGCAACCTGCTGGCACTCCCCGGACGGGCCGAGGATGAAGACGCCTGGATGATCTACGCGGAGGGCATGGTCGATGCCGGATTGATGGCGATGGACGCTGCCCAGCGTCGGCACAAGGAGGACTTTTTCCAGGCCGGCGCCCAGCTGTACAGCGTCTGCCGAGCCTGCCACCAGTCCTACAATCCGGACATCGTGTCGCGGTTCGTGGAAGACGGTCAACCCAGCGGAGACCCCTGATGCGCCGGCGGCAGCTGTCACCAGCGACCGGCTGGCTGGTAGCCCTGGGCGGACTGTTGTTCGTGGTCCCGGCCCTGGCTCACACCATAGCCAGTGACGACGCAAATTTTGTGCTGGGCGTGGATGGTCCGGCAATCCTGCCTTTCATTTACCTGGGCGCGAAGCACATGGTGACCGGCTATGATCACCTGCTGTTTCTCGCCGGCGTAATCTTTTTCCTGTACCGACCCCGTCACGTCGTGCAGTACGTTACGCTGTTTGCCGTTGGCCACAGCATTACGCTACTGGCGGGGGTACTGGCCAACTGGCAGGTCAATGCCTACCTGATCGATGCCGTAATAGGGCTGTCCATCGTCTACAAGGCCTTCGAAAACCTCGGCGGCTTCAGACTCCTGCCGTTCCAGCCCGACACCCGGATTGCAGTTTTCGTTTTCGGCCTGTTTCACGGGCTGGGCCTGGCCACCAAGCTGCAGGAATACGAGTTGTCCGACAACGGACTGGTCACCAATATTCTCAGCTTCAACGTCGGCGTTGAAATCGGCCAGGTTCTGGCGTTGTCCGCAATCTTCCTGTTTCTCAGTGCGTGGCGAACCAGTAGCAGCTACCTGCAGCATGCGTTCACTACCAACACGGCACTGATGACGGGAGGTTTTCTGCTGGCCGGCTACCAGCTGGCGGCCTTCTTTCTCGTCCCGGTCTACCTTTAAGAAACCTCTGATTAAATGCAAGGAAATATCATGGAAAGCAACGGGCAACCCAGGCTGGCACCGTCGCCCAGGGCGCTGTTGACTGCCTGCCTCACCGCGGCGGGAATCGCGTTGGTCGTGCTGTTTGCAGCCATCCTGCCGGCTGAATTCGGCTACGATCCATTACGAATTGGCCAGCTGCTGGGAATCACGGGACTGTCCACCGGTGAAGAACAGCCCCTGGAAACCCGGCTTCAGCCCCATCGCACTGACTTCGTCGAGTTCTACCTGGAGCCTTTTCAGTCGGTCGAATACAAGTACAGCATGGATGTGGACGCTCCCCTGGTGTTCAGCTGGGAGGCCGATGACGAGCTCTACTTCGATATGCACGCCGAGCCAGCCGGTCTCGGGGAGGACTACGCCGAGAGTTTTGCACAGGGGACCGCGGCTGCCAGTACCGGCAGCTACCACGCTCCGTTCACTGGAATTCATGGCTGGTTCTGGGAGAACCGCAGTGGCCGGGATATCGAGGTCAGGCTCTACACCGCCGGCTTCTACTACAACTCGACGGTCTTCAGCGGCAGCGTGGAATACGATCGGGAACTGGACCCGGTGTCCTCCACGTTTCCGGAAATCGTACCCTGACCCCATGCGCGGCGCAGTGGCCCCTGGTCATTGCCGGGCTCTCTTCGGGTTTCCTGCCCCTGGCTGCGCACCCGTGTGCCAGTCCGGGGAATTCCAGATAAAACAAAGGCCCACCCCGCCGTAGCGGAGTGGGCCCTGGCAATCCAGCTTGATCGTGTTCAGGCAGATCGGGGGCCCGATCTGCCTGCATTCAGCAGATTCTAGTTAGCAGTGGGATCGGATCCATCACGGGGCGCACCAGTACCGGAAGAGCCCATGAACAGTTTGCGGCCATCCGGAAACGTGATGTCGCGGCCATTGGCACGGCAGGTCGGCTCGCACAGACGATCTTTACTCTGGTAGCCGGTAACAACGATCTCGGTGCCAAGCTGCAGGGAGTTGCGATTAATGCCCCGACGCAGCAGGGTGTTTGGCGTACCGCCCTCTACCATCCACGGACCTGGATCCTCGGTGCTTTCCGGATCATTGTTGTCCAGGTGAATCCAGGTGTGAGGGTTGATCCATTCTACACGGGTGATCGGCCCCCCCAGTCTTACAGGCAGGTTCGCGTCAAACTCAGCAGAAAAAGCGTGGTGCGCTGTGGCAGGTGTCTCGAGGGCGAGGACACCGGCCGCGGCGATAGCGGCTGCTGCAAGTAACTTGATTTTCATAGACTTACCCCTTCTCTCTCTTGTCCCGGGCTGGCCGACAGGGTCTTTCTTGCCGGACCGCCCACTGGAATGCTCATGTTTTAAGAACTGTTTAATAGTACCGATTTATTTTAATACAGGCTAATCCTGAATCTAAACGAGTGCGCAGCATTGCGAAAGCGTTTTGCGACCAGACAACGGCCATTGTATATAAAGCCCCGGGGAAATACCAAGACGGGAACTCCCCGGGGCATGCGTTCAGCTGCCGTTAAGCCTACTGATTAAGCTCTTCGGCCATTTCTTCCCGCAGTTGCTGTTCAAACTCGCCACCTTTGCGAAACCTTCCATACATCAGTTCCTCGACAAACTCGACACACTTGAACTGCGGCAGTTCATAACCTTCCTCGAGACGCCGGTAAAGCGGCATGCTGATTGTCCAGGGGCGGGTGAACACCTGGGGATCTTCCATGGTGGCTTCGTACTCGATGACGTTTTCGTCGACCATGGTGTAGCGCTCGGTCACTTTCAATTCGTAGGAATGGTAGTTGCCGGCCCGGTCGAACCAGGTCCGGTCGTCAAGACCGGTGACTTCCACCACCCAGGTATCACCATCCCAGTAGCCGAAGGACTGGCCCATCCAGGAATCCAGGGGAGCAGGTCCGGGGTCTTCAAGAAACACGTTGCGCACGGCGCCGGCGAAAGAATAGGCAATAAAGAATGCACTCTCGCTCTGAAAAATCTGGAAGGGATGCGGAAGGTAAGTAGCCCGGGGAACACCTGGCATATAGCACTTGATCTCCGGATCGCTGGTAAGCCAGTTTTCCCGGTTCTGATTACGCCGGGCCAGCGCGTCCGCACGATAGGGGATAGTTCCTCCTTCCACGACACCGAAGGTGGCCGGTACCGCACCTACTGCACCCAGCGCCACGACTTCCGGTGCGGGCACCGGAACAAAGTCGCCTGGCACCAGCTGGTAGGCTGCTTTCGGTGGCGCCGGTTCCAGGTTGTCGTTGGCATTCATCAATACCTGCCAGATGCCGTTGAGGTCAGGCTTGCCGCTGGGTGTTCGGGGAATATTGTCACCGGCTTCTGCGGCGTATGCCACGTTGGGAGCTTGCCCGGTTTCCCGGTCCGCCGGAAAATACCCGGCAATGATTACTGCAATTGCTACGAGCAGCCCTTTTATTTTCATAGTTTTACCCTTCTGGAAGTACTTTACATTCTTGTTAAGGCGGAGGCACGATGTAACCACTTAGACCAGGGCCTGTCAAGCCGAAACCCGCGGCAGACCGGGGCCTTCAAGGGGTTGCCCTGGTTCGATTATTTAAGCACAAATTCAGTGACTTGAAATTGATTGTCCGGGGCGGTTTCCAGCCCTTGGCGGTTCCTGTCGTGGACGACAGGATTAGGCGCTGGCGGATCCGGCAAATTCACTTTTTCCAGCCTGGAAAATTCCGTCCATCGGGCAGTCGGCGCGGATAGTTCCGATGGCCATTACTCAGGGGCGAATCCGGCGATCTGCGCGGGCAAGCGAACTGGCAGATTCACCGGTTACCGGTAGGAACTACGAGGTGATGGAGCGCCAGTTATCGACCAGGCGTTCAGCGGTCCGCCAGGCCAGGGCCTGCACGGTCAGCGTGGGGTTCCTGGCGCCGCTGGTACCCATCACCGAGCCTCCCAGTATGCCGAGGTTCGGTGCTTCGTAGGCGAAACCCCAGCGATCGACGACGTTGGTTTCCGGGTTGTCACCCATACGGGTCCCTCCGTAAGCATGAGTGCTGGCGCCCATGACGCTGCCCAGGCCACTGCGAACTACGCGAATGGCGCCGGCCTCCAGGTACCACTGCTCCATTTTTTCCTGGGCAAACCCGGCAATCTTCAATTCATTGGTACCGTAGCGTGCCGTTATCCGGGTTACCGGCAGGCCCAGCGGATCTTTTACCGTGGGGTCCAGGTCAAGGTAATTGTGCGCGTAAGGCAGCGTGGTTTTCTGAATATAGGCAGTATTGGTGCGATCGGCGTTTTCCATGATGAACTTTTTCCACTCTGACCCCCAGTTTCGCGAAACCAGGTTGAAAGTGCCCATGCGCGCCGCGGACATCGGGCGCCGATCGGTATGCACCCAGAGATTGGCGCCACCAATGAAGTCCACCCCGGCATGGTCAAAGTTGTCGTCGGCATATTCGTCCACTGCCACGCCCTGGGCCGGCAAGCCATACCAGTTTTTCAAATCGTCGGGAAACAGGGCCGTTACCGGCGCGCCCTGGTGGTGAGACAGGTAATGTCGACCTACCTGGCCATTGTTGTTGGCCAGGCCGTTGGGGAAGGCGCTGGATTTTGACAACAGCAGGAGCCGGGTGTTTTCGTAGGCGTAACTGGCCAGCAATACAGCTTCCGCCGGCTGAAAATAAACTTCGTTGCCACGCAGGTATTCAACGCCGGCTACCCTGCCGCTGTCGCTGACGACGATCCTGGTCACCCTGGCATGAGTAACGATATCAAGGTTTCCCGTTGCCATGGCCTTGGGGACCGTGGTGAAAGCCGTCGAACTTTTGGCCTGCACGTGGCAGCCGCCCTTGTTACAGAAGCCGTGATAGAGGCACGGTGATCGACCGTCGTAGGGTTCCGTGGCGATAGCCGCCGGCCCCTGAAACGGATTGAGGCCAAGCTTACGGGCCGTGCCGCCCATCAAGTCGGTAAAGGGGGAACTGCGCAGCGCCTTCATGGGGTATTCCCGCTGCCTTGGTCCCTCGAATATATTACCGCGATTGTCGATCCGGCCCTGGATATTTCCCGCTTTTCCTGATATCCCAACCGTTCGTTCCACCATATCGTAGTAAGGTTCCAGCTCGTTATAGTCCAACGGCCAATCCTCGACGGTGGATTCAGCTGGAATTTTTGACGCGCCATAGCGGCGGGTTGTTTCGCTCACCACCTTGAAGTCCCAGGGGTTGAGTCGCCAGCTCTGGGCCCAGTAGTGCATACTGGTACCACCCACGGCATTCATCATCGGGTGGCCACCCTGGCTTGCCGTACTGTTGGCGTTGCCTCGAACCGTGGGCGCTTCCCGAGCGGCTTTCTGCACGGTTTGCGGCCAGTTCCTCTTGTTATTGCGCAACTCGTCCGGGGCGAAGTCCCTGGTGCTCAGCCAGCCGCCCGCCTCCAGGCCGACAACGTCGAGACCAGCCCGGGTAAGAGGCAGTACAGCGACACCACCGGCCGCCCCCAGTCCCACTACGACCACGTCGGTGCCTGGTAAATTAATTGCCATCGCCGCGCCTCCCGGTCGTCGCTATGATCTTGGTGAAGGTCGGGATGTCGTAAGCAGACTGGTGAGCAGGTGCCAGCCGCCCACCCAGCGCGACCTCGCTCTCTGAAGCCCCGATGCGGACTCCCGGGTAACGCAACAGATCCCAGCCGATAAAATCGTGGTTACCACCATAGTAGGGATCACTGAAAGTGCCTTCGATAGTGTGGTTCCTGACCATATCGAAGAAACCGCCACCGCTGGGATTAAAGCCAGGAACCTGGCCCTCGATAACGGTGACCAGGATACTGTCCTGCAGTTCTGCCGAGAGCAGGTGAAACGGCTGACCGCGAAGCTTGCGGGCGAAATCGTCAAGGGCCGCCAGCCCGGAAGCGTAATTGGAACGGAAGGCGGCATTGTCCGCCGCCAGGGAGCGATCGATGTAGTGCACCGCCCTGGCTTCCCGAGCCCCGGGACCGTTGTCATCCGATGGGATAATACGATCGGTGATCGCTTCCAGCGTCTCCGCTTCGGCAGCGGTCAGCACCTCCAGCGCTTCGCGGCTGCGGGGACGACTCGCCCTGGCGGCGTCGCTTTCCACCACAACCGCCTGGCCGGCTGCGCCGACACTGGCCACCGCGGCTCCTGCCAGTCCCGCGCTTTTCAGCAGTGTGCGTCGAACCGGGTCGACAGGCGAATCGTCGCTGGCGTTCCTGTTTTTTTTGTTATCTGCCATAGCAATCTCCGTCATGGGAATGCGGCGCCGTCGTTGCGGAGCTCCCTGTTGCCTGGAGGGTTCCGGCTACCGGCTGTTTGCCGCGCGGACGCCAGTCAGACTAGCAAATCTGTAATTTACTGTCATTGCCGTACAGTGAATTCCCCCGGAGCGGATTGTCGTGCTTACCCTGCCTGACCAACCTGCCAGGTATTGCCGCTGTGCAGCAACTCTTCCAGGTCGCCCTTTTCACGACTGCGGACAGTCTCCCGCTGTTCCACGGTCTCTTCCACGTAACCATCCTTGCGTTCACTGTAAAGCACGCCTACTGCAACCGGAAACTCCGGTCCGGACATGGTGCTGAGCAGTTGGGCGATTACCCGGTTGCCCTCGTCGTGTACCAGCAGGTCATTGCGGTCGATACCCTCCCTGTTGAGTTCCACCACCTCAAGGGACAGAGTCCTGGTATTGAGTCGTATGCCCTTCTGGCCATCGACACCAAATACCAGGGGTTTGCCGTGCTCAACTTCGATTCGGCTGTCGGCCGCGGTTTTCTTGTCCTTGACCTGCTCGAACACGCCATCGTTGTAGATAGGGCAATTCTGCAGGATTTCCACGAACGCGGCACCCTTGTGCTCGTAGCTGCGACGTATGCAGGGTGCAAGGTGCCTGGCCTCGGTATCGATTGAACGGGCGACAAACGTCGCTCCGGCAGCCAGAGCGACTTCACAGGGAGAGAGAGGTATGTCGATCGATCCGCCGGGTGATGAAGGAGACCTGGTGCCTTTTTTCGACGTGGGGGAATACTGTCCCTTGGTCAGTCCGTAAATCTCGTTGTTGAACAACAGGATCTGCAGGTCGATGTTCCGGCGTAACACGTGCAGCATATGATTACCGCCGATGCTGAAACCGTCTCCGTCTCCTGTTATTACCCACACGTCAAGATCGGGATTTGCCAGTTTCACACCGGTGGCAATGGCCGGCGCCCGGCCGTGAATACTGTGAAAACCGTAGGTTTTCATGTAGTAAGGGAATCGGGATGAGCACCCGATTCCGGAAACGAAGACCTGGTTCTCCCTCGGTGCGTTGAGTTCCGGCATCAGCTTCTGCACGGTTTTCAGAATTGCATAGTCGCCACATCCGGGGCACCACCGGACTTCCTGGTCAGTAGCATAATCTTTCAGTGTAAGCTTGGGTAACGCCTGGTTCATCTGTTACCTGTCCTCCTCGAATTCCCGGTGGATGGCCGCCATGACTTCACCAATTTTGAACGGTTGTCCTGAAACCTTGCTGAGACCATCTGCTGCAACCAGGTATTCGGCCCGCAGCAGATTCACCAGTTGCCCGGTATTCATCTCGGGGACCAGGATCTTTTCGTATCCGCTCAGCAGTTCGCCAAGATTTCGGGGCAACGGGCTGAGATAGCGTATCTGGATATGGGCAACGTCCAGTCCCTCCGCTCGGCAGCGTTTGACAGCCTGGTGGATGGCGCCGAAAGTGGATCCCCAGCCGACCACGGCAAGCTTGCCGCCGGGTTCACCGAGGGTAACTTCCTGAACAGGAATATCCTCGGCGATACCGGCAATTTTATCCCTGCGCAGGTCTGTCATTTTCTGGTGATTGGCAGGTTCGTAGGAGATATCCCCGGTATCAAAACTTCGTTCGATACCGCCGATACGGTGTTCCAGTCCGGCGGTGCCAGGCCTGGCCCAGGCACGCGCCAGGGTCTCCGGATCACGCAGTGACGGCAAGAAGTTCTCAACCGGTTGCTGATGGCTTACCGGGAATGGCTTTAACGAACTGACGTCAGGAATTTTCCAGGGTTCGGCGGCATTGGCGAGATAGCCATCGGACAACAGCATGACCGGAGTCATGTACTTGATGGCCAGCCGGGCCGCTTCGATCGCCACGTCGAAACAGTCCGTCGGACTGCTGGCGGCAATGACGACTATCGGCGTATCACCATGCCTGCCCCCAAGCGCCATGTTAAGGTCAGACTGCTCTGTCTTGGTGGGCAGCCCGGTGGAGGGTCCGCCCCGCTGGGTGTTGACCACTACCAGGGGCAATTCGGTGGCGGCGGCCAGCGATATACTCTCTGCTTTCAGGGCGATTCCCGGACCGGCACTGGAAGTGACGCCGAGACTGCCGGCAAACGACGCGCCGATGGCGGCACAGGCAGCGGCGATTTCGTCTTCAGCCTGGAAGGTGTTGACGCGGAAGTTCTTCCGGTTGGACAGCTCGTGCAATAAATTTGACGCCGGCGTGATGGGATAGGATGCAAACAGTATATCAATGTCAGCCAGTTCACCGGCGGCAATCAGCCCCCAGGCAAGAGCGGTGGTTCCGGTGACGTTTCTGTAGGTACCGGGTGCAACCTTCGCCTTGGGGATCTTGTAGACATGAATTCCGGAGGGCAGTTCCGCGGTCTCACCGAATGCATGTCCTGCATTCAGGGCCGCAATATTGGCTTCGGCAATCTCCGGCTGCCGGGCAAATTTCTTTTTCAGCCCTTCTATAGTGGCGGCACGATCCCGGTCAAAAAGCCACATGACCAGTCCCAGTGTCCACATGTTCTTGCACCGCAGTGCGGCCTTGTGGCCCAGGTTATAGGGTTCCACCGCTGCCAGTACGTGCTTGGAAATATCAATATCCAGCACCCGGTACTCGCTCAGGGAACCATCTTCCAGCGGGCTTTGCTGGTACTTGGCCTTGGCCAGATTCTTGGCGGTGAATGCGCCTGAATCGACGATTATCAGTCCACCGTCAATCAGGTTTGGCAGGTTGGTCACCAGCGCAGCCGGGTTCATTGCCACCAGGACGTCGATGGCATCGCCGGCGGTGGTGATATCGTTGGCGCCGAAATAGATCTGAAACGCCGACACGCCGAACGTTGCTCCCGCCGGGGCACGAATTTCCGCGGGAAAATCGGGGAAGGTGGACAGATCGTTGCCGTGCAGGGCTGTCGCCTGGGTAAAATTCGTGCCCGTCAGCTGCATTCCGTCACCCGAATCCCCGGCGAAACGGACAACCACGTCCTGCACCTGACGTTCGTCAAGATGATGTTCTTCCAGCTGTTCTTCGACCAACTCCATATTCGATCCTGTGTACTCGCTTCGCTGTGACCGGCCGCCCGCAGTGTCCGCTGCGCCCTGAGCGAGGCTGTAATGCTGGCAGACTGCTGGCGATAGAAAACTGGCCAGGCGGGACGACGTAAACGGCAATCAGTCGGGTATTGCGGGAATCAGCCCCCGCGAATCCGCCAGTAAGCGTATAGCCACTGTACAGAAGACCCGAAAGACGCGGGATTCTAGCAGATTATCTTTTCCGGGTCTGCACGCTTCATCGGCAGAAACCCTGTATTTATTGGGGGTTTAGGGAGGTCCGGCCCGGCCTGCCCGCCGGGATTCCACCGGGTGGCCAGGTGGCGTAACATGTGTCGGGAAGACAGGACGAACCAGGCATCTTCATCGACAGGGGCAACGGTGCAGACAGAGCAAGCAACCAGCGTGGAACCGGGCGAATACCGTCATTACAAAGGTGGCGCCTACCAGGTCATCGGCGTGGCAAGGCACAGTGAAACCGAGGAACTGCTGGTGGTCTACCGGCCCCTGTATGGCGACCGGGGTCTCTGGGTGCGGCCCCTGGACATGTTTCTGGAGTCGGTAGTCGTGGACGGCCAGCGGGTTCCACGCTTCAGTCGTCAATCCTGAACCGCCCCATCGTCCTGCGTTCGCCCCATCGTCCTGCGTTATTGTACGGGGGAAATTCCGCGTTGCCGGGCAGTCAGGCTGGCAGCACCGCATATCAGGAGACCATGATAATGACAACAACAGCAACGGTCGGAGCGCCACTACCGCAATTCTTCCGGGCTATGGCCGGTTTCGCCCTCCTGGCGCTGGCGCTGTCCTTTTCCGGGCCGGCTGCCGCGCAACCGGCGGCCTATTGGGGAATCGATTTCCCGACTGCCATTACCGGACCCGCCCGACAGCACTTTCTCGAGGGCGTGACGGCCATGCACCTGCATATGTTCGAAGACGCGGAAAGGCATTTCCGAGCCGCCCAGGAACTGGAGCCGGATTTCGTCATGGCCTACTGGGGCGAAGCAATGAACAATCACCGCACGATCTGGCGAATCCATCGCCCGGACCAGGCCAGGGCGGTTCTCAACCGTCTCGGTCCGGACCCGGCGACCCGCGCAGCCAGGGCACGCAATCCACGGGAGCGGGCTTACCTTGACGCCGTGGAAGTGCTGTTCGGCCAGGGGACTTTCCAGGAACGCCAGGAGGCCTATGCCGATGCCATGAGGCGCCTGAGTGCCCGCTACCCTGACGACGTCGAAGCAAAGGCCTGGTATGCCCTGTCGCTGATGCGCATCAACCTGCCGGAGTACACCCGCGAACAGACCCGCTCCCTGATGGCCTCCCTGTCACTCGAGGTGCTGGCCGTCAATCCCCGCCATCCCGGCGCTAACCGCTACCTGATTCAGAGTACCGACGATCCGGTGAATACCGACCTGGGCGTCATTGCCGTGAACAACCTGGAGCAACTGGACATCGAGGCGGCGGAAGCGCTGCACATCCCGTCGCACTACTATATTCAGCACGGCATGTGGCTGGAAACCGCGGAAGCCAATCGACGGGCCTTCGACTCCTCCATGGCCTGGGTGGAACAGCATGACTGGCAGCTGCAGGACCTGAACGATCATAATTACGGTCACCTGCTGCGCTTTGCCAACTACGGCTATCTCCAGGCCGGCCTGGGCAGCGAGGCCCAGCGTATTCGCCAGCGAATACTGCAGGATTTTCATGCCAGTGGCGGTGCGCCGGAAATCGCGGCGCCGCTGGCGGACACCTTCGCCCGCTGGATCATCGATCTCGAACAATGGCAGCAGGCCCCGGAACTGGCCGACCTGGCCAGGGAACATGACCTGCGCCATGTCAACCTGTGGACCGCCGTGGGCCTGGGTGCAGTCCGCGGTGGTGATCTTGATCTGGCCCGGGAAGCACTGGCGGTGCTTGACGACCTGGCTGCCGGCGCTGCCACCGAAGCGGATATCGCCAGGCTGCAGATCGCCGGCCTTGTCGAAGTCGCCACGGGCAACTACCAACCGGGACTGGCGCTGCTCAGGGAATCAATCCAGGTCAACCTGGAAATGAACAGCCGGCAGCCGGTGACTCTCATCGGTATTCCGCCCCGGCCGGTGAAACCCACCCGCGAGCTGCTGGGCGAAGTCCTGCTGGAATGGGGCAGCGCCAGGCTGGCACTGGAACAGTTTCAGCAAGGACTGACCATTTACCGTGGGCGCACCAACATGCTGCTTGGCGCGGCACGGGCCGCGGCGGCGGCAAATGATCAGCAGACGGCACAACGCTATCTGCAGCAACTTGATGAAGCCTGGCGGACTGCCGAGGCCGATCACCCGTTTCACCCGGAGGTCATCCAATCGCTGGGCAGTACCGGAAACCGACACACCGGGCACTGAGAGACCGCGTATTGACCGGGTTTTCTCCCTGCCCGTGCATTGCAGCTGGAACCTCCGCCAATCCAGTTCGTTGTAGTTGACGAAAACGTAATTGGATAAAGAGGAGGATGCCGATGAAAATTCGACAGCGAACACCTGGTCAAAAGCATACAGCCGTTGCTCTTGGGATATTAATTGGAACGTTCATGCCATTATCACACGCCCAGCAGCCCGATTTGAGTGCTGGCGATGACGCATCCATCATCGTGGGTGGAACTGTCGTTGCGCAGATCGGCGATACCTTTACCCTGGATTACGGCACCGGCTCGATAATCGTTGAGATGGACGACTGGGATGCGTTCAACGAAGCCCGCATGATCAGTCCCGGCGAAACGGTTACCGTGCGGGGAGTGCTGGACGATGACCTGTTCGAAACCCGGAAAATAGAAGCGCGCAGCGTCTATGTTCAGGAAAGGCAGGCCAAGTATTTCGCCCAGCCCATGGACGAAGAAGATGCCCTTGACTGGTCTTACGGCATTGCCAACCCGGAATTCCAGGAAGAAGGGACCTGGTACAGCCTGTCAGGCACGATTACCCACATTGACGGTACGGAATTTCTCCTGGATACCGGCGCCAACGTACTGGAAGTGGAAACGGCCTTCCTGGATTACAACCCCATGGACGATACCGGCTACCAGCAGCTTCATGTCGGCGACTTTGTCCACGTGGCCGGCAGGCTGGATGAAAAGGTATTTGAAAACAACGAAATCAATGCCATGGCCATCACCAGTTTCGAGTAAGCGGATGCCGGGACCCAGGCCGATTGGCCGGCCACCGCCACTGGCGACACCATTGACCGGCGGCTCCCGTTGTCAGCGTGATGTGCCCTGACGGTATTCCAGCAGGCGTGCCGTGAACCATGCCCTGGCAGTTGCCACCGGCTGGCCGCGGCACGCTATCTGATAGGGTTTACCGGTGGTGGCACTGGCGCTGGCAATTTTCTCGATAAAATCCTCCGTGCTGTCTATCAGGTGCTCATTCAGTCGCACCTTGGACCGCAGGTGTTGCCTGGCCTGCCTGCGGCCCAGTTCCCGGTCGTTGCGGATAAAGGTGCATCGATTCCCGGCGATGGCATCTATCAGGTAATCGATCTCGTCGTCCATGGGGGCATTGTCCGCGGCAGGTAGCGCCGGAGACAGTACCGACAAAAGCAGCAGCACTGCGGATATTTTATTCAGCGACATGATGTCAATCCTTATCAGTCCCGGGCCGTGATCGACTGTTCCTGGCCGCAGCCGAAACGGCGGTATTGCTGATAGCCCGCTGCCCGGTCCAGTTGCCCATCAACTTTCCCCGGTTGTCCCCTGGCCCACTACCCAGTCGATCAGTTCGACAACCAGCTGGCTGGCAGCCAGTCCCAGGGCAGTCACCGCTGCGGACTGTTCGACAACGGTCATGACCCGTCGCGTTTCGAACCGGCGACTGGCAACGATCTGGCGGTTTACCGTATCGATAAGCGTTGCATCGAACTCGATTACCGCCGCCGGCTGCGCGCCGGTCAGGTCCACATGAAACGAGCGCAACACGCCGCCCAGTTCCAGGGGCGCCCGCAGTCCCTGGCTGGCAACACTGAGCCCGGCTGTGCGGCCGTCCCGCCAGAAGGCATCCACCAACCAGTCGCGCCACAAAAGGGGTACAGGTGCCGCAAGGCGCATGCCGGCGAACGCCTGAAACTGGTTGTCCCCGGTCAGTATCAACAGCCGGTTGCCGGCCAGCGCCTCACTGGTCACCGGCCGATCAATGCGCAGGGCGGAGAGCAACGTCCCGGTGGCGGAGTTTTCCAGCAGTGGCGGGGGCAGCCGGTACAGGGCCACGGGCTCGCGTTCCGGTAGAACATTGCAGGCTGAACACAGCACCGCTACCAGCAGCAAGTACTTTTTCATGGCCGGTATTCCTGGATATTGTCGCTGCCGAGGACGAAACCTGCCGGATCATCAGCCAGCTGTCGGGTCATGGTGTCGATATTCACCAGGATACTGCGCAGGTCCCTGATTGCCGGACCGAGCTCCGCGATACCCTGCATACCCGCCGTAATCGCCGGCGTGCTGTCGGCCACCAGCACGTCCAGCTGGCGACTGATCTGCCGCAGGTCATCGACGGCAGTCGCCAGGCCGCCAAGCACCGGCTCTTCATAGCGGGCAAGCTGATCGTCCGCCCGGCGCAGCAGATCGCTGAGCGATCGACTGCTCTCGGCCAGTCCTTCCAGACCGACACGAAGATTGGTCTGCTGTTCGGCCAGCACCGACGTTATCGTATCCACATCGTCCAGAACCTGGGATACGCGCCGGGCGTTTTCATCGGAAAACAGCTGATTGGCGCGCTCCAGCAGGGACGAGGCACTGACCAGCAGCTCTTCGCTGGTTACCCGCAACTGGGAAAGTGACGAGGGCGTGGCCTCGATCACCGGCACATTGCCGGCGGATGCGGCCAGGTTCGGGCTCTCCGGCAGCCCCTCACTCAGCTCGATTGCCGAAGCGCCGGTTATATTCAGCAGGGTCTGTCGGGCCACGGTATCGACCTTCACCGGTACGCTGGCCAGCACTTCGATCCGGGCCAGGACGATTCGCGGATCCCTGGGGTCCAGGGACAGCTGATCCACTTCACCGACTCGGATTCCGCTGTATTGCACGGGACTGCCCACTGACAGCCCGGACACCGGTTCACGAAACAGCACGTCGTAGGTATTGACCTCCCGTGCCGCGCCGGCACCGGTCATCCACAGTGCAAACAGCAGCGCGCCGGCACCGGCAACAATCGTGAACAGGCCAACCAGAATGTAGTGTGCTCGTGTTTCCATAACGGTTCTCTGATGCCGGCAACTTATCCAGTTCCGGGCGATGCCCCCATTGGGTATCCGACGGAATCCTCAGGGGCGGCTGGCGTCCAGGTAGGCGGCGCGACCACGCGGCCCGTGAAAATAGTCCTGAATCCAGGGATCGTCGGTACCGGCAACAACATCCAGGGTACTGGCCACCAGCACCTTTTTCTGCGACAGCACCGCCACCCGGTCGCAGGCCGTGTAAAGGGTATCAAGATCATGGGTAATCAGGAACACGGTCAGCCTGAACGCATCACGCAGGGTAATCAGCAACTGGTCGAATGCCGCCGCCCCGATGGGATCAAGGCCCGCCGTGGGCTCGTCCAGGAACAGGATCTGCGGATCCAGTGCCAGTGCCCGGGCCAGGGCCGCCCGCTTGATCATGCCACCGGAAAGGTCTGCCGGCCACAGGTCGCCGGCATGGGCCGGCAGGCCGGCCAGGGCCAGTTTCACCCTGGCAATCCCGTTGGCTTCCTGGCGGCGCAGTCCGGCCAGCTCGATCAGTGGCAGGGCGACATTTTCCAGGACAGTCAGCGACGAGAACAGCGCGCCCCGCTGGAACAGCACCCCGATATGACGTTCCACGTCACCGGAACCACCGGCCAGGGTAACCGTGCCGGCATCCGGCTGCCGCAACCCGGCGATGGATCGCAGCAGAACCGATTTGCCACTGCCCGATCCACCTACCACGCCCAGGATCTCGCCGCGATTGACATCAAGATCCAGGTTCTCGTGGACCACGTTGCTGCCGAAACGGTTGCACAGTCCCTTGACCCGGATAACCGTGTCCACCGTTGCCTGCCCGTCACTGCCCGTGTTCACCAGCCCATCTCCATGAAAAACAGGGCGGCAATGGCATCCAGCAGGATGACCGCGAATATCGCCTGCACCACGCTGCTGGTCGTATGCTCACCCACTGACTGGGCACTGCCGGCCACCTTGAATCCTTCAAGGCAACCGATCAACGCGATCACCACGGCAAAAAAGGGTGCCTTGCTGATGCCAAGCAACAGGTGTCTGATGGGTATTTCCTGAATCAGTCCAATATACCGGACAAACGAAATGTCCAGGGAAGCTCTGGCCACCACGGCGCCTCCAGCCATGCCCGCGAGCATGGCAAGAAAGGTGAGAATAGGCAAGACGACAAGCAGAGCCAGTACCCGGGGAATCACCAGCAGTTCAATGGCACTGAGACGCTGTACCCGTAAAGCATCCAGTTCTTCGTTGATCTTCATGGAGCCGATCTGGGCGGTAAACGCGCTGGCGGTGCGCCCGGCCAGTAGAATTGCCGCCAGCATCACGCCCAGTTCACGCATGAACGCGTAGGCAACCAGATCCACGGTATAAATCGTGGCACCGAATTCAACGAGCACCGTGGCACCCAGGAAGGCGACCACCGCGCCTACCAGGAAATTCAGCAACACGACGATGGGCACAGCATTCAGTCCCGTCTGCTGCATCTGCGCGATCAGTGCCGTGATGCGCCAGTGTCCCGGCTGCGGCAGCAGCTTCACCAGGGTCACCAGGGTCAGGCCGAGGAAGCTCAACAGCTGCAATCCCTGCTGCCACTGTGAGGTAACCTGCCTGCCGAAATAAGCCAGGCCGTCGCCGGGGCGCCAGCCGCCGTCTACGGATTTATGCTGCTGGCTGGCCACGGCCCGGGCCACGGACAGCAGCAGGGCTTTGCGTTCATCGGAAAGACCCCTGGCTGCCGGGGTCAGCTGACCCAGCCGGTCTGCTCCGAGAATACCCAGAAGAACCGTTGCGCCGGCCGTATCCAGCGCGGTCATGCCACGGGCGTCCAGGGCACTGACCGGGGCCTTGAGGGATGCCGTGGCCTTCACCAGGCCCTGGTAATTCTCCAGCGTCCAGTCGCCATGCAGAACCAGGCAGGGGGAAGATCCGGACTCCAGGGTAAAGGGGCTGCTCATGCGTGAATCAACAGCGCTGCGTCGGGGCCTGAATCAGTCCTCAGGGAAACAGCATCTCGAGTTTGGCCTTGTCGGCATCAGAGGCTGTATGGTTCAGAGCGCTGATAATCCGCGCAAGTTCCCTGGCACTTTCGGGAACCTGCTCATCGGCGATGACCCGGGCCATTGCCTCCCTGCCCTCAGCCGTGGCGGAATGACTGATTGAAGCCACAGTGGTGGCCATGTCCCGCAAACCCGGAGGGTAATTTTCGTTTTCCGCGAAAACCATCAGCCGCGCCTTGTCGGCATCCGTGGGGAAGTGATTGATGGAGGAAACGATACCGGCGATTTCAGCCAGTGCCGTCATCGGCGGCGTTGTATTCTGCGCCAGTGTACCGGCTGAGAACAGTCCGGCCAGCAGCAGGGCGAAGAGTCTGAATGGCTTGATTAGTTTCATTTTATTGTCCTTTTTTGCGTCCTTTTGGAGTCCTGTGGTTGTCCTGTTCCTGACTGTTCCTGATTGTGCGTTGTTCGTGTTGGCGGGGCATGCCTGGCAAACTCCGGATACCCCGCAGGGTCGTTCGCGTCAGGCTACCCTATCATCGCGAACGTGCCGGTCAAACGCAACCCGGCCCCGCCTCTGGCAGGGCGCTGGCCAGGAATCACCGCGGCAGCACCACGACCCTGCCGATCATGATGTGTGCAGCCGTCATGCGTGGAGCCGCATGCTCACCGCCAAGCCGCTGGTGCCGGCGGCACTGTCACTACGCCATGGCAGTGGCTGGCAGCAGAACCAGGGCCCCTAGCGGTCAGGTAACGCAAAAACCCACAGGGTCGCACCTTCCGGGGGCAGCGTGATGCCGGCTGCAGCCCGCATGGTACGGGTGTGAATACCACCCGAGTTGGTGGCTACGGCAATATACTGCCTGCCATTTACCTCGTAGGTTACCGGGTAGGAATTGACCGCGTTGTCCAGGCGCCGCTGCCACAGTACCTCGCCGGTATCCTGATCCAGGGCCTTGAACCAGCGGTCTACCGAACCGATAAACAGCAGGCCACCATCGGTAGTCAGGTTGGCGGCAGCCTGTGGGCCGGGCTGGCGGACTGTCCAGGCCGCCTCGCGGGTCTCCAGGTCCAGGGCGACAATGATCCCGTAAGTCCCGTCGGTGGAAGGATCCGGAAATTTCTGCCAGCGCTGGCCGGTGACATCGTCAAGGCAGGTGTCCGACAGGGGGATGAACAGCCGTCTGGTTGCCGGGTTGTAGGCGGCACTCTGCATGTTACGGGCGCCCAGCCAGTCGGGACAGATGCCCGGCAGTGAATACTGGGTCAACTCGGCATCGAGGGCAGGCACGGCATTGGCGTAAGGAATCTTGGCACCGGTGCGCGGATCGATCTCGGCGATCACGTTCTGCATATCCAGGTCAACGGACCACAGGTATTCTCCCGTCGCCGCGTCCATGGCTTCAAAGATTCCCAGCTTGCCCCCGGTGACCACGGCTTTGCGCAACTCCCCGTTAACCGGCAGTTCCATAATCTGCCGCTCGAACGCCCAGTCATGATCCAGCTGGTCGTTGCGGGTATGCTGGTAGTGCCAGACCAGGCGACCGCTGTCCGCGTCCAGGGCCACGGTGCTGTTGGTGTAGAGGGCATCGTTGTTCAAACCCGGGCGATCCGGATGGGGCCGCAATCGTTCCGTGTCATAAGTCGGTGCCGGACCGAAATAAACCAGGTTCAGCTGCGGATCATAGCTGCCGGGTATCCAGACCGACCCGCCGGTGCGCTGTTCCAGGGGCAGTCCGTTCCAGGTATCGCCCCCGGGCTCACCGGGGCGGGCAACAGTCCAGAACCGCCAGGCTTCGCGGCCGGATTGCAGATCCACGGCAACGATGAAGTCTCCGCCTTCCACTGCCTGTCTTCCGGTCAGCCCGATGATAGCCTTGTCATTGACAATAACCGGCGCGCTCTTGAACCAGTGGCCGGTTTCGTCACCCACATCCACCTTGTGGTCCCATTGCAGTCGTCCGGTTTTCATGTCCAGGGCAACGAGGTGCATGTCGGAAGTAGGTACGATCAGGCTGTCGCCAGCGATGGCCAGCCCCTTCTTTGAATCCGGTACACGTCCGGGGTCAAGGTTTCGTTGCCAGCCCCACAACAGCTCTCCGGTGGCAGCATCGAAAGCCTGCACGACGTCGCCGAAACTGTAGGTGAACATAACGCCATCGTGGACCAGCGGCACCATCATGTTGGCGCCCGCCGGCAAGGACCAGGACCAGGCCAGCTGCAGATCCTGGATATTATCCCGGTTGATGCCTGCAAGTGGGCTGTGCCCCCAGGCATTCAGGGTTCTTCGCCAGTTCAGCCAGTCCTGGGGTGGTGGATCCAGCAGCATCGATGCGGTTACCGGGGCAAGATTGTCCAGCAACGGGCTGGCAACAATCGGACCGTTGGTAGCGTACCTCAGGGAAGATGCCGGGGCTGCCACCGGCATCGCCGCCCCTGATTCGGGTATGACCAGGTTTTCCAGGCAGGCTGCCTCGACGCCCAGCGGCGAGTCTGCCGCCGCTACTCCGTTGCGACCCAGGATAAATGCCAGCAACTCCCCATGGTCGGAAGCGGCCAGGGTATTTTCTTCGCCCGGTGGCATTCGCCGAATATCGGCCAGCAGGTCGGTAAGGGGTCGGCCGACCCAGCGCTCGGCAAATAATTCGCCACCCAGTCCGGGAACCAGCCCGAACCCTTCCAGTTCCCTGCCGTGACAGGAAGCGCAACGTTCGGCGTAGATACCTTCGCCCCGGGTAAACTGCGCTTGTGTGTACCCGGGAACAGCGTCATCTCCCGCCACCGATTCAGCGGCGGTCAATTGCATCGTCCCGAGCAGCGATTGGGCCAGCAAACAGGTCAGCATGACTGCCATTAATTTACGTTCTGGAACCATGAGTTTAGTCTCTTCTTGTTATTCAACACCTGTACAGCCGATTACAGCCAGTTCGTGCCTGGCCGGAACGACCCGCCAGGCTGGTAATCCGGCGAAAACTGTGCTCCGCTCCTGCTCCCGCAAGGGTGATCCTGTCAAGAGACCGGCTGAAGCCCGTGTTGGGACTGTACAATACCTGAAGGCGTATAGCTATCCGGCGGGCAACCACCACACCCGTGTCATTTTTTCAGCTCTGTGGTAGAGTTTTGTCGCGTCTACACGTATGCAACTTTACTCTCCCTCGACGCAGGATCCCGCCATGGCAGATTCCAGTAATGCCAACGGGGATGCAGAATCCCGGTATTATCTGCGTTTTCCCCTGCCGGCGCGCCTGTCCCATTGGGTCGCCGCTACAGCAATCCTGACGCTGTTATGGAGCGGTTTCTGGATATTCAATCTCCATCCCCGTCTGTACTGGGGTGACACGGGTTATTTTGGTGCTCCCGCCATTGCGGAACTGGAGGCTGACACCACGGGCGAGACCCCGCGGATGGCCATCAGGATCGGCAGCCTTTCCCTGGATGTCACCGGCCTCATCGGCCGGGTCAATGTGCAGCCCTATGTGCGCGTGACAGACTTTCCCCGTGACTTTCAGTTCGGTGGCACCAGAGCACTGCACTTCACTGCAGCCTGGGTTCTGGTGATTTGCTGGCTGCTGTACGTTTATCACCTGGTCGGCAGCGGCAGATTGCGCAACAGCTGGTTACCCGGAGCAAAGGAACTAAGAGTCGGCAACGTGGGACGCGAATTCCTCAACCACCTGATATTGCGCCGTGCCCGGGGTGAGGCGGCGAAACGCTACAACGTACTGCAGAAACTGACCTACCTCACCGTCATGTTCGTGCTGTTGCCCTTGTTATTACTGACCGGCCTGACCATGTCCAACAGCATTACCACGGCCTGGCCTTTCCTGTTCGATCTGTTTGGCGGGAGACAGTCAGCGCGTACCCTGCACTTCATTTTTGCTACGCTGATGACGTTTTTTATTGTTGTCCATCTGTTACAGCTGGTAGTGGCCGGCTTTGTCAATCACACTCGCAGCATGATTACCGGTCGCTTCAAGATCAAGGCGGAGGTCGATTGATGGCCATGAAAATAAATCGGCGCAGACTGCTGCAGGGTGGGCTGGCCGTCGCCACCGGCGGCGGAATTGTGCTGGCCACACGACGCTATCCGGGCCCCATCGATAGCCTCTACGCTATTACCGACGCGGTAAATTACGGTATTCATGACCTGCTGCTGCCAGATCAGCCCCGGGTACGGGAGTACTCCCGCGGTGATGTAGCCCGGATATTCCCCACCAGTGGAACCACCTCGCCGGCCGATGAACGCTACCGGGAATTCCTGCGCAACAGTTTCTCCGGCTGGACCCTGAACATCGATGGACTGGTCAGTACCCCTTTGCAACTATCGCTGGCGGAACTCCAGGCCATGGACTCCCAAACCCAGGTCACCCTGCATACCTGCGACGAAGGCTGGAGTGCCATCGGGGAATGGACCGGGGTAAGACTTGCCGACCTGCTGGCCAGGTCGGGTGTCAGACCGGAAGCAAGGTACGTGGTGTTTCACTGCATGGACACCATGCGCTCCAACAACAGGCGTTATTACGAAAGTATCGATCTGTTCGCCGCCGGTCACCCGCAGACCATCCTGGCCTACGGGCTCAACGGCGACCCCCTGCCCGAGCGCAACGGGGCACCCCTGCGCCTGCGCATTGAAACCCAGATTGGTTACAAGCACGCGAAATATGTCGAACGTATCGAACTCACGGACAGTCTGCGCCACATCGGTTCCGGCAAGGGCGGCTGGTGGGAGGATGCTGATCGGGCACCCTGGTACGCGGGCCTGTAGAGCCGATTCCCCGACTCGCCGGCGACGAACCGGAGGATAGCGGCCAGGCCAGCAGCCCACGGCATGACTGACACCCAGCGATCCAGGGCAGTGGCAGCACCCGTTTTCCACCCTGCGGCAGATCGTCGCAGCCCCTTCTCCTGCTACCAAAAGTTGCAATTGCGCGGTTTCCAAGCCCGGGGGCTTCTGTTTATACTCTCTCTTCTAGATTCTTTACGGAGCCGGAAACATGTATATAAAACCGATATTTACACGAGCCACCAGGTTACTGGGCGCTCCCACTATCGCGCTTTTCCTGGCTAGCACCCTGTCTGTCAATGCCTCGGCCCAGGATCCGTTAAAGGACGCCCATCCCGAGCTGGCGAAAATGCTGAATGGCTTTGATGTCACCCAGGCCGCGATGTTCGATGAACTGGTCGCCATCAACACTAATCCCGCCACGCGCCTGGCGCGCAATCAGCTGGAGCTGCATTTCATTGAAATGGCCAGCATGAACGATATGGGTCATGGCGGAGGTCACGGCGGTCACGACATGGAAATGCTGGCGGGCGGTGCCTACGGAGAACATGAAACGGAAAGTCGTGCGATGTTGTTCCGCATGCTTCAGGAAGACCATGGGGACGAAGAGGCACAAAGCGCTTTCTTCAACAGCGAAGCCATCGAACGCCACACGGCGGTAGTGTTAACCCGCGGCCGCCAGTTCAGGGACCAGCTTTTCGAAATCTACATTGATGATTCGGTCACCAATAAGCAGCGGGCAGTCAATGCGGCGGTGGAAGACTACCTCAGTGATGATCGACATTCGGTTGCTCCTGCGGCAAAACAGTTTGCCTTACTGGCAGAGCATCCCCACGCAACGGCTTTTGCTACGGCGTTTCCCAAGCTTAGCGGTTTACAGTGGGCCACTCACTGGGCCACCCTGGCGGCCCTTGAATCGGTGCTGGTGGAATATACCGACAGCCAGTTCAGCAACACCATGGACACGGTTATGGAACGGTACTGGAACAAGGTGGGATCTGAAGGCGGGATGACCATGTTCCCGGCACCCTCAGAAATGCCCACGGCAGCGGCGATAGCGCCTCACCTGTACAGCTTTCATCCCCGGGCGTCCATCATCCTGGATAACCTGGCCAAGCTGGAGAACGTAATTTTCGACGTGCTGGCCTATCCAAATCTCGAGGATCGACAGGCGGCAATCGGCGCGGCTGTTGCCGAGTTCACCAACAAGGAAACCAATCTTGTCCAGGACTATGACTACCTGCTGGCCTCCCTGCGTGGCGGCATCTACAACCAGGGTGGTCCCGCCATCGGCGAGCTGACCCGATCCGAGCGTAACCGGTCCCGCGATGCGATGAACCACATGCATACCACTATCATGTCGGTACCGCAGTAGCAGTCGACGCGGTTTCACAATCCGCAAGGTAAAAAGGCACCAGCCAGACTGGTGCCTTTTTTTTTGCCCGGAATTTTACGTCTGTTGCCGGCCATTGCCGACGCTTTACGCCGTGCTGCATGGTGGACCCTGCCGCGCGCTTAAAGGTTTTACAGGAGTTGCCAACCAGCGCAGAATCGCCGACTGGACCTTCCCGGATTCTTCTCTGCAATCGACAGGTGCCGTCCTGAACGTCAGTATTCTGCCCGCGCAGGAATTTTCGCCCGGGCTCGTAGAACAGCAAAGATCGCCGTCACTCAGGCTGTCGTCTGCTTGTCAGGATTGAAAAAATCTACCGGTTCGGCGTCCAGGGGAAACAGCTGGGCGATATCCCCCTGGTCGATGCCGGCCAGCTGGCGCAGGGCCCGCTGCAGGTGTCTGGGCTGCAGCACCACCCCATTGGTGCCGTCCACCGTTGCCAGGCTGGCGGGATCGATTGCATGGGCATTGTGCATGGCATCCGTGGCCCCCACCACCCGGTTTCCCCAGGCAGCCCCCTGCTGCAGCAGAATGGCACTCCCTATAGGCCAGTGATCCTTGCCTCCTCCGGCATTGTAAAAAGGTTTCCTGCCGAAATCCGATGCCAGGCAGACCACCAGTCGATCGGCGAACCCGCCTGCCTCGGCCTGGTCGAAGATATAATGGACCAGGTCCGTCAAGCGCTGCAGCGCGGTGAAATGAAGACCGTCATGATTCTGATGCGTGTCAAAACCATTGAAACCAAGTTGGCAGGCAACACTGAGGCCGGACTGGTAAGCCAGCAGGGCCAGCTGCGCCGAGCGCAGGGTGCCATCGGACTCGAACTCATCAGGTAGCAACTGGGCGAACGCCTCCAGCTCGCCACGCGTAGCGTTGGCCAGAAACAGATTATTCAGCCCGCGCTGATGTCGCGGCAGAATGGTGTCATCACTCATCAGCCTGGCAAGTCGCGCCTGCTGATACTCCTCGATCCGGGCAAGCTCGTCCTCCCCGTAGAGCGTGAACTCCGAACCACCGGCCTCGACCTCGGCATCGTTAACCAGGTTGGCAATGATGTCTGGGTTCTGCAGCCTGGTAAATCGGGCGATGCCGGCCGTCTCACCATAGCCGGACGCATGGATCAGTGACAGCGGCAGGTCCGGCCCAATGCTTGCTGAAACCATCGATCCAAAACTGGGATAGCCAAACCCCAGGCGACCACTCCAGGTGTGGCGCACGCCGTCGTCATGTGAATTGGTCTGGGTGTCAATGCCGTTGATAACCAGCATATCCCGGTAAAAACGCTCGAAGAATTCCTGGTTACCGGCAATTGGGGCATAGCGCAGGTTACCCACCTGGGCGATACTTGCCGAGTTCGCCCACGTATTGATAGTACGTTCACCGGCTATATTTTCCTTGGGGTCGCAGAAGCTGGTGACATCCCAGCCACCGGTAGCGGCTATGGCGATGTAGAACGGACCGTCGTAGCCGGCAGTCATGGCCTGTGCGCTCCCCGGCCAGGGTCCGGTAGCACCCAGCCCGGCGAAAGCCAGCAGCTTGTTAAATTCCCGTCTGTTCATCTGTTAGTTCCCTGACGTCGTGCACGGTAGAAAAAAGTCTGCCGATCACAGCGTTCACTCATGGATAAACCGGTAGTCCCGCAACAGGTAATTGAGCACTACCGCCCAGGAGCGCAGTGTCTGATCAGGATCACTGGTCACCGGGTTTATGGCGTTCTCCAGGATACACAACTCGGTTTCGCTGCTGATCCCGGCACCTTTGCCGGCGGCCATCCTGGCCTGCCACGTTTCAGTAAAAAGCAGGAAAGTGGCTTCGATTTCAGGATCGTCCAGGGCCAGGCTTTCACCCAGCAGGCGCTCATGCAGGTACTGCAGGTTGGTTCGAATACTGTCACCGTGACTGGTGGGCAGACTGCTCAGTTCCACGTAGGGGAACAACAGTCTTGCCTCCTGCGGCCGGCCGAAGTCCTGGGCAACCATGGGACAGGAGGTCTCGTTGGCCATCACGGTTCCCACCGTGCTCATCATCGCGGTCAGGTCCGTGGCCCGTTCGGTAATACCAAAGGAGTCGATACCGCCGTATAGCAGCCCGTAGACATCGGTGAGGGTATTGAATCGGCCGTAACGCCAGCTGAACCCGGTGGTCTCCAGCAGTTTGCGGTCCAGCTGCTCCGGCGTCAGCAGCTGTCCGAAACCCAGGTCCTGAAGCTGCAGCAGGTGATCCGCAGCCAACTCTTCGGCCGACCTGGCCCGAAAATAGCCGCTCATGGCCAGGTCAACCAGCAGGTCCTTGAGGTTGTGTGCACCGTTCCCGTGACTGCCGTTGACAAAGTCGTCGGCAATGGTCTGGATCAACTGTCGCTCTGCGTCGTAGGCCGCCGCCTTGGCAGCATAATCGGCATCCTCGGGATTTTCGGGCTCAGCCAGGGGCTCGCGTCCGATTACCGCGGGGTACCAGAAATTCACCGTGCCGCTGCCGAACCGTGGGTCCGCGGCCATCTGCCCGGCAAGCCACTGCAGGGAATTGTCCGGATCCGGGGCCGGTAATTGACCAAAACCAGGAGCCAGCATATCCGCATACCAGGTGTCTCCAAGTTGATAGAGACCCTGGGGATCGGTCTTGTAGGAGCCCGGAAGCGAATCCAGCCCCATCCGCCGATCCCGATAGCGTCCATCATCACCGTAATTCTGAAAGGTGCCGGCTACCGGATCCATGATGTCATGACACACGGTGCAGTTGGGATTGTTCAGCGTAGGATTGTTCTCGTCTGCCAGGGCATCCGGGTCAGTTGTCCGTTCCGACAGGCCTTCAATGTCCACGCCGAGAAAAAAGTAATAGGCCCAGCGTGCCCTGGCGCGATTGCGGTTGGTGCTGGTAGAGGGAAACCGGGCAAGAAAAGCCGGTGAATTCAATACGCCGGCATGGGGGTAATCCGTCGGGATATTGTAATTGGGGTAGGAAAACTCGTTGTTCCTCGTACAAATCGTACAGCGATAGTATTCGGTAATTTCCCCTTCGCGCCACTCCTCCGGATCGTCACGGTTGTCGAACTGAACGTTACCGCCATAAATCCCGGCTGACCAGGGATTCACCATTATGTAATCAGCAGTCAATATCTCGGTATAGGGTCGTTCGCTCCTGACCACATGGCTGATAAGCTTCAGCGGTTCCAGGGCCAGGGCTTCCGACGCCATCCGGGTATCGGACTCCGGCAGGTTACGCTGGCGAAAATATTGCCGCGAATTGGGGTAGTAGTAACGATCTACAACAGCAAACACTGCCCGGGAAAATGCCTGGGTCAACAATCTATCGTTGGCGCCTTCCAGCAGAAAGTTCTCAAACCCATCGTCGGCCATCAGCTCGCGGATTGCCTGGCGCAGTCCGGCCTCGTCGGCTTCTGCCACGGCAGCAAATTCGGCATCTGTCGGCAGGCGACCGGCGAACAGCAGTGACGCCTTGCGCAGGGTTTCCCGGTTGTCCAGCATGTCCACACCGCCGAACAATGCCTGGGCATTGCCGCCTCCTCCCCCGGCCGACTGCTGAACCGCAAGAACAAAGGCGGTAAACGCCTCAAGTTCCGCTGAACCGGGAGGCAGTACCACGCCACCCCCATGGGTCATGCCCTGGGGTTTGCTCAAAATCAGCTCACTGCCGCCGGGTTCATTGACAATAAACTGGCTAAGCATTTCGTAGTTGGTCAGCTGGTAATCAGGCTGTGGGGCTGGCGTGTAGACCAGCCTGGTGGAGCCTGCCAGACCACCGCTGACGTGACACACGATGCAGCGGGTCTGGATAATCGGTGCGGAGACCGTATCCTGGTACAGCTGAAATGCATCCGCTTCCATGCTTGCAATGTTGACGGTTAAAGGACTGCCGCTGTAAAAAATCTCACCCGGCTCAAGTTGCGAGTCGTAGGCCAGGAAAAACAGCATGGACAGGTCGGTGACGCCAACCTGTTCGAAAGCCAGCTCTTCGATAATGGCCAGTTCTTCCAGTGCAGCCAGGGCGGTATCGGCGACGGCAGCCTGCAGCGTTGCCACGTCGCCGTCCCAAAGCAGGAACGACGCGTCCGGCAGACGCTGATAGAAATACTGGCCGTCACTGGCAACGACATAGATATTGCCCACGCTGCCCACATGGCCGGGTTCGACCTCGATGGCGCCAACAATATCCAGCAACTCCGAGGGCTGGAAGTTTTCCAGAAACGTTTCACCGCCATCGGCGGTGGCGCCACCGAAGAACCGGGCCGACGTGGACTGGCCGCTGCCCGTGGACGGACTGCCCAGTTCCGGCAACTGGGCCAGCGTCGTCATGGCAAACAGGCTGGCCAGCAGGCCCGTGAGCAGGGCCGGAAAAGACCGACTGACCGCTGGAGTGTTCCCTGTTGTGTTCATCATGGCTTCCTGAATACCGTATCGGGGGTGATTTCGCGGTTTTTACCGGGGGTATTTTCCGCTATTCAATAACCTTAACGCAGAAACACGCAATGGGATTACAGCAATGTCGGTGAAATCCCCGAGGGTTGGGATCACCATCACAACTTGAAGGGACCTCCGAATCATTATGGAGGTGCTCTGCGGGAGCCTGTCGGGCGCTCGGTGGTGGCCCGGTTTGAAATTTCGCTTCCACCTGATCCCATTCCCACTGCGCCACGTCCGTAATTGCCTGGTTGGTTTGCATTCCCGGAAAATTGGGTGAAAATGACGCCAGGTCCTAGGTGACATAAATTGCCGGAACAGGCGGTCTTTCCTGGGATAGGGCGAGGCAGCCCTGTTGTAAGACAAAATGGGACAATATTGTCCGATCAGCCCGGACATCCTGTCTGCAAGTCGCAACCGGACGAGCAGCGTGCGCAACTGGGGGTAAGTATGCAGTACAGACATTCCTTCACCGGCCTGGTTTTGTGGTGCGTGGCAACCCTGGCCTGGGCGGCCGACGAAGAACCCGGGTCGGGAGCCGAGCCTGAGGGCAGCGTCGGCATGGTGACAACGGCGGACGGCAATGCCTACATCACCAACAATGCCGCTCATAGGTTCGCCACAGCCCATCTCGATTCCGATACCTACACGGGCGCCTACAGTATTCCCGTACAGGATCACCACCAGGGGCGCATGGCCAGCGTATACCTCGGCGCAACCCTGAACGGACACTGGTATATCGCCACACCGTCCGGCTGGACTCCCTGGGAACCACAGTCCCAGCCCCCCACTGCCCTGGGCGAGGAACTGCTGCAGGAGACCGTGGAGATCGGCATTGTGGACCAGGAATCCCTGCCCCCCGGGGAGATCGAAATCTACGCCGCTTACCAGGTCGACGGAGAACCGGCAATAATCGGTGAACATCCGCTGCAGTTCAGCGTACTGCCGGCTGCTGAAGATTTTCTACATCCTTTTGAGTCCGCCGAAGCCCTTACCGATTTTCTGCGCCAGGGCCTGGCAAACAGTGCATCGGATCCTTTTTATGCCACCGTCGACCTTGCCGAGGCCGATGCCGGCCAGAACGCGGTACAGCGTACAGCAACCGTGTCCACCACCAACCTGCAGGAGCAGGGAGTGGATGAAGCCGATATCATCAAGGCCGATGAACAGCACCTGCTGTTGCTCCGGGATTGTCAGCCAAAAACCTGTGTCGCCACCTATGAACTGGACAGTGACAGCGCGCTGGCCAGTGAAGTGGGCAGTACCGAGCTTTCCGGCGAACTTTCGGCCAGTGGCATGTACCTGGTAAAGGATGACAATGGCGGTGACCGGCTCATTACCATTGGCAGCAATCCGGGCTATGCCCTGTGGCTGGATGTGTGGGGGTGGTCCGGCAATTCCACCGAACTGGAGTTCTTCGACGCCTCGGACCCGGGCAGGCTGGAATCACTGGACATGCTGACCCTTGATGGCAGCCTGATCGCCAGCCGTCGGGTCGGTGACCGGCTGTTCCTGGTAACCCGCTATACCCCTTACCTGGAAGGCTATATTCCCTATGCCTACGACGAAGAGGCACTGGCGAATAACGCCGACCTATTGGCTGAACTGGATCCCGCGGATTTACTGCCCAAGGTCAGGGACAGCCAGCAACAGGAACAACCGCTGATCAGCGCCGAAAACTGTTACCTGCCCACCAGTAATATCGACCAGGCAATCAGTCCCTCTATCATTACCGTCACTGTCGTCCCGCTGGACGAGCCTGCCGGGTTTACCAGCACCTGTTTCGTCGGCGACTCCGAAACGCTGTACATGACCCCGGAGTCCCTGTACCTGGCAACCACCCAGTTCGAGTACGACAACACCGGATTCGATCGACTTTTCTACCAGCCGGAACATACCACTGCCGTGCACAAGTTCGACCTGCTGGAGCAGGGCATCGAATACCGCGGGTCAGGACAGGTGAAGGGTCACCTGGGCTGGAGCGAGGATAAAAAGTCTTTCCGCATGGGAGAAAACGGTGATTACCTGAACGTGGTGACCTCCGTTGGTCAAACCTGGGACGGTTCCTCAAGCACGCTGCTGACGGTACTGAAGGAATCGGACTCGGGAAACCGACTGGAAATCGTTGACTCGGTGGAGGGTATCGGCAAGCCCGGTGAACAGCTCTACGCAGCACGTTTTCTGGGAGATCGCGCTTACCTGGTCACCTTTCTGCTTACCGACCCGCTCTACGTTATTGATTTGTCCGATCAGGAAAATCCGCGGATTGCAGGCGAGCTGGAAATCGACGGCTACTCGGATTACCTGCATCCGGTCAGCGATTCTTTGCTGCTGGGCATAGGCAAGGATGCCGTCGCTGACGAGACTTCCCCGGACTTCAATGGGACACGTGGCGCCTGGTATCAGGGTGTCAAGCTTTCCCTGTTCGACGTGGCAGATCCAGCCGCACCGACGGAACTGGATTCCCTTGTTCTCGGCGAACGCGGCACTCAATCGGAAGTGCTGTACGACCACCATGCACTGGCGTTTCTGCCAGCTACGGAGTCCGCCGCGGCACGCATTGCCATCCCGGTGGATCTGCACGATACGGTACCGCCCCATGAATGGTTTGATCCGGAGAGCCCATCGGCATTCTACGACTACACCCACACGGCTCTGTACAGTTTCGAAATAACTGATCAGCGGATCGACCTGGCCGGGCTGATCTATGGTGCCCGTGCTGCAGGCGGATCATCGATCCTGCCAGTGGGATTTTTCAATTATTTCGGTGATCGTGCCCTGCTGGTGAACGACGCCGTCTTCTACATTCATGGGGGAGAAGTGCTGTCGTCACGATGGGGCGAATCACCCTGACGGGCGTGGCACTTTATATTGCGCAAAACTGCCCGTTTTCCACTTCCCAGGAAACTTACCGGAAAAGGACCATGATGCAACGTTTTCTGGCTAGCGCATTGGCAATCCTGGTGGCAGCTTCAAGCTGTGCACAACGTTCCAGCAACAATCCCTACGAACAGGCCATTGCCAACGGTCAGGATGAGATCGTGGTCAACTACATCGAATTCGCCACGATACCGGATGAAAACTCCCGGCCGCCGCGCCTGATGCACATGCTTGCGGAACCCGGGGGCGACCGGTTTTTTGTCAGCTCCATGCGCGGCCGGCTTTATGTTGTCAGCAGCGATGGCAGCACGGTCGACACCTACCTGGACATCAACGACAGCCGCTGGCAGACACGGGTGCAATCCGCTGGTAACGAAAGGGGACTGCAGAGCTTTGCGTTTCACCCACAGTTCAATCAGCGTGGCACTCCCGGCTACGGCAGGTTCTACACGTTCCTGGACACCGCCGAGTCCACGCCGGATGCAGATTTCATGTCCGGTGGCAGCCGACGCAGTCATGATACCGTGCTACTGGAATGGACCGCTGACGACCCCTCCGCGCCGGTCTACACTGGCACCGCACCACGGGAGTTGTTCAGAGCGGCTCAACCCTATTCCAACCACAATGGCGGCCAGATTGCCTTCAATCCCGGCGCCAGCCCGGGGGAAGAGGATTTCGGACTGCTGTACATCGGGCTGGCGGACGGTGGTTCCGGTGGTGATCCTCTTGGCACCGGTCAGGACCTGGGCAATGCCTTTGGCAAAATTCTGCGTATCGATCCTCTGGGCAGTAACAGTGCAAACGGCCATTATGGAATACCCGGCACCAATCCGTTCGTCGGCGGTGAATCGGGCAGCCTGGGTGAAATCTATGCCTACGGCGTACGCAACCCCCAGCGATTCAACTGGGATCCGGATACCGGACAACTCCTGGTGGCAGATATCGGTCAGAACCGGGTGGAGGAAATCAGCCCGGTGGCCGCCGGTGCAAATCTGGGCTGGGCGTTGTGGGAAGGCAGCTTCCGCCACGCAAACCGCCGCATCGACCTGAACAATCCCAGGGGAGCAGCGGGCATGACCTGGCCGATAGCGGAATACGACCACGATGATCCATTGTTTCGCCAGCGCCAGGTGGCAGTGACCGGGGTTGCGGTATTCAGGGACAGCAATATTCCCCAGTTGAGGAACAAGATCGTGTTCGGTGATAACCCCAATGGTGAGCTGTTCTACGTGGACGCCGACACCCCCGCCAACGGTGGACAACAGCAGATCGGACGCATCCTGCTGAACGACGGGGATACGGACAGGCCACCCTGGCAGCTGATTCAGCAGGCTAGCCGGGAACAGGGTCGTGGCGTCAGCAATGACGCGGACCTGCGGTTTGGCCACGGGAATGACGACCAGCTGTTCCTTTTGAACAAGCGGGACGGCATAATCCGGTTGCTGGTCCCGGACAGGATCTGATTTCCTGCTCGCCGGCCACGGACTGAATTAGCGGGCCGATTTAAGGACCCTCACTTGACTACCAGGCCTTACCGTTTGTTCTTTTATCCTGGTGGCAGACAGCAACCGGAACAGCGATGACTACCAGAATTCTGTCAGTGGAGGACGCTGCTGCCCTGATCAAGAGTGGTCAAACACTGATCGTTGGCGGGTTTGGCGTGACCGGTTACCCGACTCGGGTGTTGACGGCCCTCGCCAGTACCGATGTCGAAAACCTTGTCTACATCAGCAACAACGTCGGTGAGCCGGGTATCGGCGGTGGTCTGTTGCTGCGCAAGGGTAAGATCAGTAAGGCGATCGGCTCTTTCTTTACCAGCAACCAGGAAGCCGTGGAAGCTCATCTGGCCGGCACGCTGGAAGTCGAACTGATTCCCCAGGGCGACCTGGCGGAAGCCCTGAGAGCCGGAGGTGCCGGTATCGGTGGTTACTACACGCCGACCGGCGCTGGTACTGAACTCGCCCGTGATAGAGAGACCCGTATCATCGATGGCAAACCCATGGTTCTGGTCAAACCGCTGCGGGGTGATGTTTCCCTTATTCGTGCGTGGAAGGCGGATCGAGCCGGCAACCTGCAGTACCGCATGACCGAAAACAATTTCAACCAGGCTGCGGCCACGGCTGCCGATCTTGTCATTGCCGAGGTGGAACAGATCGTTGAGGTGGGAGACCTGGACCCTGATTTCGTCCACACGCCAGGATGCCTGGTAGACGTTCTGGTGGAATCGAAACTCGACATTTCCATGCTGGGTACGTCAGCGGACGTGGCAGGCAGCAGGAAGAAAGTGGATGCGGATCGCCTGATCATGGCCCGGGCAGCACTGGATGAACTGAATCCCGGTGAGACTGTCAACCTGGGCGTCGGCATCCCCACCCTGGTGGCGGATCTGATCACACCGGAACATGGACTCGTCCTTCATTCTGAAAACGGCATGCTGGGGGTCGGTCCGGAGCCCGAAAGCGGTGGTGCCATGGACTATCCGATAAACGCCAGCAAGGTGCCGGTCACCGCCATGCCGGGAGCCAGCTATTTTGACAGTGCCACGTCCTTCGCGTTGATCCGCGGTGGTCACATCGACACGGCGATTATCGGTGGACTGCAGGTGGATGAACAGGCCAACCTGGCCAACTGGGCCATCCCCGGTAAACCTCTGCTGGGTGTGGGCGGCGCCATGGACCTGGCACTGGGCGCCAGACGGCTGATCATCACCATGACCCATAATGACAGGGAAGGCAGGCCCAAGCTGGTGAAACGCTGCTCCCTGCCCCTCACTGCCGCCGGGGTGGTGGACCTGCTGATTACCGAACTGGCCGTATTTGAATTCGTCGATGGCCGCCTGACGCTGCGCCGCCTCCTGGGCGACCACACTCTGGAAGAGGTAGTCGCCCGTACCGAGGCCGACTTTGTTGTCGGTCTCAGGAACGCTTAGCGGCGCACAGCAGGCAGCGGCTTTTCAGCCCATTCAGTTAACCTTGACCAGCCCGATCTGGTTGGAACTGCTCTGGTGGATCAATAGATTGCCCTCTTCTGTTACCCAGACATTGCGTACTATGCCCACGCCTGAAGGTATGGCCCAGCTCTGAAATGTTTCGGTTCGCGGGTTGAAACGTACCAGCGCATCGGGCCGCATGCCGGATTCGTTGTACCAGACTACATCATCAATCACGGCGATGGCGTAGGGATGGGAGTCAGGACCGCTGGGGGAATCCCACTGCCTGATCTCGCCGGTCTGCGGATTCAGCCTGCCGATCTTGCCCATGGTGGAATTGACAAACCAGACCCTACCCTGGCTGTCCAGGGACAGGCGCCGAATCCGACTTTGCGGATCCGGTACTTCGTAATAGCGAACCTCCATGGAATCCGGGTCCATGGCGCCCAGCTTGTTGGTACCGTTGAAAGCCACCCAGACGGTGCCATCGGCAGCCACCTGGATGCCGTAAGGTCGGGGCTCGGTATTGATTTCAACCAGTTCGCCGGTGACGGGATTCAACCGGCCCAGCATGCCTGCACGCTGGGCGGTGAAATACAGGTTGCCATTGGGGTGGAAAGTCGCCGAATGCGGATCTGCGGCCTCGGTTTTGTACTCGGTAATGAGCCCGGTTGACGGGTCCAGCTTACCCACGGTGGCATTGCTGTTACCGGTATACCAGATGTTGCCTTCGGCGTCCGGCACGATGGTGTGCGGCCTGGCTGTCGGTGGCAGCCGGTACTCATCCATGACCCCGGTGTCCGGGTCAAGCCGTCCCGCCAGGCTGGCCCACATTCCGGTCCACCAGATTGACCCGTCCGGTGCTTCCGCCGGGTCCCGTGAGCGCTGCCCCAGGGTTGGTACAGTCCACTCGATAATTTCGATGTCGACATCACCTGCCACCAGCCTGGGTCGTCGTGAGATGTCCTCGGGAAAATGTTCAGCCAGGTAGGTTGCGATGGTATCCGCCTGGGCGTCCGGCAATTCGATCATGGTTGAAAAAACACGGCGCCACTCAGTCGCAGAACTGTAGCCCGCGGCACGGGTTATTGTTGCCGTGGAATGGCAGGTACTGCATAGATTCTGTACCAGCAGCTTACCCGGCCCTTCCGGCAGGTCCGGCGGCGTAAATCGCTGGGCGAGCCCTGCCTGGGCACAGGCAAGTCCGCCGGCAAGGCAGACGAGCTTCAGCAGAAATCGCCGCGCGGCGGCTGAAGTCAATTTCGACGCATACTTCGCCAGGGAAAGGTGCCGTCGCAGCGGCAGGGACAAAGACGGTGGCACGGACAATGGGAGTCGCATGATTGCAGGCCTCTGAGCAGGATTGGTGTGGAGCATCGACTATAAACCCGCGCCAGGAAAGCGTCCATGGCACGCCGATAAGCTGCACGATAACACCGACGATCAGCGCCGCCTGCCGGTTCAGCAACAAGCGCTTCCCCGGTGAACGCGGAATCCTGATTCTGTGCACCCCTAGGCCCGGAGAGTAATCTGGCCAATTTCACCAGTATGTGGCGAAAAAATCCGGCCCACGACACGACTCACCGCCATTTTCGCTACCTATCAACAACTTACAGACTGGCACTGAAGTTGCAGCATTGTCTGGAACAGGGGCGTGGACCAGGCACGCCCTGGTACCAAGCACGTTACAAGTGCACCACTGGACAGGAGATCAGGCTCACCATGACCGATTCAAGACACGCTTCCGACCAGGATACTCATCTGTACACAGGGCCTGTAGCCAGGATACTGGGATTGGTACTGGTAATTTTTTTACTGTGCCTGGGATTGATCGGCCTGGTATTTCCGTTGCTACCAGGTCTGTTGTTTCTGCTGCTTGCCATTTACGTCTTATCCCGGGTGTCCCGTCGATTCGCCTTCCTGGCGCACCGCAATTCCTGGCTGCGCCGCACGTTCAGGCGCCTTGGCCATGTGCGCAGCCTGCCGCCGCTGGATCTCCTGCGACTGGGATTCTGGGTTACGCTGCGTGGTGCGGTCAACGCCCTCGCCACTGCCGGGGACTGGTTTCGCCGGTCAGCGGGGAAAACCGGGGGCAATCACGGGCAACGTCCATAACGCACTGGCAGCAACTTCGGCATGGCAACCCCTTTCGGGGGCATCCCGCGGCCTCAGCCACTGCCAACCCGGGCCTGTTACTGAAACTGTACCGGATGGGTGGTAATTCTCACCCGGGATTCCATGTAGGTGATGGCCTCCCCGTCGATGTGACTGAACCAGTGCGGCGTGCCGGGCTGCAGTACCAGCACATCGCCCGCCTTCACCTGGCGTGCCAGGCCACCCTGGATACCGTTCCTGGTGCGCACAATATTTGGATTGGTAGATTCCGCCAGCGGCAGAATAAGTGTGCCACCGGTTACCAGTGTCCCACTGCCCTCCAGCACGCGGTAAATCTCCATGCTGTAGGGATGCATAACCGCGTAATTTTCCACGGAACTGCTGCGCCGCCTTACCGAGATGCCCGGGGCAACGGTGACCGACCAGCCCCCCGCCGAGGCCGAGGCCGAAGCGGCCTCATCCAGGCGGCTGACAATCTCTTCCTCGGTCATGTAGATAGCCGGTGGCGCGCCGCGGTCCTGCGCCTGCACGGCAGCGGATCCAGCCAGAATAAACAGTATTATGCTAATCGAAGACTTCATTGTTAACCTCCCGGGGTGAAGGGTTTGTCTTTCTTTTCAGTGCTGATTGCAGAACCTTTTTCAGTAATTTCTATTCTTTATTGCCTGCTCACAGTGACAGTCGCTTTGCGCAGCGCCGGACAATGGCCCGAACGTAGCGACCGCGCTTCGGAAAGATAGCACAGAAACGTCAACAGGATTGTGCCATGTGGCAGGCAGTGGCGCGCCATGCAATCAGTTCGGTGGTTGCAAACCGGACCTCAATCCGCCCATCTGCTGAATTCCGGCAACAGCCCTGCTATGCTGTTACCGATTGGCCAGGAACACTGGCAATCAACGGAAACAAACAGGACGAAACGGAATGAAAAGAGTCTATACCGCCGACACAAGGGCGCTGGCCTGGCATATAAAGAACGTACTCGAAAGTAACACCGTGGAAGCGGAAGTGCGCAACGACACGCTGCACTCGGCACAGGGCGGGATACCGGTGAACGAATGCAACCCGGAAGTGTGGGTCGTGCACGACAGTGACGCGGAAACCGCCAGGCGACTTATCGAGGAACAGGTGGAGTCTGGCCTGGACGAGGAAAAGCAATGGCAGTGTGAAAACTGCGGTGAAACCAACTTCGACCAGTTTGATATCTGCTGGAACTGTCAGTCAGAATCCAGTCCAGAAAAGTAACCGGCTGCGACGAGCCGGGTATACTACCGGCGGCAGCCCCGTCCCTGCCCTTCCCATCCCTGCCCTGACGCGGGAATTCATCGTGAATCAGACTGCTTCGCTTCTTTTCTGCAGGGACTTGGCCTGACGCCTGACGATATGCTGGATCAGCTGTTCCTTTTCCTTCGCCTCGATTTCGAAGTTGACACAGGTGTACCAGGTCTCGATACCGTTCACTACCCGTTGCTCGGCACGGACCACGGTTCCTTTCACTACCAGCGCGGAAGTCACCGTGGATTCCAGCAGCAGGAGCAATTCCAGCCGGTCCTGTACTTTCAATTTGACGTCACAGCAGAAGGCAACACCCGAGGCGCTGAGATTGACATCCAGGTTCGGAAAAAAATAATCGTACTGCTCCATGATCTCCGTCTGCGAGGGACGACTTCCCACGGTAAGGAGGTTCAGCTTCTGATTCAGCAGCCCGACCGCCCTGGCCAGGTTAGGGTCCGAGTCCCACAACTGGTTGAGCAACGAGTCGAGTTCGCCATCGATCATGTCCAGCATCTCGCTGTCTTCGATGATCGCAGTAGACAGCTTGAGTTCCGGAACCTGTGGCTTCAACACGCGAAAAGACAGGTCCATGTGGTCCGAAATACGAAAATAGCGACGTTTCTCTGCTGTCATGATCAATCCTGGTTTATGGCCTGCAGCTCTCCACGGTCTATCTGTAGAGTGTCCAGAAGGTCATCGTCAAAACCTTCCAGCTGCCTTAGCTCTTCTGAAGTTTCTGCATCAAGTCCCTGATGAATGACTATTTCAACGCGCCGGTTTCGTGAACGTCCCTCTTCGGTGTCGTTTGCTTCGTAGGGCTTGGTGTCGCCGTAGCCGATTACCATCAGCCTTTCATCATTTATTAACTGTTCTTTCAATAATTCGTTGGTTACCGACAGTGCCCGCTGCGCCGACAGATGCCAGTTGGACGGAAATTCCTCTGTCGAAATGGGCCTGTCGTCGGTATGCCCTTCTATTGCTATACGGCCATCAACCTGACCGAGGATAGCGCGTAACTGGTCCAGTACCGGTACAAAGTCCTGATTCAAAACCGCCGAGCCCGAATCGAATGAGCCACGCTCCCGGATGCGAATGGTGATGGAGCGAAACCCGGACTCAATGTCCAGCAGATCGTCCTTTATTTCCTGTCCGAATGCCTCTTCCAGTTTGCCAACCTCGCGCTGGGTCTGCTCGGCAAGCGAGTTCAGCTTGTCTACCAGCAGTTCCCGGGCCGCTTCTTCCTGCTCCTCTTCCTGGCGGGCAGGACTGTCAAGATCCATACCCATGTCGGCCTGACCGGACTGCAGCGACATTTCCTGGTTCTGCACGGTCTGTTGCTGTACTACGTTCTCAGTAGTAGGCTGCGGGCGACCTGAACTGAACTCGTCGGCGATAACGGAGGTACCGGCGGGAATGGCCTGGGCCACTACTTCACGCTGCACTCCGAAGGCGTTGGCCATGGATCCGGCAACGAGCTTGTATTTCTGCGCATCCATTTCCGAGAAAGACAGGAGCAGCACGAAAAAGCACATTAACAGGGCCATCAGGTCCGCAAACGTAGCCATCCAGGGAGGTAATCCCGGTTTTACCTCTTCGTGTTCCTGTTCCTGTTCCAGCTCCATGTCTTAATTCTCAGGCTGCTTTTTCACTGGGCTCGTCTTTCTCCAGGTTACGATTCTTGGGATTCACGTAGAGCTTCAGCAGCGACTCGATAACCCGTGGATTCTGGCCTTCCTGAATTGCCATGACCCCGTCGAGGCAGATGGAGTTCAGTTTCTCCTCTTCAGTGCGCCTTAATTTCAGTTTGTCCGCCATGGGCAGAAACACCATGTTTGCCAGAATCGCTCCGTAGAGCGTCGTCAACAGTGCAACCGCCATGGCCGGCCCGATGGACTTTGGGTCATCCATGTTGGAAAGCATCTGCACCAGGCCGATGAGCGTACCGATCATGCCCATGGCGGGAGCAACGTCACCACTGGATTCGAAAACCTGGGCGCCTAGTTTGTGGCGATCGCTGATTTCCTTTTTATCCTTGGTCAGGAGTTTTCGCGTGTCTTCCGGGGAACTACCGTCAATAAGCAGGTTGACACCGGATTGCAGAAAGGGATTGGAGATTTCGATTTCTTCCAATGCCAGCAGTCCTTCCTTGCGCGCCACCGACGACATTTCCACGATCTGGGGAATGATTTCTTCCGGCTTCTGCAGCGACGATCGAAACGCGTTGACTGCTACCTTGAATGCGCCGAAGTATTGCGACAGGGTGAATTTAATCAATACCACCATCGCAGTTCCGCCCATCACGATGAACAGCGAGGGTATGTTTACGAACATGCTGGCAGAACCGCCGATGAAGATCGCTGCCACTACCACGCCAAAAGCGCCAAGCAGGCCGACCAGTGTAGCTAGATCCATTAGTTCTTAAACTCCTTAACTTTGTTCAACAAGGCCACCGCCTGAGGCGGGCAGGGTCTGCCAGGCCATGAAATTACTGACTTTCCTGGCATTCTCGAGACTGTTTCCCTTGTGTGGGCGGGTCAAATGGATATTCCCGCCGCAGGTCCAACCGGTTTGTGTAGCCTCACACTGAAGAAAATCAAAAAGATTTCTTGCAATGGGCTCTACGACAGGCCCGGTAATAGGTTGACCCATTAATCCCCCAAGTTTGACGTAATTCATACTTTTGCCACGCGGTATCAGGATTTGCTTTAGAAAAGCAAGGGAGAGTCGTAGACAGCAACAACAGGAAGGCATTGGGAAGCCCACGGGGCTGCCACTTCCACACATTCCGGGACGATTCCGCCGGCTGACATATCGGGAGAAGTCAATTGAAGAAGAAACTGGTCTTATTTTCTATGGTCGGGCTGCTGATTCTGGGAGGCGGTGGTGCCAGCGCCTATTTTTTTATCCTTAAGGATGATGGCGCGGCAGAGGCGGTAGTCGGCGAAGACGGCGAACCGGTTGAAACCAGGGCGAAGGATCTGCCTCCCCCCCTCTACTATAACCTGCCGCCCCTGGTGGTCAGCGCCAACTACCAGGGTCGATTGCGCTACCTGCAGGTAAAACTCTCTGTCATGACCCGGGAAGAGGAAACCCTGGAGTTACTGCAGGACAACACTCCACTGATTCAGGACTCGCTGATCCTGCTGCTTGGTTCCTATGAATTTACCGAGCTGGAAACCACCGAAGGCAAGGAAGAACTGCGCAAGAAGGCCCAGCAGAAAATCACCGCCCTGGTGGAAGCGGACGGAATCGAGTCAGTGTTGTTTACCGGCTTTGTCATTCAATAACGGCGCCAGATGACGTATCGACTGGCGAATTACACCACCGGAGACAGCGATGTCTACCAAAACCTACTCAAAGGAATTTCGCCGGGAAGCTGTTAAACTGGTCCTCGCACTGGAGCACTCTCCCGAGAGTGTGTCGAAGCATCTGGACGTACCGCAATCAATACTTGAGAAATGGATCAGCGACTACCTCAGGGCAAAGTCTGAGGTTGAAACGACTGAGCTCGACACCCTTCGCAGAGAGAACACCCGGTTAAAAAAAGACCTGGACCAGGCACGTAAAGAACTGAAATTCCTGAAGGTAGTGCGTCAATCGGTTAAAGGAAGTACTGACTGATTTGTGTCGGTGAGTATCAAGAACGGCGTCGATACCAACAGTGGGCTGTTGAAAAACTATTGCGCTGCCAATACTTCGTTGAAAACTGTCTCAAAATGCTCCTTTACACGGGATGAACTGCGCTTTTTCGACAGTTTTCGCCTCGCCCTGACTGCGCTCATGACGATTTCCAGCAGCCTGATAGCTTCCTGTTAATCCGGGATATGCCTATCGGTGGACTGGTAACTCCTGGCAATCTGCTGACGCCTCTCGTCAGCGTGCTGTCGCTTGACGAGGTCCTGCTTTGCCTGGTCCACCAGCCGGGTAATCTCGCGGTTCATGTGAACCAGTGCAGCCAGCGCTTCAATCACTTCTTTCGAGTCGTCGTTGTCAGCCTCTGAAAAACAGGCGGCCAGTTCCAGCTGCCTCAGTTTCTCCAGTTTTTCCACTGCATCCCAATCACCCTGCTGGGCAAGGCTCAGAATCTCTTCTGTGCTGTGCAGCAGTCTGGCCAGGCGAAAACGTTTGCGTGATACGCGCATCTGCCGACGCGTCGCCTCGTCCATTTGCGCCGTGGGAACCAGCTGTAACATCAGGCACCCCGTGATTCGGTTTTTATGGCGTCCCAGCCGTCCTTCACCTGCTTGACCAGGGACACGACCTCGGTGACGATAGCGGCATCCGACTGGGTATTGGCTTCCAGCAGTCGGCGTTCCATGTAGTCGTACATGGCCCCCAGGTTGGCGGCGATTTCCCCGCCTTTTTCATAGTCGAGGCTGGCACGCAGCCCATCGATGATCTTGATGCTGGCGCTGAGGGCCTCGCCTTTTTCCGCCACGTTGCCGCGGGAAATGGCGCCGCCTGCCCGGGCCAGCTTTTCCAGCAGACCATCGAACAGCATGGTCACCAGATTGTGGGGATCGGAGGAGGATACCCGGGTTTCGACGCCTATCTTCTGATAATGACTGATTCCGTATTGATCCTGCATCGTGTTATTTCCTGATTAAATTGGTAGTAAATGTCCGCGGCGAGCCGGGTTGCACTGTGGCGCGGCGACCCTAGCCGTTACCGCCGGTATTGGGCTGCAGCAGACCGCTCAACTGCTGTTCCAGGAACTGGCTGGTGCCTTCCAGTTGCCCCAGCAGGGAGTCCAGCGCATTGAACTGCCGCGTATAACGCTCCCTGACCGCTTCCCAGCGCAACTCAAGCCGCTCCCGCCGTTCTTCGATATCGTCCAGCCGCGAATCCAGGGAATCGATACGATCACTGAGCGCCCCCTCGATGTCCAGCATGCTGTCAAGCAGGTCATCCAGTTGGGAAGCAATTCCCCGGGAAAAGGTAATCGTGCCCTTGTCGCCCGTCGTCGCGGTATTGACCTCTACCCGCAGCCCTTCGGCCGCGGTACCACTGCCGGCCTCCAGGATATTGCCGGTAACCGTGGCCGCGACGCCATCGATCAGCGCCTCGATGTCTGTTCCCGCTGTTCCCGCGCCGACATCCAGGCCCAGTTCTGCAGCCGTATTGGTATCGACGGTCAGGAACTCTACCGTGGAATCACTGCCTGAGGAGTCGGAGGTTATGACCAGGTTGTCTGCATCGCTGTCGTAGGCAACCGACACTGAAACGCCGGCAGAAACCAGCGCCGATGCACTGTTGATCTGTGTCTGAATCTCCGTCGCCAGGTCTGCTCCGCTTGTATAGGTGTCCTGGGTCAGGGCAATGGATGCGGTGATGCCGTCAACGGACAGGGAGAATTCGTCATTGTCGTCATCCACAACCACGTTATTTCCAGCACCCTGACCAATAAAGCTGGGGAGCACAGATGCACCGCTATAGAATCCGGCCTGCGCCAGGGAGGTGACCTCGACACTGTATTCTCCCGGTTGAGTGAGATTCGAGGCTCCCAGGTAAGCAAGCTGGCCATTGTTCGCTGTACCATAGGCGGTGAACATCTGGGTGACCCGGCCCGGATCCGCCGCCAGCACTTCGTCGAAGCGGCTTTCATCGATGGTCAGGGTGCCGTCGCCGGTCGTGGTTATGCCCAGCTCTGCCAGGGTCGCTATGCTGCCGGCGAGCCCGGGAACCGAACCCCGCAGTATGCTGTTGATCTGGCCCTGAATGGAGCGCAGGGAAAAGTCGCCAACCAGGGCGGCGGCCTGACGGGTATCGGGATTGTAGGCGGACAGGGCGTTGGCCAACCCGATGAACTGGTTGTAGCCGTCGATAAACTGGTTGACCGCCGTCTTTACGCCCTGGGTATCCGGCGCTACCGTCACCTGAACAGGCGAGACACTGGTCTGCTGCAGGGTCAGCGTCAGCCCCTCGATAGCCGAGTCAATGCTGTTGCCGGCACTGGTGATGGCCAGGCCATTGATGGTCAGCTGGGCATCCTGGGCGGCAACGGTCTGCTCCATATTGGTGGCACTGGCGTTGAATGCCAGCTGGGACAGGCCGTTGAGATCGGTATTGTTGCCATCGTTGTCAGCGACAGTGATTTCCAGGCTGTTGTTCAAGCCAGTGTCCGTTGGACTCATCAACAGGCGGTAGCCCGAACCGTCGAAAACGACGGAGGCGTTGACGCCTATATCAGCATCGTTGATCGCCGACATAATGCCCTGCAACGTGTTGTTGCTGCTGTCGATGACTACCGTGGCGGAACTGGTTTCAGTATTTTCTACAAAGCCGTTGTAGGTATCAGTTCCAGACTCGTAATCCGTAGTGCCAAAACGGAATGTGAGACTCCCGGTACCCACCGCCACGGTTTCGTCGGACGCGATGGCGGGTCCGGCAAGGCTGTGGGCGGCTGCCAGTTGACTGACGGTTACGGCATAGTTTCCGGCCACGGCATCGCCGTCCGCACTGGCGGCCAGGATCCCGCTGTCGGAACTGGTTGCCGTGTTACGGGTAAACGTGGAAAGTGAATTGAGGGAGGTCAGCGAGGATTGAAACGTCGACAATGCGCTTTTCAGGGAACCCAGTGCCGAGAACTTTGCCTGCAACCTGGCACTCTGCCGGTTCAGCTGAAAATCGGAACCGGCCCGTTCGGCAGCAACCAGGCTGTCCACCAGTCCCTGAATATCCAGTCCCGAACCCAGTCCGGTTGCGGTAATCATGCGTCGTGTTTCTCCCAGGTGTTGGCCAGGAATCGAATACCCGTGCCATTTCTGTCAAGTGATGCAGGCTGACAGGGCCAGCGGCAGGTTACAGGGTTCAAGTTACGCTCGACCATCCGTGTAAATCGCCGGTAATGCCAATCCTGGCCGGAAAACTGCAACAACCATACCAACAACATCTCAACCTCACGTATCCTGGTCGAAGAACACCCCTTTCAACACCGAATCGTCACCGGGACCCTGAACGTCCGCCAGCAGCCGGGCCAGGGCCAGCATCTCTTCCATGGGTATCTGCCGCACGATTTCACCGGTCTCACCGTCGCGTACCGTCACCACTGTGCTTTTCGACTTGTGTTCTATGGAGAATTCAAGATTGCGACCGGATTTTTCGGCGTAGTGACTGGCATTTTTTACTGCCTGGTCCAGCGAGTCACCGGTTTCATGCTTCGGGCTGACCTTGTCTACCCGAAGTTCAGGCAGCGCATTGCCGGTGGCGGCAAGTTCATGCCTGTTGCCGGCATTGCCTGACGAGCCGGATTGCGACACTTTTCTTGATGAACTACTGGAAAGACTGGACTTGCTCAACGAGGTCATGGCCTCCGTCCTCCATTCGCTAAAGCACCCTGATCGTCAATCCCGCAAGATCGCAGACCGTTTAAGGTTCCTTAATGAAAACGTCCCCCGTGGTTTTCATCAGTTATCAAGGATACTGGCAGACGCAACCGTTTCTCGATTGCGCCTGCCAGGTTTCTGTCGTGGTTATCCGTAACCTGGCTTACTGGAGCAGGGACAGTACATTACCCGGCAGCGAGTTAGCCTGGGCCAGCATGGCTACACCGGCCTGCTGCAAGATCTGTGCCTTGGTCAGGTTGGCCGTTTCCGCGGCGAAATCAGCATCCATGATTCGCGAACGAGAAGCCGACAGGTTTTCAGAGGTGGTGGTCAGGCTGGTTACCACCGATTCGAACCTGTTCTGAATCGCACCCAGGGTTGCCCGGGAACTGTTGACCGTGGTCAGCGCCGCATCGACAGCGGTGATGGCGGCTTCAGACCCGGAAACCGTGGAGATATCCACCGCGCTCATTGCAGTACCGGTAGTACCGATGGTGGTGGTATTGGCGAACGCGCCGGTGAAGACGACGTCACCGGTTACGCCGGAAGGCGCCACATAGGTAATATCGATGGTTGCGCCACTGGTGGCTGCGGCGAGGCCGAAGTCGTCGGCATCAGCGGAACCGGCGCCGCTAAAGGCCACGGTTATATTCCTGCCGTCGGCAGCGGTCAGTGCAACACCGGTGCCATCATTGGCAGCAGTGACGCCGGTTACCGCGGACTGTGCGTTGATGGCATCCACTGCCCGGGTAAGGTTGGTGGCGTAAACACCCGAGTTGGTCACGCCGATGTCGAGACCATTGATAGTGATCGTATCGGCATCGCCGTCGGATCCGTCTGCATCACCCGCTGTACCCGCAACGCTGGTCACGTCCGCAGAAGCGGTCAGGCCCTGGATACCGGATGCATTGATGGCGTCAGCAAGCTGCTTGGCGTCCGTGGCAATGGTGCCCAGGTCGTAAGTCGTGCCATCGATGGTCACATCGGTCGCAGCAGTAGAGTCATCGGCCGTACCGATTGACTGATCAGTCAGGGTATAGCCGGCGAACTGGCCGAGTGAGGAAGAACGGGCGCTGGCCAGGTCGGAAACCGTGATGGTTTCACCGACGTTGGCGCCTACCTGGAAGATCTGGGAAGTGAATGATCCGTCCAGCAGGTTTACCCCGTTGAAATTCGTTTGCGTGGCAACCCGGTCGATTTCCGCAACCAGTTGATCCACTTCCTGCTGCAGCGCTGCCCGGTCGGATGCGCTGTTGGTGGCGTTGGCGGACTGAACCGCCAGCTCACGGATTCGCTGCAGGTTGTTGGTGACCTCGGCCAGGGCACCCTCACCGGTCTGCGCCAGCGAGATACCGTCATTGGCGTTTCGCGCAGCCTGGTTAAGACCGCGTATCTGGGCCGTAAATCGTTCGGAGATCGCAAGACCCGCTGCATCATCTTTGGCGCTATTGATTCGTAGACCAGAGGAAAGACGCTGCAACGAAGTACTTAACATACCCTGAGATTGAGTCAGATTTCTCTGTGCGTTCAACGACGCAATATTGGTATTAATTACTTGTGCCATTTTGGTTTCCTTTTCCGTCCCTTCAGTGGCGTTAGCACCAGACTGCAGAGATCTTTACTTTGGATTAAACGTAAGCAGCATCGCTGCCGACACCGCTCTCTACGACAAACCCACAGAATTCCTTTACTTTTAATTGGCCTTTCAAAGCAAACTGTTAACTGCAACACCTTTTGTATTTTCTGCGTTTCTCCCCACTTGACTGGCAGGTTCCTGCAGACACGGTAAGTTACGGGTGTTTTGCACTCGCCAGCTGCCTTGGGACGGCTGGCCGATAACACGATGTCGTTGTGATGGGCATCACGCGTGCCGTTGGCACAGGCGGGAGTTTCTGAAAAATCGAGCATCCCGCCCTAAACTTCTCCTCGCTTGATCCGGAGAACCTCTGATCGGGACGCATGGTATCGTTGAAATTTCACTAAAGCTGTCGCCAGAACTGACGCTACAGGATATGAGGGTTTTCAGACTGTCATTCCATATTTATTTTTAAAAGGCAGCAGACTCGTCTGCAAGCCTCCCCGTGCGGGGTCCGCCAGGACGCTGACTACGGACGTATCGCCCGGGGTAGCGACCCTGGGAATCGGTTAGTAGTCAGGAAAAATTTTCAGATGTACTGGAAAAGTGTCAGACCGGTAGTGCGTACGTAGGCCTGCTGCGCGGCTTCCAGTGACGTCAGCTGACGATTGAAGCGGGCGATGGCTTCGGTAAAGTCCAGGTCCTGGGTATCCGACAGCGTGGACTGCAGCTGCAGCTTGAAATCCGCATTGACCTCGGAGAGTGTTTCGATATTGTTCAGGCGGGCACCTATGCCGGCGCGTACCGAACTGATTCTTTCCATGGCCTGGTCCAGGTTGGCCAGGCCCCGGTTCATTTCATTGTGAAAACGCGCCGTGCTGGCGGCATCGGGAGTCGGTTGCGCCAGGGCGTCGGCTATGGAGCGGATGGTGGCAAAGATATCCTGGTTGCCGGCCGGTGAAACGGCAATCCCGTCACCGTCCGCCGGTGTGCCGGTAACGGCAAACTGGACTCCGGCGAAACTGATGGAGGCTCCTTCCTGGTAGTTCCCGGTGGCGATGGTCGAACCGCCACCGTCGGTCACCGCGTAGGTCACCGGGTCAGCCGGAGTCGGCTGGCTGAACGTGACGGTATAGGTGTCTGGCGTGAAACTGCCGGTAAGACCGAAAGAACCCACCACGGCGGTACCGCTGTTGGTCGCGGCAACGTCAATCTGGATAACGCCATCGCCGCCGGGGATGTTGACGAATACTTCCTGGCCATTGTCGCGAATGGCCACCTGCTTGCCGTCGCCGATCTGCAGCATACGCTGACCCTGATCCCCCTGGTACTGTACCGCGCCACCGGACTCCACAAACGGGGGCGACTCCACCCTGAACCCGGCGAATATATACTCACCCTGGGCGTCCCGTGTATTGGCCAGCGCCAGCAATTCATCCAGCCGCTGATTAATCTCCTGGGCTATGCTGGATCGCGCGCTGCCGGCATTGGTGTCGTTGTTTCCCTGGATCACCAGTTCCCTGATCCGCTGCAGGGTAGTCTGCGCATTGGCTACTACGCCTTCTTCGAAAGCCAGGGATGATTCTGCCAGGGTGGCATTTCTGGTGTACTGATCAATCCTGTCGATACGGGCCGACAGACTGAGTACCTTGACTGCCGCTGCCGGATCTTCGGAGGGATTATTGAAGCGCAGTCCGCTGGCCAGCTGCAACTCGGTGCGCTGCAGCTTGGCCTGTTGATCCTGAATGGCCAGCAGTCCCTGGGTATACAGCTGTAAAGTCGAAATTCTCATAAATCAGTCAAGCCTGTTGACCCGGGGTATTACCCGAACGAGTTGATAAGGGTCTGAAACATTTCATCGGAGATTCTTACCAGCTGCGCAGAGGCCTGGTAAGCCTGCTGATAGCGCAGCAGATTTGCCGCTTCCTCGTCAAGATTCACGCCGGTTACGCTATCCTTGTAACTCTCGGCCTGCTGCAGCAGCGAAGTTTCAAGATCGAGGCTGTTGGTGCCCTGGTTGGTGGCGACACCGACACTGGCCACCATGGAACCATACATCTCCTGATAAGTTTCCGACTTGCCGTTCAATAGCGGCGAACCCTGCAGGTCCCCTATCAACAGGGCATTGCGGTTGTCACCCGTGGCACCGTTGTTGTTACTGATTACAAACGAATCGCCATCCCCCGGTGTGCCACTGAGGGTAAAGGTGATGCCGGTACTTCCCAGGGTAAAGTTCTTACCACTCGACTCGGTCCCCGGATCGTAGGCCAGCGGTCCGATTCCGCCGGGACCGCCGGTTACCACAAATCCCGGAACACCGGCGCCCAGCGCATCTGGATCGAACGTCAGCGTTACCGGTGTGGCCAGGGGCAGTCCGGGGGTTGCGGAGGTATCCATGGCCAGGTCAGCCAATGCCCCGGATCCGGTATTGGTTGACGTGGTGGCAACGCCCACTGGCGCGGCCGCCGCTATTTTACGCGGATCGGAAATCGCCAGGCTGAAAGTCGAGGCTGCATCACGGGAGGGATTGAAAATAAAGGCGTCGCCAGCCGCCGCGGTACCGGTGCTGACATCGACACTGATTCCATCCAGCACCAGCGGGCCGGCACCGGATACCGTGGTATCGTCAGATAACCGTATCAGGTGCCAGGTACTGCCGTCAAAGCTCAGTTCGTAGCTGCTGGGGCGTACTTCCGTCACATCGTCAAGCGTTGCAACCGGTGCCGCTGTCCCGGTATTCGAGGAACTGGCGGCAATGGAAATACTGGTGGGACTGAACAGGTTTTCGCCCAGATCGCCATTGAGATCCATACCGACCCGATGCTGGGCATTTAGGGTTTCACCCAGGCCCAGGGCAACCAGCCCCAGCTCAGACTCCGCCGGTATCAGCACCTGGTTTCTGAAGTCGAGAAGCCCCTGTAATCTACCACCCGTCACAAATCTCGCGGTGCCATTGCTGGCAACCTGGCCTTCCACGCCGACTTCCAGCAGCCTGCCATCCAGGCTGTTGGGGACAGTCTTCAGGTGAGTCACGTTTTCACCCACAATCAGTGACTGACCCTTGCCGATAAAGAGGTTCAGTGCCCCGTTTTCCTGTTCCACGGTGGACACTGAAATGCGCTGGGATATCTCATTGACCAGCCGGTCCCGCTGATCCAGCAGGTCGTTGGGCATGGCGCCGGTACCGGACGCCGAGGATTGCACGATCTGCCGATTAAGGGCAGCAATGCTGTCCGCCAGGCTGTTGATGTCGGTTACGGTGATACGCAGCGCACTGTTTACTTCGTCATTCAGGCCCTGGATGGAGTCGTAGAAACTGCGCACCCGGTCGACGAGATTACCTGCTTCGCCGATGAGCACCTGGCGCTCCGGCAATACCGAGGGATTGGCAGCCACGTCGGCAAAGGCACCGAAAAACTGCTGGATGGAGGAACTGAGACTGGTCTGGGAATTCGCCAGCAGGTTGTCCAGTCTGGAGCTGTAATCCACGAATGCCTGATAGCGGCTGGTACTGGCGGTAAAGTCCTGGACCTGGGAAGACAGGAAATCGTCGGACGACCGCTGGATACCCAGGATGGTGGAGCCGGTGCCGATAAATCCGAAGCCCATATCCTGGGCGGGTGTCGTGCCAAAGTGTGCAGTCTGCCGACTGTACCCGTCAGTATTGACGTTGGCAATATTGTTGCCCGTCGTGGTGATCGCCCGCTGCAGGTTAATCAGCGAGTTGGCACCCATTTTCAGCACATCAACCATAAAATTATCCGAGACGGGTCCCTAATGACCCGATCCGCCTGTTAAATTCCCGGGGCGCCGCTGTCCGCTTCGTTCTGAGTTGCGGCAAACGTGGCGCTGGTCGCGATCTGCTGCTCGATTAGCTCCGCCAGTCCGATACCGCCACTCCGGGACATATCCAGAGCCAGCTGCTTGTCGAACAGGTCCCTATAGGTGTCCATCTGGCTGCTGTCAAACAGCCCACCCTGGGGAACCGCATCCCGCATGGCCTTCAACATCATTCCCACAAACAGGGATTCGAACTGCCCGGCCACTTCGCTGATCGCCTTGTCGGGTTCCGCCTGTGCCTGCAGCTTCAGGCCGGCAAGTCCCGAAAAATCTGTATAGACGTTAGCCGCTGTCATGTTGCTTCCTCGTGTAACTACGGTTATTAAGCGGAAATGCTTGAGTACTTCCAGGGACCCACTGATCAATTAGGGAAGTGCTCTGCGGAGGCGGTCGGGCACCACTGTAAGGCGCCTCGTCAGTGAACTCGCCTGCCAGCCAGAGTTTTCCCAGGTTTAAGCAGAGGTTCCCTAAATAATAATCAGCCTGGCCCGCAGGGCGCCGACCTGCTGCAGTGCCTCCAGTATGGCCACCAGGTCGCTGGGCGACGCGCCTACCTGGTTCACCGCTCGCACCAGCTCGTCCAGGGAAACACCCGGCTCGAACAGGAACATGCGGTTTTCCTCCTCCTCGACAAATACCGAAGAATCGGGAACCACCACCGTCTCACCGTCACTGAACGGTGCCGGCTGACTGACGAACAGGTCCTGGTCAATGGTGACGGTGAGACTGCCATGGGCCACTGCGGCTTCGTCCACCCGCACTTCGGAGCCGATGACAACGGTTCCGGTTCGGGAGTTGATTATTACCTTGGCGGCCGACACCCCGTGCTCCACCTGCAGATTCTCGAGTTCGGCGACAAACGCCACTTTCTGGTTTACGTCCAGCGGGCCCCTGACACTCACGGAGGAACCGTCCATGGCAAACGCGGTTTGCGGACCGAAGAATTCGTTGATGGCCTCCGCCAGATTGGTGGCGGTGGTGAAATCCGGCTGATGGAGATTCAGCGTGATTGTCGGGCTGCTGGCAAAGGGACTGGTGACTTCCCGTTCCACGATGGCACCGTTGGGAATTCTGCCGCTGCTGGGTATGTTGACCGTCACCGAGGAACCGTCCGCCCCTTCAACGCCGAACCCTCCTACCACCAGGTTACCCTGGGCAAGCGCGTAGACCTGCCCGTCCGCCCCTTTCAGCGGCGTCATCAACAGCGAACCTCCCCGCAGGCTGTTGGCATTACCTACTGACGACACGGTGACGTCGATAGTCTGCCCGGACTTGGCGAATGGCGGCAGCTCGGCGTGCACCAGCACCGCCGCCACGTTCTGCAGCTGCGGGTTGACACCTTCAGGGATGAGCACGCCCAACTGTGCCAGCGTGGTTCTCAGGCTTTGCACGGTGAACTGGGTCTGGGTGGTCTGGTCACCGGTACCCGGCAGGCCGACAACCAGTCCGTAGCCGACCAGTTGATTGGCTCTCACGCCCTGGATGGCCGCAATATCCTTGATCCGCTCCGCGTGTACCACCGCCGACAGGAAAACCAGGCCAAGCAGGATAGTGAAACGCATGGGGAGAAGTCTTACCGGTTGCATAAACATCTGCCTTAAAACGGCCACAGGGGGCTGAAAAGAATTTTCGATACCCAGCCAGGCGTGGTGTTCTGACTGTTGGTGCCTTTCCCGGCATAGGAAATCCGGGCGTCGGCAACCTGGGTTGAATACAGCGTGTTGAGGGGATCAATATCGATGGGTCGAACCACGCCTTCCAGTTTTATGTATTCATTGGCCTGATTGATACGTATCCATTTTTCGCCCTGCACCACGAGATTGCCGTTAGGCAGTACCTGGTGGACGGTCACCGCAATGGCACCATTCAGACGATTACTCTGACTGCTGCCGCTCTGCCCTTCGAACGCGCTTTCCGCTTCGACACCGTAATTGAAATCCGGCTTGCTGGATCCACCGAAGATCGGCGTATCCAGATTCAATGCCGTGGATGAGTTGATGTTGTTATCCATGCTGTTCTCACCCGTCGTTTCCTCCACCAGGATCACCGTGAGGATGTCGCCGACTCGACGAGCCTTTACGTCCTGGTACAAGGCCAGGTCATGACCGGGCCGGTAAATGGATCCGGTATGAACTTCCGACCTGGCCGTCTGCAGCTGCTGGTAACTCGGTATAAACTCTTCTTCAAGCTGATCAGAGGAACTGCTGCACGACATCAGCAGGGATACCGCTGTCATCAGTGAGCCTGCCTGGAACCATGCTGTTGTTGTCATTGCCGTTACTTATCCGCCTTAAAGGTTGTTGGTGACGAACTGCAGCATCTGGTCCGCCGTGGATACCGCCCGGCTGTTCATTTCATAGGCGCGTTGTGTCTCGATCATGCTGACCAGCTCTTCCACGACATTGACATTGGATCCTTCGATATAGCCCTGGCGCAGCAGGCCGAGTCCGTTCAGGCCCGGCGTGCTCACCTGGGGCGCACCGGAGGACGTGGATTCAACGAACAGGTTTCCGCCGATTGCCTGCAGGCCTGCTGGATTGACAAAATCCGCCAGCTGGATGGTGCCGACCTGGGTGGTTGCCGCGGTGGCCGGCAGGCTTACCGTAACGGTTCCATCTGTGCCAATAGTGACAGACTGTGCATCGATGGGAATATTGATGGCCGGTTGAATGGGATATCCCGTTGGCGTAACCAGCTGGCCCTGGTTGTCTATCTGCATGGAACCCGAACGACTGTAGGCCAGGGTGCCGTCCGGCATCAGCACCTGGAGAAATCCCTTGCCCTCGATGGATATGTCCAGCGGATTCTGGGTCTGGGATGCCGCTCCCTGGGTGAACAGCTTTTCCGTGGCCATTACGCGGACACCGGTACCCAGCATGAGCCCCGTGGCATAGGTAGTGTCCTGGGAGGACTGGGCGCCAGGCTGACGCTGGTTCTGGTAGAGCAGGTCCTCGAAAACCGCCCGACCGCGCTTGAACCCTGCCGTGCTGGCATTGGCCAGGTTGTTGGAGATGACCGACATCTTCGTCTGCTGCGCGTCGAGTCCGGTTTTTGCTATCCATAGTGCCTGGGTCATGGTCTACTCTAAACCTCCTGCTGTTCTTCCGCTGCCGTCATGTTATGGAATTTCTGATCAATTTCAGCTGAAATTCATCAGCTCTGCCAGCGAAGCGTTGTTTTCGTCTTCCGATTTCATCAGCTGGATCTGCGCTTCGAAACGACGGGCCAGGTCTATCATCTTGACCATTTCTTCCACTGCATTGACATTACTGCCCTCCAGACTTCCGGCAATCACCGTCACGTTGGCGCTGGCGCTGGCGACCTGACCATCGGCCATTCGCATCAGTCCATCCTCACTGCGTTGCACCTGCTCCGGATCGAGCTCTACCAGCTTGATGCGATCGATGACCGCCAGGGTATTGGCAGGCTGCCCGAGAGGCTGAATGGAAATCGTACCGTCTCCGGCGATTTCCACGTTGGCGTAGGGCGGCAGCGCAATGGGGCCGCTGTTCCCCAAAACGGACCGCCCAGCCCCGTCGGTAAGCTGCCCGAACGCGTCAATCTGCAGGTCGCCCCGCCTGGAGTACCCCTCGGTACCGTCCGCGCCCACTACCGCGATCCAGCCGTCACCCTTCACTGCGATGTCCAGATTGCGCCCTGTAGACCGCATATAGCCACTGGAAAAATCCGGTGTGCTGAACGCCTGTCGCCCTTCCTGGGTATCCATGAGATACGACAGTTCGGCACGGAATCCATCGGTGCTGGCATTGGCCAGGTTATTGGAGTTCACCGCCTGCGCCAGCATGATCTGCTGGGCATTTTTCATGGCGATTTCATAAACCTGGCTCATAACTTACTCCTGGCTGGCGGCTGCCCGGTCATCAGCGCAGGTTGATCACGGTCTGGTTGACCGCATCCTGGGTCTGGATCACCTTGGCGTTAGCCTGGAAGTTCCGCTGGGCAACGATCATGTTCACCAGTTCCTGGGTGATTTCAACATTGGACTCCTCGAGCGCCCCGGCCTGAACCAGCCCCAACCCGCCGGCACCCGGTCCACCCAGAATGGGCTGACCGGAAGCGAAAGATTCAGACCAGACGCTGTTTCCCTGGGGCTGCAGTCCCGCCGCATTGGAAAAATCGGCAAGTGCCACCTGGCCCAGGGCTCTGGACTGACCATTGGAAAAACGCGCGAAAACCACGCCGGTTTCGCCGACCTCTACCCCGGTCAGCTGACCCGTCGCGAAGCCGTCCTGGTCGATGTCGGTAACGCTGAAGGTATCACCGAACTGGGTAAAGTCGGAGAGGTCTATGGTGAAGTCCTGGACACTGGCGCCGTTGGCCGCCCCGGTGCTGTCCAGTGGCGTCCAGCCGGTGACACTCACTTCGAAGGGCAGGCTGGCGGAGTCTATCAGTCCATCGGAATTGAATGTCAGGGTATCGGGTCCGCTCTGGGAAACACCGTCAATCAGCGAATGAATCTCCCACTCGTTGCCCGTTGCCGTCTTGACAAAATAGAGACTCAGCGTATGGGCGTTGCCCAGGCTGTCATAAATTGTCGCCGCCGTGGAGTGATTGAACATGTCAGGATCAGGCTGGGTGGGTGGTGCCGCAAACGCATCGAAGCCTGCCCCGGGCCAGGCTACCGTTGGCGCCACTTCCCGCGAGTCAAGATTGGCAACGAAGTCCACCTGTCCCGTGGCCCGCGGCTGAATCTGCGAGGTATCGATCTGCAGCTCCGAAATACCACCGGACGGATCACCGTCTGTATTGGTGTTGAACACCATCAGCCGGTGCCCGCTGGAATTTCCGACAAAGCCATTCCTGTCTACCTGAAAGTTGCCGGCGCGACTGTACAGCTGGGTTCCACTGTCACTCAGCACGAAGAATCCGGTACCACTTATCGCCATGTCCAGCACGTTGTCGGTAAAGGTGATATTGCCCTGGGTAAACGACTGGTTTACCGACTTGACTGAAACCCCTTTGCCGATGGCGTTGCTGCCGGTACCCAGTTTGCTGGTGGCGAACAGATCGGCAAACTCGCCCCTCGAGTACTTGAATCCCGTGGTGCTGGCGTTGGCGATATTGTTGCCGATGATACCCAGGTTCGTTGCCGCCGCCTTGATCCCTGATATCGCTGTATCGAATGACATGATTGACTCCTACTTTTTAAATCCTGTTACCGGAATTCACTGACCTGTGAAAATGAAATGTCCTGCCCGTTATCAAGATGTAACAAGACAGAGGTGTTATTACGATCCACGGAAACACTGCTTACCTGGCTGTACTTCTGCATGGACAAGCTGGTATAGGCGCCGTTAACGTAGCCCTCGGCAGCTATCAGGTAATTGCCTGCATCCAGTTCGCTGCCGTCCTGTGCCTTGCCATCCCATTCGAACTGGTAGGCTCCGGGCTCCAATGTTCCCATGTTCAGCGAATTGACCGGATTACCAAACTCATCGTAGATCACCACGCGTGCGCCGGATGTCAGATTGTCCGCCAGCACTGAACCGGATACCGATTCACCCGGGACGAGGCTGGCGCTGTACACGTTACCGGTATCGACCAGTACCTCTCTGTCGATCAACTGTGCCGCCATCATTGCCTGTGAAGCGAACAGGCTGCTAACCAGCCCGCCGAATGACCCGTTCAGGTCATCAATGCCGGATACGGTGCTGAACTGTGCCAGTTGTCCCAGGAATTCGGTATTGTCCAGTGGCTTGGTAGGGTCCTGGTTGTTCAACTGCGCCACCATCAGGCGAAAGAAGTCCTCCTGGCCCAGTTCTTCCCTGGATTCATTAATCTGCGTGGTACCCGGGTTGTACGAGCCACCAAATACCTGTTCGAGACCTTCAACCATTCGGCGTGTTTCCTGTGATGTTAATTCTGCAATGCTGATGAATTCCGGGGATATGCCCGCGGTGACGGTAAACTCTAGCTGCTGCCGATACTCAGTGTCCGTAACATCAGTTGCTTGGCCGTATTCATAACTTCCAGATTGGACTGGTAGGCTCTGGACGCCTGCATCATGTAGGCCATTTCTTCAACGACATTGACATTGGAGAGATACACGTAACCCTGGGCATCCGCCATCGGGCTTGCCGGCATATGTTTTTTCTCCACCGGGGCGGAGCTTTCAGTAAAGCGCTTGACCCTGACACCGGTCGTTTCGCGACCGCCGCCCAGGGCACCGGGGGAGCCCAGGCTGGCAAACCGATTGTCCAGAATTGCGGCAAATTCCGGTCGGCGTGCCCGGTAGGCGCTCTGCTCGGAGCCACTGACCAGCTGGGCGCTGGCCATGTTCCGGGCTATGACGTCCATGTGGATGCTTTGCGCACTCAATGCCGTGCCGGTGATCTTGAACGCGTCGATTATGCCCATTATCGCTGTCCTCTTATTGCCAGCCTCAGTCCGGAAAATGCCCCGTCCAGAAATTGCAGCGAGGCCTGGTAGCGGAGGGCGTTCTCGGCGAATGCCGCCTGCTCCACTTCCGCCTCAACGCTATTGCCGTTGACCATGGGCTTGGTCGGCATGCGGTACATCAGGTTGCCGAATTCACTGTCAGCAGGCCCCTGCAGATGGGCGGACTCCGTGGTGCGCAGTCCCGGGCTGGTGTTGCTGGCAATGGCGCGCATGGCGCGTTGAAAGTCATAGTCCCTGGCCTTGTAACCGGCGGTGCCCTCGTTGGCGATATTCGCCGCCAGTGCAGCACTGCGCTGTGAATGAAACTGCAGGGCACTGGGGTGGATGCCAAGGGCGCTATCAATCCAACTCATAATAATCTCGCTGCCTCATTACTTTCTGGTTATCTCTTCTTTGCTGCGTTCCTGCTGCGGCACGTGTTGTTCTGCATCACTCGTGCCAACAATATTTAATTAATATTTTCAGAGAGTTACCGCATTCATCAGCCATCACGGGGGCGGCGGGCGGCAAGAGCTTTCCGCTTGTGGCGGCAAGGATTGCCGCCAGGCGCTCCCGGCAGGCTGCCTGCAATCCGGTAATCGACGCCGGCCACCGACTGACAGAAAAGCCGCCCCCATGGATGCCGGCGATCACCCCGGGGATGGCGTTGAACACGGCAGGCCCCGACACTGACAAATCCTGTTGCCTTTATGGCACACAGCTTGCATCTCCAGACTGTATCGTGAAGACACGAACAGCACTCACCCGGATCACGGGGAACAGAGGATGAAACAGCGATCATGAAGGTCAAACTATTGACAACCTGTCGGAACCTGGTGACTTCGGCACTGGTGGCCTGCCTGCTCCTGCCGTCTGCGGCCGTGGCCGAAACACCGGCAGAATCACACGAAACGATCCGCGCCGCGGCCGAGGCATTTGCCCGTGACCAGATCGACGTTACCGGGCTTACCGGCATCCGCATACAGGCGTCGGACCTGGATCCGCGGCTGGCCCTGGCGGATTGCCAGGAACCGCTGGAGACTTTCGCCACGGGCAACAGCCGACAGCTGGCGCGCCTGACCGTCGGGGTCCGCTGCAATGGCGTCAAGCCCTGGACCCTGTATGTCCCGGTTACCGTGGACGCCATGGCGGCGGTGGTATTTTCCAGTCGCCCGTTGCTCCGTGGGGAAGCCCTGGGCAATGATGCCCTGGAGATCCGGCGCCTGCCCGTAGCCAGGCTTCCCCTGAACCATGTCAGCGAAAAATCGCAGCTGACCGGCATGGAGACCTCCCGGCCTTTGCAGGCCGGCGTGCCCATCACCCTGAACAGTGTCAGGCCAAGACAGCTGGTAAAGCAGGGCCAGAAGGTGGCGATTATCGCCGCCAGCGGCGGCATTCAGGTTCGTATGAACGGCGTGGCGCTGAAAAACGGTTCCCGGGGAGACCTGATTCCGGTTGAGAATGGCAGTTCAGGACGACGCGTCGAGGCCGAAATACTGGATGCGGGCACCGTAAGGGTAAATTTTTGAACCAGTTAACATTAGCTAAAGGTTTTTTCCATTCCGGTCGTAGATAGACACTATCACGGCTAAACACAGATTTTTTCCTGGCTGTCGAAGGCTCTGCAAGTATTCCGGCCAGTCGTGGAGCGATCCAGATGAGCAACGAAATCAACACCGGTAAAGTCCCGGCCCACGTGGTCAGCAACAGCGGACAGAAAACCGACCCCCTGTCGCCCGGGAAGCAGGGCGAGCAGGCTGCCCGCCCGGGACCGTCGACCTCCGACAAGGTCAGCATGACCGACGATGCAGCCCGCCTGCAGGAAATCGAGGGACTGCTGAAAAATACGCCGGCCATCAACAGCGAACTGGTCGCGGAAGTCAGTCAACTGCTGGCTGCGGGAAAGCTTGAAATCAACCTGGAGCGCATTGCCGCCAGCCTGCTGGAAACGGAAGCGGGCATTACCAAGCCTGAATAACATGCCACTCAACAGCGGACGCTGAAAAAGTGAATACATCCCACGACCCTGCAGCACTGACGGTGCTGCTGAACACGGAACTCCACTGCGCTGCTGCGCTGCTGCATTTTCTGCAGCAGGAAGCCGCTGAGCTGGCAGGCAGCAATCACAATCCCCTGGTTACCGAAAACGACGCCAAGCTCGGTCTTATCGATGCCCTGCAACAGGCTACGGCCAGCAGGCTGCGATTCATGGCTGCCCACGATCTGCCCACCGACCTGCAGGCAGTGGAGGCGGACAGCAGCGGGACATTCAACGACAGGGAGAGACAGCTTTTCAGCGAGGTTCTGGTACTGGCTCAACAGTGTTTTGAAGAAAACCGCCAGGTTGGCCAGTTGATCAATCGACGTTCGCAGTTCGTTACCCAGATTCTGCAAAGCCTCAACGCTGCTGCACCCGATCCCCAGGCGGAAACCTACGGCGAAGACGGTAATACCAGCTCGGGCTCACCCAGGGGCAGCAAGGACATCGCCCGCATCTAGGGGCAGGTCTCACTTCAGACTTAAACCAGGTCTTCCTCGGTAAGCCGGCTGCGCAATTTGATCCGCAACCGGGTCATGGCCTGACTGTGTACCTGGCAGGCCCTGGATTCACTGACGTTCAGGACTTCACCGATTTCCCGCAGATTCAGTCCGTAGTCATAGTACAGTGCCACTACCAGCTTTTCCTGTTCGGGCAACTCGCCGATGAACTCTGCCAGCCTGGATTTGAGGGCATCGTAATGAATCTTGTCGATGACTTCATCTTCGTCGGAAACCGGATGTGACAGGGAATTTTCGTCGTCGAGGCTGAACAGGGTGCAACTGGCTACTTCCTCCAGCAAATCACCGTATTCCTCCAGGGAAATGTTCAGTTCCCGGGCGATTTCCTTGTCCGTTGCCGTGCGTCCAAGCCGGTTCTCGACATCCTGGATCGCCTGGGAAACCTGTCGGGATTTCTGCTGCACCGACCGCGGCACCCAGGTTTCCCTGCGCAGTTCATCGATGATGGCGCCACGGATCCGGATACTGGCGTAGGCACGAAAATCGACTCCGGGTTTCGGCTCGTAGGATCGCACGGCCTCCAGGAGACCAATCAGGCCAACCTGGATCAGGTCATCCACGCTCTTGCCCGCCGGCAGTCGGGCGCCGATATGATGGGCGATGGTCGTCACCAGGGAGATGTTGTCCTCAAACAACTGGTCTTTGGAGTACATCTCGTCCAATTCCCGGCTCTGTATACCGATATTCATCCAATCCCTCGATTACGCCCGTTGCGCAGTTTGACTGGCCAACGCTTTTTCAACAAAAAACTCCACATACCCGCTGGTTCCGAATCTTTCCGGCAGGTCAGTGAGCCTCTTCGCAATCTGCTGAAACGCCAGACTCGAAACACTATACGGATACTTATCGGTGACTGCAGCCCTGGACTTGACCGCCAATCGCAAATTTTCGTCCATGGGGACGCAGCCCAGGTAGCCCAGGGACACATTCAGGTAGAGGTCGGTAACGTCTACAAGCCGCGAATACAGGGCTTTGCCAAGATCCGCGGTTTTCACCATATTGGCCAGCACCTGGAATCCGGTCACGCCGTGTTCCTGGCTGAGCACCTTGATCAGTGCATAGGCATCAGCCAGGGAGGCAGGATCGTCGCAGACCACCACGACGATTTCCTGGGCGGCCTTGGAAAAACTGAGGACTCCGGGTGCAATGCCTGCCGCCGTGTCCACGATCAGCACATCATAGCTGTGCTCCAGGTGACTGAATGCCCTGATCAATGCCGCCTGCTCCAGGCTGGAAAGTTGTGCCATGTGTCCCAGTCCCGAGGCCGCCGGTACAATATGCAGCCCACCGGGTCCCTGGATGATGATGTCTTCAAGCCGGCTCTGCCCGGCAATGACATGAGAAATATCCCGGCGCGGCTTCAGGTTCAGCATGATATCCACGTTGGCCATGCCCAGGTCAGCATCCATGAGTAACACGGACCTGCCGCTTTTCGCCATTTCCAGGGCCACGTTCAGGGCCACACAGGTTTTACCGACACCGCCTTTTCCGCCAGACACGGCAATTGTTCTCACCGGTTTAACATTTTTCATCGTACTTTTCCTTTAGGGATCGGTCTGGTTCTGACAGACCTTCGTCCAGGTATTTCCCAACGCGGTTTTACTCAGGCAGTGGCGCTGCGCCGCCTGCTCATCTGGGCCACCGCCTGTCGGTAAGATTGCTTGATTTTGCTGGTGAAAAACTCATTCCCCGCCTGTTTAAGGTCGTCCGGAATACCCTGACCGGTGGCGACGTAGGAGACCGGCAGCCGGTACCGGATCAGCGCGGATAAAACCGCGCCGATGGACGCGTTTTCGTCCGTCTTGGTGATAATTGCCGCCGCCGGTTCCAGGCGCGTAAACGCCCGTATGGTATCGTTGAGCACGGACTCCTGGACCGTGGCACTCAGCACCAGGAAGGGGACAACCGGACGATCGCCTGCTAACACCGTGGCAAACTGCTTTTCGAAATCCTTGCGGCGCTGGTTGACGCCCGCCGTATCGATTATCACCAGCTTGCGCTCACTGTAGCTGTCCAGTGCCTGCTGCATTTCCTGCTGGCTGGCGGCGACCTGCACCGACAGGCCCAGGGAACCACCCAGGGACAACAGCTGTTCTCTCTGACCCGGTCTGAAGTCGTCAGTGGTGACCAACGCTACCTGGTTTCTGCCGTGAATCTCGGCATAGCGCGCAGCCAGCTTGACCGCCGTCGTGGTCTTGCCCACGCCGGTAGAGCCGATCATGGCGATAATGCCGCCGTCTTCCAGGGGATCCGGTGCGGGCTTTTTCAATGCCTTGAGTAACGTTCTGATCACTCGCTGCCATCCCAGGTTCAGATCATCACAGGGTAATACCTTCTCCACCAGCTTGACCGCCAGGTCATGATTGATACCGATCATTTCCAGCCTGGATAGCAGCGCTACGCGATTGGGCTGCCGGTCCCGGGATTCGCGCCACATCAGCTGCTCCATCTCCCCTTCAAACATTTTACGCAGGCGGCCGAGCTCCTCCTGCATTTCCCGGAGGGATTGGGACTGGCTGTGGATTTCTGCCTGTTGCTGCTGTTCCCTTTGCTTGCTCAACTCCTTTTCACGCTCCAGGTTGGCGAGCATTTCGAATGGCAGGTTTCTCTCACTGCTCCCACGTGCCGCGGGTCGGGTATCCGTGGCTCGGGATGGCTCGGCGGGGGCAGACGCCGTCGCCTTGTTGACCTTGTGCTGCAATTGCTCAAGCTCGTAACCGCTGGCGGCGAGAACCTCCACTTTCCCGTTGACGCGCTTGTTGGAAATCAAAACCGCATCCTCGCCGAGTTCCTCGCGGACCTGGGCCATGGCCTGCCTCATGTTGTCTGCCTGGTATCGCTTAACTTTCATTGCCTGCTCCAGTAACTTTTAAGGAACCTCTGATTAATGGATAGATGAGCTTTGATTTCACTTGATTCAGGCAGCATGAGACTGCGCCTGCCCAACCGTCGACATAACCTTGATCTGCCTGTTTCCAGCCACTTCGCTATAAGCCAGCACCTTCAGGCGCGGCATTGATGACTTGACAAATCGTGCCAGCCACATGCGTATCTGATCCGAAACCAGGAGTACCGGGATCTGACCAGCGGCTTCCACCTGCTGGCTCAGCGACTGGACTTCCGTCAACAGCCTTTCGGCAAGACCGGGCTCCAGTCCGCCGACACTGCCCGGACGATCAGCGGCCGTGGAGTCGCGGATGATTTTTTCGAAATCCGCACTCAGACTCACCACCTTGATCTCCTGCTCCATGCCCACAATCTGCTGACAGATAGTGCGCCCAAGGGCGATACGTACCGCCGCGGTAAGAATATCCGGGTTCTGGTTGACGGTACCGTGCTCGGCCAGGGTTTCAACGATGGTACGCAGATCCCGTATAGGCACCCCTTCTTCCAGGAGATTCTGCAGAACCCTGAGCACCACACCCAGGCTGAGCGTATCGGGCACCAGGCTTTCAACCAGCTTCGGTGCACTCCTGGCCAGGGAATCGAGGAGTTTCTGCACTTCGTCATAACCCAGCAGTTTATGCGAGTGGGTTTTGATGGTGTGACTGAGGTGGGTGGCGATCACGGTGCTGCTGTCAACGACCGTGTAGCCTTTTGCCTGCGCATCCTCTTTCTGTGCCGCATCGATCCAGACCGTGTCCAGGTTGAATGCCGGATCCTTGCCGGCAATGCCGTCCAGGTCACCGAAAGTCTGTCCCGGATTGATCGCCATTTCCATGCCGGGATGAACCTCGCCATCGCTTTCAGGAACATCCAGCAAGGTGATGCGGTAGGCATTGGGAGCCAGGCTGAGATTGTCCCGGATATGCACCGGCTGCACCAGGAAGCCCATGTCCTGGGAAATTCTCTTGCGCACGGCCTTGATCCGGTCCAGCAGTTCCCCGCCCTGTTTTTTATCAACCAGGGAAATCAGCTTGTAACCCACTTCGAGTCCGATTATGTCAACACCCAGCACATCATCCCATTCCAGGTCTTTCGGTGCCTGCTCTTCTTCGGCCTCGACCTGCTCCCGTTTTTCCTCTTCTTCCTGTTCCGAGCGCCGGGATATCGCCAGCCCGATGCCCACCAGCGCCGCACTCATGGCAATGAAAATAAGGTTGGGCATGCCGGGTACGGCGCCCAGCAGGCCGATCACGCCACCGGTGACGAAGAATACCTTGGGACTTTCGAATACCTGGTCCAGTACCTGCCGACCCATGTCGGAAGAAGATCCCACCCGCGTTACAATCAGGGCGGCAGCGACTGAAATGAGCAGCGACGGAATCTGTGCGACCAGGCCATCACCGATTGTCAGCAGCGTGTAATTGGTGGCAGCCTGACTCGCCGAGAGCCCATGTTGCAGCACGCCGATGGTGAATCCGCCCAGAATATTGATAAACAGGATAAGGATGCCGGCGATGGCGTCTCCGCGGACAAACTTGCTGGCACCGTCCATGGCACCGTAAAAGCTGGATTCCCTGGCGATTTCTTCACGCCGTTGGCGGGCCACCTCCTGCTCGATCAGGCCGGAGTTAAGATCGGCATCGATGGCCATCTGCTTGCCGGGCATGGCGTCCAGGGTGAACCTGGCGGTCACTTCGGATATGCGACCGGCACCCTTGGTCACCACGACAAAATTGATGATCACCAGGATGGCAAAGACCACCAGCCCCACGGCATAGTTGCCACCGACCACAAAGTCACCGAAAGCCTCGATAACGCGACCTGCGGCCGCCGTACCGTTGTGCCCTTCAATCAGTACCACCCGTGTGGAGGCAATATTCAGGGCAAGGCGCAGCAGCGTCATTATCAACAGCACACTGGGGAAAACACCGAACTCAAGCGGCCGATGGATGTAGACCGCCACCAGCAGGATTATCAGCGATAGCGCGATATTGAAGGTAAACAGAAAGTCCAGCAGAAACGGTGGCAGCGGCAATATCATCATCGCCAGCAGCAGCACCACCAGCAGCGGCGCACCGAGTCCGATGAGGCGCCAGTCTATGCCCAGGAAAGCGTTCTGTGATACCAGGCTGGAGTCAGCCATCAGTCAGACCTCCCTGGCTGTCCGGTTGTGTATTCTTCCGGAACAGGAATGTTCCGGGGTGGTCTGGGTCGTTCACTGCTGTTGCGTCCCGCCTGACGAAGCTGGAAGACGTAGGCCATCACCTGGGCCACGGCCAGGAACAGGTTTCGGGGTATCTCCTGATTCAACTCGGTGGAGAAAAACAGGGCGCGAGCCAGGGGCGGCGAGGAAAACTGCACAACACCGTTCTGTTCAGCGATTTCCCTGATCCGTGCGGCCACCAGGTTCTTGCCCTTGGCAACCACCCTGGGAGCACCGCTGCTGAACTGATCGTATTTCAGCGCAACGGCATAGTGAGTCGGGTTGGTAATCACCACGTCAGCGTCCGGCACTTCCGTCATCATTCGCTGTCGCGCAATCTGCTGCTGCTTTTCCCGAATGGCTGCCCTGACTTCCGGCCTGCCTTCAGTCTCTTTCAGTTCGTCCTTGACCTCCTGCTTGGTCATGCGCAGCTGACGTCGATGTTGCCAGAGCTGAAACGGCACATCGATGGCGGCCACCAGCACCAGAACGGAGCTGAACCCCAGCATGCACCAGACAGCCAGAGAACCGGCACTGCTCAGGGCTGCCCCCAGGGGTTGCAGCGAAAGCCCGAGAATCCGCTCAAGCACCACGTAGAGAACCAGGCAGGTGGTGGCGGAAACCAGGACGAATTTGCCGATGGCCTTGACCAGTTCCATCAGCGACCTTGGCGAAAACAGTCGGCCAAGCCCCTTGATCGGACTGATGCGTTCCATTTTGGGTGCCACCAGTGACGCATTGAAAACCCAGCCACCCAGAGACAGCGGACTCAGCACGGTAACCGCGGTCAACATCCCAAGCAGCGGCAGCAACATGTATAACGAGGCAATAGTCGTCTCCTCAAGGCGTAGCGAAACAAGTGTTTCACTGAACGCCGCGTCGCGATCAAAGCTGAGGTTTTCCACCATCAGCAAGTTGATGTCAGCGACTATCTGCCGTCCGAAAAACAGCATCCCGAACCCGGCGCCAAGCAGCGACATGACCGTATTCAGTTCTTTGGACCGGGGTACCTGACCCTTTTTACGGGCGTCCTGAAGCCGCTTCGGCGTCGCCTGTTCGGTGCGTTCCTGTGCCTGAGACTGTGATTCCGCCATTTAAGTACCTTCAGTTCACCATGGTTCGCATGAAATTGAAGCCCAACGCGAAAAAATCCTCCAATGCCGGAAACAGCACGGGGATACTGAACAGAATAAGGACAAATCCGGCCAGCATCGTGGCCGGAAAGCCTACTGCAAAGATATTGAGTTGCGGCGCGGCACGGGTAACCACGCCAAACGCCAGGTTGACCAACAGCACGCCTACGATAACCGGCAGGGAAATAAGCACCGCGGTCACGAACAGTTCAGCGCTGAACAGTGCAAGGTCTGCGAATATCTCCACGGCATTGAATGGGGAGCCGATGGGAATATAAACAAAACTCTGTACCAGGACATCGATCAGCAGCAGGTGTCCGTCCACGGCCAGCAGGTACAGCGTTCCCAGCAGCAGGTAGAGCTGACCGAGCATGGTTACCTGCACACCGTTCTGCGGGTCGACGGAAGACGCAAAGCCAAGCCCCATGGTCGTGGCCGTGGCCTGCCCGGCCATGACCAGGGCGCCCAGGACAATCTGCAGAATCAATCCCATGATGATGCCGATACCAAGCTGCTGCAGGACGAGCACAATACCAACGGCGGAAAGCGGATCCACGGGTTCGAGTAAAGGCAGATTGGGCTGCACCAGGAAAGTGATCAACATGGCCAGAATGATGCGCACCCGGACCGGAACTGCGCGGGCAGAAAAAATCGGAGCGGCCACGAACAATCCGCTGATCCGCAGGAACGGCCAGAAAAAATCGCCCACCATCGCCATGACTTGATCTATCGAGATTTCCACTACTGCGTCCTTCAGTTAAGCCGGCCAGGCTGTTACCCGATCAGGTCGGGTATTCGATAAAACAGTGATTCGGTAAAGACAACCCAGTAATTCATCAGCCAGGGTCCGAGCACAACCAGGGCGATTACCAGGGCAAGAAGCTTGGGAATAAAGCTCAAGGTCTGTTCCTGGATCTGGGTAGCGGCCTGGAATACACCCACCAGCAGACCGACCAGCAGCGCCGAAAGCAGCAGCGGACCGGCCAGCGCCACGATGAGAAACAGCGCATCACGACCAACCTCTATAACAATGTCCTGATCCATAAATTTTCCCGCTTATTAAAAAACCGCGAAACTTGACGCCAGCGTTCCCACCACCAGAGTCCAGCCATCGACCATGACGAACAGCATGATTTTGAATGGTAGCGATATCAGCATGGGCGACAGCATCATCATGCCCATAGACATGAGAATGCTGGCTACCACCAGGTCTATCACCAGGAACGGGATGAAGATCAGAAATCCGATCTGGAACGCTGTTTTCAATTCGCTGGTTATGTACGCCGGAACCAGCACACGAAACGGTACTTCCTCGATAGAGGCAAATTCCTGGTAACCGGCCATTTCAGCAAACAGCGCGAGGTCCTGTTCCCTCACCTGGTTCGCCATGAACTGGTGGAACGGCCCGGTTGTTTCATCCAGCGCCGCATCGAAATCCAGGGTTTCTTCCATGTAAGGAGCAACACCGTTCTCATAGGCTGCGGTGAAAATGGGACTCATGATAAAAAAGGTGATGAACAGGGACAGGCCGATAATGATCTGGTTGGATGGAGTCTGCATCAGGCCCAGGGCCTGTCGCAGAATAGCCAATACCACGATGATTCGCGTAAACGACGTCATTGCCATCAGCGCTGCCGGCAACAGTGTCAGCACCGTCATGAACAGCAGGATCTGCAGGCTGACACTGTAGGTCATTCCGCCATCAGCGGTGGCCTGGGAAGTCACCAGGGTCAGATCCGGCGTGGCAGCCAGGGCCATGCGGGGAAGCACCAGGACGCCTAGCGACAGAATCAGGATCAATGTACCGGCAGGACTTCTTTTCATTTCGATTTATTCAGCAGTTGGGACAACAGGTTATTAAAGGATTTGCCTTCCGGCCTGGCGGACTGTCCATACCTGGTCGGGTCAACCGGCTCCTGCAGATCGTGAATCTTGCCAATCCGCCCGGGGCTGGCGCTGATCAATATCTGTTCGTCCCCTACCTGAATAAGCAACAGGCGATCCTTGTTGTTCAGCGCCAGGCCACCCACTATTCTGACCACACCAGAAGAGGCGCCAGGTATAAGACTCAAGCGCCTTACTACAATGGAAAGGCCCACTATCAGGGCGACAACAACCAGCAGGGCAATAAACATCTGGATCATGCTTTCCGGACTGACCAGGGCATCCGGCCGGCCCGGCGGTTCCTGCTGTTCAGCAGCCAGCAATTGCCCTCCCGGCAACCCAACAAGCTGCAGGCAGAACAGCAGGGTCCAGCCCAGGGGCCTGCTGCTCAGCACAGTGATGTTCCGGCGGACAATCATGGCTCAACGGGACTCCAGGTCAGATGGCACGGCAATTTCACTGATGCGCACGCCAACGCGTTTTTTTAGACTGACGGCTTCCGCACTTGCAATTTTCCTGTCACCGACCTTGACGTCGATGGAATCGACGAACACATCCTGCAGCTGCAGGATCGAGCCCCGGTTCAGCGTCATCAATTGCTGCACAGTGACATCCTGACGCCCTACCTCGAACACCAGCGTTACCGGGATATCGCCAAACCATGACAGTTTCTGCATGGGCACCGAACCCGACACCGGAACAGGAACCTTGGCCTCACCCGGCTTTCCGGCTGGAGACGGCACTGCCTGAAGATGACCGGCAGTTCCTGCCCGGGGCTGCCCCCCGGCGTCACTGCCCGCACCATCCAGCTGTGGAAACGCCTGCGCCAGTACTGCCGCGTCCTGGCTACCGGTTGCATTTTTCTCGCTCATCTGGAACCTCCGCCACGGCGGCCGTGATGTTGTATTTCCAGCCCGATCCGGCCGTTGACCTCACCCATCCGGGCCTTGAATTTGGGGACCCCGTTGACTTTCAGGTCCATCCGATCAGGGGCTTCGATAGGGAGCACGTCGCCGTCACTCAATTCCAGCACTTCCTTGAGTGTGAGATTCGCTCCCTTGAGCTCACCGGTTACGTCGACAATGAATTCCCGCGCCATGGTGGACAAGGCGCTGGCGCTGGAGATACCCAATGATGCCAGGCGGGATTTCTTCTGCTTGAACAGTGAATCGACAACAGAGGCCGGCATGATCAGTTGAATCATCCCGCCCATGCCGGAAAACTCGATATGGAACGGTCGTATCATCAAAACGTCGGTATCGGTATAAACGGAAAAATGCGCCGGGTTCATTTCCGTATCGACCATGGTGATTTCGCTGTCGGTGAAATCCTTGAAGCTTTCCTGGATTACCTCAGCAATAATACCCACGATCATGTTGATCAATCGCTGTTCGGTGTGACTGAACTCCCGGCCGGAAATGGGTGTGGGGCGGGTTCCCCCGCCAAAAAAAACATTGACCAGCGCCGATACCAGGTCTGAGTCCAGGACTATCGCCGATATCCCGATGACACCCGACAGGGAAAAACAGTTGATTGCAGTTGGCAGGCTCAGCGTACTGGCATAATCCTCGTACTTGGCGATCTTGATGTCGCTGCGCTTGATTTCCACGCTCTTGTGCAGCAGGCCGAGAAAGCGTGAGCTCAATCCCGTCCTGATCCGGTCATCGACGATCTCGACATACTGCGTCCAGCCCTGAACGCGGTGCATGCCGCTGGTCAGGTCATACAGCTGATAGTCCGACTCGTCGATACCTCCGGATTTCCCGCCGGGGCGGTCAGCCACTCCGTTCATCAACGCGTCGATTTCGTTTTCTGACAGCAGATCACTCATGTGTACTCTTCAGCCCCCTACCCAACCATTGATGCCGCATCTTCCTTCAGTTCAATCTTGCCGTCGTCGGCGAGCTTCCTGGCAGCGCCAAGAACCTCTTTCTGTGCGGCTTCCACATCGACGATCTTGACCGGACCCAGTTCTTCCATGTCTTCCTTGAAGATATCCGCCGCCCGGGAGGACATGTTCTTCAATACTTTCTGCAGGATGGCGTCATCCGCACCTTTCAGTGCCATGGCCAGCTTGTCGGTGGATACTTCCCGCAGCAGCGCCTGAAAATCCCGATCTGGAATGACCTTGAGATCGTCAAAGACGAACATCTGCTCCTGGATCGCGGTAGCCAGCTCTTCGTTGGCTTCGGAAATTTTCTCCATCAGGCTTTCTTCAAAATTTTTCTCCAGGGAATTGAATATATCCGCGACATTCTTGACGCCACCCACCGTGGAACCCTGTTTCCTGACCACACCCTCCACCTGTTTTTCAAGTGAGTTATTCAGCTCCTGGAGCGCGGTAGGGTCTACCGTATCGATTTCCGCCATGCGGATCATCAGCTCCACCACAGAACTCTCCGGCATGTACGTCAGCACCTCGCCGGAAAGCTCCGGGCCCAGGTAGGAAATAACGATGGCCTGGATCTGGGGGTGCTCGTTCTGAATAATGCCGGCAACCAGTTGCGGCTCCATCCACTTCAGGGAATCCAGCCCCTTGGTATTGCCACCCAGCATTATCTTGTCCAGGGCCTCCCGGGCTGCTTCCGGGCCAAGGGCTTTTTCCAGTACGCTGCGGGTGTATTCGTCGGCCACGACACGAATAGAACCGTCTTTTTCGTAGTCGTTGAGAAAACTGGTCAGGATCTGATTCACGTCCTCCGTGGACATTTCCTTCATCCGGGCCATTTCCACGCCTATTTTCTGCACTTCGTCAGAAGTCAGATGCTTGAGAATACTGGCAGCTCCCGTTTCGCCCATGACCATGAGGAACCGGGCAGCCTTTGCCGAACCACTGGCGCCGGGTCGCCTTCTTTGAGCTGCTCTGGGACTCATGAACCGCACCCGCTGACTGTTGCCCGGGGACCAGCGGTCACCACTGTCGGTTTTTCGACAGTGTCATTTTCCCAGGCAACTGACTGTTCAGTGTGTCCCATGATCTTTACGTAAAAGCTTAGTGATAATCTGAGGTTACGCCGCACACCACACTACTCGAAGATGAAACGACAACCGGCCTGTGTTGTATGGAGCAATTTCTATGCCAGCGCTGTCGCGCCACAGGTGGATCCAGTAAGCGGCACTGAACCAATCCGTTAATGGGCATCGATTCCGGCAATGAACACGGAGCGGACGACAGGCTGAATACTGCCTGGGCCTTGAATGGCAGCCCACCAGATTGACATCAATCCCCGGTAATAGTCCGACGAAACCCGCTTCTTTACTAAGGTTTCTCCCTAATCTGACGATGTCCTTTCTAACCATCGCAGTACGGCAGATCCCCGCCTGCCGTGACCCTGCCGGTTAGAAGTGACGGGGCGCCCGGGAGAACAACAGCCAGGCGAAAACCGAAATTCGATTCAGCGAAACGTAAAGGTCTGGTAATGGCTGATGTAGTTGTATTGGTGACAGAACTTGAAACGGTCGGGTCGAAAACAGCGACAGTGCTGGAATCCCTGGGTCATGAAGTCTGCCGCTTTACCACGGAATCGCTGGCAAAACCTGGATCGTCTGGTCTGAATCAGGCCGAAAACGCTCTGATGGCACTGATCGCGCTGAGCGACAGTGACGAGGAAAAATCGGCTGTCGACAGCCTGGCTGAACTCGCTCCGTCCCTGCCGGTGTACCTGTTGAAAAACGATCAGGATTTATTCGGTAGCGCATCGGATAACCTGAAATGCGACGGCAGCATTCGTCTCCCTGTCCGCTATAACGACGTCATCGAGGTGCTGAAGCAGGCGCGGCTGAAACAACTGCAGAGACGTGTCAAGGCGAATGGCGGCATGACGATTACCGGATCCAGCCCCAGTATAAAAACCATCAAGCGACTCATTCAGCAGGTTGCCCCCACCGAAGCCAGTGTCCTGCTCTCCGGCGAGTCCGGCACCGGGAAAGAAGTGGTAGCCAGGTCCATTCATAACCTGTCCCTGCGTGCGGACCACCCGTTCGTGGCGGTCAACTGCGGCGCAATTCCCCCGGAACTGCTCGAGTCCGAGCTGTTTGGCCACGAAAAAGGTGCCTTTACCGGTGCATTTCAGGCCCGCGCCGGACGCTTCGAACTGGCCCGGGGAGGAACCCTGTTCCTCGACGAGATCGGCGACATGCCGCTGAATATGCAGGTCAAGCTGCTGCGGGTGATCCAGGAACGGACCTTTGAGCGGGTCGGTGGCAGCCGGACAATCAAAAGCGACGTCAGACTCATCGCCGCCACGCACCAGGACCTGGAGAAGCGTATCGATGAGGGCAGGTTCCGCATGGACCTGTTTTATCGCCTTAACGTGTTTCCGGTGGAACTGCCGCCGCTGCGGGAACGCCGCGAAGACATTCCGCTGCTAATCCAGGAATTTATCAGGCGCAAAAACCCCGCACTGCAGGATCCCATCAGCTTCGATGCCACTGCCCTGCAGGTACTGATGAACCACCCGTTACCCGGCAACGTCCGGGAACTGGAAAACCTCGTGGAACGGCTCAGCATTCTGTACCCTGGCGAGGAAATAGGCTGTGAGCAGCTGCCGCAACGGTATCTGCAGAACCACCGGGTCCGGCAGGAGTTCCTGGCTGATACGAGCCTGGGACTCCCGACCGGCAGGGAAGCGTTGAGCCCCACCGGGAATCAGAAGATCAACCTCAAGCAGTATCTCTCTTCCCTGGAGCGGAGCCTGATCTGTCGTGCCCTGGAGCAATCCGACTGGGTGGTTTCCCAGGCTGCCAGAACGCTTTCCGTGCGCCGGACCACCCTGATCGAAAAGATTCGAAAGCTGGAGATCAAGCCTCCTCCTTCGGCAGATCGAAGGCCATCGCTCTGACGCGACACGCTGCGAAAAACTTTCCCCCATCGTGTCACCGACACCACCCCGCCCCATGGGAAGCATCGCCGGGCGCTGATCATGCGGAGGGGAACCGGAGCGTTGATAACCCGACCATCGTTGCCTTCAGCCTGCCAAAAAACTGACAGTCGAAACGTAACTTACTGATTTCACGTTATTATTTTTCTGGCATAGAGATTGCAGACATAGAAATTGCAAAAGGATATTGCAGATGGAGATTGCAACGAGATTACAGACAGTCATCGTCGACAGCTGATCGATCTGCCTGGGCCGGTAGACAGGCCCGGGCGACAACGTCGGCAGCGGAAACCTGGGCATCGATGAAAACCAATTCGCAAGCAAGCACCAAGCAATCCATCAGCCAGCTGGAGGAAGCCTTCGGTATTTTCAATCGCGTATCGGCGGATCTTGGAACTGTCTACCGTGACCTGGAAAACAGCGTCGCCGGCCTCAAGGAGGAACTGGCAGCTTCCAACTCGGCGCGAATCCGCGAGCTGACCGCCAAGGAAAGACTGGCAGCCAAGCTCTCGGCCCTGATGGACGCCTTGCCGGGCGGTGTTGTCGTTATCGATGCATCCGGCACGATCCGGGAAATGAATCCTGGAGCCACAGAGCTTTTCGGCAAATCGTTTATTGGCAGCAGCTGGCGACAGGCCATCGCACAGGCCGCAGCCTCCGACCCGGTGTACGACGGCGAGTTATCCCTGCGTGACGGGAAACGGATTTCGGTAATCAGCAGCCTGTTCGGCGAAGAGGGTGAACAGATCATACTGGCCACGGATATCACCGAGAACTACCGCCTGAATCGGCAGATAAACCGCGAAAAGCGCCTCGCCGCCCTGGGTGAAATGGCGGCTCGACTGGCGCACCAGGTGCGTACTCCACTGAGCTCCGCCATTCTGCGGCTGTCCAATCTGTCGGCCCGGCTGGCAGCGGAACGCAGCCAGGAATCACAGCGGGCAATCCGGCCCATTCAGAACCAGCTGGGGCAGATCGAAAAGCTGGTAGAAGGCATGCTTTCCTATATCAAGGGCGACATTACCGCCAGCCGGCGCTTTTCGCCAGCGGCGCTGCTGGACGAAGTCAGGCAGGCCACCGCGCCACAGGTCAAGGCGGCCGGCGGATCCCTGCAACTGTCAGTCAACGACCATGACATCACCATCAGCGGGGACCGGGAAGCGCTGTTCAATGCCCTGTCCAATCTTGTCATCAACGCGATACAGGCGGTGGAATCCCGGCCACGGATTACCCTGGGGCTGGAACAGGCGCGGAATGGCGTTCGCCTGACCGTGGCGGACAATGGACCCGGCATCGCCGATGACACTAAAGAACAGATATTTGACCCGTTTTTTTCCACCAGGCCTGGCGGCACGGGACTGGGGCTTGCCGTGGTCATGTCGGCGGTCAAGGCCCATGGCGGGGAAGTTTCCGTGGACCCATCTGCTGCAGGCGGAGCCCTGTTCACGCTGACCATTCCGTCTCATGCCGGCGATCACACCGAGGTCCCTCAAAAGAAGGCAGTGGCGTGACGATAAGCGATAAGAATTGTGTGCCCGCGTTTTGTGACGCGGTTCAAATTATCAGGAAAGTTAACTATGGATAATCATTCCGTGCTGGTGGTTGAAGATGATCCCGACCTGCGGGACGTGCTCTGCCAGACACTCAACATGTCAGGTTACGAGGCACTGGAAGCTGAAAACGCCGAACAGGCGTTGAAATTTCTGGACAGACGTAAACTGGATCTGATCATCAGTGACGTACAGATGCCCGGCATTAACGGTGACGAGCTGCTTAAACTGGTGAAACGCAAGTCCCCGGAGATTCCCTTCGTGCTGATCACCGCTTACGGAAGCGTAACCAGGGCTGTTGAGGCCATGCAGGCCGGCGCCGCCGACTACGTGGTCAAGCCCTTCGAGGCCGAGGTGCTGATTGAAATGGTGAATCGACTGGCCCTGAATTCGACCTCGTCGCTGGATGACGGGGGCATGGTGGTGGAGGACCGGCGCAGCCGGGACATAGCCGACCTGAGTCGGCGGGTTGCCGCTACTGACGTCACGGTGATGATCAGCGGTGAATCCGGCAGCGGCAAGGAAGTATTCGCAAAATTTATTCATCAGCATTCCGCGCGGAATGACCAGCCTTTCGTCGCGATTAACTGCGCTGCAATTCCGGAGCCCATGCTGGAGTCAATCCTGTTCGGATACGAGAAAGGCGCGTTTACCGGCGCTTACACGGCCAGGGCCGGCAAGTTCGAACGGGCCAACGGGGGCACGCTGTTGCTGGACGAGGTGTCGGAGATCGATATAGGACTGCAGGCAAAACTGTTGCGGGTCATCCAGGAACGGGAAGTGGAAAGGCTCGGTGGCAGCCGGGCGATCCCCCTGGATGTTCGCCTCATTGCCACCACCAACCGCAATCTCAAGGAAGAGGTGGCCGCCGGTCGCTTCCGCGAAGACCTGTATTATCGCCTCAACGTATTCCCCCTGCACCTGCCACCCCTGAGGGAGCGCCGGGATGACATTCTGCCATTGACGCACAGGTTCCTGGAAAAATATGAACCGGGTACCGCCGTACAGATCGACGAGACGGCACGGCAGTCGCTGCTGAACCACGGCTGGTCCGGAAACGTGAGAGAGCTGGAGAATGTTATTCAGCGGGCCCTCATTCTGAAGAGTGGTGGTACCGTTACAGCGGACGATATTGTTTTTGAAGGTCCGGAAAACGGTACCGCCCCGGCAACACCTGCCATTGCGGAACCGGTGAATCAGAAGCCGCCGCTGGCCTCCAATCTGAAGAACCGGGAACGGGAAATCATCATGGCGGCCATCGAAGCCCATGGCAGCCGCAAGGAAGCAGCGGCAAAGCTTGGCATCAGTCCACGCACGCTGCGCTATAAGCTGGCACAGTTTCGTAAAGAAGGCATGGATACTTCCTGCTATGCCAATGAAGTGAAAGCATCGTGAGGTAATGACAATGAGTGATGTGAATATCGATCAGGTACTCAACCAGATGCGAATCCTCGCCCAGAACAATGTCGTTCCGGAATTGAACACCACCGAGACCGGCGGCGCGGGCCGTCCGGAATTCGCGGAGTTACTGAATGAATCGATCAAGCAGGTAAATGAACTGCAGACCGAGGCGAAGGATCTGCGTGACGCCTTTGTTACCGGCCAGCAGGGTGTCGACCTGCCGGAGGTGATGATCGCCGCGGAAAAAGCCTCGCTATCCTTTGAGGCAATGACCGAAGTGCGTAACAAGCTGCTGTCTGCCTACCAGGAAGTCATGAACATGCAGATCTGACCCTATGCCGGCCATAATCGCAGAACAGGATAAACGCTAGCCAATGGCAAACAACCCGTCATCGACATCGCTTCTTGCCCAGTTGAATTCCCTGAGCCAGCTCAGTTTCGTGCGTCAGCTTGGGCTCATGATCATCCTGGCCGCCAGTGTCGCGCTGGGAGTCCTGACCGTTTTGTGGGCCACCGGCTCCGGCTACGCGGCGCTGTACACCGGACTGTCCAGCCAGGATGCCGCCGATGTCATCGACGCGCTGGAACAGACCGGGTCGCGCTACCGCATCGACAATGCCAGCGGTATTATCATGGTGCCCACCGACCGCGTGCGTCAGGTCCGGATGCAGCTTGCCAGCCAGGGGCTGCCCCGCTCCACCAGCCAGGGATTCGACATCCTCAACGAGGAGCAGGGTCTGGGCACCAGCAACTTTGTCGAGCAGGCCCGCTACAACCGCGCGCTGGAGCAGGAACTGACTCAGACCATCAGGCAGATCCAGGGCGTACGGGATGCCCGGGTGCACCTGAGCATTCCAAAACAGAGTTCCTTCATTCGCAATTCACGGCAACCCAGCGCATCGGTCATGATCGACGTGGCCGGATTGAGTGCCCCTGGCGACACGCAATTGTCCGGGATTCTCCACCTGGTGGCCTCCAGCGTTGCCGGCCTGGAAACAGACCGGGTGTCCATCGTCGATCAACGGGGTAACCTGCTGTCTGACCGCAGCGATTCCGAGCTGGGCAACAGTACCGAGGCCATGCGCTTCACCCGCCGTATTGAGGAAGACTACAGCGACCGCATTCTCGATCTGCTGACGCCCATTGTCGGTGCCGGCAACGTCAAGGCCCAGGTGACCGCCAACATCGACTTCACCGCCATCGAAACCACCCAGGAAGTCTACAACCCGGATTCCCTGGCGGTGCGCAGTGAACAGCTGGAGGAAGAGACCGCCGACCTGAACAATTCGGCAGCAACCGTGGAGCCCGGCACACTGGCCGCGACACCCCCCACCGAACCGGTGGATGGAGAAGCCCGGCCCGGGGGTGAGAACAGCAGGCAGTCCCGTACCAGCACGGTGCGCAATTACGAGGTGGATCGCAGTGTCAGCCATACCAGGACTGTCCCCGGGGCTATCGAACAGCTATCGGTGGCGGTGCTGGTTGACCTCAGCGCGGGTGAAAGTGCTGCAGCCGACACGGATGGCGAGGCTGCGTTGCCGCCCAGCCCTGAACTGCTGCAGGCGCGCATCGACCGCCTGACGCAGCTGGTCAGGGACGCGGTGGGTTTCAACGAAGCCCGTGGCGACACGGTCAGCGTCATTCACGAACCGTTTTTCACCAGTCAGCCGGTGGCGCTGGTAGAAACACCGATCTGGCAGCAGGCCTGGTTCCTGACTGCACTGAAGCAGGCCGGTGCCGGTCTGGTTGTCCTGCTGCTCATATTCGCCGTGTTACGCCCCGCCCTGAAGTCGGTGGTGGCCAATGGCAGCACCACCGGCAGGAAGCTGACGCCCACGGTCGGCGACGCCGACGACGATGAACTTGGCGAGGATCGGGTGCAGCTGTCCGGGAATCCCACCGGTCAGCAGCTGGCAGCCCCGGGCGCCGGCACCGGCGTGACCTTCGATGACAACCTCGCCCGGGCCCAGAGCCTGGTATTGCAGGAACCGACCCGGGCTGCACGCATGATTCAGAACTGGTTAGCCAATGAATAGTTTCAGCAAGAAATCAGGCCAGGTCGATATCTCCGCCTGGGAAACACCCCGCCTGGTGGATCACGAGAATGGCAATTCAAGGGTGTCCAGGAGCGAAGTGGAGCTGCGCCAGGGCGTTTACGAGGAAGCCTTCAAGGAAGGCTATGAAAACGGCAAGGAACTGGGGCTCCAGGAGGCACGGGACCAGCTGAAGCTGGTTAACAACCTGCTGGCGGCAATGCGCAAACCCTACGACGAGCAGACTCAGGAAATCGCCGAAACCGTGGTGCTGCTGGCCGGCAGGATAGCCCGGGCCGTTATTTCCAGGGATTTGAAAACCGATCCCGACATGTTACTGACGCTGGTGCGGGAGACCATTTCCGCATTGAATTCCGGCGACAAGGAAGTGTTTGTTCACCTCAATCCCCGGAGTGCCCAGACCATACGGGAGCTGCTGTCCGCCGAAGCCGGTGAGCCGGCCTGGAAGATCATAGACGATCCCCACGTCGCACTGGATGCCTGCAAGGTACGTTGCCAGGACTCGGTAGTCGACGCTGACCTCGACACCCGCATCAACGTGGTCATCAGCCAGATGCTGGATACCAACACCGACACCAGTCCCGGCGAAGCCGACGAATGACAACCGGCCCGTCCCAGCCTGCGTCCCGATCCCGATTCGAGCAGGTTCGCAACAAGCTCCAGGGCTACATCGACAACGTGGCACCTCCCGAACTCCCGGTGGAAGGCCGCCTGGTACAGATGAAGGGACTGACCCTGGTGGCCGCCGGCTGTCAGGCCACCATCGGCAGTCGCTGCAAGGTAATACTTGCCAATCGCCAGGAAATAGAAGCGGAGGTTGTCGGGTTTTCGGAAGAGAACCTGTTCCTCATGCCAATCGGCCGCATCCACGGCCTGATGCCCGGCGCCCGGGTTGTGCCCCTGCCTCACTATCCCGAGGTCGGTGTCGGCGACTGCCTGCTGGGGCGCATCATCGACAGTCAGGGCCGGGCCATCGATTCGCTCCAGGAGCTTAAATACGAAAAAAGCATCCACCTGCTGGGTCCGCCGATCAATCCCTTCGACCGCCTGCCTATCGATCAGCCACTGGACGTGGGAGTCCGGGCCATCAACGCCCTGTTCAGCGTCGGTCGCGGTCAGCGCATGGGTCTGTTCGCCGGCAGCGGTGTCGGCAAGAGCGTGCTGCTTGGCCAGATGACAAAGAACACCGAGGCCGACGTGGTGGTGGTTGGACTCATCGGTGAACGAGGCCGGGAAGTCCGCGAGTTTGTCGACAATATCCTGGGGCGTGACAGCCTCGGCAATGCCGTGGTGGTGGCCACCCCCGCTGACGATCCACCACTGATGCGTCTACACGGTGCCTGGCGTGCCACTGCCATCGCTGAGCATTTCCGGGATCAGGGCCGACATGTGCTGCTGTTAATGGACTCCCTGACCCGCTTTGCCCAGGCGCAGCGCGAACTGTCCCTGGCCATTGGCGAACCACCGGTGACCCGGGGCTATTCGCCCTCGGTGTTCGCCCAGTTGCCACAACTCGTGGAACGCGCCGGCAACGGCGTGCAGCAGACCGGTGGTTCCATCACCGCTTTCTACACCGTGCTGGCGGAAGCCGATGATCAGAACGACCCGATCGTGGATGCCACCAGGGCCATACTGGATGGCCACATCGTGCTGACCCGGGAGCTGGCGGAGGCCGGGATCTTTCCCGCTATCAACGTGGAGTCATCCATCAGCCGGGTAATGAACAGCATTATCGATCCGCAACATCAGCAGGCAGCCACCCGCTTCAAAAAACTCTACAGCATCTACGAGAAAAATCGTGACCTTATCAATGTCGGCGCCTACCGTTCCGGTACCGACCCGGAGATAGATCTGGCCATCGACTACTTTCCGCGACTGCAGGCCTTTATCCAGCAGGGCCAGCACGATAAAGCCGACTACCAGGCCAGCCTGACGGCGCTTAACGCGTTGTTCGGTGGGACCGGCTCAACATGAAACGCTCCCAGCGCATGGCACGACTGCACCGCATCAACCAGCTCCAGGAAAAGCTGGCCGCAAGCAATTTCGCCAGCGTCAGGGAACGCCACGAACAGCTTGAGCAGCAACTGGACCGATTGCGGGACTACTGGAACGAGTACAGCACCAGGCTTGAAGAACTGAAGAAGACCACCAGCAGTGCCAGGGAACTGCATGAGCATCTACAGTTCCTGGGCAAACTGGACGAAGCGATCCGGCAACAGCAGGAGGCGCTGGCAAAAAGCGCGGCGCAGCTGCACAACGCGGAAGCGGAGTTTCTCGAAAGACGTGTCGATACCCGCAAGATCGAGAAAGCCACCGCCAGCATGCGGCGCCAGGAGCTGGTCAGTGAACAACAACAGATCCAGAAGGAAATGGACGATATCTACGCCGCGTTCTTCCCCTGATTCCAGCCTGCTCATTGTCCTTCACCGACTTCGAAAATTCACCGACCGTGGACCTCGGCCGGCCGTAATTTCCGACGCTGAAAATTCCCTCCGGTCCTCCATTCCCGGGACTTTAGCGCCTTGCCACCAGAGCGTGAACTGCATCACGTTTCCTTGTCGGTCATGCCCCTAAACTATCGCGAATCAATCACGCTGGGAGACCACGACATGAACCAAAAAAAAGAACCAACCAAACGCCTGGCCGGCCGACTTTTCGCAGACGATGGCTTTCTTTGCATGGTGGTGAATACCGATCCGGATAACAACATTGCCACGGTAAGCACAAGGGGACAACTGGTGGACATGCCGCTAGAAGACGTGTCGAACAAGCTTCTCGCCTATACCAACCTGACCCTGGACAGTCTGAATTCGGAAAGGACGGTCCACCGCCTGGTCAGCACCGATGCGGGCTGGTTTTTCAAGACCCGGGAACACGGACTGGCCGGACCTTTTGCAACCAAAGAACAGGCCAGGGACGCCATGAATCAGTACATCATCAGCGCCCAGGAAGGCCGCGTCCCCGAACAACGCTGAAAGGGCTCGAATGCGTCTGGGCCTCAGTGAGCTATGCCGAACCTGCGATTATTTCCAGTCACGGAATTTACCGTTCCGTGACTTCAACCGGAATAGGGCCGACTGCTGAAAACCAGTGGAACATCCCCACTGACAACAGCGTGTAATGCGCCATCGGACAGCGATGTTTTTCTGTCACGATCCGTTATCAATTAGATAGGAGCAATCGAGTTCAATTGCCGGCTGTTGATCCCAACATCATCACTTGACGATGGTTACCGGGCATTTTGCCTGATTTGCCACTGCCTGGCTGACACTCCCGAGAAAAGCACGCTTGATTCCGGTCCGCCCGTGGGATCCCAGAACAATGAGGTCAACCTCGTTTTCTTCCGCGTACTTCCTGATCGCATCGGCCGGGTGACCCCAGACGGTAACCGATTCTGGTTTAACGTCCAGATCGCCAAGAGCCTCCTGTGTTTTCGGCAGCTCGTCTTCTCGCGCTCGCTGTTCAAGCGCGCTACGTATTTGTTCAACGGTCATTGTACCCTGAGGTCCACCGCCGGGACCCGGTCGGACTCCCCAGGCACTTGGCATGACGCTTTCCTCGGCAATGACGACCAGCAAGGTAATGCGAGCCTTGAACGCCCGCGCCAGCTCACCGGCTAATGCAGCGGCTTTACTGGCGTTATCGGACCCGTCGGTGGGCACAAGTATATGTCTTATAGAGCTCATTTCGTTTCTCCAGTCTCCAGATTCAGGGTTACGCGGAGTGTATAGGACGTAAAGCGATAAGTAAGAATAAAAATATAAAAGCTCACGATAGATTATTTCTATTAGTCGGCAACGTTCTGTCGGATGGTGGCCAGCGAATGTCGGCAATATCTGCACCACTTGCTGCGAAAAAATAAGCCTAATTTCCGGCGTAAAAACTCCTCATGTACCACCCTTCCGAAGTGGCCCGGTACTTGCATTTAAAGACTGCAGGCTAGAACACACCACGTCGAGACAGTGGAAGCCCGGCACAGCCGGTTTCGTTTCAAATGCCGAACGACCTGATGAATTGACACCCTGAAGCCATGACCGCAATTATCAACTTTGCCCCGCCAAGGCTGGAGGTTACAGCCCGCTCTCCGGGCCTGGCCATGGCCAGTGATTCACCGGACAGGGCCGGGGATACGTCGAAACGAGGCAGCAGCGGAGAATTTGCCGGACTGATGAATCCTCCACCCGTCAAAAAAGAGACAGGCAGTAACGGGAATTTTGACAGGTCCGAAACCGCTGAAGGTGATGCCGGCGAGGTGGAGACGACAGAGACCGGCACACGCCAGGGAACCGGGACAGACCGACCGGACAGCGTCAATGCGGAAGAGGGCGTACCGGGCAACGGGATGGCATCGGTCACCGGCCCGATGCCTCCGGTTGCCACAGCAACGGGACCAGCCGGCCGGGTTGAAATTCCCGCAATTCAACAGCTTACCGGGCATGATACCGTGACCGGCAAGTTGTCCACGGGTGGCGCCACCGGCAACACCACAAGTGGAACAGGATCGCCCCGCGAACCGTCCCTGGCGGCACAACAGGGTGGCCTGAACCAGTCAGCAGTAACAGTGGCGGCAACGGATGCCCGGGGCATTCCATTGCCCACTGGACCGGCGATTCCAGGCCAGCCAGGCGGCATCCCGGGGATTCCGGATACCCCGGATACGCCTGCAGGAAACGGTGACAGACCGGCGCTATCGCCAGCAGGATCCCTTAACACTCCAACTCTCGATTCCGCCCAATCTGCCGCCGGGGAGACCCGCCGCGCAGCCCTCGAGAACCGTGGCAGACCCGGTTCAGGTGCCGTTGACGCGGGCCTCAGAGCTGTCGCCGCCTCGCCGGCTTCCGCCGGGGAGAGAAACACGGGGCCAGCCCCTGACCTCGACAGTGCAGCAGTCAGCACACCGGCCGGCGGCAAGGAATTGCCCGGCAGCGGCAAACCCTTGCCGGCGGTACTCACCCAGACACCGGCAGTCACCGCACCTGGCCTGAGCGACAGGATCGATCAGATGATCAGGTCCGTGGGCAATGACCGGCGACGACTGCCGGGCAGGCAGGTGGATACCGAAAACATGGGCAGGATCGGTGAGTCCCCCGGTGACAGTCCCGGACTCGACAAGTCCCCGGTTGCCACCATCAGGACTCCCGGTGCCGAACTGTTCAGCAGGATTGTCGCCCAGGCCCCGGCCACCGGCGCCAGCGTCGATCCGGCAACAGCCGGGACATCGACCAACGTCGATTCCCCGCCGGCCAGTCTCCCGGGACAGTCACTGGCCGGGGCAGACAAATCCCTATTGGGAAAAGCGTCGATCACGGCAGGACTGGATGGCAATGGCAGCCTGACCCTGGACCTGCAGCAGCCTGCCCGGGAACTGGGCAGCCAGCTGTCCAACCGCATCAGGTGGATGGGTAACCTGAATCTGTCCTCGGCGGAACTGAAGCTGCATCCCGCCGAACTGGGCACGCTGGAAATACTGATTTCCACCGAAGATGACCAGACCCGGGTCAGCTTTATAACCAGCACCGCGGCGGCCAAGGAACAGATCGAAGCATCGCTGCCACGACTGAGAGAACTCCTGGGCCAGAGTGGATTACTGCTGGAACAGGGTGACGTCAGTCACCGGGACCTGGGACGGGAAAGCGCCGGTGAGCAGCCGGCAGGCCCAGGTACGCGGCTGGGCGATTCCCTGGAACCCGAGATAATGGAACAGCTGCCGCCTTTCTACCGACGGGCAGCAGGTGATCATCAGATAGACCACTTCGCCTGAAAATTGAACTGAACAGGATAGTGCCATGAGCGACGAAACCAATACGCCCGATGACCAGGACGAGGCCCGGAACGACGAAGTCAGCGCAGCCCCGCAAGGCGATCAGGACGAGCCCGGGGAAAACGAGGCAGGTAGCACTAAAAGCAGCGAGACAGGCGGCAGGGATGGCAGCGCCCAGGACAGCGCGGCCAGGCCGGCGGATCCGGTTGGCCGCAGTGATGTCAACCTGGATGCCCTGCTGAATGTTCCGGTATCGCTGTCTATCGAAGTGGGTCGCAAGAAAATGCGGATGGACGACCTGCTTGAGACCCAGGAGGGCTCGGTGGTGGAACTGGACAAATTACTGAATGAGCCGCTGGATATCCTGGTGAACGGCGCCCTGATCGCTCATGGCGTAATCGTCCTGGCAGAAGAGCGGTTCGGCATTCAGATTACCGATATCCTCAGCCCGGAAGAACGGGCAAGAAGCCTCTGATTACTGACGCCACCGGTCCCGGACCGATAGCCGATAGCCGATAGCCGATAGCCAGGCACCCTGCGTCACTCACGACAGCAGGGCAAACCACGGCAGGACGAATCACTATTACAACCAATGCCTTGCGTGCGTCGTCAGTCTTCCAGCCGGGAATAGATCTGCGACGTCCAGGTAATGGAATCCACGTAGCCTTCGACCAGATCCTGACTGTTCAATCCGTCCATCGCCAGCTCGTCCCATTGTCCCTTCTCGTAACGGATAACGGTGTCCAGCAGTTCCCCGTACTCGCCCTCCCCCTGGGTCAGCGCCTGCACGATGTAGTCGGCCAGCGGCAGCTGCCTGAGAATGGTGTCCATGGGCTGGTCCATGATGGCATCAATCGCCGAAAACAGACCGGTGATGAAGGCGACCTCCCGGTTCAGGCCAAGACTGGCGGACAGTGTCTGCATCATCCGCGCCCGTCGCAGACTTTGTGACAGCAACTCCTGAGGCTTGTCGTCGATATCGGTCATCACGATGACACACATCCAGTCCCGGATGGTCTTCAGTCCCAGGGCAACGATTGCTTCCCGCACGGACTTGATCTCTCTCCGAAAATTATAAAACGCTGAGTTGATAATTCTGAGTATCTTGTAGCTGATCCCGACGTCTTTGCTGATAAAATCTTCCAGCTCATTGATATCGCAATTCGGGTCCTGGAGCTTGGCAAGAATCTGCAGTACGGCCAGGCGATTGGGCTTGACTGACTGACCACTGAGAATCATGGGTTTGCAGAAATAGAAGCCCTGAAAATAGTCGAAGCCCATCTGCTTGCACAGCTCGAACTCCTCGTGGGTTTCCACCTTTTCTGCCAGCAGCTTGATCCCCCGTGCCTTCAGCGCTTTCACCTCCTCTTTCAGGCTGGTGATATCACAGCCCAGGAGATCGATCTTGATGATATCGACGGTATCGAACATCGGTTCCTTGTCGTCAGTGAAAATAAAGTCATCAAGGGCCAGCGTGTAGCCCTTCTTTTTCAGCGCCTGCAATCCGTCGACTACTCGACTGTCGATTTCCACGTCTTCCAGCACTTCCACCACGAGCGAGTTCGACGATAAGGGCAGGGGAATGTCGCCAACCAGGAATTCCCGGGTGAAGTTGACGAAAACGTGGCGGTTTTCCGCGATTTCCTGAATGCACATATCCACGAACGCGTTGAGTATCACCTGGCTGCTCGCCTCGCTGCCGTTATCGATCTGTGCAGTGTGCTGTCCGGCATTACGAAACAGCAGTTCGTAGGCATACACGTTGGAACTGGTATCGAAGATGGGCTGTCGCGCAATGAAGATATCGTGACGCGCGGAGAACTGGTTTACCTGCGATGAGTCGTTCGTAGTGATCGCCCTGGGTGAAGATGCAACTAGTGACATGTGCTGGTTCCTTGTTATTCGTCGGGATTGTCTGACCTGTGCCGCAAACTGCCGCGCCGGGCCATGGTGCTCCGGTCAATTAAACGACATGGCACGGGATCTTCTGTAGTGGCACGCACCTGTTTGGTGAAGCGAGTCGCACAAAGGGCCAATTCTCCCGTCAATCTCCGGGTAAATTTCCGGGTAAATCACGCCCTGGCGCGACCTTTATTCCCGGACTGCAGGCAATGCACCGATGTGCAACACGATTACCGGAACAGACTTCCGGTGCGCTCCGGGGATTGCCGTTTACCCCTGGCAGCATCCCGTGGAAATCGGCGGCCGCCATGGTATCTGTCACGGGCTGCAGACTAAGGAAGATTTCACTTCACAGGCCGGTAGTGGATCGGCCACTGCACCCTGGCAGACCCGCTGCCGGCGGCAATAGTGAAACCGGCGCAGACAGTTGCTATGCTCTGGTCAATAACCGGACCGCGGCATCTGCGCCGGCGGGTCGACGCGAAGGAAAATCAATTCAACCGGCCGACGGAAATTACGTCATGAAAACATTCATTGCCTTAACACTCCTGGTTTCAGTTCTCAGTTTCAGCGGACCCCTGACCGGACAGACCGATATCGACGTCACCGAAGCGGGGATTCTCGAACTGCAGGATGCCCTGGATTCGGGTCGGGTCACCTCCGTGCAGCTGGTGGACGCCTATCTGGCTAGGATTGCCGCGTACGATCGTCAGGGTCCGCGTCTCAACAGCCTTGTCCGGGTCAACCCCGAAGCCCGGGCCATTGCCGCCGCGCTGGACCGGGAACGTCAGCAATCCGGGTCTCGTGGCCCACTTCACGGCATTCCCGTTATCGTCAAGGACAATTACAATACGGTCGATCTGCCCACCACCGCGTCATCGGTGGCGTTGGCCGGGTTCAGACCGTCGGCCAATGCCACCCAGGTCGACCGGCTGATTGACGCCGGAGCCATTATCCTGGCCAAGTCGAATCTTCACGAGTTCGCCTACGGCATCACCAGTATCAGTTCACTGGGCGGCCAGACCCGCAATCCCTACGACCCCAGGCGGGCTCCCGGTGGCTCCAGTGGTGGTACCGGTGCCGCCGTCGCCGCCAGCCTGGGCACCGTTGGCATGGGCTCCGACACCTGCGGGTCAATCCGTATTCCCTCGGCGTTCAACAACCAGACAGGTTTGCGGCCCAGTAAAGGGCTGAGCAGCATATACGGCATCATTCCACTTTCCCACACCCAGGACGTGGGTGGTCCCCTGGCGCGCTCGGTAACGGATCTTGCCATAGTGCTGGACGCCGTGGCCGGCTATGACCCGCTGGACGAGGCTACCCGTATCATGCAGAACCGGGCAGCACCGGATTTTTTCGGGCAGCTGGAAAGCGTGGAGCTGGAGGGATTGCGCCTGGGCAGGTTGACGGAGTATTTCGACAGGGCCGACAGCACCGTGGCGGCGGCGCTGGACGAAACCCTGGAACGACTGCAGCGTGCCGGCGTGGAGATAGTCGATGTGAACATCTCCGGGCTGGAACCACTCATTGCGGATTCTGGATTGATAGGTTTTGAATTCAAACCGGATCTGAATGCCTACCTGTCAGAGTTCGGCAGCGACGACATCGTCAGTCTTACCGATATTGTCGAGCAAGGCCTGTACCACCGTGCCGTTGGTGGCGCACTGGGCAGGAGCCAGGATCGCGAGCTGGACCGGCAGGCATACCGGAAAGCCCAGGCTACCCGGTCGCAATTGCGCCAGCTGGTGGAAACCCAGCTGGTCTATCAACAGCTTGATGCCCTGGTTTACCCCACTATCGGCATGACGCAGGTTTTTACCGGCGAGTCCCAGCCGGGCAGCAACTGCAGCCTGAGTGCCAATTCGGGGTTACCGGCCATCAGTGTACCCGCCGGATTTACCTCCAGCGGGTTGCCGACAGGCCTGGAGCTGCTTGGACCGTTTCTGTCGGACACCAGACTGGTGGCCACGGCCTACCGTATCGAACAGCTCACCAGTCCCCGCCAGACTCCCATCGCCACGCCGCCACTGGTGAACGGAGTGGCACCGGCTCCCCGACAGGCTGCCTGGTTTTTCAATCACTTCGGCCTCACCGTCTCCGGCACATTGACCTATGACCGGACAACCAGGGAGCTTGGCTATGCCTTGCATGCCGTCAGCGCCGATTCCAGGCGGTTACATGCGGTCACGCTGCACGCGGACAATGCGCCGTTAGGGGATTTTCTCGACCCCGCGGCAGCCAACCTGCTGCCACCGGACAGCCTGGCCAGCGAGGGCACCGTATTCATCAGTACAGACCTGCACCAGGCAATCCAGGAGGGACGGATCTACCTGCGTGTGTTTGCGGAAAACCTGCCGTCAGCCGGCCTGGCGGTACCGGTGAATTTCTGAGGCACCTTGATCCGTGATTCATGTCATTGACATACCGTCCCGGCCGTTGCTGTCACTGATTTGGCGTTTCATTTCGGCATCCGAATGCAGTGAGGAATTCACCAGGGTCCCGGCTCTCGCCCCGGTTGCTGGCGGCATTCTTTCCGGTCTGCTGATTTGCCTGCCGGCACTGGCGGATTCGCGTGAAACATTCAACCCCGACCCTGACGACGCCCGTTTCGGCAGTCGAATTGCCATGATCCTGGGCAGCCCCGCTGACAGCAAAACCGGTATGCAGAAGTCGACGCAGTCCGTAGAAGCACCATCCTGCCCGGCAACCTCCCCTGATTGCAGTGCCGATCGATTTGCAGTGGATGAACCCGACTGGGCAGGACTTAAACGTGATACCTGGTACTTTATGGGTGCACAGGTCGCTTCCCTGGGAATACTTTATGCACTTCCACAGGATGTAAGCAACTGGGGTGAAGACCAGAAAGACAATTTCAGCCTGAAAAAATGGCGAGAAAATGTATCCCGACCTCACCTCGACGAAGACAAGTTCTACCTGAACTATATTCTCCATCCGTACTGGGGTGCCAGCTACTACGTGCGAGCCCGGGAACGTGGCTACGGCAGACTGGACGCATTCTGGTATTCGACATTGCTATCGACATTCTACGAGACGGGGCCGGAAGCCCTGTTTGAACAACCCTCCATTCAGGACCTGGTCATCACCCCGTTGGCCGGTGCCTGGTTGGGTAATTATTTCATGGCACTGCGCGACGACATCAGGAGCCGGGCGTCCAGTCGGGGATACCGCACACGGGGTGAGACCTGGCTCTGGTACCTGACCGACCCCCTGGCGTTGCTCAACCGCAGCATCGATAGCCTCCTCGGGCGGGATGCCCGGCTCGATGTCGCACTGGTCAGCGGGAATCCTGCGGTGCAACAACGGGTTCTAACCGGACTGACTGGTGGTCGGCAGCTGACTGCATTGCTGGACAGACCTGCCCGGGACCCATCGTCGGGCTTCACTGCGGCAGTTGATGCGCCATCATCGCTATCGTCGTTATCGTCACTAGCGAATTGGCAAGGACAGATCCGGAGCCTTTTCGGTGCCCCCGGTGTATCGCAGCCGACAAGCGTTACCGCTGCAGGCCTGTCCGGAATCCGCATCACCCTGTCCTGGTAGGAAAATGCCCCGGGATCGAACCGGGAATACGGCGGGCTGGTTACCGCCTGAACCCGGAAACTGAAGCCGACTGGTAACTTTTTATTGCCGGCGCCAGGTCAGCGTAGCGGTAACCCGGCCACTGGCATCCCTGAGGGAAAGCATCAGCAGGTCGCCGTCGAACTCGTAGTAGCGGATGTTGTCCTGGCCCACCCATTGAGCCGCGCCAGGTGACCCTTCTACATGGTGGATGACCCGCTGATTGGCCAGGTCCCAGGACACCCTGCCCCAGTAGGCGAATCCCCCGGTTACCTGTTCCGTCGTACCGGCAGCCTGCAAAGGCAGGTCCCTGGGCATGCCCAACCCCATCATGTAACCGTTCTCGTCGTACCGCAACCGGCCAGTGTAGTCCATTTCCACCTCACCGCCCTGTTCCGGAAAGCGCACGAAGCTGATCAGTTCCCAGTCCCCGACAAAACGCTGCCGCACCTGGCTTTCGCTTTCGGCCCCATGGGCATTTGCCATGAAAGGAACAGTGTCGGGGAAGACGATCGTCACCAGTGTCAGCACCGCAAGCAGCGATACTGACGCTGGCAACGTGAAGAGCCGTCGCCGGATGGCATGAACACTCGTTGACTGCGCGGATTCTTTCATGGGGAGTCCTCCGAATTCAGCATGGTTTTCAGTGATACTGGCTTGCCTCGCTCAGACAGTGAACCCGCAATAAAGCCAGAATAATTCCAAAATCAGTCAGAAATTCTCTAAAGCCAGCGCCTTACTTTTGTCTTGTAGCGACGATACTCTTCCCCGAATTTTTTCTCCAGGTATTTCTCCTCCCTCACGATGGCCGTGTGGAAGACGACAATCAACGCGGGAATAAAGCTGATAACGATCCACAGACTGTTCAGGGCAAGACCGATTCCGGCAACAAGAAAACAGAAACCGACGTAGATGGGATTGCGCGAATAGGCATAGGGACCATGGGACAGGACCCGGGTGGTGGGCTTCCAGGGTTCGATACGGGTCTTGTGGCGATGAAACATCAGTCCTATGCCCAGCAGTGCAAGTATCGCCAGAAAGCAGAGCGTCACGCCAAGGTAGCGAATGACCACGGACTCCGCCAACGCCACCGGCCAGATGGCCTGCAGTATGCCGCCGCCTGCCAGGCTGAGGATGAACACCAGCGGTGGCGGCACCCTGACACCGGGGCCCCGCATGTCCTCTTCCTGTGTCGGCAAAGAATCCGCTGCATCAGCAGAATTCCCGTTATTGGTCCTGTCTGTGCTGGAAGACTTTCCTGCGCCGCGGTCAGGCTGCTCGGAGTCTGTCATTTTCGTTTTCTCCTGTCTGGTTGAATACCGGGTCGATGCTTTGCGTGGCTGTCAGGTCCTGGTCACCAGCCACCGCCTCCGCCGCCACCGCCGCCGCCCCCGGAAAATCCACCGCCGCCGGAGCCGGAGCTGCTGCCGGGTGCGCTGGACGCTGCGGCAACTGCCGCGGTAAATCCCTTACCCAGGTCCCTGCCGAACGCGGCGGGCTCGGCAGCATTGAAGTGACCCTGGTACCAGGCCGGCTGGTACGACTTCGACGGCTCCGCTGCCAGCCTGGCGAAAACCTCGGTGAAACGATCGGCCCAGGGCTGCTCTACCCCCAGTGCGATGGCAAAAGGCAGGTAGCGTTCAAACAGCGCCGGAGTCAGCTCCGGAGGATGCTGCAGTGCCAGGTCGTCCTTCTCGGCCACCTCGAGATAGAGCTTGAACCCTTCAAGCTTGTCCAGTAACAGCCTGCCTCGGGGCGTCGGCGCTTTCAGCAGCCAGACAAACGCGCCGCAGAACAGTGCCGAAAACACCGCCAGCACAATAACAACCGGCGTAATCCGGTCAAACGCCGCCACCGTCATCAGCATAACCACCAGCAGGATGGCGCAGGGTAACAACAGGGCGGTATTCTCCCTGAAGTAGATATCCAGGTAGTCCCGACGCAACGCGCCGGCGTGTGCTTTCCTGGCCCTGGAAATCAATTTGTGATTACTGTTTTTCAGTACCACCTCGTTTCCCTTGGCAAACAGTTTACGCAGCAGCTGCTTTTCACCGGCAGCAAGGGCTTGAGACGACTCTTGTTTCACCAGCCGGTACTGGTCACCAGGCCTGGAGATGCGGACATGTCCCTTGACCGCCAGGTTGACAATCGCCGCCGTCATGGCCCGCGTGTCGTAAGCCATGCGGGATATATAGCGGGCCGACGCAGGGGAATACCCGGCCGGCGGCTGGTAGTGGGGAAAAATCACTCCAGGCTCGGGATCACGCCCGTATTTCGACCACATGATCAGCAGGTAGATGACAGTAGCCAGCAACGTCAGCAGGCCAAGCAGCATCCCCAGGTTGTCGACCAGCAGGTAACCGAAGCGCTGCAGGGCAAAAGGCTGTTGCACGATGCCCTTTGGCCAGGTCATTACCAGCGTCAGGCCTTCCCCGGGAGCCAGGGTTCGAGTGGTACGGATAGTGGCGCCGCCATCGAACACAGCGGCCACATGGTCCTGGCCGGTGGCGCCTGCCGGTCCCGTGTAACCTTCCATGGTCAGTGAACCCGACGGAACTGCCGCGGGCAGTCGCACGCGGGCAACAGCGACGTCGATAGCGAACCCCCAGCCATTGCCGGTCACGTTCCAGTAGAGTTCGTCATGTTCCTGGAAATAACCAAGCTGACGATTTGTTCTATATCGAATGGTATAACTGTATTCCCCGGTTTCCAGCAGTACGTCTTCGTCGCCGATATAGAGACGCACACCATTGCCCAACCGCTCGGTGAACCAGGGCTCCGGCTGACCGTTGCGCCGGACTTCCAGCACATCGAAGGCCACGACGATACGGTTGCCGAAGCGATCCTGATAGCGGGTGGGGAAATCGCGGAAGATACCGCGACGTATGGCCGCACCTTCCGCGCGGACCCGGATCGACTCGGTTACCGTCATTGAGCCATCGGTGGCTATATCAATAATACTTTCAAAGGATAGGACACGCTCCTGGGCGTCGACCGCATCCCAGGCCAGCAACAGACCGGTCACCAGGAACAGGGATCGAAGAAATGAGCTGGACACAGTCATCCAGAGTACCGCGGGGCATTTCGCTCCGCATCACTGTCAACTTCAAAGAATTCGGCGGGTTCGAAGCCCAGCGGTCGAGCCAGCAGCATATGAGGAAAGGACTGGACCCGGGTATTCAGAATGCGCACCGATCCGTTATAGAACCGTCGCGCATACTGAATATGGTCCTCCACCTCGGTAAGCTCGGTCTGCAACTGCCGGAAATTCTGGTCGGCTTTCAGTTCCGGGTAGTCTTCCGCCACTACCAGCAGTCTGTGCAGGGCAGATTCCATGGCCTCTTCGATTGCCGCCTTTTCCGGCAGGCGTCGGGCTGACTCACTGCGACTGCGCAATTCGGTCACTGCAGTCATGGTGGCTTTCTCGTAATCGGTATAGGCTTTCACTGCGCTGACCAGTTGTGGTACCAGATCATGTCGCCGTTTCAGCTGCACGTCGATGTCACTCCAGGCGGCAAGAACCTGGTTGCGATCCCGAACCAGGCGGTTGTAGATCCAGACCCCGACAGCGACCAGCGCAACACTGATAATGACAGATAGCAGCATCAAGTGAGTATAGGACGTCGAAGGTCAGTTGAGAACCGGTAACCTCGCGAGCCGAGCTCAGGAAACTGGAAGACGCAGCCGGAAATCGGTAGCCTGATGGTGCCTCGACCCCTTATCCTCACAGGAGCGAAAACATGTCAAAACGAAATCTGAGCCAGCCGCTCGCCCTGACCATCACGCTGCTGGTCGTCCTGTCCACCGCAGTGCAGGCAGTCGCCCAGCCTGTTGCCGTCCGCAATGACATTCCCCGGGTCGGGCAACAGGAAGTCCTGATGTTGAGGCACGCCTTCCTGGAGAAGGGTCAGTACCAGGCCTGGTATGAAGCCAGCCGCGACGGGGTCTGGCCATGGTTCGAAAAACTCGGCGCCCGCATCGTCGGCGACTGGCAGGTTGTCCACCCCGATGGTGACAGTGACAATCCGGACCTTGATGAAGCCTATCGCCTGGCCCGGTACGCCAGCTACGAACACTGGCAGGCGACGCGGCCCAGCGGATCGGCGGGGGCAGGCAACACCGGCGGGTCCGACCTGCTGGGCGGGAACGGTCCTGACCAGCAGAAATCCAATGACTCCCTGGCAACCCGTCGAGTCCACATGCGCGGCTCCCGGGGCGGCATCTTCCTGCAGGGATACATGGCACCGGACCGACCGATATATCTGCCGGGCACCGGTGAAACCTTCAGGCCGACGGACGAACCCCGGGTTGCTGATATCGCCGTGCGTCACGACACCGCCCGTCCCAACGAAGACTTCCTGGCGCTGATGTACTGGAAAATCCGCAAGGGCAGCTTCGAGGAATTTCATGCCCTTACCCGGGACGGGATTTATCCCTTCATGGAAAAAATCGGCGTCAGGCCCCTGGGGCAATGGCGGGTTGTGTATCACGCGGAAGGCACACCGGTGGAAAGCCCGGATTATGACGAGGTCTATCTCATTGCCCGCTATGCCAGCCACGCGCACTACCTGGCAACACTTGCGCCGGATCAGCTGGGCGGCAATGGACCGGACTTTGCCGCATTTCAGCAGGCCCTGCGACGCCGCGCGCCACTTACCCTGGAATTTTCCACCAGCTTCATGCAGGGTCCGCTTTACGGCAGCCCACCCCTGTATATGCCAGCCCTGGACGAAAACTACAGAAAGATTGATTGATCGCCGGGGATACGCGATAGTTAGCGTCATAAAACCGAAAACGGAAGGAGCATGTCATGTGTGACGAAATTACTCAGAAAGATGCCGACAAGTACCTGAAACGCAACGGTGTAAGCCGTCGCAAATTCAACAAACTGTCTGCCACCGCGGCCCTGGCAGCCATGTTGCCACCGGTAGCCAATGCCCAGCCCGTGTCGGAGCGGGACGTGGAGATCACCACCCCGGACGGCGTGGCAGACTGCTACTTTGTCTATCCCTCCATGGGTGCCCATGCCGCGGTGCTGGTATGGCCGGATATCCTTGGCCTGCGTCCCGCCTTTCGGGAAATGGGTAAACGACTGGCCCGCTCCGGCTACGCCGTGCTCGTGGTCAACCCGTTTTACCGTGACGCCCGATCACCGGTAGTCAAAATGGGGGCCAGTTTCGGCGATACGGAAACCCGGAATATCGTGCTGCCCATGGCCCGCAATCTTAACGCCGATACCCACTTCACCGATGCCCGCGCTTTCGTCGCCTGGCTGGATCAGCAGAATGAAGTGGATACCAGCCGCGGAATCGGCACCACCGGTTACTGCATGGGCGGTCCCATGGTCATGCGTACGGCTGCAGCGGTGCCGGATCGAATTAAGGCAGGTGGCACCTTTCACGGCGGCGGCCTGGCCACCGACTCTCCTGACAGCCCCCATCGCCTGATCCCCCAGACTACGGCTGCCCTGTTGCATGCCGTGGCTGAAAACGACGATGAGAACGATCCCGATGCCAAGTTCAAGTTGCGGGAAGCCTATGCCGCCGCCCGCCTGCCGGCGGAGGTGGAAGTCTACGAGGGTACGCTGCACGGCTGGTGTGCCATCGATTCCCAGGTATACCACCATGAACAGGCAGAACGGGCCTGGAGCCGCATGCTGGCACTGTTCGAGGACGCCCTGGCATAAACTGCCGCTGTCCTCTGGAGCGGTCAGTGCCACCGTGGTCGGGAGCAACCGTCTCCCGGCCAGCGTCCAGGTCAGAACTGAGGAACCTCTGTCTTTCCTGCATCCGTCACAGCGGGCGGATTTCGACTTTCCGGAACCTCATTACGCCAAGTCCCCACTGCAGGGCAAAAGGCCCCTCGCTGAACCGATTGTCTTGCGCATCGGCAGTGATTTCACCGTTAAATTTGACTGTCAGCCGCGATCCGCGCAAAGTGATTTTTAAAAAATTCCACTTGTCACCCGCCTTGGGGAACGGCTCGGCAAGCGACGCGACGCCGACGATTCCCCCGGTACCGAAACTGGGATCACCCCGCTGGTCGTAGATATTGACTTCATAGCAGTTTGCGGCCGTGATGTTGTCCGGGTCCTGGCATCTCACGAAGATACCGCTGTTGGCATCATGACTGGCCCAGAACTCCACCCTCAATTCGAAATCCCCATAACTGTCGGGCGTTACCAGGAAACCGGGACCGCCCTCACTGCCATCGGCCATGACAGTCCCGCCGACGCGGCGCCAGTTGGCGGTACCGACCTGGTTGAAGTTTTCCATTCCCTCTGCCCCGTCGAGCAGGGAAATCCAGCCCTCTTCGGCAGCACGGCTGACGGTACCGAGCAGGGTCAGTGTGAGTAGAATCAGTAGCGGATACGCTTTGGTTGGCGTTGTCATAATGAGTTTCCTTTTTTGTTGTCAGTTCCCGGAGTTTTCCAGTTGCGCCAATCTTTTCTCAAGCGTTTCGCCGCGTTGCAGGCTGAAATCGAGGTAAGTAAACGGTGTTGCCGGCTGACTGATCTGATTCAACATGGCAATCTCGTCATCGGCGAGCGTGACATTCACCGACTGAATATTATCTTCAAACTGTTCGATGCGGCGTGCCCCGATAATTACGCTGGTGATTCCCGCCTGGTGTAGCAGCCAGGCCAGCGCAATCTGTGCCGGCGTGGCATCATGTGCCGCTGCTATTTTCCTCAGCACTTCAACAATTGCATCGCCCCGCTGAGTGTCAACCGGCGGGAAGGAAAATTTGGTCCGCCGACCGGATGCACCATTCTTTCCCGTGTACTTCCCGCTCAGGAATCCGCTGGCAAGTGGACCCCATACCATGACGCCCATCTGCAGATCGCGAACAGCAGGAAGCACTTCGTATTCGAGCTCTCTTCCCACCAGGGAGTAATAGGACTGGGCCGAAACAAACTTATGAAAGCCACGGGCTTCGGAGATGCCAAAAGCCCTGGCAATCTGCCATCCAGTAAAATTGGATAGACCAATGTAGCGAACCTTGCCGCTTCTGACCAGATCATCCAGCGCCGAAAGCGTTTCCTCCAGCGGGGTTGTCGGGTCCCAGGAGTGCACCTGGTAAAGATCGATATAATCCGTTCCCAGTCTATTGAGGCTCGACTCCACCTCACGCATGATCGCCTTGCGACTGGTACCAAGAGAGTTCATACCGTTGGTAAACGGGTTATAGACTTTTGTTGCAATCACCGCATCCTCGCGGCGCTTGCCGATTGCCTTGCCAAGCAGAACCTCCGACTCACCCATGGTGTACAGGTTCGCAGTATCAAAAAAATTGATTCCGACGTCGAATGCGCGGTCAACCAGTTCCTGCACCTGCTTCTCTTCCAGGCTGCCAATACCCCTGTCCATGGGTCCGTGACCAAAGTTCATTGTACCCAGACATAATCGGGAAACGTACAAGCCCGTGTTTCCAAGTGATGAATATTCCATTTTTTTCCTCTTTAGAACGCTAATTCATTGTCGCAAGTTTTTTACTTGTTAAATCGATTGCCATCTTGATAATAATCATCCTGAAAGATTATTACTATTGGAACTGCCGGAGCATTAAGGGCCAGTCCATCTCAGGGTATAGATGTGGGCCGGCACTGCCTTACCGTCAGGCAGTCGAGCCATTGTGGTTCTGCGTTCATAGCCGTTTCCTTCGAAGGCATCCAGTCGTTTCCAGTGACGGCCCAGGTCACTGGAACTGAACAGCAACCCCTCGACTTCATCATCAGTTTCCTCAAGCAGGACTCCCGGATAGCCGCGGGCCGATCCTCTGACGCCACGTGTTAGCCTGCCTTTTACCGTTGCCGGCCGCCACCTGCCGGACAGGTTTTTCAGCAGGTGCTCATTCGATCGGCCCGGGGCCAGGGTGCCATAGACAAATAAATGTTCCAGCATAGTCAAAAGCCTCCTTTGGTAACCAGGAATGAGGCGCCGGAAATGAGGCTCGCCCTGCTTCACCACTATAGTGGCTTTGTCGTGACACCCCGATGGCAGGGACTAAAACGGTTTCCTAGTCGACACTCAGGTCAATTGCTAGACCAGGAAATGTCCTGGCCAGACTGTTATAGACAAGTGCTTCAACAATTCCCACCAGGAGTCCCAGAAATCCAAATAACAGGGGCATTCCAGCCAGCGCCAGGAACGCGAGGGCTGTCCCGAAGTTCAACGAATCGGTAACCAGTTCGTAGAAAAATCCACCAAAGGAGTACGCCATTCCCGCCAGCAGCCCGAAGAATGCAAATACCAGGGCATGCAACTTTGCCAGGGAAAGAATCCCGATTTTGTTCAGTCTAGACATGTCGATATTGTCCTTCATTGCTGTTCCACAATCACAGTCACTTTACGCGGCACTGAACAGTGGCCTCGAGCGGAGCGACCGTAAACGGAAAGAATTGAAACTGGAAATTTTTTCGCAATCTTGCTATACCTGCCACGTCACAGTATTCGGAGCATTTCAGTCTACGGAAGGAATTGATAACAGTAAAATAAAAATCAATCAGTTCAAAAACCGGAGAGCGTCATGTCAGAACAAGTAGCTGAAGGCAATACCCTGGGCCTAAAGTATGCCGTCAATGCAACGACTGGTACCGTCAAGAGTAGCGAAACGCGGACAGAAACAGAAGTGACTGGCCATGTGAGTGGGGGAGGCGCCGCCAACACCCCGGTATCGGGAAAAGTCGAAACCAAGGTCACCAATTATCAGAACATATTCCTCACCGATGAAGCCGGTAAGGATCACGCCATCGAACTGAAAAATTTTCTCGTGCCCTGTACCGAGGGACAGGATCTGACCCTGTTTCAGTTGGCAAAAGGCAGTGGCGACGACGGCACCTGCATTCAGGCATTCAATAAAAGTACCGGGAAGCTGTACAAGAACGACAAGGGCCTGAGCGCTGCCATGTTTCCCTGGCTGAGCTTTTCAGCGGCACTGGTGGTAATGGTCTTGATTATCTGGAACAGCACCGGCTCCAATCCGTCCTTCGACGGCTTCGAACGATTTGCCGCCACCTTTATCGCCTCGGGAATAGGCTTGCTGGTGCTCTACGCGGTAGCGAGGATATTCGCGGCAGTAAGAGGGTCCAGGGTGCTGGCAGATACCGCTTACAAGAGCTACCTCGACAGGCTCAGGTCGTCATAGCCGGCGCTACGCCCCAGGGCAGGTCCGGCAGGCGATTATCCCGCTTCGTTATCCTGCCAGTCTGGAAGCACCTTCCAGATTGGCCTGTCCATTGCAGACATGGATACCGGTTTATCCTTAAATTTGCGACCGGGCCAGCGTTACTCAGTAGGGATAGCCCTTCAGTCGCGGCTGACCCGGCAGCCATTCGGGCAATTCGGCCCAGTTGTCGCGGTTCGGCATCTGGATTTTCGGCAGATTTTCTTCATTGAGTTCCATCTGGTCATCATCGATGACGCCATTGACCCACAGCAGAAACGCCGTCAGGGAATACACCTCATCTGGAGTAAGGGTACCTTCGGCTCCAAGGGGCATGCCGCGATTGATGTAATCCCACACCACCGGCGCATAGGGTGAGCGAATCGGCAGGATACGCCCCCACTGCCAGGGGTCGTCCGGCTGGGCGATATCCCGCTTCATAAGGCGCGGTGCCATCCGACCTTCGCCGTCGGTGCCGTGGCAACCGGCACAGCCCTTCGATAAGAACAATTCCGAGCCCAGGTTCGCTGTGCCGCTGCCCGCGGGCAGTTCTTCACCGGTGATCGGGGAAATGGCGATATCCCACGCGGCGATTTCCTCGGCTGTGGGTGCTCTTCCCAGGCCGTAGGTCGGCGACTGGGCCTGGGCCGAAACGCCCAGCAACATCAACAGGGGCAGGAGGAACTTAAGCAATGGCATTGTGTACCCCTCCGTCGCTGTCGATCCGCCAGGGCTGGATGGAATTGTCCTGACCTTTCACTCGCGGCGGCTGGTCCGCGGGCTGGTCCCAGAATTCCGCGATCTGCTGGCGGGAAGGTTGAATCTGCCCGATTTCATCGATACACCGGGACTGCAGCTCACAGGGCTGTCCATCCCAGGTCCAGTTGAAGCTGAAGGCGGTATGGGCCATGGGCTGGGGTTCACCGCGCAGATCGGCGTCAAACCAGGATTGTCCGCCATCCGTGCTTACCTCCACCCGGGCCACTTTGCCACCACCGGACCAGGCCAGTCCCCTGACCTCGTAGAACCCGGGACCGGGCAGGTGCTGGCCACCGGAGGGATAGGTGATAACCGATTTTGGACCGATCTGCAGGCTGAGAGCGGCATCCGCCGGATCCTGGCGCAGGTGGCCGTAGTCGTTGTAGGTCATGTAGAACTGGTCCACGACCTTGATCCGGCGCAGCCATTTCACGTGCAGTATGCCTTCACCACCCGGAACAATCAGTCGCAGCGGAAAACCCTGCTGGGGACGCACCGGCTCGCCGTTCATCCCGTAACAGACAATACAGTCGGCCATGGCCTTGGTCATGGGTATGCTGGAAGCACCTTTCACTTCCTCCACGCCTTCGGCGACGATCCAGTTACCGCCATCCTGCACACCGGCCTCCTCGAGCAGTGTGGACAGCAGTACCCCGGTCCATTCTGCGCAGCTGGTCATGCCGTGGGTTTCCTGCACGGTCACGTGCCTGCGGTTGGCGCGGTTACCGGCACATTCAATGAAGTGCAGCCGGGTCACCGAGGGGAGTCTTTTCAGCTCGTCCAGGGTAAACACCAGCGGATTGTCCACCATGCCGTGAATCATCAGCCTGTGCTTGGCGGGATCGATGTCCGGTACGAAGGAACCCCGGGTTGTGCCGACGTAGTGCAGTGATGTCGGGGTAATAACACCGAAGTGATCCTGTAACGGCGTGGCGATATGAAAATCCAGGCCGAAGGAATCCGGTGACGGCCGGCCGCCGTGGGGAATACGTTTTGAGGTGACAAAGCGGGAACGCTTACCGTAGGCAACCAGTTCCGGGGTACCCCGCAGCTGGCTTTCCGGCCCCGGCAGCTGGCCCGATGCGGATTTAGCCGTGGCCCCCAGGGCTGCAGCCCCGGCCAGTGCGGCTCCCTGCTTGAGAAATTCTCGACGGTCAGATTTCCTGGAATCAGAACCCATGGTGCTCTCCTTCTTGTTTTCGCCCTTCTGGTTATAAAAAGGCATTGTTTTCCGAGGCTTACGACCATTGGGGTCGGGGTACTGCGCCGAACCCGGACTGGAACAAAGCGGCAGGATCGGTTGCTAGTATACGCCCGATAATCCGAATTCTAAAGAGGATTGCGGGATTCAGGGTCAGGCCCGATGCGGGTGTCGAAGACGTCAACAGTCGGTCGCGGACGTCGTTCAGTTCGCACCAAACACCTTTTTCAGCAAATCGGTGGTCTGTCGTACGGGATTCTCGCGGATAGCCGCTTCCTCCCGGGCCAGGTAGAAAAATATACCGTTCATGCCTTCGTCTACGACATAGTTCGTCAGGTCGAAATCCACGTTCGGTGCGAACGGCAGGGCCTGATACCTGTCGAGGATCTGCTCGAGTACCTGTGCAGCACCAACCTCGGACAGGCTCTCTTCCACGATGGGCGCCATGCCCGAGGCCAGGGAAGGCGACATCTTGTCCTGGAAATATCGGGTAGCCGAATCGTTGGGGCCCCGATAAATCGCCATGACATCCTCGAAGGTCATCTCGGCAATCGATTCGACAAACAGGTCCCTGGCGATGGGTGTCGCCGCCTCCGCGGCACGATTGAGCCGCAATTCCAGGTCATCGAATATGCCGGACATACCCACGGAAGCCAGCATGGATTTCACCCGGTCGAGTTCGCCGGGCAGTGGAATGCGCACAGCGGGATCGGCGTTGAAGCCATCTATTCCGCCCAGACGACTGACGACCTCATCAGAACCGATTCGCAGCGCCTGTTTGAACGCCTCGGCGATCTCCGCGGTATCGAACTCACCGGCAACCGGTGAATCGTCGCTCCCGGACAAGACGTTGACAGCCCTTTCCCACCACCTTTCCGCTGTCAACGCCCAGCCCGGCGTCACGGTCAGGATGAGCGCAGCGACTGCGGCAATAACGGTGTTGTTGTTCATGGTATCTCCTTGGGGAATCTCTGATTAATTAGGGAAGTGCTCTGCGGGAGTCTGTCCCGCGCCTCTGCAAGGCGTCGTGAACCGGGAACCACCGTCGCTCCTGCCAAGCGCGACAACACCGCAGTGGTGCCCGACAGGCAACGCGCCGGTCAGCAGCGCTGTCTTCGTGGTTTGTTACGGAGCATCCAGCCAGCGCAGGCTGACTGCAGGTTCACAGGTAAAGGGTCGAGGGTTAAGAAGGCTGCCTGGAGTGGCCCTCGCGACAACCGGCAACGGTTACTGGCTGGTAATCCAGACGTTGATGGCTTCGTTGGCTATCCGGTCCACTTCCCGGGTATCACGGACATAAAACCCAACAGAGTCGTCCTCATTGATCCAGAACTCCACGCCGTGGATCGTCAGTTGCTCCAGCAGATCTTCACGAATCTCGGCGTTATTCATGACGAAGAAATCCGTGGCCAGGGGATCCACCGGTTCTGTTTTCAACGGCGTTGTGGATACGTCGGTTTGTCGTGTCTGGATCAGGATCGACAGCAACAGGATACCGCTGGCCATGACCAGCCCAAGGGTCACGCGCCTCTTCCCTGCCCGGTGGAGCCACCGATTGACATCAACCATTAGGAGGTCCCAAGCAACCGGGTACCGTTTGTAATTCGCCTGTCCATCCCAGGGACTTTAGCACAACACGCGTAATTTGGGAGCCGATGAATGAACTTCACTTGACAACAGTTACTATTCCACCGCCATCCGGACAGTAACTGGATCTGCCGTGCTGCGGCCATCGGGGCTGCAGGGGCCAGCTACCGGGACTGCAGCGGCAAACGCACGGTGAACTGACTGCCGCGACCAACGGCGCTGTCGACACTTATTGATCCCAGGTGAGCCCTGGCAATGGCAAATGCCAGACTCAGGCCCAGGCCGCTGCCCGGTTTGCTGCGACTCTGATCGCAGCGGTAGAACCGTTCAAAAATACGAGGTAACTCTGCCGACTGTATGCCGGGACCGGTATCCATCACCTTGATAAGTACGTCGTCACCGTCCACGGACTGCTGAATGGTTACTTCACCACCGGGTGGAGTGTATTTGATGGCATTGTCCAGCAGATTCCCCACCAGGCGCTGCAAAAACTGCCGGTTGCCTTCGATCTCGACATCACCGTCACAGCGACAGTGTAATGTGATCGCCGAAGCCTGGGCCAGGTCCTGGTAGAGCTCACAGGCGTCACGAATCAGCGCTGACAGGTTCAGCGGCTTCACTTCGGGCCGCAACCCGGCCTCGGTCTCGGCCAGATCAAGCATGGTATTGATCAGGTGCAGCAGTCGGTCACATTCCTCGATTACGCTGCCTGCCAGGGCTTCGTACGCCGGGTCGGAGGGATGGCTGGTCAGGGACGTTTCCGCCAGGCCACGGATTCTGGCCAGGGGGCTCTTGAGGTCATGGGCGATATTGTCGGTCATTTCACGCATGCCCCTGATCAGTATCTGAATCTTGTCCAGCATGCCATTGAAGGTGGCCGCCAGCCTGTCGATTTCCGCACCCCGGTCACTGACAGTGACACGCCGGCCTATGGCACCATTGCTGATTTCGATGGCCGTGGCAGTGACTTCCTCTACACCCTGCAGGGAGCGTTTCGACATGTACCAGCCGGCCGTCAGAGACAACAGCAGGAAAACCGGCAGGCTGAACAGGAAAATACCGGCAACCAGTTCCAGAACTTCGGCCCGCTCCTCCAGCGGTTCCGCAATCTGGAGGATATAGCGGTTGGTGCCGTTATCGATTTCGCCATACACCGTACGGGCCTGGTATTCCTTCTCCCGCAGATCCAGCGACCGCAGTATCGGGTCGGAATCCTCTCCGGGACGCCAGGACTCAAACGGCGGAGTCGGGACATCCTCCCAGCCTGTATCGGCGGTTCGACGCAACGATTCGGCATCGACGTTGAACAGCTGGAAAAAAACATTGGCGGCACCATCTGCCGTCACCTCGTCTTCCAGCTCCGTCCACATGCCCTCCAGGCCAAGCTGTCGGAAGCTGCTGTTGAACTCTTCGATGTCCTCAACCAGGTCGTCATCGACCTGCTGGAGCAGCACAGCGGATACCAGGTAGTAAGCAAGGATGAACACCAGCAGGAACGACAGCGTGGACAGGCCGGTATACCAGAAGGTCAAACGCGCAGCCAGCGTAGCCGGCCAGCTACGCTTCATGCTTGAGGACATAACCCACTCCACGCACGGTGTGAATCAGCGGCACGTCGAAGCCCTTGTCCACCTTGTCCCGCAGTTTGCAGACCCTGGCTTCCACCACGTTGGTATGGGGATCGAAATTGTAGTCCCAGACGTGTTCCATGATCATCGACTTGGAGACAATGCGGTTTTCGTTGCGCATCAGGTATTCCAGCAAACCGAATTCCCTTGGCTGCAGGATAATTTTTTCGTCGTTGCGGGTTACCTTCCTGGAAGATATATCAAGAACCAGGTTGTGCACCCTCAGGCTGGTGGGCTCGACGACATGATTAGCGCGCCTGATCAGGGCCTGCAGTCGGGCCAGCAGTTCCGAAAATGCAAAGGGCTTGGTCAGGTAGTCATCGCCGCCGGTTTCGAACCCGCGAATGCGATCATCAACCTTTCGCTTCGCACTCAGAATAAGCACCGGCAGATTCACCTGCTGTCTGCGCAACTCCTCGATTACTGAAAGTCCGTCCCTGACCGGCAGCATGATATCTATTATCGCGGCATCAAAACTTTCACTGAGAGCCAGGGAGAGTCCGTCGGCACCGTTTGCCGCGGGAACCACAAAAAATCCGGATTCTTTTAAACCCTTTGTTACAAAAGAACTGATCTTGACATCGTCCTCGATCAATAGAATTTTCATTTGCCAACCCCGCCGTTTGATCCGTCAAAGCAGCCTGTCTCGATTTTACCTGCAGTGTCAGTACCTGAAACGCCAACCCTGCCCGCGGTGACACCAGCTCAGTCTACCATACGCCTTGCGCCGGGATTTTCTCAACCTGTCGATTATTACCATTTGGTAATCACCGGGGCGGTCCTGTAAATTGTCAATACAATAGCCGGACAGTCAGGTTAAAAACCAGGTCAGGGGATTCCTGTTGTCACTGTCTGCTGGAGGATAGCGTGTAATGCAACCCGGGATTGGCCGTTTCACGCCACTGGCCCTGGCACTGGCATTCTGGTCGGGAAACGGTCTGGGCCAGCAGGCTGCCCCGCAGCTGGAAGAAATCCGGGTACTGGGAAATCGACTGGATTACGCTGTTGATAACACACCGGCTCCCACGCTGGTTTATGGCAGGGAGCATTTTCAATCCTTTGAACCCCAGGGTGTGGGCGACATGCTCAAACGCGTCGCCGGCGTGGCTTTTTCCAGCGATATTGGCGAACTCGATGCACCGCAGTTGCGAGGCCTGGGGGCACGCTATACCCAGGTTCTTATCAACGGTCAGCGTGTACCCGGCAATGCCGGTGACCGTACCGTGCTGGTTGACCGGATACCTGCCGAGCTGATTGAACGCATCGAGCTTGTCCGCAGCCCGACTGCGGCCATGGATTCCCAGGGCATTGGCGGCACCTTGAACCTTGTACTGAAAGATGGCGCCAGCCAGCAGGGGACAGCATGGCGCCTGGGTGGTATCTGGTATCCGGACCCGGATCACGACGTCAGGGGCACGGCGTCGCTTGCCAGCGGCAAGCAAGGCGATGCCTGGAGCTACCTGGTTGCCGCGAACCTCCAGCAGGGACTGAACCCCAAAACCAAGCGGGAAACGGTATTTACCGGGGAGCAGAACCCGGCTCAAAGGCTGGATGCCAATGACCTGCGGGACAGCACGGACCGTGCACTGCGTGGCTCGTTCAGCAGGGTACTGCAAAGCCTGGGAACGCTGGATTTCAGGCTGGGTTACCTGGACGGCCGCATCAAGGAACAGGAGCGTATCGACACCCTGGACCTGGCAACCCGGCTGACCGAATCCGGCCGTGAACATCGACGGACCGACCAGAACCGGCTGGAGTTTGCCCTGCAGTTCCGCGGTCCACTGAACGATGGTGGCGGGCTGCAGCTCAATTTTTCCGGCGGGCGCTTCGCTGTCGATTCCCGCGAGCGGGAAGCAGTGCTGAATACGGGAATCGAGCAGCTGACACTGCAGCAGTCCGGCGGTGCCGATGGTCAGGCGCTGCAGCTGACCGGATCGGTTTCCAGGCAGCTGACAACTGCCCACGAGATAACAGCGGGCGCAGGAGTCAGTCACGAGGAACGCGATGCCGACGAGAGACTGTGGGAACTGGACGAAGATGAATTAATTGACGTGACCCCGGGGAACGGTGCCTACCGGGTGGAGGAAACCCGTGTCCATGCCTTCCTGATGGACACCTGGCAGGTGACTGACGCCGTGATCCTGGAATACGGCGTACGGGTCGAGGACTCCGGGCTGTCTCAGCGGGGCAGTGGCGGCAACAACCGGGAATCCCAGCTGGAACTGAATCCGTCCGGCCACCTGCAGTACAGACTCGGCGATACCGGCCAGCTTCGTGCCAGCCTGGCCAGAACCCTGAGACGGCCCGCTTTTGACGAAATCATACCGTTCACCAGTCGGGATACGCCCGATGAAGACCAGGAGACGGTGGGTAATCCGGCATTGCAACCGGAATTTGCCTGGGGAGCTGATATCGGCTACACCCGGCGCCTTGTCGATAATCCCGGCCAGTTCGGCATCAACTTTTTTTATCGCAGCATTGACGACAAGATAGAATTGACGCGGATAGACGATGACCGGTTCACCCCCCGGAACATCGGCACCGGAAAAGCCTGGGGCATAGAGCTTGATTTTGCCACGTCGTTCAGTCTACCGGGCTTACCCCGGGTCGGTGTTTTCGGCAACTACGTGTGGACCGATTCAAGCATCGATGATCCGTTAACCGGCCAGACCCGTCAATTCAATCTGCAACCCGGCTACATCACCAACATCGACCTTTATCACGACATCCCCGCCCTTGGCCTGAGCCATGGAATCAGCTGGCAGAAACAGGGGGAAGCCCGGGAAGTCCTGACCGACGAAGTGAAGTCTGTCCGTTACGACTCCAACCTGGATTACTTCATTGAAAAACGTTTTCTTGCCGATTTCACTGTACGGTTTACCGTCAACAATATTCTTGACGCCAACAAGCGTGAACAAAGCCTGCTTTACGAAGGGCTTGCAGACCTGAGGGATAACGTGATCGACGAAACGGTGTTCGAAACTGAGCATGCGGATACGGTGTTTTTTCTTACCCTGAGAGGGTCTTTCTGATATTCAGCGGGCGATTGGACGCCACGCCACGACCTACATATAAACGGGACAGCCGACAGCTTCAGCCTGGACAGGGACTCCTGCCAGTCTGGCTGACAGGAGCCTCGGTTCCACGGGCTGGACTGGACGTTACTCGTCCTCGCAGCCAGCCACTTCATTGACACAGAAGCCATCTTCCTCGGTAAAGGTGGCGTTATCCTCTCCCCCGATGGCACCAACTTCAATCTTCACCGGTGTATCGTCCGGCAGGGAAGCGAGATATTCGGCAGGTACCGATACTGCCATCGGCGCAATGTCGCCGGCAACACGAATGGAATAAACCAGAGAACCCGTGATATCGCCGTCTTCCACATCCGGCTCAAGCACTATTTCCCAGCTGTCCACCTCAACGTCTTCGGGATGGGTGGACAGGGTACCGTCGGTCACCAGTGCGTCCAGCAGGAAATAGTCGGCACATTCCCCGAGGTCGTCACCGGCCGCCCAGGAAATGACCGAACCATCGAAGTCCACATCAACCGGTGCTGCCGGCAGATCGTAGGTCAGCATGGTCTCGCCAAAGGACTTTTCGCCCCCGTCGCTGTGTCCTTCAAACAGGTAATAGCCGGCAGGCCAGCGGGCCAGGAATTCCTCCAGGTAAACGATCAGTTCGTCCTCGTCTGCCTCGGGGTCATTCCAGCAGAGAGGCTCGGCGCTTTCGGCAAAGGTCTCTGTCAATTTCTGCTTCTTCAATGGACCCTTGGCCTGGTCCTGGAAAACCTTGCGCCCTTCCGCATCGAAAATCCTGGCCATATTCAGATCGTTACCATCCATCAGGAAGTGGAATCCGATGTCGCCGTCCGTGGAGTTGATTTCGATAAGCGCCTTGCATTCGCCAAAGTCATCACAGGGCTCCGTTGCCTGGACATAACCGCCAGCCAGGGAGGTGACCAACACGGCGACACCCGAACTCGTCAAATGGAACAGTTGCTTTTTCATTACTATCTCCTTTTCCGGATACGTTGCGCTGCGCAAATGTCAGCACACCTGGATCCTGGCTTTTCGCCATGGGATTCGATCCCCTGATCGGCAATCAGGATCCTTCCAATGCCATACTAGGGGGACAACATTACCCCAAGGTTATCGCCACATTACCAAGTGGTAGGTAACGGAGAATATTGCGCAGAACGGAAGCTGGTGTTCAGGACGTCGCCGGTCTATCGCAGACACGCAAACCGGGCAGGTCCTGTGAGCAATATTGAATTGGCTGGCTAAAGAAACATAAGTGCAGGCTGGAACTACGGCCCCTGCCTGGCAAGGACGGGAATACCGGGGCCGCAGGAATGCGCTGGAATAAACAGGGAAATGGATGTAGCGGTGTGACCTGAAGGCAGGTCAGGCTGGCACTGCGGTGATTGCACTTCATCACAGAACCAGCCGGACTGTAAGTACCCTCTGATTAACTATCGATCATTCTGTAAAACCTAGTTGGCCAGGTTTACCTTGTTGGTCCAGAAAATATCGATATTGCCCAGGCTATTGTCCTGACGATTGGAAAACCAGCTGAATCCTTCGCCACCGGGCGGCAGGGCCGGACACATATCGTTGGCCGCGGTGTTGACTCTTGGCCCCAGGTTGACCGCCGGGCCCCAGCTGTTTTCACCCTGCTGCATGCTGCCCCACAGGTCCATGCCGCCAAGTCCACCTTCCCGGTTCGAGGTGAAGTAGACCATGCCGCTGGTATCCTGGGTAAAGTGAAATTCTTCCGCGGCGGTATTGATATTCGGTCCCTGATTTACCGGTTCCATCCAGTTACCGTCGCCATCCTGCTGCGAGCACCAGATATCGGATCCACCGTAACCACCCGCTCTCCGGGAGGCAAAGCACAGGGTTTCGCCGTCCTGCAGTATTGCCGGGCAGTGTTCATTGCCCTCGTTGGTGCTGATGGGATAGCCGAGCAGCTCCGGCTCGGTCCAGCTGCCGTTGACTTTGCGGGTGACAAAGAGGTCTGTTGCGTTATTGGGGTTACTCGTTGCCAGCCGGTCGGACTTGAAATAAATCGTGTTGCCATCGGCAGTAATCCAGGGTTCCCGGTCGTCACCACGGCGCAGCGGGTCCACGTCGGTAGCCGGCGCCGCATTAATCGGCAGGCCCATGTTCACCGGCTCATTCCAGGTGCCGGTCTGTTCATTGAAAGTCGCGATGTACAGGTCCTTGGGGTCACCCGGCGCCACCGCCATGTCTTCCCGGGCACTGCAGAACACCATGGTGCCATCATCGGCAAAGGAGAGTTCACCTTCGGCCCACATCGTGTTTATCGGTTCGCCGAAGTTGTGCACTGCCAGGTCGACCCAGGAGCTATCCTGTGCCCAGCCGTGACTCGAGGCCAGCAGCACCAGTGCGGCAGCGATGCCGATCACCCGGTTAGGGTTGTTGTTCTCTGTCGTTTTCATCTTGCTTACTCCTGGTTGTAAACCTGTCGAATTATAAATCTGTCAAAACATGGTCAGTTGTCACGCACACACGAATAGGATGCCAGGTCAGCCGGAAGATTCCACTCTGAAGGTCCACCACCGGTCTGCCCTTGGCGCACCTGGCGTCGGTGCACCCACCGGGTTCGGCAGGGAATTCAGCTTGAGATCGCGGGCCAGCCAGGCACGATCCATTTCCGCCGGATCGGTGACGCGATTCAGAACCACCGGGTAGACGATACCGTCCAGCCTGAGTCGAGCCGGCTCGTCGGCTTCCACCCGGGCGGCCCAATACTTGGTGTCGCAAACCGAACAGCTGAGATAGAGGTTGCCATCAGGAGTGGACATGCAATTGAGATTGATGGAATGGGGCCGAATGCCGGCCCATATCTGCAGCTGACATAATTCCACCTGGTTGGCGAAATTCCAGTCGGAAACCGGTTCCTCGGCGCGTTCGCCCAGGAGAAGTCCTCCCGGTGTGGTCTCACAGGGGCAGATTGACGAATAGATCAGGAAACCGGCTATGGCCACAACCGCCAGTCCAGCCACACCGGAACCGATGTAAATCGGCAGCCTGGAATTTCTGTTATCCTGCAGCGGCTCACTCATTGGGAATAACCTCCGATTGTTATTGTTGATGCCGTACCGGAAATACGGATTGCGCCTGCCAGTCTAAATTAAGGGACCAGGCGGGTCCAGCCCAGCGGCCGAACCCGCCTGTTGTGTGCGGGGCAAGATGCGCCTGACCGCCGGATCCGGAGAGTCATGGCAGAATTCATTCACTTGCCACCAGGTCAGGACCGGCATCCTGACGATCAAGGGTAAAAAAAACCGTTGCGTCATCGGCAGGTGTCGAGTCGGTGCGCCGCATCCCCAGCTTTTCCAGGACCCGAATGGATGCGTGGTTCGGCGCATCCGTGGCGGCTCTTATGGCCTTGAAGCCCAGTCCGGCAAATCCCTGCCGACACAGTCGCGCGGCCATTTCCGTGGCCAGGCCCTGGCCCCAGTAACCCGGCAGCAGCCCGTAAAGCAACTGCAGCTGTGGTGGATCGAAAAATTCACGAAATCCGCCAAAGCCGATGATTTCCCCGTCCCGGGACAGCCGGGCAGTCCAGAGCCCGGCACCGTTTTCCCGAAACCGGGCGGCACTGGCATCGATCTCCGCCAGGACCCATTGCCGACTGACTTCAAGATCGTCCAGCAGATAGCGCCTGACGCCGGCATCCCGGAACACGGTCAGCAGCGCATCCGCCTCGATACGGCGGAAGGGAATCAACAGCAGCCGGCGGCTGCGCAATTCGGGCCCGGTGAAATCCTCCATCCCCGTTTCCTCAGCCGGACTTCACAATCTGCGCGCTGCGCACCGGACTGCCGTCGCTGCCGAAAAACGGCGACGGCGTGCCGGCACCGGTAAACTTCCACGACAGCATCTTGCGACCCAGCCTGAGCATGTATCGCGGTGTGCCCTGGCAATGGGGGGGTGCTTCCGGCAAGGGACCGGTGGCGGATTTGATCTGCACCCGTGCCCGTATCGGACCCAGCCTGTCATCAAGCTGTGAGGGGTCGGCAATGAACGCAGTCACCAGTCCGGCGAAAGGTACCGAGGCGGATACGGTATTGGCGATGGGCGTGCTGCAGCAGGCGGCATACCAGCGATAAAGCCCCTTGTCGGTCAGGCGGAGGCATTCAACCTGGTCCATACCCTGGGTAATCTCCAGTTTTGCCGGTGCCAGCTGGTAGATATCGGTGCCACCGGCTTCGTCCAGGACGACGGCGCCCCTGCCCAGGTGGTTGGCAAACGCCTGGCAGTCCCGGCAATAGCAGATGAGACGCAGCCCCTCCCGGGGATCGATCCTGTTGGCCCTGCCCCTGACCTGACCACAGCGGCAGGCGAGTTCAACGCCTGTGGTCCTGCCGGCATCGCTCACAGCGCATACTCCACGGCTTTGCGGGCATGGATGGCCGTGGTGTCCAGCAGCCTGGTGGTGGTCGACTGCTGGTCCACCAGCATGCCGATTTCGGTGCAGCCGAGAATAACCGCTTCGGCACCCCGGGCGGTCAATCGGTCGATAATGTGCAAATACTCCTGCCTGGCTTCCGGCCTGAACCGGCCCAGGCACAGTTCCTCGTAGATCACTTTATGCACGAAGGCCCGATCCCGATCATCGGGCACGATGACATCCAGCTGATAGTGTTGCGCAAGCCTTTCCCGATAAAACGGCTGTTCCATGGTGAAAGCCGTGCCCAGCAGACCCACTGTTTTAATCCCCTGCTCAGTGAGAACTTCGCCCGTGGCATCCGCGATATGCAGCAGGGGGATCTGCAGCGCTTCCTGGATTTCCGGTGCCACCCGGTGCATGGTATTGGTACAGATGATCAGAAAGTCTGCGCCAGCCCGCTCCAGCTGCATGGCGGCCCCGGCGAGCACGCGGGCGATCTGCGCCCAGTCATCGGCATGCTGCAGACGCTCCAGGGGCTCAAAATCCACGCTGTTCAGGATCAGGCTTGCCGAATGCAGCCCGCCCAGGGACTCCCTGACAATTTCGTTGATCGCGCGGTAGTAGACCAGCGTACTCTCCCAGCTCATGCCGCCCAGCAGGCCCATGGTCTTCACCGCACACGCCCCCCGGTCACACTACTCATCCCAGATTCCTCCAATTGTATAGGGGCTGTTTCTGCCGGCAAAGAAACCGCCTTTCACGTACCGGTAGTGCCGGTCGAGGCTGTTTATTCGCGCCATTTCGTCACTGCTCAGCTCAATGTCCACCGCGGCCAGGTTCTGTTCCATGCGCCCGGGATCCACCGACTTGGGAATAACCGAGGTGCCGCGATTGACAGCCCAGGCAAGCAGCACCTGCGCCGGTGATATTCCCCGCCCGGCAGCCACGTCGACAATGACATCAAGCTCCATCAGCAGGGGCTCATCGGCTGCCTTCATCATCGTGGACCTGTCCCCGGAACCCAGGGGTGAATAGGCGGTCATCAGCACACTGTTGGCATCACAGAACTTCTTCAGTTTCGGCTGGCTCAACAATGGATGCATTTCCACCTGGTTGACTGCCGGCCTGATACGACAATTGTCCAGCAAATTCTGCAGCTTGGTGACGCTGAAGTTCGACGTGCCGATATGTCGGGTCAGCCCCCGGTCCACGCAATCCTCCAGGGCACTCCAGGTTTCTGCCAGCGGTACTTCCGCCAACGTATAAAAATCCTCCCGTGAATGGGGAAAACTGACCCCCTCCTTGAAAGCAATTGGCCAGTGAATCAGGTACAGATCCAGGTATTCAAGCTGCAGGTCAGTGAGGGTCTTCTCAAGTGCCGGTCCTGCCGCCGCTTTCCTGTGTGAATCATTCCATAACTTTGAAGTGATCCAAAGATCGCTGCGCTGGACGTCACCCGCCACCAGGGCGTCAGTCAGGCCCCGGCCGATTTCCCCTTCATTGCCGTAGATTGCCGCACAGTCGAAATGCCGGTAGCCAATGGAGATGGCATGCCGAACTGCGCGGTAAACCTCACCGGCCTCGGCTTTCCAGGTGCCAAGGCCCAGGACCGGCAGCCGATCCCCGTTTTCACAGAACAGAAACTTCATTTAATGCGGATGCGTCGCCAGGTGCTGACGCAGCAGATCCTTGCCGTAATCGTTGCCGTTGGGAGTTCTCACTACCGTATGTATATGATCGCGGGTAGGCGTGCCCGGGGGATTCTTCTGCAATGTGCCCACCGGGTTCTGGTGATCAAACTCGATGAGTATCACCGGGCTGTGAATACGGTAGTAAAATACCGCATCGGCATCGACACCACCTATCCAGGCAAACCAGGTGGAGTCAAGAAGGCTGGCAATGGCATCCATGTGGACCCGCGCCTGGGCATCTTGCATATTGCCCACGTAAGCCCGGATCAGTTCAAGCAACCGCTGGCGCTGGGCGCCGGTCAGTTCGGATCCCGGTATGCCTTCGTAGTCCAGCACCAGGTTGTCCTGGTTGGCGGCGGCCAGCTGATTGTTGCGCACCTTGTCGGAACTGATGGTAGCCTGTGCACGCTGTCCTTCGTCAAGGGACTGCATCAGGGCCAGCCCCAGGTCCTGTTCCTGCTGCAGAATAACATTGCCGGCATATTTCCCGGTTTCGGTGAAGACCGGTTCGCCGCCCCAGAATGCCGGGGTCATCACCACCTGGTCGCCCAGTACGAAGTAATTGATAACCAGGTGGTGGCCGTCGAGTTGCCAGCCCCAGGGCTCTTCCGTGGATGGCAAACCCATCAGGGTGAAATAGTATTTCTCTTCACCGTATCGAATCCGGTCTCCGTTCATTTCCAGCAGGGCCTGCTCGGTACGCATGATACTGGTGGTCAGGTCCAGTCCCCTGGCGCTCAGCGACTCCTCCAGCAGGTTCCAGGCAGCTGCTTTCTGGTCCGCATTCATCTCTTCCAGGCTGACGCCGTGACGGGCGAAAATTCCGACATCAACGTTGGACCAGTTACGCCATTCCGGGTCATCCACGGCAAAATGACTGCGACTCAGGCCCACCGGGTCCAGGGTCGCCAGGAAATCCATGGCCGCCTCGACCACGGGTGCCGTGGATACCCCGGTGGAGCGGATTGGAAACAGCCCGGTCTGCAGGCCGGAGGAAGTCCGCAGACCCACGAACGGTTCGCCCAGGGCTTCGGCAACGCCACTGGAGAACACGCGCTTCGTGTTCAGCAGGGATTCCGGATACTGATCCTGGGCCTTCACCGCGGAAGCCAGCAATGCGGAGCTGACAAGGAAAACTGCGGCTGCTTTCATATTCAGGTTCTGGCATATCATGATCATTCTCCCATTCCGGAAGCCAGTGGATTCCGGTCAATTGTTATTTTCCGATCAGGGACCGGGTGGCGCCTCGGCAAACACTTCGATGAGCCTGACAAGTTCCGTTATGTCCCGCAGGTCGGCGATTTCCGCAGGCGAGTGACTGTACCGGCCGGGCCATGACAAACCGGCGTTGGGGGCACCGAAAAACGTGAAGGCGGTACCGTCGGTGCTGCCCTGGGTCAAGCCGATCTGGACCTCAAGCCCGGCCTCTTCGGCAATAGACCGGTTTCTGTCCAATTCCGGAGGAATGGCCAGGCCGCTGTTTTCGACGGAGCGCAAGACCGGACCCGCACCCAGTGGGGCAAGGGCAAAATGGGGAGATTCCAGCGGTGTGTCCGAGGTCACGAAAGTATCGATACTGTAAACCCGGCGGGCTTCCATGCCAAAACGCCGAGCCAGTTGCCCGGCGCCACGCAGACCGCCCTCTTCCCTCACCGACCAGGCAAATATCACACGATGCTCAAGCTGATCAGGATCCAGGTTGCGAATGGCCAGCAGCAGCGCCGTGGTGCCTACCCGGTCATCCATGGATCGGGAGGCATAGCGGTACCGTCCCATGCGGAATCCCTGTTTGAAACCGGTTACTCCCATACCGACCCTGACGCCTGCAGCGCGCAGTTGTTGCGCATCCCTGCCGAACCAGGCCTGGACCCGTTCCGGAGTCTTCTGTCGTGGATAGTGGCGGGTCAGGAAAACGCCCCGCAGCTGTTCCGGGTCCGGCAGGGAATCCACGTCGCTGTTCGGGTCAAGCTGCAACAAAGCCGGCTGCCCTTCCCAGGCAGTGGTCACGACTCCACCCAGACGGGTCAGGTCAACCACTCCGTCCTCTCGTATGTCCGCTACCTCCCAGCCCACCTCGTCCATGTGGGCCACGAATACCGTTGCCTCCCCCTGGCGGGGCCCCATATCAACCCACAGGTTGCCCATGTCATCCACCTGGGCGAGGTTTCTGGCCCATTCCGGCAGGCCGTTATAAACCAGGTTGCGTACCGGACCTTCATGACCCGGTACCGCGGACAGCTCCGCGAACCGGTCCAGCACCGAGGCCGTCTCCATCAGGCCGACGATGTTCTGGTGGGTTCCCCAGCGCGAAGCCTCGTCATTCACCGGTGTCGGTGGTGCCGGTGCCATGAGCCAGGCCGGCGAGGAGGCCAGGGGATCGAGGGTACGTACCAGGCTGGCCAGAAGATCCCTGGCACTGTCAACGGTCACCCGCTCCATCAGGGCATCGGGGCTGACTACCTGGGGAGTCAAGCTGACCATTGTTTCCACGCCGGCGTATCCGGCGACGGCATCGAATCGTTGACTGACCCCGTCCAGCACGTCAAGACCGGCCTCATCACTGCCCGGTCCGACCATGATCAGCCCGTCCACCGGCGCCAGAAAACGCAATGCAGCACCGAGCCCGGTCCAGCCGAACACCTGCTGGCTGCTGAGCACATAACTTGTCCTTCCCTGCCCGCTGATTCCACCCTCGGCGGCGGCAAAGACGGCCGCGCAACCGACCCTGGCACCGGCCCGTGGGCCGGCAATTTCATCGGCATAGCTCCAGGCTGGTAACTGCCGGATTACCGGATCAAGCAGGTCGATGCCCATGGCAGCCACTTCTTCTGCCGACGACGCCCCCACGTCCAGCCACAGGTCGTCGGCGGTTACCACGGTCGTTTCGTGGCGATGCTGGGCGGCAAAATGGCCGTTTGCCACCGCGGACACACCCACCAGCGGTCCGCTTCGTGTCAGGAGACGGAGATGCTGCCCTTCATGAGCCTGATCCCAGAGTGGGTGACGTGACCCGCTACCGATACGATGCAGTCTGAGATAGCCGTCCGGGGTGATCTGGCTGACTGCGTAGGCATAGGCATCCAGCGCACAGGCCACTACCCGGTGTGGCTGTCCGCTGCCAACCTGCTTGACCAGGTTGCCGTAACGGTCGACCTGCCAGCCCGGGTAGTCGCGTGCCAGCAGGGTGGTGGCATGATGTTCATGGCCGGTAGGCGCATCCAATGCCAGCCAGGATGCCAGGATAGCCGGCTCATCCTGGGCATGAACCGCGAAACCTGATAAAGAAATCAGTGCACTCAGCAGCACCCGTGCCCGGATACACGTCCAGTTTTCTTGCCGGCCGCCAGGCTGCATTGTCCGCCACCAGGTAAATCCCCCGGATAACAACCGCCGGTCCGAACACCATTGTTGTAACGGACCCTGGCGACACGATTGCCTGCCTGACCCCGGCCGGTGTGTCGTCCCCCTGTTGACTATTCCCCCGATGAAGGACTCACTCGGTACTGCTTCAGACATGGTTGAACCTCTTCAGAAATTGAGTCCCGACAACAGCCTGCCGATCCCGTGTTAATCGACCGGCATTCGCAGTCTCAGGATTCGGCAAGCGGTCCGATGCAACGGATCTGCACGTGTACCCGCAACGTGATCCGGGGGACGAAAATCGCCTGCCCTGGGCACGTTGGTACGGGACCGATGACCGTCTGACTATAACGCAGAAAAACACGTTTAAACAGCCGGTGGCAAGCATTCAGGACGGCCCATCCGGCGTCGACGGGTCCTGCCCGCTCCCCCGTGGAGACCTTGTCCCTGGAAGGCGCTACCGACTGATTACCTCCGTACCACCGCAATTGTTTGCTGCCGGGACTGCCAGCGACGATGCAGACCAGGCCAGTCCGGGGCGCAATGTCTGGGACAACAGACCGGGGCCGGGCCACCGGGACCGCTATGCTTTCCCCTCTATGCAAACTTTGTGGACATTTGCTCTTTCCGGGGCTAACGTTCATGCCTCCTGTCGCAGCTGGATAGCGGAGCGGATCCGGGAACTTCGGGAAGGCGTGAACCGGTGACCGGACGTACAGTGTGATGCTGTTTAATTCCAGGAAACCTCTGATTAGGCAGGGATGGGTTCTGCCCTGCTCGATAAGAGGGTCCCTTGGCACTCGCGGAATACATGCAACATGGCCGAACTGGGAAACGATATTGACCGGGCAGCGGGACTGCTGCGCTCCGGGGAACTGGTTGCCATTCCCACGGAGACCGTCTATGGACTGGCGGCTGATGCCATCGACCCGGGCGCCGTGGTAAGAATATTCGAGGTTAAAAACCGTCCGGCATTCGATCCGCTGATAGTGCACGTGGCCGAAATCGACGAGTTTTCTCACTATGCCGGTCCCATACCGCCGGCCGCAGTAAAGCTGGCGGAGCAGGTTTGTCCCGGCCCGGTAACCTTTATCTTTCGCAAGAGCCGGGTCATTCCCGACCTGGTCACCAGTGGTCATGCCACCGTGGGACTGCGGATACCGGACCATCCTGTCACACTGCAGTTACTGAAATCCCTGGAATTCCCGCTGGCGGCTCCCAGCGCCAATCCGTTCGGTTTCGTCAGCCCGACTTCGGCCATGGATGTCCAGGATCAGCTGGGCGACCGTATTCCCTACATCCTTGATGGCGGCGACTGCCAGGTTGGACTGGAGAGCACGATTATCGATTTTTCCGGCCACGAACCCAGGATATTGCGACTGGGGGGCCTGTCCCTGGAATACCTGGAAACCCTGCTGCAGCAACGGGTGGAAATACAGACCAGCAGCAGCAATCCGCGTGCTCCGGGCATGCTGACCAGTCATTACAGTCCCGGCCGGCGGCTGCTGGTGGGTGATATCCCGGCGCTGATCGATAGCCACCCTGACCTGGAACTGGGCGTACTGGCCTTTCGCCATTTTTATCCCGGGGTCGTCAAACAGCATCAGCGCATCCTGTCGCCGGCCGGCGACCCCCAGGAAGCTGCCCGCAACTTTTTCCGCAGGCTGCGTGCATTCAACAGGCTGCCCGTGGACCTGGTGATTGCCGAATGGCTTCCGGACGAGGGACTGGGACGGGCTATCAACGATCGATTGCGCCGCGCGGCAGCCTCTGCGGACATGCCTGACCGGGAAGCACCGCCGGCCAACAATCAGTAGTACCGGCATTGCCGTCCTGCTGCAGCGATCACCTGGCACCGGGACGAAAAGTGGCCCACCGGAGCGGCCGGAACCCCGGCATCTTGCCAGCCCATGAATCTCCACCGAGGTTAATCCAACAGTGATGAGGTAACGGTATTATTTTTTCAGCCGGTCCAGCATCAGCCTGACCAGGGCGGTCCACACCGGTCCTAAAAACAGGGTAATGGCGATAATCGCCACGGTCAGCTGGTAGGAAACATCGGTAACAATCATGGCATTGAGGCCGATGGCCGCCAGCACGAAGCTGAACTCTCCCACGTGGGCCAGCAGGGCGCCGCCATAAACTGCATCCCGGCCAGCCATGCCAAGAAATCGGAGTATCACCGCGTTGATCAGGGTATTGGCCAGGAAGGTCAATACCACCAGCAGCACGATCTGTTCCCAGTAGACGGCCAGGAACCTGCCGTCGATCAACGCGCCGACTGAAGCAAAGAACAGTGCCACAAAGATTATCTTGACGGCATCCAGCTTTGCGGTCACCCACTCCGACTCTTTCATTCTGCCGATTACCATCCCGGCCAGGAAGGAACCCAGGGCGGTGGACAACTGCAGCATTCCGGTGACAAAAGCCAGGACCACGCAGAACAGCAGGGCGGAGAACACCTGCAGGTCCGGCTGGCTGTTCAGCCGGTGCAGCAGTGGGATGACTATCTGCTCGGTTCGCACAATCCAGACCAGGAGTCCGGCAATCAGCACGCAGCCCAGCAATTGCCGCCAGAGGGTGGATACCTCCACCGCATCGCCTCCCAGGAATCCCAGAACTATCAGCATCGGTACAACCAGCAGATCCTGCATGATCGAGATCCCCAGCAGGTTCTGACCAATGCGGGTGTTCATCTCGCCCCGGCTTTTCAGCCCGTCAATGACCACCGCCGAACAACTCAGGCTGATCACGAAGCCAATGAGCACCATGCGCGCCAGTGGCCAGTCGAAGAACAGCCCCAGCAAACAGACCACTGCCACCGACAGGATAACCTGCAGCAGGGTGCCCACGAATGTCACCCGCCAGCTGGCAAGCAACTGTTTCGGTGAGATTTCCATGCCGATGAAAAACAGCAACAGCACGACGCCGATGGAACCCAGCTGATTCATCAGCGCCGTGTCAGTGAGGAATCCGATACCGTGAGGCCCCAGCAGGGCGCCGGCGAGGATATAGCCGGTAAACACCGGCAGCCTCATCAGCGACATCAGCAGGCCGAACCCCAGCGCCACGAATCCGCAAACCAGGAAATAGATGATTATCTGGTCGGTCAGCATGTTGAAGCCCGGGTGTGGGAGTTTAACAACTGGTGTTGCCGGTAAGTGGTTGCAGCCATCAGGTGTCAGTTGCCACCGGCCAGCACCGGAAACAGCCCGCGAAACCCGTTGGCCATGATTTCAATGGCAATGGCGGTCAGGATCAGACCGAACAGGCGATTCATTACGTTGAGACCGATGGGCCCCAGGAACTTGCCGATGGGGCTGGAGAGACGCAATACGGCCCAGACTATCAGGCACACCAACAGGATAACCAGGACAACCCAGACCAGGTTGAATTCAGCGCCTGGCCGATGCATCTGGATTATCACCGTGCTGATGGAGCCGGGTCCGGCCAGCAACGGAATGGCTATGGGCACCACCGCAATGTTTTCAAAGCTTTCCGCAGCCCGTCTTTCCACCGCCGTCGATTTCATCTGGTCGGGTTCAGCCCGCAACATGGTCAGTCCCATCAACAGCAGGATGATGCCGCCACCGACCCGGAAGGAAGGCAGGCTTGCCCCCAGTACGGTCAGGATATTTTCACCGAACACGGCAGCGATGGCGAGCACTATGAACACGGTGAGTGCCGCGACATTCACCGCCCGGTTGCGCTGCTCCGTGGTGTAATCGCGGGTCAGTCCCAGCAATATGGGGATGACCGCGAACGGGTCGAGGATAACCAGCAGGGCGGTAAAGAAACGGGTATATTCAGTGACAAATTCCATGGCCGGGATCTCGTTGTTTTTCCTTTATTGTGTATTGTGTTGTAACCCGGCCGGAGGCTGATGGCGTTGCCCGGAAAAAATCCCGTTTCCTGCTTTCGGATTGCAGGCACGTGTTGAAATTTCGCTGCAGGTGCAGAGTGAGTCCGGGTTTCGAAGCCACGGACTAACGGGCACTATACCAACGGCTTCACTCCGTCCTCTCGTCGCGGTTTTTCCCGGTAGTTTACATCAAGGAGCCGCTGATTAATTACGGATGCGCTCTGCGGGAGACTGCCAGGCGCCACAGAAAGGCATTGTGCTCGCAGAACGCGGTGGAGAGCAGGCAAGACGCCGGTAGCCCGGCACTTTTGGCTGGACCAGGTCCACGGCACTCGCTATGCTCGGATTACCCGATGGAAAAAGGTATTGCGATGAGATTAACCAGCCTGCACGTTTCACGCCTCGGTCACCGCTGGGTTTTCCTGCTGCCGTTACTGTTCCTGCTGACCACGTCTTTCGGCCATGCCCAGCAGGAGCAGCAATTTCTGCGGTTTGCCCTGCTGGCCCTGACCGACGACGACCAGTCACGTCGCGAATTTGAAAACCAGCTGGTAATTCGCCTGCAGGAAGACCGTTTCGATGCGGTTGCCAGTTTTGAACTGTTGCCGGATCCGCGGGGCATGGCACCAGGGGCGGTCCGACGCCGGCTGCTGGATTCCGGCGTACAGGCAGTGCTGATATTGCGGCCGCTGGAACTGGCTGAGGGCACCACCCTGTCGCCCGGGCAACTGCAGATGAGTCCGGGAGAGTTCACCAGCGTATCCCGGTTTATCAGTGGTTATCGAGGGGATAAATTTGCCGTGCGTACCGTTGTTCAGATCGCCGGATTCCTGTTGCAAAGGGACGCATCGCAGCTGTTCTGGCACGGCGTTATCTGGCTTGACGATACCGTGGAAACCGAGCAGAACCGTATCGACCGAATTGTCGACCTGGTGCAGTTCAATCTGAATAATTCGCGGAGCGCACTGCGTGCCCAGCTGGGTTTTCCGGCACTACGTCCTGATTGAATCAGCCGTGGAAGCACGGCAATCAGCCGGCACCTGTCCTGCACGGCAACCGACAACCATCCCCTCAGGCGTCACTGGTTCGCTGCTGCTCTGCCGCACGCTGCCTGTTCTTGAATGAAAGTTTTTTCTTGCGTCGCTGCTGGATAACGGCCTGCATGGGCTGACCGATATGTGATTCACCCCGCTGTCGGGCCAGCTCCATCTGACGTTCCCGTTCGCTAAAGCGCTGGACCTGCTCACTCGAGTGCTGTTCATGGCAATACGGACAGCTGACCCCCTGTTGAAAAAGTTCGCTTTGCCTGTCCTGCTCACTGACGGGCATCCGGCAGGCGTGGCACTGATCGTACTCGCCTTTTTCGAGATTGTGGTTGACCGTTACCCGATTGTCGAACACGAAACATTCACCTTCCCACCGGGTTTCCTCCTCGGAAACTTCTTCCAGGTACTTCAGAATTCCACCCTTTAAATGATAGACCTCTTCGAATCCCAGTCTGCGCAGGTACGCCGTGGATTTTTCACAACGGATACCCCCGGTGCAGAACATGGCCACCTTGCGATGGGTGCGGGGATCAAGGTTATTGGCGACGAAATCCGGGAATTCGCGAAACGAGTCGGTTTCCGGATTCAATGCACCTTTGAACGTACCGATCTGGTATTCATAGCGATTGCGGGTATCAATCAGCGTGACGTCCGGGTCAGCAATAAGTTCATTCCAGTCACCGGGTTCCACGTAGGTGCCCGCGTGCCTGTTGGGATCGATGTCGTCCACACCCATGGTGACAATCTCTTTCTTGAGTTTGACCTTGGTTCGATAGAAAGGATTGACGTCAGTGCAGGATTCCTTGACATCCAGGCTGGAAAAACGCTCATCCCGGCGGATCAGCGACAACACTGCATCCACGCCCTGTCGTGATCCGGCAATAGTGCCGTTGATGCCTTCGCGGGCCAGCAGCAGCGTGCCACGCACGTTGTGCTTCAGCAGTTCATCCAGCAGTGGCTGGCGAAACGATTGAAAATCGGGAAAACTGGCGAACTGGTATAGCGCCGCAACAACCACGTCGCGTTTCATGGGCATTCCTCGCTGCTGAACGGAGCGTAAGTCCGGTGCATCAAGTCTTTGGAAGCGGCGGATTTTAAGTGACTGGCAGCCTGATGTCTATTTCCCGGCCTGTCTGTCGTCAGGATTACACGGCAACAGCCCGGAAACCAGGCCGCGTACTTCGTGGTGCAGAATGATGGTGACGGCTCAGTTTGAAAGCTGGTTCTGTGGTTGGAGGGTTATGTAGGGAAATACTTAATCAGGGGTTCCCTGGAATGATAGATGGCCTGACCTGCATGATGACAATGTCAAAAACCTGCAATACGGAGCTGCGACAGTAACGGCCTGGAAGTTCAGGTGTCGGCGACTACCGGCAGCTTGCCCGGCTGCCCCCACTCGCTCCAGGAGCCATCATAGACCGACAGGTCTGTTAAGTCCGCCTGCCAGGCGGCCAGTGTCAGAATGCAGGCGGACAAACCTGAACCGCAGGTAAAGACCAGTTTCTGTCCAGGCGCAACCTCGGCAAACAGCCGCCTGAGTTCTTCTGCCGGCTTCAGGTAAATATCATCCAGAACCTGTTGAAACGGCATACACCTGGCCCCCGGCATGTGCCCTCCACGCAGGTTGGGCCTGGGTTCCGGATCACGTCCTGCGAAACGCCCTTCGGAACGGGCGTCCAGAATCAGGGAGGAATTGTCGTTCAATAATGCGTAAACAGCCAGGGCATCACAGAACAAGCCTGGACGCAGCCCGCCCTGGAAATTGCCTGGCCGAGCCGGTTTGTCCTCCAGCTTGTCAACCAGTGACAGGCCAGCCAGAAGCCAGGCTACCGCACCACCATTCAACACCGCGACGTTGTCATGACCCATGGCACGAAACATCCACCAGGCCCTGGGGCTGGCGTAAACGCCGATATCGTCGTAAACCACCACGGCACTGTCAGCATCGATGCCCAGTTCGCGCACCTTTTCGCTGAACAGATCCACGTCGGGCATCATGTGAGGCAGGCTGGAATGCTGATCGCAGATGTCTTTGTCGTAGTCGAACCGCAAAGAGCCCGGGAGGTGCCGGGCAGGCTGTGACTCTGGCAATTTCTGGTGGGTGAACGGCGCGATGGGCGGTACCGAGGCATCGAGAAGGACCAGGTTTTCAGCGTCCAGGTGCCTGGCAAGCCAGTCTACGCCGACCAGCGCCGAGGGCAGCTTAAGCTTGCTCATCGAGGCTCCGGCACGGCATCATTGGAGGAAAAGGCAGCAACACCATGGACTCAAAGCGCCTGCAGGAATTCACGCAGTTTTGCCTTGACCCTGTCCCTGTTTACCGGTCCGATCCTGATCATCTGTTTCTGGATGTCTGATCGGGCCTCCAGCTGACTGTCAGCATAAAGATACATGACTGATGGCTTGACCAGCTGGGGAGTTCCGGTCACATCGTCGGTGGACAGCACGCGCCTGATGGCCCGCTGCAGGACAAGGTCGAAACTGGCCTCGCCGTAACCCAGTTCCGCATAGGCCTGCTGCAAAAGGGGGGACGCCAGGCGGTACAGGGCCACCAGCTGCCCGGCATCAATTGCCACCAGGGCCTCCACGGCGGCATCGAAGCGACGAAACCCGGCCTCGTCCATCTCGAACAGGTTGTCATCGATGACGCGGACCGGGAATTCGCCCGGTACCGGGTTGTAGGGCAGGTTGGCCTGGGGAATATTGCCCTGGGCGACATTGTCCACCAGTACGGCAAATCGCCGGACCAGCTGCTCATCCGCCAGGTGGGACAGCAACGCCACACCATTGTCCAGCTGCTGCAGACGCGCCGCCAGGAAGGAATCGCTGTTATTGAGTGACGGCAGTTCCTCGGGCTCGGCCTCCACGGGTTCGGACACCACCGCGTCAGTCTGCGGCGCCGGCTCCTGTTCCGCAGGCATCTCGTCAACCTCTGCCACTTGTGGCGCCTGGGCAGCCTGTTCCCCGGGGGCCGCGTCCGGTCCAGGCGCCGGCGCTGGATCCGGTTGGGCCGGGGGTGGTGCAGGAGATTGCGGTTCAACCTGTTCCACTGGCCTCGGGACAGGCGGGGGCACGACAACGGTGGTTGTGCCTTCCGGCGGTTCGTAGGTTGCCCCGAGATATACCAGGTACAACAGCGTAGCCACCGCAAAGCCGGCAATCAGTACGATACTCTTAGCACCCATGGGTAACTCCAGTGGTCTGCCTGAAGCCATTTTGTCACAGCGGGCTTCCCAGCGGCAAGGCAGGCAGTTTCTGGGGGAGTGCCGGTCCGGTCCCCGAGGACTACATGGCTCCGCAATTCACTGCAGGGTGGACAAGCCGAATGGGCATGGCGGCTCAGCTTAAAGGAACCCGTGGGTACCGGGTGAGGCCTCGCGCTGGATTAACTGCCCGCCAGGCCCGACAACAGGTAAAAAAAGGGGTCGATTACTCGACCCCTTCCGGTTCAATGGACAAGGTGGTTGGTCTCCGGCAAGGGAGCCCGACCACGCCGGCAGTCAGTTCCCTGCCACCAGCGGAAATCCCAGCTCTTCCATGGTGCGGGTAAGATCCACACCGGCGGTGGCCGGATTCGTCGCCTTGTCGATTTTCAACACAGTGCCATCGCTGCCAATGTAGTAGGTCCAGCGATTGTTGAAACCGCTTGCCCCCAGCACGCCGTAGGCGGCGGACATTGCCTTGGTTGGATCCGACATGATCGGAAAACCAGCCTGGTGTTCTTCGGCAAACGCGGTATTGGTTTCCAGGTCATCGACACTGGCCATGAAATAGGCGACATTGAACCGTTTAATTTCTCGAGCACTGTCACGCAGCGCTTTACATTGCATGGTTCAGCCACCGGTAAAGGCTTTCGGGAAAAAGGCTATCACTACCGGCTTTTCGCCCAGGAACTGGGACAGGGTATAAGTATTCCCGTCCGAGGCCTGCAGGGCAAAATCCGGTGCCTTATCCCCAACTTCCAGCGCCACCGCCAGCGGACTCGCCAGTAGTAACGCACTTAACAGGCTGCCGGAAAGCACCCTGCAGCTTTTGCGTACAAGTTGAAGCATGGACACTCCTCTCACTAGGTTAGAGTTGGTTCATGGAATCACCGCACCTGCGGCGAATCAACGGACTTTATAGCAGTCTTTGGGATCCGGTGACAGCCCTTTTATCGCGATGCAGGTCGAGACGATCGTTGCCGCCGGGGATCTTCCGGCAGCCAGCGAGGCTGTTGACAACCGAATAACCGCCAGACGACAGCAGAACCGGCCGCTGGTGCTCTCACACCGGTCTGACTGCCCCGCTGCGCGGGTTGGGCTAGTACAGCAAACCGCGACGGGAATTTATCTGAATGCGCTGAAATTCGGTTTCCAGGGCCCGGATATCGCTGGCGAGGCTATCCCACCGGGTTGCCAGTTCTCCCGGATTGCGCGCCATGATCTGGTTGATGCTGTCGATGGAACGCTCGGCTTCACGAACACTGCGAAACACCATCATGCGCTTGTTGTTGCGCTGGGAGTCACGGTAGAGCGGGTTTTCCCGTCGGACATTGGTACACTGCCGCACCACGCCTTCACGCCCGCTGTTGACGTTTCGACAGATTGTCTGCGTGATGTATTGCGGGACTGTTCCCTCGAAAAACTGGTAAGGCGTATCCGCCAGCATCCTGGCAAATTCCAGGTCAGCCAGGGACTTGCCCTGGTAAAGCGGCACCAGGGCTGTCTCACTGTAATCCGGACTTTCCTGGATACGGGCGATGCCGTTGCGGTATATCTCGCTGAGTTCCTCGGCCTTGCGGCCGATGCTGCGATAGCCCTCACCCAGCAGGTTTTCCCGCAATACGCGTAATTTCCAGTCACCCAACTCGGCCACCGCATGGGCATAGCGCGGATCAGCCGGCTCGTAAACACGATCCTTCAGGTAAAACTGCAGATGGTACATTTCGTCGGCCTGCTGCCAGTCGTTCAGCGACAGGCTGCAGTCGATTATCTTGTCGATATAGGGCAGCTGTTCCTCACTGTTCAGGCCGAAGTTTATGCGGGCCAGTTGCAGCGCCTGGCGATACTGGGCAATGGCCTGTTCCAGGTCGCCGACTTCCTGGTAGAAACCGGCCAGGTCGTCATGCATTTCGACCAGAGCAGCATCGTAATGTCCCAGCTCTCCCTGTAACTGCTCCATGGCCTGGTGACGACGCTCCAGTTCCCGGCTTAATTCCAGCGCCGACAACGGATCGGCCGGGGTGACCGGGTCAGGACCATCGGCCAGTGACGGCAAGGAGGACTCCTGACCGGCAAGGACGGTATTCGTTGATACGAGCAGGGCAGGCAGCAGCACAATCACCCGTGCACAACCAGCCAGACGCCCCACAGCGACTGCAAATGCTGATCTTGACATGTTTATGCAAATCCGGGCCACGTTATTAACGGGTCCCAGCCTCTCTCTTGCATTATCCGTGGACAGTTATATTAATTAGACGTCCTACAGACCTGTTTAGTTATACCACAATGTCGCCATTCCCACACCGGCATCAGGGACTTATACAGATGATTTATTTTCAGGTCCTTGACCCGGAACCCAACCAGGTCCTGCTCGTTAGCCGCTCTCCACGGACCCGCTGACTTGACCGTCGTGGCATTTACACCCATGCTCGGGACTTTTTACAGCCTGACGCGACAGTTGCCGGCCAAAGCCGCTCCACGGCTGAGGCCCCTGCGTGTCGGCCCATCGTGGCATTCAGGAGGAACCCATGCATCGATTTTTCCCTGTGCTGATCCTGTTCAGCGTCACTGTCACGGCATCGGCCCAGAGCAGCACGGATACGGTGCTGCACCGGATTGCCGCCGACGTGTCTGCCCGGCGGATTCAAAGCGATGTCGTGCAGCTGGTCAGTTTTGGCACCCGCCATACCCTGTCCATGACCGACTCCCAGGTACGGGGAATCGGGGCGGCCCGACGCTGGATCAAGGCTGAATTCGACAGGATTTCCGCCGACTGCGGTGGTTGTCTCGACGTGTTTTACGTCGGCGACACAGTTTCCGGTAACCGCATCCCGGAGCCCACGGAAGTCGTGAACGTGGTGGCCCTGCAGCGCGGCAACCGGGATCCACAGCGGGTGGTGCTGATGAGTGGTGACATCGACTCCCGGGTCAGCGATGCGCTGAATTCCACCTCCTACTCACCGGGCGCCAATGACAATGCGTCCGGCATGGCCGGTGTGCTGGAGGCTGCCAGGGTGCTGAGCCGCTATGAATTTCCCGGGTCCATTGCCTACGTGGGTCTTGCCGGCGAAGAACAGGGACTCTATGGCGGCGCCATCCTGGCCCGCCACGCCATCGACCATGGCTGGAATCTTGACGCCGTCCTCAATAACGACATGATAGGTAACATCACCGGCGTCAACGGCGTGACCGACAACACCACTGCCAGGGTGTTTTCCGAGGGTACCCGTTACGTGGAAACCGCCGAAGAGGCCCGGCAGCGCCGCTTTCAGGGTGGCGAAGTGGATTCGCCCTCCCGAAACCTCGCCCGCTACATCGACGACCTGGCGGACCGGTATATACCCAATCTGGACGTGATGATGGTCTACCGGCTGGATCGCTTTGGCCGTGGCGGCCACCATCGCCCGTTCAACGAAGCCGGCTTCCCGGCGGTCCGCATCATGGAAACCAACGAAAACTACACCCAGCAGCATCAGGATGTCCGCGTGGAGAACGGCATCGCCTACGGTGATGTGCTGGAACACGTGAATTTTGACTACGCGGCCAAACTCACCGGCCTGAATGCCGTCACGCTGGCCTCGCTGGCCCGGGCCCCGGCACCCCCGGCGGCAGTGACCATCCGCGGCCAGGTGAGCCCCGATACCACGCTGAGCTGGGCAAAGGTGCCCGGGGCTGCGTCCTACCGGGTGCACTGGCGCCTGACCACCTCTCCCACCTGGACCTATGCCCGGGATGTCGGCAATGTCGACACATTCACTCTGGAAAACGTGGTAATCGACAATTACTTTTTCGGCGTCTCCAGCGTCTCTTCGGACGGTATCCAGAGCCCGGTGGTGTTTCCCGGCCCCGCCGGTGCATTCTGAAAACGGGAACGCATGACAAACATTCAAAGCTGCGTTACTCTGCTGAGGCTGTACTGTCCGGTCCCGGTCAGCTTCCTGAACTGATCTCCGGAGATCCGCTCCAGTACTGCATCAGGCACCAGCCGGGATTGACAATATATTGACAAGAAAGGGGGATTGCCTTCCGGGCGGCCAGCAAGAACAGCAGAACAAGAAACTCGCAGAGAAATAACAAGACAACAACGAGGTACCGAGAATGATCAGACTGCAATCACTGAAACGGACCCCTTCCGCCGGCCCGGTGACATTGACCGGACTGCTGGCGATCCTGCTCTGTTTCGCCGTTCCATCACTGGCCCAGGATACTGTCGAATGGACAACCCTGGGCAATGATTTTGCGCACACCCGCTACTCCCCGGCCAGGCAGATCACCGCCGAGAACTTCGAGGATCTGGAAGTGGCCTGGGTCTGGGACGGCGCCAGTTTCCAGGCACAAAGCGGACGCTCGACACCGAGCTACATCAACGGTCGTTTATACACCGTGGCCGGTGCCCGACGCCATGTCGTCGCCATCGATCCCAAGACCGGTGCAACGATATGGTCCTACCGGGAACCCGATACGGGTCGCTGGGAATATTCCATGCGGGCCGACTACGGCAAGGGCGTGGGCTACGGTCAGGTTGACGGACGTGACGTTATCTACATCATTTCACCGGCCTTCTTCCTGACTGCCCTGGATGCCGAAACCGGGGCACCGCTGGAGGGTTTCGGTCAGCCGGTACCCATTGACGGGTTTCCCGAAACCGGCGTCGTGGACCTGCTTGCGGACCTCGGCCATCCCTACGACCCCTATGAAGGCATTCCCCTGGAACGCGGCTACATCACTTCGTCTTCACCACCCATCGTGGTCAATGGCGTGGTCGTGGTGGGTAATTCCGCGGAACAGGGCTACCACCAGTCACGGATAGAAAACGTTCCCGGTGACATCCTGGGTTACGACGCCGCCACGGGTGAATTTCTCTGGAAATTCAACATACTGCCGAGACCGGGCGAGTACGGCCATGAAACCTGGGAAAACGATTCCTGGCAGTATACCGGGGACATTTCCTCCTGGGCGCCGATTTCTGCCGACCCGGAACTGGGCATGGTCTACATTCCCACCAACGGGGTAACCATCGACTACTATGGCGGCCACCATCCCGGTGACAACCTGTTCGGCACCAGCCTGATTGCCCTGGATGTGCGTACCGGCGAACGTAAATGGCATTTCCAGATGGTGCACCACGATATCTGGAATTTCGATACGCCGACGGCGCCCATCCTGCTGGATGTCAATATCAATGGCAGCATGACGCCCATTGTCGCCCAGGCCACCAAGCAGGGTTTTACCTACGTCTTCAACCGGGAGACCGGCGAGCCCATCTGGCCCATCGAGGAAAAACCGGTGCCGGCATCCACGGTTCCCGGTGAACAGCTGGCGACAACCCAGCCCTACCCTACCCGGCCGGCACCGTTTGAGTACCAGGGTTCCAGCGTCGATCTGCTGGCGGATTTCACCCCCGAAATACGTCAGCAGGCCATCAACGCCGTGGCGGACTTCCAGATGGGATCCCTGTTCAATCCGCCGCTGCAGCGTAACCACCCGTCAGGCAAGCTGGCCGCCCTGATGTGCCCGTCCGGCGCAGTCAACATCACCCACCCACCGGTGGCCGACCCCACCAGCGGCATGATGTACATCATTTCCCGCTACAGTTGCGGCTCCCGACAGCTGGTTACCGGCGAGGAAGCGGATACTTACTACGAGGCGCCTACCGGTGTCACGCTGTCGCGCTATGCCGCGGCCAGTGGCGGCCCCAGCCCCAGGCATCCCGCCGGCATCCCCCTGTGGAAACCACCGTACAGCCGCATCACCGCAATCGATCTCAATACCGGTGAACACGCCTGGATGATTCCCGCCGGCTACACCCCGGACCGGGTCAGGAACAACCCGGCCCTGGCCGGCGTGGACATAGGCAATACCGGCTCCGGTGCCGTGGGACCGATGGTGGTCACCGATACGCTGCTGATTTACGGCAATGTCGCCAGCGATGGCACCGACATGCTGTACGCTATCGACAAGGCGACGGGCCAACAGGTAGCCGCCATCGAGGCGCCGGCGCGAAGCCGCTACGGCATGAGCTCATGGGTGCACGAAGGCCGGCAATACCTGGTTCTGCAAACCGGCAGCTCACTGACTGCCATGGCCCTGCCACAGTAGCCGGATTCACAGGCCTGGGCCGGCGTACCGCGCCGCATCGCCAGGCGGGATGCCCTAGACCGCAAGCCGGCCCAGGGCATCCCGTCATTGATCAAGTGAAACCCTGTAGGGACACCGGACCGGTGTCCCTGACTATAAAAACCAAGGAGTTATAACAACATGAAGAAGTCTGCATTATTGATGTCCGCGGCGGCGCTGGCGGTTGCCGGGACTTTCACCACCCTTAATTCCCAGGAAAACGAGATGAGTTTTTTCATCACCAGCGTCGGCTCCGGAAACGGTGCCAACCTGGGCGGCCTGGCAGGGGCTGATGCCCATTGCCAGCGACTGGCAGAAGCCGCGGGTTCCCAGGGCAAGACCTGGCGTGCCTACCTGAGCGCACACGCCAGCGGCAATCAGCCAGCGGTCAACGCCCGGGATCGGATCGGCTTCGGTCCCTGGTACAACGCCAACGGCGTGATGGTGGCCGAGAATCTCAACCAGCTGCACAGTGAGCGGATGAATCTCGGCAAGCAGACCTCGCTTACCGAAAATGGCGACGTCGTCAATGGCCGCGGTGATTCGCCGAATCGCCACGATATTCTGACCGGCTCAAGCCTCGATGGTCGCACTATCGACGATGGCCAGAATCACACCTGTAACAACTGGACCAGCAATGCTGACGGTCAGGGCACCGCCCAGGTCGGTCACCACGATCGTCAGGGCGGCGGGGCCAACCCCAATTCCTGGAACAGTGCTCACGGCTCCCGTGGCTGCAGCCAGGCCAACCTGGTGGCCACCGGCGGCAACGGCTACTACTATTGTTTCGCCATCGATTGATCGTCAGGCACAGCCTGAACTGGCCCGGCCGGTAGTTTGCACCGGCCTGAACCGGTGCCGGCAGGCAGGAATTCCATCCTGGCTGCGGCACGGGTTTTTTATCGCCTGACCATTCTGTCCGCCCTCACCCGGTAACCGCTGCGCCGGTTCAACCGGGTTCACAATCCGCTTTCCACTGATCCTGCCGCTCAGGGATAACCGGCACTACATTCCCGGGTGGCAAATGGGTTATGCTTTCGCCGTCATTCGCTGGAGGCAACACCACCATGAAACTCTATGGATTCAGCCAGTCCCGGTCTTTCCGTGCCCTGTGGGCGCTGGAGGAATCCGGCCTTGACTACGAATATATCCCGGTCAACTTCGGCAGCGAGGAAGACCCCCATGGCAACCGCAGTCCCGAGTACCTGGCTCTCAATCCCCAGGGTAAAGTCCCCACGCTGATCGATGGTGGCCTGACCCTTACGGAAAGCGGCGCCATGCTGAATCACATCGCCCGTAAGGCACCGGCCAGCAAGCTGATTCCGGCACAAAATGAAGAGCTCCTGGCCCGTTACGACCAGGTACTTTTTTTCGTGCTTTCGGACCTGGAGCAGCCGCTGTGGACCAATGGCAAACACCGCTTTGCGTTACCGGAAGAGCAACGCATTCCCCAAATGCTGGAGACGGCCACCTGGGAGTTCGCCAAGGCCCAGCGTGCCCTGCATCATTACCTTGACGGACGTCCATTTATCGTCGGCGAGTCCTTCACCGCCGCCGACATTCTGCTGGCCCACACCATCAACTGGGCGGACCGCTTCAAGTTCGACGTCGATGCGGACCTGCTTGCCTATCGAGACAGCCACTATCAGCGACCGGCCGCCTTGAAAGCCGTCGACATCATTTCCTGAGGTGCTGAAAATGTCTGGCTGTTTTGCCCGTAGACCCTGGTTGATCATGGCAGGCCTGCTGCTGCAGGGCTGGGTTTCCGTTGCTGAAAACAGCGAAGCCGCCCAGATTATCGAACCCGCCAGCCAGGCCTACGCATTGCTGCAGCCGTTTCACGTGTACGGCAACGGCAGGCGCCAGGCTATTTATCATCCGGGGATGCTTACTACGGCGGTAGCCGACGGATTTCGCATCAGCGCCGTGCTGGACGGCTACCCGGCCCACCAGGCAGGGCTGCGCCGCGGTGACCTGCTGATAGAGGTGGACGGCCAGCCGTTTCATCCGCGGGACAGCTTCAAGGTACCGGCGGGAAACACCGCGACTGCTGCCGTTGCCAGGACAGTACAGCTTCAGTTTCAACGCAACGGTGAACGCCAGACCACGACCCTGGAAGTAGTCCGGGAGAATCTTTACGACACCTTTCGAACCGCCACGCTGAACAGTGCCCAACAGTTCAGCAACGGTAACAAGGTGATCGGTTATATCAGGCTGTGGTCACTGGATCGCACCGCCGGCGGGTTGCAGGCTTACCGGCAGCTGCTGGCATCGCTGGCGCATTGTGACGGTCTCATCGTTGATGTGCGTGACAGCTATGGATTCATCAATGCGCAGCACCTGGATCTGTTCTTTCCCAATCGCAGTCGCTACTTTCAGGTCGATGGCGGGCACGCCGACCTGTGGCAGTCACGGCAGCCGGCACCGCAGGCAGATGACTACTACGACCGTGCCGTGGTGGTGATGCAGAACTCCGGTACCCGGGGTGGCATGGAGTTGTTTGCCTATCAACTGGCCAAACTGCAGCGAATTGTCAGCGTCGGCCAGGCAACTGCCGGTAAAGCAGGACAGGTGACAGTTAACGAGGATGGCGCGCTGCTGTATCTGCCCGCGCCTGCTTTAACCGTGGACGGCATCAGGCTGGAAGCCACGGGGTTTGCCCCGGAACAGCCGGTAGTCTACCCGCTGAATGAATCCGCACCCAACGATCCCCAGTTCGAGGCGGCCATGATGACGCTGATGCAGATAATGTAGCTGGAATTACCGATGGCGATCGAAATTGAACGAAAGTTTCTTATCCGGCTGGACCGGTTACCACCCTTGACAAACGGGCTTGCCATCCAGCAGGCCTATGTGCCCACGGCCAACGGCACCACGGTGCGAATCCGCGTCGCCGGCGACCAGGCATACATGGGGATAAAAACTCCGGCGATCAGATTCAGTCGCCGGGAGTACGAATACCCCATTCCCATGGATGATGCCCTGGAGATGCTGGAAGAAGTCTGTCACCTGGCCCGCATAGAGAAACAGCGATTCCTCATCACCCAGGATGACCTGACCTGGGAAATCGATGTGTTCGGCGGTGAGAACAGCGGGCTTATCATTGCCGAGATCGAACTGGATTCAGAAAACCGGGAACTGGATCTGCCCGACTGGGTGGAGGCCGAGGTGACTTTCGATCCCCGGTACAGCAATCACAGCCTGTCGCTGGCGCCATTCAATACCTGGTAGACAACTCCTGGTTGTGGGTCGCACTATTCCTGCTGTGCGGGCTTTCCGGAATCAATTGCCGGGACAGTCCATTGCAGGGTCCGGTAGTCAAATCCTTTTTCAATACTGGGCTTGATGATCTGAAAGTACGGAGACACGTCGAAGTCCCTGGGCGTGTAGTGGGTAAAATGGGATCGGTAAAAAGTCGGTACTTCACCGTCGTCGAATTCCTCACCCTTGCGCGGGAGAATGGGATAGTCGATAAACTGGAATGACTGGGCTATCAAGGTCGAACAGATAGCCCGGGTTGGCTCACCACTGCCAATGGCCAGCATGTGGCGACGATAGCGATTGGGCACGGCGGGCCTCTGAATGAGAAAGCGCGCCAGGTCGAAGATATTCTTCAGGTCATACTGGTAACCCAGCTTGCTGCGGGCGAATTCGATTACCCGCCTGTTTTCCTCTTCACTCACCCCGACCGGGCGACAGATCCTGATATTGAATTCCGTGTACTTTGAAATGGGGACCAGGTGTACCCCGTTCTTCAGATCTGCTTCCAGTAGTACGTTATCATCGGGCTGATCATTGCCGCTACCAACATGCAGGCAGGCATGGGACCAGGATGACTGTGTCAGATACTGGATCGCGATGCTTATCCTGGTATTGCCCTCAACCAGCAGAATATCCCCGGGCCGGATAACGGAAGCCACGGTATCCGCCGGTACAACATCGAATTTCTGGTAACCGGGCAGGGTTTTGGTCAGGTAGTTCGCCAGTCGTTTCCCAATGGCGGAACGTATCCAGTTGAACATTCGTAACTCCTCTGGCTGTTCCTCTGCCAGCTTGTTGATTCAATCGAGAACCCAACCCGTTTCCAGTGGATCGTAGTTGTCTTCGGCGTCTGGTTATACTAGCCTCCTTTCTGAATATTCCGCAATTTCCGACGGCCGCCGGGTTCGTCCGCGCCGGAGCGACGGGATTCAGGCAAGGGTTGTTACGATCTGGTAGAGGAGCGATGGCATGCAGTCATACAACAGTTTTTATATCGACGGCAAATGGGTTACTCCGGAAGGCCGGGACACCCGCGAGATTGTCAATCCCGCTACCGAAGAGGCGTTCGCCACGGTTTCCATGGGTACGGCGGAAGATGTCGACATGGCGGCGAAAGCGGCCCGGGCTGCCTTTCCGGCCTGGTCCCGGTCAAGCCGGGAGGAAAGACTGGCGGTGCTCGAAAAAATTATCGGCGGCATGAAAGCACGCAGTGCCGACCTGGCCAGCGCCATCTCCAGGGAAATGGGCGCGCCCATGAGCCTGGCCAGTACTGCCCAGGTGGGCTCCGGCATGGCCCATTTCGCCAGCGCCATGGCTATTCTCAAGGACTACCGGTTCGAAGAGGCACGGGGCACCACCCACGTGGTCAAGGAGCCGGCCGGCGTCTGCGGCTTCATCACGCCCTGGAACTGGCCACTTAACCAGATCGCCTGCAAGGTCGCCCCGGCCATAGCCGCCGGCTGCACGATGGTGCTCAAGCCCAGCGAGGAAGCACCTGTCAGCGCCTATCTGCTGACTGAAATTATCGCCGAGGCCGGCCTGCCTGCCGGCGTGTTCAACCTGGTGAACGGTGACGGACCCGGTGTTGGCGCGGCAATTTCCGCTCACCCGGAATTCGACCTCGTGTCCTTTACCGGCTCCACCAGAGCCGGTCGCGAGGTGGCCCGGGCCGCGGCGGATTCCATCAAGCGGGTCACCCAGGAACTGGGGGGGAAATCGGCCAACATCATCCTCGACGACGTGGCGGACTTTGCCAGGGCAGTGAAAGGCGGCTGTATCAGCTGCTTCAACAACACCGGCCAGTCCTGCAATGCGCCTACCCGCATGCTGGTTCCCAGGTCACGCATGGCGGAGGCCATCGAGGTTGCCAGGTCAGTGGCGGCGAAGACCACGGCAGGTGATCCCAACGACGAAACTACCCGTATCGGTCCGGTCGTCAATGAAAACCAGTTCAACAGGATCCAGGGTTTGATCCAGCGCGGAATCGATGAAGGCGCGGAACTGGTTGCCGGCGGTCCCGGTCGCCCCGACGGCCTGAACAGGGGGTTCTATGTCAAACCGACGGTGTTCGCCAATGTCTCGAACGACATGACCATTGCCCGTGAAGAAATTTTTGGCCCGGTACTGACAATCATCCCCTACGACGACGATGAAGATGCCGTCAGCATTGCCAACGACACCGATTATGGACTGTCCGGTTATGTATCGGGAGAACCGGTCCACGCCCAGGAGATTGCCAAGCGGCTGCGCACCGGCATGGTCCACATCAACGGCGCCGGGCCGGACTTCAATGCGCCGTTCGGCGGTTACAAGAAGTCCGGCAATGGTCGCGAATGGGGCCTGGAAGGTTTCGAGGAATTCCTGGAAATCAAATCCATCCTGGGCTATGACGCTGCCTGAGATTTGAAGCACCGGGTTTATCGGCGGTGCAGTGCATAGTTGAGAATCCTGTAGCAGAGTTTCGCTGCCAGGAAATCACAGGCGTGCAATTCCTTCCGGGGAGCCAGTTCCACGACGTCGGCACCCACGAGAGTGGCCACGCCGGCCGCCGATCGAATGATATCCATGGCGTCATCCCAGAAAAATCCGCCAGGCTCAGGCGTTCCGGTTGCCGCCATCAGGCTGGCGTCAAAGCCGTCAAGATCAAAAGTCAGGTACACGGGACGACCTCGCAGTGGCGCGACAATCGCTTCCGGATCCCAGTGCTTGCGATCCCGTGCCCAGTGAATGGTGATCCGGTCCCGATTGGCTTCAAGAAAGGGAATTTCACCGGCTGAAATATTTCTGATGCCAACCGACACCAGCGTCGAGATCGGCAGGTCGAGACAGCGCCGCAGGGCCGCCGCATGGGAAAAATGCTCGCCACCGTAGCCATCGCGCAAATCCGCGTGGGCGTCAAAATGCAGCACAGCCAGGTCCGGGAAGCGGTCGACGAAAGGCCGGATAGCGCCGGCGCTCAGGGAGTGTTCGCCGCCCAGCACCAGGGGAAACCGGCCGTCGTCAAGCAATGCCGACACCGTGCCTTCCAACTGATCGAGAGCCGCAGCCACCGGTGTGGCAATGGGCTCCGCCTTCAGTGTCGCCACGCCGTAATCGTGGACCACCTCGCGCCAGAATTCGTCGTCAAACAGTTCAACCTGGTGGGATGCTTCAAGGATAGCCGCCGGTCCCCGGGACGTACCACTGCCGTAGGAAACCGTGGCTTCCAGCCCGAAAGGCACGATCACCGCCCGGGCCTGACCGACAGCGACGGCATCCGCGGCATCCAGCCCCAGGAATGCCTGTTCAGGGTGCAGGTACTCCATGGCCTCAGCTATCGAACAGCTTGCTGAACTGCCGACGACTGCGGGATTTCCAGTGACCCCGATGCCAGGCGTCGCTGGCCAGTAACGGCAGCACGCTGGTGGCTTCGGCAAAGACCATCTGCTCCCTGGCAATATCCACCTTGCCCCAGGAACAGGCCTCTTTCAGTGTCGAGCTGGAACAGGCACCATCCCGGGAATCGGCGACGGTAATCTGCACGGCATACTTGTGCATGTCCACTTCGCGGCCCAGTATCTCGGCACAGACCACGGTATCCTGCACGAAGTTCTTGGGCACGCCGCCACCTATCATCAACAGTCCCGTCGTACCCGCCTCGATCTTGATATCCGTCAGTTCACGAAAATCCCGAATGGAGTCAAGGGTCAGGTGCCGCCCTGGCGAGTTGACCTGGTGATGCACCAGCCCGAATCCGGCGCTGGAATCTGTGAATGCCGGGCAGAAAACCGGCACGTCGTACCGATAGGCAGTCTCGATCAGCGAGGCGTGCTTGTTTGCGTGCTGCTCACACCAGCGACCCATCTCCCTGATGAACTCCCGGGATGAGTAGGGTCGTGGCTCGAGGCTGTCGGCGATCTCGGCAATGGTGTGATCACAGCGCTGCAGTTGTTCTTCGTCGATGAGGGTGTCATAGATACGATCGATATACAGGTCACGCAGGTCAGTATCGTCGACGAAAGGACTGCCCTGGTAATGCTTGAATCCCAGGGCTTCGAAAAAATCCATGTCAACCACAGTGGCACCGGTGGCCACGATGGCATCCACCATGTTGTATTCGATAAGGTCCGCGTATAGCTTCATGCACCCACCCGCCGACGTGGAACCGGCCACGGTGAGGATGATGCTGCAATTTTCGTCTGCCAGCATCTCATTGTAGATTTCCGTCGCGCGTGCCAGGTCACGGGAGGTGAATGACATCCTGTCCATGGCCGCGATAATCGGCCGGGCATCGAAGGAAGTTATATCGATATGTTGCACTTCGTCTGCCAGCAGTTCCGCCTTGCGGTCTGCCTGTGGCTTGAGTTGAGCTTGTGTCATTGTGTGTCTCCCGGCGCCGGCCCGCTTTCCAGGGCACCGCCATTGATCATCGGATTGACTGTCGAAGGTCTTGCGTGATTGGACCGGTAAAGGGACAGTGCCGGCTCATCCAGAACATTCGTTACCGAATAACTGGCGAAGCCGTTGAAACCGGTACGAAACTGCATGCTGTAAGCTCCCAGGCCGCCGATCTCAAGGTAGTCCCCTTCGTCAACATCTGCCCGCAGCAGAAATGGCCCGGGCATGTAGTCCATGCTGTCACAGGTCGGCCCGTAAAAACTGAACTCACGGGAGTCCTGTGAGGCGTTAACCGGAGACTGCAGTTTCTGTACCGGATAGACAAATCCGGGCTGTCCGGCATCGAACAGGCCACCATAGGTTCCGTCATTGAGATACAGCGTCTGGTCCTTGCGCATCTCCACCCTGACGACCAGGGATGCCCCTTCCGCCACCAGCGCGCGACCGGGCTCACACCACAACTCACAGGTCTCACTCACCGGCATCTGCTGGAATCGCTCGTTGATCGTGTTGACATAGTCGATCAGCGGCGGTGGGGCAAGATCCGGGTAGATGGATGGAAACCCGCCACCGACATCGAGGCAGTCGATGATGACCCCGGATCGGCGAATCAGCACGGCCACCTGGTCCATGGCTTCCACGTAGGCGTCAGTCCGCATGATCTGTGACCCGGCGTGGAAGCAGATGCCCAGTTTCCTGGCGACCTGCCTGGTTTGCAGCAACAGGTCGGCAGCCGGCTTTCCGGTGATGCCGAATTTGCCCGCCAGTTGCAGGCAGGAATGGCGATTGCTGACGGCCACCCGGACAAACAGGTTTAGGTCTGGTGCATTGCCGGTTTCTTCCAGTATCTTCCGCAGTTCAGCGGCACAATCCAGGGAAAAATCCCGGATACCGAAATCGAAGTAGGCCCTGCGTATCGCCAGTCGACTTTTCACCGGGTGCATGAACGACATACGCGCGCCCGGAACCCGGGCGTGAACCAGTTCGATTTCGGCCAGAGACGCCACGTCGAAATGCCGGATTCCGGCGGCAGCCACCGTGGCCACGAAACAGGGGTTGGTTTTGACAGCGAACAGCACCCGACCGGGGAAAGTCCCCGAGAACCAGCGGGCAGCAGTGGTTACGGCATGTGGTCGCAGACAGTAGACAGGTTGCTCCGGTCGCGTTGCACATACCATGGCGTAGGCAGAAATGTATTCGTGCATTTCATAAAACCTCCCATGGGCAGTTGAACAAGGCGCCAGATCCCTGAATTGCTCATCAGGACTGATGATCAGGTGAATCGCAGGCACTTGAACCCAGGATTCAACCCTACTGGCGAGCGCGAATTTTATGGCTTTTTTCCCGCTTGTAAAGAAATTTGTGATGGTCAAACCCAATTATTTTCACGGGGCCCGAATTCCTACCCGGCAATCCGGGGTAGGCAAGGCACCAGCGTGCGTGCTAGTGTCCTGTCCGGATAATTCACATCGTTTCAGCGAACTATCCGGACAGGACACTGGTTTCCGGCATCTGGCTGAAGTGAAGCGTGCTAACCGTGATTACAGTTGCCGGGCAATTGCCGGGGGCAGGTCGATTTTGAAGATCTGGGTTGATGCGGACGCCTGTCCGGTGGTTATCAGGGAAATTCTGTTCCGCGCTGCCCAGCGCACCGGAACGCCCCTTACCCTGGTTGCCAATCAGCCCCTGCGCACGCCGCCTTCGACCCTGATCAATGCCCTGCAGGTTGGCGCCGGATTCGACAAGGCCGATGACGAAATCGTACTGCGGATAGCAGCCGGCGACCTGGCAATTACCAGCGATATTCCGCTGGCGGCGGAAGTCATAGCCAAGGGTGCCCTGGTGCTGAGCCCGCGGGGGGAACTGTTGACCCGCAGCAACATAAAGGCGCGACTGAATATGCGTGATTTCCTCGATTCCATGCGTTCCAGCGGTTTCGATACCGGCGGTCCCGCGGCCCTGGGCCAGAAGGATCGTAAACTGTTTGCCGACCACCTGGACCGGTTGCTGGCCAGGGCAGCAAACCGGCCGGAGCAACCGTAGGGCAGCAGCCAATCAACACCTGTAACAGGAACCCGCACTATGAAGCCAAAAACCCTGGGTACCCGGTACGATAAAATCGCCAGCTGGTGGCACCAGCAGCATGCCGGTTCCCGGTACGGGGTGGCCCAGGTCAAACGGGCGCTGCAATTCTGCAAGCGCGGCGGGGCGGCCCTCGATGTGGGCTGCGGTGCCGGTGGCAGGCTGGTGAGACTGATGCAGCAGCACGAGCTGGCCGTTACCGGCATCGACGTCTCCGCGGAGATGATCAAGCTGGCGATCGAGAATCACCCCCAGGAAAACTTTTTCGTCGCCGATATCTGCAGTTTCGAAACGGCAGAACGGTTTGAGCTGATTGTCGCCTGGGACAGTATTTTTCATCTGCCTCTGGAACAGCAGGAACCGGTAGTCGGCAGGTTATGCCAGATGCTCAAGCAGGGGGGCGTGCTTATCTACACGTTTGGCGATGCTGTCGGGGAACATGACGACACCTGGCATGGCGACGTCTTTCACTACAGCTCCATCGGCATCAACGGCAACCTGGAGGTGCTGCAGCGCCATGGCCTGCTGTGCAAGCACCTGGAGCTGGATCAATGGCCGGAGGATCATGTCTACCTTATCGCGACAAGGACATGAACTGCCGGTTATTGCTCCAGGGAGTTCAGCCAGGTGGCGACGCGATCCCAGTCCAGGCCGAACATATGCGGTTGACCGTAAAGCAGTTCGGCATCCAGGATGGCTCCGGCCTGTTCCAGCGTCGCTACCGTGGCGTCGAATTCTGCGCCCCATCCCAACTCGTCCGCACTGCCTATACGCAGGTAGATGGGTAGACCGGACAGGTTTTCCAGGTAGGCGCCATCGCGGGCCAGGGCCGGCACGGCCATGACGCCCAGGGTCTCGCCTGGAAATCTGCCGGCCAGCTCCAGTGCGGACATACCGCCTGCTGAAATGCCGGCCAACAGCGTTTTCCCGGTGCTGATGTCATCCCGCTGCTGCAAAAAAGCGATCAGCTGTCTGACCCGGTCGCCGTTTGCGCCGCGAAACGAGCGGTTATCCGGTGAGATCGGCACGGCAACGGCCCAGCCCAACGCGGCCAGTTCCCGGGCATAGAAGCGGAACACGGTATAGGAAATAGGCGCATTTCCCGAGCCACCGCCCATGAACACGGCCAGCGGGCTGGTGCCGGAACCCCCGTTGCGGTCAGCTTCATCGGGTAGCGCAAGAAAGTATTGAATGGTGCTGCCATCGTCCAGAGTCAGCCTGTCCTGGCCAAGGACAGTCACCGGAGACGACACCATGAGAAATGTCGCAAGCAAGGTAAGGAGGCCTGATGCCGGCTGTCGCTTCATGGTCGCTTCCCCTCGTAGCTGCCCTGATCCTGTGAGCTCATGGCGTATCGCTGCGACGGTCAGTGGTCGTGGCCGCCGGTATGGACATGGCCATGCTCGATTTCCTGCGGTGTGGCTTCCCTGACATCCATTACCTCGACGTCGAAATGCAGCGTCTTGCCGGCCATGGGGTGGTTGGCATCGATGGTAACGTCGTCGCCTTTTACATCCACAACCCGCACCTGGCGCTGCTGACCGCCTTCGCCCTGGGCGACAAACGTCATGCCGGGCTGCACGTCATCCACGCCCTGAAACATTTCCTTGCTGATAGTCTGCACCAGTTCGTCACTGGTTTCGCCATAGGCATCCTTGGGCTCGACGGTAGTGGCAAATTTGCTGCCAACGCTCTTGCCATGCAGTTCGCTTTCCAGCCCCGGGATAAGGTTATTTTCGCCATGCAGATACGCCAGGGGTTCTTTGCCCTCGGAACTGTCCATTACCTGGCCGTCATCGTCCTTCAGCGTGTAATGAATCGACACTACGCTGTGTTTGCCTATCATCAATGTCATATCTTTACCTTTGTAATCCTGTTGTAGTGGTATTGCAGTTTCCTGGTTGAGGTCCTGATAAGGAGACGGCGAAATCCAGTAGTGCAGATTACTGACGGGAAAAACACTTCTGACGAAACCCACCCGGACGATGAGGAAGGTTACCACGGATCGTTGGTGATTGCGTATTTCCGTCGGCTAATTCCCGGACGTCAGCGGATTTTTCGCGATTATTGACGCAGTTATCGTGGCTTTCCCGCAGCACGACCAGGCCCGTAAGCGGGTACGGTCACTGCTCGTAAAGAGAGCCGAAGCGGGCCTGCAGTTTACGCATTCCGGACAGCCAGCGATCATAGTCCGAGGTCTTGCGCTGCATATAGGTAAGCACTTCAGGGTGTGGCAGGATCAGGAACTGTTCCCTGGCCAGGGTCTCAATGACCGTATCCGCCAGCTGTTCCGGCTCCAGCATACCGTCGACACCCGCCACGCCCCCGTCGCGGGTATTGGCGGTCATTTCGGAGCGAACCGCCTGGGGACACAGGACGGACACCTTGATGCCACGGTCACCATAGGTAATGGCCAGCCATTCGGCGAATCCCACGGCGGCGTGCTTGGTTACTGCATAGGGCGCTGAACCTATCTGGCTCAGCAATCCGGCGGCGGATGCCGTATTCAGCAGATATCCCTCGCCCCGCTGCAGCATCGACGGCAACACCGCCCTGGCCGCGAAGACGTGAGCCATGACGTTGATATCCCAGATTTTCTGCCAGGCATCGGTGGCCACCTCCTCCCCGCCGGGAGTGAAAATACCGGCGTTGGAACACATCAGGTCCACGACACCAAACTCATCCAGGACACCGGCCACCAGTTCCCTGACCTGTTCTTCCCGGCCCACATCGGTGGTCACCGGACGGCTTTGTGTCTGCCGGGCGATAGCGGATGCCACGCGGCTGGCGCCTTCGGCATTGACATCGGCAACAATCACCGCCCGCGCACCTTCCGCGGCAAAGCGCTGGCAAAGAGCCCTGCCGATACCACTGGCTCCACCGGTCACTATTACCACCTTGTCTTTCACCTGCATCGTCGTCTCCCAGGGATCTCAATCAGTCAGTAACCCGCCCAACCGGTCGGTAATAATGGCTTCGGCTTCGCTGACGATGCGCTCCACCAGCTCCCGGCAGGACGGGATATCATCAATCAGCCCGATCACCATACCGGCTGACCAGACACCGTTTTCCAGGTCACCCTGTTCCAGCAGTTCCCTGCCCCGCGTTCCTTTTACCAATGGTGCTATTTCATCGAAATCCGTCGGCCCTTCCCCGGCTTCTATTTCCAGCACCTTCCGGGCGATGCTGTTGTTAAAAACCCTGGCCGTATTCCGTAACGATCGATACAGTAGCGCGGTGTCCAGTTCGGACGCATCCACCATCGCCTGCTTGACCTTTTCATGAATTGGCGCTTCCCGGGTCACCATGAACCGGGTGCCCATGTTAATGCCGTCGGCTCCCAGTGCCAGCGCCGCGGCCAGACCACGACCGTCGGCGAATCCCCCCGATGCGATAAACGGAATTTTCAGGCGGCGGGCAGCCAGCGGCAGCAGGATGAGGTTGGTAACGTCGTCTTCGCCGGGATGACCGGCGCACTCGAAACCGTCGACACTGACCAGGTCACAGCCGATGCTTTCCGCCTTCAGCGAGTGCCGTATCGACGTGCATTTGTGGATTACCGTTATCCCCGCTTCTTTCATCGCCGGCAGAAACGGCTGGGGGTTTCGTCCCGCGGTTTCCACTATTTTAATGCCGGAATCGATGATGGCTGCCAGGTATTCGTCGTAAGGAACCGGCTTGATGGTTGGCAGAATGGTCAGATTTACACCGAATGGTCTGTCCGTCATCTGCCTGCAGCGCTCTATCTCCCGGTGCAGGTCTTCCGGTGTGGGCTGGGTCAGCGCCGTGAGAATTCCCAGGCCACCGGCGTTGGCCACCGCCGAGGTCATCTCGGCACGACCCACCCATTGCATGCCGCCCTGTATCACGGGATGCGTGATCCCGAGCATTTCTGTCACACGGGTCCTGATCAAGTTCTCCCCCTGAAAGCGCTATCCCGTCGGTGCGCTGCTGTCACCGGCTGCTGATTTGGTACGTCAGAGACTGCGCCATCACCTGTCGACATCGTTCTGCCCATGGCGATTGACACGGTTCCCTCGTCGCTGCGCGGGCTAGTTTACGTTGTAACCCGTTGCCAGGAAACCTCCGGTGACGACTTTGCGGATCCTGCGCGAGCCTGCAGCCTGCCGCGACCAGGGCTTCTATGCCGGCAAAGGCAGAAGCCCCAGGCAGGCACAACTGCGCCGCCAAAGCGGGCCGCAGGCCGGGCAGTAATCACGATATCCCCTGCCGAAGGCTACGGAAAACTGACAAGGGCTGTGTTATAGTTGGGCGCTTTTGAATTCAGCCGGGAAATACAGGGGTTTATCCGCGGTCAGATCCTCTGAAAAGGACGCAACTCACAGCTGAAAGCAGCCGGACATACGGCGTACATCCCTGAGCCGGGTCAACCAGCCGTTGATGCCAGGCCCGGTAAATCGACACACCGCGGAATTTGACAGCAGTACAGTAAATCGGGAGAGAAAAATGGTTCGTAAATTACTCGTTAGCGGCATCGCGGCAGCAACCGCGCTGATGTCCCATTCCGCCGGCGCGCAGCCGGGGGCTGAAACACTGGATGAGATTATCGTGACTTCCACGACTCGCCGCGCCGAGTCCCTGGGGGACATCAATGCCAGTGTTGCCTTACTCAGTGAAGAAGAACTGCGCCGGATCGCGCATACCCATTTCCAGGAATCGCTGAACCGCCTGCCGGGCGTCAATATAAGCCGCAACAACGGGCAGGAAAGCCTGATCGCGATTCGTTCACCGGTACTGACGGGACCGGGAGCCTGCGGTTCGTTTCTGACCGCCGAACAGGGAATTCCCCTGCGTGCTGCCGGATTCTGTAATGTCAACGAAATGTTCGATGCCAACACCGAAAACGCCGAACGCATCGAGGTCATCCGCGGGCCTGGCAGCGCGTTTTACGGTTCCAATGCGCTGCACGGCATGATCAATATCGTCCTCCCGGAACCGGAAGAGAAGCTGGAGCTTACCCTTGAGGCCGGTCCATGGGGCTCCTACCGTGGCGGTGCCCAGGTAGGCTTCGACTATGGCAATTTCAAGCACATCTTCCTGGTTACCGGGCAGAATGCCGAGGGCTGGCAGGATGAAAGCGGCGTTGATCAGCAGAAACTGAGCTGGCGCTACCAGTACCAGACCGACGGCGGCTACCTGCTGGACGGCGGCTTCACCCGGACCAACCTGAACCAGGAAACCGGTGGCTATGTCGTCGGCCCGGAAGCCTACAAGGACAGTTCGCTGCGGGAGACCAACGCCAATCCCGAGGCTTATCGGGACAACGAGTCGTTCCGCATCTGGACCCGGGTCAGCAAGGAGTTCGACAACGACTGGGAAGTGGTCTTCACGCCCTATTTCCGCGAGGTGAATCTTAACTTCATCCAGCATTTCCTGCCCGGACAGCCAACCGAGGACAGCGAACATCGCAGCCTTGGCATGCAGTTCGCCACTTACAAGGATTTCAGCGACAACGCGTACATGGCGGTGGGCCTGGACATGGAAACCACCGACGGCAACCTGTTCCAGTTCCAGGAGAATGCAACCGAAGGGTCCGCGTTCCTGCGCAATACCATCCCCCAGGGGGCACACTACGATTACGAGGTCGAAGCATTCCAGTTTGCGCCGTTTGTCCACTACCAGTATTACCTCAACGAAAGCTGGGATGTTTCCCTGGGACTTCGCTGGGAACAGATGGACTACGAGTACGACAACCTGATGCTGGACGGCCGAACCAAGGACAATGGCGAAGCCTGTGGGTTTGGTGGCTGCCGCTACAGCAGGCCGGCTGATCGTGACGACGACTTCGACAACCTGTCGCCGAAATTCGGCGTCCGCTACCGGTTCAACGATCAGCACAACGTTCAGGCCAGGGTGCAACGCGGATTCCGCGCGCCACAGGCAACGGAACTGTATCGCCTGCAGGGATCACAGACCGTGGCCGACCTGGATTCCGTCGAACTGGACAGCTACGAGCTCGCCTTTGAAGGGTTTGGCAACGGCTGGGAATATTCGGTGACCGGCTTCTACATGTACAAGGAAAACGAGATTGGCACCGACAGCTCCCGCGCCAAGGTGGTCGGCAACGAGACCGAGCACCGCGGTGTGGAACTGAGCGGCGCCGTCGCGCTGACGGATGTCCTGACCCTGGCCGGCACCTACAATATCGCCCGCCATACCTACGAGAAGGACAATGCCATCGGCGCCATTGTCGAGGGCAACGACGTTGACACGGCACCGAAGAATTTCGGTAACTTTCGCCTGAGCTGGCAGATCACGCCCGCCCTGTCCACGGAACTGGAATGGGTCGACATGGGCGAGTATTACACCAACCCGGAGAATACCGCCGAATACGAGGGCCACGACGTCTTCAACCTGCGCACCAACTGGTCGGTGAATGAAGACCTGAACGTGTCCCTGAGGGTGCTGAACCTGACTGACGAGGAATATGCCGAGCGCGCCGACTGGACCACGTTCCAGGGCGATCGCTATTTCATCGGCCAACCCCTGCGGGCCTTTCTGTCGGTCACCTGGAACATGCTGTAACCGGTAAGTCCGGGTGACTTCAAGGTGCCGGCTAACGCCGGCACTTTTGTTCAGGGAGTCTGAAATGCTGGACGATTCACTATTGGTCAACGAACCGCGGCTGAAAAACCTGATTCGTTACTTTACTGACGAGGGTCCGGCCCGACGCGAGAGAATTCCGCATCCCGACAGCAGGGTTGACGAGATCACCCGACACGCCAGCGGCTCGTTTCGCCAGGCGGCGGTGCTGGTGCCCATTGTCAAACCCTCCAGGGAAGCTTTCAGCCAGATTATATTGACCGTTCGTTCACCCAATCTGTCCAGCCATGCCGGACAGGTCAGCCTGCCTGGGGGGACACGGGAACTGGAGGACGCGGACGATATCATGACCGCCCTGCGTGAAGCAGAGGAAGAAATAGGCCTGGACCAGCAGGCCGTGCAGATCATGGGACAGCTGGGTAAGATTCTCCTGCCTTCGGGGTTCGAAGTAACCCCCGTGATCGGCCTGGTAGATCCGGAACCTCCTCTCCGGGCCTGTCCCGTGGAAGTTCACGAGATCTTTACCGCCCCCACCAACCTGCTGATGGATCCCGCCTCCTACCAGGAGTCATCCATGGAGTACCAGGGTCAGCCGCGTAAAATACTGGAGCTGTTTTACCGGGACTTTCGGGTGTGGGGTGCAACGGCCGTGATTCTGCATCACCTGGCAAGGGAAATAGATTCGCTGGAAGACTGACGCCTGGGCATCGATGGCGAGCCAGTGGGTGACTACTCGCTGTTTATGTCGAAGTCCGGGTGACGCACCTTGTTTCGACCACTGCTTTTTGCTGCATAGAGCAGGCTGTCGGCCCGTTCGACAAATTCCCTGGCGGTACAGCTGTCCTCCTTCCGGTATACATCCACACCAAAACTGGCTGTAAGTCTTATTCTCACACCGCCGATATCGATGCTGGCATTCTCAATCAGGTGCCGGAGACGACTGGCAAACAGCACGCCGGCACTCAGCGGTGTGTCGGGGAGAATCAGCGCAAACTCCTCGCCCCCGTAACGACAGGGGATATCGAGACGACGAATAGCATTGCGCAGGACCTTGGCAACATGGGCGAGCGTTCGATTACCCACTTCATGCCCGTGTTTATCATTCACTTCCTTGAAATGATCGATGTCCAGCATGATCAGGGTCGTCGGCTGATCCGAGCGACGGGAACGTTCCATCTCCAGCTCCACGGCCTGCATGAAGTAGCGGAAATTAAACAGTCCGGTCAACTCGTCGGTACGCACCAGGGCGGCAAGCTCCTGATTTTCTTCGCGCAACCGCTGTATCTCCCGGAAATGAGGACAATTTTCATCGCCTGCCGGACACTCACAGAGCTGATCGGTCACCGGGTTGTCCAGTTCATGAATCTTTTGCATTAATCCTGCTACAAACATGGTTGAAGGCTGGTACCTCGGTCCGTCCAGGGACCGGCAAGCATTATTCGAAGGAACAGGGCTCTGTACCTGATGGTCATTCAGTTAGGCATAGTAATGGAACAGGAGGGCTGAATGGAAGCATGCCGGCCATTTCCCGTGACCAGGGTCACGCTACCCGCATGCCGGAAGTGAAAGCCACGCCAGGGCCCGGGCCTGCGCCCGCCGCCGACGCCAGCACAGTAGCCTGGTTCTGGCGCGGCGGCCGGGCAGTGCAGTATGAAGCCCGGAAAGATGACCGTCTCGGGTCAGAGTTTTTCCAGGATAGCCTCGGCGGCGCTTTCCACGATGCCACCGGGAGGCTCGACAGCCAGGTGGGTCACCTTGCCGTCTTCCACGATCATCGCCAGGCGCTTGCAGCGGGTACCCATGCCAAACCCGCTGGCATCCATCTCCATGCCTATTGACCTGGTGAACTCGCCATTGCCATCGGCCAGCATCAGGATTTCATCGGCATTCTGGTCCTTACCCCAGGAGCTCATGACGAAGGCATCGTTTACGGCCATACAGGCAATCGTGTCCACGCCCCTGGCCTTGATTTTGTCGGCATTCACGACATAGCCCGGCAGGTGAGTCATGCTGCAGCCCGGCGTAAAGGCGCCAGGTACCGCAAATAATACTACCTTCTTGCCGGCAAAAACCGCGTCGGTGGATAAGTCTTCGGGGCCGTCTTTGCCCATAACCTTGAAATTGCCTGACGGGATCTTGTCACCAACTGCAATCGTCATTACTTTAACTCCTCGTTGTTCTGTAGGGGGGTCCTGAATGGCCCGGAACGGAAATTCGGCGTTGCCGCCCGGCCCGCTGAACCGATCCTGATTGTTCTGTTCCAGCGTGGCTGAAAAGGCGATATCCGCCCCTGCCGCTGTAATTCCGGGAAGCGGGTCATGTTAGCAAACTTTACCTGCCGAAAGCACCCGTATACCCTAGGGGCCCTCTGATCAGCTCAAGGTCGAACGTCGAACGCCAACGTGGATACCCTGTTTTTCCTCGCTTCCAAGCTGTTCTGGTTGCTGTTTTCCCCCTCCAGCCTGCTGGCCTGGCTGATCATTTCTGCCTGGCTGGCGGGAATTGCCCGGTGGCAACAGCTCAGTCGAAGCCTGTTGGCGATCTGTGCCTGCGTTGTCCTGCTGATCACTTTCCTGCCCGTTCACCGATGGTTGCTCGTGCCATTGGAACAGCGCTTTCCCGGGCCTTCGGAACCACTGGCACAACCGGAGGGAATTATCGTGCTGGGCGGCAGTTTCGACCTGGAAATCTCGACAAGCCGCGGACAGGTCCACCTGAACGGCAGTGGCGAGCGCATCCTGGCCCTGCTGGTACTGGCCCGGCGCTATCCCCAGGCGCAACTGGTATTCAGCGGAGGCAGCGGGATTCCGGGTTTTCAGGAGGTCAGGGAAGCCGATATGGCCGCGACGCTTTTCGCGGAGCTTGGCTTACCGTCTGACCGGGTTGTATTCGAGCGGGATGCCCGTAACACCTTCGAAAATGCCCGATCGACCACCGCCCTGGTGCAGCCGGACCGGCCGGACAACTGGCTGCTGGTGACATCGGCGACACACATGCCCAGGGCCATGGGTGCGTTCTGTCGCCAGGGCTGGAAGCTTCGCCCCTACCCGGTGGATTACCTGACCCTGGACACCGGAAGTACCTGGTTCGAGCTGGACTTTCTGAACCACCTCGATGGTCTGCAGCACGCGGTACGGGAATGGACGGGACTCATTGCCTATCGGATTACCGGTAAAATCAACCGGCTGTTGCCCGGCCCGGAAGACCGCTGCCCGGCCCCGGCCGACACCGGCAGCTGACGCCGGGCCAGGCCGATACGGACTGGATTGAACCTCAGGATCACGTTTTAAGCGGAACCGGTCAACACCGACGCTGCCAGTTCGCGCAGTTACAGCCGGAGTCACCGGGTCAGGATGCAACTGCCGATGGGCCGGGGACGAGGCCGTTCAGAGCAGACTGCGAACCCGGTCGCGAAGATTCCCGACTTCCTCCTCGACCTGTTCTTCCAGTTCCTCCACCTGCTGTCCGGCACGGTCCCGCAACTCCTGAACCTCTTCGTCCACCCGTTCCCGCAACATTTCCACCGTGGGCAGGTCGGCCTGGAGCAGTTGCCGGTTGAGGGCGGTGAGTATCTGCCTGCCCGCCTCCGCGACGGTTACCGCGGCGTTTTCCTCGCCGATATTCTGCAGTTGCAGGTCGGGAATCACCACTTCCGCGGAGCCCAGGGCCGAGGCCACGTTCACCCGCGGCCCCAGCATACGGAAATCACGGATAATCACCCGTTTGCCGCTCCCCCCGGACTCTTCCTGCGGAACCTGGCTGGTGGAGCCACCGCCAACATTGGCCAGCAGAGTGCGGATGTTGTCGGTGGTCAGCCGGGTTTCATAGGTGATTACCGGGCTGTCGATAATAATGCGATCGATCACGATGACGTCGGAAAATACCGAGCCGACGTCCACACCGACATCCAGGCCGCCCAGTTCCATGGCATAGGGTTCATTGAATCCTTCAGGATTGCCGATGCGGAGCAGCTGGATTCCCCCGCTGCCACTGACCGGGGATATGCCCACCGAATCCACGGTGACATCAGCCTGCAGGACCCGCGACCCGGCGGATTCGATGCCATTCTTGACAATGGCATCGAAGGCGAAAACAACCACGCCCACGGCGATGACCACCAGGACGACCAGGCCCAGCATTACTTTTCTCATGTTTGCTCCTTGAACAGTTCAACCGCCCGATCAACTCCCGGGTACGCCGCTGTTGCCTGCTATTGTACGCCTTATCCACGGAACGTGTCGTGAGACTCTCTCGTAGACTGCCACGGCGCCGTAGCTACCCTGGGTTTCCTCGTCGAAACCGGCAGCCATCAGCTCGCCCACGGCGACTCCCGCCAGGGTCCAGCCCGCCTCGTTCCGTAACAATGCCGGTCCGCCGCTGTCGCCCAGGCCCGGCATGCCCTCCAGGGCAAGTGATCGGGAACCGGACTGGCGCGGATCGTCGAACACCAGGTGCAGCCTGCGACCGGCGCGTGTGATGCGATTGCGTGCGTGGCGGAATTTACCGTCGTCGTATTGACGTCCGGTCGTTCCAATACCGAAAAACCCCCAGCCCAGCAGGCTGACGATACGACCATTCTCGTCGCCGTCGACGTGGAGCGGTATTGGCACCGGAAAGGAAACCGGTTGATCAAACCGCAGCAGGGCCATGTCCACTTCCGTCGACGCGCCGGGCACATAGTCCGGGTGGATTACCAGGCCATCGATCAGCCGTACCCTGCCCGCCAGGCGGACCCGAAAGGGCTGCTTGCGCTGCAGCGACGCCGCCAGGCCGGTCTCCATGGCACAATGGGCCGCGGTCAGGGCCCACTGTGGATCAATCAGCGTGGCAACACAGACCTTCCGACCGCCCTGCCGCTCCAGGTAAAACACCGCGGGAAACTGATCCTCTCTGGCCTGGTAGCTGACATAACTCTTGTCGTGGCGGATGATGATGGCGTCGGCGACAGTCAGGGGAATCAGCACCAGGCACACCAGCAGGGCCGGCGACAGGCGGAACCGGTAACTGTTTCCGGCGCTATTCATCCGCCCCCCTGCCCGTGTCAGTTGATTGGTGGTCCGTCGCATTTTCTCCACCCTGCTTCTCCCCGGGCCGCGGTGAATGCACCTTGCGCAGACGCCTGAAGTTGGGCCGGTAGGTGGGTTTGCGGCTCATGTTCAGGATTGTCAGAAGCCGGTGAATCATCACCAGGATTGCCAGCAGAACGAATCCCAGGATGCACACTGCCAGCCACTGCTCCGTGGTGTAGGACGATGGATCTGTCCAGACTTCCGGCATGGTATCTCCTTCTCCGTTAAATGGATTTCCTGTCCTATTCTACGGACTGCTAGTCTCCGATCAAATGCTGAATGGACCGTTCCACCAGGCGAATCCGCTCGAAGGGATCGTCGAGTTCCAGCAGTTCCTGTTTGATCTCCAGCGCCGCGGGTATCAATTCGCTGAGCCGCCAGCCGAGATCCCGTAAATTCTGGTAATCGATATCCAGCTCCAGTCGCTGGATCACCGGATGTTCTTCCAGCACGTGCAGCAGCTCGGTCAATCCGGACAACTCCTCGCCAACCGGTATTTTCCGACTACGGGGCATATCCTGCTCGCTGAAGGAGACGCGGGCCATGTACAGACCGCTGTCGGTCCGCCAGTAATCCTGTATGGCAAACTTGCAGTCTCCCTCCACGGTGATACCCAGCAGCCCGTTGTCCAGTTGATCCCAGTCGACAATATATGCCAGGGTTCCAACCGTGTGCAGCTGCTGCAGCACTCCCGGTTCAACCTCGGCCTGCCCTTCCTTGAGCAGGGTAATGCCGAAGCCGGTCTGGTTTTTCAATGAGCTTGAAACCAGGTCCAGGTAGCGCTTTTCGAATATCTGCAGGGCGAGTTTACCCCGTGGAAACAGTACCGTACGCAGCGGAAAAAGCGGTATCTCCTCTATTTCTGCCATTGTCTGTCAGTCCTTGTGCTGTGCTTTCCTTGTTACCGTGTTTCCTTGTTACCGTCCAGTTACGTTCCCGGGGTGCACGCGGTTTGTTGCGGAACCGTTTTCGGTGACACCAGCGGATCTTCCGGGATATCCCGCTCCGCGGCAATCCCGTGAACCTGTCGATGATCAGGCGCGTGACTCCCGGTCGGCCAGTGCCTCCAGCAACTGTTCATGGATTCCCTCGAAACCCCCGTTGCTCATGATCACCACGTGATCTCCGGCGTCGGTATAATCCACCAGGAACCGGACTATGTCCGACACCGAATCGAAGGCCCGGGCGGTTCCGTTACTGTCAGCGATAATCCCGTCAAGGTCCAGGCCGGCATCCTCCGGCCGCTTCCACAGCGTCAGGGTTGCGGCCTCAGTGGCCCGGGCCAGTTGAGCCTGGTGAATTCCCATGCGCATGGTATTGGAACGAGGCTCAATAACCGCAATGAGCCGGCCGCCCGACTCCTGGTGCGGCTGTTCACCCAGCCGGGCAGCCACGCCTTCCAGGGTGGTGGCGATGGCCGTGGGATGGTGAGCAAAGTCGTCGTAGACGCTGACTCCGCGGACCGTGCCCCGCAGCTCCAGGCGCCGTTTAACGCCAGCAAACCGACTAAGCGCCTCTGCCGCCGAATCCAGGGCAACGCCGGCGTGGTGGGCCGCGGCAACGGCGGCCAGGCCGTTGCGGACATTGTGCAGGCCCGACAGGGTCCACTCCACGGGCACAGCCGTGACGGCACAGCCGGAATCCGACCAGCTGTACTTTTCAATTTCGAAGCGGCTGCCATCCGCGTTAAGCAGCCTGGCGTTCCAGAACAGCGTGTCGGTCCTGGCCTGAGCTTCACAGTCGTCGCGCGGCGTGTCCACTCCCAGCTGCTGAACCGGCGTCCAGCAACCCATTTCCAGGACAGCTTCGATATGGCGCTCTCCTCGCGTATACAGGATCAGACCATTGGCGGGAATCGTTCTCACCAGATGATGAAACTGTTTCTTGATCGCCTCGAGATCCTCGAATATATCGCCGTGATCGAATTCCAGGTTGTTCAGAATCGCGGTACGGGGTGCGTAATGAACAAATTTGGAACGCTTATCAAAAAATGCAGTGTCGTACTCATCGGCCTCCACGACAAAAAAAGGTGATTCACCCAGGGAGGCCGAAGCGGAAAAATTACTGGCAACACCGCCAATCAGATACCCCGGATTCAAGCCGGCGTAGTCCAGTATCCAGGCCAGCATCGAGCTGGTCGTGGTCTTGCCATGGGTGCCGGCCACGCCCAGCACCCAGCGATCCTGCAGCACGAAGCGGGCCAGGAATTCCGGGCCCGAACAGTAAGGCAGGTTGTTGTCCAGCACGTATTCCACCGCCGGATTGCCCCGCGCCATGGCGTTGCCCACGACCACCAGGTCCGGTGGGGGCTGAAGATTTCCGGGATCGTAACCCTGGCAAAGACTGATTCCCTGGGACTCCAGCTGCGTGCTCATCGGCGGATAGACGTTGGCGTCGCTGCCGCTCACCTGGTGACCCAGGTCTCTTGCCAGCACCGCCAGGCTGCCCATGAAAGTGCCACAGATTCCAAGAATATGAATATGCATCGAAGTTTCCAGAATTCACCCGGTTTGACCAGTGGCGTTTATAGCACATAAACCGGCACCTTCCGAGAAACCCGTGGCTGCGGTAAAACGCCGGTAACCTGCAGAAAAAGTGACAATTATCGGCTACTTGCGTTGCTATTTCGTCGACCTGGCGATACAGTTATCGGCAGATTCGAAAGGGTTGCGGTGGCAGGCAACGCATAGCGGACAGTACGTCGGTCCAGTGCCTGACATGGCGTTGGCGTTCTGCCTGAAACAGAATCAATGTCAGTGGCTGCAGACACGAACAATGCAAATAGACATGACTCTCACAAGGGGGAGAACACCATGCCCGATCAATTTCGCAAATCCAGGCTGGCACGTGCCATATCCTACAGCTCGCTGCCGATAATCGGCCTGGTCAGTCACCAGGCGGTTGCCCAGGAGCCATTGTTCGAGACCATTATCGTCACCGCTTCCCGACGGGAAGCCAATGTCCAGGACATTCCGCTGAACATTTCCGCCGTGGGTGGTGAGCAGATCCAGGATCTTCGTCTCGACGGCATAAGCAAGATTGCCTATTACGTGCCTGGCCTGACCGTTGTCGACCGGGGTCCGAGAAATCCGGTGCCTGACATCCTGGTCCGGGGCCTTAATACCACGCAACTGGGACCGGGCTTCGACAGCAGCACCGTGGCCACCTATTTCGGTGACCTGCCCCTGGCAGTTGACGTCAATCCCGTCGATCTGGAACGGGTGGAAGTACTTATCGGCCCCCAGGGTACACTTTACGGCCAGGGCACCATGGGAGGTGCTATCCGCTACATTCCCCGGGTGGCCAATACCGATGACGGCTTCACCGTCAGCCTGCGGGGCAACTCCTACCTGAACGGGGAAGCGGACGATTTCGGCTTCGACTACGGTGTCACCTTCAACGTGCCGCTGGTGGAAGACGTCCTGGCGGTGAGAATCAATGCCGATCGCCGGGACGACCCGGGGTTCATCGATTACAACTACGTCGTCCGTGAAGGCGGCGTCTCCAACCCGGAACCGGATCGCAGCGATTCCGCCGCCGTGTCCGCCAACCTGCGCCGCGTGGAAGACGCCAACGATGAACTGACTGACTCCCTGCGGGTCAACCTGCACTGGACGCCCACGGACTGGCTGGATGCCAACCTCTGGTACTACGAGCAGGAAACCGAGGCCGGCGGCCGCCAGGTCAACCATCGGCTGGCCTTTGACACGGGACGCTACGAGTCCGGCTACCGGTATGAGGAACCCTTCGACTTCACCAATGAACTGATCAGCTTCGATGCCAGGGTGGACCTGGGCTTTGCCGAGGCCACCCTGGTTTACGGCGAGGCCGAGTATGAAGAACTGGGTCAGCGGGATCAGACCGACCTGCTGCTGGATTTCGAATACGGCTACGAATTCTTCCCCTCGTTCTCTTCCTTCACCCGGGAGGTGGCGGAACAGAAGGCGGAAACCACCGAAATACGCCTGGTTTCAACCTACGGCGGACCGCTTTCCTGGGTCGTTGGCTACTTCCATGACGACGCCAACCGGATAGCCACCAGTGAAGAGTTCACTCCCGGTTTCGACGCCTGGGCGTTTGACAATTTCGGTACTTTCGCCTTGCGCCCGGCCAACGACGAATACGTTGAACTTTCTGACCAGAATCTCGAGGAAACCGCGCTTTACGCCGAAGTTTCCTTCGACCTGACCGATGATTTTACCGTCACCCTCGGCTACCGCGACTACGAATTTGAAACCGACATCCAGGGCGGTTTCGGGCTTCCCCTGGGCGAAACCCTGTTCGGCGGCGCCCCGACGGACTTCTGCAGTGTTGCCGCCGCCGGTGGTCCGCTGGCCTTCGCCGACCAGGTATTCGGTGGCGATCCCCAGTGTGTCGACCTGGGCGCCAACGAAGGCACCGACGACGGCGAACTGGCCAAGGTCAACTTTGCCTGGAATGCCACCGTGGACGACCTGTTTTACCTGACCTACTCACAGGGTTACCGCAACGGCGGCCTGAACGCTGTGCCGGAATGTACCGACGAGCAGATCAACAGCGGGCAACAGCAGCTGTGTGCCCTGCCCAACGAAATCTTTATCGACCCGGACACTATCGACAACTATGAAATCGGCTACAAGGGTCTGATTACCGACAACCTGTCCGCCAGCGCCGCCATCTATCTGATTCACTGGGAAGACCTGCAGGTCGCCACCACTACCCAGTTCGGCAGCCTGCCCATCACCGGTAACGGCAGTGGCGCGGAGACCAAGGGATTCGAGTTCCAGGGTCAGTGGATAATCGATACCAGCTGGTCCGCCTCCATGACCTATGCCTATACCAAGGCTGAACTCAGCGAACGGGCACCGGAACTGGTGGATATTTTCGATGCCCTGGCCGGGGCCAGGCTGCCCGGCCATGCCGAACACCAGGGCTCGCTTAACATCAACTACGACACCCAGGTACTGAATGGCTGGGACCTTACCCTCAATTATGGCCTGGTGTTTTCCAGCGATGTCTTTAACGTCGTCGGCGGTGACGAAGACCCGCTGGTAGACGCGTTTTTCGGTGACGAACCCGGCGACTTTGGCGGCGAGGCCATTCCCAGCTATGACGTCCACCACCTGTCCGCCACCCTGCGCCAGGATGCCTGGACACTGCAGGCCTACGTGGACAACCTGTGGGATGAGTACTATATAACCGGAACCCGCAGCACGCGGCGATTTCTGCAAAATGAGAGAACCGGCCCCGGTAACGATATTGCCGGCTTCACGCTGAGATCCTACGCGCAGTATGTGGGCACACCCCGCACCTTCGGCTTCCGGGTCAACTACGAGTTCTGACCGGACAGGTGCGAAACACACTCCATGAGGGCGACCTGATCCGTCCTGTCATGGCAGTCCCGGGGCGATACCGGGCTTCCGTGCCGGGAACACCAAGGGCAGGAATTCCGGGGCCACGAGGCAGAAAATCGGCATCGCCGGACTTTCGGCTTACGGAATGACTTGGTGTTTTGAATGAGCCGGCTGGAATTTCAAACTTTGGCGGAGGCTCTTTTTGAATGCTGGTTCCGTGCCCGCCCTCGCACTGCACATTCTGCGAAAAATCAAAACTGGAAAGTAATTAATTATCCGGGAGCCCGAACGGGTAAATGAGTGCATCCACCACGCAACTTGACGCCCTGCTGCAACGCGCGACCCTCGCCCTGAATGCCGGAGCGTACCGGGAGCTGCAACAGCTCTGCAGGCAGATTCTGGCAATCGACAAAGACCAGGCTGACGCCTGGTTTTTCATGAGTATTGTCGCCGAAGCCGGCGGTCAGCCCGGTCATGCCCTGCAGTTCGTGGACCGGGCGCTGCTGCTGGTTCCCGCTCACCCCGAATATCTCAGCCAGAAGGCCAGGCTGCACAGCCTGCTGAACCAGTTTCCCCAGGCGCGGGATGCGGCAGAACGGGCGATCGGCACACAACCGGAACAGGCCATCGTGCTGGACACCCTGGGCGTGGTGTTTACGCGCCTGGGCTACCATGACAAGGCGGCCGGCCTGTTGCGGCAGGCGGTACAGAAACAGCCGGACAATCCCCAGTTTCAGTTCAACCTGGGCTCGGCGCTGCAGTTTCTGGGCCAGGATCAGCAGGCCCGCGAGGCCTATGCCGCGGCTATCGCCAACCGGCCGGATTTCAGCCGTGCCTACTGGGCCCTCTCCGAGCTGGACAAGAACCGGGCCGACCCCGGCCGTCTCGAAGCACTGCAGGCACTGCACGAAAGGAACACCAACAGCACCGACGATCAGCTTTACCTGGCCCATGCCCTGTCCCGGGAATATGAGAAGCGCCAGGACTACGACCAGGCATTCTCCTGTCTGGCAGCCGCCAAGCAGCGCCGCAGGTCCGGAATCAACTACGCAGTGGACGACGACCTGGCCCTGTTCAAGACCGTGAGGGAGCTGTTTACCGACTCACCTCCAGTAAAAGCCTCGTCCACACCCCTTGCCAGTCGTCCACTGTTCATTGTCGGCATGCCCCGAACCGGCACCACCCTGGTTGAACGTATCCTGGGCTCACACTCGGGAGTACTGTCCCTGGGCGAGTTGCAGGACTTTCCCCGGGCGCTGAAAAAACTGGCGGGCACCCGGACCAACCGGGTGCTGGACCGGGAAACCGTGGCAACGGCCGGGCAGAAGAGCATGGCTCAGCTGGGCCGGTCCTACGCCGCGATGCTGGCGGACCGGGTTCCACAACAGGGCTGGTTCATCGACAAGCTGCCGCTGAATTTTCTCTGCGCCGGGTTCATTCGGGCGGCAATGCCGGATGCCAGGATTGTCTGCCTGCGCAGAAACCCGCTGGATACCTGCCTGAGCAACTACCGGCAGCTGTTTGCCCTGAATTACCCCTACTACAACTACAGCTACGACCTGGCGGATACCGCCCGCTACTACGTCGGCTTTCATGGCCTGATCGAGTTGTGGCAGGAACTGCTGGGCGATGGCTTTTACCAGCTGCGCTATGAACAGCTGATAGAGGAACCGGAGCCCACGGTGCGGGAGCTGCTGGATTTCGTCGGCCTGGACTGGGAGGCCGGCTGCCTGGATTTCCACCGCAATACCAGTGCGGTGGCAACGGCAAGCGCGGCCCAGGTACGACAGCCGCTGTATTCAAGCGCCGTCGCCCGCTGGAGGAAATACGAGAAGCACCTGACCCCTGCCATGGAGGTGCTGGACGCTGCCGGGGTCAGTTACCTGTAAGTGGTAAGCGCGGTCGGCGGACTGTCGATGGTTAAGGCCCCTCTGATTGCCAGAGGATTACCCTGACCGCTGCAGCCTGGTAAAACCCGGATCAGCTGCCCAGCAACCAGATTTCCTTTTCGTCCAGGGACCGCTCCCGGTTCATCAGCGTCCAGTCCGAATGCTCGTCCAGGGCGGACTGGCCCAGGGCGAACAGGATCAGCCGCTGCTTGTCCAGGTCGTCGCCGGCCAGTAGCAGGCGCTGGTGGGCATTGTCGAAAATGCGGTACATGAATTCGTACTGCTTGATCAGTTCCTTGGTGCCCACGGCGTAGGTGTAGCCCTCCCGCACCGCGTAGAGCAGCAGGGCGGAGCCCATGACAACGTAAAGGGCGGACTGGATCGGTTCCGGCAGCGATTGCCCCACCAGCAGGAACAGCATCACCGTCACCACGTTGACTACCAGGCTCAGACGCCCCAGCCTTTCCGTCAATCGGTAGCGCTGGGCACGCTCGGTGGCCTTGCGTTTGTAGTAGCCCAGCTGTCCCGTTTTCTCCGAGCCTACCCACTCGTCGATGGTGAACTGCACCCCCCGGGGATCCCGGTTGGGTCTGGCATCACAGCGAAAGCCGGCCACCCGCATGACGTTTCGAATCCAGCCGAATTCCGGGTCCTCGCTCTGCAGGTAGGAGTCGTGGGTGAACTTCCACTTGCTTTCGCTGGTGACACCGGCCACGGCCCAGTAAAACTGCACCCGCAGTCCTTCTGCCAGGGTCCGGTAATCCAGGTACTTGCGTTGCCAGCCATTGCGCTTGGCCCAGATCTGGGCACCCGCGGCAATGGCAAAAAAAACCAGGAAGGCTACCAGGAAAAACTGCAGTGATTCGAAATCGTCGTACAGCAGGAACATCAGTCCCATGAGAAAAGCCATCCAGTGGGTTATCAACAGCGTGCGCAGTGTCTTGCGCTGATAGTGCATGGCCAGCCAGTCGGCCTTGTTGTAGATCCTGTCGATTTCCTCCACCCCCGGCGGCAGACGCTCGTCGTTGTCTTTTCCAATAAGGGGCCAGTGCTCCCCCTCCATCTGCCGGGCAAACTGACGGGCATCCTGGCTGAACTCCGAGGCCCGTCGGAAGATCAGCTGGTGCTGCAGGGGCAGTTCCTTCGCCCGGGGTTGATCAGGATCCTTGGTGAACCAGCACCAGTCGATGACCGGCTCCTGCGTCTCCTGGCGATCCTGGTGACTGCGCCGCGAACAGCTGATGTGGTAGACCAGGTCACTCTCGTCGTCGATCATCATCTGCTGGGACTCGACGGTACTGGAGGTGAAACCCTCCATGACGTCGTCGTGGTGAAACCGCACCACCTGGGCGGTGCCACCCAGGGCAGCGGAGGGTCGCCCGTCCCAGATGGCCAGCAGGATGTGGCAGTGGGCGCTGAGAAACGTCCCCATGGCCGCATAGGGATAGGAGACTTGCCAGTTCTCCTCGTCGAAGCCCGACGGTGCCGGCGGTATCTCGTGGCCCAGGTCGAAAACCCGGGTGGCCCTGGTGCAGAAATACTCGAACTGGGCCAGGGTTTCGGCGCTGCCGAAATCGCCGCGATAGTCCTCGATGGACTTGGGCAGCGGCACCCACAATTCCAGGGCCAGCTCATCCGCCACCTGGGCAACCAGCAGGTCCGCTCCCTCGGCAAGGGGCGACATGATGGTCAGCCTGCGGTACGGGTAGTCATCGATCAACTGCTGGAACAGGCGTCGAACCTGATCCTTGATCAGGGGGATTTCCGCCGGCACCAGGTCGCGGTGACCGGTGACGGCGACTACCAGGGGCAGGGCGAAAGCATTGTCTTCATTACCGCTGCGTGCTGAATTCATGTACTCTTCACGAGCGTACTCCAACCGGACCCGCCCTGGCTGTTATCCACTTACGAGACTGCAACCCGCGAACTTCGCTACAGACTCACAACGCGTGCGCTATTCCTGTAACCGCAGGTCTGGCTTAAGTTCCTCAAACTCAGCAGGCAAGGGATACTCAACAAAATTTAAGGGATGAAGAAGCCGGTCATGTACAGTGAACGCGGCCGTCAGTGCTCGCGGTACCAGATTACCGCGATAATTGGTAACGATAGGGCAGTCGTCAAACCCGGTCACTTCACCGCTGTCGTATGAATCATCGTTGTAGGCATCCCTGGCCAATTGTTCAAAGGCGCCAATAGCACCAGTATAATCTAGGTTCCAAAGTGCATCACGGGCATCGTCAAGAGAAGCCTGTACCGCGTCCAGCAATTCAATATTGGCACAACTGCCAGCCTCGGAAATCGTGTCCTGTATGCCTTCGGACTGTCCGTAAACGTTTAACCACTCCAACACCCGACTTCTGCGATTCAGGTCAATACGTACGGGAAAAACGTGAGTAGTTCGCCTGGTCAATGACCAACTGCGATTGCACTGCACGGTTTCTACGATCATCTTCGACCCCTCCACATTGGGCCATTCCCCGAAATTCGGAACCGTGCCGCCGAGATCCAGTGGACGATAGGCTTTGCCATTTTCACAGACTGGTGACTTGTCCAGTGGCATATTACTGTAATCGATTAGCGTCTCGGGAAAGCCGACAACAGATACAGGTCCGTCATATTCTGCCGTCGACCGGACCACCCCGATTGTAAGCCACACATCTTCAACAGGACCCTCATCAGGTGAATCTCCGGGTAAATCAACTTCACCGACGAATCCTCGGTAGCTGTAGGGGATAGCAAGGTCAATGACACCCAGCAATTCTTCCCAGGTTTCGAATTCCGGATCCACGGTTGTCTCGATACCAGGAAGAGCGCCTGTACATGTACCGGTACCTGCCAGTTCATGAAGCCGCAAATTTCGAGGTTGGAAATATTGCCATACCCTTCCCCAGAAACGTCTCGTCACTTCTCGCGGATCCGGAGCGACACAAAAATCTGCGTTCGTCAGCCCGGCTACGGCCACGTCGCCCTCCTGTTCGAAGGCATCTATATCGAAGATGGTTCCCGTTCCCAGTGGTGTGGGTATATTCCTCACGGCGCCTGCTTCAATCCTCGCAGTGCGCTGGATGAGTGTGGGTTCAAACGCTCCATCGTCGTCGGAAACACCATCGATAAACCTGACGATGTAGACGGCTGCCCGGGGATACTCAACAACAAAACTGCCTATATTGGCCAGATTTCCTTCGTCATTCCAACCAACATCTTCCCCATTGGAGTCTAAATTGACGGCAAGACTTGATTCCCCGTTTCCAGCATCATTTGGCTCTCCGGGCAACCAGTTCGTATAGGCTCCCTCGTCTGAAAGGCATCCCTCGCCATTCAGCCATTTCCATCCTCGCAGGGGAGTGCTGAGAGAGGGATCCGGGCACTCTTCCAGATCTTGTACCGCACCAGCCCATGCTTCCGAACCGTTTGCAAGTTCTACCAATTCGTCGATCCTGGCATCCTCATCGGCACTGGTGATAGTTGCCAGATAGCCGGCTTTTCCAAATAGAAACATTGACTCAGCCGTACTTTTTGCCAGTTCCCAACTCTTGTCATCCCCGCTGGCGTAAGTCACGACCTCATAGAATCCCAGCGGGTAGTTTGAACCATCCACGACCTGGAAAAACGCTTCGCCGGTTCCAGGCTGATCGGTGGGTTGTACTATGTTTCGAAACTGCAACAATTCACCTGGCCCGATGTTGGCAAGGAGAGCGTCAAAGGGATCCGTGGCAGGATCGAAAACATCAGGTGTATACCCGGGCTCTTCCTCGAAGTCAGCCGGATTGAAAAACTCAAACTCCCAGACCACATCTTCACTATTGCGACCGTTAGTCAACTGAACAGCCCCGTCAACAATAATGTCATCAATAATCACGCCGCCGATAGCGGGGGATGTATCGTCAACCTTCAACTGCAGAAACTCCAGGTCGGCCTCGGTTACCGAATAATTTTCCGAATAGTCTCCCGGTAGCAGTTGCCAACGAAACACCGCTTCGTCCACACCCAGGGACGATTCCGGATCAGCAGCACTAGGAAGAAACAGGCGAGTTTCGTATTCGACACCTGCCTGGGGTTGCGCTTGTGCTGTTGAACTCACCAGCACGCCAAGGGCGGCAACCAGCGAAAATACCAAGAAGCAGAACCGGTGGGCTGATTGCACATAACTGTAGTGGTCAAGCGAATTCATTTAGATCTCCTCTTAACTGACAATGAACAGCATCGCCAGTGATTCACTATTGGCTATCGTACGCCGGCAGGTTTCGGTAAAAATTGATCGGTCGGCAGTGTGGTTACTGGCGTTTCTTTTTCAATGCGCCCTCTTAGAGATGTTAATGGACGCAAGTTTTACGCCAAATTAAAAAACCAACAAATTCAAAGGATTGGAAGTCGGTCGCAGAGAATAGGCAAAGATCCTGACACTATTGTACAAATCTCTCGGACAGAATGTAAATTTATTTGACACTTTCGTACACTAAATGAGCAAGTGACAGCTCTTGCGACTCAACCCTTATCAATGTATCCGGTACATACCGTGGATCGTATTGAATCGACCCGCCGGAATGCAAACAGAACGGCACTTACTGAACAGCCTGCCCGAACTTACCGCAACCAACCTGTCACGTGTTGGTGCACCGCAGCATTGCTGCTTTCCCGGTGAGAGTCGGCGTTGATTCCGAATCCTGTCTGGTTGCTGTGAACCTGTCTAAAAATTCCGGGACTCCTGCATCTCGGCGTAGAGCCTGGCGGCTTCCGGTCGGCCCCAGGATTCGTAGAGCGCCACCAGCCGCTCCAGGGCGGTATCGATATGCACCGGCCGGGCGCCGCCGCTGTCCTGCAGTGCTTCGTAGGCGGCCACGGCAATCGTCTCGGCTTCCTCGAAACGTCCCTGCTCTGCCAGGGCGGCACCCTGCAGCGACCGGGCCCAGGCGGTACGCCAGTGGTCATCACCGTAGGCCTGGGCAAGAATGGCCGTGGCGCTTTCCGCCATGGCCAGGGCCTGCTCCACCCGGTCCGTCTCCAGGTACAACACGGCGAGTCCGGAGCGGGTGATGCCGATGTCGGGATGCTCCTCGGGGAGAATGCGCTGGTTCATTGCCAGGGCCTCGTCCAGCAATTCCTCCGCCCGGGCGAAACTGCCCTGTTCCGTCAACCAGCCGGCCAGGTTCTGCAGCCCGTAGGCGATATCGGCATGGTCGCCGGAATAGGCCCGTCGATAAGCCGCCAGGGCCTGGGTGGAATAGTCCAGGGCCAGGTCGAACTGTCCCTTGTCGTAGTAAAGGAACGCCAGGTTATTCAGGGACTGGGCCACCAGCGGGTGATCCTCACCCAGGCCCTGCCGGCGTATTGCCAGGGCCTGTACATAGAAGGATTCGGCCTCGTCGTACTCGCCCTGGTCGTGAAGCACGAAGGCCAGGTTGTTCAGGGAATCCCCCAGGTCCGGGTGCTGTTCCCCCAGCAGGCGCTGGTTCATCTGCAGGGATTCGCGGAACAGGTCCTCGGTTTCCCCGTAGCGACCCTGTTCATAAAGAAATACCGCCAGGTTGTTGAGGCTGTCATCCAGGTCCGGATGGACGCCCCCCGGAGCCAGCCGCCGACGCATGGCCAGGGCCTGTCTCAGCAGCGGCTCGGCCTCGTCGGGACGGGCCTGGAAGCCCAGGGCCATGCCCAGCTGATCGAGACTGCGGGCCAGTTCCAGGGATTCTGTTCCCGGCGCGGGACGTTGCAGGTCGATGGCCTGGCGCAGCTGTTCCTCGGCGGCCGCAAAATCACCCTGCAGCGAATACACCTGGGCCAGCCCGCTGAGGGCGGCGGCCATCTCGGTATCGGTGGCTTCCGGGGCTTCTTCCAGCGTCCGGATAGCGTCCCGATACATCTGCACGGCCTGGTCAAATTCCGCCTGCACGCCCAGCAGCTCGGCGATATTGGACTGGCTGCGCGCCACTTCCACGTGTTCCGCGCCGTAAATTGACCGACGGGTCTGTAATCCACGTTCCAGCAGGTCCCTGGCCTGGGGATAAAGTCCCAGGCTGCGGTACACGGTACCCATGGTATCCATCAGGGTGGACTGGATTTCCGGCTGATCCGTCAGTTCAAACTCGATGCGACGGGCACCGCGATCGAGAATCTCCCGGGCGGTAATCGTGTTCCCCAGGGCCTCGCTGGGATCGGATACTTCAAACAGCTCCACCATGAAATTGGTGGTCTGCTGGGCCGTTTCCGCCTCGATTTCGGCGCGGACACGCTGTCGTTCGGCTTCTTCGCGGGCCAGGATCGCCGCTACCGCCAGTCCGCTGGTTATGACCATACCGGTGAGCGACGCCACCGCCACGGCAATCATCCGCTGTTGCCGCCGATGCAGTTCCCGCTGTGCCAGCTGATCGAAGCCGACCCCCAGCATACCGGCCAGCAGCTTCATCCTGGCATTGCTTTTACCGTCCTTGTTCTTGCGGGCATCGGCGGCGATGGGCTCGGTGCGCTCGTCGCTGAGCTCGCCGTCGGGATTGAGCTTGAAGCGCAGCGCCGGCGGAAAACATTCCTCGTCTTCCCGACCGGGCATGTCGGTGGCATTGGGTTCGCCGTCGACAATCAGGCAGTAGATGCGGTGTTCCCGTCCCAGCCGCTTGAAGGCCAGAATCTCTTCGTTGACCCAGTGGGAACGGGCCGCTGCCGGAGAACAGATAACAATCTGGCAGGCGGACTGTTCCAGCGAACTGGTAAGCAGGGCGCCCAGGTCGGTAGCGCTGGGCAGTTCCTCCCGGTCGCGGAAGATGGGCGACATCCTGCCGGGGATCACCCCGAATTCGTTAACGGTACCAACCAGCTGCTTGGGCGGCTTGTAGGACTCAAGGGTTTTATGCAGCCACGCGGCCCAGCCATCGTCCTGATGACTGTAGGAGATGAAGGCCTTGTAACGGGCATCATCGAATGAGAGCGTACGTGTGTCTGCCACAATGACTTCCAGTGACGTTGATTAAAGTGATGGCTGAAAACGCCTTCTGACAATGCCTCCCGACAACCCGGTTTTCCCACCGGACTCACGCTTTACCGGCGGCCGATACTCGAGCAATCACCTGCACAGTCCAGCATTACAGTCCAGCATTGCAGTTCAGCATCAATGGCAGCACTACCTGCCGGCCAGTGTGCCAAGTTTACGCTTCTCAGCGGGTGAGTGCAGCCCTTTCCGGTAAACGGTGACTACGTGGTTCCCTTTGCACCGCAGTTGCGCCTGGCAAATGCCTGGATGCCGGCTGCAGGCGTTCAGGGCTCGCGTCCCCCGTGAGGCAGTCAGGCGACAGCTGCACCAGAATGAGGCAACCCACCGGCCGACAATCCGGAAAATATCAGGGTTTCCCCCACCATGACAAAGTGATTCAATTGGCACCACTTTTGCTCATCCTGTCTCCATCGACAGATCAGATTACAGGTAACCCACATGCCGTCAGGACGACCTGCCAGGGATTCACTTACCAATGCCCAGTTGCTGGAACGGCTGGCGTGGCGGACGACACCGGGGATCCTCGGCTTTCATCCAGCCACGCCGCAGTCGATTCATGCACTGCTGGGTTACTTTCTTGAAGACCGGGATTCGCCGACGCCGTTTCCCGGTCGGGACGTGCTGGTGGATGCTCATGCCTTCGAGTGGGGTACGGCACCACCGCTGGAAAAAGTCATTTCCTCACCCGCCGAACTGGACCTGCTGCTGGGACTGCCGGAAATCTATCGCCAGAGTGTTTCGGTGATTGAACCGTGGCCCAACGTGGGCATCAACCTGCAGGGTGAAGCGGTGAGGGCCTCCAAGAATATCGCCTACATACTGCAGCAGATCGCCGACGCCGACACTATCCTTTATCCGGTCTGGCAGAGTGGCGTCGCCAATCCCTGGCGCCTGGCAAATGTCCTCAGTGCCGGCATCGCCACCGTGGTCCAGGGTGGCAATCCCTCGGTGCACGATCCCGCCAGCTTTGACGGAACCAACGCGGGCCTGGACGATATCCTGTCCCTTACCGATCAGCTGCTGATGCGCCGCTCCACGGGCAGCGGACCGTGTATTTTCATCTGTCTCGGCCACCAGCTGGCCGCCGCGTCCCATATCAGGCTGATCAAGCGTGCGGTAAGGGAGGTCATGAATCTCGCCACGCTGCCGCTGGACACCGACGGTTTTGCCATCAATTCATTGCAACGGGTCTGTCGGCGTATCGCCGAAATCGGCGAGTCCCTGGAAGTACGGAAACAGAACGAAACCGTGGCCCGGGGCTGGCATGACAGCAAGTTCGCCGTGGCTCCCAATGAAACCCTGGAAGTAGGCACCCGGAAACTGCTGCACTATCGCCGACGCCAGCCCGCCGACCATGTGCCCGGCGAACTGCACGATACCCACTCACTGATTGCCGATGAACTGGAAGGCGTTATCGACACCCTTATCCGACTGGAAAGGGAACTGAAGATAGAAATGTTTCATGGCGACGAAGTCAATGAAGAGGCTATTCTGTTTGCCAACTGGGCCTACAAGCTGCTCCACGACACCATCGTGCCGCTGCGCTTCAAGATAGCCATCAGTCCGCTGTCATGGTTGCTGAACCTGCCCTACGCGGTGGAAATCCTGGCCCAGACCCGGGCCGATGAAAACAGCTGGACCGAAGCGTCCAATACCTGCATCTACTACAAGGACTGGGAGACCCATACCATCCGGCGATCCTTTACCTGCCAGTTCCATCCGGAACTGATGGCGGATATCCGGGACGTGGGCAAGCGCGACGGACCCCGGTACGGAGAGCTGAAAGACAACGACGGCGTCCGCCTGCTGATTCGACTGCTTTATCATGGTATGCAGGAGTAGCCACGGTGATGACGTGGGTCGCGGCTTGAACAGCGGCATGAGTGGCGGCATGAGTGGCGGCAAAAGTGGCGGCATGATTCGCCGCACGAGTCGGGACAACAATAAACAATAAGGGAAGCAGCAGGCGGCTCAGACGCTGGCCAGCGTAACCGGTGATCAGGGGCTGCAAACCTGGAGATAAAAGTGTCCGTGGAACAAACAGGCTTCTGGGATTTCTCGTTACAACGCTATGGTGAAGCGGGTGTTGCCGATGCCTGCCTGTCACTGCAGGACGATTATGGCCTGGACGTGAACATGGTGTTGCTGTGCGTGTGGTACGGGAACTGCCACGGCCGGTTCACCCGCGACCAGCTGCATCAGCTGACGGACTTTGCCGGGACCTGGGCGGTCCATGTCGTCGAACCGCTGCGCCATGCCCGTCGCTGGCTTAAAACCCGGCTGGCCGGACAGGCAGACGTCCAGGGCCAGGTACAGGAAGCAGCAGACCCACAAGCCGTTGAACAACTGAGAAACCGGATCAAGGGCCTGGAACTGGAGGCGGAACACCTGCAGCAGAACCAGCTGCAGGCACTGCTGGGCGATATCCAGCCGAAATCGTCCACACCGGGTCCTGCCAGTACCTGGTTCAACCTCGACCTTTACCTGCAGACCCGCGTTCCGCCTGGTAACCAGGACTGCTCCGGCAATCGCGGTAAACCCGAAGGTGCCGACTCCGGGTACAGCCTGACAAGCGCCGCCGATGCAGACGGTACCGGCCGGAACCGGGCGCAACTGGAACAGTTGCTCACTGCCGTTGTCGGCGCCCCACGGCCGTGACCATCGAACCGCCATGGCCCCTGACACTGAAAGCGTATCCGAATGTCCTGGTTGCCGGATTTTGAAGTCGCAGCCAGAATTTGCCACGCCACCAATCGCTGCTGCCACTTTTAAAGAGAAGGAAGCTAGGCCTATTTCAACAAGAGGTGGCATCTCGACTTGGGATTGCGCCAATAACACTATGGAAGTGGGAAAACGGTAAATCAGTGCCATATGATATGCACTATCAAGCTATCAAGCTATCAAGAAGTTTCTTGGATATGATCCGATCCCAACCATAAGGCCTAAGACCGTTGCCGATTTTCTAATGACAAAACGGCAGGCACTCGGTTTGTCTCAGCGTAAAGCAGCAGACAGAATTGGCGTGTGTCGCACAGCCTGGTCTGACTGGGAGAAGGGAAAAACGATTCATCGTGTTTCTCATCGGCAGCGTGTCGCAAAATTCCTTTGTATCCCAGAATCTGAGATGCACAGTCTCATGAAAAAGCAATGGAATGACGCTCACGGTAAAAAAACCCGCATTCGTTAGCTTTATCAGCGCAATAGCGAATTGAGCTGCTTAAGCCTCAATCACATCTTAGGAGAAACGTCAGTTTATTCAACGTAACCATTCTGGGATGTAAACAAATTCCAAATAATAATGATCAGAATTCTCGCTACTGCTAGCGTCAAACTTGTACAAATCCAACGTTCGTGCTGCAGCTCGAAGCAATAAAAACGGCGGAATTGACTTGACTTCTTCAATATTTTCGGCAGACCCTTCCTGCGAAATTTGAAACCTCAACAAAGTACACGCTTCTTTCAGATTCGGCTTATTTACAGCTGTGGTCGAGATAAGTGGTTCTGCATAAAGAACAAGACTTTTAGCAATCGCAATCCTTTCTTCAAATCCTTGGGAACATTCACCCGCGGAAACATTACAACTGATTGTCAAAATAACGCAGAAAGCCATCATTAACCTATCTAGTAACATCGCCCTCCTCCCAATATGAAGTTCTTAAAGTAGGCCTAAATATGACCGGAATGGATTTTCAAAATTTCTTACTACCCATATTTCTTTCATTCGATCGTCCGTTGGATAGCCAGCACCCCAGGAGAACACGAGAGACAAATCCTGCGCTGTCAGTCACGATCCGTCACGGCAGGCAACACCAGACCGCTCCTGCCTGCGCAACAATTGGTTCCGCTTGCCACACGCGGGCTCAGACAAGTGCCAGCCGTGGGCGTGGGCAGTGGCGTAGTTTGATATTTCGCTGAAGGTCAACAGTGAGGTCGGGTACCGAACCGGTTTTCAAACTGCGCCACGGCACGACTATCGAGTCGTCTTACCTCATCAAAAAGAGCCACTGTAGAACTGTATAGTACCCGATTGGGGGTTAACCAGAGGCTTCAGGAGTCCCGGCTCCGGCGATGCCCTGCCAGCGGCTGACCAGGCCCGGGTCGAGATCGAACAGGTCCAGCAGACGACCGACATGGTGATTCACCAGGTCGTCGATGGTTCTGGGGTTGGTATAAAAGGCCGGAACCGGCGGTGCCAGGATGGCACCCAGCTGGCTCACCTCGTAGAACAGCTTGCAGTGACCGGTGTGCAGTGGCGTCTCCCGCGGCACCAGCACCAGCCGGCGGCGTTCCTTGAGCACCACGTCGGCGGCCCTGACCATCAGGTTGTCGGCGTAGGAGTTGGCAATTCCCGAAACGGTCTTGATGGAACAGGGAGCGATGATCATGCCGTCGGTGCGAAACGATCCGCTGGCAATACTGGCGGCAATGTCGTTGTAGGCGTGGACATGATCCGCCATTGCCTTGACATCGGCTACCGACCACGTGGTCTCTATGCCGATATTCAGTTTCGCGGAACCCGACAGCACCAGGTGTGTTTCAATAGCCGGTTGTTGTTGTAACACTTCCAGCAGGCGTATCCCGTAAATCAGCCCGCTGGCACCTGACATCCCGATAATCAACTGCATCGACCGTGTTCCCACGTCTCGTTGGTGAAGTCAAATTGTTACACCGTTACCGGTCAATTGCCACAGTTGATCTGTTGTACCCCGGTGATAAGATGCCGGTACCAGTTCACATCATGACAACAGGATTATCATGGCAAAAGCTAATCTGTTCTATGCCCAGTCGGGCGGCGTAACCTCGGTGATCAACGCCAGCGCCTGTGGCGTAATCGAGACCGCGAGAAAAAACCGCGACCACATCGGCAAGGTTTTTGCCGGGCGCAACGGCATCATCGGTGCACTGCGCGAGGAACTGATCGACACCGGCAAGGAGACTGCCCGCACTGTCGCCCGCCTGCGCCACACGCCGGCCGGCGCCTTCGGATCCTGTCGCTACAAGTTGAAGAGCTTTGCCGAAAACGAGCGAGAATACCTGCGACTGCTGGAAGTATTCAAGGCTCACAATATCCGCTACTTTCTCTATAACGGTGGTGGCGATTCCCAGGACACCGCCAACAAGGTATCGCAGTTCAGTATCCGGGAAGGATTCCCCATTACCTGTATCGGCATTCCAAAAACCGTGGACAACGATCTGCCGGTCACCGACAACTGTCCGGGGTTCGGTTCGGTGGCCAAATACGTGGCTGTTTCCATCAAGGAGGCGGGCCTGGACGTGGCCTCAATGTGCGAAAGTTCCACCAAGGTCTTCGTCATGGAAGTCATGGGGAGGCACGCCGGCTGGATTGCCGGTGCGGCCGGCCTGGCGACGGAGCAGGAAGGCGATGCACCACATATCATCCTGTTTCCCGAGATACCGTTCAATCGGGATAAATTCATGCGCAAGGTAAAAAGCTGCGTCAGGAAATACGGCTATTGCGCCATCGTGGTCTCGGAAGGCGCGCAGTACAAGGATGGTACGTTTCTCGCCGATGCCGGCGGCAAGGACGCCTTTGGCCACGTGCAACTGGGCGGCGTGGCACCTTTCCTGGCGAACCTGGTTAAAGAGGAAACCGGTTACAAGTACCATTGGGCGGTATCGGACTACCTGCAAAGGGCCGCTCGCCACATCGCCTCGGCGACCGATGTTGAACAGGCCTATGCCATGGGCAAGGCCGCGGTTGAGTTCGCCCTGGCGGGCAAGAATGCCGTCATGCCCATAATTGTCCGATCCGGCGGCAGAAAATACCGGTGGAAGGTGGGCGAGGCCAGGCTGGAGGACGTGGCGAATGTGGAAAAAACCATGCCCCGGAACTACATCACCCGGGACGGCTTTCACATTACCGACGAGGCAAGGGCGTATTTTTCACCGCTCATTCAGGGCGAGGACTACCCGGAGTACAGGAACGGCATTCCCCAGTATGCCCGGCTCAAGAACATGCAGGTACCGAAGAAACTGGGGCGCTGGCGGGATTAGCAGGAATCCGGGTCACCGCTCAGGGAGCGAGGCGTTGAATCTGCCAGTGGCCGTTCTCCTGCAACCGGTAGTGAAAGCGATCATGCAGTCGATGCCTGCCACCCTGCCAGAACTCGATTTCGTGGGGTACCACCCGGTAACCACCCCAGAAATCAGGCAATGGCACCTCACCCCGGGCGAATTTCTGCTTCAGTGATTCAAACTGGTTCAACAGCAGGCTTTTAGAGGATATCGCCTCGCTCTGGGACGAAGCCCAGGCCGCTATCTGGCTTTCCCTGGGCCGGCTGACAAAATAGCCAACGGATTCGGCCGTGGACAGCTTTTCCGCGGTACCGCATACCTTGACCTGCCGTTCAATATCATGCCAGGGAAAATGCAGGCTGACCTTGTTGTTGGCATTGATTTCCCGCGCCTTGCGGGACCGGTAATTGGTGAAAAACACGAACGCATTGTCTTCCATGCGCTTGAGCAGGACGATGCGCTGGCTGGGCTGACCGTCAACCGAGGCTGTGGACAGGGTCATGGCGGTGGGGTCCCGGAGCTCCATCTTCAGCGCCTCGGCCATCCACTGGTTGAACTGGGCGATCGGGTTGTCCTGCAGGTCTTCACGATGCAGTCCACCCTGCAGGTATTCCCGCCGAACCGACTCAAGATCCATGGCCAATCCCCGGACTAGCGAACGAAATCACCGTAATCCCAAAGCTGTTCCCGCGCCGTGCCGGTAGGATAGTAGTAGGTGCCGAAGCCGTGACGGTCGTTGGCAAAAAAGCCGCCTTCATAGCGCGAACCGTTTTTCCAGCGGTACACGCCCTGGCCCTGGTAGAGGTCGTTGACGAACTCTCCCGTGTAGTTTTCGGTATTCTGGGACAGCCAGAACTCGGTGTGTTCGTTTTCCCGCCACTCGCCGATGTCGACGAAATAGGACCCCCTACCGTGTCGCTTGTCCTCGCGCCACTCACCGATGTAAAGATCCCCGGTGCCGTTGTAATACTTGCCCCTGCCACTGCGCTGCCCGGCTTCCCAGTTGCCCACGTAGATTGCTTTTTCGGTAAAACTGAGCGGTTCCTCCAGCCTGCCGTAGCCGTGAAACTCGCCGTCCTGGAAGCTGCCACGGTACACCGCGGTGCCGGCGGGCGTCTTGATCTCCATGGTGCCGCGACCGTTGTCACAGTCGCCGTAAACACACTCCCTGGCGATGATTTCCGGCAATGGCTGAGCCTGCAGCTGTGTCCAGGACAGCAGCAGACCAAGCGTGGCCAGCAGATGGACAGGTTTTCGATTGATCTGGAACAAGTTCATAGCACCTCGTCAGACTGGGTCTCTGGTTGCTGTTTGCTGTTTACTGTTTGCTGTTTACTGTTTGCTGTTTGCTGTTTACTGATTGCTGCTTACTACTTTTTACCAACAGAATCAGCTGAATTTCTCCGGCTGCGATATCGACCGGACATCTTGCCCCGATTGTTCAGCCGCAGAGGCTGTGATTATATAACGGCCATGGGCAGCGCAGAAAACCTCAAAGCGGTGAATTCATGGTTACAGGAGAATCATTCCGTCGAAATAAGGCAATTTGACGCCATTGGTGGTGGCTGTATCAATACCACCGGGGTAATCACCCTGTCCAATGATGATCGCCTGTTCGTCAAGTTGCACAACGATCCGCCGCCCCGGTTCTTCCGTGCCGAAGCCCGCGGCCTTGACAGCCTGCGCCGCCAGACCTCCCTGCGGGTTCCCGAGGTCATACATGCAGGTGACCGTTTTCTGCTGCTTGAATATCTTGGTAGCGGTCCGCCGGCGGCGGATTACTGGCAGCGCCTCGGCGAAGGCCTGGCAGAGCTGCACCGGCAACGCTTCGACAGCTTCGGCCTGGAAACGGACAACTACTGCGGACTCACCCCCCAGGAAAATACCCCGGACCGGGACGGTTACCGGTTTTTCGCCCGGAACCGTCTGTGCGCCCTGGCCGACAGGGCAGCCAACAGCGGCCTGCTGGACAGTCACGACCGGCAGCGCGTCGACCGTCTGGCAACCGCCCTGCCAACCCTGGTACCGGAACAGCCTGCAGTGCTGCTGCACGGCGACCTGTGGTCCGGCAACGTCCACAGTGACGGGCAGGGTTTTCCCGGGCTCGTCGATCCCGCCTGCTACCGGGGCTGGGCAGAAGCGGAACTGGCCATGACCCGGCTGTTCGGTGGCTTTCACCCGGATTTCTATCGACACTATGAAGCGGCATCGGCAATGGCCTCCGACTGGCAGGAACGGGCTCCCCTATACAATCTCTATCACCTGCTGAACCACCTGATCCTGTTCGGCAGCGGCTATCTGTCCCAGGTCAAGGGCGTGCTGCACCGGTTCACCTGAAGAGCCAAGGGCGGATCATGGTGTTTTCACGTCGGAGCGGCATTTTTGATGACAGGGCCGTGGTCGGCCGGTGCGGGGAGTGGCCAGTCAGACACGACGCAGGACATTCAACGGGCTGACGCTGACCACCTGGCGCGTGGAGTTCAACCCCAGCAGGCCGATGAGCAGCATGCCGACCACCGGGCCTGCGAACCACACCCAGTAATGCAGGGAAAAATCCTGTTCAAAAACGAATTCCTGCAGATAGAAAAGACTGCCTTCGGCACCGATGGTGGCAATGATTCCCGCGACGAAACCGATAGTGGCAAACTCGATCGTCAGGCTGCTCAGAATCAGCCGGCGACCTGCACCCAGGGTGCGGAGAATGGCGTTTTCCTTGAATCGTTCGTCCAGCGTGGCGTTGACACAGGACAGCAACACCAGGGCACCACTGGCCAGCACCAGCAGTGAAATCAGTTCGATGGCCGAGGTTACCTGGGCGATAATATTCTGGATCTGCTCGATCAGGGCGTCTATCTCGATAACCACGATGGTCGGGAAACGCCGTATCAATTCGTTTAACAGTATTTTCTGCTCCTGCTCCATGAGTGCCGTGGACAGATAGGTGGCACCCAGATGATCCACTGTGCCCGGGGAAAAGATAAAGTAGAAATTGGGCTGCATGTTGTCCCAGCGCACACTGCGCAGACTGGCCACCTCCACTTCGAAAAACTGCCGGTTGGCCTCGAACTCCACGCGATCCCCGATCTCCAGGTTCAGCCAGTCCGCGTATTCCCGCTCCACGGAAACCAGGCCCGGTTTCGTATCGCTGTCCCACCACTGGCCGGCCACGATCTGGTTGTCCGGTGGTAACCGATCAGTCCAGGTAACCTGGCGGGTGCCCACCCGACCGCGACGTTCACCGTCACCGGCATTGGCATCGCCGCCCTCGCCGGCTTCGCCATTGGTCCCGCTACCCGCGCCGCCAGGCGCTTCCTCGCCCCCCGTCTGCTCACTGGCCCGTTCGGTGACGTTGCTGCGCTGCTCGTCATCATCGTCACGCCTGGGCCTGGGCGGTTCGCCGTTGATGGCCACTGGCCGTGCGGCCATGATGGGGAAGAAGTCGTTGTCTTCGATGCCGTTTTCCCTGAAGAAGGTGCGAATGCCGTCGATCTGGGGTTGGGTCACGTTCATCATGAAATGATTGGGCGTGTTTTCCGGCAACTGGGCCTGCCAGTCGTCGATCAGATCGGTGCGCAACAGGGTCAGCACCAGCAACGACATGATGGTGATGGAAAACACCAGGACCTGCAGCACGTTCTGCTTGCGCCGCCGGCGGGTGGCGGACATCGCCAGTTTCCAGGCGCTGCCGGCTTTCATGCCCACCGAGCCGCTGGACTGCAGCAGTAAATAGGAGATTGCCGACAATAACAGCACTATCCCGGCAACCGACAGCACCAGGACCGACGTCAGCACCAGGTCCTGGCTGTACCAGAACACCAGGAAGATCGACCCGGTGATACCGAACAGGTAGGGCACGTTGTCCCCGATCCGGTTCTGGTCCAGGTCCTTGCGCAGTACCCGCAGCGGCGAAGTGTGGCGCAGTGCCAGCAATGGCGGCAGGGCAAACGACAGCAGGCAGATTAGCGCCGTCAGGGCACCGATAATAAACGGCTCGAAGCTGGCCGCCGGCAATTCCACCGTGATGATGGCAGCAAGCAGTCGCAGGATCAGCTGGTGAATAATCCAGCCCAGCACGCTGCCCACGACGATGGCCACCGCCGCCAGCGCCAGCTGAATGGCAACGTACAAGGTAGTGATCTGGTTGGAGGTGCAGCCCAGGGTCTTGAGTATCGCCACGTAGTCGAAATGCCTTTCGCTGTAGCGCTTGGCGGTGAGGGCGATGGCCACACCGGCCAGCAGCACTGCGAACAGGCTGCCCAGCATGAGAAAGCTTTCCGCCTTGTTCAGCGCATCACTGACTTCCTCGCTTTCATCACGCACGTCCCGCAGTCTGAATTGTCCTTCGGACTGTTCCCGGATCCAGTCGCTGTACACGTCCAGCTGTGCCAGGTCTCCCGCGAACAGATAACGGTAGCGAACACGACTGCCCAGTTGAATGACGTTGGTAGCCGGCACGTCGGCTATGTTCATCATCAGCCGGGGACCGGCATTGTCCACCATGCCGCCCTGCTGGCGGTCAGGCTCCACGACGATGATGCGGCCAAGACGCAGTTCCGCCTCCCCCACATAAACACTGTCGCCGACCTGGACATCCAGGGCGGGAAGTACCCGGGACTCCAGCCAGACCTCGCCGGGCGGGGGTCCTCCGGCAACGGGATAGCCGCGCACGAACGGTTCGTCGGCGGCAATGATTTCGCCGCGCAGTGGGTAGGCTTCACTCACCGCCTTGGCAGAAACCAGCATGTTTCCCGAGTCGGAAAAGGCCATGGAGGTAAAGGATATGGTTTCCGCGGTCTGCAGCCCCTGGGATCGGGCTTCATCCAGCCATTCAGGAGGCGCTTCCTGACGTCCACTCAGCACCCGGTCGGCGGCCAGCATATTGGCCGACTCCAGCAGCAGTGCCTGTTCCAGGCGATCGGTAAACAGGGCAATGCCGGATACCGAGGTCACCGCCATAACCAGGGCGAAAAACAGCAGTTTCAGCTCGCCGCCCTGCCAGTCCCGCCACAGCATGGTCAACGCCAGGCGGATCAGGGACAGCAGGCTTCTGCCCTGGTTACTCGCAACCTCAGCCATCAGCTGCTTCCTCGACCAGGTCGTTGGCCACTATGCGCCCGGCGGCAAGCTTTATCTGGCGGTCACAGCGTCGCGCTAGGCGGTCATCGTGAGTCACCAGCACCAGTGTGGTGGCAAACTCGCTATTGAGATCAAACAGCAGGTCGATGACCCGGGCGCCGGTAGCGGTATCCAGGTTGCCGGTGGGCTCGTCCGCGAACAGTATTCTTGCCTCGGAAGCAAAGGCCCGGGCGATGGCCACCCGCTGCTGTTCGCCTCCGGAAAGCTGATTGGGGTAGTGATGCCAGCGCGCCTCCAGCCCCACCCGGCTTAACAGGGTTTTTGCCTTTTCAGCGGCCTGACGGTCACCCTTGAGTTCGATGGGCAGCATCACGTTTTCCAGGGCGGTGAGGCTGGGCAGGAGCTGAAATGACTGAAAGACGAAGCCGACCAGCCGTCCCCGGAGCAGTGCCCGCTCCTCTTCGTCCAGGCTGGACAGGCTGTTGCCGTCCAGGATCACGTCTCCGGAGGTTGGACTGTCCAGCCCGGCCATCAGTCCCAGCAGGGTGGATTTACCGGATCCCGATGCACCAACGATTGCCACCGCCTGTCCGGCATCGATATCGATGCTGACGTCATCCAGGATGGTCAACGGCCCCTCGCTGGTGGGAACGGTCTTGGTCAGTGCGCTGGTGTGAATCATGTCCTGTCCTGTCGGCTTACGCCGGGGTCAATGCACCTGCAGTTGTCAGGCCTGCAGGCCCTGGTTGATCATACCGGTGCTGGCTTGAGCGGCAGCTGCCTTGTCGGACGCATTATAGGCGCAATCGGCCTGCTGTATCCCCGGCACTGAACTCACTTGTCGTTTTAATACGTAGCTCAACGCTTGCGCGGATTGCAACCGGCGGAGCGCTGGTTAGAATACCGCGGGATACAGAACTGACAACCGGACTATGCAATGACCCTGCCAGCCCCATTATCGAGATCGATTCGCCTGTTGGTCGCCGCCCTGCTGCCCTGGGCCCTGATTACTGTTTTCCCGGCGACACCGGCGTATGCCGATTCATCCTACACGCTGCTGGTTTACGGTGACAGCCTCAGTGCCGGCTACGGGATCGACGAGTCCGACGGCTGGGTCGAACTGCTGGGCACCAGGCTGGCCGCGGAAGGCTACCCCTATGAAGTCATCAACGGCTCTGTCAGCGGCGAGACCACCACCGGCGGACTGGCTCGCCTGCCGGCCATGCTGGATGCCTATCGACCCGACCTGGTCATTCTCGAACTGGGCGGCAATGACGGACTCAGGGGTCTGCCCCTGGCCGCTATCCGTCAGAACCTGGAGGACATGATACAGCTTGCCCGCGAGAGCGATGCCGAGGTGCTGCTTGCCGGAATTCAGATACCACCGAACTACGGCCCCCGCTACACCGGGCCTTTCTTTCAACAATTCGCCGACATCGCCGCAAAGCACGAAGTGCCACTGGTGCCGTTTCTTATCGACGGCATTCCACAGCAACCGGAACTGATGCAGGATGACGGTATCCATCCCCGGGCCGAAGCACAGGGAATGATCCTTGACAACGTTTGGCCGGTACTGGAGCCGATGCTGATTGAATCAACCGGCACGACGGCAGCCGGGAACCGCGACAGGCTGTAACAAAACTGTCATACCGCCGTTCGTAAAATGACATAATGGTATGGGAAACTCTGATCCCTGAAGGATACTCTGCTGAAACCGGCCCGTCAGGAAGCGGGTGAACAGGAGCGAAGCCGTGGTTAACGCGCTGGCCAATCTGGACATATCGCTTTACCGGCAGCTGATCAGGCTGCAGCGATCGCTGGCCGCGGCGCGCATGGCCCGCTTCCTGTCCCGGTCCGGTGACGGTTACCTGTACGTGGTCCTGGGCCTGGTATTCCTGCTGGTGGACGACTCGCGAGGTCCACTCGCCGCCCGGGCGATGCTGCTGGCGTTTCTCATCGAGCTGCCCTGCTTCATGGCTCTCAAGGCGATAATCCGACGCGATCGTCCGTTTGTCAGCGTGGCTGACTCCACCCGGGTGATCACACCGGCTGACACGTTCAGCATGCCTTCCGGCCATACTGCCGCGGCCTTCCTGATGGCCACGCTGATTGCCTTTTTCTTCAGCGCGATCCTGTTGCCGATCTATCTCTGGGCGTTGCTCATCGGCCTGTCCCGGGTAATCCTGGGCGTGCACTATCCCAGTGACATCCTGGCCGGTGCCGCACTGGGCACCAGCTGCGCCGTGCTGTCCCTCGTACTGCTGACCTGACAGCGGCGCAAGCCCGCCGGACTTTCTGTTATCGGGCCGTTATCGGTCCGTTATCGGTCCGTAATCGGTCTGTTACCGGTTTCCGGTCAGCGCCAGGTAGCGTCCAATGACTTCGTCGATACCGCGGTGCAGCGCTTCCACCACCAGGGCGTGGCCGATGGAAACCTCGAGAATGCCAGGGATCTGCAGAAAGACGCCGAGGTTTTCGAGGTTGAGATCGTGCCCCGCGTTAACGCCCAGGCCCAGGTCGGTGGCAGCGCCGGCGGCCTGGCGGTAGCGTTCCAGCACCCTGGACTGATCAGGGCCGCCAAACGCCCGGGCGTAGTCCTCGGTGTAAAGTTCGATGCGATCCGCTCCGACCCCGGGAACCTGGCCCACCACCTGCTCATCGGGATCGACAAACAGGCTGCTGCGGATGCCCGCGCCCCGCAGTCGGTCATTCACCCGGGTCAGCAACTGCCGGTTCGCCCCGATGTCCCAGCCATGATCGGATGTCAGTTGTCCCGGCTCATCCGGCACCAGGGTGCACTGACTCGGTCTCACCGCCACCACCAGGTCCAGGAATTCTGCCGAGGGAAAGCCTTCGATATTGAATTCCACGCCAGTGTGATCCTGCAGCAGGCCGGCGATGTCATGAACATCCCGACGACGGATATGCCGCTCATCGGGGCGCGGATGCACGGTAATGCCCTTCACCCCCAGGTCGATACAGGTTTCCACGAACCCGGTAACGCTGGGATAGTCCCGACCCCGGGAATTGCGCAGCAGTGCGATCTTGTTGACATTGACACTCAACAGCGTCATCGGTCAGTACCCTCGCCGGTAAAAAAATCCCGTGCCACCTTGTGGAAGACCCGGGGCTTCTCCGCGTGCAGCCAGTGCCCCGTGCCCATCAAGGTCTTGATGCGGGCCCCGGGAAAAAGTCGCTCAACCACCGGCCAGTCTTGCCGGCCGATATAGTCCGATTCCCCGCCTTTGACAAACAGGACCGGGCCGGCAAACTGTTGCCCTGCCGCGGTACTGCCGGCAACCGGAACCCCCGCACGCAGATTCCGGTAGTTGCTGTGCAGGGCCTCAAGATTGAACCGCCAGCGGTAACCGCCCCGGGACTCCTTCACCAGATTGCTCACCAGGAACTGGCGGACACCCGGGTCTGCGCTGGCCGTTTTCAGTTTTTCCTCGGCGTCCTTCCTGGACGTCAACGCGGCGGTATCCACCGCCAGCAGACCATCGAAAATATCGTCATGATCCCCACGGTCTTCACCGTAGTTAACCGGTGCAATATCGGCTACCAGCAACCGCCGTATGCGTTCCGGCTTTTCCAGGGCGAGCTGCATGGCGACCTTGCCGCCCATGGAGTGGCCGAGCAGGTTCACTGCGTCCAGATTTTCCTGGTCAATAACCGAGGCAACGTCGGCGGCCATCTCCGGGTAACTCATGGTGTCGGCGTGAGGCGAGTCGCCGTGGTTACGCAAATCCAGGGCGTAGACCGCGAATTCCTCCGCCAGCTCCCGGGCATGCCAGTTCCAGTTGCGGAGATTGCCGAACAGGCCATGCAGGATCAACAGCGCCTCACCGGAATCCGAATACTGCTTGTAGTTCAGCTTCATGGTCGACAGGGCACCTCGGTCGCCACCGGCAATGCGCAGCACCGGGGTTTTCGGTGGATCACAGATCCGGGATTGTCACCGCCGGTCGGCTGCGCCAGCACCGGTGGTCCACTCACAGTTCGGCTTTGATGAAATCGAGCACATCGTCATGGTGAGTCTTGGTTTTGACCTTGTCCATGATCCCCGCAATCCTGCCGTCCCTGTCGATGATGAAGGTCGTCCGCAGTATGCCCATGAATTCACGACCCATAAACTTTTTCAGCCCCCATACACCGTATTTTTCGGCCACCCCATGATCTTCGTCCGACAACAGGGTAAAGTTGAGCTGGTCCCGCTGGGTGAATTTCTGCAGGCGGGCAACCGGGTCCGGACTCACGCCCAGCGCGATTGTATCCAGTTTCTTCAGCGCACCCTGACTGTCCCGCAACCCACAGGCCTGGACGGTGCAACCGGGTGTCATGGCCTTGGGGTAGAAGTACAGGACCACGTTGTGTTGGCCCCGAAAATCTTTCAGGCTGACCTTGTTGCCGTCCTGATCCTGCAGGGTGAAAACCGGGGCGAGATTGCCTACCTTGATTGCCGCCATGATTGCTCCGTGAATTGTGTCACCTGTTCGAGAAAGTATTGCAAGCGCGGCTGATTATAACGACTGGACCTGAAAACAGTAACTGCCATGCTATGATCGGCACATGGCGAAGCCCGTGACATCAGTAGTGGTTCTTACCGGCGCAGGCATTTCCGCGGAATCAGGCATCCGCACGTTTCGCGCCGGGGACGGACTCTGGGAAGAACACGCCATCGAGGACGTTGCCACTCCCGAGGGCTTTGCCCGCAATCCCCAGCTCGTCTACCGGTTTTACAATGAACGCAGGCGGAACCTGCAAAGTCCCCAGGTGCGTCCCAATGCCGCCCACCTGGCCCTGGCGCGTTTCGAACAGCAGTTCGCCGGCGATTTTCTCCTGGTCACCCAGAATATCGACAACCTCCACGAGCGGGCAGGCAGCCGCAAGGTACTGCATATGCACGGTGAGCTGCTGAAGATGCGCTGCAGCACGACCAACCTGGTCTTCGATACCCGGGAGGACTTCGATTTCGACAGCGAATGCCGATGCTGTCGCACCACGGGCAATCTCAGGCCTCACGTCGTGTGGTTCGGCGAGATGCCCATGGGCATGTCCCAGATCACCGCGGCGCTGGAATCCTGCGACCTGTTCATCGCTATCGGCACCTCCGGCAATGTCTACCCGGCTTCAGGATTCCACCAGGTGGCCAAGCATCATAACGCCCACACCGTTGAACTGAACCTGGAACAGACCGGCTCACGGTTTGACGAGCACGTTTACGGCAAAGCCGCCACCATCGTACCCGGCTACCTGCACAGTCTGCTGCAACGGTCGGGGGCCGTCTGATCAACACAGTCTGCACATTCAATTGCAGGGTCTCCGGGCAGCAGTCACAACCCCTGAGTGTTCACCCGGTTGTGGTCAGAGACGCAAGCTGAACCATTCCGGCGCCAGGCACACGGTGTCACTGCAGACCTGAATTCTTACCCGCAAGCCCGCCGTGGCCGCCTGCAGATCGTCAGCATCTTTGCCGACGCCTGTTGCCGCAAGCATCACTGTCAACCGCCACTGCTCTCCGTCTGTACCAGCGAGTCTGCCGGTTTCCGGGAGCTGGCCTGGTACCAGGGTAAATTCTTCGACGCTCCAGTGCAGTTCATCCTCCGCAACGGTTACCGTCACCGGTTCCAGGGAGGCATCGTCAGCTGCCGCGGTGACCAGCCGAAAGCCATCGGCAACAGCCAGGGATAATTCGATGCACCGCGATGGTGTCTGCTGCGGCGATTGTTTCCGCCGCGTCACGAAGTCGGGTGTCCCGGGTGCAGCCAGCCGGACTCGACCCTGGGCACCGAACTGTAGCGGCCGCCGGGAGCCTTCCCGGTAATGCCGGATGGCCCGCAACAACGTGACGTGGCTGGGGGGATACTCGTCCAGTTCGGCACTGGCGGCCGTCACCGCCTGCTGCAGCCGGTCGGCATAATCCGTAACCGGCGCTGCTGAAGGCGCCGCTGAACCGGTGGCTCCGTCAGCCTGCGGTCCGCCTTCCCGGTGTACCAGCTCTTGTCGTTCCGCCAGTGACGCCAGGCACTGACAGGCCACCCCGTAGGCAGACAGGGTAGCCCCATCGGCTGCGCTGCGGGAACGGGTCAGCCCGGGCCCCTGGTCATGGGCAGGCCCCAGGTAGAAGCCGCCTGACTGATTGTTCCAGAAAATAGCCAGTAAATCGTCCATCAGGACTGCAGCCTGGCGAAGATAATCCTGTCGGCCGGTTACGTCGAACAGGGTAAGGCAGGCTTCACAGAGATTGGCATAGTCCTCGAGCTGGGCCGGGATAGACACTTCACCGTCAAGATAAACCCGGTACAGGCCCTGTCCTTTCTGGTAATTCTGTTCAAAAACAAAGTCGACGGCCCGTTGGGCGGCCTCGAGGTAGTCCTTTCTTGCCAGCTGCCACCCGGCCCAGGCAAGACTGGTTGCCATGGCGGCAGACCAGGCGACGATAATCTTGTCATCCCGCAGCGGGGGAATCCGTTGTCGGCGGGCGGCCAGCAGCCTGCCGTTGATGCGGTCCAGCCGTTGTGCCAGCGCGGCAAACGCCTGTGGCTCGCGGTAGCGATCAAGGGCCTCACCGTGGGCAAGTATATTCGCCCCTTCGAAATTGCCGGCCTCGCTTGGCTGATACAACTCGTTTACCAGTTGCATGTCGTCATCGTCGAGAACAGCGCGCAGCTGCGCCGGCGTCCAGACAAAATACCTGCCTTCCTGGTCTTCACTGTCGGCATCCGTGGCGGAATAGAACCCGCCCGCGTCGTGCTGCATGTCGCGAAGCACATAGTCCAGCGTCTGTTCCGTCACCCGTAACAGTAACGGGTCGCCGGTCAACCGCCAGGTCCACAGGTACAGCAGTGACAGCTGGGACTGGTTATAGAGCATTTTCTCGAAATGCGGTACCAGCCACTGCGCATCGGTACTGTAGCGATGAAAACCGCCACCGGCCTGGTCAAAAATGCCTCCCCGGGCCATCCCGCTCAGTGCCCGGTATACAAATCCCGACCCGGCGGCATCCGGCTTCCTGGCCATGCTGTCGAGGAAGTAGTAGAGCAGCGGTTCCTGGGGAAACTTGGGGGCACCGGCGAGGCCGCCGAACTGCCGGTCCTCCCTCTGCAGCAGGCGATGGACGGCGGCAGTCAGCGAGTCCAGGTCCAGCTCCCTGACCTGATCGCGGCCCTGCAGTACCTGGCGGATCGCATCAGCCGTGCGTCGCGCGCTGTCCTCCAGTTCGCCGCGCTTCTGTTGCCAGACCTGGCTGATTTTTTCCAGCAGGTCGGCAAACTGTGCCGGCGGAAAGTACGTGGCCGCGTAGAAGGGTCGACCATCCGGTAACAGAAAATTCGACATGGGCCAGCCGCCCTGGCCCGAAATTATCTGTACACCGGTCATGTAATAGTCGTCGATATCGGGATACTGCTCACGATCCAGCTTGATGCAGACAAATTCACTGTTGAGGATGCGGGCAATTTCTTCATTGTCAAAGCTTTCCGCTTCCATCACATGGCACCAGTGGCAGGTTGAATAGCCGATGGACAGAAAAACCGGGCGATCCAGTCGCTGTGCCTCGGCGAAGGCTTCATCGCTCCAGCTGAACCAGTTCACCGGGTTGTGAGCATGTTGCAGCAGGTAGGGTGAATCCTCCCGGATAAGCCGATTGATGTACACCGGCTCGCCCTGCCGGTTCCGATGCCGGGTGCGTATCTCGTAACGACCGGACTTCTGTTGTTCCAGATCACGAAGCGACTTTTCCAACTCGCTGCTGTGCTGTTCCATTCCCGCTTGTCCTTGCAACTGGCTGAATTGATGACCGGTGAGCGGCTGGAGCCACATCGGTTCTGCGCTGCACCCACGGTAACCCGACCATTCGACGAAGTGAAGCCACCAGGGTGAGGTAACAGGTCTTCCGCTGGAGCTGGAAAAAATTTTCGCAACCAGTGAACCGGCATGGGAGCCCGGGCGTAAACCTGATACACGCGACGTAAAACACCGCGAATCCAGCTTCAGGACGGTAACGTTTACCCTTCAGCCCCTACACTATCCCGCATTTCGTAGGGGTTTTTTTATGGCTTCTCGCCACCGCGGAAACAGCCGACCCCGGCAGGCAGGATAGTGTAGCTGCCGGGAACCGGCCGCAGCGCTCTCACCCCCGGCGCGACGGATGCCGGGTGAACACCTTACGGTTCCCGACCAGCAGCCAGGCCAGCACCAACAGCACCAGGAACAGTACCAGAAAATAGGCTGGAAAAGCCTTCAGCGATGCCACGAAGACCAATTCCTGGATTCCATCGGGTTCGGCTGCACCGGCATACTGCGCGCGGATCGAAGCGATTAGCCCGGTGTACAGCAGGCTGGCCAGACCCAGGCCAAGGTTCAGTGCCAACCCGCGAAAACTCAGGACTGTCGCCCGGTGTGCAGAATCGACCTCACGATTGATGTAGTAGCTTGACTGGAATGCCACCATGCCCATCATGGCAAAGGCCGCCACCGCGAACAGCACGCCGAACCAGGGAATGACCAGGGTCAGTCCGGTCAGCCCCACCAGCAGCAGGGCCGACAGAGACAGGTAGTTGAACAACGGCGAATGCTGGCTGACCAGGTAACGGGAAAGCCGGGCATTGATAATGCCCAGCAGTGCCATACCGGCACCGATAAAGCCGAACCAGGCAGCAGGAATATCGATGACCCGGTAATACTCACTGGCCAGCACCACAAACTGTCGGGCAACACTGTCCAGGACCAGGGCAGCCAGGATGACGAACAACACAAACCGGTGAGCCAGGGTCCAGCTTGCAGCCTGCAGGATCTGGCGGAACGGCTCCAGCAGCCGTCCAATACCCACTGCCTGACTGTGCACGCCGGCCTGGTCCGCAGCACCAGGCGATACCTCGCGCAGACCGAGGGTGACTGGCAGCAGCACGCAGGCCGACAGAAAAGTCAGCAGGATCGGCAACTTGATAATCAGTTCCGGCGACAGCGTCCAGTCAAATCCCAGCAGTCGGGGTACGCTATTGACCACTGCCGCATCGTAGACCAGGGCGCCGATAATCATGGTGGTGAAAAAGCCCACGGACACCATCCGGGTAGTGCGTTCCAGCAGATGCGCCCAGTCCCGTTCCCGCCCCAGGGCCTGCAACGAATCGTAGGCCAGGGCTTCATCGGCGCCGCTGGCTGCCGCCTCCGATAAGCCGGAGCAGACGCGATTGACCAGGAAAGCGAAAAACAGGTACGGCGACTCGCCAATGGGCACCCAGACCAGAACACCCAGCTCGACCACCATCAGCACCGCGGCGTAAACTATCAATCGCTTTCTGCCCAGGATATCGGCCAGGGCACCGGACGGCACTTCGGCAAGGACTATGGTAAGGGCCCAGACGGTGTTGAGAATGGCAAACTGTTCCAGGGAAAGACCATAGTCCAGGAAAAGAATGGTGAATACCGGGTAATAAAAACGGGCGCTGTACAACACCCGGAAAAGAACGAAACGACGGATATTCCCTTCCAGTGACGCATTGATGCTGGAATCATCCGTCATTCTGCAACCGGCTCCGGCAAGACGCATCCACTGACCGGTTAACGGCCGATGGCTGCGAGATGAATTGAATGGGGCGCAAAATCAGGGCAGACCCCTGAGCCAGCGTGAAATTGCCGTGCCGATTTCATCGGGAGAATCCTCCTGGAGAAAATGGCTGCCGGCAACCGTCACCTCCTCCTGGTTGGGAAAGTCGCGACAGAACTGCCTCTGCACCCCGGTAAGGATCGCCCCGGGTTCGGCATTGATGAACAGCTTGGGTGACTCACAGGACAGCAGCCAGCCGGAGTAATCCGCGACAATCTGCACTACGTCTTCAGGTTCACCCTCGATGGGAATCTGGCGGGGCCAGGTCAGCGTCGGGCGCCGGTCTTCGCCCGGATTCAGAAAAGGCCGTCGATAGACTTCCATCTCCCTGTCCGTCAATTTTCGCAATACCGAGCCAGGTAACACATTTTCAACAAACAGGTTCTTTTCAAGTATCAGTTCTTCGCCTGCTGGTGACCGGAAACCCTGGAAAATTTTCCTGGCGGCATCAGGCCACTCGTCCCAGGTCAGGGGCCTGACGATTCCTTCCATGTAGCAGATCCCCCTGACCTTGTCCGGGTGCCGTTTGCACCAGTCGAAGCCCAGTGCCGAGCCCCAGTCGTGAACCACCCAGGTCACGTTGGCGGTGACCTCAAGCGCTGCCAGCGCCGCATCGAGATATTCGCGGTGCTCCACGAATCGGTAGCTGTCCGGACCGGGATTGTCCAGTTTGTCCGACTGCCCCATGCCGATGAGGTCAATAGCCAGGCAGCGTCCCTGTCCGGCCAGGTGGGGCATGATGTTGCGCCACAGGTAGGATGAGGTGGGATTGCCGTGCTGGAAAACGATTGGATCGCCCTCCCCCAGTTCCACGTAGGCCATGCGCTTGCCGTTGACGTCGACAAACCTGGCGGGCAGTTCGGTATCACTTATCATCAGGTCTCACTCCTGCTTTGCCCGTGACAGGCATCGCTGTCATCCGGTTTTCGTCATTGTCCCGCTGCACAGTCCCGTACCGACCAGTCATCGGTTACCGTGATCGTTTCCTGCACCGGCTTACTTGAGGCCGGTCCGGCTGTGCTATAAGCTAGGGAACATCTGATAAATCAGGGGTTCCTTAAGGAACCAGACCGATAATAACAGTAAACAAGGAGTTGTCATGAATATCAGAATGCTGGTTTGTCTGTTTTCCATGCTGGTGCTGTGTACCGGTGCCCTCGCCCAGAGTCGGCTGGCCATTGAACCGGTCAAGCCCGGCCTTTACACCATCACCGGCCCCGGAGGCAACGTGGGTGTCCGGGTGACCTCCGAAGGTGTCATCCTGGTAGACGACAAGTTTCCCCAGGATTTCGAGGAAATTCAGCAGCTGGTGGGCCAGGTCAGCGATCTGCCGGTGAGGTACGTCATCAATACGCATCATCACGGTGACCATTCCGGTGGCAACGTGGGCTACATCGATATTGCCGAAATCGTGGCCCACCAGAATGCTCGGGATAACATGGTGCGGGGCAACCAGGATGCACCTCCCAGAATGGTGTTTACCGACGAAACTGCCGTGTACCTGGGAGGCGCGGAGGTTCGCGCCTACTACATGGGCACAGGCCATACCAACGGTGACGCGGTAGTTTACTTCCCGGACCTGAACACGGTGCATGGTGGTGACCTGCTCCACGGTACAGCGCCTTTTATCGACTACGCCAACGGTGGCAGCAGCCGTGGCTGGGTGAGTACGCTGAACAACATCCTGGCACTGGATTTCGACACAGCCATTCCCGGTCACGGCAGCATCATGACCCGGGAGGACGTCATGTCGTTTCGCAATCAGATGGAAGCGGTACGCAGCCACATGACCGACCTGATCCGGGGTGGCATGCCCAGGAGTGAAGCGTCGGTTAGAATCAGAAACGAAGCCCTGAGCTGGACCATGGCGGATGACGGCCTGTTCATGCAGCGCAGCATCCCGGGATTTTACGAGGAAATTGTCACCGAACTGACCCGGTGACCGCTGGCAACCTGCGGTCGATGCCCACCTCGATTCACTAAGAAGACGATGTGGGCAGCGCGTTGATCCGGCGGGGCGGCAGGTCGTCGTTCCGCCGGGCGTGGTTACCGGGCCCCGCCTACTGGCGCGACTTGCGAAATCTCAGGTAGCTGCGCAGGAACCAGCCAATGAGGAATCCGGCCCCCAGGATCAGGAAAATCATCAGTGAGCGCGGCATGCTCAACGACCAGAACAGAAACTGGATCTCCACCGTGGCCACATTCTGCAGCACGAACAACACCACCAGTCCTGCCAGCATCAGTATGGCGATAAGCTTGAAGTTCATAGTCGACGGGGACTCCTGCGGACGATGAGGGGGCTCCACGGTAAACCCGCAGACTGACTAAATCAAGGGAATTCAGAATCCGCGATTATCGCACTGCCCAGGGCAATGCCGGGGCTGCCGGTAGAATGCCGACAGTGCCTGACAATTGCCAGAACTGTACAGTGCCTCATGACCCCTTTGGCATGGCAATAGCCTGCCTGGCACAGAGCAAAGGCGCGCAGGAAATGTCCAGGTGAACACGAGTTCTGCAATCAAGCGCAAAGGCGTCAGCCCGTGGCTACTGTGGCTGACCCTGGCGTTGTCCTGCAACCTGCTGGCCCAGGTGGTTACCCACCAGGGTCAGACTGCCAGCGGGGCGTACTACCACATCGCCGTTCCTTCCGGCTGGTTGCCGGAGGATGGCCTGGTGATCTGGAATCATGGCTACCAGGGCTATGCCGACGCCGGGCCGGACCCGTCACCGTCACTGGGTCCGCTGCGGGATGAAGTGCTGGCTGGCGGCTACGCCCTGGCTGCCTCCAGCTACAGCCAGACCGGCTGGGCGGTGTTCGCTTCCCATATAGACAACCGCCAGCTCTACGACACGTTCATTGGACTGGTGGCCAGGCCGGAGTTCGTGATGTTGCAGGGTGGATCCCTGGGCGGCCTGGTCACCGTCAGGGATATAGAGAGCGGACTGATTCCCGACATTGCCGGTGCGCTGCTGATCTGCGGCGCAACCGCCGGCTCGCAGAACTGGTACAACGCCCTGGACCTGCGGCTGATCTACGACGCGGTGTGCAGCAACGTCGACGGGGCTGAGCTGCCCAACCGGGACTGGTGGGAAATCCCCGGCCTGTTGAGCGGCGAGCTGCAGTTTCTGCGGTCGCTGGAACGCTGCACGGGGCTGCTGTCCCAAAGCCTGGTGGACACACCCCTGGTTTCACTGCTGCAGACCGACGCCCAGCGACAGCGCCTGGAAAAAATACTGACGCTAAGCGGAACAGACCTGGCGTTCCTGCCACTGGTGCTGGGCTACGCCGTGTTCGAATTGCCCCGGCTGACCCAGGACCCGGGAAAACTGAACGGAACCATAGCGCTGGCCAACACCGGGGTTGACTACGGCGACACCGCGGTGAATCAGGCAGTGACCCGCCAGGCCGCGCTGCCCCGGGACCGCCAGCAGCTGGAGGCTAACTACACGCCCACGGGCGCTATCGGTTCGACCCGTATCCTGTCGATCCATACATCCGGCGACGGCCTGGTGCCGGTGGCCAACCAGCACTATTTCAGTCAACTGGTGCCGGACCAGCAGATTACCACTGCAGTAGTGGTGGAACAGGAACCCAGCCACTGCGGGTTTACCGAAGCGGAGGGGCTGGCGGCCTGGCGGCAGCTGCAGGCCTGGACCGATGGCGGGACGCAGCCCGGGGTTGCAGGTATTCAGGCACACTGCCTGGCACTTGGCGGCGATGCCGGCGATTGCCGTTATCAGCCGGAATTCAACGTCAGTGGCAACCCGGTGCTGTTTCCCCGGGACAACCGACCAGCCGGTCCCGGCAACTACGTATTCGATCAACTCACCGGCGTACTGGACATCGATGGACTGCAGGTCCTGGGTGAGGACACGCTTTATTCCCTGGAACTGCAGCAGATCCCCGCCGCTGTGCCTCAGTTCGAAGTGGTCACCCAGGGTGAAACCGGCGAAGAATCCCGGTGGCTGCCCCTGGCAAGGTATTTCCCGGATAACCGGCTGCTTTACCTGCCAGGGGTATCCCTTGCACCTGCGGCAGCCGGGAATAAGCACTTCGATGTCTACCTGGAGTATTCTTACGACGGCTCCCGCTCGCTCCTTCGGTTACTGGATTTCGAAGCAGCGCCCTGAACCCGGCGAAGCTCTCGTTCAGGTAAGCTTAATGATGCTTTGCTAGGCTCTGTTCACACTAAGGAACCTCTGATTAATGATGGAAATACTCTGGCTTTCAGGCGAATTCACTGACAAGACGCCTTGCTGTCGGCCTGTCAAGGCTAGGCAACGATCAGTGGCACTCTCGTAGTTGCAACCCTAAGGGCTGGAGCCATCGTCCGGCTGACCACCTGTGCAGGAGACGCAATGTGGAAATCATAGAGAATTACGACACGCTGCTGGCTACCCTGGCCCTCACCATGGGGGCTTCCTGGGCCAGCGGCATCAATCTCTACGCGGCGCTGCTGGTGCTTGGCCTGGGCGGCATGACCGGCAGCATCGACCTGCCCCCGGACCTGGCCATGCTGGCCAATCCACTGGTGATTGGGGCTGCCGGCATCATGTACGTCGTTGAATTCGTGGTGGACAAGGTTCCCGGCGTTGATTCCGCCTGGGACGGGTTGCAAACGTTTGTCCGCATCCCGGCCGGCGCCTTATTGGCGGCTGGCGCTGTGGGCGATGTCTCCCCGGCAATGGAGATCGCCACGGGGGTCATGGGCGGCAGCCTGGCAGCAACCAGCCACTTTACCAAGGCCGGAACCCGGGCACTGATCAATACCTCACCGGAGCCTGTGACCAACTGGGGCGCATCCCTGACGGAAGACCTGGCGGTATTCGGCGGACTCTGGGTTGCCCTGAATCATCCGCTGGTGTTTCTCGTGCTCCTGGTGCTGTTCGTCGCCATGGCCATCTGGCTGCTGCCCAGAATCTGGCGGCTGTTGAAAGCCATTTTCCGCAAAATAGGCGGCTGGCTGGGTCTCGGGGACGGGGGCAAAGCCGCCGCCGCGACGGCGGAACCCGGCCCGGACAACCCACGGGACATCGCCGAACAGATTGTCGCGCTGCAGAAGCTCCACGCGGCCGGAACCCTCAGTGACGACGAGTTCGAGCAGGGTAAAAACCGGCTGTTGAAAGGCTGATTACAGCGACGCCGCTCAGTCTTCGTCCAGATGATGCCGGGCATCCACCGGCCGCATCAGCCCATTGCAGATCAGCGCCACCGCCAGCAGGGCGGCCATCAGGTACATGGTGCTGTTGTACAGGCCGCTGGTGGGGTCCGGGGTCCCCGGCGGCGCGATTTCCATCAGGCGGGCGATGTTCACCGAATTCTGGGCCACCAGCTGATCAAGCTGCTCCATGGAAGCTCCGAACTGGGCGCGGAACACCGCCGGATCGATCACCTGCACCAGGTCGTTGATGGCGCCATTGACAGAATTCTGACGCAGCGACGTAATTGCCAGTGGCCCCAGTACGCCAGCGGTGCTCCAGGCGGTGAGAATCCGACCATGTATGCCGCCGACATAGCGGGTGCCGAAAATATCGGCAATGTAGGCCGGGATGGTGGCGAAGCCTCCGCCGTACATGGTGAAGATCACCATCGTCGCCGCGTAGAAATAGACCAGCCACACCACGCTTGGACTGACGCTGACCTGTCGGGCGGCCAGCGGAATGGACAGGTATAACAGAATGCCCAGTACAAAAAATACCCAGTAGGTGTTCCGCCTGCCGATGTAGTCCGAGGCACTGGCCCAGATAAACCTGCCAACCATGTTGAATGCGCTGATCATTACCACGTAAGTGGCGGCAAAAGCGGCATCCACGATCTGCGGCAGGGTGGAGCCGAATATTTCCGTAATCATGGTACGGGCGACTCCCAGCACACCGATACCGGCAGTCACGTTCAGGCACAGGACAACCCACAACTGGTAGAACTGCGGTGTCTTCAGTGCCTGGTCAATGTCCACGTTGCGGGTGGATATCAGCGCCGAGCGGGATTGCGGATCCGGTTCCTGCCAGCCTGCCGGCTTCCATCCCGGGGCCGGCAGTCGGTAGGAGAACGCGGCAATGAGCATGACCACCAGGTAGAGCAGTCCCAGCACGGCAAACGTTTCTGCCACGCCCGCGGCGCCACTGTCCACCAGGTAAACCCCTTCAGGTCCGGGTACCGTCATATTCCTGATTTCGTTGGCACCGACGACCACAACCTCCCGCAGCTCGCCACCGAATTCGGCGAAGCGTCGACCGGACTGGGTGACAAGACTGACGTCGGCAGTCGTTCCCAGGTAATCCGGGGCGCGGTAAAACAGCCGGATGAAATATTCCTTCAGGGGGGTGCCGATCATGGCCCCGCCACCGAAGCCCATGATGGCCATGCCCGCCGCCATGCCCCGCCGATCCGGAAACCAGCGGATCAGGGTACTGACCGGGGAAACATAGCCCAGGCCGAGCCCACAGCCGCCGATGACACCGTAACCCAGGTACAGCAGCCACAACTGGTGGGTCACTATCCCGGCGGCTCCCACCAGGTAACCTCCACCCCAGCAGAGTGCCGCCACCATGCCAACAACCCGGGGTCCAACGCGCTCCAGCCACTTACCCCCGAAGGCGGCGGCCAGGCCGAGAAAGACAATAGCGACAGTGAAAACCCAGACTACCTGGCTGAGGCTCCAGTCTTCCGCCGCCGGCGCAACGACACCGTAGACCCGGGTCAGGGACGGATTGTAAATACTCCAGGCGTATACCGACCCGATGCACAGATGAATGGCGACGGACGCCAGGGGAACCCGCCACCGATTGTAGCCGGGCGGAGCAGTGATTCGTTCCCTGGATAACAGTCCGGCCATCGCTTTCTCCCACCCTTGCAATTATTGTTGTCTGGCAGTGCCTGGCAGCGGGTCGTCAGGTGTTGCCGGCCAGCTTTTCCTCGTTAATGCGAATTGCTTCGCGGTACGCCGGGCGGTCCGTCGCACGTGCCACGTAGTCCACGAACTCCGGGCGCTTTTCCACCGAATCGAAGCCCATGCCCCACTCCAGGTGCGAAGCAAGATAGACATCTGCCGCCGTGAAACTGTCGCCACACACATACGGCGTGTTCTGCACCGCCTGGGCAATGGCATCCAGCACCTCCCCGTGACTGCCGAAGCCGACAGTGCCCTTGCGCTCTTCCGGGACTTCCCACCCCAGTGATCTTGCCGTAATGGTCTGTTCCAGCGGCCCGGCGGCAAAAAACAGCCAGCGGAAAAAAGCCGCCAGACCCGGGTCGTCTGCCGCGGGAATCAGCTTTTTGTCCGGGAATCGCGCGGCCAGGTAGGCACAAAGAGCGGGTGTCTCGGTGACCACGCTGCCGCCATGGGATAAGGCCGGAATCTTGCCCATGGGATTGACGGCAAGATAGTCAGCTGAGCGCGTTCCCCGGGGCCCGTATTCCAGCCACACAGTTTCGTAGGGTTCATCCAGTTCTTCCAGCATCCAGTGCGCGATGCGTCCCCGGGATTGGGGATTGGTATAGAACACCAGGTCTGTCATGGCCTTGCCTCCAATGTGCTGTTGTCATGGTCTGCCACCTGAATCCATGCCATCGATCTTACTGGATCAGTGCGCCTGGCGGCCTGCGGTGCCGGTTATGCCATTTGCACAACGGGTCGGGGGCTTATTCTACGCCTTTCCTGGGCTGTCCCACAAAACCGTCAGTCGTGGACAGGTTTTTGATCGTTGCGCCAGGGTCCGCAAAGGCAACCGTAGAGCCTGGCCGGATGCATCCCCGACCATCGCAGGATAGACTGGAATCCCGGCAGGCACCGGGGCAGGACTCCCGCGTTGCGCCGCCGACCCTGCTTCATTTGCTGCTGGCAGATTGTTCAGGCCATACCGGCCATCCATAGTACTGTCTGCGATTGTCACCGGATCCCGGGTCAGCGCCGGGGAAACCGACACCCTGGGGCCCCTTGCATACTGTTTTGCGTCCAGGCCGAAGGCTTGCGTACAATCCCCAATCAGCCCAAGTACGCGGCTTCCCCGGGATATTCGGAGTCATTGCCATGATTTTTTACTACGCCCCTTTCACCTGTGCCCTTGCCACCCAGATCGCCCTTGAAGAAGCCGGCGCAGACTACCAGCCAAGACCGGTTGATTTTCGCAAAACCGAACAGCGCTCCGCTGACTACCTGAAAATCAATCCCAAGGGTCGGGTGCCGACCCTGGTAACGGAGCGGGGCATTATCACCGAGACCCCGGCGCTGCTGGCGTTTGTCGCCCAGACATTTCCGGAGAAAAACCTCGCGCCGGTCGATGATCCGTTTGCCTTCGCGGAAATCCAGGCCTTCAACAACTACCTTTGCGCAACCGTTCACGTGGCCCACGCCCACCGCCTCCGGGGCAGCCGCTGGGTGGACGACGACGCGGCCATCGAAGCCATGAAACGCAAAGTGCCACAGACCATGACCGAATGCTTCACTCTTATCGAGGAACAGATGTTCAGGGGACCGTGGGCTATGGGCGACAACTATTCCATAGCTGACCCCTACCTGTTCACCATTGGCCAGTGGCTGGAGGGCGACGGCGTGGACATCGACCGGTTTCCCCGTGTTGCCGACCACAGTCAGCGCATGCGCCAACGCCCCGCTGTGCAGCGCGCCCTGCAGGCTCAGCAGGTTTGAAGTCGTCCCCGAATGTCCCGTCAGACGGGATTGTCATGGATGAACCGATTCAGCACCGCCGCCAGTTCCTCGCCCTTCTCCTCCTGCAGGAAATGGCCGGCGCCTGTTATGGTGGTGTGCTGCTGACCCCGGGCACCGGGGACCAGGCGCTGAAAGATACGATCGCCGCCACGGGTAATGGGATCGCTGTCACTGAAAGCGGTAAGAAAGGGTTTCTGCCAGCTGCCAAGGACCTGCCAGGCCGCCCTGTTGGCCGCGGCCGCCGGGTCGTCGGGGGTCACCGGCACCAGCAGCGGCAGTGCCAGGGGACCCGCTTTATAGCGGTGATCGGGAAACGGCGCGCAGTAGGCCGCGACAACCGCATCAGCCAGGTCGCCCGCACCCAGCGAAGCGGTCATGATTCTGCCGATATCCATGTCGCCCTGCTGCTGCATTCGTGCCACGCTGTGGCGCCAGGCCTGGAAGCCCTCGCTCAGCCTGCTGTCGCCGTTGGGTAACCCGCCGTTGGCGATCAGGATTCGACTGAAGCGCTCCGGGACTTCGGCAGCAACCCGCAGGCCGATGAGACTTCCCCAGTCCTGGCCCATCAGCGTAATCCGGTTAAGGTCCAGTTGCTGCAACAGGGACTTGATGGCCGCCACGTGAAAGGCATAGCTGTGCTGTCGTATGTCCACCGGCTTGTCAGACCGACCGAATCCGATCAGGTCCGGGACTATCACTCGATGGGATTCCGCGGCAACCGGGTCTATCATTTTCCGGTAAAGATAGCTCCAGGTCGGTTCACCATGGAGCATGAGCACCGGGTCTCCGCGACTGTCTCCCTCGTCCAGGTAATGCAGCCGGAATTCCTGGAATTGCAGGTAATGCGGGGCAAACCGGTAATCCGCCAGGTCGGCAAAATTCCGATCCGGGGTGCGCAACACACCAGGACTGATGCCGGGGTCCTGGCCGGATGGGTTATCGGTAGTCATTGCAGTCTCCATGGTTCGGTGGGCATCCCCGGCATGGACTTTGCCAACAGGGTCGGGTCTGGCCTTACCACGGCAGCCCCAGCTGCGCACCGGGTAGCCGCCGGATCCTGATCCCCCGGCTGCCGAAGAAGAATACCACGTCAGAAAACAGCCGGAACCAGCGGGCCGTTGCCCGTGATCAGGGGTTTTCGGGGTCCTGTCCTGAAACCAGTGCGAAATACGGCGGGCCGTGATTTAATAGCGGGTTGTAGCCGGCTCTTCATGAATACTCAGGTCATGAATGCTCAGGTCATGAATGCTCAGGATTTGCGCACATAGCCCGCCGGCCGGACAAACCCCGGCGCACTGCTTCTGCCCGCAATTCCTGCACCGGGACGGTTACCAGCACCAAGCCCGACAGCTGGGTCCGGGGTCAGCTTACGCGGGGTCGCTGGACTGCAACTTCGCGACCGTCAAGGGCAACTAATAATACTGATCAACATCGAGAGGATTCACCATGTACCGACTCACTCCCAACCTGAACGGATTTTTGACAGGCCGGGCCACGCTGGTAGCGCTGTGCCTGGCTCTCCTGGCAGCCTGCAGCCAGGAACCGACAATCGACAACGACCTGCTGGCCGGGGCCGATATTCTCAATCTGCGTCAACCCGAAGCCTCGATAATGTCCAGTGGCCAGCCCACCGAGGAGCAGTTCAGCGTGCTGGCCGATGCCGGTGTCCGCCACATCATCAACCTGCGACCCCGGGATGAACAGGACTGGGACGAAGGCGCCCTGGTTCGCTCCCTGGGCATGGAATACCACTCTATTCCCGTTGCGGGCGGTGCCGGTGTGACCCGGGACAATGCCCAGGCCCTGTATGACCTGCTGGAAAGCGTCTCCGGCGAACCTGTGGTTATACATTGCGCCTCCGGAAACCGCGTTGGCGCGTTGATTGCCCTGTCTGCGCAACAGCACCAGGGCATGGACGCCGACAGTGCGTTGCAGGAAGGGGAACGCTGGGGCCTGACCAGTCCCCGGCTGACACCGGTGGTGCGCACACGCCTGACTGAAACTCTTTAAATCTGCCGGCAGCATTCTGACGGGACAGACGGTACCGCTGCACGCGTTCCGTCAGAAGCCGCCGTGGCGCTGGCACCGCGCTGATCTGGCGTGGTAATACCGGCGTAACATCTGTTTATCAAGATAGCCGGCGATGTACTATAATCCCGGTCTGTCATAATAGGCGGCGTCGGCCAGCGCTCCGATGCCCGGGATGGCGGGCGGATTGCCCGCCGTCGTCAAACCCATCAACTAATGGCGCGGGCACCCGGTTATCACCGGTGCCGACCACATTCAGGGACTAATGAGGAGAACACTATGTTTCGCAAACTGTTATTACTTGCCGGCGGCGGATTGTTACTGTCCATTGCCAGCCTGGCCAGTGCCCAGGCCGATCGAATTTACTTCGCGGCACAGCACGATTATCGCGTGGAGACCGTCGCTGAAGGCCTCGTGCACCCCTGGTCCATGGCCTGGCTGCCCAATGGCGATCTGCTGATTACGGAGAAACCGGGGCGTCTGCGCATTGTCAGGGATGGGCAACTGCTGCCGGAAGCCGTCCCCGGAACGCCGGAAGTGCTGTACAACGGTCAGGGCGGACTGTTCGAAGTCATTCCCCATCCTGATTTCGACGAAAATCGATGGCTGTACCTGAGCTTCGCCAAGCCGGTAGGCGACAACTCCACCACTGCCATTGTCCGCGGGCGATTCGAAAATGATCGCCTGACCAACGTGGTGGAAATTTTTGCCGCCAACGCCAATGGCCGACCGGGTCACTACGGTGGCAAGATCGTCTTTGACGACGAGGGCTACCTGTTTCTGACCCTGGGCGATCGCCAGGCGCCGTCCACCGGTGACCTGAGCGCCCATCCTGCCCAGGACACTACCAACCACGCCGGTGTCATCGTGCGCCTCAACGACGACGGCAGCGTACCCAGCGACAATCCCTTCGTCGGCAGAAGCGATGCTCTCCCGGAAATCTGGAGCTACGGCCATCGCAGCCCCCAGGGACTGGCCATTCATCCGGAGACCGGTGATGTCTGGATGACCGAGCACGGCCCCCAGGGTGGCGATGAGCTCAATCTCATCGAAGCCGGCGCCAACTATGGCTGGCCGGTTGTAGGTCGGGGCCTGAACTACGTGTCAGGCAGCCCCATACACGCCACCATCCACCAGGAAGGCACCACCCAGCCGGTACGGTTCTGGGTACCTTCCATTGCCACGTCAGGCCTGATGATTTACGACGGCGACGAGTTCCCCATGTGGCAGGGCAACATCTTTGTCGGCGGCCTGGTCGGTGAGCAACTGGCACGCCTGCAGTTGACCGACGATTACAGGTCCGTGCTTGTCGAAGAGACGCTGGCCTATGGCATGGGTCGCATCCGCGATGTACGCCAGGGTCCGGATGGATACATCTACCTGGCCATTTCCGATCGCCGGGGCGAACCAACTGAGATTGTTCGCCTGGAGCCGCTGGACTGATGGCAGGAAAATGATCAGCGGGTCGTCAGGCACGCAGTCGATCTGATCAGGATTTCTGATCAAAAAAAGGACCCTTCGGGGTCCTTTTTATTTCGTTCTTCGTCGTTCGAACATCGGCCCGCTCGCCGCCGGGTCACCTGCCAGCGTGAAGTTCACTGAAGGTCAAATTGCCGGACCAGGGACAGCAGATCGCTGAGCACGTCGTGATCGCTCCAGTCAATTCGCAGGGGTGTTATGGTGAAGGTTCCGTGTTGCCAGGCCCGGGGATCGGTGCGGCTGCCCCCTGCTGGCTGCGCCAATTTATAACAAGTGGTCAAGTATGCTGTTGGTGGATTCGATTATCCGCTGGTCCCGGGGTCGCAGGTCCGGCTGGAACGCCCTGCCGGTAAGATGCTGCAATCCCAGGATATACCGTACCGCAATTTCGTTTGCCTGTTCCGCAGTGAACTGCTGGCTGGCTTCAGCAACCATACCCCGGGCAAATTCCTTTGAGAAAGAGACCGGCTTTCCGTCCCGCGTCATCAGGTTTCCTTTTTCATTCAATCGCCAGAAACGACTGGAGTCCATGGTGTAAAGCTCATCGGCAGCGACGATACGACCGTCTTTGTTGATGCCGTGTTCAGTCTTGGTATCCACCAGTACCATGCCCCGCGAGGCCAGATGCTGGGAAACCATGCCGAACGCCATTATCGACGAGTTGCGAATCTGGTTGTACTGGGCCCGGGTACAGATCCCCTGCTCTTCCAGGTAGTGAGGATCCACGGTCCGGTCCACCTTGTCCTTGGTGCTGGGCGTATCCATCAGGTAGGGCAGAGGTGCGTTGGCGCTCAGCGCTTCTGTCTCTATTTCATGGCCGGCGTACACCAGCGACTTATCTCCGGCGGATTTTGCTTTCAGCCAGTGTTGATACAGGGACGTGGAAGTGCTGCTTTCGGCATTGTAGAAGCGCAGAACATTTTCCAGTGCAATCAGCCTGAGATTTTCCGCCGGTATCACCGTAGAGCTCGCCAGCAATCCCGGTACGTCGAACTGGGAACTGCCCAGCACCGGCGCCACCAGTTTCAGCATGTAGGCATGATTGGTCGCCAGAACCTGGTCCTTGAAGGGTATGGCGCCGCGATTGACATCGTGGGTGGAAATGCGATTGTTCCGGAACATCAGCCGCAGGGGTCGCCCATCGCGGGTTTTCAGTCCCGCTCCGAATACCGAATCAGAGACCTTGCCTTCCAGTATGGTGCAGTCCTCAAGGCGGGGCAGGTCGGTGTCCGCGATGATCTGGCGGATTGAGCGCCCCTCCTGGACGCGGGGTCCGTAGTCGCTTACCAGCTCGCGTATTTCTGTTTCGTTCAGCATCGGCCAGGGTCCGTAGTAGCAGGCAAAGATCCGGTGCGATGCCACCGGGACAGTAACATCTTGCAGGAAGTGCGGAAGAATAGTTTAAAGAATGTCAGACAGCAACCTGCCGCCCCTGCTGAGGCCCAGTGGCCACCGGTACCGGGCCATTTATTCGCCAATACCGAACTGAATCGACCTTTTTTTCGTATTTACCTGTTATAAGGAGTGGCTCAATACTGGCGAGGCCACAAAAACTGGACTGACAGGACCGATGCGACATCTCAACTACAACCATCTTCTTTATTTCTGGACCGTGGCCAGTGAGGGCAGCATCGCCAAGGCGACCGAAAGCCTGCACCTGACTCCACAGACCATCAGCGGACAGTTGAAGCTGCTGGAGGAAGCCGTGGGTGAACCCCTGTTCAATCGCGTCGGTCGGGGACTGGTGCTGACGGAAACCGGTCACCTAGTCTTCCAATACGCAGACGAAATTTTTACCCTGGGATCCGAACTGACATCGCGGATAAAGACAGGCCGCGTCGTCATTCCCGCCGTGCTCACAGTCGGAATCGTCAATGCCATTCCAAAACTGATTGCCTACCGAATACTCAGCCCGGTGCTTGGATCGGACGTGCCGGTCCGCCTGGAATGTCGCGAGGGAAGCCTGGACAGCCTGCTGGGCGACCTGGCAGTCCACAAGCTGGATCTTATCCTGTCGGACTGCAGCATTCCCGGGGGCCTTAACGTCAAGGCGTTCAGCCATGCCCTGGGTGACAGTGAGATCCAGATGTTTGGTAAATCGGATCTGGTCAAACGCTTCCAGAAGGAATTCCCCAGCTCGCTGCACGGGGCGGCGATGCTGCTGCCAACCCGGGACAATCCCATACGAAGAGGCCTGGAAGACTGGTTCGAGCAGCAGGACATTACGCCGACTGTAGTGGCCGAATTTGAGGACAGTGCGCTGATGAAGGCGTTCGGCGCGGCGGGTTCGGGTATTTTCCCGGTTCCGGCGGCAACGGTCAGCGAAGTCCGCGCGATGTACAACGTCACGCCGCTGGGCCCCCTGATACCCGTGAAAGAGGCCTACTACGCTATTTCCCCGGAACGCAAGTTGCGCCATCCGGCGGTCAAACACATTATCGACAATGCCAGGAAATTACTGACAGATGATTAACAGTGCCGCGGTCAGGCCGCTCCCCGCCGCTGCCTGTTCCGCGCAAGGGAACGCCGCAAGCGATTGAGCGCGCCGTCCAGGGCCTGCATCGGATCACGCTGGCGGTTGCTGACCAGGTGCCATTTGCCATGACGTTCCAGGGCACGCACCTTGCAGTCCACCAGGGGGGTTTGCTGACCGGCAGGCGACGCATCTTCGATCACCGCCTCTATCAGACGCAGGCTGGTCAAAGACGACCCCATCAGCAGATAGATCTTCTCTTCTATCTGGCTGTTCATTCCGGGCTCGACGGTGTTGGAAATCGAAACCGTAGACATCGGATAATCCTCTAAATACCCACCCTGACTATAGGTAAATTCCGCCGAGGGGAAAATGCGGTAATCCAGTCTGCTGACTTCGATTTTATCGAAGCTGCCATACTCACGCTTTTTGTATTGATACTGAAACCGGGAAGCGGCCATTGAGGACTGGCGGAAACGTTCCTTAAGGAATAAACTTTCAACGCGATAAAAACAGAAAGATCACCAGGTTGATCCAGGCTGTCGACTTGGCTACAACGAAAATAAAACCGCAACGGTGTTGGCAACGCCTGCAGCAGGGAGGCTGTAACCATGAAGAGAATCCTGAGATTCGCTACCACGATACTCACCGTAGCCTGGGGCAGGACTCCCGTTGTGTGGCTGTGGACAAAACCGCAAACCAGCCTGGACCTGTTAATGCAGGTCGCATCCCGGCATTACAAGCCCGGTTGGGAGTCTGGCGGTTTCTTGCTGCTTTCCCGCCTGTTGTATTTTCCCATGCTGGTGCTGTGGCCGGTTAGGGCGATTATCATAGCCGCCACCCAGTTCAATCTGTATGCCCGGGCTACCCGGGACAAATTCAACGTCTCCTACACGGGCCAGTTAAAGGATCTGCTGACCATCGGGCTGCGTTACTGGACCAGCCCACAAATCTATTACCTGTTCGAAATTTACCGCCACCGGGACCTGGCCAGTTCCCGTACATTCCTGCTTGAAAATACCATGACCTCGTTACTGCCTTACATCAACGGCAGTAGAAACGACCGGCACCTGGATGAAAAGCACGTCTTCAATCAGCAAATGAAACGTAAGGGGTTTCCCGTGCTCGAGGACATCGGGCTGGTTCGAGACGGGGAAATAGTTGATGTGGATGGCAATGAACTGCAGCTGCCGTGCTGTGATATTATCGCCAAGCCTGACCTTGGTCTTGAAGGACGTGGCCTCACCGGATTCCGATGGCTGGGCGACAACCGCTATCGCAGTTCCCGTGGTGACCTGCTGGACGGTGAGGGGCTGCGTCGGAAGCTGCTGGAGATGGCCAGCGACGAGCCTTACCTGCTACAGCACCGTTCAGTGAATCATCCGACGCTGAAAGACCTGTCAAACGGGATGTTCTGTACCTGCCGCTTAATAACGGGCATGTCACCCGAGGGCGAAGTCGAAGTAATACTCGCAGTATTCAAAATGCCAATCGGCGATACGGTAGCCGATAACTTCGGCGCCGGTGGCATCGCCAGTCCGGTGAACCTGGAAAATGGCGAACTGGGTCAGGCTGTTTACAAGTACAAGCTATTCGAGAAATTTGACGCGCATCCGGACACCGGGGCGCGAATCAGCGGGACCAGGCTTCCCCACTGGCGTGAAACCATGGACATGGTGAAAGATGCTCACCGACAGGTGGAAGGCGATTTCCCTTTTCTGGGCTGGGATATAGGTATCTGTGACACTGGCCCGGTTATCGTGGAAACCCAGGCCACGTTCGGTTTCATTCTGTGTGAACGCCCCGGGCTCAATGGTCTGGGCACCACGCGCTTTCCCGAATTGTATGCCCGGTGGATCGACAATTCTTCGTACCAGGTAATCGCCCCGGCACTGACTGAATAACGCAGTCTCTGAGATTAATCAGAAATTTCCGAAAATCTGCGACCGGCAGCCAGAGCGCCGTCCCAGCAGCCCGCTTCTGCCTGTTAGAAAACCGACCCCATGTCCCGTTCCTGAACGCTGTCGAGGCGTTCCCGGTGGCGATGAGCCTTCATAAGTTTGTCCAGCATCATCGGGTCGGAGTTTCTCGGCACCACGCTGATATCCGCAAGATCGGCTTCCGGCGGAAGACGCCGATTCCACAGTCGGGTAAGGAAAGACCTGAAAAGGTAGGCGTCAGCCTCTCGCAGAAATCGCTTGACCTTGTACTTCACCAGAAGACGCGTCAGGGCTCTCTCCAGTTCCTGGTCGCTGGCGCGCAGCGCATCCCGTTGAAAGCCCCGGTAGAAACCCGACATCTCGTCGTTCTCGATGGACAGTTCCCGAACCTGGCTGAGGCAAACAGGCTGTTCGAACTCGAAATCGTCAACGCCGCACAATTGCAGGGCAACATAGGAACGCACACACTTGGAGCACCTGCCGCAATTGATACCTGGATCCTTCCAGCAAACCCACAGTTTCGACAACAACTCTGGATATTGACTGATTAGTCTCAGTTTGCCGGTTCTGTCTGCCTCCAGGCCAGTGTGAATAATCGAACAGCTTTCCGTTGACCAGAGTGGATCAATAAGTGGATGTACACCCGACGGTCGAAGTTCCTCGTAGGTTCCGTGTCCGCTGATGAAAACCTGGCGAAAGTCCAGCAAGGTTGCAATCGAGGCCAGTGACGCACCGAAATTGGCGTATCTTGAAAGATTGAACCAGGCAGTGAATTCCTTGAGGTTGGTTTCAACCAGTACGAGACGTTTACCCAGGCTCGAAGCCAGCGCCTGGCTTCTGTCAATCGCTTTTCGCCAGTCTTCCGCACTCATGTTGAAATCAAACCCGTTGATCAATACCAACGCATCAAGTTCTTCGTCATGCCGAATGGCCGTATACAGCGAGTCTACGCCGGCAGAAAAAAAGGTGGCCTTGCCAGGACGCTCTCCTCCTCCGGAACTTTCAGCCAAGTCATCAGAGCCGCCATCGCTGGTCCTGGCATTAAGCCTGACCTGCTTGAAAACCGGGTTCCAGCAGTTAATTATCGTCTGGATTTCCCCGATGGATTCCGCCAGCTTCCTGGAGACGGTGAGATCATCCGCCACGTCGATATCTTCTCCCAGCAGCATGGCAGGTAACAGGGCGGATATGACGAATGGCGAAGCATCTTGCCTGTCTACGGCGGACAGCTGATTGTGCCGGAACCACAGCGGATAGGGCCCGACGCACGCCCGCTTGACAACATGGGATTCCCTTACCTGAACACTGAGTTCGCTTATTAACATGGTGGACCCTGGTGACTGGTTCCATGCGGCGGTTGGTTTTCGAGTGCTTTCCTGGTAAACGGTTCAAGTGCCTTTTCCAGCAGGGGCAAGACCGGAAAGGGATTACCACCGCAGATCAGGATAACGACCATATCGTCCTGCTTCACCAGTTGCGACAACTGGTTAAAGGCTTCGGCCGTATCACCGGCCTTGTGAATCTTTTCCACAGCCATGCCTCCCTGCAGAAAACCTGCGTGCAGCGATTCGGCAATCTGACCCGGCCTCTTTCCCCGGCGATAGTTTTCTGTTTCAAAACAGATGGCGATATCGAACCAGGAGGCCAATATTCGCCCGACTTCGTCGTAGTGCCATGCCGGCCGGTTACCGACGCTGTCGATCAGACAGATCCTGCGCCCGGACACCGGCAGATTCTGCAGGCTTTCCACCAGGCTGGTGCAGGCGGGTACATTCACCGCGTGATCGATGAGCACAGTCTGGGAATAACCGTCGATGAAGTTAAACCTGCCCGGCGATGTTTCCAGGCTGTTTTCAAACCGGCTGAGCGCGTTTCTGATCGTCTCCAGCGTGACGCCCATGCCTTCGGCCAGTGCCGCTGCCGCCATGGCGTTGGCGATATTCTGCGGAAAAATTCCGTTCATGCAGGAGGGAAGTTCTGCCAGCGGTAACAGTACTTCTTCCTGCTGCCCGGTTCCACGCAGAATCCTGTTGGCCTCAACCGACTTATCGAGAAAATAGGCAGTACCCCCTTTTTCCCTATGTCGCCTGATAGCCGGATTTTTTTCATCAAGAGAAAAAAGTTTCAACAACCCCGTGGGATAAAGATCGATAAACCCGGCACACCGAGGATCGTCCGCGTTGAGAACAACTGCCTTTCTCGCCGCATCAATGACCCTTTTTTTCAGCCGCGCCATCTGTTCCAGGGTATCGATTCCATCCATGCCAACCTGCTCCCTGGCAACATTCAACAGGGCGGCGACGTCACAACGATCACGATAAAGCCCTACGCGTAACAGGTCACCTCGTGCTGTTTCCAGCACTGCCGCCGTAATATCCGGGTCGTTTACGACGCGAGAAGCCCCCAGGTAGCCGGATGAATCTATCGAATTGACCTGGCGACCGTTGATTACGATACCGGTTGTTGACGTTAAACCAACGCGATGTCCACTCTTTTCCAGGATAAAGGCCAGCATGCGCGTGGTGGTTGTCTTACCCTTGGTGCCCGTAATCATCGCAATCGGCAGACGTCTTCCCAGAAAACGTCTTGCAGGGACCAGGATCCGCCTGCGAACAAACCCTATCACCGGTCGGGGAACAATCCGGTGAACCAGGTACCTCATTATGTCCAGCAGTTTGCGCATCCGTCTTCCGCCAAGCCCGTAGGTGAAATAGTATATCGAAAGGTGCCGGTATAACACTCTGTCCGTAGTCACAGTCCCATGCGATCAGAAACTCAAGGATGGACATCGGGTGTGTTTTAGCTGGCCCTGCTGCTGTTTTCTCCACTGGTTAGTAATCAGGTAACTATTCTGGCTTCCAAACGAGTTGACTGACAAGGCGCCCTGTCGCCGACAGGTGTCGGCCTGCCAAGGCGAGGTAACCCTTTTAAGCCAACAGGGCAGTGGGCTCGCCGGGATGCCTCGACTGGCGGGACCTGTCGAGCACTTCCATAATTGATCAGAGGTTTCTCAACATTACTGACTGGTAATGTTGCGGTAAGCCTGGAGTTAGGTTGCTGCATTAGCATGCTCAATCGTAAAAGACTCGATCTGACTCAACTCTAGCGGAGAATACCGACATGAGAATACCAATGCTTGCAGCGATAATGACTTTCTGGGCTTGCGGAATATTGTCTACCACGACTACAGCCCAGGACTACCCCGAAGCAATCCAGGAAGATGGTGACATCACCCTCAATATCCCTTACCTGGAAGTGGAGGACGAGGAAGGCGAAACCCTGGCCTACGCAATCGAACTGTTTTCACCAGCCGGCAGCGGGCTGACCTTTCAACTGGACGAACAATCGATACTGGAGGTTGCTGAAAACCAGCCCGAAGCCATCGAAGGGGATGGCGCCTGCTCCATGACCGCCGATGCCCAGGCCAATGCCTGCGAGGCAGGGGTCAAAGACGACTTCTTCATCACCATGGCCAATTGCTTCAACTACTCAAACTCGGAAGTAAGAGAGGAATGCCTGGAGGACGCGCACGCCGAACGTGAAGAGGGATTCGAAGAATGCGACGATATCGAAGAGGCCCATGAACAGCTCTGCGAAATTTTCGGCGAAGATCCATACGATCCGCAGATTGACCCGGCAACGTTCGTCAGCGTGGCCGATATTGCCAACAACCCCAATGCCTTTTTCCCGCTGATTCCGGGAAATGAATGGGTCTACGAGGCTGAAGATGAAATTATCACGGTGACGGTACTGGAAGAAACCCGCGAAATCATGGGAGTAGAAGCCATTGTTGTCAGGGATGTGGCCGAAGAAGACGGGGAACTGGTGGAAGATACCTTCGACTGGTACGCCCAGGATATCGCCGGCAATGTCTGGTATATGGGCGAACTGTCACGCAACTATGAAGACGGTGAACTCGCGGATATCGAAGGCAGCTGGGAGGCAGGTGTTGACGGTGCCAAGCCCGGCATCCTGTTCCGGGCAATGCCCATAGTGGGTGAAACCCTGCGTCAGGAATATCGGATTGGTGAAGCGGAGGATATCGGATTCACCGAAACGTTAACTGCGAATGAATCCACCGAATCAGGCTTCGCCTGTGAAAATTCCTGCCTGCAGACCCTGGAGGCTACGCCGCTGGAACCCGACGTGTCTGAAGCCAAGTACTACCTGCCGGGGACCGGCCATATACTGACAATCGACCTGGAAGAAGACAGCCGGGAAGAACTGGTCAGCTTTACCCCGGGAAACTGATGATCCGACACTGGCAGACACGGGTCTCCCTGGAATTTTCAGTCGGCTCACCGGGACAGTAAATGATACTTTTCCTGACAATAGACATGACCAGGCTGCTCCCACAAAGTGCATCGCACCCGATCACTGCACCAATCCGGCTCTACAGATCTCCACCATAAACCACGAGAAGGAGGGATAGTACTGAAATTCAATTAGTTAAAAACCTGGCACGGTAAGTGCAGATTCCTGGCACGTCATGTCCGTCAGCAATCTGGACATGCCAGGCAAAGGTGCTTGGGGCTTAACAGCCTCCCAGCACCTTTTTTTTTGACTATTGAAAACAGCCTACTGTTAGCGCAGGAGAAAATCATGGCCTATTTAGCACCTTCAGAATTCGCTACCAAAATGGTGGACGCGGGTGAATCGAAAATATTCATGTCCGCAAGGGATACGGTAATCAGAGCCTTTATGGCCGGAGCCATTCTGGCGCTCGCGGCAGTATTCGCCATATCAATTACCACCAATACCGGAAATCCCCTGCTGGGAGCCATACTGTTTCCCGTCGGCTTCTGCATGCTCTACCTGCTTGGTTTCGACCTGTTGACCGGCGTCTTCGTCCTCTGTCCGCTGGCACTGCTGGACAAGCGGCCCGGAGTAACGGTAGGCGGAGTACTGCGTAACTGGGGCCTGGTTTTTCTTGGCAATTTTGGCGGTGCGCTTACTACCGCGATACTGATGGCATTCGTTTTTACCAACGGCTTCAATACAGATGGTGGTGCCATTGCTCAAAATGTTGCGGGTATCGGTGAAGCGCGGACGCTGGGCTATGCTCAGTATGGTCTGGCTGGCTGGTTCACTATCTTTATCCGCGGAATGTTGTGCAACTGGATGGTTTCTACCGGAGTGGTAGGCGCGATGATATCAACCCATGTAAGTGGCAAGGTGATTGCCATGTGGATGCCGATATTCGTATTTTTTTACATGACCTTCGAACATTCTGTAGTCAATATGTTCCTGTTCCCTTTCGCATTGATCATGGGTGGCGACTTCTCAATCGCTGACTATTTTTTATGGAACGAAATTCCCACGGCGCTTGGCAACCTGGTGGGTGGCATTGCCTTCACTGGATTGACGCTTTACACAACTCACGTGAGAACCGCGCCTGGTCGCAAGGCGACAATCGTCTCACCTCTCAGCCAGGAAACCAAATTCGCATAACTGCCAGGCAGACCTGGAATTGGAGGAAAACCCCGTGAACAAGCAAACCATGACCGATCTGATAGTCAGCACCAAGGCAGCGAAAAACCTTACCCTGGGAAACGATGGGGAAAGATCTGAAACTTTCGCCTGTCTGGCTGGCCTCGGCCTGCCTGGGCATGAACAGTGCCCCCAAAGACAAGGCCATAGCCATTACCGAGTACCTCGGCCTCGACGCGGAAGTCGCGGTGGCGCTGGCTGCATTTCCGACCAAGCTGTGGGTACAGGCTGTGCCGACAGACCCCCTGATCTATCGCTTTTATGAAATCGTCGGAGTCTACGGGCAGACGCTGAAGGAGGTCATCCAGGAAAAATTTGGCGACGGAATCATGAGCGCCATTGACTTCTCTATGGATATCGAAAAGATAAAAGACGACAGGGGTGATCGTGTTCTGGTCACGATGAATGGCAAGTTTCTTCCTTACACGAGCTGGTAACGCAGTCCGCCCCAGGGGCGATAACTTCGTTGATTGTCAAAACCTGGGGTTGGCTCCCCTCGCCAGCCAGCTACGGTGTATTCGGCGGGTGGTCCGGAGGGAGTTCAGTCCGAGCCAATCATTATGTCAAAACAACTTAGGGTATCTATCGGGCAGTATTCGAGCCGGGGACGCAAGGATTGTAACCAGGATTTTCACGGCCTCATAACGCCGCAAGAGCCGCTGCTGAGCAGCAAAGGAATTGCTATCGCCCTTGCTGACGGCATCAGCAGCAGTTCGGTAGGGCACGTAGCCAGTGAAACTGCGGTCACTTCGTTTCTCGAAGATTACTACTGCACTACCGAAGCCTGGACGGTAAAGACGTCCGCATTACGGGTAATTGCCGCTACCAATTCCTGGCTTTACTCTCAGACCTGCCACAGTCATGAAGGACGCTACAATAAGGACAAGGGCTACGTCTGCACATTCACCGCCCTGATTTTCAAGTCAACTACCGCCCATATTTTTCATGTAGGCGACGCTCGGGTTTATCGCGTAGTTAACGGTTTTCTGGAACAGTTGACTACCGATCATCGGGTAGTCGTATCGTCTGAAGAAAGTTTCCTGAGCCGGGCCCTGGGTGTTAACGCAAGGCCGGATATTGACTATATCGAAGTACCGGTGGAAGTCGGTGAAATTTACGTGCTGGTTACGGACGGCGTCCATGAATATATCGATAATCAGTTCGTGAAATCGACCCTTCACAATGATACTGACTATGGGGATTTAGACCGACTGGCAAAATCGATCGTTGAAAACGCTTACAACAAAGGCAGTGAAGATAATATCACCTGTCAGATTGCACGCGTTGTTGAGCTACCAGACAAAAATGTTGGCGAGATTTACCAGCAGGTGTCTACTCTACCGCTGCCACCGGTACTGGAAGACGGCCGAAAACTCGATAGCTACACAATCGTAAGAAAGCTGCATGGCGGTAACCGTAGCCATGTTTACCTCGCCATCGATGACAATTCGAAACGACAGGTGGTAATTAAAACGCCGTCCGTGGACCTAGGCGAGGACCAGGCATATCTGGAGCGCTTCCTGATGGAAGAATGGGTAGCCAGGCGGATTAGCAGTCCTCATGTACTGAAGTCCGTGCCATCAACAGGCACACGCAGATTCCTGTATACGACCACTGAATATGTCGAAGGTCGATCCCTCGCGCAGTGGCTGGTGGATAATCCTCGTCCAGACCTTGAAACCGTAAGGAATATAGTCGCCCAGATTGCCAGTGGACTGCAGGCCTTTCATCGACTGGAAATGCTGCATCAGGACCTTAGACCGGAAAATATCCTGATCGACGGAAACGGTACCGTCAAAATCATCGATTTCGGCTCCGCGCTGGTGGCGGGAATCGCCGAAATAGACACGCCCATTCAACAGTTTCACATTCAGGGTACACCACTGTACACCGCTCCTGAATATTTTCTTGGTGAAGGTGGGACCCAGTGTTCAGATCTTTATTCTCTGGGAGTCATTACTTACCATATGCTCTCCGGCAAGTTTCCCTATGGAGCCGACGTCGCCAGGACACGGACCCGAGCGGCTCAACACAGGCTTGTTTATCGTTCCGTACTGAATGCCGATCGCGAAATACCGCCCTGGATAGACTTTACGCTGAAGAAAGCATTGCACCCTGATCCACTGAAGCGTTACGCACTGATATCAGAGTTTCTCTTTGACCTGCGGAACCCCAATCCCGCCTTTCTGAAACGAAGCCGTCCACCACTGGTGGAACGGAATCCCGTGGCATTCTGGCAGGGTGTTTCCCTGCTACTTTTCATTCTGCTTCTCTGGGCCTGCACTCCATGAGTGCAATTTCGGGAAATTGCCTATCAAGGGGGCAGACTTTATCAGTCGGAAATCCGTACTGCGCTTTTCTTTTAGTATTTTCTTGGACCTATTTGTAGATAAAACAAATTGTTAGCAGATTTTTTTCTGTTCGCTTGCACTTGGCACAAAAGTTGTACGCCTAACGTTTTAGTAATTAAAGTCAACACGGGTAATGAAGCCCGCTGCTCTTCAACAGAGCAGCGGGCTTTTTTTGTCCGTCAGGAGATCAGGAATGTTCAGGCCAAAACTGTATGTCTTTTTTATAATCATTTTCAGCGTTATCTCCGTTGGAGTTTCTCACGCACAATCACCGGACAATGCTTTCACCGAATTTCTCTCTGGTGGGAATATTGATGTTTCGATGAGACTGCGTCGCGAAACGGTGAAGCAGGATAATGTGCTTGAGGACGCTGCTGCCAATACTCTGAGGTCACGGCTGACGCTGCGGACCGGTAACCTGGCGGGATTTTCCGGGCTTGTGGAATTTGACAACGTGGTCGCCCTTGGATCTGATCGCTACGATTCCTTCATAACGGACAGATACCGCGGGAATTACTCGGTGATAGCCGACCCGGTGGGATCCGAAGTCAATCAGGCCCTTATTGGTTACAATTTTAATGAACAGCAACAAGTAATTCTGGGACGACAGCGCATTCTTCACAGCGGTCAGCGCTTTGTCGGCGGTGTGGGCTGGCGCCAGAATGAACAGACCTACGATGCGGTGGGATATCGCTTTCGCAGTCCCCAACTGGATGCAGATTACAGTTACGTCTGGAATGTCAATCGTATTTTTGGCGGTTCCGGGAACAGCGCGCAGTTGAGAGATCTCGATGGCAACTCCCATCTTTCCACGTTGACACTGAAATATCCGTGGGGTGATGTCGGTGCCTTTGCCTATATTCTGGAATTCGATGAGGCTGCTGCGCTTTCTACCACTACTTTCGGGATGTCCTATTCCGGATCACTCGGACCTATTACACTGCAAAGTAGTGTAGCCAGACAGTCGGATCGGGGTAGAAACCCGCAATCCTACGATGCAAGCTACCTTTCGCTGGAAGCCGGTTTCAAAATTGACAAGGTGAATCTACTGGCAGGATACGAATTACTGGGAAGTGACGGTGGCCGTAGTGCATTCATCACGCCCCTGGCTACTCTGCATATATTCCAGGGCTGGGCAGATATGTTCCTGGCCACGCCGGCTGACGGCATCGAAGATCGTTACGCAACCGTATCCGGCGAGATTGGCGCCCTCAGGCTGTCAGCCACCTATCACGATTTCCAGGCCGACGAGGGCGGCGCAGATTACGGGGGGGAATGGGACCTGATCGCCGGCTACCCCATCAATTCAAACTTCAGCCTTGAATTCAAATATGCGACTTATGACGAAGACGGCTACAAGGTTGATACGGAAAAACTTTGGTTCAGTCTAATTGTGGCATTTTAATTGCTTCACAATGCCATCGGAGGCGTTTTATCGCTTGATTGAACTAAGGGAGCAGTGTGTTGCTGGTCAATTCACTGCTGAATCACAAATCAGTTGAAGTCAACACATTCAAGACAATCACTTCGAGTCATGCTGGTCGACGATGACGTGGACCGTGCTGCTTCCGTGGAAGAAAGCCTCGTTGCGTCCGGTTTCGAAGTGTTGTCCATTGTTTCTTCCAATTCGGCGCTGCTGTTCCAGGTTGAACAGCAGCGCCCCGATGTGGTGTTGATCAATCTTCAGTTCCCGGGCAGGGATATTCTCGAAAGCCTGGCCGTGGTGAATGACCACAATCCCACTCCCATGGTGATGTTCTCCCAGGAAGATGATCCTGACTATATCCGCCAGGCGTTTCGGGCCGGCATAAGTACTTACCTTATGGAAGGAATCAATCCCGAAAAGGTCAAGCCCCTTATCGACATAGCCCTCGAGCAGTTTCGTTCTTTTCAATCATTGCGGAATCAACTTCAACAGGCCAGGTCTCAGCTTGAAGATCAAAAACTGGTTGCACAGGCCAAGCAACTGTTAATGAGCCGCAAACGACTGAATGAAGAAAGTGCACACAAACTGCTTACCAGGATAGCAATGGATAACAATCTCAAGCTAAGCGACGTTGCACGAACCGTTATAACGACATTGGGGACTGACCCATGAATCCGACTGAGGCACTTCCGCCAGCAGAAAAAACCAGACTTACCCTGGGCTACATGCGATTGACCGACAGTGCCCCACTGGTAGTGGCAAACGAGTTGAACCTGTTTGCCGAGTTTGGCCTGGAAGTCGATCTTATCAGGGAAGTGTCCTGGGCCAATCTGCGCGACCGGCTGGTCATGAATGATCTGGACGCAGCCCAGCTGTTGTCGCCGCTACCCATGATGACAACATATGGTGCCGGCGGTTTACGAGCGAATATACTTACCGGACTGGTGCTTAGCCTTAATGGCAATGCCATTACACTGTCCAACAGCCTGGTGGCTGCCCTCGGACTGGACCCTGGTAGTGAACTGCAGGATCCCGCCGTCGTGGCATCGTCACTGCGAAAGGCTATCGACCGGGGCCCGGGTGTTCCGGCATTCACGCTCGCCACCGTGCACCTGTTTTCCATGCACACGATACTTTTGCGAAAATGGTTACGTGATAGCGGCATTAATCCTGATCGGGATGTCCGGATCATTGTGCTGCCGCCCGAACAGATGTGCGATAGCCTGAGCCGGGGTATCATCGATGGGTATTGCGTGGGAGAACCCTGGAACACGGTGGCAGTTGCTCGTGGCATTGGTTGCATTGTCGCCACGGGATATCAGGTCTGCACCAATACTCCTGAAAAAGTACTTGGGGTCACGGAAGCATGGCATGATGCTCATCCAGCCACCCACCTGCGACTTCGATTGGCGTTGATGAAGGCCTGTCGATGCCTGGCAGAAAAAGCCCAACGGGAACAGGCTGCACAGATTCTGGCGAGAAAAGAATACCTTGACCTGCCCACCAGCGTCCTGTTGCCCTCCTTGCTGGGCCGGCTCAGTTTCAGCAAGCAGGGCAGCATCCATGAAATAGCTGATTTTCACGTGTTCTGGCGGCATCATTCCTGTTTTCCCTGGCGCTCCCATGCCGAGTGGGTAACGGGCCAATGCGCCGCTGCGCTGGCTCGTCCCATTGCCGCGGAACAAATCGGCATCCTTGTGCAACGGTGCTATCGCCCAGACCTTTATCGAGAAGCCGCGCGCATCCTGAATCTACCGATTCCGGCATCCGACTATCAACCCCCTTCGTCAGGCCCCGAAAAAGAGCAAACTCAGCCGCAATGAATCAAAACCGGGCATCGTTGCCTGCCCTGAAAATGTCCGATCAGGATTGATGTAACAACCGTAACAGTCGTACCTGAGGACAAATGCGACAAGGCTACCGGGACAAATACCGGTAAATCCTGCTGTTGGTACGAGCGGATCAAAGTCATTACTGATCATTAAAATCCTTTATATTCGCCAGCATACGGTTAAAGGACGAACTCAGGATACTGCTGAATTAGGATTATCCGAACAGGGGGTGCCGCCTGGTCGGAGTACGGTTGAACGGTACTGTGACCAGGCGAATACATTGGCATGGACAGGGCTGGCACAGGAAATGCATACACATATTGTGTACCGAAAATCAGTAACCGAACTGACACCGATGCCCATGACTGGTTCTTCGCGGACCACGATTGAAACACCGGGACCTGTCATGTCGGGACAACAGGGTAATGATGCCCACGCAGTCACAGACTGCGTGGGCATTTTTTTTGGAATCAGCGAACTTCTGATCAATTCTATGCTTATTCAATCTTCCAGTCGGGTTCACTATCAAGGCGCGCGACAGACTCGAGAAGAATACCCATGGAACTGATCTGAGTTTCCAGAATTAATCATCGATATGAGGTAATGATGAAAGCAGTCAGATTGATAAACGTGTCCCAACCGTTCACCGTTTTTGTCTTCGTTATTCTGCTTGTACTCTGCAGACCCGTTTCGGCCGAACTTGGCCCCCCGGAAAAAGATGAGCTCACTTTCGGATTTATCAAGCTGACAGACATGGCGCCTCTGGCCGTGGCCTATGAACTCGGCTACTTCGAAGATGAAGGGCTGTACGTGACCATAGAGGCCCAGGCGAACTGGAAAGTTCTGCTCGACGGCGTTATCGATGGTCAGCTTGACGGGGCTCACATGCTGGCCGGACAACCCCTGGCAGCGACTATCGGCTACGGTACCAAAGCTCACATTGTCACTCCATTCAGCATGGATCTGAATGGCAACGGGATTACCGTTGCCAATGAAATATGGCAACAGATGAAGCCGCTTATTCCCCACGAAAATGGCAAACCTGTACACCCGATTAAAGCAGACTATCTCAAGCCGGTGGTTGACAGCTACCTCGACCGTGGCGAGCCATTCAACATGGGCATGGTTTTCCCGGTATCCACACACAACTACGAGTTGCGTTACTGGCTGGCAGCCGGAGGGATTCATCCGGGCTACTACGCACCACATCGAGGTGATACGTCGGGCATGCTGGAAGCCGATGTGCTCTTATCCGTCACCCCTCCACCGCAGATGCCGGCAACCCTGGAAGCAGGAACTATTTTTGGATATTGCGTCGGTGAACCATGGAATCAACAGGCAGTCTTCAGGGGAATAGGAGTGCCGGTCATTACGGATTACGAGATCTGGAAGAATAATCCGGAAAAGGTGTTCGGTATGACCAGGGAATTTACCGAACAGTTCCCAAATACCACCGTACGTATCGTCAAGGCACTGTTACGAGCTGCTCGATGGCTCGACGCAAATGATAACGCAAATCGCGATGAAGCCGTGGAGATGCTTTCACGACGGGAATATGTAGGTGCTGATCGTGACGTAATCGCCAACAGCATGACCGGAACGTTTGAATATGAAAAGGGTGACAAACGTGCCGTACCGGACTTTAACGTGTTCTTTCGCTACAACGCCACGTATCCCTATTATTCAGACGCTATCTGGTTCCTGACCCAGATGCGTCGCTGGGGACAGATTGCCGAGCCCCAATCTGATGACTGGTATTTTGAAACGGCCAGAGACGTTTATCGACCTGACCTCTATCGGTTGGCTGCCGAAGAACTGATCGCCCAGGGTCTTTTTACCGACGAAGAGTTTCCCGACTTCGATTCGGAGACCGGATACCGTCCACCCCAGAAGGAATTTCTGGATGGCGTGATTTTCGATGGGAGTCAACCAAACGACTACCTAAATTCGCTGGCAATCGGTCTGAAAGACGAAATTCTGTAGTTCGATGTATTTCGCTGCAGAGCGCCCCGGGACAAGGAGACAGAGCAATGGCAGACACATCGGTAATTCAGGCGACCTTTTCCAGATCGTCGGCCTGGAACGTCAAAGTCAACACCGCACTCACTCGCAGTTTGAAAACTATTTCTCTGTCGGTGATGGGTATCCTGGCGTTCCTGCTGGTATGGCAGGCTTCGGCAAACAATATCGAAACATCCCTGGGTCAGTTTCCCGGTCCGGTGCAGGTCTGGGAACAGGTGCAGAATCTTGTCGAAGACTACCAGCGGGAAAAAGAACGTGAGACCGCTTTTTACCAGCGCCTGGACGAGAGAAACCAGGCCAGACTGGCGGAGAATCCTGATGCAGAGGTTCGCTGGCGCGAATACACCGGCTCTCCCACTTTCATCGAACAGGTAATCACCAGCCTGTTGACAGTCGCATTCGGTTTTACCATTGCAACTGCGATAGCGGTTCCGTTGGGTATTGTGTGTGGTCTGAGTGATTCACTGTATACCGCAATAAATCCAATAATTCAGATATTCAAACCAGTATCGCCGCTGGCCTGGCTGCCGCTGGTAACCATGGTGGTAAGTGCGCTCTATATTTCGGAAGAGCCATTTTTTGACAAAGCGTTTCTAAATTCGGCGATAACAGTTGCACTCTGCTGCCTGTGGCCAACGGTCATCAACACTATCGTTGGCGTCACCTCGGTAAACAGGGATCTTGTCAACGTTAGCAGAGTAATCCAGTTGTCTCCCTTCAAACACATACAGAAAATCGTTATTCCTTCGGCCATACCAATGATTTTTACCGGAATGCGGCTGTCCCTGGCAACCGGCTGGATGGTACTGATTGCAGCGGAGATGCTTGCTCAAAACCCAGGACTGGGCAAGTTTATCTGGGACGAGTTCCAGAACGGCAGCTCAGATTCAATGGGCCGTATCATGGTAGCAGTACTGGTCATCGGACTGATTGGTTTCGCGCTGGACAAGTTAATGCTGCTGCTGCAACGCAAGGCAAGCTGGGACAAGCAATCGGTAATGCGGTAGGAGAATGAAAATGAGAGCATATCTCGAAATCAGCAATGTAAGCATGGAATTCAAATCCGAAAGCGGAATTTTCCGCGCCCTGAATGAAGTAAACCTCAAGATTGATAAAGGCGAATTTATCTCGCTGATTGGCCACTCCGGCTGCGGTAAATCAACCGTACTCAACATGGTCGCCGGTCTGCTCAATGCCTCGGAGGGCGGGGTCATTCTGGAAGGCAGGGAAGTGAATACACCGGGGCCGGATCGGGCGGTGGTATTTCAGAATCACGCACTGCTGCCGTGGATGACCGTTTTCGAAAATGTCGAACTGGCGGTCAAACAGGTTTTCAAGGGTAGAAAAACCAGGGCCGAGATGCAGGACTGGATTGTCCACAACCTGGAGTTGGTGCACATGGGTCACGCCCTGAAAAAAATGCCCCATGAAATTTCAGGAGGCATGAAGCAGCGGGTGGGAATTGCCCGTTGCCTGGCGATGCAGCCCAAGGTGCTACTGATGGACGAACCCTTCGGCGCCCTGGATGCACTGACGCGGGCACACCTGCAGGATTCCCTGATGGAGATTCAGCATCGCCAGGATAATACCGTCATCATGATTACCCATGATGTCGATGAGGCGGTACTGCTGTCAGATCGCATCGTTATGATGACCAATGGCCCTGAAGCCACCATCGGACAAGTACTGGACGTTGACCTTGCGCGGCCGCGAGACCGGCTGGAATTATCGGAAAGCCAGGCATTCAACCAATTGCGACAACAGGTTCTTCGATTCCTTTATGACAAGCAGAAAATCCCGTCGGTAACGAAAAAACGGGAGTACACCGGGAAAGACCGTGTGGAATCCAGCGGCAGGGCGGCCTGACGAATGGCCAGATTGGTAATAGTTGGCGCGGGAATGGCGACAGCCCGTCTGGTTTCCGAACTGGTTGACTGCGGGGCGGATTACCAGATTGAAATTATCGGCGAAGAACCAATGCCCAGCTACAATCGCATCCTGCTGTCGTCATTGCTTTCCGGTGACAAAACCGAGGCTGAACTGACGTTGCTCGACAATGACTGGTACGCGGAACAGGGTATCCGCCTGTGCACCGGCGAAGCCGTTACCGGTATCGACAGGCAGTCACGTACTTTTATCACCAGTACCGGAAGATCAGGCAAGTATGACAAGCTCGTGCTTGCCACAGGATCACAACCGTATCTTCCCCCGATTCCGGGAAGCGATGCTCCAGGAGTCCTGACGTTTCGCAATTTCCAGGACCTTAAGGAAATTCGCGCAGCAGCCCGTTCCGGTAGCAAGGCAGTGATAATCGGTGGTGGCCTGTTAGGTCTCGAAGCAGCCACCGGCTTATTGAATCTGGGTTGCGAAGTCATCGTCATTAATCGCGAGGCCCGACTGATGCCACGTCAGCTGGATGATGCCGGCGCCAGGATACTGCAAGGTGCACTGACCAGGCGCGGCATGGCATTTCGTCTGGGGGTCATTCCCGAGCAAATTGAAAGCGGACAACGATACCCCAGGGCTGTCACCCTATCATCGGGAGAACGGCTGGATTGTGAATTGCTGTTGGTCGCTGCCGGCGTGGTACCCAATAAACAACTGGCGGAACGCTCGGGCATTTCCTGTGCACGGGGTGTCCTGGTCGACGACCGCCTGGCCACATCAGACCGGAATATCTTTGCATTGGGCGAGTGCTGCGAAATGAATGGCCAGCTGTTTGGCCTGGTCGCTCCAATTTACCAACAGGCCCGCGTGTTGGCGGCAAACCTGGCCGACAGAATCTGTCGCCCGTTTGTCTACAGCAACAGCAGCACAAGTCTGAAAATTTCCGGAATCTCGGTTGTTTCTTCGGGAACTCCCCGGGATTCCGGCACCACTACCAGTCAAACCCTGATCGATAAGGACGCAGGGGTCTACCGCAGGCTTATCTTTGATGATGACAGACTGACGGGGTACATGCTGGTGGGAGATCGACGGCTGAGCAGTTTCTATGACTCGCTGATGGCGGGGAATATACCTGTCCGATCCGGGCGGTTGATGTTTGACAGTCAATCCGGTCAAGCGGATCTGACAACTACAGACCTTGCTTCGAACCAATAAGGGATGAAACATGAGTAAAAAGATTGTCGTAGTCGGCAACGGCATGGTGGGTCATTACTATGTGGATAAACTGGCTGCCCTTCCTGAGAACTTCAGTATTACCGTTCTTGGCGGTGAACCGCGACCGGCCTACGACCGGGTCCATCTTTCTGAAGTCTTTTCCGGGAAGCGTCCGGAAGACCTTGCCCTGACTACGCGAGAGTATTATCAGGACCTGGGAATTGAAGCCTGCTTTGGAGACCCGGTGATGAGAATCGACCGGGAAAAGAAGACGGTGACTACGTCACTGGGGCGGCAATTTGACTACGACAAACTGGTACTTGCCACCGGCTCCTATCCCTTTGTCCCGCCAATCCCCGGCGCAAATCTCAAAGGTTGCCTGGAATACCGCACCATAGACGATCTTGGCATGATCCAGGCCGAGGCCAAGCACGCGCGCTCCGCTACCGTCATAGGAGGTGGATTGCTGGGGCTGGAATGTGCCAATGCACTGCAGAACCTGGGCCTCGAAACTCATGTTGTGGAGTTTGCCAATGGACTCATGAACGTTCAGCTGGATCCGCGGGGCAGTGAGTTCTTGCAGATGATGGTCGAAGAATTGGGGGTACGGGTACATACCGGCAAGGAGACAAAGCAGATCACCCGGGGTAACGGGTCAAGATTCCGCCTGTTATTCGCCGACGAAACTGAACTGGCTACCGACCTGGTGGTTTTCTCGGCGGGCATTCGTCCACAGGACAGCCTGGCTCGAGATGCGGATCTGGAGATTGCCGATCGAGGTGGAGTGATCATCGATTACCATTGTCGCACCAGCGATTCGGATATTTTTGCCATCGGTGAATGTGCGTCTTTCGGCAACCGGGTTTTCGGCCTGGTGGCACCGGGCTACCGAATGGCGGATGCAGCAGTCAGCCAATTGACCGCTGAGAAAGTGGCATTTCAAGGTGCCGACATGAGTACCAAGCTCAAGCTGCTGGGTGTCGATGTCGGCTCCATCGGCGATGCCCGGGGTATCGACAATGACGGCCCGAGTTTTCAATACGCCAACGAAAAGGCCAGGGTTTACAAACGAATCAATGTCTCCGCCGATGGCAAACGACTACTTGGTGCGGTACTGGTGGGTGACTGCCAGGACTACGACACCTTGCTGCAGTTTTATTTGAACGGCATTGAACTGCCCGATGAACCCGAATCGCTTATCCTGCCAAATACTGCCGATAAGCCGGTGTTGAATGCCGGCTCGCTACCGCTGAACGCAACAATCTGCTCCTGCCACAATGTCAGCAAGGGCAGAATCATCGAGGTGATGGACGCGGGTGCCGAATCACTGGGAGACGTCAAAGTCGCTACAGCAGCGAGTACCGGTTGTGGCGGTTGTGCGACTTTGCTCAAGTCCGTGGTTGACGAGGAACTGGCAAGGCGCGGAATTACTGTCAACAACCACCTCTGTGAACACTTCGCGTTCAGTCGTCAGGAGCTGTTTCATATTTGCCAGGTTGAAGAAATAAAAACTTTTGCTGATTTACTGCAGCTCAGGGGCTCCGGCCGTGGATGTGATATCTGTAAACCGGCGGTGGCATCCATACTTGCTTCATTATGGAATGAACATATTCTCGCTACTCCTCACATCCCGCTGCAGGACACCAATGACACTTTCATGGCCAACATGCAGAAAGACGGCACGTATTCGGTTGTCCCGCGAATAGCCGGCGGAGAGATTACACCTGAAAAACTGTTGGTAATTGGTGGTGTCGCCAGGAAATATGATCTTTACACAAAGATTACCGGTGGTCAGCGGATAGATCTCTTTGGCGCCAGGCTGGACCAGCTGCCCGATATCTGGAATGAACTCGTGGAAGCCGGATTTGAAACCGGGCACGCCTATGGCAAGGCGCTGCGCACGGTTAAATCATGCGTCGGCAGCAGCTGGTGTCGTTATGGGGTACAGGACAGTGTCGGTATGGCGATCTACATCGAAAATCGTTACAAGGGGCTGCGTGCTCCCCACAAGATAAAGTCGGCCGTCTCCGGTTGTACCCGCGAGTGCGCTGAAGCCCAGTCCAAGGATTTCGGTGTTATCGCTACTGAGAAAGGCTGGAACCTTTACGTGTGTGGAAATGGCGGTATGCGACCAAGACATGCCGACCTGTTTGCCACGGATCTTGATGACAGGACACTGATTCGATATATCGATCGCTTCCTCATGTTCTATATCCGTACTGCAGGCCGCCTGCAACGTACTTCGGTCTGGATGGAAAACCTGGAAGGTGGACTGGACTACCTCAAGAAAGTTGTCATTGAGGACAGCCTGGATATCGGAGAAGAACTCGAGCGGCAGATGGCCAATATTGTCGGCACCTACCAGTGTGAGTGGAAAGCCACCATAGCGGATCCGCAGAAGCTGAAACGCTTTCGTCAATTTGTTAACTCGACAGACGAAGACGACAGCGTGGTGTTCGTCAGGGAACGCGGGCAGCCAAGGCCGGCGAAGGAGGAAGAAAAAATGGAGGTGCTGAGCTGATGAACAAAATGATGTCGATCGGCCAAGAGAGAAACGATCTGCTGCCGGTATGTCACCGGGATGACCTGATCCCCGGAAGCGGTGTCTGTGCATTGATTGCCGGGCAACAGGTGGCGCTTTTCTACCTGCCCGACGAGGACCCGGTTATTTATGCCGTGGAAAACCGTGACCCGATTGGCAAGGCCAATGTCCTGTCACGGGGTATTGTCGGTGATATCGAGGGTCAACTGGTGGTTGCTTCTCCGTTGTACAAACAACACTTCAGCCTGACTGATGGACATTGTCTTGAAGACCCCACAATTTCAGTAAAGTACTACCATGTGCAACTGGTCGATGACACGGTTTTTGTCTCCCTACACAGTTGATAATGACGAATGAATAGTCAGTCCAGGTTGTGCAATAAAACCACGTGTCCGTACTGCGGTGTCGGCTGCGGTGTCGATGTTAAAGTTGACGGTCCACGAAATATATCGGTTCAGGGCAGCAAAGAACATCCGGCCAACCAGGGAAGACTTTGCGTCAAAGGGTCGGCGTTGGACCAGACGGTCGGCATTCAGAACCGGCTGTTGTACCCTGAAGTGGATGGCCATCGTGCCAGCTGGGACCATGCCCTTGCCACTGTTGCCAGCCGGCTCAACAAACTGATTGAGGCACACGGACCTGATTCGGTGTCGTTTTACCTTTCCGGTCAACTTTTGACCGAGGATTACTATGTAGCCAACAAGCTGATGAAAGGGTTTATCGGTACGGCCAATGTGGATACCAATTCACGGCTGTGCATGGCATCCGCTGTAGCTGGATACAAACGTGCATTCGGTACGGATACCGTGCCCTGTGATTACCGGGATCTTGAGACTTGCGATCTGCTGATCATGATCGGTTCCAATGCTGCCTGGACCCATCCGGTATTGTTCCAGCGAATTTGCGCTGCACGGGCACAGAGACCAGACATGCAATTGGTGGTCATCGATCCCCGACAGACAGCCACCAGTGAAATGGCTGACCTGCACTTGCAACTGGCTCCGGGTTCCGACGCGTTTCTGTTTAATGGTTTACTTCGATACCTGGTTAAAAATGGTCACTGGAATCCGGAATACGTCGCACGTTTCTGTGGCGGACTGGATGCCACCCTGGCGGAGGCAGAAGATTGCGGGCTCGAGGCAGTTGCAGAAGCCACCGGACTGAATGAATCGGAGTTGTTGAAGTTCTACAGGTTGTTCGCCGGCAACCGGCGGGTAGTCAGTTTTTATTCACAGGGCATCAATCAGTCAGCAACCGGTACTGACAAGTGTAACGCTATCATTAATTGTCACCTGGTTACGGGTAAACTGGGTAAACCCGGTAGCGGCCCATTCTCAATAACGGGACAACCCAATGCGATGGGCGGCAGAGAGGTTGGCGGGCTGGCCAACCAGTTGGCCGCTCACATGGAATTTGACGAGTCTGATGTTGACCGCGTGGCGCGCTTCTGGCGGGCACCGAATATTGCCCGCAAGCCCGGTTTAAAAGCCATCGACCTGTTCGATGCCATTGAAGCTGGCAAAGTCAAGGCGGTCTGGATCATGGCCACCAATCCCGCGGTCAGCCTGCCGGATTCCGATCGGATCAGAAGAGCGCTGGACCGGTGTGAACTGGTGATCGTGTCGGATTGCAATCGAGACACCGATACCAACAGGCTTGCGGATATTCTGTTGCCCGCCACGCCCTGGGGAGAGAAAGATGGAACCGTCACGAACTCTGAACGACGCATATCGCGACAGCGGGCGTTTTTCCCGCCGGCTGGTGAAGCGCGCCACGACTGGCAGATTATTTGCGATATAGCCCGCAGGTTGGGACATGGCGATGCATTTACCTATTCCTCGCCAAGAGATATTTTTATTGAACACGCTGCTTTGTCAGGTTTCGAAAACGCTGGTCACCGCGCTTTCGATATCAGTGCACTGCAGCATCTCAGCGAACTGCAGTATGACGAACTGGAACCCGTTCAATGGCCGATAGCCAGGGCCAATCCCCGGGGTTCTCAGAGGCTGTTCGACAATGGCCTGTTTTTTACCGGCGACACCAAAGCGAGATTGGTCCCGGTAACGGCCAGGCTCCCGGATATGGAATCGGCTACCAATTCTTCCCTGGTGCTCAACACGGGAAGAATCCGGGATCAGTGGCATACCATGACCCGCACTGGTCAGGTACCCAAATTGATGCGTCACGTGAACGGTCCGTTTGCTGCCCTCAATCCTGTCGATGCTGATCGGTTGGGAATTTGTGAAGGCTCATTGATAGAAATCTCCAATGACAACGGAGCTGTTACCCTGCCGGCAAAACCCGACACATCGATGGTATCTGGCCAGGTATTCGTACCGATACACTGGAGTGACCAGTTCAGCAGCAATGCCCGCGTGAGCAGCCTGCTGCCCAGCCGGGTCGATCCGTGGTCGGGTCAGCCCGAGAGCAAATTTGCAGTGGTAAAGTTACAGCCCGTTCATGTACATCAATGGGTCTCTTTGACAACGAGTCTGCCTGTTTCCAGGGAACATTTCGCCTACTGGCACAAGTACCCCGCGGGTGACAGTACTCAATTGCTGGCCGCCCTCACCAGAACGGGTCCAGAGCCTGGTTCGATGGTGAAGTCACTATCAGCATCGTTGCGCGCTCCTGAACTCGTGGAGTACGAAGATGCAATAAACGGCGATTATCGCTGCTTGTTGTTCGATAGCGACAAGCGGCTGGTGTTGATGTTGTTTGCCAGCGCCTGTCCGGAAGAACTCCCCGATCAGGACTGGTGTATTAGTCAGCTGAACACCACCCATAACGGAAACAGCTGGTTATTGTTGGCCGGAAAAGATTTTCAGAAAGAAGACCAGGGGGCGTTGGTTTGCAGCTGTTTTGAAGTCGGTGTCAACGCAATACGCCGGGCGATCGAGGGTGGCGCCCGTGACCCCGCGCAACTTGGCAGGGAGCTTCAATGCGGGACCAATTGCGGCTCCTGTATTCCTGAGCTGATTAAGTTGATTGGCGAATTCGATACGGTCACTGTCGAGGCGGCAGCCATGTAAGGCGGATTCGTGAACGGACTCTGGGCTGGCCAGGTTTACCAAGTCAGCTCAGTCCGATGACTCCGGCGGCATCAGACCCATTTCCACCAGCTTGTCCACGCCAACCGGTTTATGAATAAAGCCGCTTACCCGGTCCGGCAGGTCCCCGGATTCCGACTGACTGTCACCACTCATTATAAAGATGTCTGCCCGGGGTAGCAGGCTGCCCAGTTTGTCTGCCAGTTCAATGCCATGCCAGTCATCAAGGTGGATATCGCAGATGACAATATCGATCTGATGGTCGTGGGCCATATCCAGTGCCGTATTGCCATTCAGTGCCGACAGCGCGCGGTGGCCACTCAGCTCCAGCAGCTCACACAGCGCCTGGTTGGCATCGGCGTTGTCTTCCACCACCAGTACGGTCTTGCCGGAATTACCGGAGGGGCAAGCCTGGTCAGGAGTGCCTCGGGCTTTATCCAGCTGTACCTTCATTTCCTCAAGCAGCTGCTCGAAGCGAAACGGTTTGGCAAAATAGCTGTCAAAACCCGCTGCCATGCACTTTTCCCGTTCTCCCTGAACACACCCTGCGGTCATGGCAAAAACCGGGAGTTGGGGATCAAGGTTTTTCAATGCCGCAAGCGCGCGGTAGCCATCCATTATAGGCATGTTGAGATCCAGTAAAACGATATTGAAGCTGTCAGCCTGCCCGTCAATGGCTGCCATGTTTTCCTTGAACAGTTTCACCGCTTCCGCACCGTCAGCAGCGGTGCTGACCCGATACCCCGCTGCCCCCGCCAGGTCAGCCAACAGGCGTCGATTGTCCGGAACATCGTCCACTACCAGTACCCGACCCTGCTGGCTGCCGTCGAGGACACCGGCAACGTCAGCTGTCTTCCCATTCAGGTCCAGGTCAACCAACCGATTGGTGTCAATCGGTCCCGGATTCACGGTACAGGTAAATGTGCTGCCCTTCCCCGGAACGCTGGTGGCTGTGAGAGAGCCTCCCAGCAATTCCGCCAGGCGACGGCTTATGGTCAGACCCAGGCCAGTGCCTGTGGAGGCCAGATTATTGACCTGCCGGTAAGGTTCGAATATGTCACGTATATCCTGTGCGTCCACGCCGACACCCGTGTCGGTCACGTCGAAACACAGCAGCGGTTCAATGCCAGCATCATCAAGGTAGACTGTAAGCCCGATCTCACCCTGCTGCGTGAATTTGACCGCGTTGCTCAACAGGTTCAGCAGAATCTGCCTGAGCCTGGTTTCGTCGGTATGGATTACTGCCGGAACCTTTCCCCGGTTTTCCACACGACAGGTCAGCCCCTTCTGCTCGGCTGCGCTGCTATTGATTGAGACCACCTCGGCGATAAATCCATCGAGGTCCACCTGGTCGTTGTCCAGCTCCAGGGCACCGGCTTCGATCTTCGACAGATCCAGCGTGTCATTCAACAGGCTCAACAGGTGCTTACTGTTGCGCCGGATCGACAGCAGCTTTTCCTGACTGTCGATGGCGTCAGACGGTGGCGTACGGAGCAGCAGATCGGTGAAGCCGACGATGGCTGTCAACGGCGTGCGGATTTCATGGCTCAGGTTGGCCAGAAACTCACTTTTATACCGGTTGGCAGCCTCCGCGTTCAGCCGCTCCTCCCGCTCATGCTGCATATCACTGCGCACCAGCGCGTAGCGAATGGCCCGGGAAAGCTGTTCCCTGGTTAATCCGTCCTTGGTCAGGAAGTCCACCGCTCCGGCGTCTGCCGCAGCGATCTCAACGCCTGTGTTGTCCTGTCCGGTCAGCATGATAATCGGCGTGGTGCAACCGGCCCCCAGGGCTTTCTCAACGATATCAACGCCGGAGTGTTCACCTAACTGATAATCCATCAGGCAAAGATCGAATCGCTCTGCTGTCAGGGTATCCAACGCCTCGCCAGCGTTTTCTACCCACTGTTTCTCGAACCTGTAGGTCGTGGATTCATCAAGCAGTTCGCTGGTAATCAGGTAGTCGTCTTCGTCATCTTCAACTACCAGCAGGCTGACCTGGCGCTGTTCAGGATCTGATTTCACGGGCAGGAGTATGATCGGAAAATTGGACAAACTCGGCCCAGAAACCGCCCAGGGACTTCATGAAATCAACCAGGCTCGCAAAGGTCTCGGGCTTGCTGATGAACGACGCGGCCCCCAGGTCATAGCTCTTTTCGACATCCTCCAGGGCCGAGGATGTGGTGAAGACGATGACGGGTATGCGACGCAGGACCGGGTCCGACTTGATCTCGGCCAGCGCCTCCCGGCCATCCATACGTGGCATATTGAGATCCAGCAGGATCAGGCTTGGCGTGGGAAAGGTTTTCAGGTCGGCAAATCCGTTTCTTCTATGCAAGTAGTCCAGAAGCTCCACGCCATCTTCCACGCTTAGGAATTTATTCTGTATCCTGCTTTCAATGAAAGCATCTTTGGCCAATAACCGATCATCTTCGTCATCATCAGCCATGAGAATTGTGACAGGTGCTTTCATAATTACTGTTCGTCCGCTAATTTAAATTGCCTGCTTTCCAATGGGAGAAGTATTCTGAACGTACTGCCAGCTCCCGGTTCGCTGTGGACCTCCACGGATCCGCCATGTCGTTCAACGATTCGCCGACAGACCGACAGTCCTATCCCGGTCCCGGCATAGGCATTTTTCCCATGAAGACGCTGAAAGGGCTGAAAAATCCGATCGACATACTGCGGATCAAAGCCGATTCCGTTATCGCTGACCTGCAATTCCAGGAGATCAGGCTCTTCAGCATCTTCCTTTCTGATGACGGAATCAATCCGGATCTCAGGAGGAACATCCTCACGACTGAATTTCAACGCGTTACTGATCAGGTTCTGCAGCAACTGTTTCATCTGCGAGTAGTCAGCTTCGATAACAGGAAGTTCACTGGCGCTGACCACCGCCCCGGATTCTTCTATGGCGATTTCAAGATCTTCCAGGACTTCGTCCAGCACTTCCTGCAGGTCGACTTTTTTGAACGGTTCGGCTTTGGTGGTTATCCTGGAAAAAGTCAGCAGATCATTGATCAGCACCGTCATGCGCTGCGATGCGTTGCGCATCCGTTCGATATAGTCGCTGCCTTTTTCACCAAGTTGATCGCCAAAATTACTTTGCAATCGATCGCCAAACGCCCGGATTTTACGCAAGGGTTCCTGCAGATCGTGGGACGCGATAAAGGCAAAGTCCTGCAATTCCCTGTTACTGCGCTTGAGTTCATTGGAATAATGCTGCAGTTCTGCCGTGCGCTGCTCAACTTTCTCCTCCAGCAGGTCATTGGCCTCCTGCAGCGAAGTGGCAAATTCCCGATCTTTTTTGACACTGCGGAAAATCAGGCCAAGACTTAAAAAAACCAGCACTATTCCCACCAGATTGGCCGCCAGAATCAATAACATGGCCGTGCCCCGGCTGGTGCTGGCAGCTTCAAGACGCTGCGCGAGCAGGACCCGCTCATAGTTCTCCATTTGCGTGATCTGGCTTGATAACTCATCCAGCAGGTTGCGGTTGCGTCCGGAAAACAGCGATTGAATCGCTTCGGTATCCCTGTTCTCCCTGAGTGCGGTAATGGTGAACTCCAGTTCATCCAGTTTTTCTTCCACGATGGTAATCAGTTCACGGGCATTGACCTGCTGCGTTGCATCGAACCCGGCTGAGCGTAAATCCTGAATTTTCTCATCAATGACGGCCAGGGCTGCCACATAAGGCTCAAGGTAGTCGTTCAGATCAGTCAACAGGTAGCCACGCTGACCGGTTTCCGCTCTGAGCACTTCAACGTAAATCTCGTTGATGTAATTGATGTTCGAAAGTGAATCAGTCACACCCAGCTGGCTACTGGCAATATTCCGCATTGCATAGTAGCCAAGTACCGTATTCAGAATGAAAAACAGGCTGAACAGTATGAGTGGGAACACGAGATTGGCTATTGCCGGACGGTTCTTGTTGTCTCTGACCTTGCGCATCAATGATTGTTACTCTTCACTGCCCTGGCGATAGTTTTCCAGCACATCAGAGCATTTCTGACATTGAGTAATGATAATGTCCATCAGCTGGCGAATTTTCTCCGGATCATGCTGGCGGGTAACCAGCGCCTTGACCAGTTCGGCGTTCATGACCACCGAATTGAGGCAGGAATTGCCATCGTGAACCAGTTTATCTATTTTCTCTTCATTCATTGTTGGCATTTACTGCTGTTCTTCCGTCGTACCTTCGTTGGTTTCATAGGCGTTCAGCCGGTTATACAATGTCTTGATACTGATGCCCAGAACCTCCGCTGCCCGAGTCTTGTTGTTGTCATACTTTGCCAGCGTGTCCATGATGAGTTTTCGTTCCATATCCTCGATTGTGCTACCGACCCACTGCTGTTGAGCGCCCGTTTCCGAATGCCTGGAGAATGGCGACGAAATGTCTTCCGGCAGTGCCAGGTGCTCATTGTCAGGCTCGGTCATAATGAATGACCGGTGAATCAAGTGGCGTAACTCGCGGACATTACCGGGCCAGTCATAATCCAGCAGTCGTTGCAGATCTTCATCCGAAATACCTACATCGGTACCCTGCTCACTGTTCAACGTGTGCAGGAAACTGTTCACCAGCAAAGGTATATCCTCAGTCCTGACGCGAAGTGGCGGAATCGTAATCGGGAACACGGCCAGGCGAAAGTAAAGATCCTCTCGCAGTGAATTTTCACGGGCTATCTGCTCAGCTGTCCTGTTGGTTGCCGAGACAACTCGACAATCTACATGCAGTGACTGCGCACTGCCCAAACGCGTTACGGTGCTGGTTTCAAGCACCCTGAGCAAATTCGGCTGTTGCGCCATGGGCATTTCGGTAATCTCGTCCAAAAACAACGTGCCATTGTGCGCCTGTTCGAACACGCCGGCTTTTCTACCCACGGCGCCGGTGAAAGCGCCCTTTTCATGACCGAACAGTTCGCTGCCGACAAGCTCTGTCGGCAGTGCCCCGCAGTTACAGGCAACCAGGGGTCCGGCACTGGCGGACGCGGTGTGAATAGCCCGGGCGACCACTTCCTTGCCGACTCCACTTTCGCCAATCAGCATCACGTTGGCCCGGGATCCGGCCACCTGCCGAATCTGTCGATAAAGTTCCGACATGACCTCGCTCTCACCAATCAGTTCGCCGAAGTGTCTGGTAACAGTCGTATCGGATTCATCATCCTGGACAAAGAGGCTTTCCAATCCTTCCAGGCTCAGTGGTTTTACCAGGTAATTGACGTTGCTTCCCACCAATCCACTTACCTGGGATTTAACGGCCGGGTGGCCGGTGATTACCGTGACCTTTGTTGTCCCGTCCGCCAGAGGAATATCATCAAGCAGGTGAAAACCACTGCCGTCCGGCAACATAAGGTCCAGAAGCACGCGATGAAACTGTTTTGAACCGAGAATTTCCCTGGCACGAGTAACGGAATCGGCAACGACAACATTGTGACCAAGTATATTCAGCAGCTCCGTCGTTGCATCGGTAAAGCTCTTGTCATCATCGACAAGCAACACATCCGCCATTATTCACTCCACTCAGTACATAATCCGGCAGGCGGAGTCTATCACGAGCCCTGTAAAAATCGTTTAATTTATTCAAAGGGTGGTATCTCAGTTTGAAATTTTATTCGGTGATCCTGGGTGAGGCCGTAGTTCGACGCTGCGGAGCGCATACGCACGTCTCCGTGTACTCGATCCTGGCAGCTATGCCTCGAACGCCGTCAGCCTCAGACCCCGGCTGCACTCTCGACCTGAAACGTCTATTCAAACTCAGACACTACCGCTCAAAGCACCGGGGCTATCAAGGTCCCGGCGTGGACAACGTTAAGAAACCTCTGATTAAGTATGGAAGTGCTCTGCGGGAGTCTGTCGGGCACCACTGCGGTGTTGTCGCGCTTGGCAAGGGCGACGGACATTCCCGGCGAACGACGCCTTGCAGTGGCGCCCGACAGGCCACGCCCAAAGGGGCTTCCAGGCGAGACCACTGCCCTTTTTTGGTTAACCTGCCGTCCAGATTACCAGTAAATTTAAACTCTCGCCGGATCAGGATTGTCAGCTCCGGGATTCCAGGCCGTATTTTCAAACACACAGTAAATTTTACCGGTATCGACAGGTAAGCGCAGAGAAGGGTGGCGGATGCCCGCCACCGGGCTTCCAAGACAATATGGCGTACTCCTTTCGCTTTTCTCTGCCTGGTATGCATGTTGCTACGCATGAGGTTACAGCCGCGAAGGGGGCTGCCACCGGTGGTGACCGCCAGGTCAGCACACGCACTCTATTCTGGCGCTCAGGGAGTGCCACCACGACTTTGCGGAAGACGTCACTGATGAAATTGGAGGCCTGACTATGAAATTTCCCGGAAAGACAGCAATGACTAGCAAGCGGGTGGTCGTATGGTTGACCATACTGGTGTCGCTGACCCTGGCTATTCTCGTCCTGCCAGCCGTTATTCTCCGACACCATGTTGCATCCCACATGACTGAACTGCAGGGCTATACCGGATTCGTGCGGGACGTGGACGTACATTTCCTTGAAGCTGCCTATACCCTGCACGACATTGAAGTGCAGAAGCGCGAGGGTAGTGCGCCGGTCCCGTTTTTTGTCGCCCGGCGGGTAAAAGTGACTGTCGGCTGGCGTTCGCTCTTTTCTGCAGAAACTGATTCAATCATCGACTTCCACGCCCCCCGGATCCACTTTGTTGACAGCAGCAATCGTAACGTGCAGCAGGTTGGCAGACAGGCGGACTGGCTGACCATGATCAACAAACTCTCGCCGGTTCCCGTTGACAGGATACGAGTTATTCAGGGAACTCTCAGTTTTCAAAATTTCGACAGTGAAGACATCGCGGCTATCGATATAGCCGATATATCAGCCTGGGCCATCAACCTGGCCGACTCGTCCCCGGCACTCGATTCACTGCCTGCAGCAGCCGTCTTCCAGGGACGACTCTTCGGCGAAGGTGGCTTGTGGATGATGGCACGATTTGAACCACGAAACAGTTTCAGGGATTTCGTCGCCGACTTGAGAATTGATTCGGTTTCCCTGGACCAAACAGAGAAGCTGATGGAATTGTACGCACCGCTGGACGTAGAAGGCGGGGATTTCAACCTGGTTGCAGAACTGGAGGTCAGCCAGGGACAGCTGGAGGGCTATTTCAAACCGCTGATCCATGACCTGGAAATATTCCGCTGGAAAAAGGACCTGGTGGAAGATAGAGACAACCCCTTTCAATTGGCATGGGAGTCTTTTGCCGATCTGCTGAGTGAACTTCTGGAGAACCAGGCGGAAAATCAACTCGCCACGGTGATTCCGGTATCGGGAAGCCTGAACGCAATAAACCCGGGATTTTTCTCCTCGCTGGCAAATCTGCTGCGCAATGCGTTTATCGAGGCATACGATCTGCAGTTCGAGTCTACTGAAACCGCGCCACAGGAAACCGGCGTGGAGGAGTAAACCGGGAAAATGCGGAAATACAGCCAGCTTCAAACTGGTTGCCTCGCATTGACAGGCTGACGCCTGCCGGCGGCAAGACACCTCGTCAGTGAAATCGTCTGAAATTCAGTGTGCTTCCGTGATTTTCCAATAGGTTCTCAGGGTACAGGGCAGGTCTGCGCTTCCCGGGTGAGTCCGTGCTGAAATTCTGCCCGAAATCACTAAAGCACAGGATAAGCACAGAGCATTGCCACTTATCAGGTTGACTGCAATTACCCTAGAACTCCAGCTTAAGGCCAAGGGAGATCATATCGAAATCAGCATCGAATTCATTCGCACTGACATCGCCAAAGTCATCGGCATCCAGGTCCCAGTCGACCCTGTCGTAGCTCAGTCGCAAGTCCAGGTTTTCAGTCACTTCCATGGACACGCCCGCCGCGAACAGAAGCTCCTCGCCATCGAAGCTGTCAGAGAACGGGCCGACGTCGACATCGGTTTCCCACCACAGCGGTCCAACTTTGGCGAACAGCGCCAGGCTTGACGTCAACGGCAGACGACCGGCAAGCGCCACACTATAGCCTTCTGCGTCGGCATCCACGAAATCACCGCTGTATTCGCCGAAATCATAGTAGGCGCCCTCGATACCAAGAAAAGGCAGGATCTGCCAACCGGCAATCAATTGCGGGACTGAGTTGTCGTCATCAAAATCGCCACCATCTACCCGCGCGATACCGTAGGCGCCGCCGAAGTAAAGACCATTGTCATTAAACTGGTCAGCAGTTGCCTGCGATGCCAGATTGAATGACGTGGCGAGCAGGACGATCCGCCCCAGCATTCTACCGGCTGACGTTCCACTTTGGGTTTTATTGAACATTGCTATCTCCTGTCAGGATAAGTGATAGGGAACGACGGACTCCGCTGATCAACTGATTTGAAGTAACCACCGGGGTTCTTAGTCGTCGAAAACTTCTGGATTGCAGTCTCAGCGGCCCGCGCTGCCAATTTCTGGCTTACGTTACACATGTTCTGCATCGACTAATCGGACAGCAATGATTATGCCAGTCGGATAACTCACGATTTTTTCGATTGACCATCGGAACCAGCCCATGAATCTGGCACGCCCATTGCGTTACCAGAAGGTGTAAGACGTGGAAACACGGAAACCTGCCAAGTAATCACGAGGTGAAGCACTATGAACACGAAAATGTCACATGTATACCCGGTAATTTTTACACTTTCCGCGCTGCTTTTGACCGGTAGCGTCTATGCCGATCACGCAGACAGCCGGTTCGAGGGTGAGGCCTACGATGCCTGGTTAACCGGCAAAATCGAAACCGTATTCACCTTGAACAGGGAACTGAACCCGTTCAGGATCAATACGGATGTCGCCCACGGCAGCGTTACGCTCAAGGGTAATGTGGAGTCGGATATTGACAAGGCACTGGCCAGCGAACTGGCCATGGGTGTCGAAGGCGTTACCAATGTCGACAATCAGCTCGTTGTTTCAAGCGAAGCTGGAATAATCGAACAGGGCCGTGAGCGGATTTCGGCAGCCGGCAATAGCCTGATGCGCTGGGTGGATGACGCTACCACCACAGCGTCGGTGAAGACCCGCCTGCTGGCCAATGCCGAAACCGAAGGCCTGGAAATATCGGTTACCACCAGGAACGACGTGGTGGAACTGCAAGGTGAGGTAAGGTCTGATGCGGAACGACAACTTGCAGAAGAGATCGCTCGCAATACGGGTGATGTCGTTGATGTAGTCAATAATCTGCTGGTTGCCAGCAACTAACAGCTGACCACTACGAATACGGGCGGTGCCGGGTTTCCGGCACCGCCCGTTTTATTTTCAACGTCTGGACGGATCACGGTTCTATCCTACTACTGCAGATGCTCTTTGTGGAGCTGAACAGTGGTCCCGAACAGAGAGGGAGGCAGGGAGCTTGTTACGCTGAAATATAGGGCTTGCACTGAACAGCTGAACGCCTGGAAGGAATAATGGCTATTTCCAAAGAGCTTGACCTCACCGCGCCTGATCAGCACCCCCATGGGCGCCGTCGACTACTCCCGGGTAGATGTGGAAGACGCAAGGAAATCTTTGCAACAGGGCTTTCCGCTCAGACCGTCGTTGTCTCGCTGACCGACACGGTAAAGGCAAGCAATCCCATTTCCCCGTCACGGTCTATCACCCTCAGGGTTACGTCGGCACTGTCTTTTTCAAATGTTGCCATAAACGAAAAGACTGCCAGCGTGGCGCTATCGTCCAGCGTTTCGATATGGGACCTTACCGGGTCAGTGTAACTTTTCAATTGCCCCAGGGTCCGGGCCAGGATGGAAGTCACTTCGGTCAGTTGTCCATGGGAAAGGCTGCTCCTGGTTGGTTCAACGAGCTGGCGCTGGATCAGCGATACGTTCCATGACGATATGATCGGAAAGACTTCGTGGACGTATTGCAGCTGCGCTATTGACGATTGGCCCGGTGAGTGACCTGGCGTTTCACGGGAATAGCCCGGGGTAACTCCTTGCGCGCTGTCGGTAGTGACCTGGTCATTATTCGTTGCGGAGGGCAGGAAGTACAGCACGAGAAGTACGCAGATCAATAACAGCGACAAGGCAATATCGCGGCCCGTTCTCAATGGTTTTACCTCTGGCTTGCATCCTGGCCTGCCAGCCGGCGAACTCGATTCGGCTCTCTTGGAATTGTCCATGTCTGCACTCCTGGCTAAAGACTTCTGTTCCCCAGATCGTGGGGTTGCAATTTTCATTCCTCCGGAACGGTGCAGCGTTCTACAGTGTATCTGCCACGGATAAGGGTTCGGGCGTTCAGCAGGCAACAAAGTCGTGAAATTGTTACAGGATAACCAGGTATTTTTTCCCTGTTTACGAATTACGAACGCCAATCGGGACCTGGTACAGGAGCGACGCGATTGCTCCAGGCCAGGATCATCGGCACCTGTCGAGCGACTGGCACACAGCTTGCTCCGTTATTTCCCTGACAGCGTTGATGCGAACATTACATCTCCGTCGACGTATTTCGCAATGAGTTGTTTTAATCACAGACACAGTCAGGAGTCATACCATGTTTTCAAGCAGCTTGAGAAAGTATTCACGATCAATAACAGGCGTCATAATTCTTAGCCTGGTGCCCATGGCCATGATGTCAACAGCTCAGGCCGACATCCTGACCACCGAGGAGATCTACGCCCAGCACGCGCTGGATGAGCAGCGTGGCAAAATCAGGAACCTGCTGGCCCGGGATGAGGTGCGGGAAAGACTGGTGGAAATGGGCGTCAGCCCGGCGGACGTGGATTCCCGGATCGACAGCATGACTGACCGGGAAGTCCGACAATTGGCCGAAGGTATCGATTCCATGCCGGCAGGCGAGGGATTTCTTGGGTTTGTTATCGGCCTGCTGGTTATCTTCATGCTGCTGGACATTGCCGGTGCTACCGACATCTTTCCGTCAATTTGAACGGCCTTGGTGTCAGGATACACTGCGCCTGTGTGCTGACCTCCCTGGGACTGATGGGCTGCTAATCGGCACTACAGGCAGTGTACGTATTACGGTAACAGGACAACGGTATTTCTCTGGCAGGGCATGCAGACGACTTGCCGTTCCACCCGCAGGTCCGCTTTCAAAGCGGTCCTGCGGCCATGGCCCATGCACAACTGGCAGTGGAATCCGGATCAGGATTCCTGTCCTCATACCAGCGAACTTTGCGGCAACTAACACGGGCAGTGATTACCAGCAACGCGGACTAAGCGGTGGGCACCTGCAATGCACCGGTGATAACGGCCCGCGAAATGTCCGACCCAGCGAAAAACCCGGCCTGAAATTATTGCAACTTTCCTGTAATTATTGCCGCCTGCCCGGCGACAGAAAGCGCATCCCAGGTCCCTCCCAACAAGCGAGGCCCCGTGATGGCAGCGGTACAGAGACAGACGAGAAACTGGCATGGTTCTCGCAATAGAAATTTCGACGACTCGAAATTCATCAAACTGGACACGCAGTCCCAGGAGAAAACGATGTTAGGTTGGGCTCTGACTTTTTTTATACTGGCCATTATCGCCGGTCTGTTTGGCTTTACCGGAATAGCCGGAGCATCGGCCGGTATCGCCCAGATTCTGTTCATTCTGTTTTTCGTACTCCTCGTCATATCGCTGTTGGCCAGGGCGATCAGGGGTCGACCTCCCCTGTAGCGTGACCATTCGTTCACACGTTTTCCTGGAATCAAACGCATCTAAAGGAGTTCACATCATGAAAAACATAGTATTACTGCTGACAGTCTGCCTGGGTCTTGTTGCCTGTGAAAACGACGGTCCCGCAGAGCGGTTAGGCGAGGAGATTGATCGGGCCGCTGGACAGGTGGAAGATGCCGCGCGGGATGCCGGCAATGCCGTCGAGGATTTATGCGAGGACGCCACTTCGCAGAATTGTTAAGTACCATTGAAGGAAGGTTGCGCAAACCTCCACTCCTGGGCACCGCAAGGTGCCCTTTTTTATTTTCCCCTTTTATTCCATTTTTCAGCAGCCTGCCAGGTCAAGCGACCTTATTGACGCCTGCTTTTGCTGGTTCAACATTGCCAGGCGATGACAGGAAACCAGTCACCTCAATCGAGAGCCTGAATTCGTTCCCGGGATTACCCTCTCAGGCAACCTCTGACTATTTACGGAAATGTTTTGCTGGAGTCTGTCTGGCGCCTCTGCAAGGCCTCGTGCCCAGCTCCAGCTTGGCAATAGCTGCGCCCAATGCTATCGTCAGCCGGATCACTGGGGCCTGCAGTCCCGTCCTGGCCTCTGCCGGAAAACAGGGGTTCCGGCTTTCCCCGCAAACCGCCCGCAAGACGACTGAGCGAGACCAGCCATGCAGATTAAAAATTCAGTCTACGTATGCGGCAGCTTTCCCCTGATCGGCATTTTTTTTACGTTGTTTTTTTATAACAGTGCAGCGATCCTTGCCCTGGAGGCCAGCGATCCGCACTGGCGAAATTTCCAGCATGCCCTGGCCCAGCCTGCAATGATAGGCGCCAGCGCGGACCATGTACTGGCGGACAGCACCTATCGGCCACTACCGCTGCCTGACCCGAGATCGCTGGACCCCGCCAGGTTTGAACTCGGCGCCAGCCTGTTCCACGAAGGTCGCCTGTCCTCCGGCAATTCCATTGCCTGTATTACCTGTAGTGAACTCACCTGAAAGCCGGAGTATTTCCATGGTTGATCAGGGGGTTCTTTAATCCCGGTAAATCGTAATGCCTGCCAAGATCAAGCTTTATCAAACCGATACCGGTGAATACCGGTTTGACCTGGTAGCTGAAAATCGGGCTGTCATGGGATCGTCAGGGCTGTTTTCGACCCGGGACCAGGCACGGCTGGCCATTGACCTGATCAGGATGCTTGCCAAGGATTCCAGGCAGTTCAGCCTGTATTGTGACGACGACGGAAAATACTGTTTCCGGTTGAATTCCAGGAGTGGAGAAGCGGTTCTCCACTCCCAGGGGTATTCGTCCAACAGCGCCGCGCAGGAAGGATTGCGGCTACTGCGGGACATCGCCGTGAATGCGCGTATCACCGAAGTGACCTGATCAGTGTCCACTGGCATGTCAACGCACTACACTTCATTCACCAGCAGTCTGATCATGCCGGGTTTGGTTTCCACAAGATCAGCAATAGAATATTCGTTCAATTTATCGTAAAGAGCTCTTTGTCCGATCTGCAATACCGATTTCAGGGTGCAGGCCGGAGCCAGTCTGCACGAGATGCTGTCACAGTCGATGAATGACTGGTGTCCTTCAAAATGTTGAATGACTTCACCAACCTTTATAGCTGCCGGTGGTTTCGCCAGCTCCATGCCTCCTCCCTTGCCCTGGTAGGTAGTGATGTACCCACTTCTTGACAGCTCGTGAACCACCTTGCGCAGATGTTCGATGGAAATCGGATAAAACCCGGCTATCTCATGCAGGGTGGAGCGCCTGCTGTCGTTGATTGCCAGGTAAAGCAGAACTCTTAAGCTGTAGTCAGTGAACCTCATCAGCTGCATGCCGGCCTCCAGGTCAATGTATAAATTTTTCCCGGGCCCTGGGGAACCGGTCCCGCCAGACACACCAAAGCAAAAACCCGGGTGACCTGGCCCGTATTCCTGTTCACCTGTTCACCTTCCACGTTTCACCTTCCACGTTTCACCTTTCACCTTTCACCTTTCACCTTTCACGTTTCACGTTTCACGTTTCACGTTTCACTTCCGGCACAATCGCTGGACTGATAATGGTTTTACAATGTATTCTACATACATGTTATAACAGAATGCCAGTGATTATTTCGGGACTCCCCGGCTTTCAGCAGAGGATGTAACGCAACCCGTCACTTCTGGCAGGGTCCTATGATTACTCAATCCAGGACCGCAGGAAAAGGAACCCCGATGCACAGGAAAATTACAGGATTCCATCTGGATTCATCTGACCATTGGGTTGCCGAGCTTGATTGCTTTCATAATCAGCACGTTCGTCACGACCCGCCTTTTCAGAACAGGCCATGGACGCAGTCAGATACCGGTAGAAACGCCATGATCGGTACGGAACTGAATTGTGTGCTCTGTGACGAGTTGAGCCTGCCTGACACCTTGGTACTGGTACGAAGAACTCCGGAATTCGATCAGGATAACTTTCCCGGCGGCTTGAAGAAAGATCATAAGACCAGGAAAGGGACATGGGGCCGCATCAATGTGATTTCCGGCAAGCTCTATTATCACTGTCAGGCTCCTGTAAATCGAATGCTATTGTTGAGCGGGGGGATGAAGGCACCTATCCCGCCGGAATTGCTCCACCATGTGCAGCCAGACGGACCAGTCAGATTCTTCGTTGAATTTTTTACCTCTTCAGGCATCCGCCAATGAATAAACCACGAAATTCGCCATTTTTCCCCACGCCAGGTCTGGTTGATTTACCTCGTCAAGCAGTCTGCCCTGGCGTTCGGGCTGACCGGTGCCAGGGGCATTCCCTCATTACGCGCAATGAAACCTTTCCATGAACCTGATACGGAACACTGACTATGTCTGATTCACTGTTTCACCGTGGAGGTGAAAACAGGCTCAATCTCCATACACCCCTGCTGGATATACTCAGCTGTGAGTACCCGGTTCTTTGCGCGGGCATGGGTGGAGTTGCCCGGTATGAACTCGCTGCGGCGGTGAGTGCAGCCGGCGGCCTTGGCTGTCTGGGGCTTGTTCGGGAACCGGTGGACATGATCCGTGAGCAGGTGGCCAGGCTGCGGGAACGCACGGACCGGCCGTTCGCCGTCAATATCATTCCTGCGGCAACGGACAGGCAACTGCTTGCTGACCAGGTGCAGTGCATTATTGAATTGAAAGTACCTGTTGTCAGCCTGTTCTGGGACGTGAATCACGAAGTCGTCAGCCGCTTCCTGGAAGCCGGTATCGTTGTCATGTACCAGGTCGGGTCACTGAACGACGCCGAAAAAGCGCTGGCCGCGGGTGCGGACATACTTATTGCCCAGGGCCATGAAGCCGGTGGACACGTTCGCGGTACACTGGGTACCTTTTCGTTGCTTCCCCAGGTTGCCGACATCAGCCCGGTTCCGGTGGTAGCTGCAGGCGGTATAGTCTCCGGGCAGGGTCTGGCTGCCGCGTTGATGCTGGGTGCCCAGGGCGTATGGTGCGGTTCGGCATTCCTGGCGACGACAGAATCCAACGCCCATGATTTCCACAAGCAGCACGTCATTGACGCGAACTCCGACGATACGGTCCATACTCACAGGTATTTTGTCAACTGGCCGGAGAACGCACCGGTCCGCGTGTTGAAAAACGCCATCACCGAGACGGCTCCGTCCACGACCTTGCCCCCTACCCGACAGATCGGTGTCCAGGACGGCCGCCCTATCCACTTGTATTCCACCGATTCACCGCTGCGCGGGGCGGTAGGCGAACTGAACAAAATGCCCCTTTATGCGAGCCAGGCCTGCGGCCAGATCAATGACATCTGCCCGGCGGCGGAGCGACTTGAGCAATTTATCGATGAAGCCAACTCTGTCTTCAGCCGATTCGTGAACAGCGATGCCGTTGCCACAGATACCAGCGCAGGCGTGGCGCAATTTGCCTCCAGCCCCTGCATGCAAAGTGAAGTATCCGGAGACTACGCGGGACAGTGCAGCACTGACGAGGTACTCGACCTGCTTTACTCGCTGCTGGCGGCCGAACGAGCCGGTGCCAAGATATGTGCTTTTTCCCTCAAGCAGGCCGGTACCGGCAAGTGGCATCGATTGCTGCGCCGGATTCACCAGGATGAGGTGAGCTCCTGTCGGTCCTTGATCGCAAGTATTCGCGCATTGGGTGGCGAACCTCATCGCGAAACAGGAGATTTTCTCGAGAAATGCATGGCTGTAGAAGATATTGAAGCGCGCCTGGCATTGTTGAACAAGGGTCAGAACTGGGTGGTTCGGAAAATTGATGAAGTGCTTCCACGTATTGGACAGTTGGCCGTATCGCGGCAATTGAAGACGATGCGCGATGAACATTCACGAAACATAGAAATCACCAGGCAGGCACTGGCGTCCGATGAAACGTTGTCGTGATACTTTTTCAGTAACCGGACTATGGCTGGTGCTGGCCGGCAGCATGGTGGTGTCGCATCTGCCGCTGTGACTATGGCAGACTTATGCAAGCATCAGGCACAATTATGCCTATGCCCGTTCGGCTGATTTAATCCACAGCCCTGTCATGGAGACACGGGTCTGGGCAAGGGTGCCGGGAGATATCGTCTTCTCCGTTGGTGTTCTTGCCCTGGCCCTGGCGGTTTACCGGGCGTTTAGAATCAGTCCACTGGCGACCCGGTAAAAACCAGGAACCGATTCCGCACTATCTGGACTTATCAGCTCGCCATGACATTCTTTGCGGATAGCTTGTATATTGCCAATCTAAGTATCCTCTGATCAGCTGAAACAGGAGAGTAAATTGAGCAGACTAATTAGAGCAGGGCTGTATCTGGGCACTGGATTGCTTATCGTCGCTTTCGGGGTGCTTGGTCTGCAATATGTCGCCTCGGAGCGGATCGAAGTCGTTGAGCTGCACACCCTCAGTCCTGACGGCGAGAACGTCACGACCCGGCTGTGGGTCGTCGACCACGACGGGGTTTCTTATTTGCGGGTCGGTAGCGAAGGCTCCGGTTGGTACACACGGCTGATTGCCAATGAAGAATTCAACCTGACACGGCAAGGCGAAACGCTGACTTTCCGTGGCGTGCCCCGGCCCGGGATGAGCGAGGAAATCAACGATCTGATGCGAGAGAAGTACACCTGGGGAGACTCGGTGATCGCAATGCTGGTAGGCAACCGCGAAGGGTCAATTCCGATTGCGCTCATTCCGGCCAGGAGTGCTGACGACAACGATTAGCAGGCGGTTGGGGAACCCGTCTTGCAGTTAATGCCGGTAACGCCCCGGGGCATTATTCAACAAATTCCCATCTTGAAAGCCGCTCCCTATCGCTCTGTGGCAGGTCACCGAAAACCAGGTCACGATAGCTTTCATCGCCATCCAGGAATAATTTCAACCAGGCCACTGCCATGCCGCCCACCAGGTCGTGCACATCGATATTGGGGTTCAGACCCACGTTCTCGGTCAGCGTATTGGCAATGAAGTGATTGCCGCCGGCAACTTCCAGGTACATCCTTGGTGCTGCGCTGGTCAGTCCCTGGTAAAGGGGCCAGGCATGTTGATCATTCGAAGCGATGCGGTCGATTTCACCGGCGAGCACCAGGGTTGGCACCGACACCGAGCTGACGTCACCGTTCGGGAGCCAGGGCGTAAACGGGATGGCAGCCCGCAACGCTTCGCTGTATTCATTGGCTGCCAGCAGTGTCCCGCCGCCACCCATTGAATGCCCCATGAGCGCCATGCGGTCTTCCAGGATCTTGCCACGCAGCATGCCACCCATCCGGCTGTTTTCGGCTTTAAGCATTGCCACCCCCGCCATCAGGGCCGCGGCTCTCAGGGGGGGACGTTCCTGCACATCGTTGGTGTCGAGGGTGAGGACAGCAAAACCGTGGGAGGCCAGGTGATAGCCCCACCACTGAATATTGATCTGCTTTTCGATAAAACCGGGAGCGATGACTACACCGGCAAAGTCCTGGGCCTTGTTGGCTGGAAAATAAAGCGTGGCGGCGCTGAACTCCGGAACCGGCGGCAGCTGGGAATAGTAGGCGACCTGGTAGGGACCGGACTGACCCAGATCGTCCCAATCCGGCGTCTGGGCGGCAACATGGCCCGACAATAGATGCCCGGACAAAAGCAGATGACCGATAAACAGGAGGGAGAGCCTGAGCTGCGTGTGCAAATTCATAGGTGGAAGACCTTCGGGTAGTTTCGGGTTCGAGTCAAGTTTAAATCATTGTTGTCCCACAATCTCCAGGTAGATGCATGCGCAGGCAGAATGCTGACGCTCAGCACGCCTCCTGTCCTGCGCAGATCTCCGCTAAGCGACACTTAAACGGTTGATCTGTTGCTGTTTATCCGGATCCTGGTCGCCGGTCAGTCACCGTCTGATCTGTCGATGCCAAGCCGCGCTGCGAGTTGAAGGAGACCTGGCACTAACGGCCTTTGCGGTTCTTTGAGACGCCACCATAGGATGTCGATAAGTCGATACAGATCCCGATAGTACCCGAGTCGCTCCCGGGGCAGTCCTGCGCCGTAGCCGGCCAGCAACAATTCCACGTCTTCATCGTCGGCACCCAGAATTTCCACCAGTACGGCGAGATCAAATACCGGATCCCCCAAAGAGGCGTATTCCCAGTCAATGGCGATCCAGCCGTCCTGGTTGTCAATGATATTTTCAGCCAGCAGATCGTTGTGGCACAGGCAGATTTTATCAGGGATCACCCGCGGCCTCTGCAGCAAGACCTCGACACATGCGCTGACAAGCCGTCCTGGATTGTCGATGGCATGGAAATACCGGACTGCCCGGTTGAGCGGATCCAGTGTCGACATTACCCGGGTTGGTGTTTCATGGATGGCCCGAAACAGGCCACCGGCCTCGACCAGCCAGGATCGATAGCCGTCCCTATCGGGATGTCCGCCGGACGCGAAACGGGTGACCAGAACCTCCTGGTTGCCGTAAACCACACAGGGGGCATACTCCCTGGCGGCGATATCCTCCAGGATCTGCAGTTCCCTGCGCCGGTCCACTCCCAGGTTGCCGGCGGGTCGGTTAAGCCTCACCACGAACTGACTGCTGCCGTCGGAGACCAGGAACGCGTCGTTGCTTTTACCGCCGAGTTTTCTGAGCAGTTCGGGTTGCCGGGCAGGACACACCTTCCAGGATGACCACTGCGCCAGGGTGTGCGTCAGGCGGTCTGTTGTCGATAGCTCTTGACCCATGCCGCCCAGCCGAAAAAGATGATCACGATGTACAGTGCAAAAAGCAGTGCCGTAAAGTAAAGGCCCCGATCAAGATAAAGATAAATCGAAACGCCATCGATCACCAGCCAGTAAATCCAGTTCTCGAGAATTTTTTTTGCCACCATGAACGTGGTAATGATGGCGCCCCAGGTAGTAAATGAATCCAGCAGGGGAAGACTGGCACTGGTATAAGCCGTCAGCAGGAAGGTTGACAGCACGGTGCAGACGCCAATAACAGTGATGGCCACCAGGTGTTGCGTGGTCGTCCAGGTTGAAATGGCCAGCGAGTGATGCGCGCCGCTACCGTGAGTCCACTGGTACCAGCCATAAAGCGCCATGGCGAAATAGAACACCTGCAGGGCCGCCTCCATGTACAGGCCCACCCCTGAAAATATCACCAGATAAATAGCGGTGGACACCATGGCGGCCAACCAGCAGGCAAGGTGCTCGCGTACGGCAAGCAGCAGATAGGCGACGGCAAACGCTACCGCGGTCAATTCCACGACCGAGTTGCCGCGCGCCTGTTCCATCAGGGTATCCAGCAACATTCAGTCCCCGGCAAGGCCACGCAGATCATCCATCAACAGCTTGATGACAAAGCAGCCTTTGCCCCACTTCTCCCAACTGTGGCGAACCTCCTCCTTGAGGAGGTCCATCACCTCGTCATAGTCGCCATACATCTGTGTCGACAGGTCCGTGCGGACGATATGGACGTCGGGGTGCGCGCTGATCCGCTGGATAAACTCCCGAATTGCCGGTTTGTAGTCTTCGTTGAGTGGATACAGACTGATTTCCATTGATGCTTTCATGAGCTCGTCTTCCGTCTGGTTAAGCAGGTTGTTGAAAAATAACCACCGGCTGCGGAATGCAGAATCAGTGCGAGCAGACCCAGGCCAGTTGCTGGTTTCCTAAGTGCCTTTACACCGTGTAAATTGCGCTTTTTTCGCCAGTTATTGCCGCGTCCTGAACACGCTCAGACGCTGCTTCAAGCGCCGGTCAGAATGTATAGTCCAGGGCGGCGCCGATAATCCGCGGCTCGCCGAACTGCACATAGGGTTCGACAGCATAGTTCTTGCGCGGGTCGTTGCCGAAGCTGCCGAAGCCACGAACCGTGTAGTCGTCATCGGTGAGATTCCTTCCCCAGATACTGAAGGTCCAACCTCCGGTTCCATAACCCATCCTCGCGTTCAGCAGCGTGTGTCCGGTACTGCGCACATTGTGACGGTCGGAGAAATAAAAGTCGTCCTTGCCGTCCACAGACAGATTGACAAACCATCCCGACCTGGCGAAGTTTGCCGCCAACGTGTACATGTAAGCCGGGGCCTGGGCCTGTTCCCTGCCTGCCAGGTCCTCGCCGAATTCATTGATGAACCGGTCAAACTCCGTATCAAGCAGGCCGATGCCGGCGGTGAGCGTAACACCATCGGTAACATTCCAGTCTGCCTCCAATTCAAGCCCCCGGTTGGTGCCTTCAGCGGCATTACCGATGAAATCGATGAATTCCGTGGTCCCGTCGCCCCGCGGCCTCACCAGGGAGCTTTTGACCTGTTGATCACGGCGGACGTCGTAGAACAACGCTGTCCGGTAGGCAAGACGTCCGGACAGGAGAGTCCCCTTGATGCCGGCTTCGGCCTCCCACAGGAACTCCGAATCGAACTGTCTCAGGTCCGCATCAAGGGAACCGTCGGTATTGAATCCACCGGCCTTGTAGCCCCGCGCCAGGCTTACGTAGGCCAGGCTGCTGTCGCCCAGCAGCCATTTGAGGGCAATTCGTCCACCGTGGAGATTTTCATCCGGGCTGAAGGCGACTCCTGCCGAATCGGCGTATTCCGTGCGGCGGTTTTCCAGTCGAAGTCCCACGGCAACGATGAAGTCGTCCGTCACATTGATGTCGATCTGGGTGAAAGCCGCCAGGGTTGCGAAGCTGAACCCGCTGTTGAAGGGGCCGGCCAGGTAAGTGTACTCGCGGCGCAGATCCTCGTCGGAGTCGAACGCATAGATGCCCACCACCCAGTCGGCCCGGTCGGTGAACAGGCGACTCGCTTCGTTGGACAACAGCCTGGCCTCGAAGCTGCCCGTCCGCCGTTGGCGACTATAGTTATCCGTGGAGGTATAGCCGAACGGGTGAATACCGGTAAAAGTCCAGTCCTCATCGTAACCGTACTCCAGGTCAGAGCGTGCTCCCGACGCCAGGATCTCCACGTTCATACGGTCCAGTCGCCACTGGCTGTCGATGCTCAGTGCGGTGGTCTGCTGCCTGTCGTGACCGGGTTCGTCGGAGAGCGTCGTGCGGGTGTTGTCCAGGGAAAAGGCGTCGTAGCCGTTGTCCACGTCCAGGTGGAATACGGTCAATCTCGTGGTGTTGTTGATGGCTGGTTCAAAGTCCAGTTTTCCCCGAATCGTGGTCTCATCCCGGGCATTGACGTCATCGCGATCCAGAAACGCGTTATAGGTATAGCCATCGGATCGATGCTTACGGGCAGCAAGGCGAAAGGCCAGGTTGTCCCCCAGCGGCCCGGACACCACACCTCCCAGGCTCGCGGTATCGTAGTCGGCTACGCTGGACTGGATGGCAGCGGTGAAGACTTCCGCCGGGTCACGGGTCTTGATGTTGATCAGTCCGGCCAGGGCGTTCGCTCCGTAGCGGGTGCCCTGTGGTCCCCGCAGCACTTCCACCTGCTCGACATCGAACAGGGTGGCGGCACTGCCGATGCCACTCATGTCGACGCCATCGACGAGGATACCCACCGAGGGATTGATGGGATCGACAAACTGGCTGCGTTCGCCGATACCGCGGATCTGGAAAAATCGCGCGCGGCCGGTGCCGCCGGCGAAATTGACGTTGGGGATGCTGGCGACTATGTCTTCAAGCTGCTCGGCATTGCGGGCACGAATGACCTCTTCCGGGACGACGCTGACGCTGGCGGGTATCTCCAGTTGACCGGCATCGCGAAAATCGGCTGTGACCAGGATCTCCTCGATTTCTTCGGCGCCGCGGACGGACGGGGGCAGCAGGACAGCGGTGGTAATAACTAACAGAAGTAAACGTTGCATGGCCTCTCCACAACAGGATGTTGGTAAAAGAGACCCGGCTTCAGACGCGGTAAAAGTACAAGGAGTGCGACCTTCCTTTCCCTACGCCGGTATTAACCGGATCAGGTTCCAGGGTTTGCCGCGACAGCGAACCGTCGACGGGCATCTCAGGCGCAAGCGCCACCCCTAAGGACGGCGCCATTATAACCCAACAGGCGCCCGGCGCTACGCTGACCTGGACGATTCTGTGGTCTTTTTCAGCACCGGTGACGCCGATTCCGTGATACTGGCCCGGCGGAGTCGACGCACGAGTTGCCCCGCAATCCGGCGGCTGTTATCCTCGCCTTAATGCAGTAAACTATTAAAAGTTTTCCCTATATCGCTCTACATAGGGCAAGTGAAATAGGGCAAGTGAAAAAACAGGCGCAATATCCGACCAGAAAAAATACGGGGAGTGAGTTCCATGTCAGAAGAAACAACAATGATGGACCGACGCACCTTGCTGAAGATGATGGGCGCCGCGGGCGCCTCCGCCACCGTGCTCTCGGCCTGCGGGTCACCTTCATCCGGAACGGGGCAGCAACTGACCTCAACCACCGGCCTCACCGGCGCCGAATTCGGGCAGTCGGTTGACCTTGCAACCAGCGGACCTGGCGGCAACAAGAACTGGCAGCCCGGCGATGCGCTGAAGTTTCTGCCGGCTGAGCGAATTCCCACCAGCGGCCCCGCAGCGGACCGGCTTGCCAGCCTCCCCAGGGAGAGGCTGCTGGGCTTCTATCGCACCATGCAGGCCAGCCGGGTGTGGGAATCCACGATGAAGGACCTCTTTCTTGCCGGCGATGACGGCCTGTACGGTGCTTTCCATGCCTACATCGGCGAAGAAGCCATTGCCGCAGGCGTTATGGGGGCACTCCGGGACGATGACTACATTGCCTCCACGCACCGTGGTCACGGCCACCTGATCGCCAAGGGGGGCGACCTCAACCGGATGTCGGCGGAGATATTCTTCAAGGCCAATGGCTACAACAAGGGCTACGGCGGCTCCATGCACATTACCGACATGTCCAAGGGCATCCTGGGCATGAACGGCATAGTCGGGGCCAGCTACTACATGGCGGCAGGAGCCGGACTGCGGGCGAAAGTCCGGGGTACCGACCAGGTGGCCGTGGCTTTCTTCGGTGATGGCGCCTCGGCATCACCCTATTACTTCAGTGCGGTGCGCAGCGCCGTCAATGAAAACATTCCGGTCATTTTCGTGCTGGAGAACAACCTGCAGTACATGGGTGTCCCGGTGGCGCGACATTCACCCACCAAGTTCGTCGCCGATTACACCAAGGGTCTGCAGATCCCCCACCACATCGTTGACGGCAACGATGTGACCGCTGTCTTTGATGCTGCCTCGGCGGCCGTGGACCGCGCCCGGGCAGGCCAGGGGCCGACAGTCATCGAGGGCATCACCTATCGCTGGTACGACCATGCCGGTTTCTCGGGTGCAAGAATCGGTGAAGACGGTGCCATGAGGATTCCCTACCGCACCGACGAAGAAGTCCTTGGCTGGATTTCCCGGGACCCGATCACCCGCTACCGTACCTGGCTGCTGGACAAGGGCCTGGTTTCCGAGGCGGACATAGACGCCGTCGTGGCCAGGGTGAGGGACGAGGTCGATGCCTCGGTGGAATTTGCCCGCAATGGCAGTGAACCTGCCGCGGAAGCCGGCGTCAGCCATACTTTCGCCGAGTCCGATGCCGTGCGGACCCAATTCTACAATCGCAAGGGAATCGCCACCTGATCGGTAGCAGACTCCGGAGGAGAATTCGTTATGGCAGAACAAGCACTAAGAATCAGAAAGTCTTACGGATATGCCCAGCTGGAAGCCGTTGCCTGGGAGATGCGCAACGATCCGGACATGGTCTATTACTACGAGTACCAGGTACCCATTTCGGCGTTACCTACCGGCGAGATTCTCGATCTGGCCAATGAATTCGGTCCCGATCGCACTTCCGGGTCCGGCTGGCCCATCGACGAGCAGTGGATCGTCGGCGCCGCCATCGGGGCCGCTACCGCGGGTTCGAAAGCCATTGCCCGGCTGCCCAGCATGGCGCAGATTTACGCCGTCGAGTACGTCTTCAACCAGGCCGGCAAAATCAGGGCCATGACCGGGGGCCAGGCCAACATGCCTTTCGTACTGTGGATCGACGGCTCCAGTCGCGGTCGCGGCTCTGCCGGACAGCACACGGACGTCGGCGCCGAGGCGATCTATGCCAACCTGCCGGGCCTCAAGGTTGTCTGCCCGAGCAACTCTTATGATGCCAAGGGCCTGCTGCATACGGCCATTCGTGATCCGGACCCGGTGGTTTACATGGACTACCCGGAAGTGCGCAGCGGCCAGCAGCCTGACGTTCCCGATGACCCCTACGAGATTACCCTGGGTCAAGCGGCGATACGCCAGGAAGGTACTGACCTGACTATCGTGGCCTGGGCGCCGGCGACGGTGGACGTGCGCCGCGCCCTGCCGGAAATTGCCAATGCCGGCATCAGCGCCGAGTTTATCGATCCCAGGTCACTGAAGCCCCTGGATGTGGAGACTCTGGCCCGCTCAGTTGAAAAAACCGGACGCCTGCTGGTTGTCGATCACGGTCACTACACCAATGGCTTCGGCTCCCATGTGATTGCCGAGGTCGCCCAGGCGGTGCCCGGAGCGCGGTACGCCAAGATCGCGTTTCCCGATGTGCCGGGACCGGGTTCCGGTACCATGATGGAATGGTTGCGACCGGATGCGCCAAAAATCGTCGATGCGGCCAAGCAACTGGTGAGAGCCTAGTCAGCGTAACAGAAGCGGCAAAAGCAACCGTCAGGACCTGATCAGCTCTCCCGGGCATCGCCTGTCTGCCCCGCTGCTGCTGTCAACTCTGGTTGGTGTGCAGCAGCGGCAGATTTAAGCCTTGCAGGTATACGCCTGTGCTGCGGTCATACGCCTGGCACAACATATACGGTTGGTACGATAACCATAGTAGGTGTGTCAGTTGAGTCAGGTAAGATAGGTGTTTCAGGCAGGTTAGGGACGACAGTCCAGCAAGGAAATGCGACCAGGCAGGCGGCCGCCAGGCTCAACGGACAATCCCCGGAATACGCGTCCTGAAGACACGACCGGAACACGAGAACCAAATCCATGGAAGAAGATAACAAACCACCCGGGCTTTGCCCCGGATGCCACGAGCCCCTGGTCACCGGCACGGTAAAAACTGCCATCTGGCGGGGCGACGATGTTGCGCTGGTGGAGGATATCCCGGCCCTGGTCTGCGGCAGCTGCAGGGAGCAGTTCTACGACGATGATGTCAGTGATGCCCTGCGCCAGCTCAGTGAAAACGGATTCCCCGCCGCGGAGGCCGCGAAGACCATCCCGGTTCCCGTGTTTTCCCTGGCGGGGCGGATCAGAAAGCGTAAGGAACTGTCGGAGGATACCTATGTCGATTAAGCGTGCTTCCATGGCGCTTCTTGCTGCCCTGCTACTGGGCGGCTGTGGCGGCGAAACCAGCCAGGAGGGGGCCGCGACCATGCCGGACGCGTCCACGGCTGACCAGTCCATTGCTGCCACCAGCCAGTCTGCACCGGCTGCCCCTCAACCCACAACTATTGCCGACCTCTTTCCCGAGGGCGACGGCAGAATCATGGTGCTCAACAACTGCTCTTCCTGCCACGCCGTGGCGTGTTCGGCTATCGGACAGCGCACCCAGGCACGCTGGGACGCGATCCAGTCGGCCCACGGGGATCGACTGCCGGGCTTAAGTGAATCACAGTTGGACACACTGTTCGGCTACCTGGCCGCCAACTTCAATGACACCCTGCCGGAGCCCAATGTCCCGCGGGCGTTCCTGGCCACGGGCTGCACGCCACAATGATCGGTAACCTGATGCGCGTACCTGGTATGGCGCTGACCTGGAGCGGTGGAGCACGCCGCGCAGCCGCCCTGTTGCTGAGCGGCTGTGTCGCCATGCTTGTTGCCGGCTGCGGCGAAGGCACGTCCACCGGTTCCGTCCCGGCCTCCGGTGGTCAACAGTCCGCCGTCAACACCAGCGGTTCCGGCGGAGGCAACTATACTGTCGATATCGATGAAATCTTTCCCCAGGGTGCGGGACGCGACCTGGTGCTGAACAACTGCCAGAACTGTCACACCTGGGTGCCCATCGTGATCCTGCAGATGAACGAGCAGGAATGGGATCGCTGGTCACGGGATCACCGGCAACGGGTCGAGGGTCTGGCCGACGATCAGTTCAGTACGCTGCTGGCCTACCTCAAGCAGAATTTCAATCCCGACACCCCGGTCCCGGAGTTGCCCCCGGCACTTCTGGAGGCCTGGACGACATACTAGGCAGGTGCTGTAATTTTTCAATAGCCGGCCAGCCGACTGGTCTGCATGTTGAGTTCCCCAGAATAGATGCTTCCGAACTCTTTTACTTTCCTGGCATTCTTCGCGGTTCTGGCCGTGGTCTATTACGGCATCCCACACCGCTTTCGCTGGCCGCTACTGCTTATCGCCAGCCTGTATTTCTACGCCACCTTCGATCCCCGCTACCTGTTCCTGCTCCTTGGCGTTACGGCGGTGGCCTACGTGGGCGGGCTTCTGCTGGCCCGTGAGTCCGGCGCCAGGAAACGCAGACTGCTGCTGGCTGGCTGCGTTGTCGCAGTGCTGGGCGCACTGCTGTTTTTCAAATACTGGAACTTCTTCGCCGACTCCGCCGCTTCGCTTCAGTCGATGGCCGGCATCCCTCTCCTCCCCGCCTTTCCGCGCCTCGATCTGGTGCTGGCGGTCGGGCTGTCGTTCTATACCTTCTCCTGTATCAGCTACCTCGTGGACGTCTATCGGCAGCGGCTGGCGGCGGAGCGACACATCGGCTATTTCGCCCTTTACGTGTCCTTCTTCCCCAAGCTGCTGGCCGGGCCCATCGAACGGGCGGAGCCGTTTCTACAGCAGCTGAAACAGCCGGTACGCTTCAGCGCTGCCGGTGTCAGCCTTGGCCTGCAGCTGATGCTCTGGGGATTGTTCAAAAAGGTGGTCATTGCCGATCGGCTGGCACTTTACGTGGACGGGGTTTACGGGCAGCCGGCATTTGCCTCCCCGGCGGACCTGCTCATCGCCACTTACTTTTTCGCTTTTCAGCTCTACTGTGATTTTTCCGGATATTCCGACATGGCCATCGGCGCCTCCCTGGTGCTGGGCATCAAACTCATGGAGAACTTCCGGCGCCCCTATCTGGCCACCAGCACCAGGGAATTCTGGGGCCGGCGCTGGCATCTATCCCTGGCAGGCTGGTTCCGGGACTATCTCTACATTCCCCTGGGCGGCAGCCATGTTGCCCGGGTGCGTAAGCATTGCAATATCATGGTGGTATTCCTGGTGAGCGGCCTCTGGCACGGGGCCGCCTGGACCTTCGTCATCTGGGGAGGAATCAACGGCCTCTACCACGTGGTCGCGGACCTGACCCGGGGGCTGCGGGAAAAGGTGCGGTCGACTATCCCACTGCCCGGCGGATTGCGGACTGTTCTCGGTGTGCTGATCACGTTTCACCTGATCCTGCCCACCTGGGTTTTCTTTCGCGCCAATTCCTTTGCCGATGCCACCACGGTCTTTGCCCGGGTGGCGGGTTCGGCCGGCAGTCTGCCGGCCTTGCTCCCCACCCGGCTGCTTGCCGGGGAAATCCTGGTCTCCCTGGTTCTCATCGTGTTGCTGCTGGGAGTGGAAATCCTGGACGAGGGCCGGCCGTTGCAGCAGCGGCTGGCCCGGCAGCCGACGCCGGTGCGCTGGGGGATTTACTACGGCGCCTGCCTGGCACTGCTGGTCCTGGGGACCTGGCAGCTCCAGGATTTCGTCTACATGCAGTTCTGAGGATGACGAAGCCATGACCGACAAGCTTTCATCTTCCAATTCACCTTTCAAACAACCTTTCAATTCACCTGCAGATCCAACTGCAAACAGGCCGGTCACGTCGGACAACGACTTGCCGCCAACACCCACGGTGACGGACGAGGTCGACGAAATCCGCTTTTTCCTGGGCCGGGCAGGATGGTTTGTGCTGGTGGGCATCTGCCTCTACCTTGCCGTGTACCTGGGCGCGGAGTGGCTGGTCTATCAGACCGCCGAACGCAATCGCTTCTTTACCGTGAAGACGGCTGCGATGAAAGATTACGACCATGTCATTCTGGGGGCCTCACATGCCGCGGTGTTCGACTACCGGGACCTGAACACCCGGCTTGAACAGATGACCGGTGCCGATATTCTGAACCTCGCCACCGAAGGCAGTGGCGTGCTCCTGAACCGGGTCCTCCTGGAATACTTCTACGCGACGGGACACACCACGGATACCGTTGTTTACGTGGTGGATTCGTTTGCTTTTTATTCCCCGGAATGGAACGAAGTGCGCCTGCAGGATGCCGAGCTGTACGCCAGGGCTCCATTCGATCCAGCACTGGCCCGTATTCTGCTTGGGCACCCGGCAGGTCGCCCGGTCCTGCTGGACTACCTGACAGGATTTTCCAAGATCAACAACGCGGATCGCTTTGCGCCGGATCTGTTCGCCGCCGAGGGGCCGCGATTTGACAGGGTCTACCGGCCGCTTGCCCAGATTGATCGACAGCGCATGGCGTTCCTCTATCCCGCTGACATCGACGCCGACACCTTGCAGGCGAGCCCTTACCTGGAGGCGTTCACGGAGCTGATCGACTATGTCCAGGCCCGGGGTGATCGCTTCATCATCGTCCGCCCGCCGGTGCCCTCGCGCATTTACCAGATGATTCCCTACGAACCGGAATTCGACCGGACGCTGCGCCAGGTGGCCGGGCAGCATGGCATCGAGTTGCATGATTTCACCGCGGTGAACAACGACCCCGGGTATTTTTACGACAGCGACCACCTGAACCGGGCCGGTGCCCTGCAATTTTTACAGCGCCATTTACAGCCCATTCTTCAGGTGGAGGAAGATTGACCGGCAGGCCGGCTAATCTTCCTTGCCGGCAGCCGCCCGCTGCTCCTCGGCCCGCGCGCCACGGAGAATATTCATCAGTCCATAGTTGCCTTCGTGACAGGCATATTCGTAAAGGGGATCGGTGGTGCCGTCGAAAATCAGCTCGCGGGTATACGGCGCGGTAAAGGCACCAGGATCGTTCACCGTGATCTGATAGCGCAGCTGGTCGTCACCAATGCGCGTCAGGCGTTCTACGTAGGTCCTGGCCGTGACGTCGGGTTCATAGGCGTTGTCGGCAAAATTGCCGGTTTCGATTACCAGGGTGTCACCGTCCCAGTAGCCACGGGAATCACCGTTCCACATCCTGATCCGGTCATCCAGCCTGGCTTCTTTGTCCAGCTTGACGATGCGCACGTCGTGAATCATCTCCTGGAGAATCAGCACATGATCCCTGGCCTGGATAATCTGCCAGTAGCTGTTGTAACCCGGCGACAGGTAAGGCACGCCGTAGGAAATACAGCGCTCGGACAACAACCGGTCCGTATAGGAAGCCGGTGAACCGAACAGGCGCTGTTGTACTGCCTGTATGGCCGCCTCCCCCGCCGCGGTGCGCGGTGGATATTTGCCATCCGGCGGATCGATGATCTGGGACGTACGGTTATGAATTTGCCGCTCCACCAGCCAGGACTGATCGTAGTTACCGGTGGATGGCTCGAATGATTGCACGTCCCCGGAAAACGCCGCTTCGAATGCCCCGTCTCCGAACAGGGCGTCGCCGTCCTGGGCGGTAATGTCAGCGATACGCTGGCGCAGAAAGGCGATGTCTTCCGCGGTGAGGAAGGCCTGGTCACCGAACACATCGGGTCGCTCGATGGGGGTAATGGTGTTATTGGCCCACACGCCCTGCAGGTCCGGATGGCCATCGGCGGTACGGGGCACCACATAGTCCTCCTGGGCGAAGGCGCACAGGGCGGTCAGCATCAGCAGGCTGCCCAGTATGCCATGCAGCAATGGGTTTATTGTTTTTACAGTATTGATTGTTGCCATGGTTATTTAACTCCCGCTTTGTTCTCAGCGTTGTCTTGGTTCCGGTTAACGGACGAGGTTCCTTTACTCTTCAAGGCCAAGCGCCCAGCGGATTCCGCCAAGCAGGTGCTGCTGAAAGACCTGGTTATAGTTCCAGGTATCCGGACTGTGGCCGAAGGAGGTATAGAATACCCGGCCTGCCCCGTAGTCGCGCCACCATGACTGCGGGTAGTCCCCGCCGGGTTGCAGTGGCAGGCCTTCAAGGTCTGTCAACGCCGTGTTTATACTCAGCAGTACATTGACCCGGTCCCTGGAGAAGGCCACCGGGATGGGCAGGCCAAAAAGTTCATCGACATTTTCATCAGGCTGATCAGGGCTCCAGACTCCCGTTCCAAAACGGTAGAATTCATCAACCACCGGCCAGGCTGGACCCAGCATGCGGGTTGCCGGATGGGTAGTGTCCTCCACGTCGAGGACAATGATGCGATCCTGGGCCACCGCGCCCTTGAAGTAAGCGCCAAGCATCTCGCCGAATGGCGCGAAATCATAGAATGTCAGCGTCGCTGCGTGGGTGCCGACCAGGCCACCGCCCTCCTGCACGAATTTCAACAGGCCCTGTTTCTGCTCGACGGTCATTGGCAGGTTACCATTGGTAAACAGCATCAACGCGTCAAACTGGCTCAGGTAGTCGGGAGTAATGAACGAAAGATCCATTTCCTCCAGATCCTGCTGGTAGCCCTGCAGGGTGGTGACCTGAAAGCCACCCTGCCGACCCAGTTCGGTGACCACCCTTTCGGCATCCGCCAGGCTTGGATGCGCATAGAGACCGGCATGGGTTAGAAACAGCAGGCGTTTTTCCTGCTCCTGTTCCTGTTGAGCTGCCACCGGCACGGGTTTGCTGGTCATCGGTAACAACAACAGGACCATGATGAGATGACGTAGGCGCAGCATTCTGTTCATAGGTCTGCCTCCTGGCTCACAGTGTAGAATGAATCGATGCCATCGGACAATTCGTCGATGTTGCCGGAAGCCCCGGGGCAATCCCCACAGGGCTGCCAACGCTTCTGATTACGATGGCGGCTAATTGCCAATGTTAAGATCTATGGCTTTATCATTGTAGGTAAACACCCAGCTGTCAGAGTCCAGATCATCGGTGGTGTAGCCGACGAAAATTGGGGACCCTCTGGCACAGCCCAAATTCCGCTGCTTCCCAGATCATCCAAGAAAGAAGGACCAGTGCCGCACTGGTCCGATTACTGCCCCGCAAGTCACAGCTCTTTGGCGGCAACGGTAACCCGGCTGCGAACCGGGCGTCCGTCATCGATCCTGGGTCGGTACCGGCTTTGCTCCAACAGCATGGCGATGGCGCCAACGTTTTCTTTCAGCTGTACCCGCGCATCTCCGCTCAGGCTGATATTGACAATAGCGCCATGCTCGGTAACGTCGAATGATACCGTTCCCGTCGGACCGGATCGACGCAGTTCCGGAACCGTTGGCACATCATCGAGTACTCCGTCGAACGCCCTGACGGCCCGGCCCATCAGCCTGTTGCGCAATGCAGTGGATTCGTCGCTGCCGTCACTGAGGAATTCCCAGGCCCTGGCATATTGCGAACGGGCCCGCTGGTAATCCTCGGCCAGCAGGTAGGCATCGGCCAGGTTGAGTATGGCCTTGACCCGGTCCTCCCGGGACGAGCGGGAGTCTGCCTCGACGAGCCTGATCGCTTCGACGAAGCTCTGGCGCATATTGCCGAGGTGGCGTCGAACCGCATTGTTCTTGCTTCGCTGCTGTGAGGCATAGTATTCCGGATCCCTGATCTGGCTGTCACTGCAGGCAGTCTGGGCGGGCATGGCGCCGTCCACGGAAAGAATAAGCGGTACACAATACTGCGGCGACAGGTTCTGGGAGGCCGTGGGTTGAAATTCGTTTACCGGGATGCCGGCTACGTGCTGTGCCGCATAGAAATGCGCGAGCCCCAACCCGGACAGGTAGGCAGCGCGGCGGGACGGGCTGGCCTGTTCCAATGACAGCCGGCCAAGCAGCCCCCGGTAAATTTCGGTGGCTTCCAGTATGGAGCGGTTTCCGTCTGGCCGATACTGACGTGATTGGTAAGCTTTTATTTTCCAGCTGGCCAGCACGGTCGCCGCCTGCACGCTACGTTCATCGACAGCCGAATAAAGGCGACGACTAATATCAAGGATCATGTGCAGGTTCGTATCGAGCTGTTCCCAGTCCTGAAGCTCAACCAGCAATTCATTGTACCTGGACAACAGGCGCAGCTGATTTTCGGATGCCAGCCCCTCGTTGATACGCATGGCCTGCAGCGCTTCATTGAACGACGAGCCGGCATCCACGAGCTGCCCGGCTTCGATCCGGGCTTCTGCCAGTGATATCAGCAATTCGACACTGGAAGCGTCGTAGTTGCCGTCCAGTTCAGCAAGGGCACTTTGATAGTTTGCTATCCGCGTGAGCAGGTCTCCTGCAACATCCCCGGCAATACCAGGCGAAATACCTGCCGGATCGGCAGACTGCCCGGGCTGCGCAACAACCAGTGCGGCAGGTAGAAGAACCAGCAGGATTGTGTGACTGATCGAGAAGACATTTCGGTGGCGCCACGGCATGGTCAGGCCTCCGACGTTTCAGCGTTTCATGCTGACAGCATATTTCCATTACCACAGCCGGTCAAATGGCCAGGAAACCGGGCAACTGGCCGGATAATTAGTCGTCCCCGCTGTGTACGTTACTGCCAGGTATGCGGAGGGCCGGTAAAAACACGTCGGCCGGCTGCTATGGACATTTGTAGGACAGAGGCTTACGCTTACCCTGATCTTGGCGGAGTCAGGAGTACCTTGATCGGTTCTGTAATCACTAATAAAAAATCAAGGAACTCTACGATGAAAATAATCAAATCCGCGTGCAAAATCGCGATTCTCAGCTTGTTCACCGTCTCCACCGGCGCCCTCGCCCAGGTGGCCTCGATAAATTTCTTCCAGCCCCTTGCCGGAAAAGCGCCGCTGACGCTGGAGTACATGCAAGAGGCCAGGGCGATTCACGAGGCGATGGGTGTCAGTGTCGGCATTACCAGCGATCTTCGGGGACAGTACGGATATGCCATGTATTTTGAGAACTGGGCCCATATGGGCCGGGTCTTCCAAAGTCTCGGCAGTAATCCCAGCTGGCAGGCCTTCCAATCCAAGATCTCGATTTCACCCTCCGCCAATCAGGTGGACAATCTGCAGCTGGCCCTGAGTGATCCCGGCGCGGGAGTCCAGGCAGGCAATGTATCCGAAATCACCGTGTGGGAAGTCACGACCGGGACCATGGGTGAACTGATGGAAGGCGGGATGGGAGCCAAGCCCATTCACGAGCGCGCCGGCGCCAATGTCGCCATATTTAGCATGCCCGGACGGATGTACTACGTGACGTCGTTCGACAGTTTCGAAGCCTGGGGCGCCTTCCGCGACACGCCCAACCCGGAATTTCAGCGGTACATGCAGGGCCTGCAGCGGGATAGCAATGGCCAGCTCGGAGCGGTGGTTGTGGAACGACACACGATTGTTCACCACTGAACAGGCGTATCGCCCCGATGAGTACCGGAACAGGGTTTACGCAAAGGCGTAACCCTGTTCCGCTTTTCTGCACGCATCGGGGCAATCCGCGCGTACCGACCAGCTAGTAACGGCTGAAACTCGATAGCTATTGCTGGCTTGGCAGGCCCATGCCCATGTAGGCAAATTTCTGTACCCGCTTACCTTCCCAGGTCTCACTGATATAAAGATTGGATTGGGAGTCAATACCAATGCTGTGAGCGGCATAAAATCCGCCCGCCCAGCGACCCTGGTGGCCGAATTCGCTGACCTGGGTCAGATCACTGCGACGCAATATGCGAATACGATGATTGATGCCGTCAACCAGGAACACCCATTTCTGTTCAGGATCGTTGGAAAATTCGATATCCCAGACCGAGCCGGCGGACAGCGTGTTCCTGGCAACAAAACGCTCGAACACGAACTCGCCGTCCTTGCGGAATACCTGTATCCGGTTATTGCCGCGATCACAGATATAAACGAACTCATCGTTGGATATCAACACGCAGTGAACTGGCGGTCGGAACTGCGAAGACGGTGGCGATGTTGGATTGTAACTGGTGGGTGCATCGTCGGGTTCGTTTCCATAGGCGCCCCAGTGACGCTTGTAGTCGCCGGTCTCGTAATCCAGCACGACAACCCGTCGATTGCCATAACCATCAGCAACCCAGATTTCCTCGTCTTCTTCCTCCACCCAGATATCCGCGGGTGCACCGAAGGTGTTGCGGGAGTTGCTGTCATAGGGCAGGACGCCTTTACGCCCCAGCGTCTGTAGCAGGGTTCCGTCAATGGCGAACTTGAAAACCGCCGAATCAGCGTTGCTGGCGCCGGTACCACCTCCGCCTATCCAGACATTATTCATGTGGTCGACGAATATCCCATGCTCCGCATCGGGCCAGAAGTCGCCACCGGCCTCCAGCGGTCCAAAGGAATTCACCAGGTCGCCGGCCGCATTGAACACCAGCACCGGCGGCGCTGGCAGACAACAATCAACGCCGGTGGGCGGATTGTGATAGAGCGGAATTTCGTTATTGGTCAGCGCTGCGGGTCGGTGAATCATCCAGATATTGTCGTTTTCATCGACATCCACGCCAATCACGTTACCAATCACCCAATTGTTGGGCAGGGGGACTTTTGGCCAGCTGGGATCGACTTCGTAAATGGGAACCAGGGCTTCGGGGTTACTCAACGACCTGACCTGGGATTGAGACTGCGCAGATTGTTCAACGGTGAGTATGCCTACGCCGAGCACTACAAACAGTGAAAACATGGCGCAGACAGTGAGAATTTTACGTCGCATGGTGAGAGGCCTCCGGGTTTATTGGTGTTGTAGCCGGTCAAATCGCGGGTTCCCTGGTTTTGCCTGCAATCCGGGCTGGATCACTGCAGGCTGCCCACGATGTTATTGTCCCGACGGGTTTTAAGCCAGGGTGACTGGCTGGAACCCGACCAGTTCCCTGGGATTGTGCCAAAAATGTGGCACGACTACGAGTAAAACGTGCAAGGAATGGCTTTTATTGCTATCCCGGTTGTATTTGTTCTGGTAATGGCTGCCATACTGTTTGTACTTACGCCCGGAACCACAAGGACAACGTTCATCGCGTCCCGGCTTTGGCAGGGAGGGCCGACGGAGACTGAATTCCGGTAAGGGCAGGGCCACTCGAGCACAAGGTATCCTGCCTTGTTTACAATTTACCCAAGATTACCTGGGCGCGGGACAGGAGTTGTTTTTTGCGAAGCGCCATGCCAGCAATCGCCATCACCACCAAACCAAACATACCCGGTTCAGGAACAGAGGGCGGGGGCGGGGGCGGGGGCGGCACAACGCTACCGGTTAAAATTTCCTTGTCGCCGCTATCGTTCTGCACCAGAGCAACCCAGTTGCTGGCGGCAATTGACGTGTGAAACTTGAATCCGCCTCGTGACTCAGTAGGTCCGATAAGACTGAATGTTCCACCAGTCGAGAAATCCAGATAGGAAGTAGGCCAGTATGCAAGGGCATAGGTATTACTCCCAAACAGATCAACAAAGTTACCAAACCCCAGAGTAGAGATTATTGTTTCCACGCCACCTGGCGTATCAAACTCGAATGCGAAGTCACTCTGCCACTGGTTGGGAGCAAATCGCATTCCTGTCCACTGACCAATTCCGTTGTCAACAAACGCGCCATCTCCCCCTGCGAGGACAGACTGATCGTTTTCTGCTGCAAACATCAAAACATGCCAGGTTTCGCCTACAGGCGAAGTAATGTGGGCAGTAAATTCGCCAATTCCCCCACCCACTGATTCGGTCACATCAAATATCGGTAGTGCATTGGCAGCTGTGAATGGCAGAAGCGCAAAGACGATACTGACAGCGCTGCGCATTTTCAGGAATCCAGCGTTTTTCATTGTTCTAACTCCTGGGGATCGCTTGTTCTAATTGTTTGAGTTTTCAAGATTTCATTGCTTTGGTTTAGCCAGGCTTTCGTATTGAGGTGTTAACAAATCAGCATTCCACTTGTAGAAGCAGAAGCTTTTCTCGTAAAAACTCCCATGCCTTCATATTTTTTATCACTCAACCAATTATCAAGCAAAAACCATTCCTTAAAAAATTCCCTGCATTAACATATCGTTATCAAACACCGGGCAGCCAAGTGTATATAAATTGGACAGTTTGCCCCTTTTCAATAAGTTTTGTGTCAATTATTTTTACACTCAACTTGGTGTATTTCAGCTACTGTTTCTTCGGGCTGAATGATCTCCTGGAATGCCAGTAGATGTCAGTCTGTTTCCTAGGGAACCTCTGATTTATTATGGAAGTGCTCTGGTTTCCCGGGGAGTTTAAGTGAATTCTCTGATACTCTGCCGGTAACAGGTGAATTACATTTGTGTCGATGTTGATTTTAATCATGGAATTCACGGAAAAATATTTCCAGCCCTGTTGTCGCCAACGGCGGCGTCACGTGGCAAGTCAGGTACCTGCAGGATCGCCAGAACTGTTCCCCTCCTGCGCGCCATGCTTGACGGTCCGTGCCAAGAGTCGCTCAAGACAGGAATGTCACAGCCGGCCCACGACATCAGTAGGGTACTGCCCGCAAGTCCAGGTAAATATGTAGAATACCTGTCGTGAAACGTCGTCATCACTTTGTTCTGCTTCTGGTTCTGCTGCCGTCCCTTGTCATCGGATCAGCTTTGCTGGCCCCGACCATGGTACTGGCGCCATTGGCCAACCTGTTGCTGGCCGACACAGGGATACACGTGGTGTCTTTGCAATCAGTGCGGCCCGGATGGCGAAGGTCTGATGTGGCGGCGATGGCACTCAGCCTCCCGGGAATGCAGACCGAACTTACCGGCGTCAGTATCACCTATCGGCCCGGCGAGCTCCTGCGCGGGCGGATTGCTTCGGTGCATATTGATCGAATCGAAATAATCCCGCAGGCGATGGCAACAGCCGATAATAATGCGGATCAGTCGCTTGAAGAGAGGCTGTCCCCCCTGTCCAGCCTGCCTTTCACCCGTGCCGAAATCGATGCGCTGCGCTTCCATGGCACAACGGAAGTGCTCGCCAACGTTTCCATGACCACCAGCCCCCTGCTGCTGGAGTCCCGACTGGCAACACCGGCCTTCGATGCCTGGGACCTGGCCCTCACCCTGCAAGCCTCCGGTGCCAACGAATTCACGGGCAGCGCCAGGCTTGTAGTGGATACCGAGGAAGTGCTCGGGTCTGACTTCGACCTGGCGGTCCTCGGCGATACCCTGGTTCTGGCAGCTGAATCGGAATTGCATCTTGCCCCCCTGCTATCCCTGCCGGCCATGGCCAGGCACCTGTCCGGCCTGGAGATCGATTCCAAGACGCTCGTTGTCAACAGCAGCCTGCGACTCCCGCGTTTATTCAGCGAGCCGTCACTGGCTGCCCTGACTGTATCCCTGGATTCACCGGAGCCATCCCTGCAGGCGCGCTGGCAGACTCAGGAAACCAACGTGGAGGCCCAGATTTCTTTGCCACTGCAGGTTCGAGGTTCTGCTGGCTCATTATGGGGAGACTTGTCCCTCACGATGCAGGGCATTCAGGGCAATCTGAACGTCGATTCGGACGCGGCGTCGTTTCAGGGCAACATTCAGGCCCGGGAGCTACAGCTGCTCTGTCCGGACCCGGTAAGCTGCAATCTGGACTTCAGCACCAACCTGGCGTTGCAGCACTGGGAAACGGGCTCGATCAACGGCCGGGATGCGAGGCTGAGTGGGCCCCTTGGCCTCGATTTCAGCAGCGACACGGTGCAGCTGCACTCTCCCCTGTTGACCTTGAGCCTGCCTGAAATTCAGGCGCCTGTTCTACGCGGGGCCTCCACCTTCGAGTTCAGCGAGCTGAGCGCCGACCTCACACAAGGTCCTTCCCTGCGATTCAATGTTGCCAGTAGCCAACTCGATCCCGGCATTGCCAACCTGACATTGACCAATCCACAACTTGCCGGTCAGATCAGGTTGAACGCAGAATCCCTGTCCGCCGAGCTTGACCTGAGCCTGGACAATCGCCTGCAAGCGACCCTGCAACTTGACCAGGTATTGACCGACGGGGCGCCGGGAGCAGGACGCGCCGCTCTGACCTTGCAGGAATACGTCTTCACTGACACGTTCAATCTCGCCAGCCTGGTCGCCTATGCAGATACGGACGTTGACCTGATAGCCGGCAGCCTCGGCGGACAGGCAACACTGCGATGGCAGCCGAGCGAGGACGGTTCATGGCAGCTGAACGGCCCTCTGACCTTGCGGCTGGACGCCCTATCCGGCACGCTTCTGGACAGCTTTTTTGTTGGCCTGGACACTGAACTGCACGCCCGGTTCGGCAGCGGTCCACGCCTGTATACCGACGATCTGCAGGAGGCAGCCCTGGTCACGCTGGACGTCGGCCTGCCACTTAACAATATCACCTGGCGCTATGGCTTTGACACTGACACCGGTCTGATCACGGTGCAGGAGGCCCATACCGAATTGCTCGGCGGCAGCGTGGAAATAGCCAACTTCCGTTACGATAGTAATGCCGATCAGAATCGCCTTGATATCGCTCTGGTTGAACTCGATCTGGCAACCATCGTGGCGCTTGCCAACTACCCGAATCTGCAGGTCAGCGGAACCATCAGTGGCTACATACCATTACTGCTGGACCAGAATGGCGTAACCATAGAACAAGGCCTGGTCAGTGCGCTTAATCCTGGCGGCAGCATACGCTACACGCCGGCAAATTCAACCAGCGCCAACGCGACCATGCAACTTGTCAACCGGGCTCTTGCCAACTACCAGTATGATCACTTTGATGCCGAGATCAGTTACAGCGAAGCCGGAGATATGGAAGCAGCCGTACGCTTGCGGGGAATGAATCCGGATTTGCAGGACGGCCGACGTATCAATGTCAACGTCAATATAAGCGATAACATCCCCGCCCTGCTACGATCCCTGCAGACCAGCCGGGTGATCACCGAAAGCCTGGAACAGCACTTGAATAGGCAGTAGACTCAATCCGGTGTACGAGGTAGTCCTTAAGCCGGGGTTAATGTACACCGGCTAGTATAGGGATCATGGATGATCATGGAGATAGGATGAAATGCCCATGACAGAGTTTATGGTTCGCCGCGCGCTGCTGCTCCTGTTGCCGACAACGTTGCTTGCAGCTGCCTGTACCCCTACCGTCAGGGTGGCACCTCCGGAAGAACCAATCACTATCAATCTCAACGTGCGTATTCAGCACGACATTCGGGTTCGGGTGGAAGAAGACCTGGACGATATTTTTAACGAAGACAGCGACCTGTTTTAGGAGAGCCTACATGATCCGGTATGTACGACACATTCTGGGATTACTGTTGATAATGCTGGTAACCCAAGTCGCTTTCGCCCAGACCCTGCAGGAAGCAAAACAACAGGGATTGGTCGGCGAACAGCGCGATGGTTATATCGGACTGGTGCAGAGCGACGTTTCCGCCGAGTTGCGCGAACTGGTACAGCAGGTAAACGAGGAACGGCGCCGACGTTACCAGCAGATCGCGGAGGAAAACGGAATCACGTTGGCCCAGGTCACAGCCGTGGCTTATGAGCGGGCCGTGGAGGCCACCGAGCGTGGTCACTACATCCAGCTTCCCAACGGCCAGTGGGTGCGTAAATAGGCGCTGCAACCCGGGCCCGACGGGACCTGGCCCCACCTGGTACTGCCGAGTCTGCGAAGGCCCGCAACCCTGCATCACCAACCACGCCTTTTTTCACTGCCGAATTCCAGGGAACCTCTGCTCTGGCCGAAGCCGAATCTGCATTAGTGACCAGGGTAACTGCAGCGCTACCTCATTACTAGCCTGCTTGGATCCAGGCACTGTCAGCGGCCCTGCATAACGACCGCGACGGATAAAAGAATTACCAGGGGCCAGGCCAGAACCACGATGGCGAATTCCAGTAATTCACCTGGCATTCCGCCGAGACCTACAAGCCCCAGTCCACCGACCAGCAACCTGATCGCCAGGTAAATGGTCACGCCAATCGCGAGATATACAAGGGCTGCAGTTCTTAGAGGTTTTTTCATGTCGCCTATCGGTTAGTACAGTTCTTCCGGTTGTTACTGACCCCTGGCCCGTGGTGGGAATTTAAACCAGGCGAAAACGACAAGCAGGGCAAAGGCTGTGTACGCCAGTGTGAATACCCAGAGCGGGAAGTCGTGGTAGAGAATGCGTTGAAACCAGTACTGAATAAAGGCTTGATCGTGGGTTTCGACTCCTGCCTGTTGACGCAACCAGTTTTCCAGAATCGTCAATGGGCAGAGCCGCCCAAGCCACGCCTGGGCAACAACAATGCCGATGGCTGCCAGGTGGCTGAATCGAAACCAGAAAGTCCTGATCCAGCGCCAGCCGCGCCACCCCCCTGCCAGAATCAGCAGCAGGCCGACGATGATGAATGCCACGACCAGCGTATGCAGAATCAGAACCGCATCAGCCATAGCACTAAACGAATTACCCATAGTACACCGTTCACTGCCTGTACGAAGTTACTCAAGGCCATGAGGCAACTTCGTACATCCAGAGTATTGTGCAGCCTCATCAGCCCCGGGCAGCCTGCTGAACCCATCGACCTGACCTGGTCTGTCCCCGTCAAGGGTTTCTGTGCTATGGTTTTTTCCGCATGTTACCCTTTGTTTAAACGGGACTTATCCGGGCTGGTCCGATGTGTTTATAGCGACTACCTTTTCAGCAGACCGGGATTACCAATTCAATACAATATGAAAACCAGGCTCCGCTGTCATCGATTCAGCCTGTTACGACAGCAACATCCTGTATCGAAATAATTACGCATCAGCACCAGGGTTCAAAACAATATGGCTCACGTAGCACAAAACATTACGATGTTCCCGACAATAGTGTCTCTGTTTAATTATGTTGCCGACAATGAATTGATTGACGCGATAAAAAACGAAGCCCTGGTGGACGAGAAGTTTCCGCACCTGGCAAGACAGTCGATAAACATTAACCTGCATAAAGAAAAACACTACAAACAACTGACAGACAAAATCCTTGAAACCACGAAAGAAGTGTGTGCCTTGTACTGCTATAAATACGATGCCATGGAGATTACCAACCTGTGGGTTAATTTTTCTGTCAAGGGTGCCATGCACAACCCCCACAGTCATTCCAACAACGTGTTCTCCGGGGTCTGGTATCCGTTTGCCGAAACCTCGAATACACCCATCATCTTTCACGATCCAAGACCATCAATTGGCGTGCTGGCGCCCAATGTCAGTGATTACAACCTGTATAACTCCTCGATAAACAAGGTTATACCCAAAAAAAATATGGGCTTGATATTTCCGTCCTGGCTGACCCACTTCGTGCCGCCATCCGCCGGCGATAGAACCAGTTTGTCCTGGAATATTATTCTCAGGGGAGAGTACGGCGTGCCTAACTCGTTACAGAATGCCCGGATTTGACGTGGTAAAAGGAGACGACATCAGCCCGGTTGCCAACGCCAGTATTGATGTGAATTTCAGCATGGATGATGCAGACCGATCGCACCCGGATGCTTCGAGTCAGCGATTCTGGGCCCAGGGATCCCCTACTCCTGCCAGCTCACAAAAATCTCCGGTATCCAGGAAATGGGTATGCAGACATTCCAGCGTTGAGCCAAGCTCCTGCAACAGATCCACCGTTTCCGGATAGGCAACCCGGGTAAAGAAACCCGATCGACCTCCGCGTGCCATATCCGCTGTGGATTGACCTAAACGGGTAATCACTGAAACGTCGCCTCCCTGAGACACCAGGTACCGGATCAATTCGTTGTCACCTCTTGCGGCGGCATAATGCATCGGCGTGAAACCCCATGAATCCAGCGTGTTCACATCGGCGCCGTGTTCCTCCACGAGATATTTCACGGCAGGAATAAAGTTATCGGGAACATTTCTGATACTGAAGGAACCCAGGCCGGTAAATCCTCCGCCGGCAGCCACGTGAATCGGGTAAGCATTGAACGCATCCGTTGGAATATAGGGCAGCCCCGAATCTTCCTGCTGCCTGCCGTCCTGCTGCCGACGCTCTCGCATTTCCGGAGCCGGCCACGAAGTCGGGATGTCGGGATCGGCCCCATAGCTGGCCAGTAACTTCATGGCCTCGATATCCTGAGCGTAGGCCGCCCGCCAGAAAGGCGTGGCCCCCTTCAAATCGGTGCCGATCTTGGTCAACCCGTATTCGAAATACCACAGATGGGTGTTGAGACGCACATTGGGGTCGGCGCCAGCCTCCAACAGCGCGCTTACCACGTCGAGATATTCTGTCTGTTGTAAATCCTGCGCTCTGGGTTGAGGATAATTGGACTTGGGCGCCCACTGAGTTTGCAGGGTTGCAAACAGCGGACCCGCGCCATCGGTGCTAGCCACCAGGTTTGGATCGGCGCCGTGCTCGATAAGCACCATCGCCACATCGAACTGCCCGTTGAGGGTTGCGATAAGTAACGGACTGGTTTCATCGCCGCCACTCACCTGATTAACGTCCGCGCCCCCTTTCAACAAGGCGGCAACTGCTTCTGTATGACCTTCCCTGGCTGCATGCAGTAGCGCCGTCATACCACCGGTCGCACCCACCAGTGTTTCGCGGTAGGGGGGCCTTGGCAGGTCCGGCCCGCCTGGATAATCCGGACGATGATTGATCAAGGCTGCGGGGTCGTAGTTCAGATACGCATCCGCCGATTGCCGGAACTCCCGTTGCGCCATGATAGCAGCCTGCACGGCCTCGACATCGTCTGCATCCATGGTTGTGTCTCTACCGATATAGTCCGACAGCTGTTCCCGCAGGAATCCGCTGGCCTGGCGATCGGCAAAAACTTCCTGAAGGACATCAAGCACCGTCGTGGAAATAGACGGGTCGGCACCGGCATCCAGAAGTAATTCCACAGATTCCACTCTGTTTTTTGACGCGGCGAACATCAAGGGAGTCTGTCCTGCCGATCCTTCGCGGGCATCGGGATCAGCACCGTATTCAAGCAGCGCCTTCACCGATTCAGCACCGCCCACCACCTGGGCGGCCAGGTGCAATGCAGTCACATCGCTGTTGGTAGTCCTTGCATTGACGTCCGCACCTGCTTCCAGCAGCGCCCGGACACTGGCGCTATTGGCCCTGCCACTGGCTATATGCAGTGGTGTATAACTGCCGATCCTTGTAGTCGGATCGACGTCGGCACCGGATTCCAGCAGCGCTTCCAGGATTGCAATATGCTCCGATTGAGCGGCCAGATGTACCGCTGTCATGCCATCGCCTGTCGTCTCGTTCAGGTCCGCGCCAGCAATGATCAGTTCTGCTACTGCGTCGACATCGCCAGAGCGCGCTGCCTCCAGCAACTCGGAGGCAACGCTGCTGGAGAAACCGAACGAAAAAAATACCAGCCCGATTAATCCGGTCAGCCGGAGTCGGGCAAACCTGTTCATCATCCTGCCGGTCAGATAACTGTTCACACTGCTGCTCCCGATGTCGTCAGGCTCAGCGCACCATTGCTGTCACCAAAGCTGTCCAGTTCGTGGCCAATTCCGTTCATCAAGGTCACAAACGCGTTAGCCATCGGTGTGCCTTCAGCCGCGGCGATGTGCATATTCCCTTCCAAAGCACCATTCGCATGACCCATCAACAGCAATGGGCAGCGCTTGTGATTATGAAGATTTGGATCACCCATCGGGGACCCCCAGACGATTGCCGTTTGATCCAGCAGGGAGCTGTCGCCATCAATGGTATTCTTCATTTTTTCAAGAAAGTAGGCGATTGCACTCATGCGATAGGTATTGATCTTATGGAAATCCATAATGTCGTCGGGCACATTGCCGTGATGAGAAGCACCGTGAATTGACTTGTTCGTTCCACTCTGGGGAAATGTCCTGTTGGACTGATCAAAGCCGGTCTTGAAAGTGATCGCCCGTGTCATGTCCGATTGCAGAGCCAGCACCTGCAGGTCAAACATGAGCTGCATGTGTTCCTCCCACGTCCCTGGTATACCTGAAGGCGCAGCGGGCATCTCCCTGTTTTCCCCGCTGACACTGCGAGCTTCCATCAGTTGAATCCGCCGCTCAACCTCCCGAATGTGTTGCAGGTACTCATCCAGGGCAACCCGGTCCGCAGGGCCCAGTGACCTGCTCAGTCTATCCACTTCAGAAACCATCCAGTCCAGCATGCTCTTGTCAGTTCTTCTTCGTTCGATTCTGTCCTGCTCGGAGTCTCCGGCGCCAAACAGCCGTTCAAAAACAGCACGGGGCTCTCGAATAGCCGGCAGTGGCTGGCTGGGTGAGGCCCAGGCAAGGGAAGTTGTATACGCACAATGGTAGTTGTACGCACAGCCACCACCTCGATCAATCTCCTCAATACACAGCTCGAGTGATGGCAGCACCGTATCCTGGCCGAATCGTTGAGCATGAAGCTGATCTATGGACGTACCAATATAAATGTCAGAACCCTGAGTCTGCTTCGGATGTGCCTGGGTCAGAAACACGGCTGTAGAACGGTCGTGGTCGCCGCCGATCTGATCCGCGTTCAATGGATCAGCCATATGGCAGTCGGTAGAGCTTACGATAGTGAGATATTCCCTGTAGGCCTCCAGGGGTTTCAGCTGGCTATCGTTACCCAGGACAAAATTTCTGCCCGTTCCCTGTGGCGCAAAAAGATTTCTGGCATGCCCCCAGTCACTGCCACCAGCGCATCCCATCGATTCTTCAATACAGACAAGCCGTGTCGGAGTGGCTGTATTCGAACTGGCGCCCAGTACGCGCCCGGCTGGTACCATAGCGCTCAGGAAGGGCAGCGCGACGCCGGCACCCATTCGACCAATAAATGCCCTGCGTGAAAGATGCTTTCCGGTAATGAATTTCATTCCTCTACACTCCTCCGTCCGTTGCCGCGACTGACACAGCCTCTGATTCGGTGTCGGAAACAGGCACCTGCATCATCTGGAAGGGATCGCTACGCACAACTCCCAGAATGAATGATGACATCCTGAAGCCATTGGCTTCTGCTTCTTCGACTATTTCTCGAACTGTCGGTTGATCAAAATACTCGATGCGCCTGCCCATTGCGTAAGCCAACAGGTTGGCAGTAAAACTGCGCACGATAGGAATCGGCCGCTTCATCAGCACTTCGTTCAGATCTTTCGGGTTGGTAATGTCTGTTTCATCATAGTAGGTGCCGGAAGTATCCAGTTCCCTGCCGTCTTCCCGTATTCGCCAGGCACCGGTTACATCAAAATTATCCAGTGCCAGCCCTATCGGGTCCATGAACTGGTGGCATGCATTGCAGGTGGGATTGGCCCGATGTATCTCCAATCTTTCCCTGGTGGTCAGCACTCGCCCGTCAATGGCACCTTCTGTCACTTCCAGTGTGGGTACGTCCGGCGGCGGTGGCGGGGGAGGATTGCCCATAATGACCTCCATGACCCACTTGCCCCTCAATACCGGAGAGGTCCTGTTGGACATCGAGGTCAGCATGAGCACGCTGCCATGTCCCAGGAGGCCGCGTCTGGTCTCATCCGGATAGGTGACTCGCCGGAATTCGTTGCCGATGATCCCTTCTATCCCGTAGTGCTGTGCAAGCCTCTCATTGACAAACGTATAATCTGCCGAAACGATCTCCAACAGATTTCTGTCTTCCCGGACCAGGTTTTCGAAGAACATCTGGGTTTCGCGAATCATGTCTTCTTTTAGCTGCCCCGTGAAATCAGGATAGAGATAGGGCTCCGGGTCGTTCTTGCCGGCTTCCTGCAGCCTCAGCCACTGGGAGGCAAAGCTGGTCGCCAGGTTCCTGGACCGCGGGTCGGCAAGCATCCGCTCAACCTGGGCTTCCAGTACAGCGGGATCGGTGAGCTCACCTCGATTGGCCAGTTCCCTCAACTCATCGTCAGGCACTGTTCCCCAGATGAAAAACGAGATTCGCGAAGCCAGGGCATTATCATTCAACCGGTAGAGATGTCCGGGACGAGCGTCCCCGGGTTGCTCTTCAAGCCTGAATAAAAATGATGGATTGGCAAGAATACTTTGCAGCGCGGTTCTGACCCCGATCTCAAATCCGGAATTCTGTGCATAGCGTTCATAAAAAGCCATCGGGCCCGCAAGATCCTCTTCAGTGACAGTGCGCCTGTACGCCTCGGTAGCTATTCGCGAAACAATCTGTCGCGCACAGGCAGTTTCTTCGCTGGCTGAATCGGGGTAACAGGAGAAGATCTTTTCCCGACTACGTGTTGTCGATACAGGACCGGCGGTGATCGGCCCAGTGACCATTAGATCAGCCAGATGAGGGAGGGCCGTGATGCCATAGTTAGCCCACTGCTGCGCATCCTCACCGCCAACAAACGACCATTTGAACGGGCTGAGACGATCTTCATAAGGACCTTCAATGCGTTTGACGAAAGCCGCCGCTATCTGATGCTGCCCTGCCGGCACAAAAATCGGCTTCGTCTGAATCGGTATGGTCTGATCACCATTGTGGGCAAGAGCCAGCTGGGCAACGCCTTCTCCATCAATGGATATGTCCAGATCGTGCCCGGGAAGACCTCTGCCGAACAGAGTCTCAATCGAAATGACATACTCACCGTCTGTCGGAAAGTCATGGGTTACGACCATGCCTCCCCGTGTCCCGAAAGGTGTGCCTTCCAGATGATCCCAGGCGTGCTGCGATACCTGGATGGGATTGGTGTACTTGGCAGAAACTGACAACGCATCCGGATTGCCCAGCGCTGTACGACTGACTTCTGCCGCAGCTCTCAAATACGATTCCAGTAAAGTGGTGGAAAGACCCTGTGCAGCAGAAAGATTGTTGAAATTTCCCAGGAAAGTGTCTGCCGGAAGCCAGCGGCTGGCATCGATTTCCAGGTCCAGCAGCTCCAGTACGCTTTGTTCATATTCTGCCCGGGTCAACCTCTGGAATCTTCGGACTCCAGGATTGGGATTTGCGGCCGCGGCCCGGTCTATACGCGTCTCCAGCTCTTCTACCAGGGCCAACAGCGTATCCGGATCGGGCTCCGGCATACCCGGTGGGGGCATCATGCCGGCGCGCAGCTTCCGGATCATTTTTTCGGCGGTCTCGGCATGGTCCTGCGCGTTTTCTACGTCGAATCCTTCCAGGGAGAGGTTGCCGGTCATCAGCGCATCGTTATGACATACCTGGCAGTATGTCTGAACGACTCCGGTCAATGTCGCCACATTGAATTCGGCAGCGATTTCAGCAGCGTCTGGCTCAGAGGAGTTAACAGTGGAATGGGTCTCACCGTTTTGTGGCGCAGCGGTGGACTCCGTTATCCGGTCATTCCGGGTAAGGGTCAGGCCCAGGATCAGGATTGACACCAGGACTGTAGCCAGCACGGCAGCATGGGATTTTCTCATCTGGAACCCCTGTTCTTGTTGTTCTGCTAATCATTCTATTTTTTATTCTGCTTATCGACGGATTACCCGCAGGCAACGCCGTGCCGGTGATTTCCGCGTCTGCAGCCTTCCCTGCCAGATCAGGCTGTCTTCTGTCCCCTGTCTTCTGTCCTCTGTCTTCTGTCCTCTGTCCCGTGGCCAGCCCGGGGGAAATGAGATGCAAAGTAGATTACCATAATAACGGGCATTTTCTCCATATTGGCCGTTTTTCAATCCCTGTTCAGGATCGCCTGAAGTGCCGTATCCTGGTAATTGGACGCTATCGCAGGCCCTGCCTGGGCCCGGTGCGACGGCGCCAGGGGCATCAGAGCCCGCCGGAGCAGGACAATTTCCAGTTGTACCAGAATCCAGCTTGCAGAAATCGAAGGTGGGAAAGACAATGATCGAACATTTGTAAGGAGAGCGATAATGGCACTGAAACGGATCAGGTCAGGTCTCATGCTGCTTGCAGCACTAATGGTTTCTGCCTGTGCAGGAGACGGTCAGCCGCCCGGTGGTCGGTTCGAAATCGGCAAGGGTGGCGACGACAGGAATGGTCCTTACGATGTCATTCCGGGTTGGTGGAAACCGGCACCGGACCACGACGAGACCTGGACCTGGGGGGCCGCGGCGGGTGTCTGGCCGGACACCCCCGACAGGATTCTGGTGGTCATGTGGGGAGATCAGCGGCGGCAGCCTCAACAGGGTGTAAGTAATGAGCGGCAGAGAAATTTCCTGGTAGTTGTCGATCGCGATGGCAATATCGTCGAGAACTGGTCCCAATGGAACTCGCTATTCAATCGTCCTCACCAGATTTATATCAATCCTTATGATCCAGAACGCGCCGTGTGGGTTGATGAACGCGGTGGCAACGGAGTGCATGAAGCGATCCTTAAATTCAGCAATGACGGTAGCGAACTCCTGTTGCAGATGGAAGACCCCAACCCTGTGTTTGGTGAAGGGGGGCCGAATCCCCGGGAAAACCCCAATTCGGGTCCCCTGGATTTTGGCCAGAATGCAGTGCTTGCCTTCCTGCCCAATGGCGATTTTCTGCTGGGTGACGGCTACCAGAATGGTCGTGTTGTACGCTATAACTCGGCGGGTGAATTCATCTCCGAGTTCGGTTCGGTTGGCAATGGTCCAGGGCAGTTCGACCTGATCCATGGAATTGCAGTGGATAAAGAGAACCGGATTTACGTATCTGACCGCCGGAATCACAGAATCCAGATCTTTACCGAAGATGGAATACTGCTGGACGAATGGCCGGATATCTGGGATCCCGTGGCTATCATGATAGACGTCAATGACTTTGTCTGGATTCTGGATGCAACCTTGAACCGCATCCTGAAATACGACCTGAACGGTCAATTGCTGGATTATTTCGGGACCTATGGTGAGGCGTCATCGCTCGGTCGTCCCGGATTTACCTGTGCGGACGATGAAGCGGTTGCTGCAGCAGGGCTTGATCACGACCATACCGGCGCTTGCGGCGGCTTTTCCCTTCCCCACCAGATGAGTGTAGATTCTGAAGGCAACCTTTACGTGGCGCAATTCGGTGGGCCCTGGATTGACAAGTATGTACCGAAGCCAGGTGCAGATCCGTCGAGGCTTATCGGTCAGCCGCTGGGGCATTGACCAATAGACTTATTGTTTTACCTGCTTGCCCCGTTGTCAGGCATGGAGGAATCAGTCGGGGACTCTCTGAAGAGTTGGTCAATCCCTTTGCCATTGAAATATTCCTGGGACCATTTGAGTATTTTCTTTTCCGGGTGAGGTATAACGCCCAGCCTGTACAAGTGGCGCAGGAATCTTTTTTCTCTTCCAGATATTTTTCCGTCAATCATAATTCCAAAAACAAACAGCTTATTAAATCCGTCCCTGGTCAATTCAGAAAGCTGCGCTATCGTGTTGATAAAATCCGGCGTAAAAACAGGATCCTTCTGTAACGCCACATCAAATCTGTTCAATAACACGAGACTGAGCAGGAAATGATTGTAGTGATAGCTACGCTTGGATTCGGCAATAAGCTGCAGCATGTCATAGATATGTGCCTTAAATTCAGCATTGTCCTTCTGCTCCGCATACAAGGTCTCCACACACCGAAGAATCAGGGGTGGTGCCATGGCCCTGACCCTGGTCTCATGCATTACCCGGTTCGCAGCCCAGATATTCCAGAAAGCATAAATCGGAATGCCGGCGAAATCGACGAACTGACGCAGGGCAAAGCGCCCCATCAGTCTTTTCACCAGGAAAGTAAAAACCACATTGCTCAGTGCCGCCTTAGTTTTAGTCAACACGTAAAAGACGACAAGCCAGACCCTTGACAGGTTATTAAAGGGATTGATGCCCAGTGAATCCAGTTGTTTGTCCTTTTTCTCAATCCCTACTGCAATCAATGCCTCAAGGTTTTCCTGATAGTATCTGTCTGCCGGATTGGGGTGTCCGCAAACACGAGAGATTGCCGATACTGCTTTGATATTCACATAGGTCAAATACCAGATTTCCAACACCACCAGCAGACCGGTATAGGCGAGGAAATGCGGTCGAATACTGATTTCACGATTCAGTACAGGCAAAATAAATTCCCGCATCGGAAACAATGCTTCGCCAAACAGGTAGAAAGGAACGTAAAGAAATACCACACCCAGGGTTCCGGCCAGACCGGCTTTGAAAAAAACGCGCGTGCGAATACTGGACAGCTGTGCCGCTTCATTGTCCGTCAGTACAAAAAGCTCATCTGCATCCTGAAAGGCTGTTGCCCTGGTGATATTCGCGTGAGCTATCCGCTCCCAGAATCCCTGGCGCTTGGTCTTTTCCATGTTGAAGTAACAGAGTGGTTAAAGTGATTGGGGAGCATACCATGCTGACTCTGCGGGTCGAAAACCTAACCGCGGACCGCAGGCACAGTCGACAATACCGGAAATACCTGTCGGGTTGTCGTCCAACTCAACTTAGGGCAGCATAAAGCATCAGTTATGACGGCCAGGTATGCCAGTACCACGAAACAGCATCGGAGAAGCAGGATGTTTGAGGGACCCGAATCACCTTACCTAGTGCCATTTGATGGCAGTTTCCGGATCGCCGCAGCAAGCACTACTCCGCAAACCGACGGGCGCTCTTACAAGGGAAAGTACAGGAGAGAACGCACAGAAGACCTGAAAAAGCTGCAGCGCGTTCTTGCGGCTGGCGACCGGCATGCCGTGCTGCTGGTTTTCCAGGCGATGGATGCGGCGGGCAAGGACAGCACGATTCGATCGGTGATGCAGGGCGTTGACCCTTCGGGTTGCCAGGTCTTCAGCTTCAAGAAACCGACCAGCCTGGAGCTCGACCATGATTTCCTGTGGCGCACAACCTGTCGGCTGCCCGAACGGGGCCGCATCGGAATATTTAACAGGAGTCATTACGAGGAAGTACTCGTAGTACGAGTGCACCCCGAAATTCTTGACTATCAGAAGCTCCCGGGTGAGGTAAACCTCGAGACTGTATGGGACGATCGGTTAATGTCGATCCGTCAGCAGGAGGAGCATCTGGCGCGCAATGGTACGGTGATAATCAAATTCTGGCTCAACGTCTCAAGAGACGAGCAGAAACGTCGTTTTCTTGCGCGCCTCGACGACCCTGACAAGAACTGGAAGTTCGAACCGGGCGACGTTGTCGAACGCCGCTATTGGAACGATTACATGAGCGCCTACCAGGATGCACTCAATGCCACGTCACGGCCGTGGGCACCCTGGTATGCCATACCGGCCGACGACAAAGTGTATATGCGGGCCCGGGTTGCTGACATCATTATTGAGACCTTGCAGGGTATCGGGCTACAGTATCCTGTACCGTCAGACCGGGACCGGGAGGAATTTGCAAGTTCGCGTGCCGAACTCGAGGCTGACCAGGGAATATCGCAATGAAACACCTCGCCGGGAAAGCGACACTGATTGTACCGTCGCTTGTACTTGGCTCCGGGGCCCGGGCCCAGCAGGTGGTGCGCCCCACCGATCACTGCCAGGATCCTGCTTCCTTCGACATAGTGACCTTTGCCGACCCGGTACTGAAGAACGCGGCACGCGCTGCATTGTCCCTTGGCCCGACTGAGTCCCTCAGCTGTGGTCGGGCTGCGGAGTTAACACGACTGGATGCCACGGGCCCGGGCCGACGTCTTGAGGATCCGTCATAAATGGGAAGACATTAAGGATGGATCGATTAAAGGGAATCATTGACGAGAGCCGCCGGATACGCAGACAGGCGCGGCGGCGACTGGCGTTCCTGCTGATCCATCTTTGGCGGAGGCTGATGTTTCGGACTACGGTTATCGCCATCACCGGGAGCGTCGGCAAGACGACGACCAAAGAGTGCCTCGCGGCGCTGCTGGCCACCCACGGGCGTACCCTGAAGACCTTCGAGAATCGAAACGATCGCTTTGGAGTACCCCCGACCGTTCGGGCCATTCGCCCCTGGCACCGCTTCGCTGTCGTCGAGGTGGGAGCCCACGGACCGGGGTCGATTCGATCGCTGGCACGCCTGGTGCGCCCCGATATTGCCATCATCCTCAGCGTGGCGCGAACCCATACCAAGGAATTTCGCACGCTGGAAGCCACCGCGGCGGAAAAGGCCACCCTGTTGCAATTCCTGCCAAGGGACGGCCTTGCCATCCTCAATGCCGACGACCCTCGCGTTCGACGCATGGCGGACCAGTGTCAGGCGAAAACTCTCTTTTTCGGGCAGTCTCCGGCATGTGACTATCGGGCCGAGTCTGTCGAATCCCGCTGGCCCGGGCATCTGCAATTTACGCTTCACACTGACGAAGGCGACCTGCCCGTAAGCACTCAACTGGTTGGCACGCACTGGCTCCCCTCGGTGCTCGCCGCCGTCGCTGCCTCTCATGCCTGCGGCGTACCTGTCCCGGAGGCCGCCAGCCGAATCGGCGACGTGCCGCCCTTTATGGGCCGCATGCAACCCGTTACGCTTCCCAATGGCGCGATCTTCATACGCGATGAAGAAAATGGATCACCCGACACCCTTGATGCGATGTTCAAGGTACTCCGGGATTCCAAGGCCCGCCGACGCGGTCTTGTCTTCAGCGACCTGTCCGACTCCAGGCTGAAGCCACGAACACGTCTGCGCAAGATAGGCGCATTGGCCGCAGAACACTGCGATTTCGTCGTGTTCGTGGGTTCTCACGGCAATCATGCCGTTCGCGGGGCGGTAGCAGCCGGCTTGGATCCAGACAGCGCTCATGAATTCGTCAATGTCCAACGAGCGGCGGAAGCACTTAAAGAGTTGCTCCATCCCGGTGACCTGGTGTTCATCAAAGGCAGGGCCACGGACCATCTCACTCGAATTCTGTTCGCGCAGTTCGGGCCGATCGGCTGTTGGAAGAGCCGCTGTACCATCCGGCGTCTCTGTGATGTCTGCCCACAACTGCAGCCGGAATTCGATCTGCAAATCGCTTTGCGACCACCGGCCACTGCTGACCGTACCCATGCACCGGATACCGGCCAGAGAAAGCAGGGATAGAGTGAGTTACAGGGGTCAGAGTAAAAATACAGTGCTGAGAGTTAAGTTACAGGGGTCAGAGTAAAAATACAGTGCTGAGAGTTAAGTTACGGGGGTCAGAGTAAAAATACAGTGCTGAAATACAGTACTGTATTTTTACTCTGACCCCTTTTATAGGAGAATATCAATGAAAAGCGCGAAAGTTGGCTTACTTGCAGTAGTCGCCCTTCTGGCAGCTACCCTTGTCATCTTTAGAATCACAGGGCTTGAACCCCGGTATATCGATCCCGGATCACCGGCCTTTGCCGAGAGTAACCGCACCGCGGGGCCGGGCTTGTGGCTCAGCGGAGAAGTCGTCCGGGAAGCGGTCACCAATTGGGATTTTATCAATGAAGTCAATGATCCGATTCGCGGCAATTCGATTATGCTGGAGACGCGAACCTGGTATGGCATTCCCCATTCAGTCACTGTCAACGCCAGGCCACGTGGTCCGGAACTCTACCTGAGCGGCAGTGCCCAAGGTGACCGATTGGATGAAGCATTTCCCAACAATAAAGCCTGGTGGGCAAACGTCGAGCGGGACCCCCGCATTCGCATGAAAATCGACGGAAAAATCTATGAGGCCACCGTTGCCCTGGTTCACGACCAGGAGGAAGCCGCCCGTTTACTCGGCGGCAATCCAATCACCATCCGGGTCGATGAAAACGGTAATGAGCAGGTCGTGGGCAAGCGATACTACTGGCGGGTTTTCCAGCGCAATATTCCTGTTTATGGGGACGATCCGATGTAACATTGGTGAGCCGAAGGTGGCACTGGTTTCGTTAGTATCAGGTTACTATTCCACGCAACTGGAAACGTTGATATATTACGAATTATCCGGCTGCTGCACCTCACTGATCTCAGCATTGTGTCGCATAGGGCTTCGACTTGCTATTACCAGTGGGGTTTATAAGCCAGAGATTACAAGTTCGCGTGCCGCGATTTTGAGTTATGTTGCTTTTCCCCAGTAAGTCGCTGTTTAAACTGATATTAGTTTTTTCGGGACTTGCGTGTTATACGTGTAATTCATTGCTGTTGCGTCATATGCGCTATGCGCATAAAGTTAGTGCATTTATATTGTCAGGCAAGACACTTAACAATCTCAGGCAGTGTGGGCTTTCGACACAGGATGCAACCTAAGGCTGCACCGCTGATGAAGGCCGATAAATACCTCGATCCTCCAATCTAATTTATTATTAAGGAGGTAGAGCGTTTTAACATGGACCAATCGGTAAGAACTAAGAAATCTCTGAAATGCAGCCTGTTGAATAACGTTATGCGCGCAGCCAAGGCGAGGCGAAACTTTCGAAAAAGCGCAGCTTACCCAGGGTACCGGAAAAGCACTTGAGATTACCGGATGTTAAGCAAAGTGAACAAAGGGCCTAATAATCAACCGAGGATTCCGTAATGTCTAAGAAAAATGAGCGAACCAGATCTGCTTATTACACCACCACCTTCCTGAGCAGTCTGCTACTGTTAGCGGTTGGCGCTTCAGCTCAGTCTACCCAACAACATGAACATGATGGCGACGTAGCGCCACACGACCATCCTGGCGACACCGGCTACGGCAGCGAGCTCGTCGTATCAGAACAAGCCAGGGAGCAGATAGATACTGCCCGGGCACATATACTCGCCAATTATGATACTCCCGAAAAAGCGGAAGCCGCCGGCTGGAGAAGGCCCCGCTCAAGTACGCCAACCATGGGCGAACACTGGACCAATCCCAGCTTGCGACGGCAGCCCGGGGTTGATCCGTTAAATCCTGAAATTCTGATGTTTGCACCGATAAATGGCGAATTGACGCTGGTAGGTGCCTCGTGGGTGAATGCACAGCCACCCGAAGCCCCTTTACCACAACTGTTCGATAATATGGATGCCATGTGGCACCGACATGATGCCAGTGACCCATTGAATCGCGCTGGTGCGGCGGCGGCGAGAACTACGGGACGAGGCAACGTCACGCAGCGCGCGTCGGGAATTGTAATGAACCATATGTGGTTTATCGACGCCCAGGATGGCGAATTCACCGGGCACAATCACTTTATGCCTTTCATGGATGCAGATTTGCCGTTACCACCGCCGGCGATTACGGGCGACCTTCGGGCTCATGCTGCATTGGCCCTTGCCGAAGTTAACAATTCGGCCTTTATTATCAGCACTTATTTTGAACAGTTGACCACCGAGGCCCAGGCCGAAGTCAGTGCACTCAGGGATCAGATCAAGGCGCTGATACCGGAGTACAGGTCCGCCCATGCGGCCGATGACACCATGGCAATGATGGCGATTCTCGGCGAAATGGGCGCCTACTGGATGGATATACGGACCGTACATTCCCGGGATCTGGAGCCCGCTGTCGCCAATCTTCTCGACGTGGCCTACGGTAATATGAGTTCGGGCCACGAGCATGGACCTGGCGGGCACTGACGAGGAATGGGGCTGGAGTCATCTTTTTTTAATACCTCCGCCCCAAATATTCTTAGGGAACTTATACGGATAGTGCGCACATGAAAACTCAACTCCAGATTGCAGCAACGCTTGTTTTACATTTTTTGCTATTCGGTAATGCCTTTGCCCATACCGAACTGGTCGCTTCAATACCGTCGGCTGATAGCACTGTTCAGGGAGTTGACTCAATTACTCTCGAATTCGGTGATACAGTCAAGTTGGCTCGCGTTCAGCTGCTGGCGGACGGCGAGACTTTTACGTTGCCTCTTGACCGTAGCAGTCCGATGGCAAAAGTCACACGGATTCCTGTCGAGCAGTCGCTGGATGTCGGGAGTTATACGGTGAAATGGAGTGCAGTTGGTGAAGATGGCCATTTGATGCGCGGCGAGTTTGCCTTTACGCTAACTTCTCCCTCCGCAAACCAGGCCCAGGACATCTTCGGTGACGTTTCCATAGAGCCCAGACCTTCTGAATATTTACTGTGGGATGCGGAGACTGTTGCTGAGATAAAGGGTAAGTTGCAACAAGGCATACGAGAGGGTGATGGCATCTGGGGTACCGACTTCATTTTCGACCGTGTCTTACAGGAAGCGGATCACCGCCCACACAGCATTTCTATTGTACATCGCTCTGGATATACCCAACCTGAAATTCATGAGCTGAAGTGGGATATCTATGTGATCCTGGATGGTTCCGGGACCGCACGCATTGGCGGGGAGCGCGTGAATTGGATAAGCGGATTACCTCCCGCAGAACAGCGGCCCCGATTGGAAGGCTACCAGGAGTTTCAAGTTGCAAAGGGTGACATACTGCACGTGCCAGCACGGGTCTGGCATCAGATGCTGACTGACCCGGATACATCGATTACTTATGCCCTGATCAATATCGTTGAACCAGCCCCATAGGGGACACTCAATCAGTTTTAGCTTGATTTTCCAGGCGCGCTGGGGTTTTACCCCGTGGGTTTAAAACGCTCATAACCTCCTGATCACGTCTGGCAACTCTTGGCCGCATACGCGGATTATGGCATCGTGTGCTGGCCTGACACCCGGGAACCTCTGATTAAGTATGGAAGTGCTCTGCGCCAATTAATCGTAGAATTCTGACACCTAAAAAGTTCCCGGCACTCTCAATCGTCGCGTACTTCTGGGAGCTTCCAGCTTGGACTGGCTATCCTGTCGAATTTGCTGCAAAGTCCGAATATTGGGTGGATCGATTGCTATTCCAGTGTCCACAAGCTCCATTGCCTCAACATATCTGGCGTCTTCATAAAGCTCATAGGCTTCGTTCATGACGGCATCTGAAATTGTCAATAACAGCTCTCTAACCTCAATATGGTCTGCATCAAGTTCCATTGCCAGCAGGTAATTTTCGATACCGGCCGCGATCCTTCCTTCGTCCAGATAAATCCGCGCAGTGCTAACCAGGTTTTCAATTCTCTGATTTGAGTCAGGCTCCACAAAGCGGTCTAACGAATCTCCCAATTCAGGGAGCAAGCTTTTTATACTGGCTAGCCAGCTGACTGCCTCTGAGTGCTCAAGCCTGGTTAGAGTTTCCGAAATTTCTATGCCCATCTGATTTACAAAGTCGACATACTCGTCGGGAGCCAACTCGCTGGCCTCGACAAGCAACTGACGAACAGTTTCCTCGCTGCCCGATTGCTCAACAAAATAAGAACGGATCTCCTGCCTCGTAAAACGTAGCCGTAAATCATTCCGCAAATCCAGTAGTTGCGTGGAATCCGGTATGTAGGCAAGCCCGTCATTTACAATAGTTAATGCGTCCTGTATGTCGCCTGAAGTTGCTGAGTGCTCTGCAAGATCAATGTAGGCAGCGGTCAGGAATGGGTCGGCTGGATCGGGTTGGAGTGCTGTAAGTTTCTCTATTGACCCTCGAGCTACTGCAAGTTGCATAGCACTGACCTGAGCCTCGAAGGTATATTTCAGCCCTTCTATTTCGGCGACTCGCATTGCATCTTCCCGAGCATCATTCAGTAATCGCTCCTGCGCTGCCCAATCGAAATCAGGCGCGTAGCCACGTCCGGATATAATCAATCTCGATGCTTCGTTAAAGCGTAATTCAGCAATTGCAAGTTTCACTTTATTCGCATAAAGCGCACCAACTTCTTCACTTTTTTCCTCAAATTCGGCTGCCGACAGAACGCGATTCTGGAGCAGCTTGTTCAGTGCTTGAGTGACTGCACTATCCCAGGCAGGTGTGAATTGTGGGTCTTCAATCAATTCTTCCAGACGCACGAGGTCTGCTTCAAGGTCGCCAGCAGCTGCTACTGGCTCGATGTCGACTGCTGTTGCCATTTGCTCGACCATGTCCTGTGTATCAACCAGTCCGGCGTTGTCGGGAAACCTTTCCAGCCCCAGATTCAACAGGGACCTGGCTGTATCAATGTCCCCATTTTCCACTGCCAGTTGGGCTTGCTGCTGAATTCCCATCAGCAAGCGCCGGTCTGTCAACATTGGACTCTGCCGATCAGCCTGCTCAATATCAACCAGAAGCTCTTCAATATTGCCTGGTCCGGAACTTGCCAAAAGCAGATTATTTTCCAGTGCAGAGTTGAATTCTCTAACAAGATTGGAAATCTCCATGTCTTTCAGGCCAGAAAGATGATTTGCTGAGTTTGAAAGTGTTTGGCTATCTGGATATAACGCAAGAACTCTTTGTAAATAGGGGAGAAAAAATTCAGCTTCCTCAGGATCAGTAATCGAACTGGCCGTATCATCAAAGTAGGATTTAAGATCACTTTCAACGGCACTCAGCATTGATGAGGCATCTTCTTCTTGCATTGTTCCCAGCGCATCAATGGCCGCGTCTATCCGTTCGATGTTTTCAGAGAGAAACTCAACTTCGAGTCGGTTCAATTGATTCTGTTCAATAGCATCGGGAACGTAGAACCAAAGCCCTGCTACTACCATGGCAGCAATCGCTGCTGCGACCAGCTTGCCATCTGGCGCCTGGTGACGAGCAGAACTAATCCCGTCGATGAACTCGGCAACTGATTGTGTGCGATCATCCCTCGTAATTGAAAGAGCCTTTTGTAAAGCCCTCCACTGGTTACGATTGAGCCCTTCCGGCTGCGAGAGTTTTTCTGGGCCTTCTAATAAGGTATTTGCCGCTTTATTGTTGTAAGGGTGTTTTCCTGTAAGTAGTTGGTATGATACGCAGGCCAAGGCATAGATATCGTCGCTGGGTTCAGGATCATGCCCTTCGTGGATCTCTCTGCTTGCGTACCCTACTGTCATCGCTCCCAATATCTTCGCATCGAAACGGGTATGTTCGTCAGGCCCCTCCGAAGCACTACGATTTGCCTGAGCAATTCCGAAATCAAGAATTTTGATTACACCGTCGGAGGCGAGGAACACATTGTTTGGTTTAAGATCACAATGCAATACGCCTTTTTTATGGGCATACCTGAGCGCCTCACTCATTTGGCTGATGTAGTCAAGCGCCTGCGAAGTTGGAAAACCTTTGCCACTAAGAGCCTTAATGGCCACATCCAGAGACTGGCCCTCAATTAGCTCCATGGTCATGAATACGGTTTCGTTGTCTCGATCAAAATCGAATACATTAACTATGTTTGGATGAGCAAGGGCCTGAGTTTTCCGCGCCTCTCGTGAAAGCGCCAGGTAGGACTCAGGATGTTGTTTAAAACTTTCATTGAGAACTTTAAGTGCGACGTAGGGGTTTCGCTCTTGAGCTTCTTCTTTAATTAAGTCACGAGCCTTAAAAACCATACCCATGCCGCCGCTGGCAATCAGCTGTTCCAGCACGAAGCGGTTCTTGATTACCGTGCCCACCCGAGGCGCCGCTATCGGTGTTTTGGAAAATCCAGCAGTAGGCCAGGCTGACGCTCGAGAGCTTTTTGGATTTGAATCGTTTTGCACGGCAGCCTTGTCATGGGCCGGGGCGGAAGAGGGAGACGGTTGATCATGATCGGCTGTTACAAAACCAGGCGTATCACTTCGCCGCCTGGGCCGTAAAACGGTCTTATTGTCGTCAAGGTCGCTGGCAACACTGGACTCAATAGCCAACGGGTCCGAAAGATCCGTTTTTTTGCTGGCTTTCAAAGCAGTATTCAATAAATCTCTATGGACATTCGGTTCTATGTGGCCGGCTGCCGATAAATTGGTCAAAGAGTTGAAAACGAACTTCATGTCTTCGCCGTCAAGCGGTGCCATGGATTCCAATGACGCATGGAGCTCATCAGAAGTTGCCTCACCGCTGAGAAATTTGGCTAATGATTGCTCAAATTGACTCATTGAAATTTAACAGCCTGATCATGGCATTGCCTAGGGGGAATTCGACAAGACCCAGCACCGTTTGGAGCCTGTCAAAAAGTTGTGCCACCAAGTATCTTAAAAGCTATTTTTTCTTGTGTCTATGTGAATTGGTGTTACAAATCTACCCATTTATTTTTGGGCAACCAATCGCAGAGGCGTTGCCAACAAGCCACTTTTCAGAGAAATTGGAACGGTTTTAATTATCGTATAGAACCGATTCGGCCGGGTTGCTGCGTTTCTAAGTGGTCTACTGTGAATAGCGCACCAGCAACAAAGGCGCCGGCCCGAAAAACAGCCGGAGCAAGCTACTGCATATAGAAGCCGTTACATGGCGGCAAGCTGTCTGGTTGAGATTCCTGGAAGTGCGGTGCTAATCTGTGTTCTACGTAAGCAGCCAGTGTCCTGTAATGATGTGAATTATCCGGACAGGACACTACCTGGGCGCGTGGGGACTTTTCACTATTGCATATCCTGAGCGTTCAGACGCTAGAATGAACGAGCAAGGCCCACGCGGAATTGAATATCCCGCTCTTCGGCGTCGTAAGTCCCCAGAGGATTCGTCATGTCATACTTATAGCTCAACCAGTCGACGGCAAGCGTTACAGCCCAGTCATCTGAAATCTGTGTTCTTGACGTCGCACCTATTTTGAAACCGCCGCCATCCCCTTCATCGTCGACATCAAATTGCCCAAAAAAGGACTGTTGCAAGTTGGCATCCAGGTCCACATACGCAAGGCTGATTGACAAGCTGGTCGAATCACTCAGGAAAAATGCGTAGGCGCCTCCGGCCACCAATCCTTTGTGTTCAAACTCGTAACTGAGCTGCATATCACCGGAAGCAGATGTATCTGATTCCCTATAGCCTGCGAACAGGCTGATGCCAGCGCTTACCTGATAGCCTGCTGTCAGATTAACTTCCCTGCGGTCTCCAGTGAATGATCCGGCGAGATCGAGCGCTGGAATAAAGACGTCATCGGTAGCCTCAGCCGTAAAGTGATAATAAGCATCGAAGTAGAAATTTTCGACGACAACGGTACCCCCTAGCCGCAGAAAGGGGACGAGGAGCTGCGTTGTTGTGCCAATACTTGAGTTCCCATCTGTTAGCGGTGGAATCGGGGGTAAGGGGGCGTCATTGAACTCCAGCGTGTACTGGGATAAACCGGTTTCCACCCGAGGAATGAACAGCAGGGATTGGGCCTGCGCAGGCAGCGTTATAAGCGTGGCCAGGGAAAACGCAATCAATACTAAACGATTGTTTAAAATAGCTGTCGGCATAGTCAAATATCCAGTGCTTTTTGCATTCACGAGGTCAGAGTATCTGCACAGCCTTTCCTGAAGCATACTGACGATTCCTGACCTATCAATCACGACCCGCCTGAGACATTGAGCTGCCGTGATCTGTTAATAGACAAAATAGACGATATCTCTAAAGTAGACTACTGTCCAGTTTGGTGAGTAAGAACGGCCTTCTATGATTTACCGTCGAATTACTACCGGCCTACTGTACCCACCTCTGGATATCGTCCTGGTTCATAGATACGTTTTGTGTTTCCTTTGTGCGAGCAGTACCAGAAGGAAAAGAAAATAAAATGACCCAGTTTAAATATCGACTCACAAATGCCATTAATTTATCAGTCTATTTCAATTTGTTAGAGGTGTTATAGGATTTATAGTTTTTTGCCACTGGTATTTTAATTGCGAACCTGATGCCACTAGTCTCTCAAAAATTCAGTAACCAAGTCCTTCACCGATCTATCATTTGAAAATTCCTGAGCTAGAGGGTTATTTGGAGAAATATGGGGAATACCGGCCTCTTTGAGCTTTTCTTCATGCGATACCCTTTTTCCCTTATGCATTAATACCAATTTGGTAAGTATGTAACAATGGACCTTTCCGTTTCTTGTAAAAGCCTGAGCAACATAAATCCAGTTCTCATCAAAGCCGATAAGTTTCATTTCCAAATTGAAAAACCGAAGACATGGCAGTCCCTTAAAATACGTTATTTTTTGACCTGCCAAATGCACTGTGATCCTATTTTTTTTGAGATAAGAAAATAATCCAATACGGACAGCGAGCTCCCAACGGCCTGCATCCGAATATTCGGAGTAGCGACTGGCATTCATGACATAAAAATTATCTGAAACCCAAGGAGAGCAAAAAAAGCGAAGGGTGATTGTTGATCTTGGCGATACCCTTGGTTTGAGGAATGCTACCGCAACAATTCTCACGCACAAATACCAAAAATGGAGCACTCTATCTCCTTAGAAATAAAAATGTATTTGAAAAAATATCCTAAAGCCTCATTGGATTAGGATATGCCACTTAAGTCAATACCGCCCTTTGGCTGGATTACCAGAACCCGCCTTTTTAGAGCGCCAAATTCCTGTAAAATAGGAAAGCGCCTCATCCTTTTTGCTTTTTTCTTTTCACAACATCTATTGCTGAAGCCCAGTTGTTGATTTGCATGCTCGATTGATCCACTTTTGGCGATTTTTGTATCGAATGGTTGACCCAAAATTTTCTGGTAATTTCGGGTGACTTCGGGATGCTTAAGGGGTCGAATTGAAACGCAATTACTGACTCAAGCTTCACTGCAGATCAACAGCCTACCCATTAAAAGCTGTCCTGAGTAGCTGACCCATCAATCCGGCAAACTGAAAACATAAAGTGCGTTGCCGTTGTCGGGATGTTGAATTTCCGGCGCAATAACTCGAGGCACTGTTCGCGGACTGGTACCGCCCAGGGCTGTAGTAACTCCGATATATTGTTTGCCATCAATAGCAAAAACGATTGGATGGCCCTGCACCGAAGTACCAAGGCGTTTTTCCCAGAGTACCTCACCGGTGGTGACATCGTGGGCCCGAAACCAGCGATCCAGATCTCCCACGAATACCAGGTTTCCAGCGGTTGACACCGTACCGGTATGGTAAGATGCCCGTTGCTGGAAATTCCAGACTTCTTCCAGTGTGTCCACATTGTAAGCACCCAGCTTGCCCAGGTTGCCGTCAGATCCAGGCATTTCGAAAAAGACGCGACTGGAAGCTCCGCCACCGTTGCCTTCCACCAGGGCGACCTCTCTCGCAGAGTTCTCGAGGCAGGTCTGGCTTAAAGGTGCAACGATGGTGCCAGTGGGCTCGTGGTAGGTCATGGAATGCCAGTCCTTCCCACCAGCACTGCTGGGGCAGACCGGAATCCATTCGTTTAATTGGGCATTCTGTATATCTTCCCTGTAAGTCACCAGTCCGGTGTCTGGATCGATATTGGTGAAGGCATTTTGAAAAACAGTTTCTGTGTAACCCAGAAACTCGCCGGTGACCCGATCGTTTTTCCACAAGATGCCGTGCTTGCCGATGGACAGCACCAGTTTCTGATCGCCCCGGTCAACCAGAATCCGTTCAAACACTTCATCCAGATCCAGCGCTTCAGCCGGTACATGCTGGAAATACCAATCCAACTCACCGGTGTCTACATTCACAGCAACGGTGGAATTGGTGTAGAGGCCTACATCGTTGATCGTCATGTTCCGGCTGGGTGGCGCCCAGGGTTTCTGCTGCGCGGTACCCCAGTAGGTTAATCTCAACTCAGGATCGTAACTGCCGGTAATCCAGGTTTCGCCACCGGCGCGATAGAGATTATCCAGGCCTCCCCAGGTATCGCCACCAGGTTCACCTTCCCGTGCTATAGTGTCGAATCCCCATAACCTCTCGCCAGTGGTGGCATCATGAGCTGTCAGATAACAGGCTTCAGGAATATACCGGCCACAACCTGCCTGTCCCTGAATGATCTTGCCATCAGCGACGATCGGGCCGCTGGAGTTGGAAAATCCTTTGCTTCGGTCAGCAACTATGGTTTCCCAAACCATTTCTCCGGTTCGGGCGTCCAATGCCACCAGCCTTGCATCGGTGGTCGCCTGAATAATTTTGTCCTCGTAAATAGCGATATTTCGCATGTCCTGGTTATTGGCAGGTCCAGTATGATGTTCCCAGATCAACTCACCGTTCCTGGCGTCCAGTGCCTGGATGATATTGCCTGAATTGATCAGGTAGATAATTCCATCGTAGACCAGGGGGGCAGGTTCAGAGGCGCCGTCTTTCATACTCCAGACCCATTCCAGTTGCAGATCCTGTACATTGTCAGTGTTGATTTCATCCAGCGGACTGTAACTGTGGGCAAAAAAGTTTCGGCGAATCATGGGCCAGTCGGCAGGATCCGGATTCCTCAACATCTCGTCAGTGATTGGTACGTAATCCTCAACCGTCCCGGAAACGACCAGGCCAGTGGGAGGTGGTGGTGGAGTGAATTGCGGGTCTGGGGCTGGCGCACTATCTGCCACATAAGCGGCGATCAGGATATTAGAGCTCTCGGTCAATTCAGTAGACCCTCTGATCATGCCGTTGCTGGCAAGGATGTGGGCCACAATATTGTTGTAGTCTGTATCGGTAAGCGTCTGACTGCCACCGGGAGGCATATTGGTTCTGGCGCTGGCCACCAGGGAACCGGCAGTCTGATTGCCCCACCGGACCATAAAGTCTTCTCCGGACAAAGGCAATCCAAGAGGAGTTCCCTGCAGGTCATCACCATGACAGGTCGCACAGTTAGCTGTGTAGGCCTCTGCACCGGCATCCGACTGGGCTTCTGTGTAAGTTCGGGGACCTGTATCGACCACCACCGCGGTTTCTTCGACCTGGGATGCCTGTTCGCCACAGGACGCAAGTAGTCCCGCTGTAGATAACAATGTCAGGAATATTTTCGTCGATTTTGTCATTTTATTAGTTCTCATAATTTCGACCCTAAGATTCTCTAAAGAATAACCAACCGCGCAACTCTCCGCCCGGGTTATTTTCACTGTGAATGACTATGTACAGCTCATTGTTCCGCAAGGCTTCCACCTGCTCCGCCGTTAACTCCAGCTCCCCCGTGACCTCGCCACTGGCTGATGTTTCAGGTTCAAGCGCGCCGATTGGTGGTCCGTTCATGGCCGGGGGCGCACTGTGGACATGGGCCGCCGTCGCGGCTGAGCTCATCCCCTGAAAGTTTCCGCTTACAGTGAGAGTAGCGCCGTTCAGGGTGGCAAAGACCTTACCGACACCGGTAATGTCGCGATAAGTCTGGGGTGATACAGGAACTTCCGATAATCTCGCCCGATAAGTGGTTGGCTGGGCAAATGCCAGAGAATTCATTGGATACATCGTAATCAGAAGGGCGGCAAACTTATTAATCAATTTCATTGTTTTTCTCAGTTCTTTTTGATTTAAGTTCAATATGAAGTCAGGCGTTTGTTGTTGGGTGCGGTTAGTTCCGTATACCGAGCATCTGCCTTCGAACCAAACGCTCTCTTTGACATAAACAGGCCGCGATTCCCACCAAGAGTCGAACTCGGGACCTGCTGATTACAAGTTCGAAATTTAGCATCCTCATAGCTAAACATGGCGAATCTAACTCATTGTATTCCAGAGTAATTCCTATACATGCTTACCCATGGTGGTGCATGCTAGGCGCGATATTTCTGAGCCTAAGGCGAAACTAATTTCACGAGAGTTAGCTCACTAACCCCACCCACTGAAAACGCTTACGCATAACGAAACAATTCGGCTGCTGTACTAGACTGGTCTTAACACCGCATCGAAAAGGACTTCGATTTGCTGTTGCCAGCACCCTTGCCTGGTGCGCAGCTGGCACCCGAACAACCGCCACGCTACCAGCGCCATCAGCCTGAGACCACCTTACTCTACAAGATTGTAGAACAATACTACCCGCTCTTTCTCGCCCACCTGGAATCCGAAGGCCGCAGCCTGCCCGATTACGTGCAACAGGAGTTCACGGATTACCTTAAGTGCGGCTGCTTGGAACACGGATTCTTGAGAGTCCGCTGCGAGAGCTGCCACCACGAGAAGTTGGTGGCCTTCTCCTGTAAGCGTCGCGGTTTCTGCCCTAGCTGCGGAGCACGACGCATGGTGGAGAGTGCCGCCTTGCTGGTAGACGAAGTGCTGCCGGCCAGACCCATCCGTCAGTGGGTGCTGAGCGTTCCGTTTCCGCTGCGCTTTCTGTTTGCCGCCTACCCGGAGCTGATGGGGCGGGTATTGGGCATCGTGACCCGAGCAATTTCCACCCACCTATTGCGCGATGAGCAGCGAAGCAGCAGCCTGGAACGTGCGAGATTGTTTGTAGCCGGCAATGTCATCGGTGGCGCCACGCCGCAACAGGCGCGGGCCAACGTGAATCATGCGGACGACCTTGGCGCCAATATCATAAAGACCAGGGTGGACGATAATCTGGGTCGGACTCCGAAAGCTGATCCAGCGATACTCCGGGCTGTCATAGACCAGGCCCACTTACGTCGATTACCAGTCGCCGTGCATCTGTACTACCTTTAGGATGCCAAAGCGGTTGTTGATGCCGGCGGCGATATTATCGCACATAGCATTCGCTACCTTCCGGCCGATCAGGAAGTGATCGACAAACTGCTGGCTGCCAACGTCTGTTATATACCTACGTTGACCAGAGAGATTTCAACTTTCATCTACGAAAGCGAACCGGAGTTTTTTTTCCGATCCCTTTTTCCTGGAGGAGGTCGATCCCGAGGTAGTCAGGGAATTGACAACTCCCGAATGGCAGGCCCGCATGCGGAACAGTACCTCAGCACAGCAGTATAAGATTGCCCTGGAAACCGCTATGGGCAACATCGGCATTCTTAATCGGGGCGGGGTCAGGATCGCCATGGGTACCGATACCGGCCCACCCGCACGCTTCCAGGGCTATTTCGAACATATGGAGTTGTGGCTGATGGTGAAATCTGGCATGAGCCCATCGGAGGCAATTCACGCGGCCACCGGACAGGCTTCTGAGTGCATGAACCTGGGTGACGTCGGCACACTGGTGCCCGGCAACTGGGCCGATCTGATTGTCCTCGGAGCAAGCCCACTGGTCGATATCGACAACACACGAACAATTGAAGGTGTGTGGATTGCCGGAAACCGGGTCCCTGGCAGGTAATTACAACAGATCGTTGTTACCTCAATTATTCTCCATCTACCAGATACAATATAGCCGGCAATAGCAGCAGGTCACCGATTAATGCAAGAAGCATAATGAGCGAAGCAATCATTCCAACATGAATAACTGTTGTAAACGAAGCCAGGTAGAAAACACTGAAACCGGCTGTTAGTATAATCGAGCTGAATATAACAGCTCTACCGGAGTCCCGCATCGCTTTGGCTATAGCCTCTTGCGTAGATGAGGATGATGACTTCGCTGCCACGTATCGATTGATCACGTGGACGGAATCATCAACTGCAATTCCCATGGTCATGGCAGCTATCAGCATGGTATTCAAATTCAGATTGACACCAAGCAGTCCGGCAATTCCACCAGCAAGAAGTATCGGCAACACACTGGCAGCGATGGCCATGACCCCATACTTGATTGATCGGAAGAAAAGCAGAAACAGGGCACTGATTACAAGCAGTGCGGTACCGAATGAACGAATCATGCCTTCAGTTGCGTAGAAATCACGTGTAACAGCGAGTGTCAAGCCACCTGAAATCAATGGATTCAGTTCCGAATAATTGTTTTGCAGGTGGCTCGTAACTGCTTGAAATTCCTCACGCGACTCTGACGCCGTCATACTTACTACAGGAACGCTCAGCCTGAGAAATCGATTGTCGAAATCCTTGATGGAATCAATTTCATCGGTATTTGTTGAAGTTGTATACAGGAGCAGAAACTGTGCGACCTGATCCCTGGTATCAGGAATCCGGTAGTAGGCCGGGTCATCGTTATGCAACGCCTGATTGATCTGTTTCAGGTAGTCAACTAACGAAACAACCTTTCCGGTAGTACTACGGCCAATCAACCAATTTTGAAGGGATTCAACTTTTTCCAGAAACTCCGGATCCTTTATTCCTTCGCGCTCTCCGGAATCAAGAACGATTTCAACCGCGCCCGCACCTCGAAACACTCTGTCCAGGTACTCAATATCCTGTCTGACCGGGTTGTCCGGCTTCAGCTGATTGAGAAAATTGGTGTCGATCTGAATTTGCGGCAAGGCAAAGATAGCGAACAGCAGACTCATAAAACCACACAACAGTATCTTGTTGCGATGCCGGAACGTAAAACCGGGAAGAGAGTTGGTCAGCCTGGTCATCAACCCCGCCGAGATCACATCAACCGCCCTGCCTCTGGCCGGAGGGGCATAGCTTAACAATGCTGGCAACGTGCTCATTGTCAACAGAAAAAGGATAAGCGGACCGGCTGCCCCCAGAAAAGCAAACTCCTTTATCGGCGCGATTCGAATTACCGACAGAGCAAGAAATCCAGCAGAGGTGGTTGTGGCGGTAATTATTGCTGGCCTCCAGAGTCGCCTGATTGACTCCGCGGCTGCCGAAAGTCTGTCCCGGTTTTCATACTGTGAAAGATGAAAATGCACCAGCACATGCACGGTCATCCCTACACCGATTATCACCATGGTTGGCAGCAGAATCTGATCGACAATAGAATGAGGAAAGCCAAGGTAACTCTGAAGTTCATTAACCGCCAATACGCCGCCTCCGATTACCAAACCAGGGACCACAACAGCCACCGGATCACGGAAACTCAAATACAGCATAAGCAACATCAGCATCCCCATAACCGGGAGTAGCACAGCGAGATCCTGCCGATTTATCGTTTCGATACGCTCATTGATCAGAGGCATACCGGATAAGTGAATCGCTAACCCGTCTTCCCCAAGATAAACCTGCTCGATGAAGTCAGTCAGTTCGCGGCTTAATATCACTTTGTGTTCAGCGGTGTCACTTCGATATTCAACCCTCGCTGAAATTCTGGTGTGGCGCAGATCCTCGCTGACCAGAGCGCCTGCGGCGAGGTCCTCTGATCGGACTATAGCTCTGATTTCTTCAAGTCGAGCAGTGTCTCCTGACTCTATCAACCCCATTACATCGTCAATCAGAAGCTGCGTGCTCAGCGTGTCGCCGGCAGATCGGATGTGCTGAAAAGACAATATTGAGCTTACTTGTGAAACAAACCGATGTGAGTCGAGAAAACTGGTGATCTTTTCAATGACCCGCAGCGCCTCTGGCTCAAAAATGTCGCCGTCCGGTTTGGATTGCTCAACAGCGACGGTAATGTATTCCTGGTCACCGAACAGCTCAAGCAGCTGTTGATAATCTTCCAGAGCCGGGTCGTCAAGCAGGAAAAAGCGCTCTCGTGTATTATCATAGGGAACAGCTGGCCCGGTAAATGCAAACAGGCAGATCAGCAACAGGGTAGCGACAACTATCAGTCTACGCCATGTAGCTACAAATCCCGCCCATGAATTTACGAAGGTCGCCAATCTGATCGACAAGGCTATTAATCCAGAGTTAATTACAGACAGGATTCAGGCTGACAACCCAGATAAAGTGCTATTGCTACTTCTATTAGCCATCAATCAGTAGCCACCAACCTGATTTGCACCTGAAAGAGGTTGTCCAGGAGGCCTGGTCTATTCGTGGACGCTGTCTCTGCCCAGAAAATGCCTGACGTATTTTGTATTCACATTGGCCAGATCCACCAATACCAGTTTATCGGCACAACTGAAATCGGCATCGTAACAGGGCTCACCACATGCCTTGGCTCCCAGCCTGAAGTAAGCTTCTAACAATGGCGGTAGAGGAGCGCTGACGATATCTTCCGCGCCTGCGGGTAATGGCGGGAGCGGCCTTCTTGGAGTGACTTTCCAGCGTTCTTCAGACATGCGCTCCTGCCGTACCCGGTTCATGATCGCCTGTGCGAGCAATCCGCCATCACCCATTTCGATACTCGCACAACCAAAAAAGTAATCGATTTTGTACTGGGTAACAAAACTGGATAATCCCGACCACAAAACGGTGATAGCTGCTCCCTGCCTGAAATCTGGATCGACACAGGTGCGTCCCACTTCCCCCGGCGTCTTGAGCCGAATCGCTCAACAACAATCGGGTTGAGGCAATAACGGCACCAGTCCGGGCATCCTTGACAAGAAGGTGATAACAGAATCTATCCAGATCGTCACAGTCCAGACCATCTTCCATGCTCTTGAGAGAGGCACCCAATTCCCGAGCAAACACTTAATAGCGAAGGGCCTGGGAAGCGCGAACATCCTCAGCGCAGGTAGCCAGCTGGACATACATCCTGAGGTTACTGCGTCGTGCTGCGGCCGGTGAATTCATAAGCATCATGGTAGTGGAACTTCACTATTAATTTTGACCCACAGGCCTTTGTACTCTATTGTCATTATCGGTAAGCGCCGGATATGGTAGAAAATGGTAATAGCAACGAAAGGGATGTGGCAAGTATACTGACACTTCACTCACGACGAAAGGCCGACACAGTCATAGACCTCCCCGAGATAACGTTTCAGTGATTCACCTTGATAGCTGCAGGTCTGCTCAGTCAATTCCGACCTTGAGCCCGGATCAAATCCGTTGACAATCCCGTCGATTAACGAACTGTTCAAATGACCTACCTTGTCAAACAGTGGACAAGACTCCCTAGAGCAACCGCATTGGGCTGACCCTTGCCAGCGTCAATCCCGGTGTGTCGAACATCAGAATCAGTTTTTCAAGAAGCGTAAAATACAGAGAAAAACTGCTCTTATCGGCTATCAGCAGGTCCACATCTCTCGCCAGGCTGAAAATCGATGTCCCCGACGGTGGAATCACGATGACACCATTCTCATGGCAACTTTCAATACTCTCAGCCATGTTCATCTGCTGGACGGGAGATTCTAAATAGCAATTCGGATGCAGGGACAGAAGAACATTGAAACTGTTTGCCAATAGACCAACCTGATTCAATAGCTCAACCCCTTGCAGACCAAGCAGTGAGTCTTCTCCCCAGGTAGAGGTAACCAGGATTGTTTTTCTGGCTTGATCGATTTTCGATATCACCTGGTTTCGAAACTCATCTTCCACAGGGTCTAAAATTCAGTCTGCAAGCAGATTGCCCACGCTTTTCAATCTGTCTGCTGCGAATGGAAAATCCATAGCAATCTGATAGCGAGTGTAATCACTCGATACGAACAGCTTGTCACAAACAAATTCGTCATCGAAAACGCGGGTTCCGAAAATTCATAAACCTGGTTATTCTTGATCACACAGGTAACGATACCGTGATTCACATAAGCCTTTGGCAATCGGCTCTGGAGTAGGGGGCATGATCGGGTATGAGGTAGAGCCGTAAGTCCGTAGGAAACTCAGAAGTCAGAGAAGAACATTGTGGTTTCTGTCTTTTGTCATCTGACCTCTGTCATCTGAATTGGTGCCGCCACCAAGAGTCGAACTCGGGACCTGCTGATTACAAGTCAGCTGCTCTACCACGGCTGAGCTATAGCGGCACTGTTGAAACCTTTATGCAGCAGGAGCGTTTCGAATCTCCCTGCCGACGCTGACCGGAGTCAGCTGCTACTCTCAACCCTTGCGGCTGAGCACTAGCGGCACTGTTGAAACCTTTATGCAACAGGAGCGTTTCGAGTCTCCCTGCCGACGCTGACCGAGATCAGCTGCTACTCTTTCATTGCCCACCATTGCGGCGGAGCCTTGACGGCGCTGTCATTCTACCCTGAGGGTGTCGACATTCCAATCAGGGCGCGCATGGTACACAAGGCCTGGCAAACAAGTCAATACTGCCATAATCCACCGCTGTACCCACGGGGATTCATTGATCAGCCATGCCGAATACGATAGGTTATGGCGTTTGCAGCCCAATCCGATAAGGCTCACCCGGTGAGCCAGGAAAACCCTATGACCAGCGCCATCGACATGCCAGCCTGGCAGCAGCTGGAAGCAGCCCGCGACCGGATCGTCAACGAGAATATTACCATTCGCAGCGAGTTTGACCGGGATCCGCAGCGGTTCGACAATTTTTCCATACGGACGCCGGAACTGGTTTTTGATTACTCGAAAAACCTGTTGACCGGGGAGTGTCAGAAACTGCTGTTCGAGCTTGCCGAACAGTGCCGGCTGAAGACTGCCATCGAAGGCATGTTTGCCGGGGATGTCATCAACCCCACCGAGAACCGGGCGGCGCTGCATGTGGTGCTGAGAGGCCACAGGATCAATGGCCTGGAGGAAGAAGTCGCCGCTGTCCAGGAGAAAATGGCCGATTTTATCGGTGCCGTGCACGGTGGCGGCTGGAAGGGTTGTTACGGCGACGCCATTACCGACGTGGTCAACATCGGTATCGGCGGTTCACACCTGGGGCCGGCCATGGCGGTGCGTGCCCTGGAAAACTTTGCCGCCGGCAAGGTGCGCTGCCATTTCATCTCCAATGTCGATCCGGCCGCGGCCATCCGGGTCCTGTCCCACCTGAAGCCTGCCACCACCCTGTTCATCGTCGCGTCGAAGTCGTTTTCCACCCTGGAGACCCATCAGAACGCCCTGCTGGCCCGGCGCTGGTTTCTCAGCAAGGGCGGCGCTGCCCGCGACCTGCACAAACACTTTGTCGCCGTCAGTACCAACATCGAGGCCGCGGTGGAATTCGGCATTGACGAGAAAAACATCTTTCCCATGTGGGACTGGGTGGGTGGCCGCTATTCCCTGTGGTCCGCCATCGGGCTGCCCATAGCCATGAGCCTGGGCATGGATCAGTTCCGCGAACTTCTGGCCGGCGCCCACCAGGCCGACGAACATTTCCGCACTGCCCCGATCCAGGAAAATATTCCGGCCATCATGGGGCTGCTGAATGTCTGGTACAGCGGCCTGTTTGGTGTAACCAGCCAGGCCATTCTGCCCTACAGCCAACACCTGGAACTGTTTCCCGCGTTTCTGCAACAACTGTCCATGGAAAGCCTGGGCAAGGACGTCAACCTGGATGGCTCGCCAACGGCCAGCGATACCGGGCTGGTCGTGTGGGGAGCGCCCGGCACGGATGGCCAGCACTCCTTTCACCAGCTATTGCACCAGGGCACCCGGATGATTCCGGCGGACTTCATCGCCTTCGGTGGCAGTCCGGGCGAAGCCTACCGTGAACAGCAGAATCACCTGCTGGCCAACTGCTTCAGCCAGAGCCAGGCCCTGATGGATGGCAAGAGTCTGGACCAGGCGGTCGCCGAACTCACCGAGGCCGGTATGAAGGGGAAGGAAGCCAGGGAACTGGCACCCCACAAGGTCATTCCCGGCAACCGTCCGAGTAACACGTTCCTGCTGACCGGGCTCGATCCTCACCGGCTTGGTTACCTTACCGCGCTGTACGAACATGCCGTCTACGTGCAGAGCGTACTCTGGGACATCAATGCCTTCGATCAGTGGGGGGTGGAACTGGGCAAGAAACTCAGTGGCCCCATCTTCGCTGCCCTGTCGTCGGACGATCCGGCTTCCGGTTTCGATGCGTCAACCGACAACCTGATCAACCTGAGCAAGACTCCGCCACACTCATAAACAGGATCCGAATTTCTGAAAGCTATCAACTCCATGGCGTCCACGAGAATCCGACCTGGTCATAACGACGATACCGACTGGCTGTACCGGCTGTTCAGGCAGACTAATAGGGATTTTATCGAGACTACCTGGGGGTGGGATGAACTGCTGCAGCGGGAAGCGTTTTTTACCAACCTGCCCGGCAACCAGTTTCGTATCCTGGAACTTGATGGCGATCCGGCGGGCGGGTATCACCTGGCCCGGAAATCGGATCCACACCACCTGTGGCTGGAGATGATCCTGGTAAAACCCGATCTGCAGCGCCGTGGTTACGGCACCCTGATGATGCAGCACATCAAGGACCAGGCCCGTGTGCTGAAACTCCCGGTGCGATTGAAAGTGTTACGCTCCAACCCGGCACTGCTGTTCTACCGGCAGCAGCAGTTCACGTCGGTCCAGGCCGATGTCAACAGCCTGAAAATGGAGTGGCCGGGAGACGCCTGGAAATCCTCTGAATAATGTTGTCCGTATAACTGAAACTCTGATTCGCAGGCTGTTGAAAAACGTCACGAGCGCAGCCAGGACGAGGCGAAAACTGCCGAGTAAGCGCAGTTTAACCCGTGCAAACAAGCATTTTGAGACAGTTTTCAATGAAGTATTGGCAAGGGCAACAGTTTTTCAACAGCCTGCCAGGAGATCTTTGACTATTCAGGGAATGGCACCGACTTGCTGATAACTCCGCCGGTGGTAACCACTCCGGACCTGACAACCCTGACATTGACTCCGCGCAGGTTCAGCTGTCGGCCAAGCTCGGAATTGACGAACAGCACCGCATCACGACCGAATCGTTCCCGGAACTTGCTGCAGCCCAGATGCGGCTCCGCGGTGACTTCCAGCACGGCGTCACCCACCGCCAGTTCTGTACCTTCCGGTAGATTTTCTTGGCTCAGATCAAAGTCCACGAACAGCTGATCACCGGCCAGCGCCCAGCGATTTCGGTCGCCATCGGCAATCACATCGATAACCCGGGAATTCATCAGCGTGATCTGCATGGCCAGGTGCTGTTGCCTGTCCCGCTCCCGGCCTGACCAGCGGGTCGGCCAGCTGTCCCCCACCAGGCCGTCTTCAACGGTAAGTTCGCATTTCTCCAGCACTTCCCTGATGCCGACGGCGGGACGCCGTACGATCATGTCGATAACGCCGGAGCCGGCAGGGGACTGCCGGACCAGGTCCAGCGCCGCCTCCAGTGATTCCTTGCCTGCCATTACCATCCCCGGATATTTCTTGAATTCAAACCCATCGGATTAAAACCAGTCGCCGCAGAAACTACCGCCCCTGCCTGCTGTTGACGCCGGGCCACTGCAATCAACAACGCCTCAACACAGCCAGGGGCAAGGTTTTCCGACGCGACTGCTTGCGGTTTCCTGCATAGCCGATGCCCAGCCTGACCACCGAGGGTTCCGGCGCAAGGCCGTCACCCACGTTGCGGTTCACTGATTGGTCTACTGATCAGGCTTACGGATTCTAGTATTGTTCAGCCGCGCTTCTGATGCTGGCGTAAACACGGGTACTGCCGTCGCGGTTCAACAGCACCACGTCGTAAGGCTGAAAGCGACCGCCCATTTCCATGCCGGGGCTTCCCACCGGCATGCCGGGCACAGTCAGGCCCTTGGCGTTGGGGGGCGGGTTGTCGAGGAACTGCCTGACCAGTTTCGGCGGGACGTGACCTTCAAAGGCATAGCCCCCGGCAGTCACGGCAGTATGACAGGACTGCAACTGCGGCACGAAGCCGTGCTCCAGCTTGACCGCACCCAGGTTGGCGGGATGATGAATGGTCGAGTCAAAATTCCGCTCGGTCATCTGATCGATCCAGTTGGCACAACAGCCGCAGGTGGGATCCTTGTACACATCCAGGTGAGTTGCCTGACCGTCCTGGGCAATTGCCCGCAGGGCCAGGCTGGAAGTGGCTGCAACCGCCAGTCCGGTGGCTGTCGTTGACAGCAGCCGCCTGCGCGTGATTTTGAAAGTCGATGGCTGTTCAGTCATGAATATCTCCTGCCGATTTTCGGGGCTGTGCCCGCCAGTCAATTGCGTTAATACAGACCTGCTGGATTAACAGGCTGTTAATTGTAACGCATCCCGGGAAAATCCTCTTACCCGAAACGGACCGCTGGTATCCGGTAAATCTTCCGGCCAGAAATACCGGTGTTACCCGCGATGGCCGTGATTTCCCGGGTCGCGGACATTGGACGATCTTCAGGAACCGCTGATCAGGTTACCGCTGACCGTGGAGGACAGTCATCGTGGCCCGCTCAGGATTTCATCATCGCCAGGATTTCATCGGTCATGGCACGCATCAGCGCGGGGTCGCCCCGGGATTCGACGTTCAGCCTCACCACCGGTTCGGTATTGGACATGCGGATATTGAAGCGCCATTCCCCCAGGCTCATGCTCAGGCCGTCGGTGTGGTCCACGGACTCGGCCTGATCCCGGTAGTGGGATTCGATGGTTTCCAGCAGGGCCGGTGGATCGCTGATTTCGGTATTAATCTCGCCACTGGCGGGAAAGGCAGCCATCCGTTCATTGACCAGTGCCGACAATGGCTTGCCGGCCTTGCTCATCAGCTCGATGACCAGCAGCCAGGGGATCATCCCGCTGTCACAGTAGGAAAAATCCCGGAAATAGTGGTGGGCACTCATCTCGCCCCCGTAAATGGCATCCTCCTTGCGCATGCGCTCCTTGATGAAAGCATGGCCGGTCTTGGATTGAATCGCCTCCCCCCCGTAGCTCTTTGCTATTTCAATGGTGTTCCAGGTAAGGCGGGGGTCGTGAATGATTTTCGAACCGGGCTTATGCTCAAGGAAAGCCTGGGCCAGCAATCCGACAATATAATAGCCCTCGATGAATCGACCGTCTGCGTCAAAAAAGAAGCAGCGATCGAAATCACCGTCCCAGGCGATACCCAGGTCGGCGCCATGGGCGTTGATGGCATCGACCGTGGGATGCCGGTTTTCCTCCACCAGCGGGTTCGGCACGCCGTTGGGGAAATTGCCATCCGCCTCGTGATGAACCTTGATGAAGCTCACCGGCAATCGGTCTTCCAGCGCATCGATGACCGCACCTGCACCACCGTTGCCGGCGTTACAGACAATCTTCAGCGGCTTTATGACCGAAAGGTCAATATAGCCCAGCAGGTGTTCGATATACGCAGGCCGGGTGTCACGTCGACTCACTTCTCCCCTGCTATCGGTATCCAGGAACTCCCCGGATTCGGCGATGGCCTTGATGTCCTTCAACCCGGTATCGCCGCTAATGGGCTTTGATTCGTCGCGGACCATTTTCATGCCATTGTAGTCTTTCGGATTGTGACTGGCGGTAACCGCGATGCCCCCGTCGGCCTGCAGGTGCGCAGTGGCGAAGTACACCTCTTCGGTACCACACTGGCCGATGTTGATGACGTCGACTCCGCTATCCGTCATTCCCCGGGTTACGGCGTCACACAGCTCCTCGCTGGTGAGACGGATATCGTAACCGACGACCACAGTCGACGGTTTCAAGAACGTCGCATAAGCCCTGCCGATGCGGTAGGCGATATCCTCGTTAAGCTGATCGGGAATACGTCCCCGGATGTCGTAAGCCTTAAAACAGGTGATTTCAATACTCATGTTGTCGCTTCCAGCTTCCCGTTAGTCGTCCTGGTTATAGAAATTTTCATAGTTGAAATTAGTGGCTTCGATAAAACCACGGACGCTGCCGCAGTCGAACCGCCGGCCCTTGAACTGGTAGCCGATTACCTTCCCCTGTTCTGCCTGACGCATGATGGCGTCGGTAATCTGCATCTCGCCGTTCTTTCCCGGCGGCGTGGTGCGAATCAGTTCGAAAATATCGGGAGTGAGGATGTAGCGTCCGATGATGGCCAGGTTACTCGGTGCTTCCTCGGGGTCTGGTTTTTCCACCATGGATTTCACCCGCCAGATGCGATCCTCCTCCATCTCACCGTCGATGACGCCGTACTTGAAGGTTTCCTCCCGCGGCACTTCCTCGATGGCGACGATGCTGCACTGGTAGCGTTCGTAGAGCTTGACCATCTGCGTGAGCACCCCGTCACCGTCGTGCACACAGTAATCGTCCGCCAGTATCACCGCGAACGGGTGGTCACCGATCAGGGTCTCGCCGGTGAGAATGGCGTGACCCAGGCCCTTCATCTCCACCTGACGGGTGTAAGAGAACGTGCAGGTGTTGATGATATTGCGAATACCCGACAGCAACTCTTCCTTGCCGGTCCCGGCAATCTGGTGTTCCAGCTCGTAATTGATGTCGAAATGGTCCTCCAGGGCCCGCTTGCTCCTGCCGGTTACCACCGCCATACCATGAATTCCAGCTGCCATCGCCTCTTCCACGCCATACTGAATCAGCGGCTTGTCCACCAGCGGCAACATCTCCTTGGGCATCGACTTGGTCACCGGCAGAAACCGGGTACCGTAACCTGCCGCCGGAAAGAGACACTTCTCGATTATCGCCATACTCACGCTTCCTCCTGATTGGGCTCTTGGTTTTGCACTCGTCGCCATAAGCAAGGCAAATAGCTTGCCAGTTTATGCCAGGAGAATTGCCGCTGCACCAATTTACACCGGGAAACGGTCCGGCCTGGCAACAGGATGCACCGGAACGGGTCGCCGCAGTCAGCTTTGTCCGACCCGGCCGTAGATGTCGTCGAAGCGCACAATATCATCTTCGCCCAGGTAGTCTCCAAGCTGGACCTCGATGAGTTCACAGGGTTTCTGCCCCGGATTTTCCAGGCGATGACGGCATCCCCGGGGCAGGAAAATCGATTCGTTGCCCCCCAGCCGATGGGTTTCATCATCCCGGGTCACCAGTGCCTCACCACGGAGTATTGTCCAGTGTTCTGCCCTATGATGGTGCATCTGCAGTGACAGCGCCTGGCCGGGGTTTACCACGATATGCTTGACCTGGTAACCGTCGGCCATTTCCAGTGTGCGATACGAGCCCCAGGGTCGGTAGACCAGGAGGTGGTGCGTGGCTTCACTGCGATCCGCAGCCTCCAGCCGCGACACCACGTTTTTGACCTGCTGCACAGCCTCCATGCCGGCCACCAGCACGGCATCGGCGGTTTCCACGATGACCAGCCCGCTGACCCCCACCGCGGCCACCAGACGGGAATCCGCCTGGATGTAGCTGTCGGTCACCTGCTCCAGCAGGACATCACCACTGACGGCATTGCCATGGCCATCCTGCTCGGCGACCTCCCATACCGCGTTCCAGGCACCCAGGTCGTTCCAGCCGGCATCCAGGGGCACCACTACGGCAATCCCGGTTTTTTCCATTACGGCGTAGTCGATGGAGTCGGCGGGACAGGCGGCGAACTCCTCCGCGGGCAGGCGCAGGAAATCGTTATCTGTCTCCATGGCGGAAAATGCCTGTTCACAGTGACGCCCCATGGCCGGTGCGTGCTGCTGCAGTTCCCGCAGAAACACCGAGGCGCGGAACATGAACATGCCGCTGTTCCATAAATAGTCGCCGCTGGCCAGGTACCCGGCGGCGGTGTTGCTGTCCGGTTTCTCCACGAATCCGGCCACCTTACGAACGGCGGCGTCGTCGGCACCGAAGCCCGGCAGCGGCTGACCGGTGCGTATGTAGCCATAACCGGTCTCGGGAGCATCCGGCACGATGCCGAAGGTCACCAGGAAATCCCGGGTGGCGGCCCGTACCCCGGCTTCGATGGCCTGCTGCAGCGGCTCGCGGGCACGGATCAGGTGGTCCGCCGGCAGCACCAGCAGGATCGGATCGCTGCCGTCGCGGGTTGCCTGCAATGCCGCCATGGCCACCGCCGGAGCGGTATTGCGACCCACGGGCTCCAGCATGATAGTGCCTTGGGCCCCTGTCTGACCGTCAATGCCCAGCTGACGCAACTGTTCGGCAACCAGGAAACGGTGATCTTCATTGCAGATGACCAGCGGGCCAAGCAGGTCGGGGAGTCCCTGCAACCGGTTCAGCGTAGCCTGAAACAGTGAGCCCTGCTGGCCCGGAAACCGGCTGAACTGCTTGGGCAACCGGGCCCGGGACTGCGGCCACAGTCGCGAGCCGACGCCACCGGCCAGAATTACCGGCACCACGCTGGTGCCGGTGCCGTTGTCAGGATCTCCTGTACTGCCGGGTGCATCCATACCCTGGCGCTGCGTTGAGTTGTTCACGGTCCTTTTTCCTAATTTTTCCCTAATTTTTCCCGATTTCTTTCTCGATTTCGTTCCCGGTTTCTTTCCCGATTTGCTTCCTGGTTGACTGCCCGATTCCTGCTCGCCTGTCGCCCCGCCCTGTCGGGCCGGCAAGGCGGTCCGGGTGGCAACCCTTGCCGCGTTCATTGCCGCGTTTCCGGCAGCAGGCCTGCCGGAAGCGGCCAAGTCACGGTGGTTGATTGCCAGGTTGTCCCGCCTGCCGCGCACCGGCTCCCGGGCAACCACGGCGCAAGTCTAACAGACTCCCCGGGCAACGGATTTGCCGGGCACCCACTTTTCCGCAGGATAGAGAAAACGGCGAAATTCCCCCGCCGCTGTCAGCAAACGCCGAATTATCGTTAAAAAGCGACTATAATCAACGGCAATCAATCCCGTGACCACGCCGGATGACACCTGTACCGGGCCAAAAACCGGTCGATAATTGCGGTCTGTTCCGCTAACATCGCACACTTTTGAAAACAGCGGTTGCCACACCGCGGAGTACCGCCCCCAGATGGCCGAGAAAAACCCGAATTTCGTGCCCCAAAGTTCCTATGCAAAGGAAGAACTCATCCAATGTGGTCTTGGCAAGCTGTTCGGACCGGGAAATGCCAAGTTACCCATTGACAACATGTTGATGGTCGACCGTATAGTGAACATCAATTCCGACGGTGGCACCCATGGCCGGGGGCAGATAATTGCCGAACTGGATATTAATCCCGACATGTGGTTCTTCCAGTGCCACTTTCCCGGGGACCCGGTGATGCCGGGCTGTCTGGGACTGGATGCCATGTGGCAGCTGGTGGGTTTTTTCCTTGGCTGGCGCGGCAACCTCGGCAAGGGCCGGGCCCTGGGTTCCGGCGAGGTCAAGTTTATCGGCGAGATCCTGCCGGATGCCGAAAAAGTGGTTTATGATATTTCCATGAGCCGGGTCATCGAGCGACGCCTGGTGATGGGCATCGCCGAGGGCACCGTGGCCGTGGACGGCAGGCAGATCTACACGGCCAAGGGCCTGAAAGTGGGTTTATTCCGGCCGGATCAGAAATTCGAATGACTCGTATCAGGGTAGAGGCACTATGCGACGTGCAGTAATCACCGGGCTGGGTATTGTTTCCTGCCTGGGGAATGACAAGGAGTCGGTCTCCCGATCACTTCGGGAGGGACAAAGCGGTATCCGTTTCAACCAGGAATACCAGGATATCGGTATGCGCTCCCACGTGTCCGGTTCCGTCACCGTCGATTTTGCCGAACGCATCGATCGCAAACTGCTGCGCTTCATGGGCGATGCAGCCGGCTATGGCTACCTGGCCATGGAGGACGCCATCCGCGACGCCGGCCTGGCGGAGCAGGACGTGTCCAATGAACGCACCGGCATCATCATGGGGGCCGGTGGTTCGTCCACCGAGGACCAGGTCGCATCGGCAGACATCATGCGGCAGAAGGGGCTGCGCCGGGTGGGGCCCTACCGGGTTACCCGCAGCATGGGCAGTACCGTATCGGCATGCCTGGCAACCTCTTTCCGCATCAAGGGCGTGAACTACTCCATCTCCTCGGCCTGCGCCACCAGTGCCCACTGTGTCGGCAATGCCCTGGAACTGATTCAGCTTGGCAAACAGGACGTGGTGTTTGCCGGGGGCGGCGAAGCCGAGCACTGGACCCTGTCCCACATGTTCGATGCCATGGGCGCCCTGTCAACGAAGTACAATGACACGCCGGAACTGGCGTCCCGGGCCTTCGATAGTGACCGGGACGGTTTCGTTATCGCCGGTGGCGGTGCGGTGCTGGTGGTGGAGGAACTGGAGCACGCCCTAGCCCGGGGCGCCAGAATTTATGCCGAGGTCACCGGCTATGCCGCCACCTCCGACGGTCACGACATGGTCGCGCCCTCGGGTGAAGGCGGCAAACGGGCCATGGCAATGGCCCTGGCCACGGCCGGGCGGCCGGTGGACTATCTCAACACCCACGGTACCAGCACGCCGGCGGGGGATATCTCCGAGCTGAAGGCCATTCGCCAGGTATTCGGCGAGCGGTTGCCGGCGCTGAACTCCACCAAGTCACTGAGTGGTCACTCACTGGGAGCGGCCGGTGCACATGAGGCTATATACAGCCTGTTGATGATGGAAGGTGGCTTCATCGCCGCCTCGGCCAACATCGACAAGCTCGACCCGGAAGCCGAAGGCATGCCCATTGTCCGGGAACGACAGGACAACGTCACCCTTGATTGCATCATGTCCAACAGCTTCGGTTTCGGCGGCACCAATGCCTGCCTGGTGTTCGAACGCCTCGACGACTGACGACAGAAACCCGGCCTGCGGCCGGTCTGAGCAACAATGAACAGGACACGTGCAGCCGGAAATTCCCGCGGGCCGACCGGTCGGCTTCTCCAATTGGCAAGCTTGTCGACACTGCTGTTGGCGGTGGTCGCCATGACCACACCGGCCGCTGCCCAGCTATTGCCCGGGAGTGGTCCGGGAGCCCTGTCCAGCGGATCGTCACTGGGCGGTGATGACCGGCCAAGACCCCTGCCCATGGACCGGGCGTTTCCCTACTATGTCAGTATCGCCGACGCCGACAGCCTCACCGTCACCTGGCAGATCGCCCCGGATCATTACCTGTACCGGCATCAGTTCGCCTTCTTTCTGCAGCGTCCGGGTGTCGAACAGGACCAGCCCCTGACGTTTCAGGTTCCACCGGGAGTGGCCAGGACCGACCAGTTTTTCGGCGCCATCGAAGCGTACTACGACGCTGTCACTGCCACCGTAAGCATCGAGGCCGCGTCCCTGCCCGCCGGTTCCAGCCTGGTCATTCAATACCAGGGCTGCGCCGAATGGGGCTTCTGCTACCCTCCCCAGTCCAGCCTCTACACCCTTGCACCCTGACACCCTGACACCCTGACACCCTGACACCGGGCTGCCACGGCTCCGCCCTCCCGGCAACCGGGAGAGTTCGCGGTGGCCGCGACCGGAACGACAGGTGGATTGCCGATGGCCACTGCAGACCGTCACCCGGAGCGCGAATGAGGGCCGCCCACGGAAAACCCGAAGCAGGCAAAAATCAGCGAAAATTAATGAAAAATCGTTAAATTTCTGAGAAAATGCGCGGAATCCTGATCAGTCGGCAATGGCACCGTCGCCCGCGCCGACTGGATAACAACAAGTCAGAGTAATCCGCACAAGAAAAGGACAATAACCCGCCATGGCCCGCATCCTGGTCCTCCACGGTCCGAACCTGAACCTGCTTGGTGAACGTGAGCCCCATATTTACGGCAGCGATACCCTCGACGACATCAACGGCCGTCTCAGGGCCCTGTGTGAACAGCAGGGACATGAACTGGAAGCCCTGCAAAGCAATGCCGAGCATGTCCTCATCGATCGACTGCACGCCGCCCGCAAGGACGGAACGGCTTTCATCATCATCAATCCCGGCGCGTTCACCCACACCAGCATCGCCCTGCTGGACGCCTTCCTGGCAGCCGAGATTCCGTTTATCGAAGTACACCTTTCCAACCTGCATCGACGGGAAGCTTATCGACAGAAGTCATACCTGGCAGGTGCCGCCGTCGGCTGCGTCATCGGACTTGGCGCCCAGGGCTACGAACTGGCCATGGCAGCCGCCATCCGGCAACTGGAAAACAACCCGCAGTAATTCATCGACTACCAGAAGGTGAGAACCGGTAATGGACATCAGAAAAGTCAAAAAGCTCATTGAACTCATCGAAACATCCGACGTCGCTGAAATTGAAATCAAGGAAGGTGAGGAATCGGTGCGCATCAGCCGCAATTCGTCGGCAGCACCTGCCGCCTACAGTTACCACGCACCGCCGCCGGCCGCACCACCCGCCGCTGCGGAACCTGCCCCGGCGGCTGCACCTGAACCCGCGGCAGAGCCTGCCGGCAAGGGCAAGGCCTTGCTGTCTCCCATGGTTGGCACGTTTTACCGCGCCCCTTCACCCTCATCACCCCCCTTTGTTGAAGTGGGCCAGACTGTGGAGGCGGGGGACGTGGTCTGCATTGTCGAAGCCATGAAAATGATGAACCAGATCGAGGCAGAGCACGGCGGCGTTGTCGAAGCGATACTGGTTGAAGACGGTGAACCGGTGGAATTCGATCAGCCGTTGATGCGCATCGGCTAGCTGCACTCGAAACAGGCGGAAATCCCATGCTCGATAAAGTACTTATTGCCAACCGTGGCGAAATTGCCCTTCGCGTGTTGCGTGCCTGCAAGGAACTGGGCATAAAAACCGTCGCCGTCCATTCCACCGCTGACCGCGACCTGATGCACGTTCGCCTGGCGGATGAATCGGTCTGTATCGGACCGGCAGCAGCCACCGACAGCTACCTCAATATCCCGGCCATCATCTCGGCCATGGAAGTCACCGACGCAGTGGCCGTGCATCCAGGCTACGGCTTCCTGTCGGAAAACGCCGATTTTGCCGAGCAGGTGGAAAACAGCGGCTTTACCTTTATCGGTCCCAGTGCCGAGACCATCCGCCTGATGGGCGACAAGGTCTCCGCCATTGAGGTTATGCGTGAAGCCGGCGTGCCGACGGTGCCGGGTTCCAACGGACCGGTGGACGAGAACACGGATCGCACCCTCGCCCTGGCCCGGGATATCGGCTATCCCGTCATCATCAAGGCCGCGGCCGGCGGCGGTGGTCGAGGCATGCGCGTGGTGCACAGTGAAGCCGCCCTGTTGAAGGCCATTTACGTTACCCAGTCCGAGGCCAAGTCCTATTTCGGCAGCGGCGTGGTGTACCTGGAAAAATTCCTGGAAAATCCCCGTCACGTGGAGATCCAGGTGCTGGGCGACGGTCAGGGCAATGCCATTTGCCTGGGCGACCGCGACTGCTCATTGCAGCGGCGCCATCAGAAGGTCATTGAAGAGGCACCTGCCCCCGGCATTCCCGATGACGTCCGCGACGAGGTAGCCCAGACCTGTATCCAGGCCTGCAGGAACCTGAAGTACCGGGGAGCGGGAACCCTGGAGTTCCTCTACGAAGACGAACAGTTCTACTTTATTGAAATGAACACCCGGGTCCAGGTGGAGCACCCAGTCACCGAAATGGTCACCGGCGTGGATATCGTCAAGGAACAACTGCGTATCGCCTCCGGTGAGCCCCTTTCCCACAGGCAGGAAGAAATAACCATCCGCGGCCATGCCTTCGAATGCCGGATCAATGCCGAGGACCCCAAGTCCTTTATGCCCAGTCCGGGCATGGTAAATCTGTACCACGCCCCGGGCGGGTTCGGCGTGAGAGTGGACTCGCACCTGTACAGCGGTTACCGCATTCCACCTTATTACGATTCCCTGGTGGCCAAGCTCATCACTTATGGCGAATCCCGCCAGGAGGCGCTCAAGCGGATGGAAAATGCCCTTGACGAGCTGCTGGTTGACGGCATCAAGACCAACACGCCCCTGCACCAGGACCTGGTTCGTGACTCGGAGTTCCAGAACGGTGGTGTGAATATTCACTACCTGGAAAAGAAGCTGTCCGGTTAATGCCCTGGCAATTGCTGAGACTGCAATTTTCCCCCGTTACCACCGACGAGGTGGATGAACTGGAACAGCTGCTGCTGGATGCCGGGGCGCAATCTGTCACCCTGGCAGACGCACAGGACCAGCCGCTGTTTCAGATCGAGCCCGGCGCCACGCCCCTGTGGGACACTGTCAGCCTGAGCGGCATGTTTGCCGCGGATACCGACCTGGGCCCGGTAAAGGACCGCCTGCAGCAGCGCCTGACCATCACCACAGATGAACTGGAAATTACCCGGCTGGAGGACCAGGACTGGGAGAAGACCTGGATGGACCGGTTCCAGCCCATGCGCTTCGGAGAGCGGCTGTGGATCTGCCCCAGCTGGCTGAGTCCGCCCGACCCCGCCGCGGTGACCATTATGCTGGACCCCGGGATGGCTTTCGGCACCGGCACACATCCCACTACCGCGCTGTGTCTCGAGTGGCTGGACCAGCACAACCTGGACGGTAAGGTGATGGTTGACTTCGGTTGTGGATCAGGGGTGCTGGCCATCGCCGCTGCCCTCCTTGGAGCGGCACAGGTACTGGCCGTGGACAATGATCCACAGGCCATTACCGCCACCGAAGCCAATCGCCGCGCCAATAATCTGGATGCCGCCCTGCTGCAGTGCTTCCTGCCAGAACAGTTCCCGCCTGCCGACTCGCCGCTGCCCGCCGATGTACTGGTAGCCAATATTCTTGCCGGGCCGCTGGCCCAGCTTGCCCCTCGATTTGCCACCCTGGTAAAGCCCGGAGGCGACCTGGTGCTGTCCGGCATTCTTCCCGATCAGGCGGAACCACTCCGCGAGGTTTACCGCCCGTGGTTCAACATGGCGAAAGCCGTGACCCGGGATCAATGGACAAGACTTGCCGGAAGCCGACGATAACCTGTGTGTAGCGGTGTCGCCGGGATCGTACGCGTCAACCGGTGGCAGACTGCGAATTCCGCTGCGAATCTGTGAACCAGGATTGATCCTGGCCGGCCTCCACTGGCCTGTAATTGGCGCCTGGTGTATACATTGATACAACAGGGAAACTACAGGCATTGATAGCGAAACTGTTCGCTCCTAGTGAAACATGGCATTACACGTAACCCAGTGCCCGCGTTGTGAATCCACTTTCAATACCAGCGCGCGCCTCCTCGAAGCCGCTCACGGACTGGTCCGGTGCGGTGCCTGCCTGTCGATTTTCGAAGCGGACCAGCATTTTATCGATACCATGGTGTCGGCATCCAACGACGACGAATCGGTTTTTATCAGTGCGCCGGAAGACTATGTCGACCCGGCGAAATTTCTGCAGGACGGCAACGCCTCCGCCCAGGAAGACAACGGGGACAGGGAAGCCCTGTATGCCAAATCCGACGTTCACGACAGCCATTTCGATGTGTTTGACGTCGATCCGGAAGAATACGAGTCACCGGCCACGGAACAGCTGCTGGACAGCGATTTTGATGTGTTCGACGTTGCGGATATGGAGAATACCGTATCCGCTGCCGAACAGGATCTTCAGGATAACGAGTTCGATATCTACGACGCCGGTGAAAGAGAGATCCGGCGCCCACCCTTCATGCTTTCCGAGAGCAGCGAAGGCCATGGCGAAGGTGATGATTCCCAGCTGCAACTGAGTGTTACCTTCAGTTTCGATCCATCGGGCTCCCAGGTAAACTTCACCACCCATCCGTTACCCGACAGCCTCTGGTCAACCGGAACCGCGGTGACCCCCGCCGCCAATGCCGGCACCCGTCAGGAGCCGAAGCCGTACCGGACCGTGGAGGGACCGGAGCCGCCGGTGCTGTCCGAGGTGATTCTGCCCGTGGGTCCGGACGCCAGGACAATGCTGGAAGCGCTGAAAAAAGCAAACGAACAGTCAAAAAACGAGGAGGAATCGGTCGATCAGGACGCGCAGGACCAGGCAGAGTCCGATGACATTGATTTCCTGTATGATGACATTGAGCTGGAACCTGTTGACGGCAGGTTCCTCGACGCGGAAACTGTCGTGCCGGTGGGTGACGATAGCCAGCCCACAGAGACCGTCTGGGAAAGCGAATGGGAAGAAGCCCAAGTCGACATTGACGAGACATCCTTCGTGATCCTGCCCACAGACCCCTATCAACCTTCAGCCTTTCGCCATGATGACAACGATACCACGCCGGACGACAAGTCAGACAACACGCCGAACCAGCCTGACCCCCAGGCTACGGGCAGGGCCGAGACGCAACGACGGCGAAGTCGCAGCCAGCTCCGCGCTGCTTCCGCGGCAGGTGAATCCGGCAACCACCGCAGCAGATCCCGGCAGGGCGAGGACCGGCGCCAACCGGTGGTGGGGAACCCCGGGGACGACACGCAGCCACGGAGTCCCGGCGCGGCGGCGACAATCCGACAGGATGATCAGCCTGTCGACAACCCGAAGGATGAGATACGGGCCCAGGTGATGTCATCGGAATTTGACGACCAGGATCAGGACCTGGAACAGTTAAGCGAGGAGAACCTGCGTGCCGTGCGCGACGTGGACAGTTCCCTGGAACTGGTGCAGCGGCGCAAAATGCACAATACACGGCGCATCGCCCAGATAGCCGCCGGCTGCGTGCTGTTGGCACTGCTTTTTACCCTGGCGTTTTTCTGGTACCGCATGCCCCAGTTGAGCCAGGATCCCCGGTTTCGACCCTGGTACCAGTCCCTGTGCGATGTGTTTGGCTGCCAGCTGGCGCCCTTTGTCAATCCAGGCCAGGTGCAGACGGACAACCTGGTGGTACGCAGCCACCCGCAACTGGCCGACACCCTCGAGATGACCGCGGTCTTTCGCAACCAGGCTGCCTTCCCGCAGCCCTTTCCCCTGATCGAACTGCGCTTTGCCGATCTCAATGATGCAACAATTCTGTCACAGCAATTCAGTCCCGACGAATACCTGCCCGTGGCACTACGCGGCATGCCCCTGATGCCGGTCGGCGCGCCGGTGCAGATCACCCTGACACTGGAAGACCCCGGACCCCAAGCAGTCAATTACCGGCTGGAATTCAAGGCGGCGCCGCCCAGGCCCGGCAGCTGATTGCCGGTTGGCCGAACGACATGCTTTGACCTCAGCGGTCAGCCCGGTAGAATATCGGCCTCCCTCGGAACACCAGACCCGGATCATGGAACTTAAGCCATTCCAGCTCGGCGACTTTGTCATTGCGAATCCCGTACTGCTCGCACCCATGGCCGGTGTGAGCGATGCCCCGTTCCGGGAAATCTGCAGCGCTCACGGCGCCGGACTGACCGTCGCCGAGATGCTGACCAGCAACAGGGAACGCTGGGTCAGTGACAAGAACCGGCTGCGACAGGTCAAGCCTCGCATCAGTGGGCCGCAAATCATTCAGATCGCGGGATCCGATCCGGCGCTGATGGCCGAGGCGGCCATTGTCAACGTGGCCATGGGCGCAGATGTCATTGATATCAACATGGGGTGCCCGGCCAAGAAAGTGCTCCGTAAGGCTGCCGGTTCGGCATTGTTGAAGGACCCTGCCCTGGTAGCGCGCATTCTCCGGGCGGTAGTCGCCGCGGTGGACGTACCGGTCACCCTGAAAATACGCACCGGCTGGTGCCCGCAATCCCGCAACGGCATCGACATTGCCCGGCTGGCCGAACAGTGCGGTGTACAGATGCTCACCGTCCACGGTCGCACCAGGGCCTGCCGCTTCCGCGGGCAGGCAGAATATGACACCATCGCCAGGATCAAGCAGGCGGTGTCGATTCCGGTCATTGCCAATGGCGATATCACCTCGCCGGAGAAAGCCCGACATGTCCTGGAGCAGACCGGTACCGACGGTCTGATGATCGGCCGGGCGGCCCAGGGACAACCGTGGCTGTTTCGCGGCATCCGGCATTTCCTGGCCACCGGCAGGACCCTGGCAACACCTTCCCTGGAATGCATTGGTGACTGCATGCACCGCCACCTGACAAAAATTTACACTTTTTACGGCGATCGAAAGGGTATATTGTATGCGAGGAAGCATGTCAGCTGGTACGCACGCCATCTCCCGGAGGCCGTGGGATATAACCAGGCGTCCAGTTCCGGTACCGACGGACAGGTCACTTCCGGCTCCCGGGAAGGCCAGTCGTCAGAGCCTGACTCTTGCCCGAAGGCATTCTGGCGCCGATTCAGTCAACAGGCCACACCGACGGCACAGCTGGCAACACTCGCAGATTATTTCGACGTACTGCAAAACAATTCCAATAACAAGGGGGAAGTTGCAGCATGACGATCGAGAATGATGCCCTGCTATTCCGAGCCACGCCGCTTGCAGACCTGAGCGATTTTACTTTCGACGTGACTTCCCTGACTCTCCGCGAGGGTGTCAGACGGGCCATGACTGCCTACTTCGAACAGCTGGACGGCCAGCCTCCCAGCGGCATTTATCAGCTGGTGATGAATGAGGTGGAAGCGCCGTTACTGGAGATGGTCATGAAGCAGGCGGATAACAACCAGAGCAGGGCTGCTACCATGCTCGGAATAAACCGTGGTACGCTTCGAAAGAAACTCAAACAATACGGACTGTTGTAAATTCCAGCATGATTGAACGATTCGGAACACGGACTCCGAGACTTCCATCGCCAACCAAGACTCCTGATTTTCTATGAGCTCAGCTAAACCTGCGGCCGTTCGTCGCGCGCTTGTCAGCGTCTCCGACAAGACCGGCATTGTCGACCTGGCAAAATCCCTCCACGCACTGAACATTGAAATTCTATCCACCGGCGGCACCTACCGGTTGCTGACCTCGGCAAACATCCCGGCAGTGGAAATAGCCGACTATACCGGCTTCCCCGAAATGATGGATGGCCGGGTTAAAACCCTGCATCCGAAAGTTCACGGCGGTATCCTGGCCAGAAGGGAAATTGATGGGGACGTGATGAAAAAGCACGACATACCCCCCATCGACCTGGTAGTGGTCAACCTGTACCCCTTCGAGGACACCGTGGCCAGGCCGGATTGTGACCTGGCCACGGCAATAGAAAACATCGACATCGGTGGTCCGACCATGGTTCGTGCCGCCGCCAAGAACCACGCCCACGTGGCCATCGTGGTCAACCCCGGGGACTACCAGCCCCTGCTGGAGCAATTGCAGGCCAACGACGGCAGCCTGGACGACGCCTTTCGATTCGACCTGGCGGTCAAGGCCTTTGAACATACCTCCGCCTATGACGGCGCTATCGCCAACTACCTGGGCTGCCAACTGCCCACCAATGAGGTCGACAAAGACCGGGCATTTCCCCGTACTTTCAACAGTCAGTTCAGCAAGAAGCAGGTCATGCGTTACGGGGAGAATCCTCACCAGCAGGCGGCGTTCTACGTGGAAGCCGAGCAGGCGGAAGCCAGCATAGCTACCGCCGTGCAGCACCAGGGCAAGGAGCTGTCCTACAACAACATTGCCGACACGGATGCAGCGCTGGAATGCGTCAAGTCTTTCGGTGAACCGGCCTGCGTCATCGTCAAGCATGCCAATCCCTGCGGTGTGGGTGTGGCAGACTCGATTCTGCAGGCCTATGAGCTGGCTTTTCAGACCGACCCCACCTCCGCTTTCGGCGGCATCATCGCCTTTAACCGGGAACTGGATGCCGACACTGCCCGGGCGATTGTTTCGCGGCAGTTCACCGAGGTCATCATCGCGCCATCGGTTTCTGATCAGGCGTTACAGATTACCGCCGAAAAAAAGAACGTGCGTGTCCTGTCCTGCGGAAGCCTGCCGGCACAACCCCTGCCCGGGCTGGATTTCAAGCGGGTCACCGGGGGACTGCTCGTACAGGACAGGGATATCCGCCGGGTCACCGGGGACGAACTGAAGGTGGTCACCCGGCGTGCGCCGACAGAAGAAGAACTACGGGATCTTCAGTTCACCTGGATCGTCGCCAAGTTCGTCAAATCCAATGCCATCGTCTACGGCAGGAACAACCAGACCATCGGCATTGGTGCTGGCCAGATGAGCCGGGTGTACAGCGCCCGGATCGCCGGTATCAAGGCGGCGGATGAGAACCTGGAGGTACGCGGTTCGGTGATGGCCTCCGATGCCTTTTTCCCGTTCCGGGACGGTATCGATGCCGCCGCCGAAGCAGGTGTTACCGCGGTTATTCAACCCGGGGGGTCCATGCGGGACGAAGAGGTCATCGGCGCCGCCAATGAGCACGATATTGCCATGGTGTTTACCGGCGTGCGCCATTTCCGGCACTGACCGGGCCGACCATTGCCGATCCCCGATCAACAATTCAAGCAGGAGTACAGCAAGTGAAGGTTCTGGTTCTCGGCAGCGGTGGCAGAGAACATGCCATCGCCTGGAAAATCGCCCAGGCATCGACGGTGCAGCAGGTCTACGTGGCACCGGGCAATGCCGGTACCGCCCTGGAGCCCGGCATAGAAAACGTCGCGCTGGACGTGCTGGACTTTCCCGGGCTCGCCGAATTCGTCAGGACCCGGGCCATCGATCTGACCATCGTCGGCCCGGAAGCTCCCCTGGTGGCCGGCGTGGTGGACTACTTCACCGCACAGGGACTTGCCTGCTTTGGACCCACCGCCAGCGCCGCCCGGTTGGAAGGCTCCAAGGCTTTCAGCAAGGATTTCCTCCGGCGACACAGCATTCCAACCGCAGCCTACCAGACCTTTGACCAGGCCGACGCCGCCATAGCCTACGTCCGTGAGCAGGGTACGCCCATCGTCATCAAGGCCGATGGCCTGGCCGCCGGTAAAGGAGTCATCATCGCCGGGAACCTGCAGATGGCGGAGTCCACCATCACCGATATGCTGTCGGGGAATCGCTTCGGAGAAGCCGGCCACCGGGTTGTCATCGAGGCGTTTCTGCCAGGTGAAGAAGCCAGTTTCATCGCCATGGTGGACGGCGAACATGTCCTGCCCATGGCAACCTCCCAGGACCACAAGGCCCGGGACGACGGTGACCAGGGGCCCAACACCGGGGGTATGGGCGCCTACTCCCCGGCTCCGGTGGTAACCGACGAGGTCTACCGTCGCATCATGACCGAAGTCATCGAACCCACGGTGCGAGGCATGGCCGCGGACGGCAACCCCTACACCGGGTTTCTTTACGCCGGGCTGATGATCGGTGAACAGGGCGAGGTAAACGTCGTGGAGTTCAACTGCCGGTTTGGCGACCCCGAAGCCCAGCCGGTTATGATGCGGCTGCAATCGGACCTGGCCGCGCTGTGCCTGGCGGCGCTGCAGGGCAGACTGGACTCGGCCACGGCACAGTGGGATCCCCGCGCCAGTCTCGGCGTGGTCATGGCGGCGGGTGGTTACCCAGGCTCCTACGACAAGGGTGAAGCCATTTCCGGTCTTGACCATGCAGTGAGCGAAAACCGTAAAGTCTTTCATGCCGGTACCAGGCTGGACAGCGACCAGGTGGTGACCAACGGTGGCCGGGTGCTGTGTGCCACGGCACTGGGCCGGACCGTCACCGAGGCCCAACAGGCGGCCTATGAACTGGTGGACGGAATACGCTGGCACAACGTTTACTTCAGAACGGACATTGGTTATCGTGCCATAGCAAGAGAGGGACAGGGGTAACACGCATCATGGAAAACCACCACGGCCGCAATATCAGCTCGCTGGATAATCTGCTGGTACAGTTTGACCAGGCGCTGCGTACACTGATTCCAGGGAGCAGTCATGCCGCCCGGGACAACCCGGCGGACGGTCAGACTGAACCGGACCTTGATGAATCGGCGCGTAAACACGCAGCCGCACTGATGCGCATCAACCACACAGGCGAAGTCTGTGCCCAGGCCCTGTACCAGGGACAGGCGCTGACCGCCAGGTTGCCGGACGTACGGGAATCCATGGAGAAATCCGCCGGCGAGGAAGTCGATCATCTCGCCTGGTGCGAGACCCGACTGCGGGAACTGGACAGTAACACCAGCCTGCTGAACCCCCTGTGGTACACCATGTCTTTCGGCCTGGGCGCCGCCGCCGGGCTGGCCGGTGACCGGTGGAGCCTGGGGTTTGTCGCGGAAACGGAGGAACAGGTCTGTCGTCACCTCGAGGAGCATCTGCAAAAACTCCCTGAGTCGGATCACAAGAGCCGGGCCATTCTGGAACAGATGATCAAGGACGAACGCCAGCACGGCGAAGCCGCGAGAAATGCCGGAGGCGCTGAGCTGCCATTGCCGGTGAAGCAGTTGATGTCCGGGTTATCCCGGGTGATGAAAAAAACCGTTTATCGATTCTGAGCAATACCGAATTCACAATCCTGAACAGCGGGACAACTATGCAAAGCGCGGTGCTTGCAACTGGTGACAAACTGCATGTCATGACCCGGCGATTGTTCGAAGCTGACATCCGCAGACACTTCGTCGGCGAAGTGCTGGCCCATGACAATTGTCTGACCTTGCTGAAAGGCTACACCTTCATCCTGAATCTGGCTACCAACGAGTACCGGCGACTGCCGGAAATTCGTACGCGCCTTTTTTCACTGGCGATGCCGGCCATACTGTCAACCTGATCCCCACAGACACCGACCTGGAAACCGTTGCCTACCGTATGGAGGAAGATCGCCTGGTCGTGTCAGACGACAAGGGTTTCAGCCTTTCGGTCAACGAATTCGGCGCCTCACGCTAGCCTGCGCGGCATTGACCGGTCAGCAGCCTGTCAGTTCTCGTCTATCAGTTCGAAGTCGTGAGTCACCTTTACGCCGGCATTCTTCAGCATGATGCTCGCCGAGCAGTACTTGTCGGCGGAAAGCGAAACCGCCCGCTCCACCTGCTTGGGATTCAGGTCCCTGCCGCTTATCCGGAAATGGATGTGAATGGATTCGAACACCGCCGGGACGGCATCGACCCGCGTTCCGGTGACCTCGGCTTCACAGCCTGTGACCGCCTGGCGGGCTTTGCGCAGGATGCTGACCACGTCATAGGAACTGCAGCCACCGACACTGATCAGCATCATCTCCATGGGCCTGGCGCCGATATTACGCCCGCCGCTGTCCGCTGCGCCATCCATGACCACGGTGTGTCCACTGCCAGTCTCGCCAAGAAACATGACATCCTCTATCCAGCGAATTTTGCTTTTCATCGATTGTACTCTCGTCCAGGGTTGTGCGATCAAGTGGGCGCGAAAGGTTAACACAGCGCTCAAGCCTCTGTAACATGCGCGGTCAATCTCCGCTGTCGCCACCGGTTCCACGGCGTAGACCAAGGTTGACCGGAAACCGGCCCGGCTGATTGCCGTGAGTGAATTTTCCCCACCCGCTATGACTACCGGTCGGGCATAACGATGCTGAAAAATTTTGAGAATGTCGCGGCCCTGTTCCTGTCACTGCTGATACTGCTCACCGGACACGGGCTGCAATTAACCCTGGTGCCGCTGTACGCTGCCAGCCTGGGGTTCTCCCCGGTACTGATCGGCTATATCGGTTCGGCGTATTTCCTCGGTTTCGTGCTGGGCTGCCTGCTCATTCCCCGGCTGATAGCCTCGGTGGGACATATCCGGGTTTTCCTGGTGCTGGCGTCCACGGCCACGGCCGCCCTGCTGCTGTTAAGCGTGCTGGAACATCCGCTGTTCTGGATACTGTTACGGCTGTTTACCGGCTGGGCCATGGCCGGTCTGTACATGGTGTTTGAAAGCTGGCTCAACACCAATGCCACCGAGGACAACAGGGGCATGATTCTCTCGGTCTACGTGCTGCTGACCCTGGTGGCCATCGGCCTGGGCCAGCTGCTCATCGGCCTGGACCTGGGATTTGCAGACTTCATAACCTGGGGCGCGGTGCTGCTGGCCCTGGGCGCTGTCCCGGTGGGTGTTACTCGCAGCGAGGCCCCGGCGCCCGTTGCGTTGACCGGCATTAACCTGGGCCGGGTATTCAGGGTGTCCCAGGTCGCGGTACTGGGGGCACTGGTAGCCGGTTTCGTCACTTCCGGATTCTGGGCGCTTGGGCCCCTGGTGGCCACGTCCCAGGGTGTGCCCCTGGAGCGTGTCGGTATATTCATGGCATTGACCATTACCGGCGGCGCGGCGGCACAACTGCCGGTTGGTCGTCTCAGCGACCGACTGGACCGACGCCTGGTTATTCTGCTGCTCTTCGTGCTGGCGGTGTTGCTGTGTGGAGCGGCGGTGCTGCTCACTCCCCGGCTACCCCAGGCAATTTACCCGGTCATGTTTCTTTTCGGAGCCACCACGTTTCCGCTGTACTCGATCTGCCTGGCCCATGCCAACGACAACACCGGGCTCAACCTGCTGGAAATCGGCAGTGCGATTCTGCTGATGCAAAGTGTCGGCGCGGTCCTGGGACCGTTGGTCATTGCCACGGTAATCGCCTCCGTCGACGCCGGGTTTTTCATGGCCACCGGACTGGTCATGGCTGTTTTCACGTTGTGGCTGGCTCCCAGGATCATCCTCCACCGGGTACATCGCCCCTATTTTGAACCGTTCACCGAGCTGCCCGGCACCACCCAGGAAGCCTTTGAACTTTCCCAGCCCGAACCGGTGGAGCAGGCTGAAGCCACCCACTCGACGGTGACGGAGAAGGCTACATCACCTGAAACCACCAGCGCAGAAAAACACTGATTACCAGGGTGAGTACCGGACGCTATACTAAGGAACCTCTGATTCATTAGGGCAATACTCTGGCTTGCAGTGACGCCCGACAGACTCCCGCAGAGCACTTCCCTAATTGATCAGAGTTTCCGTACGGAGCAAGGCCACTTATGGATTTCAAAGCTTTCGCCATTGTCTTTACCACTGTCTTCATCGCCGAACTCGGTGACAAGACACAACTGGCCACCATGCTGTTTGCCACGGATCGGGAGGCCAGTCCCCTGGCCGTGTTCCTGGCAGCTTCCGCAGCCCTCATCGTGGCGTCGGCACTGGGGGTGCTGGCTGGCAGCCTGCTGGCCGATACCATCAACGAGAAAGCGCTGCACTACATCGCCGGCATCGGCTTTATCGCCATCGGCGCATTCACCCTGATCAGAGCCTGAAGTTTCCCTGACAGGCTGTTGACAGACTATTGCGCTTGTCAAAATCGACCTGTTCCCGGCGCATTGCGCCCTGCTGAGACACTTTCTATAGCTCTGAAAGCCTGCGAATCAACCGGACAGGCCACTAGATCCACGCCAGCGCCGTCCTGACAATTTCCGCCGCACCCTGCTCGGCACAGTGGCCATGGGCAATAAGCAGTCGCCGTGGCTGCCAGCCAAGCACCTTGTCCCGGGCTGCCCGGGCGGCTTTCCGGCGCAGGAAGCTGAGACGCCATTCCCTGGGGGTGCTACCCCTCTCGCCCACCAGCCCGTCCAGTTTCATCAAGCGGCCTTTCCACCCGGTCATGCGTGCTTCCGGGTGACGCTGAATCAGGTCGCCGACTATCGCCGTGGCGGAAGTCCGGTGGAAAAAAACGACCTCTTCCATGGCCAGGGAGCCACGAAAGATCACCTGGTCAATTTCCCCCTGCCATGCCTGGTCCGGGTAGTCGCCAAGATCCGCGTCGAATTTCAGCCCGGGTTTCCTGTCCGCCAGCCCCGGAGGTGCGTACAGCCGGGCTTCCGGCCAGCGCCTTTGCCAGTCGCCAAGAAACAGGTGATGAATCTTGTTGGGAGACACGATGTGTCGAACCGGACCCAGGGCGTCGACCTGTGCCGCCAGTTCGTCATCCAGGGCCACGGGTGACCATACCCAAAGCGAACCGTTCTGCAAGCGAATCACTGCCATGCGGGTCGGATAGGGAAAGCCAAGGAATGACACGTCCGGACCCTCGGCGACAAACAGGGATGAAGCAAATTCAGTCAGCATGGGCTTGCGCACCTCTTGATATCCGCTTTTCGATTTTCGATTTCCGATGTCCAGGGTGCAGTTTCCGGTGTCGGTTTTCGTCACACCCGTTTGAGGAACCAGGTATTTCCAGACGTAATCAGAGGCCCCCAACTGATACCTGATCGTCACGATTCCCTGACCCGGTCTGGCGTCACCCCGGACACCACCGGGCCACTGACAAACGGCTGGATCAGCAGTGCCAGGAGCCCGCGCGTCCTGACCCCGGAGTAGCCGGCAATACCCGTGGGCATGATTTCCCGCGGGCACAGCGGATCCTGCAGGTAGGTGCCGAACAGGCGATCCCAGCAGCTGAGGCTGAAACCGAAATTCCGACTGTGCTCCGTAAAATTGGTGGAATGATGTACCCGGTGCATGTCGGGCGTCACCACTACCAGGCGCAGGATGTTATCCAGCCAGGCTGGCAGGCGCACATTGCTGTGATTGAACAAAGACGTCAGATTAAGCAGCAGTTCCGCCACCAGCACCGCCGCCGCCGAAGCCCCCAGGATTACCGCCAGGCCGGTTTTCAACGCTGCCGACAACAGGATCGACAGCGGATGAAAGCGGACACCGGTGGTCAGATCGTAGCCCTCATCCGTATGGTGAACCCGGTGCAGTCGCCACAATGGTTGAAGCCAGTGGAAAATGCGATGCTGCCAGTAGACAGTCAAGTCAAACAGGATTACAAACAGCACCAGCTCCAGCCAGGTCGGCCAGGCCACGAGGTTAAACAGGCCGATACCACTGTCCTGCGCCCACAATGCCGCGGTCACTCCGGCAACCGGAATTATTAACCGAACGGTAAACGTATTGAGCACGCTCAATCCCAGATTGGCCAGCCAGCGCTGCCCCCGGAAAGAGTTCGTCGGGCGCCGTGGCCAGATCAGTTCCGCCACTGCCAGCAGGGCAAAGAACAGGGTGAACAGACTTAACCTGACGATGACTTCGGTATCGAAAGTAATGTTGTTCATGGCGTGAGGATGAGAATACAGCAGATCAGAAGTGCGTGAAAACACTGTTTTATTTCGTTTAGCCGTCACCACCACGCTGGTCGAAGTGTATTACGACTTTCGCGGTCTTCAGTCCTATCGGTCAGAGAGGACAAAATCGGCCGAAGCAGCGCCGCAGCCCGAATTAAAATTCCCGAAGATACCGTGGGGCGCCCTGTATCTGCACCGGCTATCATAAGATTTTGAGTTTTCGGCCGATGAATAGAGCATTGGGGATTACGTCCGTTCCGGTGCTGTCGTGCACATTAAAACCGCTACCCGCAGAATGAACTACTGGAGTTGCAGACTGTCAGTAAAACGGGCGGTTTCAATTCCGGAACCAGACGCGACACGAAAGCCCGCAAACTCGTACTATTTGTGTCCCCGCGCCGGCGCGGGGAACCGGTCATCCAAGATTCGACGGAGGTCTGCCCTATGGCATTAATGGCAATTACACCCCATATCCAGGACCTGGATAATTTTCTGTCCCATTGCCATCGGAAACGCTACCCCAATCGGGCAACTATCATCTACGAGGGCGACAGCAGCGATACCCTGTATTACATTGTCACCGGGTCAGTCTCGGTAGTCCTCGAAGATGACGATGGCAAGGAAGTGGTTATCGCCTACCTGAATGCCGGTGATTTTTTCGGTGAAATGGGCCTGTTCGAGCAAACCCGGGAACGCAGTGCCTGGGTGCGGGCGCGCAGCGCCTGTGAGATTGCGGAAATCAGCTATGCCAATTTCAATGCCTATTCGCGCCAGCATCCGGAAATCCTGTTCACCATCGGCAAGCAGATGGCCAGCCGCCTGCGCAATACCACGCGCAAGGTCGGCGACCTGGCGTTCTTCGACGTAACCGGCCGCATCGCCCGGACCCTGATCGACCTGAGCAAGCAGCCCGATGCCATGACCCATCCCGACGGTATGCAGATCAAGATTACCCGGCAGGAAATCGGCCGCATCGTCAACTGTTCCCGGGAAATGGCGGGGCGGGTGCTGAAAACCCTTGAGGAGCAGGAACTGATCAGCGTCTCCGGTAAAACCATCGTGGTATTCGGTACCCGCTGAGACAGTTCTGCCGCCGCTAGGCTGCCTGGGGTAACAGCAGCATCACCCAGACAAACAGCACCAGCAACAGGCTCAGAAACACGGCGGCCGAGGCGGCGTCCTTGGCAACTTTCGAAAAATCATTGTACTCGTCGCCCCAGCGGTCGACGGCACTTTCCACCGCCGTATTGATCAACTCCATGATCAATACCAGCACCAGGGTCGCCACCAGCAGGACTCGTTCAAGGTTCGACTCGCCAAGCCACAGTGCCAGTGGCGCCAACACCAGGAAGGCCAGGGACTCCTGGCGAAACGCCGGTTCCGTGCGCAGGGTGGTGAACAGTCCCGCTATTGAGTTCCGGATGGCCGGCAACAGGCGTCGAAAGCCTTTCCCCGATTGACCCCGACGGGGTGGCGTCTGTTTTTTGTCGCTATCGGTGGATTTGTCATTCACGACCAAACACCACTTCGCGAAGCTTTTTGCCGGGATCCACGGCACGCATGAACGTCTCGCCAATCAGGTAGCCGAATACACCTCGCGCCTGCATGGCCAGCACTTCGTCGTGAGAATGGATTCCGCTTTCCGTGATCACCAGGCAGTTTTCGGGAATATGCGGCAGCAGCCCATAGGTAACATCCAGCGTGGTGGTGAAGCTGTGCAGGTCGCGGTTGTTGATACCGATCAACCTGGCACCAAGTGCCAGGGCCGTGTCCAGTTCCTCCCGGTTGTGCACTTCCACCAGCACGTCGACGCGCTGCTCCCCGGCACACTGATACAGTTCGGCAAGCTGACTTTTGTCCAGCGCCGCGACAATCAGCAGTACGCAGTCAGCCCCCAGCCACCTTGACTCCACGATCTGGTAGGGGTCGATCATGAAGTCCTTGCGCAGAACCGGCAGCTCACAGGCATCCCGCGCCAGGCGCAGGTAGCGGTCATGGCCCTGGAAATACTTTTCGTCGGTGAGCACTGACAGGCAGGTAGCGCCGGCCGCCGCATAGTTCTCCGCCAGTTTTTCCGGGTCGAAGTCGGGGCGAATGAGTCCGCGGGAAGGCGACGCCTTCTTGATTTCGGCGATGACTGCAGGTTTAGCGGCGGAGATCCTTGCTGCCAGGGCGGCTTCGAACGGTCGCCGCTGAGCCACGCCGGGCAGCTCGCTTTCCAGCGTGGCCAGGCTGCGCAGCGCCTCACGCTGCGCGACCTCCTGTCCCTTGTGGGCGATGATTTCCTGCAGGATGGTGGAGCCTGCCACGATTGTACTCCTTGTCTTCAACTGTCGAAGGACCGGGTGAAAGTCACCAGTTCGTCCAGTTTGGCCAGTGCCTTGCCGCCGGCGATAAGGTCCTGCGCTGTTTTTACTCCGGCAACCAGGCTGTCGCTGACACCGGCCGCGTACATGGCGGCACCGGCGTTGAGGGCAACGATTTCAGCAGCAGGCTGCTGGGTACCGCCAAGCGCCTGCTTGAGCATCGCCAGGCTTGCCGCCACGCTGTCGATCTGCAGGGCCGAAAAGTCCGCGTACTGATGCAGACCGAAATCCCCGGGACTGACCTGGTACGTACTGATTTCCCCGTTCTTCAGTTCGCCGATGTGGGTGGCCGCGGAATTGCTGATTTCATCCAGGCCATCTTCCGAAGACACCACCAACACATGTTCGCTGCCCAGCTCATGCAGCACTTCCAGCAATGGCGTAATCCAGCTTCGATGGAATACCCCCATCACCTGGTTGGGCGCACCGGCCGGGTTGGTCAGCGGTCCCAGCAGATTGAAAATCGTGCGTACGCCTATTTCCTTCCGCGCGTTGATCACGTGTTTCATGGCACTGTGATGAGCCGGGGCGAACATGAAGCCGACACCGACTTTGTCGATGGTTTGACCCACCTGTTCCGGGGTCAGCACCAGGTTTACCCCGGCAGCTTCCAGCACATCGGCACTGCCGCTCCTGCTGGTGGCGCCACGGTTGCCGTGTTTGGCCACCCGGGCACCGGCACAGGCCGCCACCAGCGCGGCGGCGGTGGACACGTTGAACTTGTTGGAACCACTGCCACCGGTGCCGCAGGTATCCACCAGGTGCTCCCGCTGCTGTAGTGTTACCGGCGTTACCAGCTCACGCATGACGATAGCCCCGCCGAGAAGTTCCTCCACCTGCACACCCTTCATCTGCAGGCCGACGAGAAAGGCGGCATTCTGGGCGTCCGTGGTGTTGCCGGTCATAATGTCCCGCATGACCTCGGTCATTTCCCCGGCGGTGAGATGCCTGCCTTCTGTTACCTGCCTGATGGCCGCCTTGATTTCCATAGTCGCCCTCGTCCTGGGTTGTCAGTGAGATGTATTGAGAAAGTTTTTCAGCAGCTTATGCCCATGCTCACTGAGAATGGACTCCGGATGAAACTGCACGCCCTCCACGGCCTGTTCCCGGTGCCGGACGCCCATGATTTCATCAAGACCGCCCTGGCCGTCTTCGGTCCATGCGGTAATCTCCAGACAATCCGGCAGCGTGTCCCGGTCGATGACCAGGGAATGGTAGCGGGTGGCGGTGAAAGGACTGGCAATGCCACTGAACACGCCGCCACCGTTGTGGTGAATAGCGGACAGCTTGCCATGCATGACCTTCTTCGCCCGGATGATATCACCGCCGAAAGCCTGGCCGATGGCCTGGTGACCCAGGCAGATGCCCAGCAGGGGAATGCTGCCGGCAAATTCCCTGATGAGTTCCACCGAGATACCGGCTTCGTTGGGCGTGCAGGGTCCCGGCGATATCACGAGGTGATCCGGTTTCAGTGCCTTCACCTCCGCCACTGAAATGGCATCGTTGCGATACACCTGGACCTCCGCACCCAGCTCACCCAGGTACTGGACGACGTTGTAGGTGAACGAATCGTAATTGTCGATCATCAGCAGCATGTAGAGCCTATCCTGTTGATATATATAGTTATGATAACAGTGGAATTAACTTATCACCCACTTTGATACCCGCTTTAAATCTTGTTACTCACAGCGCCGATGATCCGGGACCGATGGCGTGAAGGACGGGATTATCCCTAATAAGGACCTCGGGATAAATCGTTTTGAGTGAACCAATGCCCATGCCTGCTCCCGTAGTTACCGCGCCATTTAACGCAGCCAGTCTCGCTCTTGGCTTTGTCGCCATTAGAGAGAAATCGCTCTCCAACATTGCGGACACGATTAGTGGGCCACTTATGGAATTTAGGGAAAAGTGGACTGCAGAGCCCGCGAGCATTGGTGCTAAGTGCCCTTTTTCGCTATGGGCGCCCAAGCTCCATAAACCACTATATCCCTGCCTCTGCAGCATTCTGTATAACCTTCTGGTGTTCTACTTATTGCCTCTGGAAGTCGCGTAGCCTTGAGCATTCAAAGTATCTACCACGAGTTTGTATGGCGGTATGGAAAATCTCGACCGGAGAATTTCCTTGATACGCTGAATGTCCACTCGATGTGTCTTTCTCTGCTCATATCTGGACATACATCACCTGGACAATGGTTATCGGGGCCAACGCCAATAACATTGCTTTCTACAGGCACTGAACATTCGTGGGCATTTCTTATTCTTGAAATCATCTGTAGCAAGTGGCGAAGACTATTGTGATAGTAAATTCAGGAATTAATCTCAACTCTGACCTCTAAACAGCCCAAATTACGATTGCAAGCTATTGAATTCATGTCTTTTATGTTACACGGACAAGCTTAAACCATTCGTTTTCACCGGACTTACCGCACTCTGCCAAATCGACGACTTACTGATCGGGGGCGGTTTTCGTCGATGGGGATGCTTGTTGGGCTTCACTTACACCGCGATAGTCCTCGACAAACAGCAGTGGAGTGAAGTAAATCTTCCGTAGATGACGTTCCGCAGTTTCCCATGGCCGGAGGTTCTCGTAGTCCCGGTTAGCGCCAAACGGGCTGGTCACCAAACACCGAGCACTACGAGCCAATTCGATCCTTGTGGATTTTCCAAGCCAAGCAATACAGCGCTTATAAGTGAAAGGTGCACGAAAAAAGGTTGTACATAGAAAGGTACTCGTGCCATGCGCTCTAATATCAATCCAGGTCGTATAACCGCAAGTTGTCGCAACGCTAATCTCAATTACGTGTAATTCCTGCGTGTAATTTCTGGTACGCCTCCTATTTACTCAACTTCAATTTGTGTCACCGCGCGTCTCTGTAATTTTATGCAGAAAATTCCAATTCAATCGTAGAATATGAGGACCCAGACTGGCCCGGTGTTTTTGCTAATTGAGGCTTCGCTTGCTGTTGTGTTGCCGAATCTATCGGTGAATCAATCCGGCCATGCACAACACTGGACAAACCACCGCTTCGTAGATAGCCTTAATCCCATGCGCTGGCATGCCTCCACCCATCGCTTGATACGTTTTCTATCAATGAAACATTTAAGCAGTACAAGTAGAATAAACCAAAGTCTGCTGATGGGCGCAGTCATCTGTCTGGCCATGTCGGCATTTATTCAGGCCAGAATCTGGCAGCACGGCCCTGAGCCAGGTCCTGAAAACCTGTCTGATACAGTCCTGCGCTCAGAACTCGAATTCGGCCCCATTGATTCCGTACCGGAATCGCTGGAACGTTTACGAGATGATTCCCTACCCGTGGGCTCCAGTTCTCCCGATCTCGGCGAAATGAACCGTCTGCTTGGCATCAGAAATGCCCTGCGGGAAGAGCTTGAGCTGCGGCAACTATACACCAGCCCGACCGAACAGGGCGTTCGCCGCCTGATCCGCACAGAGCTGAACGAGCGGTTTGCCCGGTGGGCGGAATACAATCGCAATGGAACGGCAAATCCCGCGCCATCGATGGCGACGATCGAATCGAGATCGAGAAACCGGATGACCCGGCTCCACGAGTTTCGCCTGGTACAGACCGGCATGGACGTCGCGGCTCGAGAGTCGATAATTTCGGCGCTGGTTCAAAACGAGATAGCCCGCAATGAGATCAGGTCTCAGGACAGGTCCGGCCCGATGAACTATGAGATCAGATCGGATGAAGACGTCGTTCGGGAGTTTCTTTCCGAAGAACAATTTCAGATATACCTGACAGCACAACAGCAGTTCATTGACGGCAACAGTCATCTCAATGTCATGTCGGTAATTCTTCGTGATGCGGGACCTATGTCCAGGGAAGCAATGGATCGGCTAGCCGAAGGAGTAGTTGCTTTAAAGAATTCACGATTGCGTAATTCACAGGGAGGTCAAAGCCCCCTGGAAAATAGAAATTCTACTCTCGCAGAAATCGAGCAGCTTGAAAGCTGGTACAACACCGACGCTTCACAGGCGGATAGTGAGGCTGCCTGGTTTTATTTTGAGCGGCTCCGGCTGAATGCAGAAAAAACCTATGCGGACAGGCATCTTTATCAAGTCAATTAGGGTCTGAGCGATCAATGAGTATAGAAACAATAGCCAGCAGTTTGCGCATATTACTGATGCTTTTTTCTGTCAGCCTGATGGTGCTGTTTATTCAATCTGTTCGGTACGTGTCTTTGCCGCCCTTCACTGAAACACCTGAAAACAAGGCCAGTGTTGATTTAAACCCGGCCAAAGGTGCTGGAAATAGTGAAGTATTCTCCCCTGCTATGACTCCAGGCAGTCTGGATTCGCTTCGGCAGGAAATCACCGAACTGGAAAGCAGGCTTGGAAAGGAGGCGGCCTTACCGGTTGACACTTTTCAAACCATGTATATGGAATTGAGCACCCAGATGGAAAGGGAGTTCTATGACGAGAATATCCTGTTTGGCATGGCACAGAAGCGACTGTATTACGACCACGGACCGATAGCTGAGAAGCGCTCCGCATTACTCGTCAGCAAGGATTCAGGTTCAGCGCTTCTGGACCTGAATCTCGACCCGGACCTTGTGGAACAGATACTGCAGGAACTGGCAGAAGCCCACTACCAGCGAACCCTGCACTTCAGTGAATTGCGCGCCGGTGCACTTCCCACGCGTGAGGAATTGCCGGGAACACTGGCGGAAATTATCAGCTCCCATTTGCCCCCCCGGCAATACGCCGAATTCCAGCAGAAAATTGACCAGCTTAATTATCAGAAATCCATCTACGACGTCGAGATAGACCTGCTGAAGATCAACCCGGCACTGGACTCCTCCTCACGGCGCCGCATCGCGGACGTAATAACTGATGTCGGCTTGCTGGAAGGCGCCATTGGTGAAGTATCCGATGCTGAGAAACAGGCCCGAATTCAGGCCGCGGAAAATATTCTTTCATCTGAGATGGCGGCAGGCGAGATGTGGGCGTTTGAGAAACTGACGGGCCTTTGATATCGGCGCGTCAATCATGTTGTTTCTGGATGGAGTCTATGTTCAGGACCCCAGTGGCGAATACGGCTTCCGCTTCACCCCGCCCCAACCTTCGAGCGGCTCCACGGCCTGCTGCATTGCATCAGCCAGCGGGTGTTCCGCTTCCTGGAGCGGCACGGTAGATCGAATCTCAAATCTGGCGATTTCGGCCTGTAAATGCACGTTCAGGAACGAGGATTTCCTTATATCCTAACGGTGAATTAACAGGCCGAAACCGGACATTCAAGTGTGCTGCTGGACATGTCTTCTTTCGATTCAGCGGAAGTAGCGAAATCAGTGGGCCCCAGCTTCTTTGGAAATCCAAGTAATCCCTTTGAAAATCTGGTTGTACTACCTGCCCGAATATCCTTACAATCGTGGGAATTGTGTTACATCTGTTAGGAATTGCCACATTGAATGTCACAACTACATTATTGGAGTTTCGTCATGCAATTCATAAAGATAGGATCATGCATTTTACTACTTGGAGTTTCTATTCAACTATTTGGGGCAACTGAGTACGAAGATTCTGTTCCATTGGAATTGGTTAGAGTTTTACTGGGGAATCCAACGCTCAATGGTGACGTTAGGGTGTACTCGGATGTGCTTGATCAATTTCCCACCCTCGACTATTCCGATCAGTTCGAAGTAATGGGGAGTCTCGACCAGGGGTATAGTCAACGGGTCGTATTGAAGACTGGTCTGGAAATCGAAACCGCCACGGCTTCGCTACAAGATGACCTTGAGCGTCAGGGATTCATCCCTTTTGTACAAGCTTACGACGTTGAACTGAATCGTGGATTCATTGTACAGCAACAGGTACAGCGTCCGACTCAGATGTGCCGGGATGACGTCGGCAATATGTCCATCTCGGTTTCACAGATGGATGACGACACAATCATTGTGCTTGCCGTCTCTCAACTGAACAACATGCAATCACAATCGTGCGAACAGAAACTTGAAGAACAAAATCAGAATTACGTGATGATGCAGAACATGCGGAATCGAGGTCGATTAAATCTGCGCCAGTACTTGCCTCGAATGGTAGTTCCCACAACTGATTTCCGCCAAAGAAGAGTCTTTGGTGGGGGAGGATCGAGCTCGTCATCAGGCAACACTCTCGAAACGGAGTACGAATTGAATATTGACTGGTCTATCTCGGAAGTGTACCAGCACTTCGCAGATCAGATTTCTGAGCAAGGCTGGGACCTTGACAGCGAAACTATTGGCGAAATTACTGCGAATGCGGATTGGATCAGTTCACCTGAACCCAGTATCGATTTAGTCGGTAACCTGAATGTATTGCGGGCCGGGGAAGGCAGCTATCAGCTGAAATTCAGATTGGTGTCAGTTGGAGATCAGCCTGCTGCCAGTGCACAACCTTACACGCCGTTCAGAGTGCAGAACTAGACTTCAATTCCTATCGATACGCAAAGGAGCTAGTACTATCAAAAGGTATTATCTTTATCGTTACCAGCAAGTTTGATAAACCTCGAAATTATTTTGTCCACTACGTACGCGCCACTGGCAACATTTTTGAATGCACTAATAGATAGCGCACGTATTATTGTCAAAGGCGAACTGATTCTGGCGGTTTACCAGTTAAATTGTCTGTGCCATTCCATGTACTGGAAAATTTTGGGTAAATGAATAAATTTCGATTTCTGTTCCTTAGCACTTCAATATTGGCTCAGCTCGCTGTTGCGCAACCGGCTTCTGATGAGCGGATAGTGCAAGAAACAGTGTGGGGCACGTTGGGTGCAGTATCCGACGAAGAAGTAGTACACCGCTATGAAGAATCTATAGCTGAAATTGAAGTGTTGGCAAGTAATCCTCAATCAGGAGGGGAGGTCGTTGGAGTAACTGCGGTATTTGCACAGGGGAAAACACCCCTGGAGGTAGAGCAATTTACGAATAGATTCGGCTTTGAAGCAGTTTCAGCTCAAGCTAAATATCCCTCTGATGATAAAGGAACGGTAGTAACCTTAGGCATTGAGGCGCTAAGCCTGTTAATGGTGCCTGGCACATTGTCAGAACGTCTCTATGCGGCTGTTAGTCAGCGACATCTGATGGCACCCATGAATCGTACTAGTACGGGTAGATACGCGCCTACTGATTCAGGCACTGGCCAGCTCATAAGTGCCAGTAATCCTGACGCCAAAATTTATCAACTAAAGTTTGTGGGTACAGTAATCGAATTGAGTCGTGCTGTAGACCAGGAGGGTTTTGCAGTAGTCATCATGGATCGAAGCAATAGAATTGTTGATCACTACACGAATATGGTTGAAAGAACGGCTCAAATTCCTGTTCGGTCAAGCGGACCGATAATGATCAGACCTAAACCTGGACAAAGCCTGGAAGAAGCTATTATAGATTCTTTACCGCCAGGATTTCGAAGGGATCGAGTAATTATCAATCGACCTTCAATACCTCTGCCGCTTAATCAAACCATCCGTCAGAGATAAGTATTATTTGTTGCCGGAAATGGTCTCTTTCGTGAATTGGCCAGAAGTGGTACAAAATTGAAGGACTTTCTGAAAGCTTGTAAAAAGTCATGAAATGGTCATGGCGAGCTAGCAGATGTGTATCTGGTCAGGGAAGATGATTACTCGCAAATCGAAAATCGGAGAGTTGGGAATTTCAGGAATTCCGCCAATAACTTTTGCCGATACCGAGCCTGGGGTTCTATAGCATGTTAGTTTGTATTAACTGTTTTCGAAGGATTCGGAATTTTCTAGGTTCAGTCGGATTTATTTTGGGACTAATGGTTTATTCTTTAGATTCGCTTTCTCGTACATGGCATTAAAGCCTGGGGTCATTTGTTGAAATAAAAAACCGCATTTCCAAGCAGTACCCAACCAAGTAAAATCCATGCGTATTTCTTCTACAACAGCTACAGATTCTGGAACACCAACTAATTGGAAAACGCACCTATGCCTCCAATAATTGGCAGTGTGTATCCAGTCATCGCAACCTACAACAATTGTCTGTGAATAACTTTTCGTCGGCAATAAGGATATTGGCAAAAGACTCACGAAAAATGCAAGTAAGGCCAAACAAATTTTTCGATGGTTCATGAGAATGCTCCTTTATTGGTTACATTGAAGTGCTAATGCTTGAGGATTTGTAGAAAACATTTCTAACATTTCTGGCAGTTCAATTATTCGCCAAGAGATTGCTTCATTTCTCTTTTTGCTAAGGTAATCCTGAAAGACCTCAGAATTTGCAGTACCTAATAACTCATTGATGTTTTGAATTGCTTGTTGATACTCTTCCAATAGATCTTGAGAATGACTCATAAGATTACTTTCTGCCGCCAAGCTCGCTTCTGCGATATTAATACTTTGAATATTGTTCGGATCAGTTGATCTAAAATCTAATTCACTACAAATGGCTGCCATTTTCTTCTTAGTCAACGCGGCAGAACTCGCTTGAAGAGTCGTTAAAATGCTTGTTACTCTTTCAAACTGAATGTCAGAGAAATCTAACCTTGCCTGCGCTACTCTAGGTGCAGAAACTATTTCTGCGAATAGCCCATCCAAAATTACTTTATCTAATTCAGAAGAATCTAAATCATTTTGAACTTGATTTGAGACCGTTTCATTTGTATATGCCTCAAGTGCAGCTTGCCGTGCCGGAGCCAAGGTTGTCGTATTTGAGTTTGGATTAGTCGGATCTAATATGTTTGTATGGTTTGTGGGTTGTTGGGCAACTGTAGGCTCTAAGATGGTTAGTAGGAACACGTATAAACAGAATTTCTTCATATAAAAATCCTCGAATAGCGTATGGAAAAATGATTGCAGTGGAACTCCCCGGGTGTTTAAGACACCAATTAGCAGTGAATCATGAAAATGAACTGTTGGTTAACCACAAATCACATGCCACGAATATCGTGGTGCTAGTCTGTACGCTACCACCTACCTATTGGATAGCCCAACTAATTTAATATGACAATTGTAGAGCGAACGGTCGGTCGAGATTCGCATGTAATAATGGATACTACACCGCCCTATATTCAGTCGATAAGGCGATTTAATTAGGGCGTTTTTGTATATCATAAAAGTAGTTATGATTTCCTAAATTGAACTATGTGGACTTTCTAGAATGGGCAAAATCGCCGCTGAAGCCTAATGGTAAATGTTCCGCCTAGTCATCCGAGTCTTCCTACCATAACCACCGTTTTTTCATAAGATTTTGCAACTCATGTTCCTGTATGCCGAGGAACTCAGCCACAAGCCGCCGATGAAAAATACGTTGGATCGTATTTTCCTTTTCCCAGTCTGTCAGAGCAGTTCGACATTAATCCGAAATGTATAGCCGCTTTACTCAGGGACCTTTCAAGCGCTCTTCGTTTATGGGTCAGTACCTGCCACCGCGCGTTGTGACTTTCTGTACACTGACGGACTACAGGGAGTGAGTAAGCGTTTCTGAGGATCACTTGCTGGAAGCCCTCGTATACCGTGGTCATGCCTGGGACCCCTGAAACTTCTTGCTTCCATGTGCCTCCTATTTCTGGGCCGGATGTTGAGATAGACACTGTTCGCGGTGACTTGAGCGGTTTTCCCGTCAATCCCATTGTGCTTGCGGGGAAAGTCGAGGCACAATTGACGAGAATGCCGGGATGCTATTGAGGATATTAGAGTCTAATGATGAATCGCCCAAGCCTCACCTTTTCTGTATCGATCTGTTCGGCCATTTTGTGGACGACACTTCAGGCGCAAACCTTCTCCAGCCAGTTCTTCGGTATTGGCGGCAATAGCACCATCAATTTCAATCCAGTATCCGGTCAGCTCACCATCCCCGGTGTTCGCGTGTTGCCGGGCCCCGGCAATCCCGGCGGTTATTATTACAACGTCAGGCTGGGTCTCGTCGGTGACACCCTGTTTGAACTTGAAGACTTCCAGGAAATCAGTGCCGATATAGAATGTACGGTGGAGGAGGTTACCGCCGCTCAGTCGCAATTGGATTTCGATCTGTCACTGACGGAACTGGAGGCTCTGGTTGGTTGCGATGCGGTGTTGGCAATCATTGAAACCGACCTGGAGACCGGCCGCCTGGTCAGTGCCGGTTTTACCGGTGCCGATGGTGTCCCCAACCCGTCGAGGGCCGGCGGAGCTGCATTCTCCAACTTCTCAATTTCGCCTTCACCGGCGTGGATCCCCGTGGACTGGCGACCAATAAGCTACCTGCCGGCTCCCGGTTCCCCATTTTCAGCGCCCTCCACGGTACCCTACAATCCTTTCAGCGTGTCGGCGGCGAGTCCAGCGATCGAGGTACGATTCCGCGAAGGCACAGTCGAGTCCTATCGTGTCTTCCCACGCTCGACGGCGTCGATCTGTATGGCACCTACCGATCTCCCGGAAGCGCTGGCCGGGTTCTACCCCGTTTCCACGGACGGTTATAAAACGTCTGAAAACTCCTGATCACTCTTCGCAATTCTTCGTCGCATCCGAGGATTGTGGAAGCGTTCAATGTAATTAAATAAGTCGGCTTTGGCCATATCCAATGTGCGGTATTTTTGGTGGTTCACCCGATCTCGCTTTAGCAACCCAAAGAACCCCTCGCAAGCCGCGTTGTCGCCACAGTGACCAACAGCACTCATTGAACAGATCAATGTGTTGCTCTTTAGAAATTTCTGATAGTCGCTGCTACGAAACTGACCGCCGCGATCGGAATGCAGTATGACGGACCATCCGCCTTGGCGCTGCCAGATAGCCATCTCTACAGCCCGAATTACCATCTGACGATCCTGGCGGTGATGCATCGACCAGCCGACTACCAGCTTGCTGAACAAGTCAAGGACAACACATAAAAACAGCTTGCCCTCGTTAGTCAGAATCTCGGTAATATCGGTTACCCACTTGGTCTCCGGCTCCAGTGCGGTGAAATCACGCTCAAGCAGGTTTTCAACACCAGGAGGCGGCAGGCCCGGCTTACCTCGCTGCCCCCTATTTTTCTTGCGGGGCCAGCCCTGCAGGCCATCAGCCGCCATCAGGCGGGCTACACGATTCTTGCTGGCCGTTTCACCCTCTTCTGTGAGGTCCTCGTGCATGCGTGGCGCTCCTATCGCACCTTGGCTGTCGGCATGAATCTCACGAATTCGGCCTAACAATCGATCGTTCTCAACCTGCCTGGCACTGATAGGGCGACTCTCCCAGTCGTAATAGCCACTTGCCGACACCTTAAGGCAACGACACATCATACGAACCGGGAATTCTGCGCGACAACGTTGAATCGCCTGGTACCTCAGGTCGACTCCTTTGCAAAGAACGTTGCCGCTTCGCGTAAAAAATCCCGCTCCTTCTTCACCCGGGCCAACTCTCGTTTGAGCCGAGCCATTTCCTCATCCCTGGGCTTGCCGGAACCACCGAAGGCCTGCTGCCCCTGAGCATCGGCTTCCCGTTTCCAGCGCGCCAGCAAGGTAGAACCAATACCCAATTCTCGGGCTACCTGAGCGCAACTGACTCCCGGCTGGCGGGCCTGTTCCACTGCACCTTGCTTAAACTCGGGACTGTACTTTCTTCGCTTGGACATAAACACTCCTTTTACCTATTATGAGGCTTTTTTGAAGTGTCCGTAAAATCGGGGTAGAACCCGCCGAACTGAACGCAGGCCTGACACTGGACCAGATCAGCTCACAACTGTTGTGTACACCGCAGCTGGTCTTCGTGGAAAGCGGGCGGGAGGAAACTGCCAGCAACTACATCTGGCGGCTTTATTCGTCCCTCAGCCCGGGTCATCCCGATATTCCGTTCCCCCATCTCAGGGCTACCGTAAGTGCCACGGTCGTCGCCGGCCAGGTACGGGAACTGACGGTTAATCTGGACGCAACACACAATGAAGAACTCAGTTGTTCGAAAGCCGACCTGGAACTGGCCGCGGTTGAAATACAGGTCGGCACCGCTCTCGAACAGGCTGTAGACCAAGTGCCCTGTGCGCAGAACACCCTTACGAGAACTTCCACACAGGAAACAGAAAGCACTATCTATCTGTGGCGCAGCGACCTCATGCCCCCGTCTATTCTGGAGTCGGTAAATCGAAACCTGAGTATCCGCGCGGAGGACGGTGTGGTCGAAGAGGTAGAACTGCGACGTATATGAAATACGATCAAAGAATACGGGTAACTTTTAATGGCGGCAAAATACGTTGTACGCGTTCCAGTCCTTATCCAGGGAGTAGGTTTGCCTGCTACTGAAGTTTTGATATTCCGAGTACGGCAACGGTCAGTCCCCGGTCACTATTGTCCGACAGATTCCCGCAGGGCATTCCCTAATTAATCAGAGGTTTCTTAATTCATTAAGGAGACAATTTTTCCACACTTTATTGGAGTAACTCAATGAAATCTGTACTTAGGGCTGTAGCACTGCTCATGTCATTGATGGCAATAGAGACTTCTGCGCAATCGGACTATACCGTGAGATGGACGATTAGCGAAATTTTCCGAAGTGGGATTGTTGAAGTGGAGTATGACTTCAACGTCGGCAGCAGCTACATTGCCGCCTACGGAGCAGTAATTGACTTTCGAGGTTCGAAACGGCCATCGACTGGAAGTTGTTATGTTACTGAAGACAATGGCGTGTTTTGCGAGATGACTATAGCTTCCGGTGGTTTCATTCTGGACCTGGATGAAAGTTTAAACGGTGACATTCGAGTGCTCAACGGATCAGGAATCGTTTCTGAGACTGGATTGGCGACTGTTAGCGAAATAAACTAGCTAGACAGTAGAGGGCTCCTGAATAGAGGCCAAGAGCGGAAATAAAAATAATTCAATCGTACTACCGCTTAGAAATCAAAAATGGTTGTTGGAGTTCTGCAATAGGAGATGAATTTTGACACAATTAGAGAACTTATCATGGGCGCTACACTGAGAGTGGAAAAAGTGGTCAGAAATCTAACCTTCATGGTCACCTTAGTCATGTTCCCGAGTACCGGTTTTACGGCCGAATATATTCTAAGTGCTAGTTTGGAACAGGATGTTGCCAGAGTCGGCGTTCCATTCCCTCTTATAATCCGTTTTTATTGGGATACTTGTTGTATCCGTGCTCCCCGATTTTCAGAAATACAGCTATTGGGTGCCGATGTCACCGGGCCAAACACACCCGAACAATATGAAGAAGAGCTTAATGGTGAAATGTTCGGCGTTTATCAGCTTCAGTTCACAATTACACCCAGTCAAGAGGGTACGCTGATCATTCCGGAAATTACAATGACTGGTGAAATAGTAGAGCCATCAAGAGTATTCAGCGTGTCGCCAGATGAGGTGTTACCAACGATGGAAGCCGAGTCTGAACAACTCACTATCCAGGTGGTTCAATAACAATCGGGCAGAGTTAAAAGCTACGAAAGTCGGCTTCTAAGCCGTTTTCGGTAATAGAGGCAGCTTAGAGCTACTACCGCTATTTTAGAAGCCGACATTCACGGGTGGCCCGGGATCAGCAGCAAAGAACCCACAGTGGTCACCCAGCTACCGCGAATGTTGATCTTTACAAATATGGGATTTACACAAATTCAATGGGAAACTGATTCTGAGAATTTAGATCACGCTCACGTGCTTAAAACCCGCGCCTGCTCCACAATGAAAAGATAGGTACACGAGCCATGAAGAGCACATTGCTACTAATAACAGCGCTTTCCATCATTTCTTGCTCTGAGGAAACAACAGTGTCGTCTAATAATGCTCGCTCAAATGAACCTATAGTCATGATTGAAGCTGAAAATATCCAAACATATGAAGAACTAAGATCCTATTTGGATCAGAGGTACGGAGAAGTCGAGGAATTGCCCGTCAATGCCATTATCACGTCTATGGACACTATGGTCCCATTCAAATTTCGGCTCCAGAATGGTAGAGAATTTACCATACCAATCATATTTACATCATCTAACGAACGAATCGTAGATTCTGAATTTGATTTTGAGTCACTGCCAAACTGATGTAAAAAGGATTATGTAGTGCGCAGAGTCGTGGCACTTAACAGGCGACTGTGGTGTCAATATAGAGATTCTCAATTCGGAGTCTTGAGTTAAAGGTCTGCTATTAAGCCGTTTTCAGTCGGTTTGCATCGTATGGGGAATGTCAGCTTTAAGCTGCATTTAATGTAGTTTCTAGGAAATGAATCCCTCATAAACGAAATTCTCAGGTGACCTCGGCTACGGTTACAAGGAACTCAAGATAACATTTGGAATTTTGGACTATACACCCTTTGTTAACTCCAACAGCAACAATTTCTATCAAAGATTACAAGGCTGTTCAAGCCTCAGCCAAACAGGTGCTAGCAGAACTGTGTGATGTTATAGGCTCCGATTCTACGGAACAGAGTATTGCTGCATTTGCCACTGATAGATTATCCGCACTAGGACTCCCTGATACCTGGTACCATTCTTGTCCAGCCTTCGTATTGGCTGGTAGTCGCAGTTGCCTATCAATTTCTGGACGAGACTATGCCCCAAGTGAAGAGCGTGTGGGTAGTAATAATCTTGTTACTGTCGATCTTAGCCCCTGTGCAGGAACAATTTGGGGTGACTGTGCTAGATCATTCCCAGTCGAAGGCAGCAAAGTAAATTTGCAACCCGCTTGCTCGGACTTCAAGCGCGGAGTCGAAGCGCAGGCTCGTCTGCACGCAGAGATGAAGGCTTTCGTAAACCCCGACACGACATTTAGCGAACTACATAAATTCTCGAATGGATTAATTGCGTCATTGGGTTACAAGAATCTCGATTTCCTCGGAAACGTTGGACACAGTATTGTTACAAAGCTTGATAATCGTATATTCATCGATGCGAACAACGACGAGCTGCTCTCAACAGTACCGTTATTTACGTTCGAACCGCACATTCAAGAGATTGGTGGAGTATGGGGATTCAAGCATGAGAATATCTACTATTTCGATGCCCTCGGAGAAGTCACAGAACTTTGAATGGCTCCTTTTAAGCCGATTTCGGAAATAACGGCGCCCTAAGGGTAAGCGGCCGGCGAACCCACCTTGCTAGCTCAGTTTGATCCGCCGATAGTGTCCACCTATTTTTAAGTGGACACTATCATGAATGAGCTAAGCGTATTCGCTACACCTGTTAGGCGTCGAAGGTTTTCCCCGGATTTCAAACACAAGATCGTAGCGGCTTGCAAAGAACCCGGTGCGTCTGTTGCGAGAATCGCCAGGGAACACGACCTTAATGCCAACCTGGTCCACAAGTGGATTCGTCAGGCCAGGACGAATACGTTACCAGCAGTCACGCCAGCTTTTGGTAGTGTCAAAAATGTTTCGCACTTTTTCCTCAGGGGCAGTCCCGGTTCTCGGTTAAGCCACTGAGTGAATGACCTCCTGGTCCATTTCCCTCAGCAACTTCATGTTCATGTACTTGCGGGTTCCCCACGAGGTAGCAGAGACATGCCGAAGTCTGGCAGCCACCAGCATCAATGCAGAGTGGCCGTCCGGGAAAGCGCCAACCACTTTTGTACGTCGCCTGGCTTCCTTCAGCAATCGTTCCATCGGATTGTTTGTCTTCAGTTTCAGCCAGTGCTGGGGTGGGTAGGCATAGTAAGCCAGGGTTTCGTGGATAGATTTCTCTACCAGTTCCGCCGCTGCCCTCAGTTTCATTGCCTTCAGTTTTTCAACAACATCCCTGGCTTTACCCTCGGCCGCCTCGCGGCTCTCCTGGGCGTGGATAGCTTTGAGCATGGCTGCCACCTCCCTGACTTTTCCACTCGGCACCAGAGAGAATACGTTGCGATAAAAATGCACCGCACAGCGCTGCCAGTCTGCATCCGGATACACTTCAGCGATTGATTCGACTAGGCCCAGGCAAGCGTCTGAGATGAACAGTCTGACGCCTTTGAGACCTCGCTTCTTCAATTCCTTGAGGAAGCCCAGCCAGCCAGATTTATCTTCCTTATGGCCTTCTGAGACGCCCAGAATGCGCCGATAGCCATCACTGTCTACACCAATGGCCGCCAGTACCGAGACATTCTTCACCTCGCCGCCCCAGCTGCGCTTGAGTACGATTCCATCAAGGTAAACATAGGCGAAATCTCCCTCAAGCGGTTGACTGCGCCAGCGTTCGATATGCTTGTAAACCTTCTGGTTGAGATTGGAAACTGTGCCTGACGAAACCCGAGTACCCCACAGGGCTTCGGTGATATCTTCTACCCGACGAACCGAGACGCCAGCGAGGTACATCTGAACAATGGCTTCCTCGATGGAAATATCCCGACGCCTATAGCGCTCAATAATGGCTGTCTCAAAGGTCTGTTTGCGGAGCTTGGGCACCTTGATCTCAACCTCTCCAGCTTTAGTGTGTAGCTTTCGCTTGTAGCTGCCGGCCCTGGAATCGACGCGGTCCGGGGAGTGTTCGTAGCGCTGGGCATTGCAAAGTTCATCGGCTTCAGCGTCCAGCATGGCATTCAGCGTTTCTTCAACGGTTCCCCGGACCATCTCATCCAGATGGCCGCGGATCTCGCTCTCGTCGATTCGTATCACCTTGCTCAGGGGTTTTGTGTTATCGTTTTTCATGGGTGGTTCCTCTGGTCTGGTCTGTTTATCTTGGTCGATTACAGTTTTATCAGACCGGGGCCACCCCCTTCAAAAAAATGTGCGAAAGATAATTTACGTTATCCAGCTTTTGTAGCACTACCGGTCAACACTGCGCAAGCACCACGGCCCAGTCCAAGTAATGGAGCGGACGAGCGTGTCCACCTGGAGATTCCCTTCCGTCAACAATCGATCAAAGTGAGCTGGCCAGTCTCTCAGTCGGATCGTTGTCTGGCACTGCTACGTGAACTGCTGCAGTGATCCGAGTTGACGAGATTTGGCTGGCCACCGAACCGCTGGATATGCGTGCCGGGCCGGACAAAGCCCTGGCCAGGGTGGTTCAGGTGTTCGGTAGCGCCAGACCACACTGTGCTTATGCTTTTACCAACAAGCGTGCCAACCGGATAAAGATTCTGGTGCACGATGGATTGGGACTGTGGCTGTGTGCCAGACGCCTCAACCGCGGCAAGTTCCACTGGGCTGAGCCCTGGCGTGGCAAGCACCATGTTGTTGATGAAGAAAAGCTTCAGGCGCTGGTTCAGGGGCTGCCCTGGCAGAGCCTGGGTGAAGCAGGTGTTATCCGCGCTTTGTAGACCAACTGGCCGCACGATGAGGTCGCGCCGACAGAGCATTAGTGGCATACTGTGCCTATGTCACAGCCTGACGTCAGCCAGCTTGATGCAGACCAATTACGAGCCCTTGCCGCCTCGTTGCTATCACGCCTCGCCGAGCAAGAGAATGCGCTGAAACAGCAGCAGGAGATACTGCAACATCGTACCGAACACTACGATCGCCTCAGCCAGCGTAACCACTTTCTCGAAACACTCAATGCAAAACTGACTCACGAGATGGCGTTGCTCAAACGCCACCGCTTTGGCAAGCACAGTGAAAAACTGAACGTTCTGCAACGCACTCTACTTGAAGACATTGTCGATGCCGACCTGGGTGGCATCGAGGCGGAACTGGAAGCGGCGAAGATCCATCCCACGCAGCCTGAACCGAAACAGCAACCCAAACGTGTGGCTCTGCCACCGGAGTTGCCACGCCGGCTAATCGAGCACGAGCCGGACAACACCCGGTGCCAGTGTGGCTGTCAGCTCCAGCGGATTGGCGAGGACGTCAGTGAGAAGCTGGACTATACCCCCGGCGAGTTTACCGTTGAGCGGCACGTCCGTGGCAAATGGGTGTGTAAAGACTGCGAAACGCTGGTTCAGGCCCCGGTACCTGCGCACGTAATCGACAAAGGGCTGCCCACTACCGGCCTGCTGGCTCAGGTGCTGGTGGCCAAGTACGCCGATCACCTGCCGCTGTACCGTCAGGAAAAGATCTTTGAGCGAGCCGGGCTGGCCATTCCCCGTTCCACGCTGGCCGAATGGGTAGGCCGCTGCGGTGTGGCGTTGCAGCCCCTAGCTGATGCCTTACGCGAGACCATCCTGAGCCACCCAGTGGTTCATGCAGACGAGACGCCGGTGCCGATGCTGTCGCCGGGCAAGAAGAAAACCCACCGCGCCTATATCTGGGCCTACTGCACAATGCACAATGCCCAGACCCGGGCAGTGGTCTATGACTTTGCGCCCAGCCGTGCCGGGGAACATGCCCGGGCCTTCCTGGGCGACTGGCAGGGCAAACTGGTCTGTGACGACTACAGCGGCTACAAAGCCGGCTTCGGTCAGGGTATCACCGAGATCGGTTGTATGGCCCATGCCCGGCGCAAGTTCTTTGAGCTGCACGCTGCCAACAAGAGCACCCTGGCGGCCAGTGCGCTGGAGACCATCGGTCAGCTTTACGACATAGAACGCCAAGCTAAGGATCTGGATGACGAGCAACGGTATCGATTAAGGCAGCAACGAGCTGGGCCACTTCTGGATACCTTCCATACCTTGCTGCTGGCGCAGCGGCAAAAGGTGCCGGAGGGTTCGGCCATAGCCAGAGCTATCGATTACAGTCTGAAGCGCTGGCGCGCGTTGACTCGCTACCTGGAAGATGGCGCGGTGCCTATCGACAACAACTGGGTCGAGAATCAGATCCGCCCATGGGCGTTAGGTCGTTCCAACTGGCTGTTCGCCGGATCGCTGCGCAGCGGTCAGCGCGCGGCTGCTGTGATGAGTCTGATACAGTCAGCTCGCATGAATGGGCTTGATCCCTATGCCTATCTCAGAGATGTGCTGGCCAGGCTACCGACTCAGAAGGCCAGTCGCATTAATGACCTGTTGCCACACAACTGGCAACCGGAATAACAAGGTGGGTTCGCCGGCCGCTTACCCCTAAGGCAACTTCAGCTATCATGAAAGCAGTCATTCTAGGGTGGCACGGAGACCGGCAGCAAAGAACCCAAAGGCGACACTACCGATTACTAGCATTTACGCGTGATTTTCCAGCTAAGTGCAGTGGAAATCTCTAGATTTCAGTGGGATACTGTAAAAATTATATAGGCGAGAATCGTGAGCGTGCTTTTTAGTTTCGATAGAGACTGCCCGTCTATACCCTACAATGTTGCCCGGGTGGTTTACTTTTGAAGAACACAATTGTTTTTTTGACTATGTGTATCGGATTACCTGGTTGTGATTTGTATGAAGAATTACAAACACAAAATAATTTTGATGATTATCATATTTCAATTATTAACCTGATCACAAATCCAGAACGCTATGATGGCAAGCTTGTTCAAATAGTTGGATACGTAAGGTTCGAATTTGAAAACCAGTCAATATGCTTGCATGAAGAAGATTCGTTCAACCGTATTTCTAGAAATTGCATGTGGCTTGATACGGACAAAAAAGAATGCAACAACATGTATGCGATAGTATTAGGTCGCTTTGACATGAATAATCAAGGTCATATGGCCTTGTTCGGAGGCACAATAAATCAAGTTGAACGCATTTGGGGAAGTCATCCTAATTCATGTCGCAATTAATAGGAATCAAAAACTCCCCTTTTAACGTCCGCTATTAAGCCGTTTTCTGCCCTCCGGCAGCGTAGCGGGAATGTCAACTTTTAGGTTACGATATCGTGAAAGCTTGCTTTCACAACGTTCCTGGCTTTGACTGCAAGTAAACCCGAAGGCGACCTAGGGGAGTCCAGGCTCTGTAACACATAGTACCAATTTTTGTGAGAATCAGACCTCTTTTTTATCCAGAGTTATGGAACAATAGTTAATGTGAACGAACTTATATTTGAATGGGGTAGAGGCATCATTTTTTAGTAGTATTGTCATTGGATCTCTGATGGCAATAAGTATTTTCGCGATTTTGCTGTATATTCCAGGCAACTTGTTATTCTCTGAAATTTCTAGGATAGTTGATGGGTTTATTTTAAGCTCAGTTTTCGGATATGTAATTATTCTACAAATAATCTTGGTAAGTTGTTTGAAAGCAAACCCTGCGTCAAGGTATGCACGAATATGGCTAGTAGCCACCCTTACATTTGTTTTTGCTTATCAGATTTACTACTCCGTAAAGTTTCCTGGCTCAATGGACAGTTTGACTTCAGATCATTTTCGTTTTATGTACGGATTCGTTTTTCCCCCAATTTTTGTCGTATTGCTTTTAATTTCAAAAATTGTAGATGTGCGTAAACCTCGAAGTGAGTGAGTGCCCGATAGGGTTACTTATGGATAGATTTAGCAAACCAAATCAAAGCACCAGAGACGAAAAATACCGGATCCAATATTTACCGGAAGTTTGAGCCTGGCAATGCAAAAGAAGACGTAGTCTGTTCCGTACCCAACTTCCGCCTTTCGTTAGCGGACGTAGCAATACTGCCCAGTTTTAAAACGAATAGCTTACCAGCGTAAAACTAGACGCGAAACTTAATAAAGTATCATTGGTCTAATATCCCAATACATCAAGGTACTATAAAATGAAAAGGTACTATAAAATGAAGAAGGAAAAGTCTTTACTTATACTACCTGCGGCACTGTTAATTCCTGTAGCAGCATATTCTGATGTCAAGATTGGCATTTTCGATCTGCAAAGGGCGCTATTCGAGACCGAGGCATGGGAAATGGTCCAATCTGAAATTGAGGCTGAAATTGATTCTGATAGGACCACTAGTGAAATCTTACTAGAGGAACTTCAAGGACTGCAGAGTCAATTAGAAAGAGATGCGGCAACATTGAGTACAAACGAAGTTCAAAAGATACATGAAGAAGGAAGAGTCAAACAGTTAAGACTTCAACAAATAAGCACGAGGATTCTGGATATTGTTCAAACGCGCCAACAGTCATTTCTTGAAAGGTATAGACAATCGTTATCCGAAGCGATTGACGAAGTTTATACAGAAGGTGAGTATGACATAATTTTGAATTCAGACAGCGTTGTGATGTTCGGATTTAGCTTCGATATCACAGGTTCGGTTACCGCAAAACTCAATGAATCGATTCTTTAAATTCCTGTATTAACGGTAGAGTATAACGATTCGCTTCAAATTGCCCAACATTGCAAGAGTTGGGATGTCCGCTTTGAACCCTAAACGGAAGTCGTAAAGCTGGAATTCTCACGGAGTAGGGGCTAACTTGTCAGTACCCGAAAATAAAACTATCTTCAATGAATATGCTCGTTTTCGAGTATTTTTGGCCCAATATTCCTGCATATTTGAAGTAGGGAAACTTGTAACGCGCTTACCATCAAATACACTGGCAGCGGTATAGAACGACAATTATCTTGTTTTTCTCGACCTAGCTAGTTAACTTGTCAATTCCTTTCACGATCAGCTCCGCATATGGACTAAGATATTCCCTCGCATTGACTAACGTGACAAATTACAGGAGTTATCCAATGAAGATTCTGAATTTGTGCTCGCTTGTGATTTTTCTAGCAGGAAGTACTTTTCTGCAGTTAGTTTCGGCGCAGGATGAATTGATTTGGGATGCACCAGAATCTTTTAGTAATAAAGTACAGCTCGAAAAAACTGGAGTAACTAGCGCAAACGCTAGTCTTGGTGATATAGATGGTGATGGTGACTTGGATATAATCCTTGCAAAAGGAAGACACTGGCCACTCACCGATTTTGTGTTGCTAAATGATGGGATTGGGCAATTTTCAACACGTTTCGAGTTACCGGCTGACGCTGACCGCACGTACACTGCGGCATTGGCAGATCTTGATGGTGATAGTGATCTAGACTTAGTCGTTGGGAACGATCGACCGGATGAAAAAAGAATATACAAGAATGATGGTTTCGGGAAATTTATGCTAAGCGGAACATTCGGAGATGATGATTGGCCAACTAGGAATGTCACTGTAGTCGAGCTTACTGGTGATGGCAGACCAGAAATAGTAATAGCAAACCGTGGTCCTGCAAGCCTAAGTGCAAATTATATTTGTATCAATGATGGCAATGGCAATTTTGTCGAATGCAACCAGCTTTCTGGAGAATCTGCGACGACTATAGGTGCAGGAGACTTTAATAACGATGGATTTACAGACTTAGTGGTCCCTCATCGAGGTGGTGGCCAGAGCTATATCTATCTCAATGATGGGTATGGATCGTTTAGTGATAGACGCCCGGTTGGAACTCCGAATTCCGCTTCTCGTGCAGTCGCGGTAGCTGATCTTAACGACGACTCATTTCAAGACATTTTAATTGGTGATCCTATCAAAGGTGGCGCTCAGGCGTATCTTAATGAGGGGGATGCTTCATTCTCCTCTTCCTTTCCAATTGGCGGCGGTATGGGAGAGGTGTATTCGATTGAAACCTCGGACTTAGACGCTGATGGTGATATAGATGTAGTCTTCGGAAATCGTTTGTCGCCTGGTGCAGTCCTGTTGAATAGTGGCGATGGGAGAACATATAGCATTACAAGGTTTGGTGATGGTGCAGGTGCGGTTTACGGTCTTTCAATTGGTGATGTAAATGAGGATGGAGTACTGGATATTGTTACCGCCAGGTCAGATGCTCCAAATATGCTGTATTTAGGTAGTTCCAAGTAGTGTTTAGTTGAAATGAATGTCCGCTATTAAGCCGTTATCTGTCGTCCGGCACCGTAGCGGGAACGTCAGCTTTAAAATTAGAATATCCTGATAGCGGACCTTCGGCATATCTGTAGCTACTACCGAAATGAACCCGTTGCAGGCTTTCGACGAAGCCATGTCAATGTCGGCATTCGCCTGTTACCGGAAACAGTTAGGTAAAATCGAAAGGTACTTTTTGATGAAAAAGTTCACAGTTTCGAAATTCATAAGATTCGCAACAAGATCAATGTTGACGCTGGGGTGGTTGTGGGTTGTGAGTATTGAGTCATCGGCTCAAGAAGATTCTACGTCCGATACTACGATTTGGGCATTCGAAACAACAGTTCGCAATACGCAACTTTATGTGGCCTTTACGGGTCTTTGGGGTGGTTATAACGGAATCTTCGATAGCAGTCTCAATGAAGACGACAAGGATCTTGTTCTCACGGCAATATTCGATACAACCTATATTTTCGCCTATTTGGAGGAGATGGAAGCTGGTTGCGAGTATTACTACTCTACCGATGAGGAAAAGTTGGATGTTGGAATTCTTGGCCGTTCATTAGCAGATGGCCAGGGTGCAGAGCTTGCTGTAAGAAATGAGCTGTTGGAGAAAACCTTTGAACTCTTGTCTACCGGAGCTAGAGACAGAGCTATTCAAATCGTAAGGGATATTCCAAGGGACGCGATAGAGTTCTCGAACTTTCGTAGTCTCCAAGAAATGGAACAACATGCGTACCTAGATCCTGATGGCATGAAGGCCAATTATTCGAGATGGTGCCCGAGAATAGCTGAGTTGAGGGAGAGACTGGAAGCGGGTGAATTCAAGGTATATGGCGAAAATACGTTAATTATCCAGTAATGCCAATCTACCGCAAATAGTAATTTTCGCTATTAAGCCGATTTCAGCAGTAAAGGCAGTTTAATGCAACTTCCGCCATCATGAAAGCCGTCGTTCAAATGTAGTCTGGAGACCGGCAGCAAAGAACCCAGTTCTGACATACGAAAGATTTCAATAGTCAGCCAATTTCCAATTCGTACACTTTCCCCCTACACAGTGAAAGGAGAAAAATTCAATTGCTGCAACTGAAACCACATACAATTGCACTAGTACTGATTAGCGCCACAATTCTTACGCGAGAAGCCAATGCTCAATTGTCGCCATATTTTGAACCTTGGAAGCCTGTTTATACCATCCCCTCAACTCCTCTCTTCTTCGATTTCAGGGAAAGAACGATACGATTGCCCACCGTCGAAACTTATTCGCAAGCCGATCTCAAAAAACTGGTCTTTTATGATGTCATACTCAGAGAAATTGCGGACGGACAGTTTGATGTCGAAAGTTTTTCTGACACCGCACCTGACTTTACCTGCAGTGAAGAAAAAATTCTGGCTGCTGTTCCAAATCTTAGTTTAGATATGAGCTTTAGAGAATCGAATGCTCTGATTGGTTGTTACGGCAAAATTGAAGAAATCGAAGTAGATGACGAGTTAGGCAAATTAATCACAGCGACCTGGCCCAATGGATCAGGTATAGAATATCAATTGCCTGTTTACGGACCTGGTGCTTACTCAGGTACCAGACCCGCGCGCATTAGCAGTTCCTCAATTACCATATCATTCCGAGAAGGCGAGATGGAAAGTTTCATGGTTGCCTGGGCTAGTCCTACAGGAGAATGTGATGAGCAAATTCTGGGTACTACGTTTGAGTTACTAACTTTGGGAATGAAATACGAAGATGTGGTAGCTGTAACTGAATGCGATGGTAGTATCACATCATTATTAGTGGATTCACAAGGAGAAAGGCAACGTATAGTCTGGTACGAGCGGATACAGCCTTTCGTACCTGTAGTTGACACCGTGAGTCGGGAAGAAGATGAAAACTATATACTTACCGCAGATTTTTTCAGCGGCGTGGCGGAGCAGTTGAATCTGTTTTCCACGCCCTTCCCAGTCAGCCTCGCTAGTTACTGCACATTGGAGACCTTGACAGGTGCTTATCAGTCCTTGGATATAGGTGATTTCGAAAGTGACTTTGGAGTACTGAACTCTTGTCCTGTTTACACTAAAGAAGTAAATATTAAGGATGGCACTGTTGAAAAAGGCTTCCGTTGGTTATTTGTCGACGAAATCCGGGAAGTATTCTATGCAAAGGGACACGAACTAACTATTTCTACAGTAAATGAGCAGATAGTTGATATTGAGTTTTCCCGTATATAGTGAAGGATTGGGACAGCTGTAAAAACCCATCTCGACTTACGATCTGTTGCTGAGGGAGAAAGATTGCAGGAATCCAGCTTTGCCTGACTGAGTCAACGATCGCTTTGACGCTGAGAGCTGTAGTTGATTCGAAAGAATTGAAGTTCGACTTTGAACCCTAAAGTAGAAGTGGAACCCGGTAAAAAAACCCAAAGGTGACACTGACGAATTCCTCTTGACTTCCCTTCATACCCACGTAATTCGTACCGTTTCCCAAAGCCTATGGTAAAGTTATTCAGTAATAAACCAAATCGCAGCGAACAGCATCTGGCCTACCAAATACGGCACTTCTGTGGACAGTCTTTATCAAATGCTCAAACAACAAAGGGCTACTTTGAGGGCTACTGTTTTTGCTGTAATTGTAATCTCTATCGATTTAAATCAATCACTAGCACAAGTTCCATCGATCGAACGAGATGCCTTGTTGACATTGTTCGAAACGAATGGTGGCACGGAATGGAAAAGAACAGCGGGTTGGGATACTAGCCCAGATTCTGCAGGAACGGAGTGTACATGGTATGGAGTTGAGTGTTCCGAGGGAACAGTCGTTTCACTCGACCTGACGGGCAACAGACTTACTGGCTCGATTCCTGCAGAACTGGGTAATCTGGCAAACTTGGAACTTCTCGAACTGAACTTCAACGAACTGGTTGGCAGTATTCCTTCTGAACTGGGTGGATTGTCTAAACTTGACGAATTGAATCTGAATAACAATGAATTAAGTGGAAGTATTCCGCCTGAGCTTGGAAACCTCAATGTCCGGCAATTGAGACTTTATAGAAACCAGTTGACCGGGACTATCCCTGCTGAACTGGGGAACATGGCAAATATCGAATTTCTGGCGCTCTACAGCAATCATTTAAGCGGATCAATTCCTCCTGAACTTGGAAACCTGTCTACTCCAAGGCTGCATCTTCGACTGGAAGACAACAACTTGACAGGACCTATACCTCCTCAGCTGGGAAACATTACAAACCTCTTACGATTAGAATTGGACTCTAATCAGCTGACAGGTCCGATCCCCCCTGAGCTCGCAGATCCACCCAATCTTGAACATCTCTATGTAATGAACAACCAGCTTCAAGGACTAATTCCCCCGGAGATTCTAGACAAAAGAGGTTTAGATTTCAGATACGAAAACAATCCCGAACTAATACTAGGTGGGGCACCGAATACGGTATTGATTGGAGACCGGGAGTGGAGACAGGTCGCTGATACGAAAGGTATCTCATGGGTTGATGTATGGACAGTCTGTGATGACAGTACCGGAGAATGTTTTGGGATTGCTGGATCAGTTGATCTGACTGGCTGGACGTGGGCAAGCGTCGATGATGTCAATGGTCTTTTCAGCAACTACCTGACTCAGGAATCCCTGGGGCCTGGACCTGACAGAATTGAGATGGATAAGTCTGCATGGGCACCAGCGTTATTATCTGATTTTTTGCCGACCAGAACAACCAGTGATTTTGTTTTGGCTGTCTGGGTTAGAGGATATACAAGAACAACCTCGAAGTCAGACTCAACGCAAGCACTGGAAGGTGCTGTCCTTGATGCTTTGAGCACACCCGGTATTAGTGTAGATGACAAAATCTATACTGATCAATTGAAGGATAAAAATTTCGCGGACCAGTATGTCGGGCATTGGCTATATAGGGATGTCTTTGATCAGCCGCCTGGAAAAATTACAATGAACAGCGATGGTAGTTTTACGAGTGCAAGAGTGAGTGGCGGTGTCACAAGAGATGGTGGAATTACCTATGTAACCGACGTGAATGTCGGAGATACTATACAGATACATGTCAGTCTGCTGCCCGAAGCCGTTGACATAGGGGCAAACAGTGAAATTTTTGTTGTAGCATTGGCAGGGGCTGATTACTTGCTTGTGACACCCGGCGGTCTGGTTTCCTGGGATGGACAGATTGGAAACCTGGAGACCTTCGCAGAATCTGTATTAGCTGCGGAGAATGAACTAAATATTCTCGATCCGTTCGGCGGTGAATTTACATTAACAACAGCAGAGGTCGGAAGCTTTCGCTTTTTCGTTGGTTACACGACTGAAGGCGGAGTAATTACACACAATAGTCAAGCGATAGAGTTGTATGTCAATGAATTGCCCGTAAACTAAGTTTGACTGGCAAAATATGAATTTTTTTTTAATTCCACAGACCGTAAGCCGACTTAGAATCCAAGGCAATGGAGGACTGCTTGGAACCCAAATCGGAAATCACGAATCCGAAGCTCTATTTCCACCTGTCTAGGTAGGGATTGTAGAAATCTCCCGATTTCAGTGGGATACTGGTTTAGGATTGGAGATACAAGGCCCACTTGTATGAAAATTACCTGGAAATCAGTAATAGTCACATCCCTGATTGTATTTATGTTGTCGCTCTTGGGGTTTTATTATGCAGCGAAAAACTGGCTAATACCGGATACGCTTCAAGCCAGACTTTATCTCCTATTTAGAACTGCTCCTCTTACGGAATTGGCGCTAGAAATTATTGAGAATGATTACAGAGCTGTTAATTGGGCCATGGGGGAACGTTTTCCCATAGGCATAAATGGCAGACTGGATGAGCGCGAACTCGCCGATAGTCGACCAGAATGCCCTAACCTACCTGAAGATAATTACTTTGTTGTACGTGATCAGAATGAGTCTTTAAGTATTTTAAGCTGCACACAATCGGAGCTATTAATCCGATTGATCACAGAAGCTGGAGGCGAATCATTTAGTGCAGGTCAAGTTAACGGATCAGTATCAATTCAATTTGGATCAGAGGGGGAAGGACAGGTATACGGTGACATCTATTTGGTATTTAGGCCATTGCACCAAGAGATTACCTACTGTGAGCACGAAAATCATGTTGACGATTTTGGTGAATGCTTAATTGGCAGACGCAATGATTGGTACATAGTTTGGAAATGGTTTAGATACCCCGTTTACACGCCAAAGGAACTCCTCGAATATATACATTCTGATGACCAAAACGAAACGATTTAGTGTCCGCTTTAAGGCCGAGAACTGCCTCTAGTATAGTCGTCAAGTGAACAGCACAGGAAATGTTTACCGTTCTATCTAGGGAATCTCTGATTAATTATGGAAGTGCTCTGCGGGAGTCTGTCGGGCGTCACTGCAAGGCGTCTTGCGCCGGAAATGGCCGTCGTCCTTGCCTAGCGCGACAACTCCGCAGTGGCGCCCGACAGGCACCGCCGGTCGGGGCTTCCAGGCGAGCCCACTGCCCTTGTTGGCTTAAGAGGGTTGCCTTGCCTTGACAGACCGACGCATGCCGGCGGCAAGGCGCCTTGTCAGTGAACTCGCCTGAAAGCCAGAGTATTTCCATAATTAGTCAGAGGTTCCCTAGGTCTGTCTAAAATAAATCTGTCCCCATTTTGCTCCATGATCAAGACCAGAATGCGATCTCCCCAAAGCCCCGATTCCGCTTCTCGGCTGCGTACGGCGGATTCTGCCTCCGTCATCACCGCACTGTGCATCGGCATCGTATTGATGAGCGGCGCGGCAGCGACATTGATGATTGAAGATATCGATCCTGAGATCCCTATTGTTCTGGTATTCCTTGCCTGCCTGGCGATGTTCGCAGCGGGGGTGATCTGGCTCTACCACCGTTCTTTTCAACAACAACTGCGGCGCATAGAGCGCGGCGCGTACTACCGGCACTGGCGATACGATGATGTTACCTGGGCGCGTTACCGGCGGAAGGTCTCGCGTCGACAAACCCGCATTTACTGGATCACCGTACTGGTTCTGTTGGCATCCGGTTTCGGGTTTGCGGTTGGACGCCAGAACGACGGCAACCTGGTCGGTGATTCTTTGCTATGGACCTATGTGTTCTCATTCAGCGTGGCTGGTGCAGCAGGCCTGGTGGTCGCATCGGTAATCCGTTGGACGGTCGGAGCGAGAACAAGGCTGATGGAAAGGCTTCCTGGGGAGACATATATCGGACACGAAGGGCTTTACATCACTGGGCAATTCTGGCCCTGGGCTGGCCGGGCCTGGCGACTTCGCGATATCACCGTTACCAGTGGCGACGCGACGCAGATATGTTTTGAATTCGATTCCAGTGGCGGTGTCAAGAGTATCTGTGCACCCGTTCCATCACAAGAGGACATATCGGCCAGGGAACTGCTGGACCTGATCAAAAGCAGCTATGACTGAATGTGGTAAGCGGGGAACAGCAATTATCCAGAATAACAACTCAGCGAATCATGCATGCATCTCGAGATAACTTGTCGTAGAAAACGGTAGAAAGCAGAACCCCGACATTGGAGGCATTTCGCTGGCTTTCTGATGCCAGCTAAGTGGGCTAAGTGGTTGGCTTGCGCACGCTGCGCAATTTCTCAGCCATTGCCTCGGGTGCCTGCCCGTTAAAATACAACTGTGCCCAGATCTCCAGGGTGACCACCTTGTGGACTAACGAGGCTCTTTTCCTGAAGATGTTCTTCCTGCTGTCCCAGTCAGCATCCCGCCACTTGAACAGTTCTGCGACCAGGCTGTTGCGCAGCAAGGGCTCGTAACCGCTCCAGAATTTGTCGGGGATGGAAAAGCCGATCTTCTCAGCGTGAATAATATTGTCGGGAAGCAGCCCTTCAGCTGCTGCCTGCACGATACGCTTGCGCGACTTTCGGTAAATTTTTGCACTGGGTGCCAGGTGCAACCCGAAATCGATCAGTTCGTTTTCCAGAAAAGGCACACGCATTTCCACCGACGTGGCCATGGTCATTTTGTCATTGGAATTAAGGAGCACGCGCAAGTGATGATAAAAGTCGTTGAAAGCGCGGGCGAGTAAGGCGCGCTCACCAAGATTCGAAATCGGCTGAAGTCTGTCAAACAGCTGACGCGCGATGTTGCGGCGAATTCCGGCATCGATCACCAGTTCAGCACCGGGAAGTTCGTGGTTCAAATTACTGCGCCGGGAAAACGGCTGGTCAGCCAGCTCCTCGAAATTGAACGGGGCAAGTGCCTGAAATATTCTGCCTAAAAATCGCAGCGGCGCGACGTTGGGCAGCAATCGGGCATGCCACTGCCGCATACGCCACATTTCGCCGGTGTTCATTTGCCAGGGATAACCACCGAACAGTTCATCGGCGCCTTCGCCGGTTACCAGTACCTTGAAGCCGGCGTCATGCACTGCCTGACTGACTTTCAGCGTGAGGGGATTCTGGTAGAAAAAGATCGGGTCATCATTGTGCCAGGCTGCCCGAGTCCACAGATCCGGATACTCTGCATCTGAAATAGGAATCCGTTGTAGATCAACCCCCAGGTGTTCGGCCACCTGCTGGGCTTTCAGCGCCTCGGCTACCGGGGCTTCTTCCACTTCCGCGACAAAGGCGACCAGGTCCGGTTTGTGTCGTCTGGCAATCGCAGTGGTCAGCGAGGAATCCAGGCCGCCGCTGCACATGACGGCCAGCGGCGCATCGCTTTGCAGATGCAGCTTGACACTGTCTTCGAGCCGGGACTTCAGTGCTGTGACCTGACTGGCGAAAGGCTCGTTCCGGCTGGCCAGTATCCGGTCGACGTCCACGTCTCGAGCCACATCAAACCAGGTGTGGGTGCGTGCAGTATCGGCGGACACTTCCAGCGCAGTGCCGGGCAGCAGCATGCTGACTCCCTCAAAGGCGGTCCAGTCGCCAGCCAGCCTTTCATACCATACCTGAGTCGCCATCGCGTGTACGTCGGGTCGGCACGGAACGGCTGGGTGGGCAAAGAGGGCCTTGGCCTCCGATGCAAAGGCCAGTGTCCCGGGCAGGTTGGTCAGGTACAGCGGTTTGATTCCAGCCCGGTCGCGGGTCAGCCAGAGGGTTTCATGGCGCCGGTCAAAATAGGCCAGGGCGAACATACCGTTCAGACGGGGAATGGCTTTTAAGGGGCCCCAGTGATAAAGGGCCTGCAACACGACCTCGGTATCGCAGTGGGATCTGAATGTGACACCCTCGGATTCGAGGTCCTGACGCAGCGCTTGCCAGTTATACACCTCGCCGTTGTAAGCGATGACAGCCTGGTTGTCGGGTGTCACAAACGGCTGATGGCCCAGCTCGCTCAGGTCCAGGATACTGAGCCGGTCGAGACCCAGCCCCACCGCACCCTGTGTCCAGATGCCGCGATCATCTGGCCCGCGGTGTGCCTGCCGCTCAAGCATCCGCCTGATTATGTCTGCCTGTGCCGATTCCCCATCCCTTTCCCAGTATCCTACCAGTCCGCACATTCCCTTATCTCCAATAAACTACCGGCTGCTGGTCGATCGCAGCTGTATTGTAGTCCTTAGACCATGCCAGGTGGCAACAGCAGATTCCTTAAGGTGGAAACGCAAGGTCCATCAGTGTTAACGACATGGCAAGGGCGGCAATAAACGACAGGAAGGACAGCAACACATCCCAGCGTTGCTCGGGATCACCGGCATCCCAGGCCATCCCCAGCCGAATGTGGAATTTTCTCCCCCGCCTGCGTTTACTCAACCACTGAAATAACGGCAGACAAAAGCCTGCATAGATAACAGCAAATACAGCCAGAAAAACCAGGAATTCGATAACGGAAACCTCCACGGTGGGCCGTTTGCGCAGTTGCCATGCAAGGCAATATCAGCAGTCTACGTCTTTATCCTGGTCCCGTAATCCGGATGCCGCCTAAAATCCGACGATCACCGCTCTACCCGACATCACGAAGCTGCTGCCCGCAACCGGCCGGCAAAGCTTTTTTCCGCAATGGGCCAATGGACGGCAGCTGCCGCCAGGCCCAGGATAATACCCGCTATCCAGATACCGTCGTAGCTGCCGGTGCGCTCGAACAGCCAGCCACCCAGCCAGATGCCACTGAAGCTGCCCAGCTGGTGGCTCAGGAATACGATTCCGTACAGAAAGGTCATGTAACGGGTACCGAAGAACAGCGCCACCAGCCCTGAAGTCGGCGGTACCGTGGCCAGCCACAGAAAACCCATGGCCGCGCTGAACAGCAGGATACCGGGAACGGTTACCGGCAGCACCAGGAACAGGGCAATGACCACGGCCCGGCCAAAATAGATAAAGGACAGGATGCTGCGCATGGCAAGCCGGCCGCACAGCGTTCCGGACAAATAGGAACCAAAGACATTGCACAGCCCGATCAGACTGATGCTCCAGGCGCCGATATAGGCCGGGAATCCCAGATCCACCACGTAGCCGGGCATGTGAACGGTGATGAAGGCCACGTGAAATCCGCAGACGAAAAAACCGCAGACCAGCAGCGTGTAGGAACGAACCTGGAAGGCATTCAGGGCCATGCGGGTCATGCTGATCCGGAGCTGTTCCTCGTCGCTGTCGTCCCCTGGGCCGCCGTACCGGGCCAGGGGAACGGTGAACAGGACCATCAGGAACGCGCTGAGGCTGAGAATCTGCAGTGCCTGAAACCAGCCGGCGGCATCGATAACGACCTGGACAAAGGGCACCACCAGGAACTGTCCCATGCTGCCGGCGGCGGTGCCCATGCCCATTGCCCAGCCACGCCGTTCTTCCGGTACCGCCCTGGCGATGGCTGGCAGCACGATACCGAAGGACGTGCCGGCAATGCCCGCGCCCACCATCAGGCCCGCCGTAGTGATGATCTGCAGTTCGGTAGCGGAGTAGGCCATGAGCAACATACCCAGGGCGTAGAGGACCACGCCGCCGAGTAATACCCGGAGATTGCCGAACCGGTCCGCCAGCCCACCGCCGATGACAGCGAAGATTCCCCAGGAGAGATTCTGGATGCCCAGTGCAAGGGACAGCACATCCCGCCCCCAGCCATTGGCCTCGCTCATGGGCTGCACGAACAGGCCGAAACCGGCGCGGTAGCCGAAGGACAGCACCAGCAGCAGGCAACCGCTGATCAGCACCGGCAGGTAGGTCTTTGCCGGCAGGCTGGAGACCGACGAGACCGGATCGGAGTCGGTGGAAGTCGAGGGGTCGGCTTGCGACGATTTCATGGGCACATTCCGCTTGCGACAGCGAATCTGACTTTCCTTGCCAGCCACGGAAATACCCGGCAAGGCCTGGACCGAAGTATGGCAAAAAAACACCGTAAGGGGGAAAATACAGCAACGGGTCAGCGTTGCCTCTCCGCTGCTCCGTGGCACGCGGTAATCGCGATGCCACCGGATTCCGATCCGCGTTGCCGCGCCGCCGACAGCGGCGGTGCTGATGACACGGGGAACAAGGTCGATACAGTGGCTGACGGGCACCAATTCCCGGACCGGAAACCGCTAATGAAAGCCGCAACGACAAACGACTACTGTGCAACCATGAAACCAGTCAATGCCAATACATTGCAATCCGGAATTCTGCGAGCCCTGCTGATTTCTGCCGTGCTGCTCCCGTGCACCGTCCAGGCGCTGACCTTCCGCCTGGCCGGTGATGAAGTGGTGGGCAATACCCTGGAAATCCAGACCAGCTACGAAGACACCTTTGTCGACCTGGGTCATGTCTACGGCCTGGGTTATCGCGAGATGATGGACGCCAATCCCGACGTCTGGCCCTGGGTGCCGGGAGAAGGTACCGATGTCCGCCTGCCTCTGGCCTTCGTACTGCCGAGCCAGGGCCTGGGTGGAGAAGAAACCATCGTGCTGAACCTGGCTGAATTCCGCCTTTATCACTTTATCCCCGAAAAAAACATCGTGCGGGCGTACGCGGTGGGCATCGGCAAGCAGGGCTGGGAGACCCCCACGTCCACCGCCACCGTTACCGGGGTGGTACAGAACCCCAGTTGGACGCCACCAGCATCCATCCGCCAGGAATCCGCGGCCAGGGGAATCACCCTACCCTCGGTGGTGCCGCCGGGACCGGACAATCCACTTGGGGAGTACGCCGTGGCGCTGTCCATTCCCGGCTACCTGTTCCATGGCAGCAACCAGCGTCTTGGCTTCGGTATGCGAGTGAGTCACGGCTGTATCAGGCTCTATGCCAGTGACATCGAGGAACTGGCCACCAGCGTCCGGCCGGGGCTGCCGGTCAACATTATCAACGAACCGGTGAAAGCCGGCTGGAAAGAGGGTCAACTGTTCCTGGAGGTGCATCCGCAGCTGGAAGAATACGCTGACCAGCCCGTCAACGTGGAACAGATCATCGCCGCTGCCGTAGCCCGACGGCCGGACCTCGTCCGGGGAGAGGGATGGAGCGAGGGATGGGAAGCGTTAATCGACTGGGAGAAGGTGAGTGCGCTGACATCCCGTCAGAGCGGGATACCCGAAGCGATTTCCGGGGTCAGCCCCCGGAGCTGAAACTTCCTCTTGCGTGGGACGTTGACGTTCCCTGTCAACTGTCCTTGTCAGCCTGACAATTCAGTTACAGTCTGCCGCCCGTGGCGCCAGGCACAGCAGGCGATAGTAACAGGTACCGGTTACTTGCTGCTGATGGTTTCGGCCAGGCGGGTAACCGCGGCATTGGCATCGTTGGCGGCCGCCAGTGCCTGATCCGCAGTAGCCTGGGCCCGCTCCGCTGCCCGCATGGCGGCATTGGCTGCAGCCAGGGCTTCGTCCGCGGTCTCCTGGGCCGACTGGGCCGTGGCCTGGGCAGAATTGGCCGTTGTCTCGATCCCGTCAACTCTGCCATTGCTGGCACAGCCCGTAGTCAGAAACAGCGCCGCAACCATGCCGGCCAGCAGTAACTTTTGACTGAATTTGTGCATGTTTTCACCTCGTTCTTGGGTTTGAGACAATCCTGAGTCTTTATATAGTAAAGCTTGGGGCCTTGCAAAATTTTGCCCCTGATCAGTGGCTGCCGACGTCATTGCGCCAGGCGGCTTCCCGTCTATTACATCCTGTTCAACATTACGATTACGTTTCGTTCCTTGAGTTTTATCTTCACGGGCTGGTTAACCTTTAAGAAATCCCTGATGAATTATGGAAATACTCTGGCTTTCAGACGAGTTCATCGACGAGGCGCTTTACGCCGCGATGAACGATGGCGAAGCAGTTCAGTGCCGGGAGACCCTAACGGCTGCCCAGGTCCAATCCGTACCGGGCCAGCTGCACCGCCTTGACGATAGCCCGGGCCTTGTTCTGTGTTTCCTGCCATTCCGAGCTGGGCACGGAGTCGGCGACGATGCCGGCACCGGCCTGTACATACAGCGTATCGTTCTTGATCACCGCCGTGCGGATGGCGATGGCCATGTCCATGTTGCCGTTCCAGGCAAGGTAGCCCATGGCTCCGCCGTAGATGCCGCGCCGGGTGGGCTCCAGCTCGTCGATGATTTCCATGGCACGCACCTTGGGGGCGCCACTCAGCGTGCCCACCGGCAGCGTGGCTTTCAACACGTCCAGCGCGGTCCTGTCCTGCCGAATCCGGCTTTCGACGATGGACGCGATGTGCATGACGTGGGAGTACCGCTCCACGAACATCTTCCGCGGCACCGTCACGCTGCCGGTTTCGGATACCCGTCCCGAGTCGTTGCGACTTAAATCGATGAGCATGAGATGTTCGGCGATCTCCTTGTCATCCGCCAGGAGATCTTTTTCCAGCGCCAGGTCTTCCTCTTCGGTCTTGCCCCTTGGCCGGGTGCCGGCCAGCGGCCGGACGGTGACCTTACCCGCTTCCACCCGGGCGAGAATTTCCGGCGAAGCACTGACCACCTGGTGATCTCCCAGCTGGAAGTAGACCATGTAAGGCGAAGGATTCAGATGCCGCAGCGCCCGGTAAACGTTCAGTGCCTGGCCGTCAAAGGGAACGGACATCCGCTGGGAAAGCACCACCTGCATGACGTCGCCGGCGACAATATAGTCCTTGATCCGCAGTACCGCCTCTTCGAAAGCCGGCTGTGCGAAGCTTGACTGGAAATCTTCGCCGGCAACGGGGGAATCAGGCGGGCTCGGCGGTAATACCACGGGATTACCCAGCGCGGCCTCCAGTTCGTCCAGGCGTTGCTGTGCCCGACTGAAGGCATCGGGCTGCGCCGGATCGACGGTGAGAGTCAGCAGGATGGTACCCTTCAGGTTATCGAATACCACGACTTCCTCGGACAGCATCAGCAGGATTTCCGGCGTGTCGATGGCGTCGTTCGCCTTTGCCGGTCCTATAGTCGGCTCCACGTAACGCACGGTGTCGTAACTGAAATAGCCCACCAGTCCGCCATAGAAGCGCAGGTCATCTTCCAGCCCGGCGACCTTGAATCGATTATTGTAAGCGGCGACGAAATCGAATGGATCGTCCTGCTCTGCCCGTTCGGTAATTTCCCCGTCGGTTTCCACGGTAACGCGGTTACCCACGACCTTGAGCACCGTTCGGCAGGGCAGGCCGATAATCGAATAACGTCCCCACTTTTCACCGCCCTGCACAGACTCGAACAGATAGCTGTATTTACCGCCGCCATGCCCCTGGCACAGCTTGAGATAAATGCTCAACGGCGTTTCCGTGTCGGCAAGCACCTCCCTGACCACCGGAATACGGTTGAAGCCCTTGCTGCTCAGCTGGTTGAATTCCTGTTGTTTCATCGGTTCTGGTTGCGCCTGCTTGTCGATGCCAGCCCGGTAGGAACTACCGTGCCCTGTCGCCGCCTGGCAGCTCGGCGCGCATGGCGCTGATGGTGGCGGCGTAATCGTCACTGTTAAAAATAGCGGAACCGGCAACAAACATGTCGGCTCCGGCGGCGGCAATCTCGCCGATGTTGTCGATGCCCACGCCGCCGTCGACTTCCAGGCGGATCGGATACCCGCTGTCGTCGATAAGACGGCGCACCTGGCGCAGCTTGTCCAGGGTGGTGGGAATAAATTTCTGCCCGCCGAACCCGGGATTGACGGACATCAGCAGGATGACGTCGATGCTGTCCAGCAGGTACTGCAGGCAATCGATACTGCTGCCCGGATTGAATACCAGCCCGGACTTGCAGCCTTCGTCACGTATCAGCTGCAACGAGCGGTGGACGTGAAAGCTGGCCTCCGGGTGGAAACTGATGTAATTGGCTCCTGCCCCGGCGAAATCCTGGATAAGCCGATCCACCGGCGTGACCATCAGGTGCACGTCGATAGGCGCAGTAACCTGGTAGTCACGCAATGCCTTGCAGACCATGGGACCCACGGTCAGGTTGGGCACATAGTGATTGTCCATGACATCGAAATGAATGACGTCGGCACCCGCCGCCAGCACGGCGTTGACTTCTTCACCCAGGCGGGCGAAGTCCGCACTGAGTATGGACGGTGCAATCAGGTATTCTTTCATGGCATCCCCGGGGTCAGCTGACGGGCTGTCGGGTCCACTGATGCGCAGACCCGACAACGTGAGAATGGGCGCATTTTAACGGGTTCGCTGGCAGATGTATGCCCTGCCCGCCATCGTTCTCGATCCGGTTCCAGGCTGCAGTCCTCTCGCCCGGGGCGATGCAGGACAAGGTGCAGATTACGGTGGAATCAGGCGCTGATCTTGTGGTTGTTGCTGAGCACTTCGTAAGCCTCCCGGATACTGGTGAACTGCTGCTGCGCCTGCAGCAGCGCTTCCCGGGAATGGCTGTGAGCCGGTAATTTGTCGGGATGATGACGGGACACCAGGCGCAGGTAGGCCCGCTTGATGTCCCGGGGCTTGGCACCGGGAGCCAGCTGCAGCACATTGTAGGCCGCGTGCAGCCGACTGGTCATCTGCCCGGTTCTGTAGTCCCCGTAGGGCATCTGCTGCAGGCAGATGGCTTCGAACTCCGGTTTACTGAAGCCGCAGATTTCCGCGATGTCGCGTAACAGGATACGCTGCTGCAGGCCAATTCCACCGTCCAGGCTGGCGGCTTCGCCCAGGGCTTCAAGGAACAGGCGGGTCAGGTCACTGCGGCGGCCGATCAGCCGGACCAGGGAGCGGGTCGCCTGCAGCACCGGTGCCGTTGGCGCCTTGCCTTCGTTAAAGTAATCCATGGCCAACAGTCGACCGGCGGGATCCAGTCCCAGCAGGGTCATCACCCGGGTGGTGTTGTCGATGGCGGCAGCGCTCACCTGGCCATCCAGCCGGGCAAGCCGGCCGAACAACATGAAGATGGTACGGTTGAATACCCGGGCCGTCCGCCCCCCGTCAGGTACGACGATTCCCCGATCGTCGCCCCTAAGGCGCGCGGTGATGGCCTTCTTGTATCCAGAATGCAGTAACGATTGCAGCATTATTCACTCCACAGTCCTCCTGCTTTCTATATCGTTCAATTGCTGCAATCTTTCAGGAGTTCCGACGTCAATCCAGCGGCCTTCGTAGCATTCCCCGGATACCCGCCCCCGGGTCATGGCGTCCTGCAGCAGCGGCAGCAGTGCCAGCGGCTCTGCCGGATGACCGGCAAACAGCTCCCGGTGCATCACGCTGATGCCGCTGAAGGTCAGGCGGGGATGGTCACTGTCGGATTCCTGTTGTACGCGACCACCGCCCTGCAGATGGAAATCACCCCGGGGATGGTGCTCGCTATTGGGCACCAGCACCAGGTGGGCCAGGTCAGAGTTGTCAGCCAGGGGCTGCAGACGCTCAAACGGATAATCGGTCCAGATATCGGCATTGACCACGATGAAACTCGAGTCTTCCAGCAACGGCAGGGCCTTGATGATTCCCCCCGCTGTTTCCAGGCGGCGGGTCTCCCGTGAATAGCGGATGGAGGCACCGTAGCGTGACCCGTCACCCAGGTGCTGCTCGATTTTTTCACCGAGGTAACAGTGATTGATAACCAGTTCCTCGATACCAGCGGCGACCAGTCGCCGGACCTGGTGCTCTATCAGGCTTTGTCCCGCCACCTGTAACAACGGCTTGGGCAGTTCATCTGTTAGCGGGCGCATGCGCTTGCCCAGCCCGGCGGCCAGGATGAACGCCTTCATGACGGCATGCCCGGCAGTCGCCGGCGGGCGACGGGCTGAACGCGGCGCTCAAACCAGTCCAGCAACTGACCCAGCTCCCCGTAGTTGGCCGCCACCCGGGTGAAGTAGTCGATGGTCTGGGGGATATCGGCGAGAAACCCCGACTTGCCGTCGCGGATACACAGCCGCGCAAATATACCGATGACCTTCATGTGCCGCTGCAGCCCCATGAGGTCCAGGTCCCGGAAAAACCCGGCCTCGTCGATTCCGCCGGCGATCCCGGCGGCAGCCGCGTTTGTCAGGTAATACCGTGCCAGGGATTCCACCGTGGCCAGGGGCCAGCTGATATAGCAGTCTCGCAGCAGTGAGACCAGGTCGTAGGTATAGGCACCCGCCACCGCGTCCTGGAAATCGATGACACCGGGGGCGGCGTCGGCGGGATACCGACGGGGGTCGGGAATCATCAGGTTGCGTGAATGGTAGTCGCGATGGACCACTACCCGGCGCTGAGCCAGGGCGGCGTCGGCCAGGAAATCCTGACTTTCCAGGATCAGCCGTCGTTCTTCGGCGGTCAGTTTCAGCGCCAGGAATCGTTCACAGAACCAGTCCTGGAAAAGCTGCATCTCCCGGTGCAGCAGCCGGCCGTCGTAGGGTGGAAATTTTTCCGGCGACACGTTTTTCTGCAGGAGAATCAGGGTATCGATAGCCCGCCGGTAAAGGTCCATTACCTGCTCCGCCACGGGCTGGTCGGGCCCGGCGGTCCGGCGCGCCTGCTGCAGCGCCTGCAGGTAAAGCCCGTCGCCGAAGTCCTCCTGCAGCATGAAACCGTGGTCGTAATCCACGGCCAGTATCCGCGGGGTCATCACGCCGGCAGCGCGAAATTCGTGGGCAATCCTCACGAAAGTCTCGTTGTCCTCGGAATCGGGTGGTGCATCGACCACAACATAACTGGCTGCCGGCAGGCTGACACGAAAGTAGCGGCGAAAGCTGGCATCGCCGCTGAGCGGTTGCAGCCGGATGGCACCTGGTCCGCTGTCGTCAATCCGGGAAAGTTGCCGTTGCACCCAGCTCTCCAGGGCCGTCTCCCGGTTCACGGGCGGCGTTCCCGGCATGCCACCAACAAGTGACACACGGCTCCTTCCAATCCACGGCCAGCCATATTGCCTGGGCTACCGGCATGCCCGATGGAAATTGAAGATGAATTCAACACCAGTTCTACCATGTGGCACCGGGAGTTCACCATCAGATACCGCGTAATGCCAGCTTGATAATCAGCGGATTGTGGTCCGAGGACCTGACCTGCTCGGTGTAGCTGTCGGTGACTTCCAGTCCGCGAATAAAGATATGATCCAGCGGGTTGCCCATGAAGGTCTTGCGATGATCGGGACTGAAGGCGACCGAACCCAGGCCAAGCCTTGCGGTGATAGTCATCAGCAGGTCCAGCCTGGACTGCTTCCAGGTATTGAAATCACCGGACAGGACCAGGGGACCCTGGTGTTGGGCCATCACCGTGGCCAGATCGTCAAGCTGCCGGGAAAAATCATCGAGGCCGATGGTGAAATTGATCTGGTGGACATTGACCAGCAGCAGGTCCTGGTCCGCGTCCGCCAGGCTGAAGCGGGTGATACTGGCCGCCTTGGGCGTGTTGAGCCATGGCTCGTCGTGTTGCAGGCTGCACAGCACATCGGGAGCAGCCTGGCTCAGGGTCATGACGCCACTGCCGATCTCCGCTGTCTGGTAGCCGGGGGAAAAGGACCAGAACCGGACTTCCCCATCCGGCTGCAGCATCATCTCGTCGGAAAGAACGGCCTCCTGCAGCAGCACCAGCTGGGCACCCTGGCTGAGACGCCTGAGGTCGCGGCGCCACCCGGAGTTCACGCCCTTCTCGATGTTCCAGCTGACCAGGGAAAATTCACTGCCGTGCAGTGCCGCCGAGGCACCTGCAGAACCACCGATAGCCGACGAACAGTCACTGGCATTGGCAAACTGCCGGGCAGCGTGATTGGCTTCCCCGGCGTAGCCGCCAGGCCATGCCAGAACCATCCCGGCGGCGAGCAGGACGGCCGGCAACAGGTGGGGCCTCAAGTGGTTTACACGGATACGGTTCAACTGGACAGCCTGGCAAGCAATAAAAGGGGGGAGCCTGAATCAGATCCCGTCACATCAGACCGGATAAAAGTAACAAAATTACCGGGCATAGCCAACCTCGGGCGAATAACATCGACGGGCAGGCAGCTCAGCCTGACTTGCGATCCCGTTTCATTACCAATACCATGCGGCGCTTTCTGTCAAACCGAAACCGTCACCATGAGTGATCCGGCTGAATCCGCCTGCGGAGTACCGTGTTTTATGAAAAGCGTTTCACAATTTTTTGCCATTCTTCCTGTCGTTCTTGCCACGACCCTGCTGACCGGTACGGTTCTTGGTCAACAGCCCGACGCCCCGCCGGTAGTGGACAACCAGACCGAACGCCTGAACACACGCCTTGCCAATATCGACCAGCAGCAGGCCCTGCTGGATGCCATCGCGGCCCAGTCCGGCAGTGGTGACCAGGCGCTTTCCGCCGCCCTGCGACGCCGGCTCAATCAGGAACGTATCGACCTGATGGGCCAACAACTGGCCTTTGCCCGGGCGGTTGCCGCGGCCCGTGAGCAGACCGCCGTGTTCGAGGAGTTTTCCGGCACTGCCCGGGCGCTGCTGGATGACAACCTGCAGATAGCCAACCAGGCCTGGACGCAGATGGAAAACGCCATCTCCTACCCGGATGCCAGCCTGGACGCCGTGGCACAGTCCACCGCCAATCGCGCGTTTTTCAACAGCCTGCAGACCCTGGATCGCATGAACGCCCTGTCCGCCGACAGCCTGGACCTGATGGTGGAACTGGATTATGACACCGAAGCCGCACGTGGGACATTCCTGGAACGGCTCCAGGATCGTGCCGTACAGCTGTCGGTTTACCTGGACCTGGCCCAGGAACAGGTGGTGGACAAACGCGCTTCTGCCGGCACCCTGCCGGACGATGCCAATCTCACCGCGCAGCTGAACCTGGCGGTGAGCCGGGTTACGGCAATCGCCTCGTCCATGCAGAACGTGCTGGGCGAACTGGACGCACTGGGTGAGGATACCACCGGATTCCGCGAACAGCTGGTGGTTACCACCGGCGCCATCACCACCGACGTGCTGGACACCCGCCTCCTCGGCGAACTGGTCACCCGCTGGAGTGAACAGGGGCTGGATTACGTGATCAACGAGGGACCGGACCTGCTCATCGGGGTCATCGTGTTCCTGATCGTGCTGCTTATCGCCTTCAAGCTGTCACGGATAGCGCGCAGGATGATGGAGCGGGGCCTCAAGCGATCCAGGCTGAAACTGTCGGAACTGTTGAGACGCATGATCATCTCCACGGCCGGCAACCTGGTACTGTTTCTCGGTGTCCTGTTTGCCCTGGCTCAGATCGGCATTTCCCTGGGCCCTCTCCTCGCCGGCCTGGGTATCGCCGGTTTCATCATCGGCTTTGCCCTGCAGGACTCTCTGTCGAACTTCGCTTCTGGAATGATGATTCTTTTTTATCGGCCTTATGACGTGGGCGACGTCGTCGAACTGAATGGCATGGCCGGCAAGGTGGAACAGATGAGCCTGGTGAACACCACTATTCACACCTTCGACAACCAGCGCATCATCATGCCGAACGCCATGATCTGGGGCGGCATCATCAAGAACGTCACGGCGCAGAAGATCCGTCGCGTGGACATGGTGTTCGGTATCTCCTATACCGACGACATCGACACGGCCCAGCAGATTCTCAGTGACATCGTCACCGGACACAAGCTGGTGCTCAAGGAACCGGAACCGGTCATCCGCATGCACGAGCTGGCGGATTCCTCGGTGAATTTCATCGTGCGGCCGTGGACCAACACCGAAGATTACTGGAGCGTGTACTGGGACATCATGCGCGACGTCAAGCTGCGCTTCGACAAGGAGGGAATCTCCATCCCGTTCCCACAGCGGGACGTACACGTCATTCCCGCCCCGGCACAGCTCACCGACGGTACGGCGCAGGACGCCGTGGAAAAACCGGCGCAAGCGGCACAGAGCAAGGCGGGCAAGTCCAGGAAAAAAGGCAGCAGGAATAACAAGAACAGGAACAGCTCCGCCAGGAAAGGCGCCAGGGAGGAAATAGAAAATCTGCCGGAACAGACGGAATTCCCTGAAACCGGGGAGACCCCGGAGTCCGTGGACGCACCCACGAAATAGGCTGATTGAAAGGCTGAATCAAGGGCCGGATGAAGGGCTGGCTGAAATCCTTTATCATGCCAGCCGGAAGCGGCGGTTGTCGGTGGCACCCGGCGCCGCCACCTGCGTCCCGTAACAGACCGGCTACCCGTCTGAAAGATCCCGAGATGTCATCGAAGAATCATCGACTCTGCAACAGCCTGCTCCTGTTACTCACCACGGGCCTGGCTTACCTCTTGCCGGGACAGCCGCTGACGGCACAGAACCAGAACCTGTTTGACTGCGTCCCCAATGCCGCGGGTGATGGCTGGGTCTGCACGCCTCAGCAGCCGCCAGGACCGGCTGACCCGGACCGGGTCGGTGGCGTCCCCGGCAATGCAGGCACTGACCGTGTCCCCGCTACCGCTGACCCGACACCTGTGCCGTCCGCCGGCGGGCCGCAAGCTGCCGTCACCGCTCCCCCTGCGTCGATTTCGCAGTCGGTTCCGGGCCGGGGCAATGAACTGGACTGGGTACCACGAGACCGGTTGACCCAGGGGGAGCTGGCCAACCTGCCGTCCAACTGCTGCGGCGCCTTCATCGAGCCGCCACGGGAACCGGTTGATGCCGGTGAGGATCCGGCCAGCACCGCCACCTATTTCGAATCCGCTGCCGGTTTCCGGCGCGGGCCGGACGACACCATCGAGTTCGACGGCGTGGTGCAGGTGCGACAGGGTAGCCGGACGGCGCGCAATGACCAGACCACGGTGATCGACGGGGAAACCGGGACCGTGCGCATGGCGGGCAACGTGGAATTCCGTGAACCGGGGGTACTGATGCGCGGGGATACCGCGGTCATCGATCGGGAGTCCGGCAGCAACCGGCTGGATAATGCCCGCTATGTGCTGCATGAATACGGTGCCCACGGCGCCGCGGAAAGCCTTGTCTATGCCTCGGCAAGCAACCAGCTGACCATCGTCAACGGCGAATTCAGCCGTTGCGAACCGGAAAGCAATTTCTGGCGCCTCAGCGCCGCCAGCATCGTCATCGACCAGCAGGCGGGGCGCGGCTATGCCCGGGGCACCAGCCTGCGCATCCGGGACGTGCCGGTTTTCTACTACCCGTTCGCCCTGACCTTCCCCCTCAGCGACCAGCGGGTATCGGGGTTCCTGGCGCCCAGCCTGGGCTCCACCCGGGAAGGCGGAGTTGACCTGCAGGTACCCTACTACTTCGCCCTGGCACCACACTATGATGCCACGCTGTCACCGCGACTGATTGCCGATCGGGGCATCCTGGTGAACGGCGAAGCCCGCTACCTGGCCAGCTGGTCCATGAACACCCTGAATGTTGCCCATCTTGCCGGCGACAAGGAGTTTGTCACGGACGCCAGTGGCACACCCACGCTGCTGTCACCCCCCGGGGAAGACCGCTGGTTTATCGGCTTTGAGCACGAAGGCAGCATCGGTGACAACTGGCGTACCCTGGTCGACTACAATGCCGTCAGCGACTATGCCTACTTCGAAGACTTCGGCAGCAGCGGACTCAACGTCGCCAGTCGTACCCACCTGAACCGCCAGGGTCGGGTGGACTTCAACAGCCAGCTGTTGAGCGGCCGGCTGAACGTGCAGCGCACCCAGGTTCTTGACCCGCTGCTGGATCCCCGGTTTGCCGAGTCCGACCTGAACCGGCCGTTCGATCGCCTGCCGCAACTGCTGCTGAATACCGGTCTGCCGCTCCCGGGCAAGCTGCGCTTCGACCTGACGACGCAGTTCACCCACTTCGATCGGGAACTCGATGAGGAACAACTCACCGCCGCGCAGCTCCAGGCCGGCGCCCTGGTAAACGGCACCAGGCTGAACGTCGAACCGGCACTGAGCTGGTCCGTGGAAAGGCCGGGATGGTTTGTCAGGCCCACGGCCAGGTACCGCCATCTTGCCTACGACCTCCAGGACCAGGGCGTGTTCACCGACGCGGACGCCGAGCTTGGTGTCGGCGTCTTCAGCCTGGACAGCGGCCTGATTTTCGAACGCCCCATGGACCTGGGTAACGGCTATGTACAGACTCTGGAACCGCGACTTTATTACTTGTACAGCGAATACGAGGACCAGAGCACGCTGCCGCTGTTCGACACCACCGAGTACAGTTTCAGTTTCAACCAGCTGTTCCGTGACCAGCGTTTTTCCGGAGGCGACCGCATTACCAACGCCGACCAGCTGACCACCGCGGTAACCAGCCGGATACTGGATCCCACAGGTCGGGAACGGGCACGGGCCAGCCTCGGGCAGATTCACTATTTCGAAGATCGCCTGGTGGGTCTGAGCAATCCCCTGCAGAACTGGATGCCGCTGTATTCCACCACCAGCTCCAGTTCGGCGCTGCTGGGTGAATTCAGCTACGCCTTCAGTGATTCCTGGCGGGCAAGCGGCGACATCCAGTGGGACGAGGACCGGCAGGAGGTCAATGAAGGCAGCTTCCAGTTCAACTTTCAGTCCGCAGACAACCTGATATTCAATATTGCCTACCGCTATCGTGACATCGTCACCCTGCCCGGTTTCCTGCTGAGCCCGGAAATCGACCCCCGTATCAATCAGACCGACGTTTCCGGAATTCTGCCATTGAACGATAACTGGCGGCTTCTCGGTCGATGGAATTATGACCACGCCAATTCGCGGAACCTGGAGACCTTTGCCGGGGTCGAATACAGCAACTGCTGTACCACGATCCGCCTCGTTGCCCGGGAATGGGTCCGGCAATACCAGCTGTTTCTGCCTGATATCGAACCGGACCGCGGCATATTTTTTCAATTTACCCTGAACGGTCTGGGCAATATCGCTGGCGGAGGACTGAGTAACCTGTTAAGTGATAGTATTGCCGGGTTCAGAGACCCTTACCAACCCTGATGAATTTATGAGTACGCAAACCTGCCACACTGAAACACCGACTTTTTCCGCCACTGCTGCGCCGGTAAGCACGTCCTGGTATCGCGCCCTGCTGCTGCTTGTTGCACTGGCAGCGATCGCCCTGCCCACCGACGCCCCGGCACAACGGGTCAGCCTGGACAAGGTGATAGCCATTGTCGATGACGACGTGATCCTGCAAAGTGAACTGGAAACCCGTGTCGCGGAACTGGTTGCCCAGGCCCGCCAGGCCAACCGCGAGATCCCGCCACTGGACGTCATCAGGGATGAAATGCTGGAAAGACTGGTGCTGGAAAGTATTCAGCTGCAGTTGGCGGAACGCGCCAGCATCCGCTTCGACGACAACACGCTGAACCGGGTGATGGAAAACCTGGCGCGCCAGAGCAACATGACTTTTGACGAGTACGTCAATGCCCTGCAGTCCGCCGGTGTCTATCGACAGACACGGGAACAGGTCCGCCGCGAACTGACGCTGCAGGAACTGCAGCGCGGCATGGTCAACCGGCGTATCAATATTACCGATCAGGAAATCGAGAATTTCCTCAACTCGGAAATGGGCCGAACCGTGATGGCGGCCGATTACCTGGTGGATCATATTCTCGTGGCCATCGGCGAGGGGGATCCGCAACGACTGGTGGACGCCAAACTGCAATATGCCTCGGAACTGGTGGCACAGATAGAAAACGGGGCGGACTTTGCCCAGGTCCGCGCCCGCGCTCAGCAGGAAAGGCGCTTTGCCGTCAGCGGCACCAATTTTGGCTGGCGTCGGCTGGAGCAGATCCCCAGCCTGTTTGCCAATGTCGTGCCGGACATGGACATCGGCGATGTCGCCGGCCCCATCCGGGCCGGTAACGGTTTTCATATCATCAAGCTGGCGGATATCCGCGGTGGCACCAATCGCGTGGTCAACCAGACCCACATCCGCCATATCATGATCTCACCCAATGAAATCCGCACCGACGAGCAGTCCCGGGCCCTGGTTGCGCGGCTGCGGGAGCGGATCCTCGCCGGCGAAGAATTCGAAACCCTGGCCCGCCAGAACTCCGATGACGCCTCGTCGGTGGTCGCCGGCGGCGACCTGGACTGGGTCAATGAAGGCGGCATGCCGCCGCAAATGGAGGCCGTCGTCAACGACCTCGAGGTGGGTGAACTCAGCGAACCCTTCCGTACCGGCAGCGGCTGGCATATCGCCGAGGTAATGGGTCGCCGGGAACGTGACCTCAGCAACCAGTACAGCAGGTCGCAGGCGGAGAATGCCCTGCGCAGTCGCAAGTTTGACCTGGAGTTACAGAACTGGCTCATCGAAATTCGGGAATCCGCCTTCGTCGAATTCAAGGAATAGCGGCTTACAGCCAACCCCGGGTAACCCACTCTTCGCCAGCTGCCCCGGGCAGCAGGGCGCCCAGGCAGGATCAGGCCATTGATTCAGCGACTAGTCATCACTCCCGGCGAGCCCGCCGGCATCGGACCGGATATCTGTATCCAGGTGGCGCAGCAGCCCCCTGAAGGCGCGGAGCTGGTGGTGGTGGCCGACCCGGAGATGCTGCGGCAACGGGCACGGCTGCTGGATCTGCCCCTGGCGCTGACCGGACTGGATGCCGGGGCGCAAGCCAGGGCGAACCGGCCCGGCGAGCTGAAAATCGTTCCGCAACAGCTGAACGTGCCGGTTGAGCCGGGCAGAGCCGATCCGGCCAATTCAACCTACGTACTGGAAACCCTGACCCGGGCCGTGGACCTGTGCCGGCAGCGGGTCTGCGATGCGCTGGTCACCGGTCCGGTGCACAAGGGCATCATCAACGAAGCCGGAATAGCCTTTACCGGGCATACCGAGTTCCTGGCGGCGTTGTGTCAGCAGCCCCTCACGGTGATGATGCTGGCAACCGAGGGCCTGCGCGTGGCTCTGGTGACTACCCACCTGCCACTGCGGGACGTGCCCGACGCCATCACTGCCCACCGGCTGAAGCAGGTTATCGCCATACTTCATCGCGACCTGCGTGACCGGTTTGCCATACAGCGTCCCCGTATCCTGGTCTGTGGCCTGAATCCCCACGCCGGCGAGGACGGCCACCTGGGCCGGGAGGAAATCGACATCATCGAGCCGGCGCTGGAGTCGCTGCGTCAGCAGGGTATGCAACTGGAAGGACCGCTGCCGGCTGATACGCTGTTCACCGACAAGTACCTGGACCGCGCCGACGCGGTGTTGTCCATGTTCCACGACCAGGGCCTGCCGGTGCTGAAGTTCAAGGGTTTCGGCCGGGCCAGCAACATTACCCTGGGCCTGCCGATTATCCGTACGTCTGTGGATCACGGTACCGCCCTGGACCTTGCCGGCAGCGGCAAGGCGGAGTGTGGCAGCCTCTATCACGCCATGGAAACAGCGCGGCAGATGGCACGCAATGTCAGTAACCGCACCCAGGCAGCAGCCAGCTGACGGCTATCCGATAACCAGGGAGTCAACCTGCAGTGAATACTCGAGCAAGACAGGAAGCATTCCGCCATACGGCCCGCAAGCGCTTTGGCCAGAATTTCCTGCACGACGAAACTGTCATCACCAGGATCATCGACTGCATCGATCCGCAGGCGGACGATCACCTGGTTGAGATCGGACCCGGCAAGGGCGCGCTTACCCGCCACCTTGTCCAAAAATGTGGGAGACTGGACACCATTGAGCTGGACCGGGACCTGGCGGACTACCTGTCACGAACCCTGCAGCAGGAGAAACACTTTCACATTCACCAGGGTGATGCGCTGAAATTCCAGCTGGGACAACTCACCGACAAACCGCGTTCCCTGCGCATAGTGGGCAACCTTCCCTACAATATCTCCACGCCGGTAATTTTCCACCTGTTGAAACAGCAGGGGCTGATCAGGGACATGATATTCATGCTGCAGCTGGAGGTGGTAAACCGCCTGGCCGCCGGCCGGGGCGACAAGAACTATGGCCGCCTGGGGCTGATGGCCCAGTACTACTGCAGGGTGGAACCGCTGTTCAACGTACCCTCTGCCGCCTTTACGCCAAAACCCAAGGTCAGCTCCTCTATCGTCAGGCTTATACCCCACGATCAGCCCCCGGTTACGGCGCAGGACGCCGAGTGCCTGCAGGACGTCATCAGGACGGCCTTCAACCAGCGGCGCAAGACGCTGCGCAACAGCCTGCGAAGCCTGGTGACAGAAGCGGAACTGCAGCGGCTGCCCCTGGACATCTCGCTGCGACCCGAGAATCTCGAGCTGGCGGACTATGCCCTGATTGCCAATACCATTTCCGACCGGTCACGGGGCACCACCTGACCCGCCACGGTGCCACCGGACCGGGGAGTCCGCCCGACCCCGCCATGGGCAATGCTATACTTGTCAGCACCACACAGGGCAGGCTGGCCGACCCGCTGACTGTCGAAATATCGTCTGCTATTCGGGACCGGGAATGACCGTCTACGCCATCGGCGACATACAGGGCTGCTACAAGCCGCTGAAGAAACTACTCAGGAAAGTCAGATTCCGACCGGGCCAGGATGAGCTGTGGTGCGTCGGTGACCTGGTAAACCGCGGCCCCAAATCCCTGGACACGTTGCGCCTTCTCCGCGACATGGATGACTCGGTGGAAATAGTGCTGGGCAATCATGACCTGCACTACCTGGCTATTTTTCATGAATGCATCACTGCCCGGAACAAGGATACCCTGCAGAAGCTGCTGGATGCCGATGACGCCGACGCCCTGAGTGAATGGCTGCGCACCAAGCCCCTGGCCCACCATGACAGCGTGGAAACCACTATCGGCATCCAGAAATACCTGATGGTGCATGCCGGCGTCGCGCCTCAGTGGACTCTGCAGAAAACCCTCGATCTTGCCGCGGAAGTGGAACTGGTGCTGCAGGGGGATAATTTTCGCAAGTACCTGGTTAAAATGTATGGAGATACGCCGGACTGCTGGAGCGACGATCTTACCGGCTGGAAACGCTTGCGGGTGATCACCAACTACCTGACCCGGTTGCGCTTCTGCACGGCGGAAGGCAGGATGAATTTCAATATCAAGGAAGGCCTGGCCTATGCCCCTTCCGGTTACCGTCCCTGGTTCGACTTCGAACGAATTACACCGAAAACCAATATCCTGTTCGGACACTGGGCTGCGCTGGAAGGATTTACCGGCAGGGAACAGGTCTACGCATTGGATACCGGTTGCGTCTGGGGTCGTGAACTGACCATGATGCGACTGGAAGATCAGAAACTGTTCAGCGTCTAGCGGGGTTCCATGGAAGTCTATCTGGTTGGTGGCGCGGTCCGTGACAAACTGCTCGATATCCCGGTCAGGGAACGCGACTGGGTAGTGGTCGGTGCCGATGAAAAGACGCTGCTGGACCAGGGCTATCAGCAGGTCGGCAAGGACTTCCCGGTGTTTCTCCATCCCCGGACCCACGAAGAGTATGCCCTGGCCCGCAAGGAGACCAAGACCGGCCCCGGCTACAAGGGGTTCGCCTTCGATGCTTCCGCCTCGGTGACGCTGGAGGAGGACCTGTCGCGCCGGGACCTGACAATCAACGCCATGGCGGAGGACCGTGACGGCAACCTGGTGGATCCTTATGGTGGCCGACAGGACCTGGCAGAACGCCTGTTGCGCCACGTGTCCCCCGCGTTCAGCGAGGACCCGCTGCGGGTGCTGCGCGTCGCCCGGTTCGCCGCCCGCTTCGCCCATCTTGGTTTTCGCATCGCCCCGGAAACCCGGGAACTGATGCAACACATGGTAGCCGCAGGAGAACTGGAACACCTGGTCGCCGAACGGGTGTGGCGGGAATTTGATACAGCGCTGCGGGAATCCAGCCCGGTCACTTTCTTCAGGGCGTTGCGGGAGTGCGGCGCGTTGGCGGTGCTGTTACCCGAGGTGGACAGCCTGTTCGGTGTGCCCCAGCCGGAAAAATACCACCCGGAAATCGATACCGGTGAACATGTCATGCTGGTGGTGGAGCAGGCAACACGCCTTACCGAGGATCCGGTGGTCCGCTATGCCGCCCTGGTGCACGACGTCGGCAAGGGCGTGACGCCACGTGACAACTGGCCCCACCACTACCGCCATGAAATCCTGGGACTGCCCCTGATCAGGGCAATCAATTCCCGGCTCAGGGTTCCCCGGGAACATGGCGATACCGCCCTGCTGGTCTGCCAGTATCACACCCGCATGCATCGCATCGGCGAGCTGCGCAGCGGCACGCTCGTCGATCTCCTCGAAGCCCTGGACGCGTTCCGGCGACCCCACCGCCTGGAACGGTTCCTGTTGGCCTGCGAGGCGGATTCCCGGGGTCGAACCGGGCTGGAAGACCAGGACTACCCCCAGCGGGATGTGCTGCAGGCCGCCTACCAGGCTGCCGTTTCCCTGGACGTCGGTGGGCTGCTGGCCGACCGTGAGAACGATATCGGCGGCGATATCAAGGCGCTGGTTCACCAGGAACGCAGCAGGCTGATCAGACAACGGCTGGGGAAACACAACTGATGCAGCAGGACCGTCGCAACAACACCCGACACGGTTCGACGCGTATTCGCCGGGCCGGTTCAGCCAACGACAGCAGTTACTCCCAGCCGCCCACCGTCCTGGTCACCGGCGGCGGCCGTCGCATCGGCGCCGCCATCGTGGAAAAGTTTCACAACCAGGGCTACTCGGTCATCATCCACTGTAATAACTCCCTGCAGGCCGCCGGCCGCCTGGCCGGTGACCTCAACCGCCGACGCCGGCACTCGGCGCTGGTGCTGCAGGCCAACCTGACCCTGGAACACCAGGTGACAACGCTGGCACGGCAGGCCCCGCAGGCATTCAACCGACTGGACGTGGTGATCAACAACGCCTCGTCGTTTTACCCGACACCACTGGGCGAGGCCACCCAGGGTCAGTGGGATGAACTGATGGACAGCAATCTGCGCAGCGCATTTTTCCTCTGCCAGTCCCTGGCCGACGGCTTGCGCAGGCACCATGGTGCCATCGTCAACCTGTTGGATATCTACGTCGATCATCCCCTGCGGGACTATCCGGTATACAGTATTGCCAAGGCCGGGCTGCAGGCCATGACCCGTTCCCTGGCCCTGGAACTGGCCCCGGATGTCCGCGTCAATGGTGTCGCCCCGGGGGCCATCCTGTGGCCGGAGGACGAACTGGATGCCGAGGCCTCCGCCGCCCATCAGGCAGTACTTGATAAAGTGCCACTTGGCACTATCGGCAGGCCGGAGGATATCGCCGAAGCCGTCTATTTTCTGGCTGCCGAAGCCAGTTATGTAACCGGCGAAGTTATCCGGGTGGATGGTGGACGTCGCCTGAACCTGTAGTCGAATTCGGGTGCTGACGGGTTGGCCGCGGTCATCCAGGGCATTCCTGGTCACCCGCTTTCAGTGTGACCGGCGGATGCGGCTTGGGGAGGCAATCCCGGCGGTCACGCTGTCTGCCATTGGAACGGAATCTGCCACAGCCGCTGGTTGCGGCTGCCCTGCCGCTGGAACTCCGACCACAGCTGCTCGTAGGTCTTGCCGATCAGCGGATGGCGGGCCCGGGGCAACAGGTCGGCAAGGGGCTGCAGCACGAAAGCGTGCTCGGTGATTTCCGGCCGCGGCAGTTCCATGCCGGCGTGGGCGCCGGTGAGGTCGTCGAAGGTGAGTATGTCGATATCCAGGGTCCGTCCGGAAAACCGGCCCGTGGACCGGTCCCTGCCCTGACGGTCCTCGATGGACTTCAGCGTTCCCGCCAGGTCTTCGAGACTGTCGTCGATGTCCATGGCGATGACCAGGTTGAGAAAATTGTTCCCGTCGAAACCCACGGCCTCGCTTTCGTACACCGGTGAAACCCGCAGCGGCCCGTAACGGCTTTCCAGCGCCGTCACCGCCTGGCGAATATTGAACGCAGGGTTGATATTGCTTCCCAGGCTGAGGGTCACCAGTGCCATGGCCGCCACGCCTCAGCGCTTGTCGCCGCGTTCTATTACCACGCCGACTTCCCGTGATCCGGTGACGGCACCGGGCTTGCCCAGCCGCAGCCGCAGCCAGGGCACGCTGAATTCCTCGACGACGATGCGGGCGATATCTTCGGCCAGGGTTTCAACCAGGAAGCAGTCCGCTGCACTGACATGGGCGATGAGGCGCTTGGCGACCCGCTTGTAGTCCAGGGCCAGTTTGATGTCATCGTCCCGGGCAGCCGGGCGGATATCGGTGCCCATTTCCAGGTCCAGCCGCACCACCTGCTTCTCTTCCCGTTCCCAGTCGTAAATGCCGATGATGGTCTCGATTTCCAGGTCGTGTATGTAAACGATATCCATGGGCTGATGTTCCTTGTCCCCGATCAGGCTGGCGGGGTAACCGGTTCCAGGGTGTCCAGCGGCCAGCGGGGCCTGGCGGTTATCACCAGGTCGTCCCGGGCACCCGCCAGCAACCGCTGACACCCGGCATAGGCGATCATGGCACCGTTATCGGTGCAGTACCGGGGCTGGGCGTAGTAGAGACGGCTCCCGGACTGGCCGACCATCCGAGCCAGACCCGCCCGCAGGCTTTGGTTGGCGCTTACCCCGCCGGCGATAACCAGCGTGTCCAGCCCGGAGTGTTCCAGGGCCCGCCGGCACTTGATGACCAGGGTGGCAACCACGGCGTCCTCGAAGGCACGGGCGATATCCGCTATGGCCTGTCGGTCCAGCTCACCCTCGGCGTGCCGCCGGGCATCGATGGTGTTACGGACAAAGGTTTTCAGACCACTGAAACTGAAGTCCAGGCCAGGCCGGTTGACCATGGGACGGGGAAATTCATAGGCACCCGGGGTGCCGTCGGCGGCCAGGGCAGCCACCCGGGGTCCGCCGGGGTACGGCAGGCCCAGCATTTTACCCACCTTGTCGAAGGCTTCGCCGGCGGCATCGTCCAGGGACTCGCCCAGCAGGTGATACGCACCGATGCCCTCCACCTGGACCAGCTGGGTGTGTCCACCGGATACCAGCAGGGCCACGAAGGGAAACCGCGGTGGATCGTCCTCCAGCATGGGCGCCAACAGGTGTCCCTCCATGTGATGGACACCGAGGGTGGGTATGCCCAGGCCCAGGCCCAGGCCCCGGGCGATGGACGCGCCTACCAGCAGCGCACCCACCAGGCCGGGGCCCGCGGTGTAGGCGATGCCGTCGAGATCCCCCAGGTCCAGCCCGGCCTTGGCCAGGGCTTCGTGCACCAGGGGCAGGGTCTTGCGCACGTGGTCCCGGGATGCCAGCTCCGGCACCACGCCGCCATAGCGGGCATGCAGTTCCACCTGGCTGTACAGGCAATCCGCCAGCAGGCCGCGGTCACTGTCGTAAATGGCGACACCGGTTTCGTCGCAGGACGTCTCTATACCCAGAACTCTCATCAGGCCGCCAAGTTTACCCTGTTCTGCCCGAAAAGCATGCGCAATCGTCCAGACACCCTGGAAAACCCCGCTTACTGTCGGTTTTTTCTTTGCAATTGGCCGGGTTGCGCATTACCATATGCGCCCTTTCGAATAGGCCTGAAACAGAGTAGGTGATTTTTTACATGCCCCAAGTCAAGTTAAAAGAGAACGAGCCTTTTGACGTCGCCCTCCGGCGCTTCAAGCGCTCCTGCGAAAAGGCCGGTATCCTGGCCGAAGTGCGACGCAGAGAGTTCTACGAAAAGCCCACTGCCGTACGCAAGCGCAAGGCGGCAGCAGCGGTGAAGCGGCACCTGAAGAAGGTGCAGCGGGAAAACCGCAAGACCCAGCGCCTGTACTAGGCGCCTGTTCACACTACTATAAGATCAGTGTGAATCAGCCCTGGACTATCACCCGGTCACGCCTCCCCGGCGTGCCGGCCCGTGTCGGGCTCCGGCCTGAACTGTCAGTTTAACGGAAACCACCATGGCGGACAGTGCCCTTAAACAGCGGCTTACCGAAGCAATGAAGCAGGCCATGCGGGCCAAGGACCGGGAACGCCTGGGTACCCTGCGGCTTGCCCTTGCGGATATCAAGCGGGTGGAAGTCGACGAACGCATCGAACCGGATGACGCCAGGATCACGGCGATTCTGGACAAGATGGTCAAACAGCGCCGCGACTCCATCAGGCAGTACGAAGACGGCAACCGCCAGGACCTGGCCGACCAGGAAAGCCGCGAAATAACCGTGTTGCAGGAATTCCTGCCGGAAGCGCTGGACGACGCGGAGCTGGATGCCATTATCGAGACCGCCATCGGTGAAACCGGGGCGGAGTCCATGCGCGACATGGGCAAGGTCATGGCGGCGGTGAAGCCCCAGGTCCAGGGCCGCACCGACATGGGTGAAGTCAGCAAGAAGATCAAGGCCCGACTGGGCTGACAATACCCTGCCCTGAGCCCCTGCCGTCACCAGGCCACCTCCTCCTGCCGCCGGCCTGGGCCAACAGGCCGCTGCCAGGATCCCGACAGACGGTTCCCGGTGCAGGTCGGTCCACCATTCCGCGACAATCTTGCGCCATGCCCCGGGGTAAACTAGGATTCCCGCCAGATGGCACCATCGGCGGCTGACCGTAACCAGCCGGTCCGCCAATCCCTTTCGCTGTTGAACCGTTAAGATCGAAACCCCTTGTCGCCATGGCCGGACTGATTCCCCAAACGTTTATCGACGACCTGCTCAGCCGGGCGGATATCGTCGACGTGGTGGACAAGCGGGTGAAGCTGCGCAAGACCGGCAAGAACTACTCCGGCCTGTGCCCCTTTCACCAGGAAAAATCGCCGTCCTTCAGCGTCGAACCCGATAAACAGTTTTACTACTGTTTCGGCTGTGGCGCCGGCGGCAACGCTATCGGCTTCCTGATGAATTTCGACAATCTCGACTTTCCCCAGGCGGTGGAAGCCCTGGCTGCCGACCTTGGCCTGGATGTTCCCCGGGAGGCGACCAGCCGGACCGAGCAGGTACGTCAGTCCCGCGCGGCCCTGATGCTGGCACAGCTGGACCAGGCCAACCGCTTCTACCAGGCGCAGCTGCGCCAGCATGACAACCGACAGGCAGCCGTCGATTACCTGAAAGCCCGGGGGCTCAGCGGCACCATTGCCCGGGATTTCATGCTGGGCTACGCGCCCCCGGGCTGGGACAACCTGCTTGCCCGACTGGGCGACACCGAAGAAGCGCGCAAGCTGCTGCTGGACGCCGGGTTGATTATCAGCAGGGAAGCCAGAAACGACAACAGGAGCGACGCCGCCACCGGCCGCTCCGGCGCCGAGGAGGCTGGCCCGGACAGCGACGCTGCGTCCCGGGAAGACGCGTCGGAACCCGGCTACTATGACCGCTTCCGCAACCGCATCATGTTTCCCATCCGCAACAGCCGGGGTCAGGTTGTCGGTTTTGGTGGACGGGTACTGGGTGACGACAAGCCCAAGTACCTGAACTCGCCGGAAACCGCGGTGTTTCACAAGGGCCGCGAACTCTACGGCCTGTTCGAGGCGCGGCGGGCCAACAAGCGGCTGGACCGCGTCATCATTGTCGAAGGCTACATGGACGTCATCGCCCTGGCCCAGTCCGGCATCCACAACGCCGTGGCCACCCTGGGTACCGCCTGCAGTGCCAGCCACCTGCAACGGCTGTTCCGCCTGGTTAATGAAGTGGTGTTCTGTTTCGATGGCGACGATGCCGGCCGTAATGCCGCCTGGCGGGCACTGCAGGTGAGCATTCCGCAGATGGAAGACGGTCGGGAAGTGAACTTCCTGTTCCTGCCGGAGGGCGAGGACCCGGACAGCCTGGTGCGTCAGATCGGCACGGACAGGTTCAACCAGCGCGTGGCCAATGCCGTGCCCCTGGCTGATTATTTTTTCGACAAGCTGTCCGCCGACCTGGACCTGGACGACATCGCCGACCGTGCCCGGCTGGGACAACTGGCACGGCCCCTGCTGAAGCAGTTTCCCAAGGGCCTGTTCGGTCAGTTGATGCGGGACCGGCTGGCCGAGCTGGTGGGGGTGAGCAAGTCAGAACTGAACAGCCTCATGGGCAGCGAACAGGATGCTGCCGGCGGGAACCAGGCCGCCGAGGCGCCGGAACACCTGCAGGAATGGCCGCGTCGAGGTACCAGCGCCGGGCGCCCGCCGGAAAAGTCGCCGCCGGGACGCAAAAAATCCTGGAGCCTGAAAGCCATCGAACTGATCCTGGCCAAGCCGGAGATCGCCCTTACCCTGGACGAGGACCTCAGCCCCCTGGCCGACCTCGATGGCGACAATTCACGCATGTTGCTGGACCTGGTTGAATTGGTCCGGGGCGACCCCGATATCAGTACCTACGCCATGCTGGGCTATTTCTACGACTCGCCGGTGGGTAACCGCCTGACCCGGTTGTTGCGGGACGAGAAGATCACGCCCAGGGACGGCATCGAGAACGAGTTCAGGCAAATTATTGACAGGGTATTGTCAGATGTGCGGAAAAAGGCGGATATCGACAAGACCCTGCAGACCCTGCGCAACCGGCTGGGCAACCGCCCGGACCCCGGCGAGACCAGCTGACCGTCAGGGACGCCGGAATGCCTTGCGCCGATGCGAACCAAATAGCTGGCAGACCGGTCTAAACCTCTGTACACGACTGCCAATAACCCAGTACAATGGCCGGCTGTTTTTCAGACAGAAATGGCTGTCATCGTCCTGCTGCCAGGTTGACCCTGGCAGCGCCCTTGGCGCTGTCAACCGCAGGCAACCAACTCTCTAGCAACCACAAACCCGGGAAATTATGTCTGATACCAATACTCCGCAATCCAGTCTCAAGTCTCTGATAGCGAAAGGTAAGGAACAGAGTTACCTGACCTATGCGGAGGTCAACGACCATCTGCCGCAATCGATTTCAGATCCCGACCAGGTCGAAGACATCATCCAGATGATCAACGACATGGGCATCAAGGTGTTCGAAACCGCACCGGATACCGATGCGCTGTTGATGAACGAAGACGAAGACGATGTCGGCACCGAGGATGAAGTGGCCGCGGCGGAAGCGGCTGCCGCACTGGCTGCCGTGGAAAACGAGGCCGGCCGCACCACCGACCCGGTGCGCATGTACATGCGGGAAATGGGCACGGTGGAACTGCTGACCCGCGAAGGCGAGATTGTCATCGCCAAGCGCATCGAGGAAGGCATTCGCGAGCTGATGAAGGCCATGGCTCATTTTCCCGGGACCGTGGAGCACGTGCTCAACGAATACGCCCTGGTGGAAGCGGAAGAACGACGCCTGAACGAGCTGATCACCGGCTACCAGGAACCCGGCGACGATGACGAGATCCCCCTGCCGAACACGGACGTACAGGTGCCCGTGTCGTCCAAGGCGAACAACAGCGACGATGACAGTTCCATCGACGATGACGATGACGACGATGCCCCCACCGGTCCGGATCCGGAAGAAGCCAGGGTGCGGTTTACCGAGCTGCGCAAGCAGTACGAAAAGGCCGCCGCCGCGGTGGCCAGGAACGGCCGGGGGCACAAGAAGGCCGCCGAGGAACTGGACAAGCTGGGCGATCTGTTCAAGTGCTTCAAGCTGACACCCAAGCAGTTCGATCCGCTGCTGAGTCACATCCGCGCCGTCCTGACGCGGCTGCGTCGCCACGAGCGGGCCATTATGACGCAGTGCGTACGCAGCGCGAAAATGCCCCGCAAGGTGTTTATCGAAACCTTCCCCGGTCACGAGATCGACGAAAAGTGGATCGACCAGCACATCAAGGCCAAGAAGGCCTATTCGGAACTGCTGGTCAACGTCAAGAACGAGGTGGTGCGCTCGCAGAAGAAACTGCGCCTGATGGAAGAGGAAAACGGACTGACCATCGCCGAGATCAAGGACATCAACCGACAGATGTCCATCGGTGAAGCCAAGTCCCGGCGGGCCAAGAAAGAAATGGTGGAAGCCAACCTGCGACTGGTTATTTCCATCGCCAAGAAGTACACCAATCGCGGTCTGCAGTTCCTGGACCTGATCCAGGAGGGCAATATCGGCCTGATGAAGGCCGTGGACAAGTTCGAATACCGGCGCGGCTACAAGTTCTCCACCTATGCAACCTGGTGGATCCGTCAGGCCATTACCCGTTCCATCGCGGACCAGGCCCGCACCATCCGTATCCCGGTGCACATGATCGAGACCATCAACAAGCTCAACCGGATTTCCCGGCAGATGGTTCATGAAAAAGGCCGTGACCCCACGCCGGAAGAACTGGGCGAGCGCATGGAAATGTCCGAGGACAAGGTCCGTCGCGTGCTGAAGATCGCCAAGGAACCCATTTCCATGGAGACCCCCATCGGCGACGACGAGGATTCCCACCTGGGCGATTTCATCGAGGACGCCACGGTGGATTCACCGGTGGATTCATCCATCGACGAAGGCCTGCGGGAAGCCACCCGGGAAGTGCTGGGCAGCCTTACCGCCCGGGAAGCCAAGGTGCTGCGCATGCGTTTCGGTATCGACATGAATACCGACCATACCCTGGAGGAAGTGGGCAAGCAGTTCGACGTCACACGGGAACGCATCCGCCAGATCGAGGCCAAGGCCCTGCGCAAGCTGCGCCACCCGACCCGCTCGGATCACCTGCGCAGCTTCCTGGACGAATAACCACATCCGGGAGCCAGTCGCCGGCTTACTACCGGGCCGGCACTGCTGACACACATAAAAAAAGGGCGCTGATTGCGCCCTTTTTTTTTTGGGCTTTAACTGGTCAGGCTCGTGACAGGCCATTCCGCCAACTTTCTTTGACGTTCCTGACCTGCCAGCCGTTTTGACCTGCCTGTTGCACATGCCTGTCAGCCTGGCTGTTCAACCAGGCCATCGGACATTCAACCGGCGACTCAGTTGGGCTCGATATCCAACGGTTTATAGTAGGTACCACCGGCACTTTCTATCCGGTCGCGCCGGGCCCGCCACTCCGGTCCTGCCGAACCGCCGTCCTCGTACTGCAGGTCCTGGCGCAGGTAATTCCAGCTGGTGGGATCCAGCTCCTGGGCCATGGTCCAGTAGTGCTCCGCCTTCTGATCGTTGCCACTGGTGAAGTAATGAGTTCCCAGTCGAAACGCCGGCTGGGCCCGTTCCGCTTCCGGCGTGCGCTGCACGATGTTTTCCCGCACCCGGTTGCGATCCCAGACGTACTCGCTCTCGGCTCCCTTGGCAACCCAATCGCGCACGATCGGCACGTAGTCGTCGGTGCCGAAGGCTCCGTTGGCATGCACCTTGGCGTAGGTTCCCTCGTTGATACGGGCGATATTGCCTTCCTCGTCGATCCATACCCCTGACGGGACATTGACCAGGTTGTAAAGCGCGCTGATGTGATGATTCACATCGATGATGGCGGTATAGGTTACGTTGCCATCGTCGTAAATAGGACCTGCGGCCGCTTCGCCACCGGAGTCCTGGGCTACTGAAATAATTTCGAAATTCTGGTCTTTGAGTTCGTCGTAAATCACTTGCCACACGGGCACGTCAAGTCGACATCCTCACCACGAGGCCCAGGTTAACAGCAGGACCTTCTTGCCGCGAAAATCAGAAAGCCGCACCGGGTTGCCATCGCGATCAGGCAATTCGAAATCCGGTGCCTTACCGCCGCGCAGAAAACTCTGCCGCTTCACCGGCATTTCGCCAAAGCTCCAGATGGCATCGTCGTAGTCTGCCACCCAGGCCTGCCGCACCTTGTCAGCCAGCTCGGTCACATTGAACCAGCCCTGACCCTGACGGGTGATGAACATCTCGCTGTCGCGATCCTGCAACACGGGAATACAAAGGGCTTCGAAACAGGCACCTTCCGGTTTCAGTTCGAAATCATTGATACGCGTCAGATCAGCCGGTTTCACCCAGAGATCCGTGGCGTCGGGCAGGGTTTCCTGCAACTCGACGACGCGATCGCCGTACAGCACCGTTACTGCCTGTGCACTCGCCAGCGAGCTGCACAGCGACAGCACCAGCAGCGCCGTAATTCTGTGGAATTGAGTCAACATTATTCTCCTCGATTGGACGCCGGGTGAATTGAGCAGTTGGGGTTAGTGATGGGACATCGGCGTCCTGACCGCTATGATAGCGTGTTTGGGACAGCCCCGCACTTGCACATCAACCGGGGGACCTTGACCGGGCCTCCTTTACCAGACCTTTTTCCAGACCTCTCTTTACCGGTACTGCCTGCCACTCCGGCCTTGTTGCGCGGGGGACGCCCATCGCCCCGCCACCGATGTTGGCAAGCACCCGGGGGCCGCATATAATGCGCGTCTTGGTTTTCCGATGCCCCCTGGCGGGCAGCTGGAACCGAAGTGACAAGTAAACAGCGAAGAACAGCACTACTTCACCACCCCCGGTATCAAGGGGCCTGTAGCTCAGTTGGTTAGAGCAGCGGACTCATAATCCGTTGGTCGAAGGTTCGAGTCCTTCCAGGCCCACCAATAAAAGGCGGTCCATTCCGGGGACATAGGGGCTCTACCCCATTAACGGGGGATGGGTATTCATATTGATCCGATTGATTATCCCATCCCACCCGCAGTGGGTCAGCACTCTCAATCGATAATTTTCAAAATTTCTGAAACCATAAGCCCGCCTCGAGATCGTTTCCATCTTGTTATGGAAGCCCTCGGTGATGCTATTGCTTTTACTGAATCGCCACATCGCGACGATTGGCTCCATCCAGTTGGTCAGTGTCTTCGCCAGTGCCCGTAGTGGGCTCTCCTGTAGCTGTTCCAGCAACTCGAAGTACCGTGGCAGCTGCGCCTTCATACGTCGGGCTGTGAGGGTCTTGAGGAGCATGAAGCCGACCAGTTTTTGTTTAGCCTGATACAGTGCCTGCAATACCGGATAGTCCGTCATACTACCAAAACGTTAGGCATTAAGTGGAGACTAGCGCAGTGCCCAATTCACAATACAGTTTTCATGCTGATCGTTGGGGCAGTCCATTGTTCGCGTCTTTGTGGGTAGACGCTTGGGGAAATCAGTACCCTGTGGAAGTAGCGCCATTTAGTAGTTGTACACATCGACTACTACAACAACTTGATCAAGATTTGGTCCTGAGTCCAAGTAAAGTACTTGTTGACCTTGGGTGCGGCACAGGAGGAGCGGGATTGTGGCTGGCTGAAAAAAAGGGAGTAAAGCTCATCGGTATTGACCGGTGTAGTGACGCTATTTCGATAGCCACTGATCGTGTTGTTGAATGGGGGCTAACTGAACCAGCCACATTCTCTATTGGGAACCTTAGTGATTCTGGGTTAGCGTCCGCAGTTGCGGATGCGGTAATTAGTATTGACGCACTTCCCGCTACTCAAGACATTCAAAGTGCTCTATCTGAGGTTCGGCGAATTTTGAAGCCAAATGGAGCCTTCGTATTTACAGCTAGAGAACTTGGCCTAAATAGCAGACATTACAAAAAGTTGGGATTCCACTGGAGCAAAGGACTTGAGCAGATGGGCTTTGACAATGTCAGCATATCAGAGCGTCCCGAAGTTTCTAGTCTGTGGCGAAACTTGTATGGTCAATGGTTAAAACATGAGTCTGATTTGCGTCGGGAACTCCAAGAAGCTACGGTCGATGCTCTGATTGAAGAGGCACAACGGGGTATACCAAAAATGAATGATGAACGACCTTGGTATTTGATCAAGGCAGTTTCAGGTGCCTAACAATATCGTCAAGTCGCCATTTGGCGACGAACGGCTACTACGTAACTGCAGTTCTCGGCGATTAGAATGTCTGCTATGCGGCCGTTTTCTGCCTTCCAGCAACGCCGCAGGAATGTCGGCTTTTAGGTTATGATATTCTGACAGATGACATATACAGCCTCCTTAGCTTGTGCTGCATGGAACCCTTAGGCGACATTGGAATATTTAAATGGCAGCAATCCCCGATTTTGAAAGTTTCAATACTCTCCAATGTGAAAGATGTGAGCTAAGATACCGGAAAGAAGAACAAAGATGTCCGCACTGTTCTGAGTTATCGGACCAAGAGGTTTGTGATCTTAAAGCTAAATCAGAGCGGGAAAAAGCTAGGATCATCAGAATAATATACATAACATTACTAATCGCCATTGCGGGCTTCTTTGTGCTATTCATGTTTACGCTATGAGTAGGCGGAACATAACGAACAAATCAACAAGGTAGCACTGAGTGCTCCTATTATTCAGGACGTTAATGTCCGCTATTAAGCGGGAAGCGAAAGTAGAATAAGCCAATGGCTACGTCCGCTTTTGTATTTTTCTGCTCTATAATCCGTCAAGTTTCGTTACCTGAAGCCAACTGCGATTCAGCGTAGTTTCTTTATCTAATATTAATCTTCCCATGTTATAGCTGAGCAGGAATTCAACCTTGTATCAGAATCGATGGCTTAAAAATATTTTTGACAATATGAATCCAAATTAAATCCCAATGGCATTACATAGTTACAATCTTGTCGACAATAGGAGGGTATATGGCTGACGCAATTGGTTTCATTTCTGTGTTAGGACTAGTAGGTTTAATACTAGCATTCCGGTATTTTTCCAATGTACGCAAGCTCGAGGCAATGGTTAAGCTCGCCGAGCTGGGTGGCAATGCGGACTCAGAAATTATGAAGATACTGGGTGATGCACGAGGTAACTACAAGACTGACATCAGAAAAGGGCTACTTTGGCTTGCTATTGGAATCCCACTAGCTACTAGCTTCTTAATAGAAGAGGGAATTGTTGGATTAATCCTTGGTTCCATCCCTATTCTGATCGGCGTCGTATTTCTCGTCTCTGCGAAATACAGACTTAGAGAAAATTAGTACTGTTTGTGGTACTGCCATTTCCAATTGAAAGAAGAACAGCAATTATTGAACCGTGCATGTCTCAACAATGACACTGAGGCATTTTCTGCCCTGGTAAGAATTTACCAGGGCAGAGTACGGGCTTTTCTTATCCGGCTAACTAAAAATTATGCACTGGCAGATGACTTAGCCCAAGATACCTTCGTTCTCGCCTATAAAAAAATATCAAGCTATTCTAGAAATGACAATTTTTCTGGCTGGTTGTTCCAAATAGCATTTAACTGTTTTCTCCAACACAAACGCCGAAGTAACCGACGCAGTAATTTATTCGAAAAATCACAGAACGAAATTGAGTTGATAGAAGACAAATACGATTCTCCAGACCTTGATAAGCTCGAGCTTGAACGTGCAATCACCAAACTAAGCTCGGATGAGACTGCCACAATCACACTTTGTTATAGTTATGGATTTTCGCATAGTGAAATTTCCGATATTTTAGAAATTCCGCTTGGGACGGTGAAAACACACATTTTCCGCGGAAAGGCCAAATTAGCCCAAATACTAGGTATTGAATACGAAAATTGAGACCAAAGCACATGAACAATAGCCCTGAATCCAACAGATTAGATAAGTTGCTCACGGAGCCTTTAGAGGTTAAAGATGACGGGTTCAGTGAGCTAGTTGATCTACAGCTCCAAACGTCTAGTTTGTCATCTGAAAAACTAATCATGAAAATTGCCATCGTTTGGACAACCGTTTCATTACTTCTTGCTAGTCCGGATGTGATAAGGAATTCTCTGGAGGGATTCATTTTAAAATTGAATAATCTGCCATATTCGGACCTGCCGTTGAGGATATTTCCGGAGAGTATGCTAAACACAGACTTGAGTGCATTGATGGCTATAGTCCTTACAGTCTCCTGTCTTGCTATTATTGAATTTCAGGAACAGAGTTAGTAAGTCAGTACACGATTTTCCGGTAAAACTTAGCCCTAGTGGACACGCTATTTAGGGCGTATCCAAACCTCATCTGCATCGGAAACTCGTTCATAGTACGGCGTATCCCTTACATCGTAAGCGTCCGGCCATCACGTCTTGCTATTCCGGTAGCCAGTTATGTGGCAATAGGTCATTAATGCGACTGGCCTTCTGAGTCGGTAGCCTGGCCATGGCATCCTTCAGATAGACGTAGGGGTCAAGCCCGTTCATCCGGGCTGACTGTATCAGACTCATCACAGCAGCCGCGCGCTGACCGCTGCGCAGCGATCCGGCGAACAGCCAGTTGGAACGACCTAACGCCCATGGGCGGATCTGATTCTCGACCCAGTTGTTGTCGATAGGCACCGCGCCATCTTCCAGGTAGCGAGTCAACGCGCGCCAGCGCTTCAGACTGTAATCGATAGCTCTGGCTATGGCCGAACCCTCCGGCACCTTTTGCCGCTGCGCCAGCAGCAAGGTATGGAAGGTATCCAGAAGTGGCCCAGCTCGTTGCTGCCTTAATCGATACCGTTGCTCGTCATCCAGATCCCTGGCCTGGCGCTCTATTTCGTACAGCTGACCGATGGTCTCCAGCGCGCTGGCCGCCAGGGTGCTCTTGTTGGCAGCGTGCAGCTCAAAGAACTTGCGCCGGGCATGGGCCATACAACCGATCTCGGTGATACCCTGACCGAAGCCGGCTTTGTAGCCGCTGTAGTCGTCACAGACCAGTTTGCCCTGCCAGTCGCCCAGGAAGGCCCGGGCATGTTCCCCGGCACGGCTGGGCGCAAAGTCATAGACCACTGCCCGGGTCTGGGCATTGTGCGTTGTGCAGTAGGCCCAGATATAGGCGCGGTGGGTTTTCTTCTTGCCCGGCGACAGCATCGGCACCGGCGTCTCGTCTGCATGAACCACTGGGTGGCTCAGGATGGTCTCGCGTAAGGCATCAGCTAGGGGCTGCAACGCCACACCGCAGCGGCCTACCCATTCGGCCAGCGTGGAACGGGGAATGGCCAGCCCGGCTCGCTCAAAGATCTTTTCCTGACGGTACAGCGGCAGGTGATCGGCGTACTTGGCCACCAGCACCTGAGCCAGCAGGCCGGTAGTGGGCAGCCCTTTGTCGATTACGTGCGCAGGTACCGGGGCCTGAACCAGCGTTTCGCAGTCTTTACACACCCATTTGCCACGGACGTGCCGCTCAACGGTAAACTCGCCGGGGGTATAGTCCAGCTTCTCACTGACGTCCTCGCCAATCCGCTGGAGCTGACAGCCACACTGGCACCGGGTGTTGTCCGGCTCGTGCTCAATCAGCCAGCGCGGCAACTCCGGTGGCAGCGCCACACGCTTGGGTTGCTGTTTTGGCTTGGTCTGTGAGAGCGGGTCAGCCTGCGCCGCCTCCAACTCCGCCTCGATGCCGCCCACGTCGGCGTCAACGATATCTTCCAGGAGAGTGCGTTGCAGAACGTTCAGTTGTTCACTGTGTTTGCCGAATCGGTGGCGTTTGAGTAACGCCATTTCGTGGGTCAGTTTTGCATTGAGTGTTTCAAGAAAGCGGTTGCGATGCTCAAGGCGAGTAGCATGATCCGCTTGCTGTTGCAGGTTTTCTTCCCGCTGTTTCAGTGTTTTTAGCAACGATTCCTGCTCGGCGAGGCGCGAGAACAACGAGGCAGTCAGGGCTCGTAGTTGCTCGGCATTAAGCTGGCTCACGTCGGGATGTGACATGGACCAAGTATGCCATCGATGGGCGGTCAGTGCGACACAAACGGGGCCCGGCATTCACTACAAAGCACGAATGACGCTCGCCTCACCGAGGCGCTGCCACGGCAGCCCCTGAACCAGCGCCTGAAGTTGCTCTTCATCCACAACAAGGTGCTTGCCGCGCCAGGGTTCGGCCCAGTGGAACTTGCCCCGGTTCAGGCGTCGAGCACACAGCCAGAGCCCAAGGCCATCATGCACCAGCACCTTCATGCGGTTGGCGCGCTTGTTGGTAAAAGCATAAGCGCAATGGGGTCTGGCACTGCCAAACACCTGGACTACCCGGGCCTGCGCCTTGTCCGGTCCGGCGCGCATATCCAGCGGTTCGGTGGCCAACCAGATCTCGTCAATGCGGATCACTGTAGCAGTTCACGCAGCAGCGCCAGACAACGATCCGACTGAGAGACTGGCCAACTCACTTTGATCGATTGTTGACGGAAGGGAATCTCCAGCTGGATACGCTCGTCCGCTCCGCTACCCGGACCAGGTCGTGACGCTTGCACTGAATTGACCGGCAGTGCTACAAAAGCTGGTGTGACCGCCGGTAACGTGTTCGCTTTGGCCTGACGAATCCACTTATTGACCAAGTTGGCATTAAGGTCGTGTTCCCTGGCGACCCTTGCAACCGACGCACCGGGTTCTTTGCAAGCTGCAACGATCCTGTGTTTAAACTCCGGCGTAAACCTTCGACGCTTAACAGGTGTGGCGAATACGCTTAACTCGTTCATGATGGTGTCCACTTAAAAATAGGTGGACACTATCGGCGGATCGGGCGGAGGTGACAAGATGGGTTTGCCGGACGGTTACCTTACATCTAGCAGGGCGCGTTTTTCTGGCGAGCTGAGTGAAATGGGCATGGGTATATCAAGCTCCTGATATCGAAAATGTATCAGGTTGCGGAATGCGATTTTGTCGAGAATTTGTGTAACTTACAGACGAACTAGCAGGTGAAGACGATACACTGATGAAGGCCACATTGCTCAGTGGTCAGCTTTACGCATGATTCGAGCTCAGTCGATGTATCCTTCGAGAAGTCTCCAAAGCACCCCGCCAAAGATAGGCCAGACGTTCCAGCAGCGCATAGTAACTCAGACGTTTTCCAATACCGCATCGGAAACTTCTCACAGATATCTATTCTTTGATCACCAACAATTCCTGTAATATTCGCGTGTTCAAACTTGCCCTCCCCTCCCCAGCAAATGTTCAAATGGTCTTTCCCTCTGGAAACACTCCACTTGGAACCTGGTACCCGGGAGCATACATCGATTCGAGTAGTTTCAATAAGGTAGAGCCCACCAGACGCAAGGTGTTTACTTACGCAACCAAAGTGCCTTTCTAATTGTCCAGTGCTAGTAATATGAGATATCGAGTTGAGCATGGTTACGATTAAGTCAAAGTCCTTATTCAGCGCGAACTCAGTCATATCCCCTGAATCAATGCGCACGTTTTCCCCTGACTCATCGGCTAACTGCTTTGCAAATTGGCACATCTCCTCACTAATATCGATTCCATTTCCAGAAGACCCATTGGAGCACAACCTCAACAACATACGACCAGGACCACAGGCGAGCTCCAGAATCCTTTCTGGCTCGCTGCGCCTACCCGTTAGCTCCTTATACCACCTGAGCAAGGTCTGTGAATCATTATCGTAGTTACGATAGGAAAACGCTAAATCGTAGACTTCGGAATTGGTATAGACTTTGTTATGCATAGGGAAAAACCGACTCGGTTCATATTTACTTATTCAGTCGCCGTTTAGTCCAACTAACTGACGTGTGACAAACTAATAGCATTTCAGCCAACTGACTTTGTACTTGCCAGCGACGCTAGAAATTTATCAATTTCTTTGAGTGACTTCAGATGTATAAAGTCGATATGAGCCCATAAAGGATCATTGATGTTCTTATACATTCCTGATCGCTTTCTTCTCTGTTTAGCCGGGGTCCGAGTATCACTTTATAAAGCCAGGGAGTGAATAATGGGAGCCGCTCGCAGCTTCCTCGTTGATCTCATTGTTACGTGTTGAAAATTTCGTATCTGTTGATCTTAACTATATTGCCATTCCTGTCAATCGCATCTCTCTGGCCAATATACTGCATTCCGTTCTTAACCATTACTTTCCCTGATGCTGGATTGTTCGAGTAGTGATCGGCGTACACACTCTCTATACGAAGCTCGGCAAATGCGTAATCTAATATCGCTGAAACGGCTTCGGTGCAATATCCCTTTCCCCAATATGGTTGGCCAATCCAGTAACCCAGGCTAGCTTGGCATTCTTGGATATCAATAAGGCTTACAGTCCCTACTAATTCCCTTGGACCTTTTACCAGAATAGCGTATGCAATCCTATCGCCTTCATTGAGACTTTGAGCGTGCGAGCTGATCCAATTTTTCGCCATTTCCAAGGAATACGGGTGAGGGATATTCTGAGTTGTTTTTGCAACTTCATAATTGCCCACAAGCTCTGCGACTCGTTCCGCATCATCCAGGTCGTAACCACGGAGGGCTAACCTTTCTGTTTCTAATTTAAGCTGATGCACTGTTGAATATGTGTCGCACTTTTTAAGCGGTGTAGCGCGTAGTGCTACTTCCCGCTTTGAATTCATTGCTACGCAATATTGTCTATCAGTTCTAAGACCATTGACTGTGCCTTAAGTGTCGAACCCGGTCGGAGTGGTTCAGCCTCACCTATGGATACAAAGCCAGTTGATTCGTATAGTGAAACCGCAGCATTATTCGTCGTAGTTACCGAGAGAGCAAGTGACGTGAGTTGGGAGTCCCGCGCCCATGAAATTATAGTTTCGACTAACTTGCGGCCTATACCTTTGTTTCTGGCTTCAGGTTTTACCCACATCTGATATATATGCGCTTCTTTGGAACTCTGCTTATGAACGAGCCCCCAGGCTAAACCAACGGGCGTGCCCTCAATTTCTGCTACAAGGGGCAATGCGGTTGCAGCACGATCCGATGGATCCAACCGGGACAGCCATTCTTCATCGGGGTAACTAGTCTCCCGGTCTAAGGTTGCTCCGAAGGAATCAGGCGAATCTCTCATTGAGCTGAGCCGCAGAGACTTATATGTTTTCCAGTCATCCATAGAAAGAGCACGAATATTCAGGTTATTGATAGCCATGGTATCGTTGCATAGCGCCTTTTCATCAGCGGCGCAGCGCTAGCTGCGTCCAGCGCCGAAGGCGCGCATTGTATGTAATTGTTATATTTCCAACACCCGACTAACGAGTCCATGTAGATCCTTGCCTTGGCTCTCACAATACTCTGGACCATTTTTCCTATTGAGCCAAAGGGATCGATACCCAGCGTCCTTGGCGGCGTGGTAGTCGATCTTGTAGTCGTCGCCGATATACCAGCATGCACCTGGAAGCTTCCCAGCGCGCTCCGCCCCTAGCTTGAAGATCGCAATCTCAGGCTTCGGCGCGCCAGCGCACGCGGGAGTTAAAACCACTTCGAAATGACTCAATATACCTAATTTTTCCAACTTGAAGCGTTGATGCCCTTTATCGCCGTTCGTTATGATTCCCTTTCGTATACCGGCAAGTCTGTCTAGAGCGCTTTCAACGTCAGGAAATAGACGCCACGATGCCTCAAAGGCCTGAAAGTAATCATCAAATATCTCATCCGCTTCCCTGGGAGAAAGATCTAGCCCCAAACTATCCCTAATCCTGCAACGGCGTTGCTCCTGAAACGTCAGTTCGCCTGCAAGGTAGCGCGCCATATGCTGCTCAGTGATCCTGTCCCACTCAGCAACGAAAGCATCTTGATCGCGAATATGACTAGAGTAAATATCTGCGAACTCTCGAGCTGCCAGTTCCTGTGATCTCTTGTAGTCGAGAAGCGTGTCGTCTATATCAAAATAAATCACTGGCGGTGATCCCTGCTTGAAACATAACGTCCGGCACAGAATCGTTACGGGATTACCGGAAGTTCTAATTCTGGAGAGGATAGACCCTTACGAAAAAAGGCACAAGATATTCAACCGAGCACCGAGAACGCGCTATCCGGATGCTGTTTGAACGGAGGAATCAACACAGCTCTCAATGGGCAGCGACAGAAAATCAACGATGACTGTAAAAAATAACTACGCACACAGGCGTTGCTTGAAGTCCATGTTGTATAACGCAAGATCAAAAGCGATACTAGGGAACCTCTGATTAAGTATGGAAGTGCTCTGCGGGATTCTGTCGGGGCTTGCAGGCGAGCCCGCGGCTCTTGTTGGCTTAGAAGGGTTCCCTCGCCTAGACAGGCCGGCACATGCCGGCGGCAAGGCGCCTTGTTGGTGAACTCCCCTGAAAGCCAGGATATTTCCAAACTTATCCAGAGGCTCCTTAGGAGTCAGATATGAAGAACTATGTTGCTCTGGTTTTTATCACCTTTTTCGCAGGCAGCAGCTATGGTCATCATGAGATAAATCCCTGTAGGGATCTGGCTGCGCTGACCCACTTTAGTGGCGTAATCACGGGATTGGAGTGGGCAGAGCCTCATGTTCTGATACGCCTGGTTGGAAGCCCCAATACGCAAAAATCGCCTCAATGGCTGGTTGAAGTGGATTCCCCAACAGATCTCGTGTCCAGAGGATTCAGCATGTCGGACTTCAAGTTGCTTACCCGTATCTCTATTGTCGGCTATCAGGCAAAGCACGTCGCAAGATATGGAGAAACTTATATTTATGGCCTCTACTTACAGGAATCATCCGGTTTCCGAGCCCTACTTAATGAAACACTTCTCCACGTTTTACCTTACGTTGATGAAGTTGGACGTATAACAGCGGACGAAATTCCCGTTGAGTCCTTTCAATCCGATCAATCCAACTGAGGACGAAGCAGCAATGAACCGATGTATTCGCCACTGCAAATTCTCGATTCCTGGTTTTCTGACATTATGCGCAATTTTTGCAAACACTGGCATGGCGCAACAAGAAAGCCGGGTTAGCGCTTTCACTACTTGCGTAGAGTCAACCGGTGCTGCCTATATTTGTACCCTACACAGCTGGGATCTGGCGTTCGGTTATTCTGCAAGCGAACCAGGTAATTCAGCTTCTCTCATCATGGGCAGCCTCAACGAGGAAGGACAGGAATGTGTCCAGGCACCTACACCTTCGTCGCTGGATATCCGACTATCAAATTCCGACCTCAGACCAGGCGATAGAATATACCTTGAAGACTTCATCATTGAAGCCTTCGATGAAGTTGGGAACTTTATTCCAGAAACCCCTGTAATAGTCTACGTGTTGTCTCAGGAAGGTATGCTGGAAGTTGCCCCAGACCGGGAACATATTGAGATCTTTTCTTATGGTCATGCTGACTTTTTCGCGGAGTATTATTGCGGCACAAGTTCTGGCCCGCCAGGTATTACTGAAAGCACTTCCTTAACCGTGACTCTTTGACCCGGATAACAATTAACCCATCCTGAGCTGACTGCGAGGACCTAAACTTCCCCTGCACAAGCAGCCTGTTTTAAGAGGGCCTTAGAAGCAATTTTAGGGCCTTATGTTCCACGGCAGCAGGTAGTGCGCACTTGGAAGCCTCTGGATTAGTAAGGAAGTTCCTTAATCCAAGACACGATAACCGGACGGTGTGTATTCGATGGAGCTGGGGAAATCCAGTTCCTCGATTATTGAATGTCCCACGTACACGGCATCTTCGGTGGATCTGCTTGCGCCATAACTTCGCATGAATTGGTCCTCGACGTCGCGGTCGGGAATTTGGCCGTTCAGCGCCATGCGGACTATCTTCGCGACTTCTTCGGGGTTGTCGCGCTGCGGATAGTGCCCGGCCGTGGGGAGGACCCAGAAACTGCTTTTCACCTCTCTATCATTCAGGTAGGTATCCCAGACATGATTGGCAATTCGAATGGGATTCACGTTATCTGCCAGTCCCCAAAGATAGGCAACCGGCACCGGACTGCGCGGCAGATTCTCCAGCCAGCGCACTTCGTTCGCCTGACGTTCCAACAGGTACCGGCCAACGTAGATCAGGGAAATATTGCCTTGATTGAATGCGAAGATATCGGCATAGGCAAGCGATTCCGGCTCGCCTTCTGTGCGCCTGGGTTGGGCTGCACGGGATGCCAGCATCTGCTCGGCGGTATCAATATCGAGCATCCGCATTTGCCCGGGCGACAGATTGGCCAGCGGCAGAAACATACCGCTGTTGGACAGAAAGTGGTAGTTAACGGTGTAATCCGGATCAGGGTTATCCAGGTAATTGCCGAGAAAAGCCAGACCTATACTCACTCCCCGATCGTGGGTATACAGCGCGAAGTCCTCAAACCCGACCACTTCCCGGACAAAAAAATCAACGATTTCTGCATTCTCCGCCAACATGTAGCTGTAGCCATCAAGCGGTTTATCTGAAAACCCGGAACCCGGAAAATCCAGCGTCGCGATATGATAGTCCTCTTCAAGAAAAGGGATCATCCTGTAATAATCAAAACTGGAATTCGGGAAACCATGGATCAACACCAGTTTCGGATTGGATTCATCTCCCCAGGTGCGGTAGAAAACATTGACCTTCCTGTCGTTATTGTCTTCCGTGGTTGATGTCCATTCGAAATAATCCCCACCCTGATACCAGTCCCGAGCCAGGTCAGAGTAAAAAACGAAATCATCATCCTGCGCCAGCAACGCCTGGGAGCTGAAAACAAACAGCGAGAACAGAATAATCCTCTTCAATAAAGCCTGGGCGCATTGCAGAAGAATCAGAAATAGAGAATTCTCTTTTACCGACATCATATTTTCCACCTTTTGTTCAGTCAGAGATGATTTGTAGAGCTTGTCCGCTTTGGCTTTAATTGTCATCCTTTTTTCTCTCCAAAAATTGATCTGAACTCTGGATGCACTGCTCGCGTTACTGAGTCAGGGAACCTCTGACTGACCAGAGAAGTGCTCTGCGGGAGTCTGTACATTGTTGATCAAGGGTTTCTTAGCTCGGCATAACTCATACTGTTCACCTGCTCGATTATTCTGGCATACGCTCTTGTGGTAGCAGCGAGACTGGCCGCGGGAATTGCTTCGGTGGTTTCAATATTGGTGTGCAGCAGAACTCCCGCGTGCATCAACACAATCGAGGGAACAAGATCGGCAATTGTGCTGATTTCCCCTGCCGGCCCACCGGTCTCTGCCCAACGGGGAATGCCGAATTCATCGAAGGTCTGCAGTGTTATTTCTGCCAATCTGTTTGAACCGTTTATCTGCCAGGAAAAAGGACCTATTGCGTTTGTGGTGCACAGATCATCACCAAAGCGATCCACCAGTGCATGGGCGGTATGCTCTGCATTGATTAACAGCACTGCCTTGTCCAGTAGGGATTGTCGATTCTCGAACAACCAGTTGTGACCTGTTCTCGCGATGTTGTGGTGCCCTGGAGTGCCAATGATTGCCACCGTTCGCTTTCTGTCTGCCTTGGGCACCCGGGCAAAGTAACGCATCAGTTCGAGAGCGGTAGCTACGCCGGAAGCATTGTCGGCGGCGCCCTCAAAATAGGCATCGCGATGAGCGACGATAACAATTTTCTCGGCATCAGGTGATGCAGCAGGTACCTCGCCGCGTACGCTGGAGGTGCTTAAGCCTTCCAGATAATCAACTTCCATCTGCACCTGGATTTCCACGGGTTTGGTCATAGCGGCTTCAGTAAGTAAGCGTTGCAGCAGTGCCCCGTCTTCTGAACCGATGGAAAAAGTCGGCACCGATGTGCCTACGTTGTAGAACGCAGTTTGCAGATTACCTGGCAATTCAAGCACGATGAATATGGCAGCCGCTCCCAGTTGCTCCGCTCTGGCCAGCGCTCCAATTCTGCGCACTGAATTGAATACGGTGCTGCTGGTTGCGATTGAGTGCAGAATAACCGCTTTTCCACGCACGTCCCTGCCCTGGAAATCAGTCGCCATACCCAGGCCAACATCGATCAGTTCCAGTTTTTCACCCGCCGGTGACGTACCCACCGAACCATAGGCCGGCCAGGCGGAGGTCAACTCCGTGGCACTGCCATCACTCTCAACAGTCAGCTGCCAGCTTTGCGGAAGCCATTGAGTCGGCAACGCTATGGAATCGAGTCGTACGTTGTCCACGCCTGATTGGCGCAGCTGGTCCATCATCCAGTCCGCAGTCTCCCGATCAGAACTGGTGCCAATAATGCGTCCCCAGAACTGATTGCCCGCCTGCCTGTAACGTCGGGCAATTGCAGCCTGTTGCTCGACCAGACGCTTCATGCGTTCGCCGTCGATGGAAGCATAGGCTTCGCTGCCTGCGCTGTTTAATCGGAGGTAGGAAGAATCGGGAGTAAATTCCAAGCCGCCAGTCTGGTCAGAAGGTGCGATACAGGCCGAAGGCATGGCTGTTCTCGGGTCTAAAGGGGTTGGTTGTGCCATTGCGATCGGCATAGTCAGCCAGAATCCGGCGATCAGCCAATAGATTGTTTTCAATGGAGAATTCATGGGTGCTCCCCTATTCCAGTGCAAGATAGTTGGCTGTAGAACTATTGGGTAAAGATGGGTGGCAATATTGAGTATTTGCGCTATTAATTGCGCTTCCTGCCCTATCCAAAACTTCCAACATCCGATACATTAACTGAAGATTCTATATTCGTACTCAGTATAAAGCAGACTGGCCGGTTACCTATAGTCATGTCCCGGAGTTGTCGTGTAGATTTCAATAACCTGAGAACAACAAATGAGTCCAATGGAGAACAAGCTCCAGGAGAGGTTAAGCAAATGAAACCAGCCAATACACTACTCGCGGCTGTTGCACTGGCCGGATACCAGGGCATAGTCGCCCAGGAGCAGTTCACCTATAACGAGCACGTGGCCAGCATCATCAATGACAATTGCGTGGTGTGTCACCAGGAAGGCGGCATCGGGCCCATGCAGCTCACCAGCTATGACCAGGTTCGCCCCTGGGCCCCGCTGATCCAGCTCAAGGTGGCCAATCGCGAGATGCCGCCCTACGCCTATGACCACGGTATCGGCATCCAGGACCTGGTGGGCGACTGGCGCCTGCAGCAGGAAGAAATAGATACCATCGTGGCCTGGGTGGATGCGGGTGCTCCCCGCGGCGACATCGACGTGATGCCGCCGGTCGCGCAGGTGAGGAGCCCGGATCAGTGGAACTTCGAAGCCGAATATGGCGCACCGGATATGATCGTCCCATCATCCTCCATCGATATTCCTGCTAACGGTAACGATCTGTGGCTGAAGGAGTTTGTCGACCCGGGCATCACTGAGACACTTGCTTCGCGCTGCATCAAGGCAGTGCAGGTGAAGCCCCGCGGCGATGCGGCGGCAGTGGTCCATCACGCCAATTCCATCCTCTTTGTCGAAGACGAATACGGTGAGCTGCGCCGCTCGGGCATGCTCACCGAATATGCCATGGGCAAGTGGGGGGAGAAAATTCCGTTCGATGTCTGCCGCACTCTGCCCGCCGATGCACAGATTCAGTGGTCTATCCACATGTTCCCCGGTGGTGTGGGGGCGATCGCCCAGGGCGAGATGATCAGGGACAACGTGGTCGAAATCGGCCTGTGGTTTCACGACGAGCAATATATGGAGCAGGAAGCTGTTTACCAGCAGGATCTGCGCCAGTATCCCATGCGCTCCGGCTACGAAAACGGCCACCTGATTATACCCCCGCATGGCAACACCATGACCCAGGGCTTCCACAGCTTCGATCACCCGGTGCGTATCGACAGCTTCCAGCCCCACGGGCATCTGCGCATGAATGCGGCCTCGCTGGAAATTTACGATCCGGCTTCCGGTCGCACCACCCCCGTCAGCCAGATTTCCAACTGGTCTGCAACCTGGCATCACAGCCACATCTACGAGCCCGAGGTGGCACCGTTACTGGCGCCGGGTCAGGTACTGGTGATCAAGCAGTGGTATGACAACACCACCAGCAACCCCAACAATCCGGATCCGGACCAGTGGGTTTTCGGCGGCAGCCGTACCGGTGACGAAATGTCCCACGCCTGGATCGCCATCACTCACCTGGACGATGAGGGCTATGAAAAGCTGCTTGCCGAAAGAGAAGCCAGACAGAATCGCTCTCTGGCTGGCAATGACTGAAAAAGAGTAATTTTTCAGTACCTGGAACCGGTTGTATGCGCTCCCGACTGCTTACGCTCCCCTGGATCCTGTTCTCACTGGCCGCATTCAACTGCTTACAGGCCCAGGAACAGGAATGGCGAACCTATGGAGGCGATCTGGCCAGCACGCGCTACTCTCCGCTTGCCATAATCGATGCCGAAAACTTCAACGAGTTAGAGCTGGACCGGGTGACCGGCGAGCCTCTGTTCGACATTGAAGAAGTACCCGTACCGCCATCGGATGTGCCCGGCGAACGACTTTCCCCGACCCAGCCTATTCCCGTGAAGCCACCACCGTTCGCCCGCCAGGGCCTCAGTGACGATGAATTAATCGATTTCACTCCGGAATTGAAAGCCAAGGCTCGCCAGATACTGTCGCAGTACCGCTATGGTGATATCTATTCGCCCCCCTCGCTGGCCGAGGCCGACGACGGTACTTTCGGTACATTGATCATGCCCTCGCAAACCGGCGGGGCCAACTGGCCAGGGGGCGCAGCCGATCCAGAAACCGGCATCATGTACATTTTCACCAAGTCCGATGTGGGTAATTTATCCATGAGTCATCGTCCAGACCGCTCCGATATGGACTATATCAACCTGCAGTCACGGCGTGCGCCGCGCTATCGCGTGGATGGCCTGCCCCTGATCAAACCGCCTTATGGCCAGATAGTGGCGCTGGATCTGAATGCAGGCGAAATCCTCTGGAAAGCTGTTCACGGTGAGACTCCGGATTCCATCCGCAATCATCCCGCACTGGCAGGACTGGACATACCCCGTACCGGCCAGGCTGGACGCGTAGGAGTTCTGGTTACCCGCACACTGGTTATTGCCGGAGACGGCGGCAGCTATACCAACACTGACGGCGAGCAGGAAGCGTTGCTGCGTGCCTATGACAAGCTCACTGGCGAACAGCTTGGCAGCCTGGTAATGCCGGCGCAACAGACAGGTAGCCCGATGACTTATATGATCGACGGGGTACAGTACCTGGCAGTATCGATATCTGGCGGGCGTGTGCCGGGACGACTGAGAGTGTATCGATACGAACCGTGAGCCGGCAGTTTTTCTGCCACGCTTGCTGCTATGGCCAACTACGACCGGGATCCGCACATGCGTCTCGCTTTTCTTCACGACGTGCAGAAATACCTTAAGGTGAATAACTCAGGAAGTGTTTAATAGAATGAAAAAAATCATGCTGACAATCATGCTCTGCTTTATGGTTGCTGCCAATGCGCAGCAGAATCTACCGGATGATAAAAAGATCCGGGTAGCGGTGAATGAAGCAGTTAATGAAACGCTTAACAATGGGGTCGCTGAAAACCACGATGAGAAAGAACCGCGTATCCTGTCTGCGTACCACGGACTTGACCCCATTCCGGCACTGGCCACCCGACTTTGTGGGATGCCGCCTGTGGCTGGACAGGATGGCATGCCCGTGATTTTTTCAGTGCAGATAAACAGCACATCAATTGCTCCAACGGCGTTCGCCGTAGCAACCAGTGCTGGAGAAACTGTCACGCCGCTTTGTGCCACCCTGCGACCTGCGCTGGAATCGCTCGAACAGCGCACGGTGCTGCTCATTGGCGCTTTCAGTCCGGGGGACGCTCTGCCCCTGAGTGTTGAGGTGGTGGAACAACTTGAAGACGTCAATGGGAACTCACTGGAGGGCTTGACAATAGAGCAGGTAACGCTGCTTACCGCAGGGCCAAGCCTGGTGCTTGCCGAGCGCTTTGCGCCGGATACTCCAGGACTGGAAGAGGAATGCCCTGCAGCGACCACTCAGGCAGTGCAGTTGACCTGGGAAGGCGGAGTAACCGGGCCACAGGGCACCGCGCTTGCTGAGCCCCAGCGCACGGCGATTTCTGTGCAACTCCTGAATGGCAGTGTCGTACATCCTCTCGCCCTCGGCGATGACGATCCGGATAATCATGTCATTGCCTGTATCGCTGAAGCCAGCCCGGCGGTTTCAGTAAACGTCCTGGCCGGATTTTTTCACGACCCGGGAGACGACGCGAACCCGCTGACAGCCATTGATGTCATTTCCAGAATCGCTGAGTAAACTGTAGTGAAGCATCTGCATGGACGGGCTGAAACACGATCGAAAATTTTTTTAAAATATCTGTAGCTGACTGGATGCTCGTTAAAGGTTCACTATTAATTGACTGTAAGATTATTTATAAGCTCGCTGAAAGTTCACCAAAAGGCTGATTAAAAAGCTGAACAAAAACGCACTGGAGATTGACGAGATTTGGATCAAGTCGACTACCGGGCAGATGCCGTAACCGGCTCACTGCTGTCAAAGTCCGTTGAAGGAAAATCACCATGAAACATGTTACTGAACAATTTATCCTGCTTGTGCTGTTGCTTGCTTCATGTACCGGAGCCAGGGCCCAGCAAGTTCTTCTGCCCACTGACCATTGCCGGGATCACTCCGCCTCTGACATAGTGACTTTTGCCGACCCGGTGCTGGAGAAAGAAGTACGTACTGCGCTGTCCCTTGGTCCAGCGGAAGTCCTTAGCTGTGCCCGCGCGGGACAGTTAACACAGCTGGATGCTTCCGGACCAGGCGCCCGGAGGTCTGTTTCAGGATCACCAGAGTGGCAGGATCCTGACCACCTGTTCCATGACCTGTCGGGCATACAGAATCTCACAGGGCTGACCGACCTCGCGCTTCGGAACCGGGGTCTTTCCGACATCAGCCCGCTGGCCGAACTGACCGGATTGATAAATCTCAACCTGCATACAAACTGGATCACCGATATCAGCCCGTTACGCGGATTGACCAGGCTGGTCCGCCTGCGCATTGCCGAAAATCCCCTGACCGATATCAGTGCCCTGAGTGAACTGACCGAATTGCGGGTACTGCGCATGCACCGTCACGGTGACTTCATCGGTGGTCAGGTCCCCAGGACCCACATGGGAGCGACAGGGATATTGTTCACCAATGCCGTGACCGACATAAGCCCGCTGGCCAATCTTACCAAGCTGGTGGATCTCAATATTCACACCCAGGATATCAGCGACCTGACACCATTAAGCGGGTTGACGTCCCTGGTTGAATTGCGACTGGCCGGAAACTCCTTTACTGATCTTGGGCCATTGCGCGGTCTTGCCTCGTTAGAGTACCTGGAACTCACTGGCAACGACATTACCGATATCTCGCCACTGAGCGGCTTGACCAGCCTGATGCAGCTTGACCTGCGTTTCAATCCTGACCTGACTGACATTGAAGCCCTGTTTGAAAACCCGGGAATTGGTGCTGGGGATATTGTCGAGCTGAGACACACCAATGTGTCCTGTGCCGATCAGGCACGGCTGGCCGAGAAAGGCGTGGAGGTTCGCACGGAGCTGTTTTCTTCCTGCGCCACTGCCACGAGGCAGAGATAACACCTGACACAATAAAAACAGGCACCTGAAATGGGCCCCGGGAACTACCATGAAAGTTTATAAATTGCTGAGTCGGCCAATTCATATCGCTTCGCGTTCAATTATATTCCTGCTGCTACTTTCGAGCGGCCTTGCAAACAATTTATCAGCTCAGACCGAACTGCCGACTCTGGCCGAAAGAGATCGGGCAATGACCATGGCAGGTGACTTTGTCCTCGCAAGCGTTGGTGACCTGATGATCCGCCGTCCCGCGTCCCGGCTTGCGGACCCTGAAGTACAGGCGGTTTTTGACCTGCTAAGAAATGCCGATCTTGCAGTGGCAAATATGGAAGGTGAGCTGGCGAATTTGCGAGAATTCGATGGCCCCCTCAATGGTTTTGTTGGCACCCATGAGGTCGCAGCAGACATCAGATTGATGGGAATCGACATGGTAAATCGCGCCCAGAACCATCTTCTTGATTCTGAGTTCGAAGGCATGTTTTCAACCAATGCTTTGTTGGATGAAGCGGGCATTGTTCATGCTGGCAGCGGCCGAAACCTGCAACAAGCCGCCGCACCGGTTTTCCTCGAACTGGCAAAGGGACGCGCCGCGTTGGTCGGCGCACATGCCCCCATCTTCCCGGAGCACTATCGACTTGCGGCGACAGCGCGTAACGGAAATCTGGGAGGAAGACCCGGCCTCAACATGCTTAACTACAGAGAAACTATCCTGGTATCTGCGCAGCAGTACGATGCGCTGCAGCAGGTTCGCCAGGGATTCCTGGAGTTCCGCGAAAACTATGACAATCCGCGGCCCGTAGCCAGCGCTTCACCAGATACGGGTATAAGCATTCCTGCCTCGAGTTCAGGTCGCAATGATCCCAGCTATCGAGTAATCCGGGGTGATGAGATTCCCGGCACAGTGGTTTATACCCTGGATGACAATGACGTGGACCGTACGCTCAGAAGTATTCGCAACGCCCGCCAGCTGGGGGACTTTGTTATTACCGCCGCTCACATTCATCAGAGTCAGTCGGTCGTGGAGTTTCAGCATTTGAGCACGCGCCCGCCAGAGTTCTACGTGGATCTGGCTCACCAGGCTATCGATGCCGGCGCGGATGTGTTTGTTGGTACGGGAGTGCAAACATTACGCGGCATCGAAATCTACAAAGGTAAACCGATCTTCTATGGTCTGGGTGAGTTTTTTCGGGAAGCGCAGTGGGAATTACCGATTGCTGTCGGTGCTGCAGATTCAGACCCACAAAGAAGAATGCAGCAATTCTCCAGAAATTTCGGGGGCTCTACTCAGTCTTTGGAAAGCCTGGTAGCTACCAGCCACTACCAGAACGGGGTTCTGAGGGAAGTACGACTTCACCCTGTTGAGCTGGGGATAAACGGTCCTGACTCCAGGTTGGGCATTCCCCGCATGGCAACCGGGCAACACGCGCAACACATCCTGGAACGTATGGCGCGCCTGTCTGCTCAATGGGGAACTGAAATCGAAATCGACGGAAATCTGGGTATCATTCACGTGGACTGAAGTGGAGCAATACGATTATGCCAAGTCGGAACAATACCCAACTTCAGACGACATTCGCGGCAATGCTTTTGCTATTCTGCTCTGCCACGGTATGCTCTCAGGACTCGGATGCCCGCTTCACCCCCAGTGATGACTACACCATAGACGAAACGTTCTTCAAACTGCCGGCCGGCAGATCGATTGGCGCCACCTCGGGCCTGGCAATCCATCCCGACGGCTCGTCTTTCTGGGTCTTCGATCGTTGCGGGCCCGAGAATTGCCGCGGATCGGATCTTGCCCCGATTATGCAGTTCGATCGGGACGGCAATCATCTCCGCAGTTTTGGCGCAAATCTGTTCCAGCGACCCCATGGGTTGTTTGTGGACCGGGATGGCAATGTCTGGGTGACGGACGATGTCGGTTCACGGGACATCGATACGGTCAGCGAGGGCAAGGGGCATCAGGTGTTCAAGTTCAGTCCCGAAGGTGAGTTACTCATGACTCTGGGCCAACCCGGCATTGCTGGCGACGGGCCGGACACGTTCAACATGCCATCAGCAGTGCTCGTTGCTCCTAATGGTGACATCTTTGTCGGTGACGGACATGGCCCCGGCTCCAATGCCCGCATCGTGAAGTTCAATTCCCGCGGAGACTATCTCATGACCTGGGGGTCATTCGGGGACGGTCCGCATCAGTTTCATACACCTCACGCACTGGCCATGGATTCCGCTGGCCGGCTATTCGTTGGCGATCGCGGCAACAGCCGGGTGCTTATTTTTGACCAGTCGGGCAGCTTTCTTGACGAGTGGAAACAGTTTGGTCGACCCAGTGGCATGTTCATCGATGCCAATGACCTGCTGTATGTAGCCGATTCCTCTTCGTCAAACTCAGCACGAATCAATCCCGGACTCGACGAAGGGATTCGGGTGGGACATGTAGACGACGGTCGCATCATCGTGTTCATCGAGGATCCCGATGGCAACGGCAGTCAGGAAGGTGTGGTCGCTGACCGTGACGGGAATATCTATGGCTCACTCACGGCCGGAATGGCGTTACGCAAATATTCACCGTCGATGGAATCAAGGGAATCACCCTGATCCGGCCCCTTGATAAACGCCACTGTATCGGAGCTCACCGATGATAATCAGAACACCAGCCGCTTTACTTTTGGACTCACTGACCGTCCTGATATCTGCTGTCCAGGCAGCAGAACCAGCCAGAATCACTGTCACCCGCCTGGGCGACGGTCCAATCATCACACCCGACATGCGTCACTCGGCAATAACAAGGGACAAACCATGAATCGTCGTTACTGCTTTCCGAAGCTGGCAACACTGCTGCCGGCAATTTTCTCCATCGCCAACTGCGTCAATGCCCAGGCACAAACCACCCTGTCTCCCACAGATCACTGCCGGGACTTCCCGGCGGACGCGATAGTCACCTTTGCCGATCCGGATCTCGCCGCGGTGGTCAATCAGGCGCTGGGCCTGGACGCTGGCGCAGCACTGAGTTGCGGGCAGGCAGCAGAGCTGGAACGGCTTAACGTCGGCACTACGATTCAGCGCGTGGTCTACGGTGGCACCCTGAGACCGTCGCCGGAGAAGCCCTTCGAGAGCCTGGACGGCATCCAGAATCTCACCGGACTGACCCGGCTCAGCCTGATCAACCGGCTGATCACAGACATAAGCCCGCTGGCCAGCCTGACCAATCTGGTCAGCCTGAATCTGCACACCAACTGGTTCAGCGACCTTGGCCCCCTGAGCGGACTGACCAATCTGGAACAGCTCATTGTCAGTGAGAATCCCATCGCCGACATCAGCCCCCTGGCGGGGCTTACCAGGCTGCGTCAGTTGCATGTGCACGGACTGTACCCTTATCAACTGCAGCACTATCTCAATATGGACGATGGCCGCGACCCGAACGTGGTGTTTAACGGCATCACCGACATAAGCCCGCTGGCGGGCCTTACCGAAATGCGTCTGCTACGCATTCACCTGAATGCCATAGCCGACATCAGCCCCCTTGCCAACCTCACCAGACTCACCCATTTGCGTATTTATGACAGCCAGATCAAAGACATCAGCCCGCTGGCCGGTCTTGATGACCTGGTCCTGCTGTGGGCCCATAACAATCAGATAGAGGACATAAGCCCGCTTGGCGGCATGACCGGCATGCAGCAGCTCAGCCTGAATGACAATGCCATTGCCGACATCACCCCGCTCAGTGACATGATCGGTATGGAGCACCTGTTTCTCAGCAATAACCGCATCGAAGACATCAGCCCGTTAAGGCGATTGCACGCATTGAGAGTCTTGCGGCTTGAAAACAATAACATCACCGACGTCAGCGCACTGGCCGGAATGAGCCAGCTGGAAGAATTGAGTCTGGCACGTAACTGGTCTCTCTATGATGTTCAGCCACTGCTGCTAAACTCAGGTCTGGGAGCCGGCGATGAACTTGACCTGCGTTTCACCTATGTGCCCTGTTCCGATATGGATGCGTTCCAGAACAAGGGTGCCATCCTGCTCAGAGTCACCGCAATAAACGGTTCTGCCTGCCCGGGGCGACGCCTGGAAGACCCCCAGGCGGCTAAAGGGACACTAATAAAATAGTAAATTAAGTAATTGGAACTGATCCCTGCAGAGAATGTCCTTCGGGCATGAGTCAGGGCGCTCAATGAAAATTAAAATCCAGAATTTCGATCAGGCTGAAGTCGGTTTCGCCGCACGCCCCCTCCAATAGTCGAACAGCTCCACGAGCTGTTGCACCGAGTCAGCGTGCCGGTAGCCCGCTTTCTGGAACGACGTGGCATCCTGGAGCGCGACGAGGATAACTGCTACCTCACCCTGGACGGGCTGGAGACAGATCCTCTCCTGGACATCCACAGCCATTCGGTCACCTACCGGGTGGCCATCGCCCCACAGAAGGGCCGCAAGGTGTTCGCACCCAACAGCAAGCACCTTTTAATGATCACCCCCTCGGGACGAGGCAAGGTCAGCAAAGACAATCACTCCATCCACCCGGATGACAGAACCCCGGCCGAACGCCATGCTGCCATGACCTGGGTCCAGCGCCTGAAGCTGGTATTCAATATCGACATTGGAACCTACGAGCAGTGTCAGGGTCCGTTCAGAATCTTCGCCTGTGTAGAAGACCCGGCGGTGATTCGGCAGATACTGGCGCATCTGAGCGGCCGGGAATCTGCCGACGCACAGGCTCGGCTACCGCCCGAGCGGGGGCGCAGAAGCCATCAGAGGTTCCCTATACCGGCAAGGCCTCTTACCGTTTCCCTTGAGGCGGGTTGCTTTAAAGTACAACGTCCTGGTTTTCGAGGTGCGGTTCATCGCCGGGTCTGGCTTCAGCTTTTTCTGCCGCCTCAATGGCTTTCAATAAATCAGTGTGCTCACGGGCACCATCTCCTGAATGCAGGTACAGTTTAGTGGCCTGTAACACATGGTCCAGCAGCTGCAGACGATAATCGTGGTTGAGCAGTGACTTGCCCAGAAAACAGTCGTCCTGGCCATGTTCGCGCATCCACTTCGCCCGTGTCAGGGCAGTTTCCAGTTCTTGTTCGGTAGGACGTGTCATTTTTACTCCAGAACCATTACCTTGATTTTTCACCTGCTCCAATATTTCAACACCGATCCGGCAGCGGCTGTCACAGAGCAGGCTCTTTGATGACAGCCATCGGTGCAGTATCCACGCCGCTGCGAAGACTACAAACCATTATTATACAAGACCCTGATCCCGGGAGTTTCTCCTGCAGTCAATACAGTGGGCTACGTATTTTATTCCCCATGGCGTTATAATCAGCGGTGCGGTGGGCGATGAAGTCAGCAGGCGATGGCTTCGCCGCCCGGCCAATTATGAACCTTCGTGGAAACCGGCAGCGCTTCAGCACATGTTTTTTTTCCGATCCTTGTTCAAAAAGTCGAAAGCGCTGCGCACACTTCGCGAGAACAGGTACCTGGTTTCGCTGTTCACGCTGTTCCTGCTGGTATTCATCATCTACCTGATGGTATACGAAGGGCTCAGCCTGATCGATACCTACTACTTCATGGTCACTACCGCCACCACGGTGGGTTATGGGGATATCTCCCCGGCAAGTCCACTGGGCAAGGTTCTGGTTACGGCCTACATGGTCATCGGCATTGCCATCATCGGTATGTTCCTGGGCAAAGTAACCGATCTCATGGTGGAAATGAGCTCCAAACGCAGAAAGGGTCTTGTGAAAATGACAGCCAAAACCGATTTGATCATCGCCGGCTATCCCGGGGATGAAAAAGTGCAGAATATTGTCAGCGAACTGCGTAATGACGAACGTTACAAAAGCGCGGCGATTGTCTGTGTTACCCGCCTGATCACCGAGATGCCGGCCTGGATGGCACAGCTGGACGTGGGCTTTGTCCATGGGGTTGCCTCGGATACCCATGTGCTTGACCTGGCCGGTATCGAGTCGGCCAGCGTGGCGCTGATCCTGGCCAACAATCCCGGTGCGGTGGAATCCGATGACTTGTCCACGTCAATCTGCGCGGTGATCAACCGGGTCAACCCGAAGGTGCGGACCATCATCGAGAAAGTCCGGCTGGACGAGACTATTTTCGCCATTGCCAATGCCCATACCATCGTGGACGTGGCCTCTCCCAGCGTGCTGGCCCAGGAAGTGCTGGACCCCGGTGCCATTCAGCTGCAGAACGCCATTTTCTCCACCAACACCCCCGGCACCCAGTTCAACATGAAATACGAGGGGACCGAATCAAGCTGGCGGGAAATTGCCCATGCCATTCTGCGGCTGGACGCTATTCCGGAAGGCTTCCAGAACCCGGAGCAAACGCAGTTCAACCTGTTGCCCGGGCAGGAAGACAGGGTGTTGCCCGGGGCTCTGATCAAGTATCGCGGCACCAGGCTCCTGCGCCTGACCGGCTAGAAAAAACAGGCACTGCCCAACAGTCAGTCATTGCCTTTCACAGTGATCTGAAATCAGTGCGAACAGGCCCTAACCCACCTGCAATCCCTGGCGGAGCCGCCGCCAGGCATTACGGAGTCGTCGCGACAGGACGGGAAATATTTTCGCGGTCCACGGATCGAAGTCGGCCTCGGGGTATTGCTCAACGTAGCGGCTGAAATTCTCCTCCACGAAGACGTTGTACAGCTCGATATCCGCCAGGCAGCATTCATAGACGCCACGCAGTTCGATCAGTGCCCGGTCATAATCGGTCTGGCGCAGGGCGATCCCGGCAAACTGTTCCAGCAGCTTTTCCGGCTCTGCCTGTTTCAGCAGCTGCTTGCGCAGTGACCTGTCTATCTGCAGCGCAACCCGGATTGCCCGTACATCCCCGGGATCCTGCACGGTGGCTTTTTCCGCGTCGTGTGCCTGCAGAAAATCCAGCAGCCTGCGGGTCAGCTCCCGGGCTTCCTCCGTCACCCTGGCAATCCGGTCAAAGTTGAAATGCGGTTTTTTCCGTTCCGGGCCGAACTGCGCCACGACATCCTTCAGCTCGGCAATCATGCCTTCGGAGAATTTGCTGGTCACAAAGCGGCCCTGGTCATCCAGCACGAAGGATTCCCCGGTGAGGTAAACCGGGTCTGCCAGCATGATCTCCTTGATCACGTTTTCCAGGCCATCCTCCAGCACGCGCCACACCAGGTCCCGGGCGCTGCCGTTTTTGGGCAGTACTTTCCGCGCGGTGAAGGCGCGAATCCGGTCCCGGTCCGTCCTGCTGCGTTCATCGACAAACTCGGGATTGGATGTGCCCAGCACGTCTTCCAGGCGCACGGCGGATTCCGATTTCTTCAGTCCGCGGGAGATCATGGTGACCACGTCCCGACGCAGACCCAGCAGCAGGTAGTTTTCAAACGGCGAGGACTGGGTCAGCCCCATGATAAACCGGCGTCGTCCCAGGTGCCGGTCGCGAATATCCCGGTACCAGGAAAAGCGCAGGTCGTTGACGGAATTTTTCTGCGTGCTGAGGGGCGGCGCGGCAAACAGTTTCTGCGCCTGGCGGAACGGTATCCGCGCCGGCTGCCCCTGGGCGTTGTAGCCTTCCAGCAGGGGCAGGTCTTGATCCAGAGCCTGGTTGGCGATCCGGAGAAAAGAGTCCCGATCATGGTACGGGGGCTTGATATCCCGGGCGATAATGGCCAGTTCGTAGATACGCCAGAAGCGCTGGGCCAGAATCCGGTTCTGAAGCTCGGGCCGTCGTTTCCAGGCCCTGGCCGCGGTATCGAAATTATTGTTCACAAAACAGTAGGTACGCTGGGAGCTGGCTTTCAGCTTGTCGTAGATGACCGCCAGCAGCATGATGAGGCCCATGCCCAGAAAGGCACCGCCCATGCTCAGGTGCCGCAGGTTCTGGGAGCTGCGGAAAAGATTGCGCATACCGGACTGGGAAAACTGCGATGCCTTGCGCACCAAGGTGTCCTTGACCTTGCCGCTGCGGGCTTTCAGCGCCACCTTTGTCAGCGTTTTTCCCAGATCCATAAGTCTTGTTCCCGGCGGCCAGTGCAACGCATCGGTAAAAGCAGAATGGAGGGCGCGCGGCCCTGGACTCACTGCCTAGCTTAACCCCGGAGCATTGCCGGAATCCAGAGCTAGTGCCGGGACTATCCCGGCAGTTGGCCTAACTGAACGGCATCTTGCGATGCAGGTCACGCTGTCTTCGCTGGCAAGCGCAATAGTTTTGCAACAGCCTGTCAGTTGAATATATCCAGGATGCGCGAATACTTGATGGCGAACTGCCGGGCATTGTCCCTGGGCATGAGGAAGTTGTCTTCGTCCACTTCGTTGTACACCAGGAACAGGCCGGCGTTGGCGGACTGCAACCAGGCAAAGCGCAGGTTGGTGGAGATTACGTCGTCGCGCTTGTTGTACTGCACCAGGGCCTGCAGCGACATGCGTGGGGTGAAGGAGTAGGTGGTGCGCAGCCGGGCCAGGTCGACGTTGAATTCGCCACCGGGTACCGGCAGATCGATATCGCTGTGGTTCCAGGAGAATTCGCTGGTGAACTTCTCGCCTACCCGGTAGCGCAGCGTGGTGTCCACGTTGACCCTGTCGCCGCCGAAAAAACCGCCGATGCGGGTCTGAATGTTGACGCTGAACGGTGAACTCTGGTTGCTCCAGTAGACCAGCTGGGATTCCGTGTGTTCGTACTCCCCCACCGGCACCGTCACCCCGCGGACAATCTCGAAGGGCTCTTTCACACCTTCCCGGGTGAAGTTCACCCCGGTGTGAATCTCCATGCCGCTCTGGAACTCCCAATGGTTGTCCACGTGGAGGTAGCCGGTTTCCTGGAAGCCATCAAAATCCCAGTAGCCCCGGTAGTTCATGTGCGGGCGCAGTTCCAGCAGGTTGCCCCAGTTGGTCGGCCGGAAGTGATAGCGCCAGCCTCCCTCGTACTTGCGGAACCCGCGTCGGGACAGGAAGCCGACCTCCGGATTGAAATTGTCCCCGACCTCGGAATACCCGGCATTCAATGCCCAGCGGGCATCATTGTAGGCCCAGCGCACCCCACCGGCGGTATCGTCACCGTCGATGCCCGGCGTGTCGGTACGTGACGCCCAGCCGGTTACCAGCTGGTAATCACCGATACCCCAGCGTCCGTCGATGGCGTAGGTGCGGTTGATATCGCTGGACGGGTCGTTGTTGACGGAGCCGTCCCCGTCCCGCTCCACATACATGACGCCCAATGTGCTGCGATTGCCCAGTTCCTGGTTGACCCGGACCACGGAGAAATCGTTCTGGGGTGCCACGCCGTCAACGCCTTCCGTGCGCATGCGCAGCAGGCCGATGTTGGTGTTGCCGGTAATCTTGCCGGTCAGGCGGCCGCCGCCCTCGATGGGTATCTGGGCTCCCCCGGTAATGCCGATGCGTCGGCTGAAGAACAGCTCCGCCTCGCGGGGATTGCCCACGGCAAACTGTCCGGCATTTTCCAGAAAGAACGGGCGTTTTTCCGGGAAAAACAGGCTGAAGCGATCCAGGTTCACCTGGATGTCGTCCACCTCCACCTGGGCGAAATCGGTATTGTAGGTGAGGTCGAGAGTCAGGCTGGGCGTCACTCCCCACTTGGCGTCCACGCCGAACTCTTCCCGCAAGTGGGTGCCCGGGACCCGGATGCCACCGCGCTCGGCAACACCCAGTACGTAGGGCGTCAGCTGCAGGTTGCGCTGGTCGGGAACCTCGATGCCCTGTATGTAGCCTGCTTCCGAGATCCGCGTCAGGGTGAAATTCTGGCCCAGGGGTGCCCAGTAGGATTCCTCGTTGTTGCGACGGATGTTGCGCTGGAAATTGAAGCCCCAGGTCTGATTGTCGCCACTGCGAAAACGCAGGGCGGTAAACGGGATGGCCATCTCGGCACTCCAGCCCAGTTCGCTGATCCTGGCTTCCACTTCCCAGGTGGTATCCCAGTTCAGGTTGAACCCGTTACCGCCGAATCCGCCGGAGCCCGCGTTGCCCCCCTCGTTAATGACCTGGGCATCGTACTCGATACCTGCCGGGTTGGTGCCGAAAACGAAGCCGTTCTGGCGATCCAGCAGGCCATCGATCACCACCTGGAAACTGTCGGTATCCACCAGGTCGGAATCGCGACGGCTATCGGTGACGATAATCTGTTCCGGGTTATCGTCATAGGCCATTACCCCGATGTACAGCGTGTCGGTGGTGTAACCAACCCAGACCTCGGTGCGCTGCGACGCCGGGGCGCCGGCAACCGGGCGCACCTGGGTAAAGCCGCTGGTGGGAACAGCATACTGCCAGGCCGGGTCGGTGAGGACTTCACCATCGATTACCGGGGCCTGTTCCAGGGCGGTTGCCTGGGCCGAGGGGGTTGCGCGTATCGATTCAACGGTCTGTACCTGCTGTGCCTGGCTGTCGGCAGCCACGAATAACAGGGTGGGCAGCAGGCACAGCGCCAGAGTCCGGTGACGGGAACAGAGAAACATCCTGGAATTCCTGTGGGTTGTTTGTGTCTACTGTGACTTTTATCACTACGACTTTTGTGTCTTTTGTAGCGTTTGTGTTTTTAATGTCTTCTATGACTTTTGTCACTTCTGTGATTATCCTGATCAGGGTCACCTTGGTGACTGGGCCGGCGCAGCCCGGATAGCCGGGTTGGCGACGCAATCCCCAATGATATCCGAAGCTTGCCGTGATTCTGAAGTAGTGACTTGTTATAGTTTGTTACCGATGCTCAAAAAAACCATTCTGCTTGCCGGAAAGTCTGAGCAACCGGGACAACGTCACGGCCCGCGGAGCACGTAAGAACGAGAGCCGGAATACTTCCCTGCCAACCTGGAGCATTGACGATGAAAGCACTGGAAATCTACCTCACCTTTAACGGCAATTGCCGGGAAGCAATTGAATTCTATGCGGAAGTCTTCGCCGGCGAGATTGCCATGATCAGTACCTTCGCCGATATGCCACCGCAACCGGATTTCAGCGTGCCCGACAAGCTGAAGGACCGCGTCATGCACACGACCCTGAACCTCAAGCCCGGCGTTATTCTCATGGCCAGTGACACCCTGGACAGCGAGGTTACCGCCGGCAACAACTTCTCAATCTCCTTGGTGCCGGATTCCAGGGAGGAAGTCGATCGCCTGTGCGCGGCGCTCAGCGAAGGGGGCCAGGTCACCATGGCACCTGCCGATACATTCTGGGGCGCCTACTTCGCTTCCTGTTGCGACCGGTTCGGTGTGAACTGGATGTTCAATTTCGGGACCGAAGACGACAGCTGAACCTGTCGTGTTGCCTGCCACCCGCTGCAAACGCTTCGCGCAACGCTGTATAGAGCCCCCGAAGATAGCGGGCGGCAGCCAGCCTGTGCCGCCCTCAGGAACTACGCGGTTGCATGTCTGCCATGGACAAGGGAAGTTCTGAACATCACAGTCCTGCCTGTGCATGAAGCTCCGTTGAGGCTTGTGGGACAGCCACGCAGAGATTCCCTGGATGTTCACGGCTCAACCACGGTGCTCTCCGCCGACAGCAGCTGCAGCAGGATTGGACTCGTGCTGGACAGGCTGAATTGCAGCGCATAAAAGTCCTGGCCGACTGACGTGACGGGAACAGTCAGGACATTGTCCGCCAGGTCAAAGGAATTTTCACCGGGCACCGGCACCTGGATCTTTCGCTCCTGGTAGCCGATCAGTTCAAACACGATGGGATCCATGCTCCGCAGTGCCAGTTCCAGGTCCAGGTAGTCGTCACCCACGTGCACGGCCGGCACCAGCAGCACGGAGTCGAGGTAGGTTGCCACGGTGGGCACCAGCTGGTTTCCGGTGTTTTCGTCAAGCCTGGGATTTCTATCGACGAGATATTCATCGCGATTGCTGAATCCGTCGTCATCCGGGTCCTGCGTGGCGTCGTCAGCCAGCAGCGGATTCAGCCCGTTGTCAACTTCCCAGCCGTCCGGCAAGCCGTCATCGTCGGAATCCGCGTCGTTGGCAGAGGTTCCGGCAAGAAACTCGGCAAGGTTGGTCAACCCGTCATTATCCAGGTCCAGCTGGGCATCGTTGGCGGCAGAATTCAGTCCCCAGGCCTGCTCGTAGCCGTCGGACATGCCGTCGCCATCGCTATCAGTCGGGTCCGCCAGTACCGTGGTCAGCGCGTAACCCAGGTAAAACTCCCTGGTGGCCGTCGTTGCGGTCATGGCAACGACATTGAAGTCATCGTCCCCTGACTGAAACAGCGTGCCGGGATTGACCGCGGTCAGGTTCATCGTCCGGCTTGCCCCCGGGGTCATGTCTCCCAGGTCACAGGCGACCTGGTTCAGCGACGGAGTACAACTGCCTGCGGACACGCTGACAGCCACCACGGTCAGTCCCGTCGGCAGCCCATGGGAAACGGATACAGCCTCGGCAACAAGTGCAGCCGAGGCGACGGACGGTTCCAGGTTCACTACCTCTACAGCGAATTCCACCTGATCCCCGACGGCGACCTCTTCCCTCGATGTCGTGACCTCCATAGCCAGTGAGGCGCGGTCACTTACCTGGACCTGGGTTGTCTCGCAGCGTTGGGCGCCAAGGTCGTCGGCAACACATACCGACAGGGATTTTGTACCTGGCGTTCGATAAACATGATTCGCGGTGATGATGCCCGGCGACGCTTCATTGACCGGGGCCACTACCAGGGCATCACCCTCGTCCAGTTTACCGTTAACCGTGGTGGAGCCGTCTCCCCAGCTGATAGTCACGGCGTGCTGTGCCGTCAATTCCGGCTTCAGATTGTCGTCATAAAAATTGGCCAGCAGACCGTAGCTGAACCCTGTTGCCGCGGAGTCCACGCTCATGATGTCCACTTCGGGGGGATCATTAATGCCTTCGAGGGTCAGCTCAATAGTTGCCGGTGCCGAACTCAACACACCGTCATCGGCGATGAAAGTGAAACTGTCCTGCCCGTAAAAATCCGCGTCCGGCCGGTACAGGTAATTGGCACCGCCGCCGAACAACTGTCCATGGCGGGGCTGCTCGATAATCTCGTAGTTGAGGAAATCCAGGGCATTGAAATCTCCCGAACCGATGACACCGTCGGGATCATCGGCCTCCAGTTCAATCTCCAGATCCTGGTCTTCAATGCCGGACAGACTGGCGGGAAAGGCAACCGGCGCCCGGAAATTCCGTGACACATTGATAATCACCTCGGCGGCTTCGCTGGATGCCAGGCCATCAGTTGCCCGGTAGCTGAAGGAGTCTGACACGCTGTGAAAATCGAAATCTGACACGTAGGTGACAGTGGCCGAGTCGTCGGTGATGTCCTTCAGCGGCGAGGTTTCGAATACATGGACGAAACTTTCGGCCTGGTCGACGATGAAAAACTGGGTGGAGTTGACGCTGACGGTCTTGGGGCTGTCGAAATTGCCCAGGATAAAGCCGGGCTCGCTGCCCTGGTTGATTCCGGTGCCGGTGGACACTGCCTCCCCGGCGAAGCTGCCGTCCGGCCCGAAGCGCTGAATCCGTCGATTCGCGTAATCGGCCACATAGAGTACGTCGTTGGGGTCCAGGGCCAGGTGTAACGGAATATTGAACTGGCCCTGCTGATCACCTTCGCTGTCTTCCACGAAACAGGTCAGGTCCGTGCAGCTGTAGCCCTTGCTGCGTTGCCTGGATTCGTCACAGGCCTTGTTGTTACTGGAATCGCATTTCCCCAACCAGCCGACATAGTTTCCGGGAACAAACTCGTTGGCATTGGTGAATCCGGACGGCTCGAACCTGTGAATCCTGTCCGCGCAGCTATCGGCGACATAGAGATTGCTCTGGGAATCGATTTCGATGGTGAAACCCGCCCGGCTGTTGACCGCCGTGCAGCTGGTCAGGAACTGCTCCCCGTCCATGAGGGCGCCGAGGTAACCACTGTCACCGCCACCGGCACGGATATCAAAGGCGAACACACGCCGTTTATCAGTGACATAGGCGATACCCTGCTGGCTGTCCACCCTGGCATAGACCAGTGACCCGGGGCTGATCTGCGGCGCGGAGCCGTAGTTGAACTTCCAGGAAGTGTCACATTGCGTGCTGTTGGTGCCAAAATCCGTCGAACAGCGCTTCAGGAACAGATCGGTGCTGCTGCCACTGCCCACCCGATCGGTAAAATAGATATACCCGTCACGGTCCAGTACGAACTGCTCATTGGTATTGCTGTTCATTGACGTCTGACCGAGGTAACTACCTTCGCTGTCCCACTTGGATACCCGCGGATTGACCTGGCCCACCGAGGAACTGACATTGCAGGTCCAGTAGTGATCGAAGATGAACTGGGTGCCGTCATCGGTAACGTGCATGAATACAGGTTCGAAGACCGCATCCCAGGGCATGTTTTCCGGTGAACAGTAATTTTCAAACACCCACTTGGAGCGCGGCGAGGCCGTCAGGAAGCCCTCACCGAATGGACCCTGCGGTTGCGTCCGGTAATCCTCGATGAAGTAGGGGTAAAGCGGTGCAATAAATTCGCCATTCTGGGGTTGTCGTTCAATGGCGAAACTGAGGGGATCGGCCCGCCCGTCGATAATGTCTTCATCCCTGCCACTGAGGACGATATCCACCGGCTCGGAAGTACGCGTGCTGGCAGTACGGGATTCGGCAATCGGTGCGGTGTTGGTGCCGGGCAGCTTGATGGTGATGAGCTGGGTTGCCGAGACGGTATTGTCGCTGGCATCGGTGGCATGCCAGACGACTTCCGTGCGGGAGTTGGTTGGAAAAAACGACGGACTGTCGTTGCTGACCACGGGCTTCGGGTCGGCCAGGTCGACGACCCGCGGCACTCCGAGACTGACTTCTTCTTTATTCAGGCCGAAACCGGCGGATTCGATGACCCTTCCCGGTGGCGGTACCATGAGCGGCGCCTGGGTATCCTCCACGACTACTGTTTGTTCCAGCGTGGTCGAGTTGACCCCGTAAGCGGGATTTGGCCCGAGATCCCGCACTGTCCAGGTCAGGTTGGTAGTACCCAGGGGTAACTGCACCGGAGCATCGACGGTCAGGGAATAATTTCGGCCGCAGGGGTCACTGGCATCGATGGTACTGAACAGCTGGTCCTTCACCCGCTGATACAGAACGCCACCGAAATCGGTGGCTTCCAGTGTCACGATCGCCTGGGACGTGGCAATCAATGGATCATGGACATCAAACACCGAGAAGCGCTGAATGTGTTCGCTGTCGCTGTGGACAACACTGACGATACCGTTTTCCGTCGCCAGGTCCACGGTTGTCAGGCCGACCTCGATGGCAATGTCGGACAAGGTATCGGCGATATCGTCCTGAAATTTCCCCTGCCGGGCTGCCTGTTCGGCACTGTCATCGCCCAGGCTGGTGACCGACTTGCCGTACTTGATATTGGTAACGCCATAAATAACCACCGGCAGCACGATATCGAAAGTCGGTGAAATCTGCGTTTCAGCCTGCCACTGCAGATAGTGATTACCGGCGGGAAATACCGTGGTCTGCAGGCTGGTTGTGCGGGCGAAGGGTTCGGGACCGAGGTTGTCGACGCTGACGACTACATCGGTATTGGCATGGCTGACCTGGGGTGCCCCCAGTGGCCCCCAGTCCGTGGCCAGGGGCACGACGTCCCAGATACCCAACAGGTTCTTATATTCCGACTCGGATTGCGGCAAGGTCAGCGTGTAGGAACACTGGTCGGCGGAATTGGGCATCACGCCAACGTCTGCGGGTCTCGAAAAAGGTGCCTTGACATACTTCAGACCGATATTGGTGCCATAAGTCACAAGTTCCGCGGCATCGGAAACGCCAGGAACCGGCGTCAGTGACACCGGAAGTGCCACATTATGGGAAGCGATCAGGGCATTTATGGTGTTCTGCAGCCCGGTGTTGTCTTCCGCCAGGATGGCAGGGGTCATCGCCACGCTGGCCGCGGCCACACAGGCCACCCCGGTCCGCTTCAGGGTACTGGCCCGGGTCAGGAATCCGACAGGACATAAACCGCCCCGAGATGAGCCAGGCAATAAAAAGCCGGGATGTTCAAAAAAAGAGACTTGCTTCGTCTTCACGGGACAGACCTTCCGATTGATTACCACGCACTACGTGAAAAGCATTCATCGCCGTGTGTCACGAAGGCAATTCTGCAGGAGGCGTAAAGCGTACTGTAATGCTGTTCGCCAGTCTACGCTGGCAGTCAGATAACCATGGCGCTGGCCAACATTGGTGACACCGTGGGATATGGCATACAATCGACGCGTCACTTCCGCTTGACCGCCACCCTCTTCAGGAGCCCCTGAACGCATGAATTCACGCGCAGAAAGTTCCTCCGCTTCCCGCTGTGCGCAACTGTTATCCGGCTATCTGGGTCAGCAGTTTTACCAGGGCAATGCCGTCGAGGTGTTGCGTAACGGAACCGGTATCTTCCCGGCCATGCTCGAGGCGATGGACGCGGCCCGGGAATCAATCGATTTTCAGACTTTTGTCTACTGGCAGGGAGACATTGCCAGGGAATTTGCCGAGCACCTGGCGGCCGCGGCCGGACGGGGAGTGAGGGTGCGGGTCCTGCTGGACGGCTTTGGCGCATTGCAGATTGACCGGACTGCACTGGCGCTGATTGAAAACAACTGTGAGCTTTGCTGGTTCAGGCCCCTGAGAAAATTCCGCGTATGGGAAAACCTGAAACGTTCCCATCGTAAACTGCTCATCTGTGACCAGGAAATCGGTTTCACCGGCGGAGTCGGCATTGCCGATCAATGGACCGGCAATGGCGACCGACCCGGCAACTGGCGGGACACCCACTTCAGGTTGGCAGGCCCGATTGTGGCGTCGCTCCGCTCCGCTTTCCTGCAGGGCTGGCTGGAATCCTGCAAACCCGAGGACGCCTTCACCGAAGCCCTGCCCAGGGCCTGTACGGAACGGCCGGGTGACGAACGGATTTTACCGGTGGTTTCCACCGCCAGTGACTTCTGGAGCTCGGCAGGCATGATGCTGCTGTCCGCCATTGCCGCGGCCAACACCAGCATCAGGATTACAACACCTTATTTTGTCCTCGACCACAAGCTGAAATGGCAGCTGCTGGCGGCCGTGGATCGGGGCGTAACGGTGGAGATCATAGTACCGGCCTACAGGCACAATGACTCCCGTCTGGCGGGCCTGGCCGCACTGAATTGCCTGCCACCGCTGATGGACAGGGGAATAGCCGTGTATGCCTTTGAACCGACCCTGATTCATGACAAGTGTGTCATTATCGACGAGCAGGTGGCGATTGTCGGCTCGGTGAATTTCAACCAGCGCTCACAGCGCAAGGATGACGAATTCAGCCTGATTATCGACAGCGGGGCAACGGTTTCCCGGCTGCTGCAGAACTTCAGGGACGACCTGGAACATTCGACGCCGCTGAGTACCGACAGAATAAAACGACGACACAAGTACCTGGGCTACGTGGCACGGGTAGTACAACCGATTCGCCGACATATTTAGGGAACCTCTGATTAAGAATAGAAGTGCTCTGCAGGAGTCTGTCGTGCGCCGGGAATGGCCGTCGCCCTTGCCAGGCGCCTGGGACAACGATCCCGTCCTTGAACGGACCGTCAATAAAAAAGGGCAGGCTGGAACAATTCTCCAGCCTGCCCTCAGACACGTCCCGTCTTTATCGTCTAACAACCTCGTCTAACAACAAACTCAGGCGGTGGACGGCTTCTTGGTGGCCAGGTCCGAATGCGGTTCGGTTGATTCGACGAACTCGACAGCGGCAGCTATAGCATCCCGGCGATTGTCGAAGTAGTGTTCCTTGGGTATTACCTCACCCATCAGGCCGGTGAGTACACCGCGTACCTCGTCGTTCATGCCGGAAATGTATACCAGCTTGTTGGATACCTTGCCGTCATTGGCAATGGTTTCAACAGCGCGTGCCGAGGAAACATCGATAAACGGCACCTGGCTGAAATCCAGGATCATCACCTGGCTCAATCCCTTGGATTTCTCCCGCACCTGGTGACCCACGTCTGCCGCGGCGCCGAAGCTCAGCGGCCCGCCGAAGTCAAACACGTTGATCCGCTCGTGGGAGTGGGTCATCAGTTCAGCTTCTTCCTCACTGAAATGCCTGGACAGACCTTCGTTGGTGATATCCCGCAGCTGCTTGAGCTGTTCGTCGGCTATCTGCTTGACAAAAGCCAGCGACGCCATGACCACGCCGGCAACCACCGCGGTAATCAGGTCGACGAATACCGTCAGGGTCAATACCAGCAGCATGAGCGCCAGGTCCCAGCGGGGGCCCCGGTGAGCGCGCAGGATGTAGGCTCGATCGATAATATCCCAGCCGGTCTTGATGAGAATACCCGCCAGCACGGTATGGGGAATCAGGGCAGCCAGGGGCGCCAGGGATACCACGACGGCCAGCAGCAGAACACTGTGCAGCATCCCCGAGAGCTTCGTCAATCCACCGGTGCGGATATTGACCACGGTGCGCATGGTGGCACCGGCGCTGGCCACACCACCGAACATTCCGGCGATGGCATTGCCGATGCCCTGGCCGATCAGCTCCTGGTTGGAATTGTGACGGGTTCGCGTCATGTTGTCCGCCACCAGTGAGGTGAGCAGGCTGTCGATGGAACCCAGCAACGCCAGGATCAGGGCGGCCTCGAACACAATGAGAATGGTGCTTTGGTTCAGGGCCGGCATGATGAAGCTGGGCAGGCCGGTGGGAATATCACCCAGGATGGGTGCGCCGGCAATAAAAACACTGACGACAGTACCGATGATCAGCGCCGCCAGGGGGCCTGGTACGTACTTGCTCAGGGATGACGGCCACTTGAACACGATCAACAATGTCAGCAGTCCCAGGCCGGTGGCCACCAGGTTGGGATCCATGACAGCGCCGGGAATCTCCACTATGGCCGGGATGGTCCCGCCCTCTTCCGGTTCATGCCCGAACAGACGGCTGGTCTGCAGGGCGATAATGATACAGCCGATGCCGCTCATGAATCCTGATATCACCGGATAGGGCACCAGGCGGATATACTGACCCAACCGGAAGACACCAAACCCGATCTGCATGAGACCGGCCAGTACTACGGTGGTAAAGACCAGTGACGGGTTACCTTCCAGTGCCGAGTAGACACCGGCGAACACCACCACCATGGGGCCGGTGGGGCCGGTGACCTGGGGACCGGTGCCACCGAACAGCGAGGCAAAGAAGCCGACGATGATGGCACCGTAGAGACCTGCTATGGGGCCGGCGCCGGAGGCTTCGCCAAAGGCCAGGGCCAGCGGCAGGGCGACCACCCCGGCGGTTATGCCGCCGTAGATATCGCCCTTCAGATTATGCGTTGAAAATCCAAACACTTTATTGTCCTCCTGCCCGACTGACCGTGCGGGCTTGATTATTATCTAGGCGGATTTGACGTCCTTGAGCGCCTCGTTGCCGGCCATGAGACTGGCATAGCGTTCTTCCACGGTGACAAACTTGTCCTGCTTGTCATCGTAAGCGCTGACAGTGCCATGCTCGATGTCGTACACCCAGCCATGGAGATCGACATCACCGGAGCTCAGCTTACTGGCGACAGCGGGATGGGTGCGCAGGTGTTGCAGTTGCAGCAGGACGTTCTGCTCGGTGACACTGCCCAGTTCCGCACTGGTGGCCTGGCCGTGCCTGGCCTTGACCACTTCCACGGCGGCGCGGGAATTATCCAGCCACTGCTGTACGTGGGGCAGGTCGCTAAGCGCCGCCGTGTTCAGCGCCCCTTTCATGGCGCCGCAGTCGGTGTGGCCGCAGACAACAATGTGCTTGACGCCAAGTGCCGCCACCGCGAATTCGATTGATGCGGTTACGCCACCCGCAATCTTGGTGTGTGGCGGGACGATATTCCCGGCATTACGAATCACGAACAGGTCCCCCGGCTCGGTTTGCGTGACCAGGTTGGGATCAATTCGCGAATCGGCACAGGTAATGAACAGCACTTCCGGAGATTGACCATTGGCCAATTCTGCAAACAGTTCCTTCCTTTCCTCGTAGGGAGAAGACTGGAACTTGGCCAGGCCGGATATCAGTTTGTCCATCATGAGACTCCTTGAGAGTGGTTGGTAATTAAAGGAACACGAGCTTAGCGCCGCCGAGGTGATTGGAGTTAGACTATGGAGTATAATTGGTCATAGTTTATAAATATCACTAATTTGACGGGATGTGCCGTGGACGCCCTGAATAAACTGAGCTTCAAGCAGATTCGCTACTTCATTGCCATCGCCGATGGCGGGAGTTTCAGACAGGCGGCGTTCAATCTGAATGTCACCCAGCCCACCCTGAGCACGCAGATTTCCACGCTGGAAGAAACCCTGGGACTGCAGCTGTTCGAGCGCACGCGGGCCGGCACCACGACCACGGTGGCCGGACGCGAACTGCTGCTTAACGCCCGCCGCATCATGGAGGAAGTGCAGGGACTGAGCGGCAAGGCGGAATCCCTCTCCGGGGGCGGTATGGGTACCCACCGCATGGGTGTCACGCCAACCCTGGGACCCTACCTGTTGCCCCACATCCTATCCCCCATCCACGCCAAGCACCAGAGCCTGCGTCTGTACGTGCGGGAAGGGGCACCGAGCGACCTGGAGATCGGCCTGGTCAACAGTCAGTACGATTTTATTCTGAGCACCTTGCCTATCAATTCCACCGAGCTGGTGGTCATGCCTCTGTTCCGGGAGCCACTGAAACTGATCGTGTCCCGGGATCACAAGCTGGCCAACAAGGTACGTATCAACCGCATGGACCTGCTGGGCGAAGAGGTGTTGACCATTGGCGAACACCATCTGTTCCATCGTCAGATAACCGAACTGTGCGAGCGGGTTGGTGCGCAGGTCAGGCGGGACTACGAGGGGACCAGCCTGGACACACTGCGACACATGGTGGTCATGGGCATGGGCGCAGCGTTCCTGCCGGCGCTTTACGTGAAATCGGAAATTCGCGACGAGGACGAGGTACGTATAGCCACCGTGGAAGGGGTGGACGTCATGCGCAACCACGCCATGGCCTGGAGGAATACCTCACCGCACAAGTCCTTCTACCGACAACTGGCTTCCGAGATCCGCAAGATTGTCGAGGGCTCACTGAAAGACGACGTGATCCCGATTCGCGAGGCAGGTTGAGGAAGGGAGGATCACGGTTGTGCTGGAACCAGACCCGCTATTGTTGTCGCGACTGCAGTTCGCTCTCAACATCAGCTTTCATATTCTGTTTCCCACCATCACCATCGGCCTTGCCTGGGTGCTGCTGTATTTTCGCCTGCGCCACACGTTTGCCCGCCGCACCGACGGCAACGCTGCAAAGCGCGCTGAAAACTGGGAATTCGCCTATTACTTCTGGGTAAAGGTATTCGCCCTCACCTTTGCCCTGGGTGTGGTGTCGGGCATTACCATGAGCTTTCAGTTCGGCACCAACTGGCCAGGTTTCATGGAACGGGCGGGAAACATAGCCGGTCCGCTGCTCGGCTATGAAGTGCTGACCGCGTTTTTTCTGGAAGCGTCGTTCCTCGGCATCATGCTGTTCGGCAAGCAGCGGGTAAGCAATCGCACTCACCTGGTGGCTACGGCACTGGTGGCGCTGGGCACGACTTTTTCCGCTTTCTGGATCCTGTCGCTGAATTCCTGGATGCAGACACCGTCAGGCTACCAACTGGTTGACGGCAATTTCGAGATCGACAGCTGGATGGCGATCATTTTCAATCCGTCATTTCCCTACCGTTTTGCTCACATGATGCTGGCCTGCCTGTTGACTGCGGCCTTCCTGATCAGCGGCGTCAGTGCTCGGCGTTGCCTGCAGGGTACCGCCGGACCGGGAACCCGGGATGTTCTGCGCACCGGCGTCATCATGGCGGCCATCGTGGCACCGCTGCAGATTGTCGTCGGGGACCTGCACGGGCTGAACACCCTGGCGCATCAGCCTGCCAAGGTGGCGGCCATGGAAGCCATCTGGGAAACGGAACAGGGAGCCGCCTTTACCGTGTTCGGTATTCCGGACGAAGCCGCGGGCCGCACCCGGGCAGCGGTTCGCATTCCCTATGCAGCCAGCTGGATTCTCACCCATGAAATCCACGGCGAGGTGCAGGGATTGAACGAGTTTCCCGATGCTCACCCGCCTGTGGCACCGGTGTTTTACGCGTTTCGCATCATGCTGGCCACCGGCATGGCGATGCTGGCCGTGAGCTGGTGGGCCGCCTGGCAACTGCTGCGTCGACAGACCCTGACACCGTTGGCGCTGCGCCTGCTTGCGCTGATGACCTATTCCGGCTGGGTAGGGCTGCTGGCGGGCTGGATAGTGTCCGAGGTCGGTCGCCAGCCCTGGATGGTTTACGGTCAATTGCGGGTGGCAGACGTGGTGGCCGGGCACGGAGGATCCACCGTGCTGGCCACGTTATTGACCTACCTGGCGCTCTACTGCTTTCTGCTGTTTTCCTATATTGTGGCGCTGCGGCGCATGGCTGCCAGTCCGGCGCGCTCCCTGTCGAATTCTGCCGATTCGAAGTTCACTGGCAGGGAGGTAACCGATGGCTGAGTGGTTACCGCTGTTTTTCGTTTTCGTCATGGGCCTGTCGCTGTTCATCTACGTCATCCTGGATGGCTATGACCTGGGCATAGGCCTACTGCTGCCCTTTGCGGACGAGGCGGAGAAAGACACCATGATTGCAGCCATTGGTCCTTTCTGGGATGCCAATGAAACCTGGATCGTCTTCGGCGTGAGCATCCTGCTGATTGCTTTCCCACAGGCACATGGCATAGTGCTCAGCAGCCTGTATCTACCCGTTACCGTGATGCTGGTGGGGCTGATACTGCGCGGCGTTGCCTTTGATTTCCGGGTCAAGGCAGGCGACGACAAGCGTCCGCTGTGGAACCGGCTGTTTGCCCTGGGGTCATTGCTTGCTGCGCTGGCCCAGGGCTGGATGGTCGGCGCTTACATCACGGGGCTGAACGATGCCCCGCTGAACCTGTTGTTCGCCGCCCTGATCGCCGCGTCCATGCCGGCGCTTTACGTCATGCTGGGTGCTGCCTGGCTGCTGGTTAAAACCGAGGGCGAGCTCTACTACAAGGCGATCCGCTGGGGACAGCTGGCCATTTTCCCCATGGGCGTTGCCCTGTTGCTGGTGTCAGTGGCGACGCCGGCAGTGAGCGGACTGATCGCGGCAAAGTGGTTTTCGCTGCCTAACGGAATCGGCCTGTTACCCATTCCGCTAAGCTGCACCCTGGCTTATGGTGTTTTATACTGGTTGTTCTTCAAAGCAGGTGATTTCGTGCAGCACCGTAATCATGGCCGGCTGGCCTACGGCAGCCTGGTGCTTATCTGCCTGATGGCGACGCTGGGCCTGGCCTACAGCCTCTATCCCGACATCATTCCCGGTCGCATGACCATAGCCGAGTCCTCGGCATCCACTGCCTCGCTGCGGTTTGTATTCATCGGCACCGTCATTACCCTCCCCTTGATCCTGGCTTACACGGTATATGTTTACCACGTGTTCTCCGGCAAGCTGGATTCCCTTGATTACGAGTGACCCGGAGCGAACTTCTGCAGCAGTACCGGCAGCAGGGTAAGATTACCAAGCATCGCCAGGGCCATGGCCAGCCCGGTAAGCAGGCCGAAATAGACGCTCGGTACAAAATCGGAAAAGCTGAGCAGGGAAAAACCCAGCATAATTATCAAGGACGTATAGACAATGGCATAGCCTACACTGCGATGGGAGTTTTCAATGGCCCGTGATGTGGAAGCCTGTCGACTTTCGGTCTGGAAACGGTGCACGTAATGTATCGTGTCGTCCACCGCGATACCCATGGCGATGGCGGCAATCGTGGTGGTCATCAGGTCCAATGGTATACCAAGCCAGCCCATCACGCCGAGAACCGCCAGCGTTGACAACACGTTGGGGAAAATGGTCAGGAAGGAAATGCGCAGCGACCGGAAGATCAACGCAAAAGCCAGAGCCAGCACCATGAATACCAGGCCCAGGGTAAGAATCTGGGAACGATAGAGCTTTTCCAGTACGTCCTGGTACAACACAAACAGGTTGGTGAGTCGCAATCCCGCCTCGGGTGGCAGGATTCCATTCAGGTCGTTGCGTAAATCCGTAATGAACTCCCGCCGGTTGAGACCGGGAGTCGAATCCTGGATCCTGGCACTGATACGCACTTCCCGGGTATCCGTCACAATAAAGGACCCCAGCAGTTCTTCCCGTAAACTGTCTTCCATGAGCAGGTAGAGACTGTTCAGCTCGTATTCCGTTAAAGGCCGATCCCCGTTCATGTCCCGGGCAACCTCGGTGAAATTGACTACCGATAACACTTTACCCGTGCCATTCCGATCCCTCAGGTTCTGTTGTACCTGCTGCATCTGCTGCACTGCTTCCGCAGTCAGTACCAGGTCTTCCGAAACCGGCTCGGTACGATAGTGATAAACCACATCCAGTGGCGTGGACCCGCCGAATTCCCGATCGATAAACGACAGCTCCCGGTAGGCGTCCGTGTCCTCGTCAAAGTAGTTAAGAAAGCTGTTCTCCACGTTCAGCCAGGCAATTCCGGCAGCAAGCAGTCCCAGGCTCAGAACCGAGGCGCAACCGGTGAGCAGTGGTCGCTTCAGCGCCAGGTGGCACAGGCTGTTCACCAGCAACTCCGTGAACCTGGCCCGATGCAGGTTCTGTTCCCGGTCAAACAGCGCCATCATGGCCGGGAACAGGATCAGGCTGGTGAGGATGGTAACGGCCATGGCAAGAATCATCATGTAGCCGAACGCAATGACCGGCTGGATATCGCTTAATAACAGGGAACAGAATCCGACGGACGTGGTCAAGCCGGCGTACAGGCAGGGGGCCGCCTTGGCCTTGACCGTATCAGACACCAATTCCCTCACGCCGGCCCCGGTGTTTTCCCGGGCGTATTCACGGTACTGCACGATGAGGTGAATTACGATGGCCAGCGTCAGGATCAGCTGCAGGGCGATAAAGTTGGCGGAGATCACCGTTGCTTTCAGACCCAGCATCGCCAGCAGGCCCATAGTTGTCAGTACACTGCAGGCGCAACAAACGACGGGTATTACCACCCAGCGCAGATGACGAAATACTATGAACAGGACCAGGCAGATCATCAACCCGATGGCCGAACCGAATACCACGAGGTCGCGCTGAATTATCTGGATCAACTGGAAGCCGAGTACATGAGCTCCACCCAGGTATACCTCGGCGCGATCTTCGTAGCCCGAGATTATCTCGCGAATCTCACCGATTTCCTCGATGCGTTTCCGGTCCAGCGCTTTCTGTAACGGCTCTGCCTCCGCCCGCAGGTCTGCCAGCTCCCGTTCCAGCCCGGGCTCCGGGTTCCCTTCCAGCAGCTGGCTTTGCAGGTCAATAATACGATTGTTCAGTTCGGTCAAATGCGGATCCGCAGCAAAGCTCAGCTGAATGGCGGTAGCCGTCTGATCGGCATTGATAAGCAGGTCCTCGAACAGGGGGTGGCCGGAAAAGATCTCCTGCAATTCCCCGTCACTGTAGTCACCCTGTTCCAGGGTCATGCCCTCAAGGTCCTGGATCGCGGTCAGTGGGCCATTACGGGCAGCCAGGAGCGGCACGTTGAGTATGGACTGCACCGACTTGGCCCGCGGTATCTCCACCAGCCGGTCACTGATTGTACGAACATCGTCATAGGTGGCGGCACTGAACAGCTCGTGGGCAGTGGGCCGATAAGCCAGCAGCACGAACTCATCAGGGGAAAAGCGTCGGTTCACCAGCTGCGTATTTATATAGTGCTCGTTGTCCCGGGTGAGCAGCGTGTCGGCCGATGCATCAACTTCGAATCTGGTTGCCTGCCAGCCGATGGCCAGGGTCAGCAGCAGAAAACCGGTCAGGACAAGTCGCGGATGCTCCACCAGTGGCCGGCAGAATGAATCAGGGCTCATTCTGAAACTCGGCGTCACGTACGATGCCCTGCAGGTACATGTTGCGGAAATACAGGTAAGGGTCGTCTGCCTGGGCTTGGAGCTCAAGGTAGGAATCGGACAGCGGCGCAAACGTATTAAGGCCATCCAGACCCTGCAGGAGCAATCGCTCCGGGTTGTCTGTCAGATAGACGATGGGGTTCATAAAATAATCACCGATTCGTCCCACGCCGTTTCGCAGATCGGACGGCCCGATGAGTGGCAGCATCAGGAACATTCCGTAACCGGATCCCCATTGCGCCAGGGTATCGGTAAGCAGCGTCGGTGAGGGCTGTAGGTCAAACCAGTACAGGGCCGGATCAAAAATTCCCAGCAGGCCTACCGTGGTATTGATACCGAAGCGGGCGATGCTGCCCAGGGACCGTTCCGGACGTCCCTGCAGTAGATTGTTAACGGCATGAATGGGGGTCTTGATATTACTGAAGACATTGTCAATACCAGTGCGAACCGGCCCGGGCACCACGGCCAGATAGCCGTTACTTAACGGAATGAGTGCGTAGCGGTAGCTGAAATCATTGAAGGCATAGACAGCGCGATTAAGGCTGATCAATGGATCATTGTAATCGGCCACGCTGACCACCGTGGGCTCTATGCCGGTATCGAGGGGAGGTTCTGTCGATTCCTGGGCGTCGGTGGAAGCACACGCCTGCAGAATCGACAGGCTGGCGGGCAACAGCGTTATTGCAAGTAATCTGAACAGACTTGTCATGGTGAATCACGCTCCATTTCACTACCAGTGACACCGCCATTTCGGTCAGTGACCTCAAAGCACGAAGTGACTGGATAACTTCTGTCACTTCGCCCGTTCCCGGCATTCAGCCTTGCCATTACCGTGCAGTCGCTGATCTATTTCGTCGTAGTATACTGCATCATGCTGCGACACAATCAATGCACACGTCGGTAACAGGTTCTGCCGCCATCCAGCTGCCCCCCCCCATTCTGTTCCTGATATCCCCGAATACCACGGCCCGGCACAGCAGGCATTTGCCTGGCAGGGTTATTCTGCATGACGGTGGCCTCCGGGTTGTTCCCCGATTCAGTGCCGGGTTCAACCCCTGCCCCTGGAAGTCCATGAAAAGGCCATCAAGCAGATCGCGCACCTTTTCCGGCAGATGTTGCAAAGCGTCGAAGCTGTGTTATCGTCTCAGCCGGACATTAGTCACATCTGTAAACAAGGAATGGAGTTGAAACAATGAAGATCAGTCTACACAGGACCCTGGCGGCTATTCTTTTCGTACTGTCATCAACATCGCTGTTCGCCCAGGACAACGAAAGCCTGATGACCTATGACCTGGCCACCCGGGCCATGGACGCTGCCGAGGCTTATGCCCGCGACCAGGGCTGGAACGTTACCATCCTCATCACCGATCAGGACAACAATGTTGTCATGGTGCGTCGCCTTGACGGAGCCGGTGCCAGAACCTGGGACTTCGCCACGGCCAAGGCGCTGGTGGTCAACGAAACCGGCCTGTCTTCCGGGGAATACGGCCAGCGCCGGGAAGCCGGAACCATCGACGAGATTGAAGGCGGCGTCACCTTTGCCGGCGGCGTACCGGTCTTCGTTAACGGTCAGCGCATCGGCGCCATAGCCACCAGCGGCGTACGCGCCTTTCAGGATGAAGAGGTGTCCGTTGCCGGCGCCGAGGCCATCGGCAGCGCCTCGAACTAGACCGGATAATTCACCAAACACCTGCTGCAGCCGCCCCATGGCACGCACTTCGTGGCGTTCGCTCAGTTTGGAACTGTCTAGGTTGCCTGTACGTCCGTCGGTCACGAACGCCGCGAATGACGCACCCAGGACCGGCCTCGTTACGGAATTTGGTGAAAATCCCGGTCAAGCCAGTAAACCAGGTTACCCGGCACGTTTTCAGCGTGCCGGGTAACCCCGATTCAGCATGGCCTGGCCGACGCCGGTTGCTCGGATCGACCACGCCCGGGTAACCTGCCAGCCGATCCTGGTTATCACGCTGACGAGGATGCGGTGGAAGCGATAATGCGGCTCATGGCGTGCTGGCAGGAACCGGCTTTCTCTATCAGCTTGATCTCGCACTTGTCGCAGCGCACGCATTCCTTGAAGTCGACTTTCGCGCGACGGATCGCGCCGGTGGGACAGGTACGTTCGCAAACGATACAAACTTCGCATTGGGGCACACGCCTGATACGCAGCGGGCTGACCAGGGATACCACGCCCAGGGCTGCCCCCAGCGGGCAGAGGTAACGACAGTAAAACCGCGGGATGACCAGGCAGGCCCCCAGGATGGCAATGAGGATAACCCAAAGGGTCAGTGAGCCGTTCAGAAAAAACAGCGTACCGAACGGTTCGAAATACTGGAATATGGACACGTTGGCAGCCATCAGGGCGACAACGACAATCAGCGCCAGCACCAGGTACTTGAGATAGAGTGCCTTGTCATGTACCGCCCGGGGTACTTCGCGCCGCCAGCGCCGGGGCACGAAACGGGTAATGAAATCCTGTACCGCCCCGAAGGGACACAGCGAAGAACAGAATATCCGTCCCCACAGCAGCGTTGTAATCACCGTAAAAACCACGAACAGCAGCAGCGGCAGGTTACTCACCAGGAATCCGGGGCCCTGGTTGATGGTGTTGACAACCTGGGAGATTGACAGGAATCCTCCGTCGATGAAGCCCAGATAGACCACCGAGGCAGCAAGGGCAATCCAGCGCAGCCGCGCACTGTTGCGCAGAAACGCCGCCATAGCCAGGGCAAGTATGGCGAGCAGAACCGTTACCTTGCCCCACGGCGTGACTCCCCAGGGAGGCTGCTCCACCAGACGACGCAGCCAGCTGTTCTCGGCGCGCAGAATCGCGTCGATCTCCTCCGCGCTGAGCACATCCTCGCCCCGGGCCAGGCGCATGCCCAATCCCACGGGCTGGAATTCGACGGTGAGACGGTTTGCGGTTCCCAGGTGACGGTAACCCAGGGTGACTGGCCGGGTGATATCGATGGACGCCGGCAGCACGATGGCACCGGCAAAATCCGCCTGCCCGCGGATCATGCCGGAATCGACGTTGCCGACGGGTACAAAACTCTCGTCGGAAAATCGACGAAACCAGCTCAGGGAACGGCCATCGCTTTGCCGGAACTGCAGTTGATCATAGCGAAATTCACCGGCAGCGCTGCCCCTTACCGCCACCAGGAGAATTTCGTCTCCGGCCAGGTAAGCGCTGGCGGCACGTTCGGCCAGGGCATAGGCATCGTTGCCGATCCAGAATGCCCCAAGCCCGGAGCTGCCCAGGTAAGTGAAGGACAGGACGATATTCTGTCCGTCGGGCAGCGGCACTTCCAGCTGTCGAACGATTCCGCTGTCCAGCATTGCATCCCAGCTGTACCGGCTCATCAATTCGATAATTCGTGCATCCCGCGCTTCCTGCACGGGATCACCGGAATCATAATCCAGGTAGGCTTCAGCCACTCGTCGAGCGGCATTGCGCGTTCCGCGGGCGATGGCAAAAACACTTACCGTGGACCCCGCAATACCGTCGATATCTCCGGAAATCTGGAAATCGTCACCGATGAACTTGCCGCGAAACTGTCGGAGCAGGTCGGTTTCAGCCAGGAAATCCCCCTTGGTACGCCGATAGGTTTCGGTGTAATCCAGTATCTTGGTCCCGGTCACGTTGTAATCGGTGTCGACGGCGATCAGCATGTCGATGGGAGCACTGTAGCCATCCTCCTCCGGCGGTACATCGGCACTCATGAACACGTAGCCAACCAGTTCCCGTTCCCGGCTCAGCGGATTCGTGCGAAAGCCCGGCCAGGCCGGCGGCTCGCCCTGCTTCTCATCGAATTCCTCGGCCGCCGGCAATACCTCGTGCAGCCAGGAAGATTGCACAACGGTGGAAAACGGTGTGGCGGGTGCTTCCCAGGACTGGGCTGCGCCGGTTACGGTAAAACCCGATAAGAGCGTTGTTGCTAATAGGAGAACTACCGCTTTTCGTGACATTATCCAGGTTCCGCTACTGCCGACCGCCAGAAAAACCCGTGCACATCGCACAGGCCGGCCAGGTTCGCCCGGGAACAGGCACCCGACAGCTTATCAATCAAACCTAAAAGGTATCTTTGATCAAGTCAACGCCGGCTACAGTGAAAGTCCGCTCCCGGTCAGGCGGTCGTGTTAATGGCGGCCACGGAAAACAGTCTGTGCCGTCAAACATAACGTATGACCCTTTGAGGTACACTGCGCAGCACGCCATTCATTTCGCTATGCAAGAGGAACCCTAATGCAACTATCCCGCCCCCATCGTTACCTGATCATCCCGGTACTCTCTGCCTGCCTGACCTGGGTAGCCGGCCAGGCCATGGCCGAACCGGCGGACTGGGAAATCGATCCCGAACACTTTTCCATCGTGTTTGCAGCCGGACACATTGGATTTCAGCAACAGCTCGGTATGTTCCTGGAGGCCAGCGGCAATTTCCGCTATGACCCGGAATCCCGGGAACTGTTTGCCGGCCGCGTGGAAGTACGTGCCGACAGTATTTTTTCCAATCTCGACTCCCGTGACGATCACCTGCGCAGCGACGATTTCCTGGATGCCCGCAGACACCCCGAAATCATTTTCGAAGCCACTGGCTATACGCCTGACAGTGACGGGGCCGATGAGGGCACACTGTACGGCAACCTTACGCTGCTGGACCAGACTCACCCAGTAGAGCTGGATGTTACGCTGAACAAACGGGCCAGGTATCCCATTGGACACCGGCGGGAGACCCTTGGCATATCCGCCTCCACCACCATCAATCGCAGTCGCTGGGGCATGGATTACGGCGTCAGCGGCAACCTGGTAGGAGACGCAGTCTCACTGCGCTTCGAACTGGAAGCCGTACGGCAGTGAAACCGCTTCAGCGGGCCTGGTTATACAGGTTTGCCACGCAAGCGCAGGGCATTGGACACTACCGACACCGAGCTGAAGCTCATGGCCAGGGCCGCGATCATGGGTGACAGCAGTATACCGAAGAAGGGATACAGGACACCGGCCGCTATGGGGACGCCTATTCCGTTGTAAAACAGCGCAAACAGCAGGTTCTGCCGCATGTTCTGTACCGTCTGTTCGGACAGGTTTCTTGCCTTGGCGATTCCCTGGAGATCGCCCTTGACCAGGGTGACCTGGCCGCTGTTCATGGCCACGTCGGTCCCGGTGCCCATGGCAATACCGACGTCAGCCTTGGCCAGGGCCGGCGCGTCGTTGATACCGTCCCCCGCCATGGCCACCCGGGCACCCTCCTCCTGAAGTCGGGATACCAGGTCCAGCTTGTGCTCGGGCTTGACCTCGCTGTGAATTTCACTGATGCCCAGTTCCGCACCCACCGACTGAGCCGTCAGCTCGCCGTCGCCCGTGGCCATGATGATGCGCAGACCGCTGTCCCGCAATTCGGCAAGTGCCGCCGGGGTAGTTTCCTTGACCGGGTCGGTGACGGCCAGCAGACCTGCCAGCTCGCCATCGGCTGCCAGGTAGACCACGCTGGCACCCTGTTTCCGCAGCCCGTCAGCCTGTTCGCCAACACCGTCGGGATCGACGTCGTGATCCCGGAGAAACCGGGTGTTGCCAAGTACCAGGCGGCGTCCCCCGACGCTGCCGGTCACGCCGATACCTGACTCGGAGTCAAAATCCTCCACCGGCTGCAGCTGCAGGTTCCGCTCATGAGCAGCCGCAACGATGGCCCGGGCCAGTGGATGTTCGCTGCCCTGGTCCAGCGACGCCGCCAGGACCAGGATTTCCTGTTCGTCGCCATTGTTCGCCGGGACAATATCGGTGAGTTCCGGCCTGCCCTTGGTGAGCGTGCCGGTTTTGTCGACTACCAGGGTATCAACCTGGCGCAGTGCTTCGATGGCTGCGGCGTCGCGAAACAGAATACCGCTGGTGGCCGCCTTCCCGGTTGCCACCATGATGGACATGGGTGTAGCCAGGCCCAGGGCACAGGGACAGGCGATGATCAATACGGCGACGGCATTGATCAACCCGTATACCCAGCTGGGGTCCGGGCCCAGCAGCCCCCAGGCAAGAAAACTGGTGGCGGCGATGACAACAACCCCTATAACGAAATAGCCGGCCACCACATCGGCCAGTTTCTGCATGGGAGCACGGGAACGCTGGGCCTGGGCTACCAGGTTGATAATCTGCGCCAGCATGGAGTCGGCGCCGACGTGTTCCGACCTGATGATCAGGCTGCCACTGGAATTAATGGTGGCGCCGATGACCTTGTCGCCGGGCTGCTTGGTGACCGGCAGCGGTTCGCCGGTAAGCATGGACTCATCCACGGCACTGCGCCCTTCGACCACCTCGCCATCAACCGGCACCTTGTCACCAGGTCGCACTCTCAGCCGATCACCCGGCCTGATGTCGTCGATGGCAACCTCCTGGTCTTTACCGGCATCATCGATGCGAATTGCGGTGTCCGGCGCCAGCTCCAGCAGTGACCTGATGGCCGCCGATGTCTTGGCCCGGGCCCGGAGTTCGAAGAGCTGACCCATCAGGGTCAGGGAAATAATGACCGCAGCCGCTTCGAAATATACACTGACCCGACCGTCCATGCGGAAAATGTCCGGGAATACCCCGGGGACCAAGGTGGCCACCACACTGTAGGCGTAGGCGGTGCTGGTGCCCAGACCGATGAGCGTCCACATGTTGGGATTGCCGGTAACGATGGATTTCAAGCCGCGCTGAAAAAACGGGAACCCGGCCCACAGCACCACCGGCGTGGCCAGGACCAGTTCCACCCAGTTTTTCCAGCCCTGTGGAATCCACGACCAGTCATGTCCGAACATGGCCAGCACGAACACCATGATGGTGAACGGCAGCGACCACCAGAAACGACGGCGAAAATCCACCAGTTCCGGATCTTCCTGGTCGTCCAGGCTGGGCGCCTCGGGTTCCAGGGCCATGCCGCACTTGGGACAGGTGCCGGGGCCACGCTGTCGGACCTCGGGATCCATGGGGCAGGTGTACCAGGCATCGCTGGCGCCTTCCGGTTCTTCCTTGGGCTCGGGATTCAGGTATTTTTCCGGATCACTGCTGAATTTGGTCTGGCAGCCCTGGCAGCAGAAATAATAGTCGACACCGTCGTAGTGTGCCCGGTGGGAGGACTCGGTGGTGACTGTCATACCGCATACCGGATCCTTCAGTGGGCCGTCAGTGTGGCATTCCCGGTGCCCTGCGGCATCGTCATTGTGGGCGGTGTCTGTCATGGTGAGTGATCCCTCCTGGCCTCGAACCCGATGTGGAAGCCACAAGATAAACCTTGTAGCAGCTTCAATGTCAAGGCTGCCGAGGCGCGGTACCGGTCGCCGGCTTGCCATCGCCACCCGGGCACGTTCAACCGGTACTGTATTGCAAGTATCCGTTTAGCTGTCTCAGGCGGAAACAATGTAGTGACACTGGAGTAAGGGGAGTATTGGCCTTTTGCCCGGTCGGGTATTACCATCGACCACTGGCTGCCCGAAAAAGAGACACTGCCATGAACAATCCGAGGATGACGTTCAGGATCAACAGCGACGAACCCACGCGGCCTGGTCGGCCATTGCTGGTGGCTGTGCTGTTTGCCCTGCTCCAGTCGCCATTGCTGGCCCAGCCGCCACAGTTTGCGGCCACCGTGCTGCAGCGCTATTCCAGCGCCGATGCCTACCAGGGGATTGCCGTGGATGCGGAATATTTCTACACCATCAACAATCGGCAGATCAGCAGGCACCGCAAGGATTCCGGCACCCTGGTGAAACGCTGGAATGACGCCGGCAACCTGGCAGTACCGCTGATTCACCTGGACAGCGGCGTCATCGTGGCGGGTCAGCTGATCGCCGCCCATTCAAACTATCCGCGCTGGCCCATGCGCAGTTCGCTGGAGTTTTTCGACGCCGATTCCCTGACGTTCAGTCACCGTGTCGATTTCGGCATCATGCTGGGATCGATGACCTGGGCCGATTACTACGACGGCCAGTGGTGGGGCGCCTATGCCAACTACGATATCGTCCAGGTGGGTATGCTGAGACCCTACGGTGGCACCCGCAATACGGTGGTGGTCAGGTTCGATGCGCAGTACAACGTGCAGCAACAATGGCGCCTGCCCGACGAAATTGTCCAGCGGGTTTCACCCATGAGCAACTCCGGCGGCAGTTGGGGAGCGGATGGTTTTCTCTACCTCACCGGGCACGACCATCCCGAAATTTACGTGATGCAGGCCCCCGCTGACGCGGACACGCTGCGCTGGATTGCCACGGTGATTGTTCCCGGCCTCAATGGACAGGGAATTGCCTGGGATAGATCAAACAACGAACATCAGCTTTGGGCTATCCTCCGTGCTGACAGGCAGGTACTGAAGATCCAGATGCCGGTTATCCAGCTGGACTGAAGCCGACACGGCACAGCAGGCGCCGACCGACTCCAGTGTCCGCCCATGGCCGGCACCCTCCGCCGCAGGAGCGTGGTAACAACACCGGGAATATCGCGCAATGGGCACCATCAGCATCACGCTTGCGGGCATCACCGCCGTCATCCTGTTCATTTTCGGGTTGGAGCACTTCTCCAAGGAAATCGAAAAGGTTGCTGGCGAGCGTTTGCGCAAATCCCTTGGGAATGCCACCAGGATTCCGGTTATCGGCGTTCTCATCGGGGCCCTCGTCACTGCCATTATTCAATCCAGCTCCGCCACCTCGGTGATCACCATCAGCCTGGTGAACGCCGGCGTAATCTCGTTCAAGAACAGTGTCGGCATCATCATCGGTTCAAACGTCGGCACCACCATCACCGCCCAGCTGGTAGCGTTCAAGCTCACCGCCTTTGCACCGCTGTTCATTATCATCGGCTTCTTTCTTTCGCTGTTGCGTTCGCGAGTGGCAATCTTCGGCAAGGCGGTATTTTATTTCGGGTTCGTTTTTTTCAGTCTCAACCTGATTTCGTCCTCCCTGCAACCCCTGCAGGAAAATACCGCTCTCATCGAACTGCTGACCGAGCCCCGTAACCCGCTCTTTGCCATTTTCTTCGGCTGCCTGTTCACCGCCATGGTGCAGTCAAGCTCGGTAACAACGGGCCTGGCCATCATCTTCGCCCAGCAGGGCCTGCTGGGCCTGGAAAATGCTGTACCCCTGATCATGGGGGCCAATATCGGCACCACCGCCACGGCCCTGGTGGCCATGTTCAACATGGACATCGCCGCCAAGAAAACCGCGCTGTGTCACTTCCTGTTCAACGTGGGAGGCGTGGCTCTGTTCCTGCCGGTGCTGCTTATTTTCGGCTCGTTCCTGAACGAGGTGGGGATTGATCCGGCGGTAGCCCTGGCCGCAATCCACCTGGTTTTCAACGTGGCCACCAGCATCATATTTATCATTTTCGTTGCGCCCTTCAGTCGACTCATCGATTCACTGATGGGCGAGGGGAAAATGGATTTCCAGCGGCTGGAGCTGCCGGTTTACAACCCGGAAAGCAGCTTTGCCGAAATCAAGCCTGAACTGGTGAGCAATACTCAATCGCTACTGCGTTTCCTGCAGGAAAACTACAGCAACGTCACCCTGAGCATCGAAACGAATTACCGCGGCGTCTTCGATGGAGCTGAAAAGCGCCTCGAGTACATGAATTTTGTCAAAAAGGAATATCTTGCGTATTTTTCCAGGGTGGTTTCGCTGGTAAACGACGAACAGGATTCGAAAGACCTGATACGGTTGATCAACCAGTTTGACTACCTGTTCCAGATACATGACTCCATTGCCGACCTGTTCAATGCCAAGAAGGTCATGGCCGAGCACTATATCGAACTGAAGAGTGATGTTCTGCTGCTGGTCCGGGATCTTTCCAGTAACACGCTCAACCTGTTTGACGATATTTACCGGGCCATGCTCGATGGCAGGGAGCTGGACATCAAGGCGACCTCGCAGGAACTGCAGGCCTGTATCAACCGGACCAATAAACAGCTGCTGCCCCTGCTGGCGGACCCGGACCGCCGGGACGCCGGGGCACTGACTAACTTCGTCACCTACTCCCAGAGATTGAAAGACAAGCTGGTGAACTTTGCCAATATCAGGGACCTGTGACCGCGTCGCAGCAGGGACTTACCAACGGGCGCGGTAACCCCTGGCATCGATATGCACATTGGGACCGTGGTACGGCGTAGATCCATAGGTACCCAGCCCGCCGGATGGCCAGTTGCGTCCGCCCTGCCGGGCCAATTGCTCGGCCAGGCGGGCCAGGGCCCGGGCATCGTTCCTATCAATCCTGCCGTCGCCATTCAGGTCATCCATGTCACCATCGCCGTCGTTGTCGATCCAGATATCGGCGGCGCCGCCGTAGAGATGCCGGGAAGTGCGGGTGATATTGCCGATGGATCGATTATAGTGCGGCGTTCGGAAGCCGCTCATTACGTGAAACGTGGATGCTGCCCAACCCCGGGCGTTGGCGGCTTCCAACAGGGTTTCAAGCTTGATCAGCAACGCCGGCCTGATCAACAGGTAGGTGGGGTCGTGACCGGGCTGCTGTTTGCAGATGAACTGTTCCAGGGTAAAACTGGGGGAAATCTGCAGGTCGGCGGGACCATGGGCAAGGTCGATAAATCCAGTTGGTGCCGAATAACTGGACAAACCACGGAACAGCTCGGAGGCGTAGCGACCAATCCGGTAGCCGTTCAATTCGTCCTGCTCACCGTTACTAAAAGGAGTCAGGACAAACAGGTTGAGCGTCTGGACCTCTTCGTTGTGAGCGAATAGTAACTGGTAGCGACCCGGTTTAACCGGTGCCTGCCAGACCCAATGACCGCCGTCACGCCGCAGGTCTCCGTGGCTGGCGCGGGCCTGGGCCAGGGTCCTGATGCGCAATACTTCACCCGGCGCCACCGCCGAGGTAATGATGCGCAGGTCTGTTTCCAGCCCCTGAAAGGCAATAGTGAAATCGACCCGTTTTGATTGCGCCAGTAGTGGCGTGGAAAAGACTGTCAACAGCAGACACAGAAACACTGATTTGACCTTCACTGAAATATCTCTCCTGGTCAGTTAATCGTGGGCTGCACGCAAACCCGCCAGCACGGCTGCATCCCGCTGGTATATATCGTCCAGGTAGCGGATCCCGCCATACAGTTCGCTCAGCGCCGTGAAATAGAGTATGTGCACGGGCACCCGGCTGGCAAGGTTGACCCTTGTCTCCCGACCGCCGCTGACCGTAGTGTCGATGCGCTGCCGATCCCAGCCAGGCGTTTCCTGCAGCAGCCAGGCAGCCAGCTCCAGCGGAAACTGGGTCCTGACGCAGCCCGAGGAAAAAGCCCGCTGCCGCTGTTCGAACAGTCCCCGCGTAGGCGTATCATGCAGGTAGACATTGTGGGCATTGGGAAACATGATCTTGACCTGGCCCAGGGCATTGTTCTCCCCGGGCTCCTGTCGCAACCGATAGGAAAAATTTCCCGGCGTAACCCGATTCCAGTCGATACCATCGGTGTCCAGCACCTGGCCCGATCGGTCAAGAACCTGGAAACCCAGTTCACGGACCAGCTGTGGCTGCTGGCGAAACAGGGGCAGCTTGTCCACCTTGGCAATGGACGGCGGCACTTCCCACCAGGGATTGAACACCAGGTATTCAATCTCGTCCGAGAATACCGGGGTCTTCCGGTAGGTCCGGCCGACAATGGCCAGGTGGGTGCGCACCGGCACCCCGCTTTCCCAGGTGGTGACGTTAAACCCGGCAATATTGACCTGCACATGGCGTTGACCCAGGTCATCCGGCAACCAGCGCCAGCGTTCCAGGTTAACCCGCAGCTTGTCCAGTTTCTCCCGCGGCCCGAGATTGAGCGCTGACAGCGTGGCCGGGCCCACCAGCCCATCCGCATCAAGGTCGTTCATGGCCTGAAAAATACGCACCGCCTCGTCGGTGACGGCATCGACCAAACCCTGTTGATAAGCCGGGCCCAGAACCCCCAGCTGTTCCAGTCGCCGCTGCAGGGCCGACACCCGGTCACCGATCATCCCGTTACGCAGCACAGGGCCTGCCGGCACGGCGTCCACCGGTTCCACCGACTGCTGCCGCAGCTGCCGGTATTCGTCAAGCAGCGCCTGGTATTGCGGCTGGCGCGGTGCAAGCCGGGCCAGGCTGGCGACTATATCGTCATCCGCCAGGGCCTGCCGCAGGCTGGCTGCCAGGTCCGCCTCCCTGGAGGCCGCTGTCCAGTCCGGCTCCACCGTGGCCGGGTTGAGCTTGCCGTACAGCATGTGGGCCGCGGCGGAAAACCAGGCATCGGTGGCATAGCGGTCCCGTTGCCGCGGCGCGTTCCGTAGCGTGGTCAGTTGCTGCAAGTGGTAATGGGCCGGGTTCAGGCCATGTTCCGCCAGCGCTTCCAGTGCCAGCAGCAATTGATCGTAGTGCGTGTTGTCCTGCCACTTCAGGGCTGAGGCGTTGTCGGCATAGAAGTCCGCCGTTGCCTGCGGAGCCAGCAGGTCCGACGCCGCTGCCCTGCCAGCAAGGGGCTGGGCTGCCAGGTTGGCACCGAGGACGAGGCAACAGGCAGTTAATACCGCAGTAATTCGCTTCATAAAATCCGCCGCACTGCCAGGAATACCAGAGGCATTGATCAGGTTGGCCGCCCGGAATCGAAGCAGCCTGTCCCCGGTCCAGGAATGGCCAGGGGTGATGCCGCGCATTTTTCGCCGGATCGCCAGGCCTTGTCAATGCGTTTGCGCCAGGGCCAACACGGCACACGACACAGGATACCCGGTGACTTCTGCCAACCCGTCCCGCATAGCCCGGCCGAGTTGTATCGGTGGCCGGTTAGAACCTATCATGGGTTGATGCGGGCCCACCTGGTGATCCGGGAGATATCGACTCCTGCAAAAATCACGGAGCGGGCCACTGTTCGATCCGACCTGAAACAGCAGTAACCGTGGGACAGCAATGCTTCTGAATGAAAATTCTCCAGGACAGGGCCACCGGAATCTCCCGGCGGGAACGGACCGTCATCGGTCGATCCCATGAACTCCACGGGCAGAAAAAAACGCAGAAGTATCTACGCGGTGGTGCATCGCAGGATCTCCCTGTTGCTGAAACTGATACTGACCTTCGGCGCCATTCTGCTGCTTTTCCAGGGTCGCTACCAGGCCAGTTTCGAAGTGACGGCAATTCTTGTCATCACCTGGCTGCCAACCCTGCTGGGCAATCATTTCAAGGTCAATATTCCCTACGAATTTGAATCGCTGGCGGTGGTTTTTGTCTACATGGCCCTGTTCATGGGCGAGGTCCAGGGCTACTACACCCGCTTCTGGTGGTGGGATGCCGTCCTGCACACAGGCTCAGGTTTTCTCCTGGGAATACTGGGATTTCTCCTGGTGTACGTACTGAATCAGAAGAAGGATATCGAACTGGATCTGCAGCCGAAATTCGTGGCGCTGTTCGCCTTCATGTTCGCCATGGGCATGGGTGCCATGTGGGAGATATTCGAGTTCGGCATGGACCAGCTGTTTGGCCTGAACATGCAGAAAAGTGGCCTGGTGGACACCATGTGGGACCTCATCGTGGACGGCATCGGCGCCTTCACCATTTCCCTGCTGGGCTGGGGTTATCTCAAACAGAACAGCGGCGGGTCTTTCCTGGAGAGGTGGATCGACAGTTTTATCGACAACAATCCCAGGCTGTTTCGCTGATCCCGATGGCAGAGTCTCCGAATCGGTGCGCCGCCGTAACGGGTCCGCTCTGGCTGTTCCGCCTTCATCTCGATCTTTCCAGTGCAACAGGCGCAGACAGACCTGTTTCCCCACCTCGTTGACCAAGCAGAAGTCGACTCCCAGGGCCACACCCTGCCAGATGCCGGCCCCGACTGGAAATCAGTGGGGAATCGAGTCCTTTCGGCCTGACTTTGAGGAACCAGGCTAGCCGATTTACCGGTTTTCTGCCCGAATCAGGGTTTTATCTGGATCCCCGGATACTCGGCTGGGTACAAACACGGTTCAAGGTCGTCTCCACCCTGTCTGTAATTAATCTGGTTCTACGATGGTCTGAACCTTACTGAAGGCAAGGGACCACCAATCCTTGCCAGGAGTATATCCATGTCTTCTCTTGTCCGACTCCACAGGTCCTGCATCGGTCCACTGACAATCGCTCTGCTGTTTACAATTTCCAGTAGTGCCGGCCTCGCCCAGCTGGCCGCTTTCAACCCTTTGCCGGAAGAGGAAATCCTCGACCTGGAGCGCACCCCGGGTCTACGCTACGACATCGATTTTCTGGTCAATCACGCCCAGGCCCACCATGCCGGACCAACTCGTCCGGCCTTCTCGCCTGAATTTCTGGATGAGGCGGCGCAGCTCAAGGCCAGGGTTGGTGAACTGACCGATCTGGAAGTATTGACTGGCCTGATGCGCCTGCTGGCCATTCTCAATGATGGCCATACGGGGATTTACGGCCCTGACCCGGATACGCCGCTGACGATTGCCGGTGGCAGGCTGCCGCTGCGCTTCTACTGGTTCGAGGAAGGACTTTACCTTATCGACGGTCAGGACGGCAGCGACGAGCATGCGGGCAGCAGGGTGCTGAGTATGGGTGGGCTGACGCCGGAGCAGTTGATGCAGCACATTGCGCCGCTGCGCGGCCGTGACAACGAGATGACGCCAATGTGGATGGCGCCGCAGTTTTTCCTGCCTGACATCACTACTCTAATGGCGATCGGGGCTACCCGGTCGCCCGACTCGGTGGCGCTGCGCCTGGAAACCGGCGATGGCAGCGTACATGAGGTTACGGTTGCTGCCGGCGATTACCCCCTCATCAGAAAACTGCGCCCCTCACCTGCAGCAAGCAACCCGGTACCGCTCTATCTGCAGCATGTGGACCGCAACTTCTGGCTGACAACCCTGGACACGCCGCGCACACTCTATCTTCAGTTCAATCAGGTCCGTGACAGTGAGGACTTGAGCCTGGCCGGACTGGCCGGGCAGCTGGGTCAGCAGCTGAACGCCCGGGACATCCGCTACCTGATCCTCGATGTGCGCCACAACAATGGCGGCAATAACACCCTTCTGCGTCCGCTGGTGCAGCGGCTTATCGCCTTCGATCAGGCCTCGGGCCGAAATCGCCTTTTCGTGATTACCGGTCGCAACACTTTCTCCGCCGCCCAGAATTTCATCAACCGGGTAGAACGCTGGACCGACGCCCTCTTTGTCGGTGAGCCCAGCGCCTCGAGCCCCAACTTCGTCGGTGAGGAGTCACCTTTTACCCTGCCCTGGAGCCGGATCTCGGGAAGTCTGTCTGATCTTTACTGGCAGGATTCGGATCCCTGGGATGAGCGACAGTGGATCGAGCCGGATATTCCCGTAGCAGTGACCGCCGCGGATTATTTCAGCAACCGGGACGCCGCCCTGGAGGCGGTGTTGGCCGAGATCGACTCGCTGGCCGCGCAGACGGACTGAGCTGCGTCCATTTCCGTCCTTACATCTCGGTGACACAACGCGCCGGATCGGCCTCGTCAAGCACCGGGGCGCGGTGGCCGGTGCGGATGTAATCCGCTGCCAGCTTGCCCGCCATGGGGCCACGCCCGAAGCCGGAGGAGGAAAGGCCGCTGACGATGAACAGCTCCGGCCGCGCGGGAATGCGGCCGATGATAGGTGCGCCATCGATGGAAAAGGGCATCAGGCCCGCCCACGTGCGGGCGATGGGCAGGCGACTCACCAGCGGGATCACTTCGGCGGCGTGGCCGCGGTTGACCTCGATACCGTCCGGGTCCGGTGTATCGTTATACCCCAGACTTTCACGGTCGCCGCCGAAGATGATCTCGCCGTTCTTGCGCTGCCGGCCGTACAGGTGCCGGGTGATGCGACGGCCGTTCCTGTGGGTCAGGTTGGGCGGAGTCACCTCGTCCATGCCGTTATCCCGACTCCAGTTGAGGCTGGACTCGGCGGAACCGATGGTGGCAAACACCCGCGGCGGCTGCACGGCGGTGGACCACATCTGCCCGCGCACCGGTACGATGGGGATGGTCAGGCCCAGCATCCGACCCACCGGACCACACCAGGCGCCGGTGGCCAGCACCAGTCGCTGACAGCGGTATTCGCCGGCATCGGTGCGCACGGCATAGCCGCCGGCGGAGAGAGTATCGATGGCTGTGACGTTCTCGCCTGTATTGATTCGCGCGCCGGCAATTTCGGCGGCGTGAGCAAAGGCGCGGGTGGACTTGACCGGGTCGGCCTGGCCTCGCTGGGGTGAATAAACATAGCCCGCCAATTCACCGCTGGCTTCCGGCTCGATGGCGCGAGCCTCTCTCGGCGTCAGCAGTTCAGCCTCGTAACCACCGGCATGGAGATCGGCCACCCGGTCCTGGAAATACTCGTACTCATCCGGTGTATGAATGGCGGTGACTGTGCCGGACAGGCGAAACTCCATGTCGTAGCCCAGATCCATCTGCATGCGCTTGAAGATCTCCACGCCGCCGGCAGTGAGATAGGCAAGGAGATTGGGATTGTTGCCCCAGCCGTAACCGCCGAGACCGCCCATGTTCTGGCCGGAAGCCTCGGAGGCGATATCGCCCCGCTCCAGCAGAGTGACGTCCACGCCCTGCTCGGCCAGATGAAAGGCAGTGGAGGAGCCGGCGATGCCACCGCCGATGATGAGCACATCGGTCTCACCGCCGGTCTGGGCAGCCAGGCGACTGGACAATAAACTGCCTGCGGCCAGGGTGCCCAGACCCGTGAGCACCCGGCGCCGCTCCGGGCTGTGGCTGTTGTCGGTTGATTTGCTGATGTTGCTGTCTTTATCGTTTGCTTTCATGCTTCCCCCTGGCCAATTTGCCGGTCTGCCGGTCTGCCGGTCTGCCGGTCTGCCGGTCTGCCGGTCTGCCGGTCTGCCGGTCTGCCGGTCTGCCGGTCTGCCGGTCTGCCGGTCTGCCGGTCTGCCGGTCTGCCGGTCTGCCGGTCTGCCGGTCTGCCGGTCTGCCGGTCTGCCGGTCTGCCGGTCTGCCGGTCTGCCAGGCTAGGATGCGGCAATCAGGGCATCCACTGCAAATTTTCTGCTCTGCCTGAATCCGTCGGTTCAAGAATTCCTGGAACGGGCAGCACTGGAAAAGCTCGACCAGCCGCGGTGTCATGCCGAAGCCGACGGCGAAGATGAGCGAGCCCGGAAAAGCGATTCAGACAACAATCCCAGGCTGTTTCGCTGATCCCGGTGGCGATGTCACCGCATCGATGCGCCGCTCGATGTTGGCACATCCGCTCAGGCGGCTTCGCCTTCACCCTGATTGTTCCTGCGCAACAGGCGCAGGCGAACCTGTTTTTCCAGCTCGATGACCATGAAGAAGACGACTCCCAGGGCGATGACATGCAATCCCTGGAACAGCGACACTGTCCTTGTCTCGAAGACCAGCTGCATGGGCGGAAAATAGGTGATGGCAAACTGGGCAACGGTCACCGCCACCACCGTCAACCACACCACCCGCGTGCCCCGCACCGCTTTCCAGGTAAGGGACGTACCATAGATGTTGCGGATAAAAAACAGGTGAAAAATTTCCAGCACGACCAGCATGTTCAGGGTCAGGGTCCTTGCCAGTTCGACGGATAGCCCCTGGCTCAGGGCAAAGTTGAATATCCCCAGTGCGCCTATTACAAACAGCACCGACACCAGCAGGATGTGCCAGGCCAGTTCGCCGCCCAGCAGGGGGGCATCGCGCCGCCGGGGCGGCTTGCTCATGGTGTTTTCCTCGGTAGGTTCGAACGCCAGGGCCAGCCCGAGTGTCACCGTGGTTATCAGGTTGATCCACAGGATCTGAATAGGTGAAATGGGCAGAGTCAGGCCCATCAGGATAGCCACAATGATGGTCAATGCTTCGCCGGCACTGGTGGGAAGCGTCCAGCTGATCACCTTCTTGATGTTGTCGTAAACCGTCCGGCCTTCGCGGATTGCGGCAACGATGGTGGCAAAGTTGTCGTCGGCCAGGACAAATTCTGCGGCCTCCTTGGCCGCTTCGCTGCCCTTGCGCCCCATGGCGATCCCGGCATCGGCACGACGCAGTGCCGGCGCGTCATTGACGCCGTCCCCGGTCATGGCCACCGCGAGACCGTGACTCTGCAGGGCCATTACCAGTCGCAGCTTGTGTTCCGGACTGGTCCTGGCAAAGATATCGGTTGCCAGGACCCGGTCCTGCAGTTGCGCATCGGTCATGGCATCCAGGTCAGTGCCGGTGATCACGTCATCGGAATTGGTCAGGCCGATCTGCCGACCGATGGCTGCGGCCGTACCGCGGTGGTCTCCGGTTATCATCTTGACCCGGATGCCCGCCTGCCGGCACTCGGCCACGGCAGCAGCCGCTTCCGGGCGTGGCGGATCGATGAGGCCCACCAGTCCCAGCAGCACCAGGCCATCATTCACTTCCTGATCCTGCAGCACAACCTGGCCGGGCTTCGCCACTTTGTGCGCCAGCGCCAGTACCCGTTGCCCCCCGGCAGCGATGTCGTCGGCAGCCCGCTGCCAGCAGGACGCGTCCAGGGACCCGGCGGACCCATCGGTGTTGCGCTGTTGCCGACACAGCGTAAGCAGCTGTTCCGGCGCGCCCTTGACGAAAACCAGGTTGTGACCCTGATGATCGTGGTGCAGCGTTGCCATGTAACGACGCCTGGGATCGAAGGGTATGGTGTCAGTCCGGGGCCAGTCGCCCGATACTCTGCCCAGGTCGCCACCGGCCTTGCCGGCAAAAGCCAGCAGCGCCCCTTCCATGGGATCACCCCGGGCTTCCCAGTGACCGTCCCGCTGGGTTATGGACGCATCGTTACAGAGTATTGCCGCCCGGCTGAGGTCTTCAAGCACTTTCAGTTCACTCTCATCCAGTTTCCTTGCATCAAGACTTATGGCCCCGTGGGGGTCGTAACCGTTGCCCTCCACGGTAAATACCGCGTCGCTGGTAACCACCGAGGCAACCATCATTTCGTTCCGTGTCAGGGTACCGGTTTTATCGGTACAGATTACCGACACCGAGCCCAGGGTCTCGATCACCGGCAACCGCCGCACGATAGCGTTCTGCCTCGCCATGGCCTGGACCCCCACGGCCAGGGTGATGGTGAGTACCGCTGGCAATCCTTCGGGTATGGCGGCTACCGAGAGCCCCACCACGGCCATGAACAGGTCCAGGAATTCAACGTCGCGCAGGAAGTAACCGTAAAGGAGCAGCATCACCGCTACGCCGATAATGATGGCGGTAAGGGCACGGGCAAACCGGTTCATCTGGCTGACCAGCGGCGTGGTCAGGGTTTCGATCCCGGTCAACATACCACCTATCCTGCCTACCTGGGTGTTGCTGCCGGTAGCCACGACTATTCCCCGGCCCTGGCCGCTGGTAACCAGGGTACCGCTGAAGACCAGGCAGTGCTGGTCACCCAGCACCGCATCGGCGGCCACTGGCTCCGTACTTTTATCCACCGGCACCGATTCGCCGGTGAGAATCGCTTCCTGGGCCTGCAACCCATGAACTGACAGCAGCCGCAGGTCAGCGGGCACCTTGTCCCCGGCCTCCAGCAGCACCAGGTCACCGGGTACCAGTGCTTCCCCCGCAAGGTCCTGACGCTCGCCATCGCGTATGACCGCTGCCCGACCGGCAAGGATTTTCTGGATGGCTGCCATCGCCCTTTTCGCCTTGCCCTCCTGGAGAAAACCGATGAGGGCATTGGCGATAACGACGGCGGAAATCACCGCGGCGTCCAGCAGGTGATTGAGCAACAGGGTAATCAGTGCCGTACCGATCAGTACATAAATCAGGATGTTGTGGAACTGGGCAAGAAAACGTCGCAGCGCACTGCGCGTCGGTGGTGCCGGCAGCGTATTGGGGCCGAATTCCGCCAGTCGTTGCTCCGCCTCGGCAGCAGACAGCCCCTCCGGACCCGACCGCAATTGCTGCAGACAGGCCTCCACCGGCAAGGCATGCCAGCCCGGTGCTTCTGCCTGGCTGTCTTTTTCCAAGGGGCTCATAGCGACGATTTGCCGATCATGCCTGAGGCATGTTGTTCTGCCCCGGCACACGTCAACCTGCCAGCGCCGGGCCACCCGGCCGGCGGGAAAGGATTCGCTGTTGCCGTCAACGCAGGCATGCCGGATCCTCCCTACCCTGGAGGGCGGAAACCTGGCGCGCGTCCAGCAGGTCGTGCAGCAGGACATCCGGCAGCTGTTCCGTTACCGCGGACAGGATGTGCCCCCAGCTCTGTCCGTTCGCAAACTGCATGCCAAAGGTATCCAGGGTACCCCCGCGATTCCGGTAGCCGAGAAAGCGCGACGTATCCGCACCGGTATCCAGCCGGCGCAGCACCCCGGCCATTATCTCAGCCCGGGTATGAGACACGAACACGCGTTTCGCCACCGGGGGCAGCAAGGCGGCAAGCTGCGCTTCGGCATGCACGTAGCTGGACTCCCGATGATCCCGCGGTATTCTGAATTTACCGGGCTCGATGATGGTCACCACCGAGCAGGGAATATGGTGTTCCTGCAGCACTGCAGCGGCGCGCAGACTTTCCTGCAACTGGTAGGCGCCAATGGCCAGGAACTGCACCCTGGCGTCATCGTCGTGATGCAACACGGCGAGTCCGGTGCGCGCCGCCTGCCTGGCATCGGCACCGGAAAGCCGCACCGGCGTTTTACCCTTGGCCGCAACGACGGTAGCCACCCTGGTGGTCTCCTGGTAAAGTTTTTCCAGGCAGGCTATAGCGGAATTGGCGTCCGGCGGGAACAGTACAGGTGCCACGTCTGACATTTCACCCAGCCAGGCTTCGCAGAGCGTGGGATCCTGGTGTGAGTGCTCGTTCTTACCATTTTCCCAGGTGTGCGAGGTAGCGATTACCGGGACACTTACCCAGCCGGGGTTGCGACCGGTTTCAAGAGCGTTGCGGGCAAAAATTATTTCCTGGCGCATGGCGCCCAGCATTTTAACCGCGAACGCTTCATAGCTGACCGCCAGGTTGATGCCCTGCTTGTTGGCCAGTGCGGCGGACACCACAGCTTCCTCGTTGAGCGCGGTAATAACGCTGCCGGTAAGCGATTCACTGATTTCCGGTTCCGGCGCCACAACCCGGTGCTGGAGGAAGTCCAGTGTCCTGTTCATGCGATTGCTGCGCATTTCATCCGGATTGCCCACACGAAACCGGTACCGGGAATTGCGTCGAGCGAAGGCACAGAACCACTGGTCGATCTGCTCCATGGAGGAAGTCGATGCCGGCGGCTCCGACCAGCTGACTTCCGGAAACTCAATTTCCTCTACCGCTGACCTGGTCAGGCAATGATCCTTCTCCAGGGGTCGCTGCTGCTTCGTGTGGGTCCTCAAATGCTCCACGGATTCCGCCAGCTCCTCCTGGCCTATAAAAAGCTTGCCGGCGCCTTCGTTAAACTGCCGACGGGCCTGAACATCGTAAGCAGGGTTCTCTCCCAGCGGCAGATTGTGGGCAGCATTGGTGCCTGCCCCGGGAAAGCCGTAACCTTTCACCGTCTCCGCGATGGCATAGGGCAGCCTGACCGGGTAGTCGCGCTCGCCACGCTGAATGGTCACAGACTGTTCCTCGAGATCCGCTGCCATGGTCAGTATCGCCCAGGCGAAAGCCGCCGGATCCCTGCCATCGATATCCACCGGCGCAAATCCATTGAGCTCGAGATGCTGACGGAACCAGTTCACGCCACCGGACTGGGCCATGGTAGTGCGCTGGTCGATGCGCCGCCCATTGGCGATCATCATGGGCATGACCAGGCCGGTATCTTCACCGCGCCACCATCGTGGCGACCAGTCGCTGCCGCGCTGTTCCTCGAAAGCCCCATCGCTGAGAAACGTCACCAGTTCCTGCCCCGGCAACGGCATGTGAACATACTGCAGTTCGGCAAACCCCAGGTAACCCCCCTCACTGATACCGCCGGCGGTATTGGCTCCGACGTGACTGCCAACAGGCACAGCGGCCCGACCCTCGGCGTTGATACTGTAGGAATAAAAATCCTGGCATAACCGGCTGAGACCGGCATCGTCGTCGACATAGCGTGTGGCCTGGTCACCGTCGAGATTCTGCACCAGGCAGTTGACGGCCTCGATAGCCGCCACCGAATGCCCCTGCCCCATCAGCCAGGCCCGGGTTTTACCCGACAGGGCATTGGCCAGCAGGTAGCCGACGTAGGCCGGCACCATGTTAAGAGCACCGCCGGTATGGCCTTCGGGATTTTCCTTGAAATCGTCACTGTTCAGGGGTCTGCCGTCGAGATACACGCGCCGGGCATAGGTCATGTGAACGGTGAGCCACATCCCCATGGAACACAGCCGGTCAGCTGCCGTCAGCATCTGCCAGGCGCTGGCAGCGCGACAGCTGCCGCGCCTGTCGAGATCGTCCACCAGGGCTGTGATCCGTTGTGCAGTGAGTTCGGTGTGCCTGATTACCGCAGTGCCATTGCGCCAGGTTTCATTCTGCCCGTTCATTGCTGATCCCGTTTAATCAGAGGTTCCTTGGAATCTGGTAATACTGCTCCAGCATTTCCGCCATTTCATCCACCGGGGCGACGAACAGCTCAACTTTACTTTCCCGGGAGTGAATCGCCGCCAACCCGGCAACCATCGTATTTTTGTCAGCATCCAGGTGGATACCCAGACCTTCCAGTCCGGCCAGGCACTGTTGCCTGATGACCGGCTGGTTTTCCCCGATACCGCCGCCAAAACTGATAGCATCCACTCCGCCAAGGGCAAACACGAAAGCGCCGATCTGCTTGCGGACCCGGTAACAGAAACAGTCGATCGCCAGGCGGGACCGGGACGTATCGTCGCGCAACAGCTCGCGAATATCCCCGCTGATCCCGCTCAATCCCTTTAGCCCGGACTCCCGCTGCAGCAGGGACTCCAGGGACGCAGCGGTATGCTTGTCGTCACTCAGCAGTTTAAGCACCAGGATCGGGTCCAGCTCACCACTGCGCGTTGACATGATCAGACCGTCGGCCGGCGAAAAGCCCATGGTCGTGTCCACGGCCCGGCCATCCTGCCAGGCGGTAACGGAGCAGCCACCACCGAGCTGCACGGTAATCACCCTGGCCTGCTCCGGCGTCACCACCTGTCGCCACTGCGACCTGTGGGCAAGCCCATGGAAGCCATAGCGCAACAGCGGCCAGTTGCTCTGCAGGTCTGCCGGCAAGGCGTAGACTCTCGCCACTTCGGGTAAACGGGCGTAAGGTCCCGAGTCGAAAGCAGCGTACTGTAACGCGTCCGGGAATTTTCCGGAAATGAAATCGACGGTCTCCAGCATGAGCCGGTTGTGCAGAGGCGCCAGGGGTAACCAGTGGGCGATAGTGGTTCTCAGGGCAGGCGTGATCCGGCTTAGCTCCTGTTCCACCAGGCCGGCGTGCACCACGCGGTGCACAACAGCGGTGACCCGGGACAGTGACTTGACGGTTTCCTGGAACGCGGTTTTCAGGGCGGCCGCATCACCCTGCAATACCGAGGTGGTCTCCGGCGTGCTGTCACCAACTCTGTAGCAGTTGATCTTCAGCGAACTGCTGCCGACATTACAGATCAGCAGGCGACCGTCACTGTCCGGTGTCCCGGCATGGCTGCCCCGGCGAGTTTCCTGTTGCGCTGACACCAGCCTGTTCCTGCCTGCTGTGACTACGGATGAATACTCAGGGATACCGGCGCCGCGACGCATCCCGGTCCCGACTGCGGAACCGTGTTAACGCTGTCATGACCGTGTTTGCAGAACTATCCGTGCAGATTCCTGTGCAGCGTCCCGTCCAATGTTCCAGATCGCTTTCATTCCGCAGCTTAGAGTTTCGGTGTGCGCCGCGTCAACGGCTACGGACAGTCCTGCAGAACAAAGGGGCCAGCCGGGTGAACGGCTGGCCCCTGGGTCCTGGAGAGACGGCAACCCGACAGGGTTGCCCGTGGGTTCCGTGGATCAGGACTCGAGATCGAAACGATCCCGGGTCATGACCTTGGTCCAGGCATCGACAAAGTCGCGGACGAACTGCTCACGGGCGTCGTCCTGGGCATAGAACTCGGCGACCGCGCGCAACTCCGAGTTGGAACCGAAGATGAGATCCACCGGCGTTGCCGTCCACAGCAGCTCACCGGTATCCCGGTCGCGGCCCTCGTAAATCCCTTCGCTCATGGTCGAACGCGACCAGACCGTGGACATGTCCACCAGGTTGGTGAAAAAGTCGCTGCTCAGGGTTCCCGGACGGTCGGTGAACACGCCATGGCCGACGCCACCGTAGTTTGCATCCAGGGCACGCATGCCGCCAACCAGGACGGTCATTTCCGGCACGGACAGCTCCAGCAAGGCGGCTTTTTCGATGAGCATTGCCGCCGGCGATCGATTGTTGCCCTCGGCAAAATAGTTGCGGAAACCGTCGGCAGTCGGCTCGAGGACGGCAAAGGATTCCACGTCGGTCTGGGCCTGGGTGGCATCTCCACGTCCCGGAACAAACGGTACCTCCACGTCCACGCCGCCACGGGCAGCAGCCTGTTCGATGGCGGCGGCGCCACCCAGGACAATCAGATCCGCCAGGGAAACCCGCTTGTTACCGGACTGGTCTCTGTTGAAGTCGTTCTGGATCTCTTCCAGGGTCGACAGCACGTTTTCCAGCTCGGCCGGATTATTGGCTTCCCAGCCGTTCTGTGGAGCCAGCCTGATGCGCGCGCCATTGGCGCCACCGCGCATGTCGGTACCCCGATAAGTGGAGGCGGAAGCCCAGGCAGTCCGCACCAGTTCCCGGGTCGACAACCCGGAGTCGAGGATTTCCTCTTTCAGGTCCGCCACGTCGCCAGCGTTGATCAGCGCATGATTGACTTCCGGAATCGGGTCCTGCCAGACAAATTCGACATCAGGCACCAGGTCGCCCAGATAACGGGAAGGAGGTCCCATGTCCCTGTGGGTCAGCTTGTACCAGGCGCGGGCGAAGGCATCCTCGAACTCTTCGGGGTTTTCCAGCCAGCGCTGGGTGATTTCCCGGTATGCCGGATCAACCTTCAGTGCCAGGTCGGTGGTAAACATCATGGGCGCATGGCGCCGTGACGGATCGTGGGCATCGGGGATGAGACTGGATGCGGCACCGCCGGCCGGCTCCCACTGCACGGCACCGGCCGGGCTGCGGGTCTGCACCCATTCGTAGGCGTACAGATTTTCCAGGTAATTGTGTGTCCAGGACGCCGGATCGATGGTCCAGGCGCCTTCCAGGCCACTGGTAATGGTGTCGGCGCCGCGGCCGCTGCCATAGCTGTTGGCCCAGCCAAGGCCCTGGGCCTCGATACCCTCGGCTTCCGGTTCGACACCGACATATTGCGACGGATCAGCCGCTCCGTGGGCTTTGCCAAAAGTGTGTCCGCCGGCGATAAGCGCCGCGGTTTCCTCGTCGTTCATGGCCATGCGGCCGAACGCCTCGCGAATGGCATCGGCGGCAGCCTGAGGATCCGGATTGCCTCCGGGGCCTTCGGGGTTGACGTAAATCAGGCCCATCTGGGTGGCGCCGAACGGGTGCTCCAGTTCCCCGGACTGGGTGCGCCGGTCCGCGGCAAGCCACTCACCTTCCGGTCCCCAGTTCACCTCTTCAGGTTGCCAGGCGTCGACGCGGCCGCCGGCAAAACCCAGGGTTTCGAAGCCCATGGAATCCATGGCCACGGTGCCGGCCAGGATCATCAGGTCCGCCCAGGAAATATTACGTCCGTACTTCTCCTTGATGGGCCACAGCAGCCGGCGCGCCTTGTCAAGGTTGGCATTGTCGGGCCAGCTGTTCAGCGGCGCGAAGCGCTGCATGCCACCGTCAGCGCCGCCCCGTCCGTCGATGGTCCGGTAGGTACCGGCACTGTGCCACGCCATGCGGATGAAGAAAGGCCCGTAGTGACCGAAGTCCGCCGGCCACCAGTCCTGGGAATCGGTCATCAGTTGTTCCAGGTCTGCCACCACGGCGTCCAGGTCGAGGTTTTCGAACGCTGCTGCGTAGTCGAAGTCCTCACCCACGGGACTGGCGGACGAGTCCTGGCGCAGGGGATCCAGGCTCAGGCTGTTGGGCCACCAATAGTCGTTACCAATCATCTGATCCTGCGCGTTGGCGATGGTCAGTGGCAACAGCGGAGTCAAACCGACGGCTGCCACGGTCAGTGCAGAAATGGTCTGTTTTAACATGTGTTGTACCTCGTTTACGGTTATGTCCAACCAGGCTGTGGCTGGATTCGAATTTCATCGGGTCCCTACGCGGGGAAAGCCGGTCTGGATCGGGCACACCGTTATGGGCTACTGCGCATAGCGGCCGATTTCCCGGACAATCTTCCATGCATTCATGGTAGGCAGGACCAGGGAAAGAGTAAAACGAATAATATTGATTGCTCTGATCGAAATTTCCGATCACGTCGCGTCCGCCAGCCCTGTGGCCCGGGGGCAGGCAACATCGTGACGGTGAATCATCCGTTTTCGGCAAACTCGTCGATGGCCATTTCCCAGACCGTGAGGAAAAAGGCTGCGATAATTGGCCCGATGATTACGCCGGTCAGCCCGAAGGCGGTCAGGCCACCCAGCGTGGACAGCAGTATCAGGTAGTCAGGCATACCGGTGTCCCTGCCCACCAGGATGGGGCGCAGCAGGTTATCCACCAGGCTGATAACCACGGCGCCAACGACAACCAGGCTGATACCGGCGATCAGTCGGTCGCTTAACAGCAGGATGAGCGCGGCAGGCAACCAGATGAGCATGGGGCCAACGGCGGGTACGATGCTCAACAGCGCCATGGCCACGCCCCACAGGACCGGCGCGCCAAGACCCAGCAATGCGAAGGTAACGCCACCGATCGTGCCCTGGACGATGCCGATTACCAGCGATCCCTTGATAGTCGCCCGGGACACCTCCTCGAATCGCGCCAGCAGTGCTCTTTCCCGCTGGTCACCCAGGGGCAGCGCCCGCACCAGGCCGTCAACAATGCGATTGCCATCCTTCAGGAAGAAATACAGCAGGTACAACATCAGGAAAAAGAACACGGCGGTACGCAGGGTATCCTGGCCGAACTCCACGGCCCAGTTGGCCAGATAGCTGGACACCGAGGAGGCCAGGGACGACAGCTGTTCGACAATCCGCTGCGGTTCCATGCCAAAGCGCTGCAGAACAGCCTCCAGCTGCGGCAGGCGATCGGACAGGTCGGCAAAGACCGCCGACAGGTTGAACTGTCCGCTGCGCAACTGCTGGTAGAGCTGGCTGGCTTCCCGGGTAACGGCGAAGGCGATACCGACCACCGGGAGTACCACCACCAGCAGGACGGTGACAACGCTGGCGCCGGCGGTCAGTCGGGGCCAGCCCGGTAACGAATCGGCCAGTTTACGGTGAGCAGGGTAAAACACGATAGCCAGGGCCACTGCCCAGAAGATCGGCTGCATGAAGTCGTGGATAAGCCAGAGGAATGCCAGGGTAACCAGCACCAGCAGGGCCAGAAACAGTGCGCGCTGTACGTTCTTATTGCTGGGCATGATCACTTCCCCGGATTGACACCAGGCAGGAACGGCAGCATTCAACTGGACACCTTGCGGACATGGTCGACGATGGTATCACGCTCAGCCTGCGGGCCTGAGACTATTGGTCCCTTCGTCGAAATAAAGTCTGCCCACCGGGGCGGCACCGGGCTGCAATCGGTCATTCACCAGATCGAACAGGTCCCCGTTTTTTCCACACAGCTGCACCGGAACGCCGACTTTTCGGGCGATGTCGGCATTACGTGCCATGTGTCTTTGTTCTCCGTGGACGGGGACAGCCACCCTGGGCCGCACCCAGCCATACATCAGCTCCAGTTCCTCGGCACAGGGATGTCCGGTAGCATGGAGGGGCCGCGGATGCCTTTCGGCATGGGTAACCCGGATATTGCGCGCCTCGAAGGCGCGAATCAGGGCGGCAACCTCCTGCTCGTTGCCCGGAATGGTCTTGGCACTGAAAACAACGTGGTCCCCGGCGGCCAGGTTCAGATCGGGATGATTGTCTGCCGCCAGGCGATTGAGGGCGGCGCCGGTTTCGCCCTGGCTGCCGGTGGCGACTGCCAGGGTCTCGGCCGGCAGAAGGTAGCCCAGGTCCTGAGAGTTCACGGGATTGAAATTTTCCTGCAGATAGCCGGCGCCCCTGGCGCAGCTGACCATGCGTTGCAGCGATCGGCCCAGCAGCCCCACGTAGCGGCCGGCAACATGGGCCACGTTGCCCAGGGTCTGCAGGCGGGCGACATTGCTGGCGAAACAGGCTACTACTACCCGGCCTTCGGACTGTCGCACCACGTCCAGCAGGCCTTCAAACAGTTCCGCCTCGGAATTCGAGTGACCGGCCTGCGTGGCGTTGGTGGAATCGCAGACCACTGCATCGATTCGTTCCCGCGCCAGCGCCTGAAAACGGCCGGGCTCCACCGCGGCACCGACAATCGGTGCTGAATCCAGCTTCCAGTCCGCCGTATGCAACACCCTGCCGGCCCGGGTGGTAATGAGCAGTGCGCAGGTTTCCGGGGTCGAATGGGTAATGGGCAGCCAGGTCACCTCGAACGGGCCCAGCTGCAGCGTCTCACCCTGGCGCACGGTAATCACCGGGGCGTCCACGCCATACTGACGCAGCTTGCGCAGTACCACGTTGCGGGTAAATGCCGTCGTGTAGATGGGACACCGGAACTGTTCCCAAAGATGCGGCAGGGCGCCGATGTGATCCTCGTGGGCATGGGTTGCGACGATGCCGGCCAGGGACTGAAAACGATTGCTGATAAAAACCGGATCGGCCATCTCCACCCGGTTGCCACCACCGGCACCTTGAAGCGGCTTCTCGAAGGTAACCCCGCAGTCCACCATCAGCCACTCACCGGCGTGACCGTACAGGTTGAGATTCATACCGATTTCACCACAGCCTCCCAGGGGGAGAAACCAGAAATCCTTGTGGGTGGGTGTCATGGAGATAAGTCAGTCCCGTGACTGGCACTGCGGACACCAGTAAAGGCGGCGTGCGGAAATAATTTCTTTGACGACAGGCTGCCGACAACGGTAACAGGGATTCTCCCCCCGGCCAAACACGGCATGACGATACTGGCTGCGCGGCAGCCCGGCTCGTTGCAGCGCATCTACCCGGCGTGGCGGGTTGGTGATGCCACCGGTGCGATAGGCCCGCTCACTGACCACCAGCGTACTCCTGGCCAGGCTGTTGCGCCGCTTCACCGTGAGCTCCCGCGGACGACTGCGTGGACAGATGCCGGCGTCGTGCAGAATCTCGGATCGCAGGTAGTTGCCGACTCCGGCCAGGAAGGACTGGTCCAGGTACAGGGCAGCGACACTGCGACCGCAGAACCGAGGCGCCGCCAGTCGCCCGGCGACGTCCCGCCAGTGCAGTGTCCGATCGAGGATATCCGGACCGACCCGGCATAGAAACGGGTGCTGACCCAGCTCATCCCGGTCAAGCACGGCAATGTCGGAGGCGCTGTACAGCAGCGCACTGTGGTTCCTGGTGTGCAGGGCCAGTCGCAGAGATCGACCGGTGGCGGGATAGCGGTCCCGGCGCACTACCCACCAGCGTCCGTACAGCTGATTGTGGGAGTAGATTGCAAGGCCGTTGTCGAAATGGGTCAGCAGCGCCTTACCCCTGGTTTCCAGGGCCGTTACCCGTTGACCGCGAAGCTCCTCCTCCCGCGGCTGTAGGCCGGGCAGGCCAAAACTGATTTCTTCCACCACCCTGTTCTCGAGCACCGCGGCGATGCGGTCGGCGGCGCGACGAATTTCAGGTCCTTCCGGCATAAGGTTGTCAGCTACGAGATTAACTTCCGGGAATCGCCGTATCGCGACATCCCCACAGACCGCTATTACTGCAGTCCCCCCAGGCTACGGGTCCTGATGCCCCGGTGGCAGCACGCAGCGGCATCGACAGCGCGGCTCAGCTTAGGATTGCCTGGCAGCGATTCTCAGGACGCCGCCTGCCCGGTTGGCTGTTGCCCGCTGCTTTCTTCCTGCTGCAGCCTGGCCAGCGTTCTCGCCACCTGCTCCGGAGACCCGGTATTCCTGGCAACGAGACTGTACACCACTGGTACGACAAACAGCGTGGTGATGGTAGTCATCAGTACACCGGAAAAAATCACCGTGCCCAGCAGCACCCGGCTTTCGGAACCGGCGTCGGTGGCCAGCAGCAGCGGCACCGCCCCCATGAGCGTTGACAGCGCCGTCATCAGTACCGGCCGCAGGCGTTGATCACAGGCCTCGATAAGCGCTTCCCGGAACGCCAGGCCCTGGTCCCGCAGCTGGTTGGCGAACTCGACAATCAGTATGCCGTTTTTACTGGCGATGCCAACCAGGATTATGAGCCCGATATTGGAATATATATTCAACGAGTTGTCGGTGAGGAACAGTCCCAGCAGGGCGCCAAAGATCGCCAGGGGTACCGTCGTCATGATGACCAGCGGATGAATGAAACTCTCGAACTGGGCCGCCAGCACCAGGAATACCACCAGCAGCGCCAGCAGGAATACCGCTGTCAAACCCCCTTCGGAATTTCTCAGGTCCAGCGATTCGCCTTTATAGTCCACCTGGGCATATTCCGGCAGTTCCGCGGCAACGACATTTTCAAGAAAGGTCAGCGCCGTATCGAGATCGCTACCCGGAGACAGGTCACCGGAAATGGTGATGGACCGGATCCGGTTGTAGCGATTCAGCGACGTTGGGCCGGCATCGTTGCTGACCCGAATTACGTTAGCCAGGGGTATCATCTGACCGGAGGTATCGGAGCGCACGTACAGATTGGACAAATCGTCGGGGGTGGCGCGCTGGGAGTCCTCCGCCTGCATGATGACGTCGTACTCCTCCCCGCCCTCCACGAAGGTGGTGACCCGACTTTCACTCATCATCGCCTGCAGTGTCTGCCCGATAGCCTGGATGGAGATTCCCAGGTCGGCGGCACGGATCTGGTCCACTTCGATGGCCAGAGCCGGCTTGGTTTCATTGAAGTCAGAATCCAGCCGGGTAAAAAGGCCGCTGTCCAGCGCCCGTTCCAGCACCAGGTCGCGCCACGCTACCAGCTCTTCGTAGCTGCGCCCGCCGATGACGAACTGTACCGGCTGCCCGCCACCGCCCCGGCCAAGACCGGAGCGCATGAACATGAAAGCCCTGATACCGGGAACCTGGTCCCACTTCCCGGTAAGTTCTCGCATTACCGTGGCGGTGTCTTTTTCCCGCTCCTCCCAGGAGGGCAGGGATATAATGGTCATGCCGCTGTTCACGCCGCCACCGCCACCCCATCCCGGGGTCATGGTCACCACGTTTTGCACTTCACCGGCTTCCACGTAGGTCAGCACCTCGTCCTGGATTGCGTTGACCTGCTGTTCCATGTAGCTGATGTTGGCACCTTCCGGCCCCACCAGCCGGGCAAAGATTACGCCCTGGTCCTCGGCTGGCGCGAAGGCCGTGGGCAGCTGCTGAAACAGCCAGTAGATCGCAACCATAACCAGCATCAGTCCGCCCAGGATCGCCCAGCTGTGGCGCAGGCAGACAACCAGGGCGTCAAGGTAACCCCGCTTCAGCCAGTTGAACGTGCGGTCCACCCGGGCAGTGAACCAGCTCTCGTGCGCGTGATTGGTGAGCAGCTTGGAGCACATCATGGGGGTCAGGGTCAGGGCCAGTACACTGGAAATGATGACAGCCCCGCTGATAGTCACCGCCAGTTCAAAAAACAGGACGCCGAGGTTGCCTTCCAGAAACACCACCGGCACGAATACCGCAACAAGCACCGCCGTGGTGGCAATCACGGCGAACGCAACCTGTCGTGCACCGTTGAACGATGCCAGGAGCGGTGCCTCACCGCCTTCCACCCGTCGCTGAATATTTTCCAGCACGACGATGGAGTCGTCGACTATCAGCCCGACGCACAGCACCAGGGCCAGCAGCGTAATCAGGTTGATGGACAGGTTGAAACCGGCCAGGACGATAAAGGCCGACAACAGGCAGACGGGTATGGTGACTACCGGAATCAGCATGAAGCGTACCGATCCCAGGAACGCGTAGATCACCAGGCTGACCATGACCATGGTCAGGAAGATGGTGGAGTACACCGAGGAAATGGCCTTTTCGATAAACTCAGCGTCGCTGGAGGAGATGACAAGGTCCATGTGGTCCGGCAAAGTCGGCCGAATGCGGTCGGCAAGCGCCTCCGTTGCCCGCAACACGGCCAGGCTGTTGGCATTGGTCTGCTTGACAATCCCCAGGCCCACGGCTTCGACGCCGTTACCCTTGTACAGGGACCGGTCATTCGCTGACCCCAGTTCCACCCGGGCGACATCGCCCAGCCTTACCAGGGAATTGTCGTCGCCCCGGGCGATCACCAGGCGCTGGAAATCGGCGGCCGACTGATAGATGCGCTCGACCCTTACGGAGAATTCCATGTCCGCCGAATCGATGCGGCCCGCCGGCAGTTCGACATTTTCCCGGCGCAGTGCATTCTGGATATCGGTGACGGTGAGGCCCCGGGCTGCCAGCGCAATCCGGTCCAGCCAGATACGCATGGCGAAACCACCGTTCCCGCTGACCGTTACATTGGAAACCCCTTCCAGCACGGCAAACTGATCAACGATATAGCGATTGGCGTAATCATTGAGTTCGAGGTAGGACAGCTGGCTGCTGACCAGGTTGAAATACTGGATGGGCCGCGCGTCACTGTCCGACTTGGCGATCTGGGGCGGATCGGCGTCTTCGGGGAGACTGCGCACCACGCGGGATACCTTGTCACGAAGGTCGTTGGCTGCCACTTCCACGTCGGTGCCCACGGCGAATTCCACCGAGATCCGCGAACTGCCGTCTGAACTCGAGGAGTTGATGGACTCGATGCCGTCGATGCCGTTGATCTGGTCTTCGATGGGTTCGGTGATCTGGGTTTCGACAATGGCGGCGGATGCGCCGGGGTAGCTGGTGCTGATGGAAACCACCGGCGGGCTGGTGTCGGGATACTCCCGCAGCGGCAGCTGAAAAAACGACATGATGCCGAAGGCGACCAATAAAAGGCTGATAACGGTAGCAAAAACCGGTCGTTTAACGGAGACGTCGGACAGTATCATGATGCGCTACTCCCCGCGCACGGCAAAGGCCGCTCCGCCCTGCCCGGGCAAGGCCTGCTCACTCTGAGGCCGCACCGACATTCCGGGGCGTACCCTGATGACCCCATCGCTGACCACGCGCTGACCGCTTGTCAGGCCGGCCAGGATCTCCACCATGCCCTCCCGTCTTCGCCCCAGGGAGACTTCCTGTCGACTGACGGTATTCTCCGAGTCCACCAGGAACACGTACTGCCTGCCCTGGGAGGCGATAACGGCGCGCTCCGGTATCACCAGCACCTGCTTTTCATTCAAGGCCAGGGAAACCGTCATCAGCATGCCTGGGCGCAACTGCAGTTCCGGATTGTCGATAAGCGCCCGCACCGACACGCTGCGCGTCACCGGGTCCACCCGGGAGCCGACGACACTGATTGTGCCGCTGAAACTGCGATCGTCGTAGACGATACTGTCCGCAATGATCTGCTGGCCCACAGCCACATCGGCCAGGTAGACCTCGGGGATGGTGAAGTCAAGCTTGATCGTCGACACGTCATCCAGGGTCGTGATGACGGTGCCGGGAGTCAACAGGCTGCCGGCACTGACGTTGCGGAAACCCAGGAAGCCGGAAAACGGCGCCAGTATCACCCGATCGCCGATTTCCGCCAGGACACCTTCCCATCGGGCCTCGGCAGTTTCCAGCGCCGTGCGGGCCTGATCGATTTCGCTGTCCGCCACCAGGTTGCTGGCAGACAGGGTTTCCAGCCTGGCGAGCTGTCGCCGTGCATCGTTTACGTTGGCCTGGGCCTCGGCCAGTCTGCTGGCTTCCGCGGTGTTGGTGAGTTCCACCAGGACCTCGCCCTGCTGGACAAAATCTCCGTCGTCGAAGTGAATACCGCTGACGGTTTCGGACACCGCCGCGGTCAGGTCAACGGACTCATTGGCGATGGCCGTGCCCACGGACTCAATGGCATCGGCAATCACCCTGCTCTCCACGTCGGCCAGCCCCACGATGGGTGCCATGGCACCGAAGCCGCCGGGAAACCCCCGGGCGGGATCGTTGGACTGGGTGGCCTTGGCAAACACCATGTAGGAAAGGATGGCGATACCCAGCAGCGTCAACAGCAGAATCGGATGGCGAAAGACAGCAGTCATTGATGAACCCCACAGGCCTGATCACGGATCAGAAAAATTTTAAGATCAAGACTTCTTGTTGTGCCGCCGGGTTACCAGAGCCAGCGCGGGAGCGCCTTCCGACAGGTAACGGAAATCGTGATTGCGCCTCCGGGTAGATACGCCAGGGCCTGAATATCCGGATCACTGCACGGCGTCGTGGTCACCATGGTTTCGGTCTTCAGGGCGCTGGGTGTCGGCTGCCGGAACCATCTACTGGCGCCCACTCATCAAACGGACGCTGCGGATTCCATGCCGTCTCGAAGATTGAAGACAACTCATTCTGTGGGCGTTCCCCTGCCCGGTCAATGCCAACTGGCGCGAGCATGCTGCCGATTGACTTACGGGTTTGCGGCGATCAAGGCAAGCAGACAACCCGGCTTGCCAATCAATTCAGCCCGTTGTCGGTACCGGCCACGAACAACCTGGTCCGTTGACCTGTCAACGGACCGTCCGGACCGAAGCGTATCATTCGTCTTCCCGGGTCACGGTGACCACGGGTTCGCTCCCCGGTTCCACGGCAACGTCGATTTCCATGGGTCGGCAGCAGACCTGGCAGTCCTCGATATAACTTTGCTCAGCAATCGAGCAATCGATCAGTATGCCGATGGATTCGCCGCAGTAGGGGCAGTCTACAGTCTGTTCCCGGATTTCATGCATGGTTACTTTTTACTGTTCTTGTCCTTGATAAACATGCCGGAACCGTCCTTGCGGGTTTCCATGTCGAACAGCTGACTGGCCTTGATCAGCTGGCTCAGCTTGCGGTAGCCGTAGTTGATGGGAGAAAAGGAACTGTTGTTGGAGATGTACATCCCAACCCTGCCAAGATTCGCCCAGTCATCATCGTCGGATGTCTGTTCCACGGCGGTGCGCAGCAGCTTTACCAGCTTCGCATCGGCTCGCAGATCGGCTCGACTGGTACGTTCCGCCGGTTTGCTGGTGGACTTGTCCTCGACCTGTGGTACCAGGTTTTCCGTGAATATGAATGTTGAGCAGGCATCGACAAAGGGCCTGGGTGTCTTTTTTTCTCCGAAGCCGTAAACCGCCAGACCCTTCTCCAGTATCCGCAATACCAGCGGTGTAAAGTCGCTGTCACTGGTCATTAAGGCAAAGGCATCGAAGGAGTCAGTATACAGCAGGTCCATGGCATCGATAATCATGGCAGCATCGGTGGCATTCTTGCCCTTGGTATAGGCGAACTGCTGCATGGGTCGGATAGCGTTTGGATGCAGTCTTTCTATCCAGCCCGACAGGGAATCGCTGTTCCAGTCGCCATGGGCATGCCTGACATTGACCATGCCCAGTTTCGACAGCTCTTCCAGGACGCCTTCTATCGCCTTGTGACTGACGTTATCACAATCGATAAGCAGTGCTATTTTTCGCTGGTCCGACACCCTATTCTCCTGATTACTGCTGTTCCAAAGTTACAGACGCTTTCTGCCTGATTGCAAGAGTCGATGCGCGCTGGCCAACCGTTTCCATGTTGCTCACAGGTTCCGCCCGGTTTCAATTCTGCTATCGACAGGCGACATCCTGACCACCGGTCTCCTGCCTGCGCAGGAAACGCCGCAGGATTTGCGGGGCAGAACTGTTCCCCCGCACTGACCCGGGAGTTAAAGGACTATTACAATCGCACTGATGCAGGCTAATCACGGTCCGCGCTATCCGGCATCGGCGGAGCGCCTTCATACTGAAGCACTCCGTCCGGAATAATTTCCCAGGCAGCCCGGGAGCCGACGAAGATATGCTGGCCAATCCCGATTCCGGGATCATCATTCAGACAGCCCAGTGTAATGCCGTGGACCTGGCCATTGACGATACCGCACAGTGTCGATCCGCAGCGGCTGCAGAACTGCAGCCCGCTGCCATCCTTGTTTGCGAAGGTGGTTAACAGCGGCTCGCCGCGTTCCCAGCGGAAATTCGCGGCATCCACTTCCGCGTAACTCGATGCCTGGGCGCTGAACGCCTTGCGACACCTTGAGCAGTGGCAGGACCGGGCATCGCGCAGGGGCCCGTCGATGGCGTAGCCAACCGCTCCACAAAAACACTCGCCGCGAATGGTCACCGACACTTCTCCTCAATACCAAGCTGAATTCCGGAGCAACGCCCAGGGGTCGTTCAGACGTCGTCCGGAACAGGCAGGTCCGTATCACGCGACCCAGTGTTCAGGGTAACACCTTTATGCAGAAAAACCCCCTGTCCGCCCGGGGTGCACAGGATACAGGATCCTGCCGGAATCGCACTTCCAGGCAGGTAACCGAGCCTTGCCCGTCGCTGTACCACCGGGGTGTTCCCTGACAGGAGGTTCCCTAGAAAAGCCGTGTCCGCCAGCGCTGACTTCCGCCGCCACTTCCGGCCCGGCGGGCCCGCATCCTGGAGTGCAGGACGGAACGCTTGTCCGCCAGCCAGTCCTCCCTGCCGACCCGGGTGTCTAGACCACGGTTTCTTCGGCGGTTTTCCTCGGCAATACGGTACTGGCAGAATTCATTATAGAGACGCAGTTCGCTATCCAGTTCCTGAATAATTATTTCAGTATAAATGGCATCGTCCAGGAAGCCGACGCCGGGCACGCTGTCCGGAATCAGATCATCAGCCAGGGCAAAATAGGACAGCGCAGATAACACGCGCTTGCGTTCACTTTCCTCGAGATTCCATTCTTCATCCTGAACCAGGTTCAACAGGGTCTCCAGTTTCAGAATCCGTTCCTTGATAAAATCCGGAAGGTCAGCGGCCTGGGCGGTGGCTATCATGTCCCCGGCAGCCTGTTCCACTTTCCTGGCGTTCTGTTCGTCGTCAACCAGGTTCCGGGCACTGGCCACGATGTCTTCAAAACGCTTTAGGTCGTCGTTGCTTAACGTGAAGGTAATGTCGATGGACATGCGGTGCTCCTGCCAGGGCTCGTCTGCCTGCCCTGGCTCAGTTCAAGGGCCTTCAGCTTAGACAGAGGGTCCCTGAAGAGTTCTTGGGGTGAGAAAAATGCGTCTCATGTACTTGCCAGTATGGGCCGGCTGGCCAGGAAATCGGTAACCTGTTCGTAGGCCAGGCCAAGATTCAACACCCGCCGATCACTGCCGTAGGGACCCATGAGCTGCATGCCCATGGGTCGATTACCGGCATCGAATCCCACCGGCACGTTGATTACCGGTATACCGCCCAGGCTGGCGGGGATCACTATTTCCATCCAGCGATGATAGGTATCCATCGGGCGGCTGCCGATATACCGTGGCCAGGCCACGTGCTTGGAATAGGGGAACACCTGGGCACTGGGAAGGGCCAGGAAGTCGACGTTGTCAAACAAACGTTCCAGTTCCCGGTTCCAGTCGGCGCGAATCCGGTTGGCGCGTACAACATCCTCCTCGCCCAGCAACATCGACTGCTCAATTTCCCAGATCAGCTCCGGCTTCAATTGGGGCCGTGACGCCGGATCATCGTAATAACGACGCATGCTGGCCCTGCCGGCATGACGCAGGGTGGTCCAGGCGTCCCAGAGATCCGCCGGATCGAATCGTGGCATAACGGGTTCAACCCTGGCCCCGGCGGCCTCAAGGGCACCCAGGCTGGCTTCGCACAGCGGGTTAATACCGCTTTCCAGCGCCAGGTAGCCGTCCAGGTCACCGAGCCAGCCGATGCGCAGGCCATCCAGGTTCAGCGCCTGAAACGGTCCTTCCAGGGGCCTGGGCGCCATGGTCTGCAACAGTTGGATGGTGTCGGCGGTGTTTCTGCCCATGGGACCACTGGTGGAAAGCGGCCTGGTGGCCGGGGGAGTGTCCCGCATCAGGTCGGCGGACGGTCGGAATCCGATGACGTTATTGAACGCGCCGGGATTACGCAGCGAACCCATCATGTCGCTGCCGTCCGCCACCGGCAACATGCGGGTACCCAGGCCGGAGGCGGCACCGCCACTGCTGCCGCCGGCAGTGAGCTGTGGGTTCCAGGCACTGGCTGTGGGCCCGAATAGCGGATTGTAGGTCTGCGAGCCAAGGCCGAATTCCGGGGAATTGGTCTTGCCGATAAACAGGGCACCAGCCCGCCGGAGCCGGGCGACAAATCCGGCGTCGCTGTCGGCGATACGGTCTGCGTACAGGGGCGAACCGCTGGTGTGTCGGAGCCCGGCAACCGCCGTCAGGTCCTTGACCGCAAAAGGCATGCCGTGCAGCCAGCCGCGATTTTCTCCCCGGGCAAGCGCACGGTCCGCCTCCCGCGCCTGGTCCAGCAGCAGGTCATCTTCCACCAGGCCGACAATCGCGTTGTAGACCGGGTTGTGGCGGTGGATGTGCTGCAGGTAGGCGGCCATGACTTCGACGCAGCTGACCTGACGCTGGGCCAGGGCCGTCGACAGCTCCACGGCCGTCAGGTCGGTGAGGCTGGCCGGCAGGGTTGCCGCGAACAGCTTTCGTCGGGCCAGTGGCGGCAGTGACATCGCAGTACCCAAAGCCATACCTGCCCGGAAAAATTGTCGCCTGTCCATGCTGCTTCCCCCTGTTGATTTTTACTGAGCTGATTTTAAGGAATTTGTGCTTTATTCGTGGCGCTGATCGTGGTTTCAAACCTGGTTTAATGAATTTTTTCTGCCTGGCTTTTACGCCGTTTTCTGTCTGGTTTATCCACTGACGATTGGGCAGATCCCGCTATCGATAACTGGCAGTGAAGGCGCACTGCAAGCCCTGCCCTGGGACCGGTACGGCAGTGCCTTCGGCCTGGTCATCGGGGCAGCGCCAATGCGACCCACTCAGGTGCCGTGCCCAGCCCGCCGATTGCCACGACAATATACTGCCTGCCCTCGTGGACATAGGTCATCGGCCCCCCGGTGGTGCCGGCCGGCAGTTCCATTTCCCAGACTATTGCGCCGCTGCGCTTATCGAAGGCGCGAAACATCCGGCCCCACATGTTCGGTTGCGTGCCGCCGAACACGTTACTGCCGTCACCGAGAAACAGCAGGGAACCGGTTACCAGCGCGGCCGGCCGGCTGGCGATACCCAGCATTGGCAGGTCCAGGTTGCGCAGGGCCGGGTGATCGCTGAGCGAATCGCCATTGGCCACCTGCCAGACGTGCTCTCCGCTGTTCATGTCGATGGCGGTGATTTTGCCCCAGGGCGGCCTGGTCAGCGGTATACCGTCAAGATACGGTGCCTCGCGATTGGGACTCCAATAGGCCATTTCAGCATCGTCCCGTGTTGCCTCTTCAAGCCGGTAGACCCGGGGTATATCGTGGGAGAAGGCAAAGTAATAGCCGGTTTCCGGGTCAAAGGCGCCGGTGTTCCAGTTTGCCGAGCCCCACGAACCGGGCAGCATCAGGGTACCCTGGGTACCTCCGGTATCCTGGCTCACCAGCGTGGGCGGCGTGAAGATCGGCCCGGTGACAAAATTGGCCACCGTGGCCCGGGCCACCTGGCCAAGTTCCGGAAAGTCGATGATATCCGCCTCGGTGATTCCCTGAGTGGCAAACGGGGCAGGCCGGGTGGGAAAGGGTTGCGTGGGCGAAAGCACTTCGCCGGGCACCGGTGACGGCGGCACCGGCCGCTCCTCGATGGGCCATACCGGTTCGCCGGTAACCCGGTTGAACACGTAGACCCAGCCGGTCTTGTTGGCCTGCATCACCGCCGGTATGGTGATACCGTCCACGGTGATGTCCCCCAGCACCGGGGGACCGACATTGTCGTACTCCCAGACATCATGATGCACCATCTGGAAATGCCAGACCCGTTCGCCGGTGCTGACATCAATGGCCACCAGGCTGTTGGAAAACAGGTTGTCCCCCGGTCGGTGACCGCCGTAATAAGCAGCGGTGGGGGCCGTAAACGGTACATACACGTAACCCAGCGCCTCGTCGGCGCTGAGGCAGCACCAGGAACCCAGGTCGCCGGATTCACGCCAGGAGTCGTTGCCCCAGGTCTCGGTACCGAACTCGCCTTCCCGGGGCACGGCATGAAACGTCCACAGGTGCTCCCCGGTGCGAACGTCGAAGCCCCGCACGTCCTCCGAGGCGACGCCCCGCCAGCGGACGCCGCTATCGCCGGCGCCGTCGACAGTCCCGGCGACGACGATAACGTCGTTGACCACGATGGGGCCTCCGGAGACGAAGGAGAACAGGCTGGCGGACTCCGGCACGAGATTGACGCGTCCGCCCACGCCGAATCCGGCCACTGCCTCACCCGTTGCAGCATCCAGGGCGTGGAGATAGCCATTGCGGACCACCAGGATCCGCTTCTCGGCACCGTCGGTCCAATACTCAAGCCCACGGGTACTCTGACCCTGCACGGCTTCACGGGTGCTGGCGGCCGGCTGCTGAACCCACAGAGTGGCGCCGCTGGCCGGGTGAAACGCCTCGGCAAGGCCCACCGAGTTGGTGGCATAGAGGACGTCGTCCACGATAATCGGGGTCGAGCGCAGGTTGCCAGTGACACGAAGGTCCGGGTAAGCGGCCTGGATGGCGGCATCCAGGCCCGGACGACGCCAGGCAATCTCCAGCTGTGCCACGTTTTCCGCATTGATCTGCGCCAGCGGCGAATAGCGGTTAAACGCCTTGGAGGCACCCCAGTAATGCCACCCTTCCGGAGCATCGGCGGCAACAGCCACGGGCGGCTTCGGGGAAAGCAACAGTATCAGGATGCAGGCCAGTCTGCCTGCAGGTAGTTGCCGCAAGGGCGGTATCCTCCCGGAATCGACGACGGGTAAACGGCGACAGCCGCTGATAATACTGGCAAGACGCTGGCCTGGAGGCGAGTTCACTGACCAGTAGCAGGCTGTCAAAGAAAATTATTGGGCCAGATCATGCTGCGCCACATATGCGCCACCGGACTGTTGTCGAATCCCAGGCCTTCCCTGGGCTGCTTGAAGTGGCGGCCGATGATGTCGGTAAAATCGTCCACGCTCACGTCCACGCCTTCTTCAAAGGAGTACAGGTCGTTCACCGTTATCAACCGGGCGGTCATGTACCAGCGATGGTTTTTCGCTTCCTCATAGGCCTGGACAATATACGGCTCGGGCTTGTAGTCCGCCCCGAAGAAACGGATATACGCCTCCGGGTACTCGTATCCCACGGATTCGTCCGGAAAGAATCGCAGGGCCTGGTGGGCCTGAATGGCCCAGGCAATCTCCTCGGAGACATAGGGCCTGATCATCTGTGCGCACCAGTAGCCGTGATCGGTACGGATCAGATTGGACACGCAGATATCATGAAGGAGACAGGCCAGCACCACTTTCTCGTCGTAGCCATTGATTTTCGCCAGGCGGGCGCTCTGCAGCACGTGACTGGCCGGGGCGAAGCGAAGCTTGAAGAAATCCACCAGCGTGGGTGCCGCCGGCATTTCCGGCAGGCGCGGATCTTCGTGCATGTAATAGGGGCGCGTATCCCCGGGGATCGGCTCGGGCGTGGGTTCGATATTGCAGAAATACGGCGTGGCGATCCGCTTGTCCAGCTCCACGCTCATGGCTTCTTCCAGCGCGTCGGCCTTCTCCGACAGGGTGGCAGCGCCGGCGATGGAGGCCACGGTGGCGGCACTCATGTTGGATAGAAACGCTCGTCGGTCCATCTTCAGTCTCCTCGATCGGCTTGATGTTGTTGTTATGGCCCACTGCCAATAATGACAGTGAGTCCATGTAATCGGGGACCGGTGCAACACACTGCGGAACTCAGCACCATGTCTGACCACGGGTTTATCACACATTGCGGGTAAAGGGCAATTCCCGCCGGTTCAGGGGGCCGGCTGGCCCGGCGCCAGGTGCTCCAGGCGCAGCCCGATGGCGGGGCCCGCGGTAAACCCGGTCCAGCCCGCTTCCGAGCGTTCCGGTAACTGCAGGAAACGACGCCTGTCCTCATCGCCCTTGAGGTGCAGGTCCAGGAACGCGGTAATAAAATGGTCCATGATGTTGTTCATGCGCAGCGTATCCCAGACCGGATCGATGTAATGGCTGACGCCGACCCCGTCGCCGGCAGTGAGCAGTTCCACGGGAACCGGAATGGGAGCCCCGGCACTGTGACCGGCGTTTTCAAAGGTCAGCAGCAGGCGGTCACTGTTGCGCGTCGCCTTGAAGATGGACCGGGTGCCGTTCTCGTAGCCGGCGGTGGTGTCGACGCTGCCGGCCACGTAAAGCACCGGCAGACGGATGCCCTCCAGGTCTTCGGGACGCCACATATTGTTGTTCATGCCCCAGGGTGCGATGGCCACGCCGGCCCTGATCCTGCTGTCCAGGTTGTCCCGGAAGGATTCATTCAGCGTCGTGTGTTCCGCCAGCAGCCCGTTGGGTGGCGCTATGGGCAGGTTGACCACGGCAGGATTGTAGCCGGCGCCCAGGTTATTGAGCAGCCCGTAGCCACCCATGGAAAAACCCACCACCGCGGTGTTCCCGGCAGCGACCCGCCGATAGAGAAAGCTGCCGGGTTCACCGGCCATGCGTGCAATCCTGTCAATGACGAAACGCTGGTCCGGCGCCCGGTTGTACAGGGTGCTGGCAAAGGCCTGCTGGTCGGTATAGGTACTGTCCCGGTGGTCGATGGCAGCGACCACGTAGCCCTTGGACGCCAGGTTTTCTCCCAGGTGGCTCAGCAGGTAGCGATTCCCCGGGTAGCCGTGGGAAATGATCACCAGGGGAAAGGCATCGGCTGCCGACGCCACGTCGGCATCACGCACCGCCGAGCCGAACAGCGTGGCTTCCACCGCGGTATTGCGGGTTGTGCTGCGGTAGCGACCGCCGGGCGATTGGTCTGCGTCCAGGGTCGCCGGGTACCAGATTTCCACGGTCAGGGACCGGTCGTAGTAGGCGATGCTGTCATCGGCCAGGGTATTGAGCACATCCGGTCGTTCAGCAGCGGTGAATGCCACGGTTCTGACGCCGATGGCAAAGTCACCGAAATAGGCCAGCTCCGGGGCATCGGCACGAACCAGGTCGATACGGTTGGTCTGTGCGCCCAGGTATGGCGCCACGCTGAACACCATCAGGACAGTTACCAGGGCTCGCATGGTTTACTCATCTCCCTGCAGGACTGTTTTCGATTACCCGGTGACGGGCTTCCGCACCGCGTCGAGGCATCACAGCGGGAACGTCGACGTGGTGCGCGTACAGAGGGCAACGTTATCCGCGACAGCGGTCTTTGTCCAGACAGCATTGGGGGTCGCAGAAGATCGTGGCAGCGGTGGAGCCCGGACCCGATCCGGGCAGGATACAGTGCCCCGGCAGACGTGATCACCGTCGCTTTCCGACCCCGGTAAATGTGCTACTGTAGTCGATATTCCCACGACTTCACCGGCGGATTGAGGTTCGACTACTCCTGACAGAAAGGCACATTCCCATGAGCAAGCTGAGCAAGATTATCCCATCGCTTATCGCGTTACTGACAGTCTGCGTTGCCCAGGCGCAGTCCACTGCTCAGGATGCCGAACTGGCGCGGAAGTACGCACCACAACTGCGGCTTTCGGGACCGGGATCCACCGGGGTATTTCTCACCAGCACCGGCTATCCCTATATCGACTACATACCGATGCGCGTGGACGAGCTGGCTGCCCAGGCCCCTGACAGAACAATCGATCTGGAACTGTCCGATGCTATCGAATTCAACGGCGAAACGTTCAGCGCCGGCCGGTACGCGGTACCGGAAGGCGCGCTTAACCTTATCGGTTCGGCGCCGGTGCGGGGGGCCTCCAACAGCCTGATCTTCGCCCCGTTGTGGGACGGGGAGATCAATATTGCCAGCGGTTACAAGGCCCTGTCGCCGAGTCCCACGGTGTACTACCGGGTATTCCGGGACCCGGACCAAGTCAATCCCGTCGCCATCCAGTACTGGTTTTTCTATTTCTATAACGACTGGATAAACCGCCATCCGGGTGACTGGGAATCCGTCACGGTGTTTCTCGACGAGTCCGAGGATCCTGCGGAAGTGGCCTACCTGAATTACCACGAGGCCACCCGGCTTTCGTGGCAGAATGTCGATCTGTTCGACGGCACTCACCCCATCGTCTACGTGGCCAATGGAGGCCATGGCTCCTATGCGCACTCGGGCACCACGGCTCACGAACCTGCCGAGCAGAATGGCGCGGTGGTCAACGCCTTTCATTTCGGTGACCGGCAACAACTGGACCCGGTTGAAGACTATGTCCTGGAGGACCTGGCACCGCTGGAAGCGAACAGTGCTACCTGGGTCTGGTTTGAAGGCCGCTGGGGCAACAACGGCAGCGACCTGGAGGTCGGTGAAGTCGGCGCCTCTTTCGGTCCACAGTTCAGGCGAGACGTGGATTCGGCAAGCCAATGGCAGTCGGCCAATCATCCCCCGTTCGATCCTTTCAAGGGCTGCCTGCCGCGGACGGAAGGCGCCTACCTTTACGGTTCGGACCAGTACCATGGTCCCTGGTACTGGGCTTCCGGTTATGGCCTCGACACACCCTGGGAAACCCAGTCTGACTGCGACGTGATTCAGCCGCCACAACCGCCCACAGACCTGAGTTTCTCTATCACCGGCAATGTCATTACGGTACGCTGGGACGCATCTGTCAGCAGCAATACCGCCGGGTATCTTGTCTACTACGCGGAGCAACCGGGCAACTACACTTCATCGTCCCTGCCCGGTTCCGGCCAGGCCCTGGGACCGGTGGAGCAGTATTCGGTGGCCCTTCCCGAAGCGACCTACTATTTCGTCCTGCAGTCCTACGATGCCTACGGACAGACCAGCGAGCTGACTGCGGCGCTGGTGGTTTCCTTCGACAACACCGGTAACCAGCCCGGCGTTCCCACGGTAATCCGGACCGGGGCCCTGAATCCCCCCGGCCCCGCCATCGTCAATACCACGCAGGTTCTGGAATGGAACAGCGTGCCGGGATCGGCCAGGTATCAGCTGACCCTGCAGGACGACACCACCGGAACCGTGATAGTCGACCTGACAGACCATCCCTCGCCTTCCTACACGACCCCGACGCTGGAGCCCGGACACGCCTACAGCTGGCGGGTAAGATCCTGTAACGTCAACGGCTGCAGCAGCTACAGCCCCTATTATTATTTCCAGATCAAGGTGCCGACGGTCACATCGCCGTCGCTGGTTTATCACCGGGTTACCGCTTCCCGGGTAGACGTGTTCTGGACCGGCTCCGAGGACGCGGCGGGTTACACCGCCCATTTCGGCTTCTCCGCGGGTAACTATATCGATCAAGTGGACGTTGGTAACATCACCACCGCCGGGGACCAGGTTGGTCCCGGCAATTACTTCGTCGCTCTCAAGGCTTACAACGCTACCGGTACGGCAAGCGGGTTTTCCGAAGAAATTTTCATCCAGGTGCCACAGCAGGAACCGGCTCCATTAACGCCGTCCATTCAGAACCCGGGAGCCACGGTCAATCCCGGACCGCTGGTGGGCAGCATCATCCCGAAGTTGAACTGGCTCAGTGTCGATGGTGCGGAATCGTACCGCGTGGTGCTGACGGACACGGTCACCCGGCTGCACGTCGTGGATGCAACAGTGGGCAGCACCAACTACGTGTCTCCGCCACTGGTCAGGGGCAGGAATTATGGCTGGACCGTACAGGCCTGTAACGCAGCCGGTTGCAGTGACTTTACCGAATCCAGGTATTTCCGCGTATCACCGAATCTTTGAAGCTGTAGCTCAGGCCGGGTGCACAGTCACCCGGTTAAGTGCCACGCTCCGTGTGCCGGCCTGTTGTCAACGACACCGTCGGTTGCAATCGGCTGGGCCACGGTGAAACACGATACTACTGGCCCACTATCATCGACGACGGAGGGTAGTCAGGTCCGATGACGGTATTCAGGACGTTTCCAGTCCATCGTAAAAATGAAACCGGAAATACACCGAAAGTGCGGTTGACCTGATTGACCAATGCGCGTGGAATCTTGCAGAAAACACGGAGCGGGCGGCAGGGTGCTTGCGCGGCTGCAATAAAGGACCTACGCTGAACGGCGAAAAATGACCGCTTTTCAGGGCATTTTTCAAAGTGAAGGGACCCTGGAGGGGCGTGGTCCGCAGCAGCGCAAGCACCCTGCCGCCCGATCCGTCCTTGGCCATTGTACAATTCAGCGTAACTTGTCTGTAGCTGCGGGTTAGCGCTATCCCCGGATCTCAATTTGCGGGACAGCAACCTTTGCGCATCTTGACCCAGGTGACGTAACGTTCAAGATCAGGTCCCTGATCTGCACTCCTGTGGGCCAGCCCGTGGTCAAGGGCGTTAAGATTCAGCGGCGCTGTCTTCCCCTTCACCATCATCGCTGGGCAGGCTGGCGGCCAGACCCTTGGCGTAGGTTGCCCTGGCGGTCTGGATGATGGCGATTTCGCGCTGCAGGTTCTGTACTTTCTGGTCACACATGCGCAGGGCGGTCAATTGTCCCTTGGCGTTGTCCGACAGGTCGTCCAGTGAATATTCCTTGCCATCGATAGTTACTGTAGCCATTGGTGTCTTCCTCTTTGGTGAGCTCAGGTTGATTCTGGTTCTTGCGATTTGGTCTGAAAGCCGGGGAGTTTAGTCAGCTGTGTCCGTGTTGTCCAGCGGAGACCGTCAGTTTCCGCGTAGCACGCCGGTTTAGGGACATTAGCCGTTGGGTACCTTTCTAATCGTTGTATAAAAGCGATCAAAATCCGTGGCATGTAGCGATAAAAAAAAGCCCCCGCGATTACTCGCGGGGGCTTTTCTGTTTCCAGTCGGACCGACCTGAGAGCCGGTCCTTAGGCTGTTGACTTACACGATACCGAAGTCAGCAGTGGTCACGTTGGTGAGGTCATCACCGGTGGCCGTGGTCAGCAGTGTCAACTCGCTCGCATCGAACGTAGTGTCGTTGTCACTGTTGTTCCAGGCGTAGACACCGAATTGACCAGCTGTGTCTGACTCCAGTACCAGCAGGTGGTCATCCAGCGGATCCGCAACCGAGGCGATGGCGAACTGTGACTCGAAAGCCGCAGCTACTGCCGTCAGGTTGGTAAGATTCGCCGGGAGGAATCCTCCGGTGAGGCCAGCCGCAGTGAGGAACAGAGCCTCAGTGCCGCCTGCGATCGCTTCTACGGTACCACCGGCACCATCATCTGACTGGAAGGTCAGCGTGTTGCTGCCGTTATCATCCAGGTCGAAGCCCAGTGTGCCAGCACCGTCATCCAGCAGGGCGATGGAATCCGCACCCGGGACGAAACCGCTGATGGTGTCTCCGCCATCGGCCAGGGTATCGAAGCGGAAGACATCCGCACCGCCGTCGCTTCCTTCTACCAGGGTAGTCTCGAGGGACACGCCCAGGGTTCCGGTGTCACCGTTGGCCGCGTAACCCAGGTCTACCGGGTTGGTCACGTCCACGCCAGTGGCGAACTCGAAGATCAGCTGGTCGGTATCATCGTCATAGGTTACACCCGTGACGATTTCCGCCGGCGTCGCGTAGGCCGCCTGCCAATCCAGGTTGACCTGGGTCAGGTCACCGTTCAGCTGGGCCGCGATGGCATCACCAACAGCGTCGTTACCGGCGCCGGAGACGAAGTCCGTGCCTTCGGTCAGGACCAGGTTACCCTGGTTCAGGAAGTCGAAGGTGGCGTTGCTGCCGTCAGCAGCCAGTACACCGGTGATGTTGAACTGACGCACTTCCGCGGCAGTACCACCGTCCAGCATATCCGCGCCGAGGCCACCAACCAGCAGGTCGGCACCGCCGCCGCCGGTGATCATGTCGTCGCCGGCGCCACCGATCACGGTGAACGGCGTGCTGCCGGTGACCGACAGGGTCAGGTCACGGTCATCGACACGACTGGCGTTCAACGTATCCAGTGCGGCGTCAAAGGTCAGCTCGGTGGAGCCACCGTCGTCCTGGAGTTCGTTAACAGCCGTGTTGATCTCGAAGGTGTCGCCGTTGAGATCATTGGTCAGCCACAACTCGTCGAACAGCTGGATGTCGTCGATGAGGTTCTGGTCACCGATGATCAGTACCTCGGGGTCGCCACCGTCGTCGGACAGGTCACGTGCGTTGTCCGTATCACCGTCGTCGTCCGCATCGTTCAATGCGTTGGGCGAAGACACGTAGTCTGTGTCCGCGGTGTTCGGCGTTGCATCGTCATCCTGGTCGTCGTCGTCACCGACCACCGTGACGCCACTGTCGGTAATACCGGTAACATCCAGGATATCGAAGTCGAATCCGAAGACGTCGTTCAGTACTTCCAGCGAGATGGTGTCGTTAGGCGCAGTCAGTGCTGCCGGACCGCCGTCGTAGCCGATGGCATCGTCAAATACCTGGATGGTGTCCTGGTCGCCCAGGAAGTCCACCAGCGTGTAGTTATCCTGTACACGCTCCAGGTCGATCATGCGGTAGATGTCGTTCAGCATGGAATCCAGGATTCGCTCGAAACCGGTCAGAACAATGCTGTTCTGGCTGGCGCCGCTACCGATCTGCACCGTGGTCTGGTCGGAACCGTCCACCACTTCACCGGCAATGATCAGCTTGTCGTTGATACCGCCGGCGAAGCCGAAGGCGTCTTCCGCATCCTGGGACGCTTCCACCCGCAGAGAGCCTGCAGCAATTTCATTCTGCTGGCTGTAGGAGGTGATAGTCGCCGTGCCACCACCGGGGAGAGCGTTGCCGCTACCGTCGGTGAACGTCACCTCGGCTTCGATGATACCGGTGGTTGTGGCCGTGGCCGCACTGGTGTCGTCAAAGTCGGAAATGTCGAAGATGGCGTTGATGGAACGGGTCAACTCGTTAAAGTTGGCTTCGTTGCTGCCACCGCGCATGTTGATCTGGTGATCCTGGGTGCTTTCGTGGTCGGTAAATTCCACACCGTCGTTGAAATCACCGAACTCTACGCCATTCCAGTGTGCGCCTGGCTGAGTGATCGTGGCCTCGTCACCGGCATCCTCGTACTCGAGGAAGTTCAGGCCGGTAATGGGGCTCAGACTGCCACGCTCAGTCAACTGAACGCGATAGACGTTGCGGTCCAGCGCAGGATCGTTGGAAGTGGGGCCATCGTCCACGTTAAAGCGAACATTCAGGCCGGTTTCCGCATTGGTCAGATCGATTATTGACGTACCTTGGGATGCCACCAGGTTCTCGTTATTGGAGATGGTGTCGACCCGGTTGCTGCCGTCGGTAAAGTCAAGGTCGTTATCATCGGACACCACAACGGTTCCTACGGAAGCGGTGGTACCTTCGATTCCGACCACGGAGTGGATCAGGCCGGTTTCATTGCTGTAGTCCACGGTATCGCCGCTGCCGCTGCCCAGGTCGAAGTGGAACAGGCCGATGTTTTCCGCCTCGGGCAGGTCGCCTCCGTCGCCATCAGCAATGATCTGGGTAAAGGTACGACGCTCGAAGTCATCGTTGACCAGTTCGAACGGAAGCACGTAGTTGGCCAGCAGGGTGCTGTCGTCGGTGCTCCAGTTGTTGTTGGTGGACATGGTGTCCGCCACGATGACCGTGTCGGAAGCCGCGTTGGCCTGCACATCTTCGAAATCGGTCATGCTGCCGATCTGAACCAGCACGTCTCCGGCACTGTCCCGCACTTCGCTCATGACGAAGTCGATGGTGGCACCGGGAACAGCCTCGGTGTTCAACTCGTCGCGCAGCATGGGATTGTGCAGCGTGTCGCCGAAATTGACTTCCTCGAAGTTGATGATGGTATCAACCGGGACGTCGGCTGCCAGCAGGAATCCGCCGCTGAAGGTCGCCGTATCGGTATCGGTACCGCCGCCTTCCACTGCGAAGACCACCCGCGGATTAAAGCCGTTGTCACCGCCTACGTTAAAGCTGTAGTTCAGGGTGTCGTCGGTATCCGGGTTGTCAGCATCCGGAACTGGCTGGGAACCACCGTCGAACAGGTTGTTCTTGCCGGCTTCGGTCTCGTCCACGGTCAGCGTGTCTTCACCACCGCCGAACCAGACATTTTCCGGTCCGTCGACAGTCTGCAACGCTTCAGCGGGCTGAATAATGTCGTCGTCATTGAAATCCAACTCAACCAGTCCGGCCATGGCGGTATTGGTCAAGTAGTAATTGGTATCGACGTTGTTGGGTGACAGAACACCGGTCAGCGGGTTGACGCTCTGGCTCAGGTCCAGGCCGTCATTGCCCTGGCCAACCAGAGTGCCGTCGCCGGCTACGGTACGCAGATTCTCCATGTTGACGAAGAACGAGGTGTTGTTGTCCGCATCGTTGTCCACGATCACCCGGCCGGCACCGCCGTTGGCCTGGTTTTCAGACAGGTCAAGGACGATGTCGAAGAATGAACCACCAGCGCCCACGTTACCGAAGTCGGACTGCTGGTAGACCAGGGTGTCATCGAACAGGCCCATGGTCACCGGAGTGACAACAAAGCCGGTGGACTGACTGGCCTGGTAGGTGTTGAACACGCGCAGGACGCCGTCTTCCTCGTAGAGGTCGGCACCACCGTCGATGAAGTCGTTACCGAAGGAACCGTAGAAACGGTCGTCACCGGTGCCACCTTCAAGGGTATCGTTGCCGGCGCCACCGAACTGCTGGTCATCGCCGTGTACCGCGTAGTTGCTGGCCATGCCGGTGGTGGGATTTTCAACGGTGTTGAAGAAAATCTCGGTGCCACCCAGGCCTTCCGCGGCGCTGCCGGTGATATTGATGTCAGGCGTCACGTTGACCACGATAGCATCGGTACCCATCAGAGTGTCGCCGGCGTCTTCGGCGGTCTGCAGGTAGGAGCGGTTGATTTCCTGGTCGCCCCAGAACAGCACATTCTGGCTGTTGAGGTTGGCATCTCGGCCATCGAACTCGAACAGCGTGATTTCGGAGTCGGACAGGTCGGTAATAGTACCGGTTGCCGGCTCACCCAGTGAGCTGTTGTCGGCCACGTCGATGGTAGGCGCCATGAACACCACTTCCTCGCCCGAATACGGGGTCTGGAAGATCTGGAAGTCGCCTCTATCGGTATCAGCAGGTATCAGGGCACCGGCTACCGCATTGGGCGCAGCCGCGGCTACATCGCCGGCCGCCGTGTCGTCATCCAGCACAGAGTTGTTGATGTAGTCATGCAAGCGCTGTGCGAAAGCCTGGGTAGTCTCATTAGCGATCAGAGTACCGTCCAGTTCACGGCCAACAGTCAAAGTGTATTTCACGCCGTTGACGGTCAGGGTTACTTCGTCCTGAACAGCCAGGTTGGTCAGGTTGATTCGAAACACCTGATCCTCGGCCAGTACGGTGCTGCCGGACTGATCGAAGCCGACCACCAGGTCCTGGGCATAAGCGTCGCCGCCCAGGGTGTCGCCACCAAAGTTGGCGTCGTCGTCAACCCGCTCGTTGTCCAGTCGATTCTGGAAGGACTGGAAAATCAGGCGGTCTTGAGACAGGGACTCACCGGGTGCCGTGTAGACCGGCAGACCCAGGGCGCCCTGACCCGGCGCGGTTACGCTGATGGTTACCGCGTAGCCTTCGGCCTGGGTGTCGGAGATGTCACGACCGCCACCGGGGTTGCTGTCGGTGATAGTCAGCTCATCGTTGCTTGCAGTTACCGACACGTTAGGGTCGATAGCCTGGAAAGCCGAGTTGGCCAGGGCCGCCAGATCCGCGGTGTTGGTTACCGCGTTCAGCGCCGCCAGGTCGGTCACGGCAAAGGTAATGCCGCCGATGACCACGGAGAACGAAGTCATCACGTTGTTGTCTTCTTCCAGGTCGGCCGCGGAGAAATCCACTGACAGCGTGGATGGGCCAAAAATGCTGGTGTTGTTCACGCCGAAGTCCTGGGTGAAACCGCCATCCCAGATGTTGTCGCCGTCGTCGTCCGCCTGACGGTGAATCACGTCAAGGCCGTCGCCGCCGTTTTCCAGCTGGAAGAAGAAGTCGTCGTTGCCGTCACCACCGGACAGACTATCGTCGCCCTGACGACCTTCGACGACGTCGTCACCGGTAAAGGCGTACAGGGTGTTGTTACCGTCGGAGCCGCGCAGATCCAGGTCAGCCATCAGGCCCATGAGGTTCTGCTGGTTGTTGAAGGTCAGTTCCGGGCTGTTGGTGCCGCCCCACTTGTAATCCACTGCACCGAGACCGGTGGCGATGATGTTCTCCATGTCCTGCACCGTGGTGCGGTCGGAGCTGCTGTTGTAGTTGGTCTGGTCAGCGGTGTAACCCCAGGCGCCATTGGCGTCGGCGCCACCGTAACCGGCCGCGTTAGCCAGGCCGCCCACAAAGTTGGCTGCCAGGTCAAAGCGGAAGCGGCCGTCGCTGGTCAGATCGTCAGTAGACTGTGTCCCCGTGGACAGGTCGATAAGCCACAGGACGTCGCTGTTGCCGCCATTAGCGTTAAGGGTGTTGTCACCTTCGTAGGTGCCGCCGTCGGCCTCCCACACCAGGTTGTCACTGCCGCTGCCACCTTCCAGCCAGTCCTTACCGTCATTGACGATGTCCTGGATGTTGGGGTTGTTGTTATAGTCCAGTCGACCACCGAACAGCAGGTCATTGCCGTCGTCACCTTCGATCCGGTCGTTGTCGAAACCGCCGATAATGATGTTGTTGGCGAAGGAGCCTTCGATTTCCAACTGAGCGGTGGAACCGATACCGACGTTTTCACCATTGACCACGTGACCGCCACCGCCAAGCGACACGTTAATGTCGTTGACCATGCCGTAGAGGTTACCGGATGCGTCGATGTGTTCGATTTCATTCATGGAGGCAAGCAACGTACCCACGCCAGTCTGCACGGTCTGACCCTGCGAACCGCCGAGATTGACGTTGACGCCATCTTCGTCGTCAGAAACTTCCAGGAATATCCAGTCACTGTCCTGAGACGAGTGGAATTCGCCGACTTCATCGACTTCTGCCTCGGCCAGGACGCCATCGTCATCTGCCTGTACATCGTCGGAAGTGGAACCACCGTCGATCAGCAGGCGGTTGCCATCGGTGTTGTCCAGCAGGCTAAGCTCGACAAAGAAACCGTCGGCGTTACGACCGCCGTACAGGGCGTCGATGGGTGCGAATCCTGGCACAAAGCCGCCCAATGCACCGCCCAGACCCAGTCCGATAGGACCATTCTGATTGAGGAATTCCAGCCAGTCCGGCAGGTCGATAAACCAGCGGTCATTGGACACACCGCCACCGGCCAGGAAATCGTTACCGATGCCGCCAAGGGCAGTGTCGGCACCCAGGCCACCGAGGAAAATGTTACCGTCGGTGTTGACACCATCACCGGAGTAGCCGGTACCGTCGAAGTCGATATCACCCAGGAAGTTCTCCAGGATGTTGCCTTCGTTCAGCAGGTCGCGGCGATAGGCATCGATAATTTCGAAGTCGAGGCCATCGTCCAGTGTGGTGGGGTCGTTGTTTTCAACACCGTCGTTGGCAATGGTGTTGTCGCCATTGAGATCGAGACCGCGAATCTGGTTGTCGTTGGCGGTAATGTCGATGCGTACATCCTGATCACCGGTCAGACGCATAACGTCAGCGCCGGCAGCTGATTCCGAGCTGAGGTTGAACGTAGTGCCCGGGTTTTCCAGGGAGTCGATCATGTCCAGCGCTGCCTGTACGGAGTCAGGGTCGCTGCTTACGTCGCCAAGCACGGACTGCAGAGCTGACAGGCTGCCGCTTTGGCTGGTCTTGGCAAATTCGGTGGAGACTTCAACCCAGTTCTGGAAACGTGCCGCGGCATCGCCGAAGCTGGGATCGGAGGTATCGGCGTTCAGCAGGAACTCCGAGGCCTGTACGATGAGCTCGGCAGCGGAAGTGCCGGCATTCAGCGCGCCGACGATCACGGCTTCTGCTTCGTCCATGGCAGCGGCGGAAACTTCACCGCCCAGCAGGTTGCCGGCCCAGCGCTCGGCGAATTCTTCCGCGGTCAGTATCGCCGGGTATTGAGAGGTGAAGGCCGGATGGGCCGCGATGCCCGCAGCCAGGTCCGTCAGCGAGGCGCCGCCTTCATACTGGATAACCAGGTCATTCAACGCATCCGCCGGAATTGCGGCCTGCAGTGCCGCAACGGGTAAACCGACTATGCTTTTTCTTTCGTCAGCTGTTATCGCCATTATTTAGAGCTCCTATTGATCAAGATCTGTTCAGATCAGTTCCAGATTGTTGTTCGAAATCTTCAAATTGCCTAATTCAGTTCGCATTAGACCGCAGTTTAAAGTGCGCTTAGCATACATAAGCCTGATTCGGCCCCTTGTGACTGTAATCACATGGACCGGAAGAAAGCTGCAAACCCAGGGTAATACTGAGGACTACGCACGCCCACTAGCCACCCGCACTGCTATGCAGACATGGGCGCGAATGTTACCTGCTAGTCACTGCCATTACAACAGGATTCAGCAAAACCTGTGAATCAGGTTTTGATCGTAACCACCTCATTTTTCTTTTTAAATTTTCAACTGTCTGATCCGGAATTCTGATCAGTATCCGCTACCTTTATCGGTTCTTTTTTACAGTTCTTGACGAGCCGGTTGATTTTTCTACAGAAAATCCGAAGCAACCTGGTAGAGGACAATTGCTGCCAGCAGAATGGTCGGGAGAGCCGGCGTCAACAGAGGTGGCTGGTTATGCATCCTGTTATGTACCTTCCAGTGGGTGATGCCCCCCATGCGTGGGATCCCGGGAAATTACCGTCATCCGGGCTTCGACCGGCGGTGATGAGTTTGCTCGTCAAGGTTGTTTAGACACGACCCCGCTGGGTAAAATCGCACATCGCCGTGGCGGTGACGATCAATTCGGTGGGCCGGGATTGAAATTACCGGCTGCCACCCCAACTAAGGGACGACTCAGGCTCACCAGGACATAAGAACCAGGCCAGTTCAGTAAGCCTGGCCAGACCCGGCAAACCGATACAAAGTAACTACACACTGCAGCTGCACCGACTGTGGAGGCCGTCTCCCGGAATAACCACCTCATGCCCAAGAATTCAGAAAAAGACGCGAAACCCCGCTCAGAACTGGCCCTGGCAATCAAGTCAGTGCGTGAATACTTCATTTACGCCGGGGTTTTCAGCGCAGCCGTCAACCTGTTGATGCTGGTACCTATTATCTACATGCTCCAGGTTTACGATCGGGTCATCTCCAGCGGCAGCCTGCCTACCCTGGCCATGCTGACTATCATCATGGTCTGCCTGATGGCTTCCATGGGCGCCTTTGAATGGGTGAGGTCGATGTTCGTCATTGGCGCCAGCGACCGTCTGGACCGCATCCTGCGGAACCGGGTATTCCAGTCGACGTTCAAGAACGCGCTCTACTCCAGCGGCATCAATACCAGCGCCCAGCCCATCAGCGACCTCACCAGCCTTCGCCAGTTTCTGACCAGCCCCGGACTGTTCGCCTTTTTTGATGCGCCCTGGTATCCGGTGTACGTCTTTGTCATGTTCATGTTCCACCCCTGGTTTGGCGTAGTGGCTATCTTTGCCGGCATTGCCATGGTGTCCCTGGCGGTGATCAACGAGCTGGTTACCAACAGGAAAATGCAGGAAGCGAACACCCAGAACAACTGGGTGAATAACGAGGTGGTGCGCAGCCTGCGCAATGCCGAGGTCATCGCCGCCATGGGCATGACCTCCAACGTGCGGCGTAAACAGGAAAAACTCACGGACCAGGCCCTGGAACTTCAGGCCGATGCCAGTAAGTGGGGCAGCGCCTTTACCAGCCTGTCCAAGGCATTTCGGATCATTATCCAGTCGCTGACCCTGGGACTGGGTGCGCTGCTGGCCCTGCGCCAGGAGATTTCCCCGGGGATGATGATTGCCGGCTCACTGCTGCTGGGCCGGGCGCTGGCGCCGGTGGACCTGCTGGTCAATTCGTGGAAGGGATTCTCCGTTGCCCGGGCCCAGTATAAAAGGTTGTCCGAATTGCTGGAAAAGATTCCCCCGGACGAGGAACGCATGAGCCTGCCACCGCCCAAGGGCAATCTCCTGGTTGAGAAAGTCGTGGTGGCCCCACCGGGCAGTGAAACGCCGGTTATCAAGGGCGTGTCCCTGGACCTGAAGGCCGGCGAGGCCGTGGGCATACTTGGACCCAGCGCCTCCGGCAAATCCACGCTGGCCAGGACTATCCTGGGAATCTGGCCTGCCCGGGTGGGCAAGGTTCGTCTCGATGGTGCCGACGTGGCAGCCTGGGACCGGGAGGAACTGGGCCCGTATATCGGTTACCTGCCACAGGATATCGAATTGTTCGACGGCACGATTTCGGAAAACATCTGCCGGTTCGGCAAGGCTGAACCGGAGAAGATCGTGGCCGCGGCAAAGCTGGCCGGCGTTCACGAGATGATTCTCAGGCTACCCGAGGGTTACGATACCATTATCGGGGGCAGTGGCGGCATCCTGTCCGGCGGGCAGCGCCAGCTCATCGGCCTGGCTCGCGCAGTTTACGGCAATCCCAGCCTGCTGGTACTGGACGAACCAAATTCCAATCTCGACGAGCAGGGCGAGCAGACCCTGGCCAAGGCCCTGCAGCGGATCAAGTCCGAGGGCTGTTCCATCGTGGTGATCACCCACCGCAACGCGGTCTTGCAAAGCGTGGATAAACTGCTGATCCTCAAGGAAGGAGTATCCATCGCTTACGGTCCCAAGGAAAAGGTCCTGGCCACCATGATGGCACAACTGAAGGGCAACAAGACCGAGGTGAGTACCAAGGGCGGCACCGCGGTGCAGCTGTAAAAGCCGGCACCGCTGCTGGCGATGACAGCCAGTGACAGCCAGCCGTCCCCGCAGGCAACAGGCAGCAATCAGCAGTTTTCGACGGAGCATTCGATGAAGTCAAACAGGATTTATCAATCGTGACAGATAACAATCTCAGCGTATCAGACACCAGCGCAGGCACCACTGTGGCAACCGAACCTAAAGCGGCCGGGGACACCGGTGCCGACAACAGGGGCTTTGGCATCGAACTGCCCAAACGCATCGGGCTGACCATCCTGTTCCTGGTTTTCGGCGTGTTCGGCGTCTGGGCAGCGGTTGCTCCCCTGGACAGTGCCGCCCATGCCTCGGGACAGGTAACCGTCAAGTCCTATACCAAGGTGGTGCAACACCTTGAAGGTGGCATCGTCGGCGAAATCCTGGTGCAGGACGGTGACGCCGTCGCCCTTGGTGATCCCCTGCTCATCCTGGACAATACCCAGGCCCGGGCAGACCTGGAGATCGTCAACGGACAGTTTATCGCCTTTAAGGCCAGGGAAGCCCGGCTGATCGCCGAACGGGATGATCTCGACGCCGTGGTTTTCCCCGAAGTCCTGCTTGACGGCAACGACAAGGCCAGGGAAGAGATGAACTCGCAGACCCAGATTTTCGAAGCACGCAAGAACGCCCATGAAGGCAGTATCGAGGTGCTGGAGCAGCGGATAGAACAGTTGCGCTCCCGCATCGTCGGGCTGCAGGCGATCAGGACCAGCAAGGAACAGCTGGCCGCCTCCTACCAGGAGGAATTGACCGATGTCAGGGCACTGCTGGAAGACGGATTCGCCGACAAGGTCAGGCTTCGCGAGCTGGAGCGGAATTTCGCCTCCTTCAGCGGGGAGGCCGCGGAGATCGCTTCGACTATCTCATCCACGGAGATGCAGATAGGTGAAACGAGACTGCAGATACTGCAGACCGAGAAGGAATTCAAGACCGAGGTCGTGGATCTCCTGGGGCAGACCCAGAGCCAGTTGAATGACATTCAGGAACGCAGGAACGCCCTGCAGGATATCGTCAACAGAACCGTCATCCGGGCACCCTCGGATGGCGTGGTCAACGGCATGCAGTTTCATACCGTAGGCGGAGTAATCCCCTCGGGAACCCAGATCGCCGAGATCGTTCCTTCCTCTGATGATCTGATAATCGAATCCAATGTCTCCCCCATGGACATCGACAGGGTCGCCATCGGTCAACGGGCCACGATCCGGTTCCCCGGCTTCAGCAGAAAGACAGTGCCCACGGTTTACGGCGAGGTAATTGCTGTTTCCGCTGACAGCTTCACCGACGAAAACACCGGCGTCGCGTTTTACCGCGCCAGGATCGAGGTTACACCGGAAGGCATGGAAGATCTGGGTGACCTGGTACTTATTCCAGGCATGCCGGCGGAAGTATTCATAACCACTGGATCCAGGACGTTTCTGGAATACCTGATCAGGCCGATATCCAATGTCGTCGCCAACAGCTTTAACGAGGAATAGTATCCGTGAAGAAACCCTTGATAACGCCAGCGTTGGCGTTCAGCGTCATCTGTGGTTTTTCCCTGGATACAGTCGCAGCGGAATTCACCGGCAACGGCATTGCCACAGACCCTGTTACCGGTAATGCGGCGCTTACCGGCGGCAGCACGCTGGAGGACTTTTTTACCGCGGCGATGAATTACAACCCCCGGTTGCGAATCGCCGAAGAGTCGATGAATGTGGGTTCGGCACGGCGACGAGCTGCAGACGGCCAGCTGTTACCTCAACTGTCTGCCAACGGATCAGTATCGGACAACCGTCGGGAAACCGGCACCATTCCCCAGAACTATGACGGTGAGCGTTACTCCATTCAGCTCAGACAACTGCTGTTCAACTGGCAGGCTTTTGCCAGCAGAAGACGGGCCCACGCCTTCGAAGACCAGAGCGAGGCGGAGTATTACAACGAACTGGCCATGGTGTTGACCGACGTTGCCGATCGTTACTTCAGTGTATTGCAGGCGGAGGATGCGTTGCGTTCGGTGCAGACTGAGCTTGAAGCGGTGAATAATCAGCTGCAACAGGTGGAGAGTCTTTATGAGCGCCAGATGACACAGATTACCGATCTGTATCAGACGCAGGCATCCGCCGCTGCCGTCAGAGCTCAGGAACTGCAAATTCAAAGTCAGCTGCAGATCGCCCGTCAGGCATTGCGTTCTGTTACCGGACTGGAACCGATTCGACTCTATCGGCTCAACGACGACATTGAGATACCCGACATCGAGGAAGGCATGGACTACTGGACCGAGCTGGCCCAGGGTTCGAATTACGAAATCCAGGCAAGGGAGTACGCGCTGACCGCATCCCGGGAACTGGTCTCCGAACGGCGTGGTGCCTACATGCCCAATGTCGACCTGATAGTCCAGCAACAGAATTCCAACCTGGGATTTGACAACGCGCCCATTGCCAAAACCGACACCACCTACGTCGGCATCAACGTGTCCATTCCGTTGTTCGCGGGCGGTTCCAACCGCGCGGGAGTCAGTGAAGCAATCAGCATGCAGAACATTGCCCGGAACGAGTTGCGCCAGGTCAGGCTTGAAGTCACGGAACGCGTACGGACTGCTCACCTGCAGCTGCAGAACAGTCGCCTGCTCACCGAGGCGGCCAGGTCACTGGTTGAATCGGCCACGCTTTCGGCGACTGCGATGCAGCGCGGATTTGAACTCGGCACGGTTACCAGCGTCGATGTACTGAACGCCATTCGCAACCAGTACCAGGCAGAGCGGGATCTGCAGCAGGCCAGGTACGATCACGTCAGGTTTCTGCTGGAACTGAAACGGGAAGCCGGTATCCTGCAACCGGAAGATCTGCTGGAAGTGGGCAGCTGGCTGGAAAGTCCGGACAGTTAAGACACCGCCGGACACCTGGCTGCCAGGCTGCGACAGCCCACCGTCACTCCCCGGGGAACCCGCAAGTCACTGAACACGAAGTTGCTGACGGGGATGGACCAGGAGGCACTTCACCCGGCAGCCCGAATGAAACCCGGGAAAGCGCCAGGGGGATTTTGGACACTACCGGCACAATGAGCCGGTTATAATCGAAGTAGCGGCAGGCGCCATGGACTTTCAACAACCTGCTTATCAACCAGGGATTTCTCGACGTGTCATCAGATTTAGAGATTCAGCGACTTACTACCAATTACCTGGAAATCGAGGACCGGTTTCGCATATCCGGTGAAACCCGTGATGGTCAATTTGTCGGTCTCTGGCTGACCCAGAGGCTGCTGGTTCGGGTGCTGCCCCACGTATTCAAATGGCTAGATAAATCGGCAAACATGTTTCCCGCCTCCTCCGCCGGTTCAACTACCCAGGCCACCGAAATGCTCCAGGGCTTTGCTCAGCAGGAGGCCCACCAGGCCCTGAAGAAACAACCGGTTCAGAAACCCGTGGTGGCGAAGGCGGACAAGAACCACTCACTGGTCAGAACGGTGGATTTGTCCGCCAATCAGGGCAAGCTGAAAATCACGTTTCACCTGGCCGATGGCGGCAAGGCCGCACTGCGCCTGAATTCCCGCCAGTTACGCCAGTGGTTGACCATACTCAACCGCTACTGGCTGGCGGCGGGCTGGCCTGACACGATCTGGCCACAGTGGATAAACGGCGGTGATGTATCGTCGGGAAACAACGTCGAAGCGATTCACTGAAGCAAACCAGGGTCGTTCACGTTCCGGGTCGCACATTGACCACTGCTGGGTGATCGCTTCTTCGCGCAGCAACGAACGTCAGTAAAAAACCAGTCGCTCTCTACTGGTCACCCTCGGTCCTCATCTGGAAATCGTCGCCCAGGGCCGGGTTGATGTAATCATCCGGCAATACCCGATCCGGGTCTGGCCTCACACTCAAATAGTCGACATGAACCGGAACTTCCAGCCAGCCATGAGGTGTTCCGGCAGGAATAATTATAATATCTCCTTCCTTGACATGCCTGGCTACCCAGTCACCGACTATCAGGCCACTGCAGGAAGGTCCGTTGAGGGTAGTGGTCACGTTGCTGTCCGGTGCCGATTCATTGCCGTTCATTATCTCCCCGCCGGTGACCAGGGTGCCGGAGCCGGAAGCGATATAATAGGTTTCGGTCTGATTGTAATGCATGATACCCCGGGCACGGCTGTTGCGATTGGTCGTGGTCACGCCACAGGGTCTTTCCGGGTTGGGCGTCGCCCGGCCGCTGGCGCGCTCCACGGCTCCCCGGTGAATGATGCCCACGGACAGATTGAGTTTGCCGATATCCCGGCTGACAATCTGTCGATCCACACCTGGCAGTTCATTGACCTTCTGCCACTGTTCCTCGGTAATGTAGGTGGCCCAGGTCTGATCGCTGTCCTGGGCGCCGGTCAGTGCCGGCAGCGCAAGTAACGGCGTCGCAAGTAGCGTTCTTATGGATTTTTTCATTTTGCACTCCTTCTCCTGGTAGTTACTTTTCATTGAATCTTGTCATTGATTCTTGTCGTTGATTCTTTTCGATGCCTTTTTTGACTTTTCTGGCTGTTTATTCTTGATAGTCAAACCCGGTGTAACGCGGACCCGGGGCTTCGGGTTCAGCTGTCCGCTACACCGGAACCGGTGTCCATCGAGGCTCCAGCCCTCTGCCGGTTCCACCGCTGACATGGACTTACTTTAAACCCAAACCGCGGGCATTGCCAAAATCCGCACCCGACCACCCTGCCGGCTGATCAACCGGGCCCCGGCCAGAAACCGGTGCGCGTTGACTCCCCCTGGGATACTGATTATTCTGCGATACTGATAAAAGCCGCGCCATTGCGGCAACAGGAGATCATCATGTCCATTCGCCCACTTTCCCTCGCCCTGGCAGTCACCCTTGTCCTGCTGTTCGCTCCGTCATCGAATCCCGCCCTGGCTCACCATGCCAGTTCCCCGTTTTACGATCCGGATAGACGCGTCGAGGTGGAAGGCACCGTTACCCGGTTCGTGTTCCGCAACCCCCATGCCTTTCTCTACGTGGACGTGACTGAAGCCAATGGCGCGACAACGGAATGGCAGGTAGAACTGGGGGCGCCGGTAAGTCTGCGCCGGGTCGGCTGGACACCGGACACCCTGTCGGTTGGCACCATGATCAGGGTATCCGGACAACCCTCCAGGGCCGAGGGTTCACACGGCATCGGCGGGCCGGTACGCATGACCAGGCCGGACGGCAGCCCGGTACTGGAAGGTGGTCGGGTCCAGGAAGACAATCCGCCTCCCCAGTAGCCCGCCGTTTCAACACCAGACCATCACACAATTTAACTCCAGCTGAACAAGAAGAGAGGCAGTAAAACCCATGAAACCGGCAAGCAAACCTGGTGAACCCAACGCATTCAAACCCTTCATCCTGGCTGCACTGGGCCTGTCCCTGACCTGTACGCTTCCCCAGCTCAGTGCACAGTCTCCTGATCAGGACATTCCGGACCTGTCCGGAATCTGGGACGGTGGCTTTAGCGCCCGCCCGGTTAATGGGGTCAATATGCCGTGGACCGAAGAGAATTTCCCGGTACTCAATGAACGGGCACTGGCCTATCAGGAAGCCTTCGAGGAAATCATCTCGCCGAAGTATGATTGCCAGCCCGCCTCATCACCGGCCATTCAGTATGATCCCTATCACTTTCAGCTGACCCAATGGCCGGACCGGGTCCTGTTGCGCTACGAGAAAGATGACCAGTTGCGTACCGTATGGCTCGATGGTCGCGAACCCACGTCGCTGGACTACGGTATCCAGGGATTCTCCTCCGGCTACTACGAGGACGGTTCGCTGCATATCACCACGACGCACTTCGTGTTTGATATAACCGGGTTTGACGACTACAACGGCATACCGTCATCGTCGCAGAAGGTGGTTACCGAGAGGTACTGGATGGACGGGGACAACCTTAACGCCACGGTAACAGTGGAAGACCCGATGTTCCTTCGCGAACCCACTTCCTACACTACTCGCTGGGTACCGGCACGGGCAGGCTATCAGCTGGCAGCCTATGACTGTGACCCGGAAGCCGCCCGGGCTTCGGTACGCTTCTATCCGTCCAAGTACGACTGAACCCGGTTGCCGCCACGGTCCACGTTGGTATGCACCGTGCAGTGATAGCTGACGATGGCAGTTCCGGCCAGGGGATGAACAGGAAATCAACACTTCGGGACCAGCCGGATTCCTTCGGCTGGATTTCCATAGGCCTGCACTGGTCGTCGGCAGTGGCCATTACCGCCCTGTGGGTTCTGGGGCAGAGTATTCAGTTTCTTCCCGCCGATGCCGCGGACCAGCGTCGCGGTCAGCACGTATTCCTGGGACTCACAGTCTGGTTGTTACTGGCACTGCGCATTGGCTGGCGGTTGAAGATTGCCCACCCCCGGGCGACGGGACAGACCGCCCTGACCCACAGGATCGCCCGGGCAACACACTACCTTATCCTGCTGATGCTGGGAGTAATGCTGGTTACCGGACCCGTGCTGGCCTTTTTCTCCGGGGGTTCGCCGACACTGACCCGGATTGCCCTCACCCTGCACAGTGTCTCCGCCAGCGTGCTGGCCCTGCTGGTCTTTATTCATGTTGCCGGCGCCCTGAAGCACCTGATGTTCAGTGACGACGAAACCCTGGCAAGGATATTCGTGCCGCGAAAAGCCACCGGTAAATCTGACTGCCCGCAGGGTGACGGCTGACATCCGGTTGCGCCGTTTTCCTCAACCCGTACCGACATAGGGAATCAGGCGTCCACTCAATAACACACCGGCCCAGAGTGCCAGGGAAGCATAGGCCACCAGCCTGGCCAACATCGGCGAGCCGTCCCCAGCAGCAAGGCGGGGAACGAGTGGAGCAACTTTCCAGTAGTAAAGCAGCGCGTTCAGTCCGGCCAGGAAAATCAAACCCATTTTCACCTGGAAACCGATGTTGATGGAGTAGCGCATCGGGTCGCCGATGAAAAACAATACCCCGGTGACCAGGTTCAGGCTGAATCCCGCCAGTACCAGCGGTAACAGGCCGTGTATTGCCAGCGGGTTCAGTCGCCTGAAGTGGCCGGCAACCCTCAGGTCGATGATCAACAGCCCGCCAAGCAGCAGCGTCAACCCGACGAAATGAACAATCTCCAGGATTGGCCATAACCAGTAGGTAGCCTGTATCCACTGATTGAGGGGACTGTCCAGTGCGGCGCGGGCAAGGGCATCGAGCATCCGGGAGGTTCCTTAAAAATACGCGATGAGCCGACCGGCTATAATCGCCGTCAGCCAGCAGCCAAGAGAGGCGGCAGCAACTGCCCGGGTCGTGCCATCGATTTGTGCAGGTACGAGCACGTTACCGGCACTGGACTCCGCCGTAACCAGCCTGCGCAAGCGGGACTGAATCACCCCGGCCAGGGCCATTCCGATGAGAATGGCCATGATTTTGATCAGGAACGGCGTGTTATTGACAAAGGTGACAGCCTGGGAGGTGAACAGCAGAATTCCCGACACGGCGTTGACGATAAAACCGATCCAGGCCAACCGCCCCGGCGCCAGAAAGGCTGCAGGATCAAGTGCCGGAAACAACCCCAGCAGGCGCAAATCCCGCATGGCAAAAATACCCACGACGATGGCCAGCCCAACGATGTGCGCTGCCAACAGCATCGGGTAGGCCCACAGGGAAAGACCAACCCACATTGCAACCGGTGTGGTTTCCAGCCAGGCAAACATGATATTGTTCTGTTTCTCCCGCGCTAGCTGGCATTGGTGGCCAGGAAGGCCAGCAACCGGGTCTCGATGGTCTCGGCGACGCCGGGGACATACAGCACGGTGATTGCCACGGCGATGGCAATTATCAGACACAAGACGATGTAGTTGAACATTCTCATGGAATTATCCCTGACGAGGCGCCAGTTCAAAGATCCAGGTATTGCCTGCTTCAATGTCCTGCCTCGATGTCCCGGCGTTGTACTTTTCATTCATGGTGGCCGCCACGCTGTCCAGTATCGGACCCTGGGTAATCCTGACCAATTGTCGTGGATAACGGACTCCATCAATCCTGACCACGGCCTGGCCGTTCCCACGGTCGGCCTGGACGGCCCAGTGTTTCCAGAGGCGACCGAGGAAAGAACCCATGTAACCGGAGGCGATGAAAATCCGCCCCTCCGCTTCCAGAATCCAGACCAGCCGAGAGCTGAGAGGTTCATTCAGCTGCAGCTCAACGGTCTGAATATCCCGGGTGAATGACCAGTCTGGCTCCGGGCCGCTGTGCAGTTCGCCGGATACCAGCTCGCCGCCGGGAAACAGGATGGACGGCCCGTCGGCATCCCGGTTCTGGAAACGCAGTGTACCCAGTGCCACTGCAGGGATCAGAATCAGGATTCCTAGTAGTTGGAGTAGAGCTCGAATCATTTTTCTTTTGTTTAAAGGACTGGTTGTTTTAGGGACTGGTTATTTAAGGGACCGGTTGTTTAAGAGACTGGTTGCCAATGCCCGGCGGGTACCCTGTGTCTTTTTTATTATCGTCACATTTTACGACAATGCTGCCCCACAGTCACAGACGCATTATACCGCGCTGAACAGTGGTCCCGAACGGGCGACCGGCAGGAGATGTCCTGAACACCAGTATCCTGCCTGTTGCTGATCAGTGTCCCGCATACAGGCCGGCTGTCGACGCGCAGGGCACTTTTTTTAACCGCCAACCTTTGATCTTCAGCTTCTGACCTTCAGCCTCTGATCTTCAGCCTTCAGGTTGAACGGAAATGTACCCTGTTCCATCAACACAATTAAGGGCTAGCCTACTCTTATTACGACAAAAGTGAAAGGTCGAAAAGCAGTGTCCGTGCAGGCCCGGGTTGTACCGGTTCATGTTCATGTAGTCGGGTGTCCCGGATTATTCGCGACGGTACTTCCGAATCAGCTGGTGAAAGTCTTCAGCCGATTGCAGTCCGTGCAGTACCGTGAGGTTCCTTGCCACCCCGTCCCCGGACAGACGGCCGATGAGGAATGTTGGTGTGCCACGGACCCCAAGTCCCAACGCCAGGGAACGTTGCCGCTGGACATATTCTTCCGTCGGAAGCTGAGTGGTGCAACCGGTCAGTGCCGCCCTGTTCAGGTCAAGCCGGTCCAGGATCCCGGTGATGTCCGCCCTGTTGTCAAGCGCAGACAACCGGAACAGCTCGTCGTGATAGGACCAGTACTTGCCCTGCTCCTGAACGCATCGCCCGATCCCCGCTGCGAATGCCCCAAGTTCATGCCCTGGCAGCGGGTAATCCATAACGAAATACTGCGCCAGACCGGTCTCCACCAGCTCTCGCCTGATGACAGGCAATACATCGTTAAAGTGGGTCCGGCAGAACGGACATTGAAAGTCCGTCACCTCGATAATGGCGATACCTGACTGAGAATGGCCCAGGGACGGCAGCCTGGCGACATCCACAACCCTGCCGGCAAGGACAAAGGGTAACGGACGCCTGCTTTCCTGTTGTGGCAACAGGTCCGTTTCCAGCCGCGCCAGGCGTTCCTGCAGGTCGCCGACCATAACCCGCAGGTTGTCGGTTCCCCCCTCGGCGGCCGCGGATTCCAGCCCGCCTGACCCGGTTTCCGTGGCCCCCGGGGAATTGTTCCCGGGCGTGTCGGTCAAATGACAGGCGGCCAGTGTCAAAGCCAGGCATACCGGCACCAACCGGCGAACAGCCGGTTGGTGCCCTGCCACGATATCCTGCCGCGCCGCATCCCCGACTGGAGTTTCACTGAAATTACCTCGAAAACGTTGCATTCCTGCCTCCATGCTGTGACCCGGGTTACCGGGAGTCGTCAATGCCTGCCTCCAGGTAGTCGAACAGGCTTCTCTGCAGCGTACCCAGGGAAAGCATCCGGTAAAGTTCGTGGGAGCGCGCATGCAAGGCGCCGGCGCTTACCAGCCGACCCCCGACGCGTCTCACCGGCATAACCGAGGTCAGCAGTTCTCCGTCCTGCCCGGACCTGAACTGGGTATAAAGCAGCGTGTAGTAGCCGTACCGGATCGCACCCAGCAACCTGATGCTGTCGTACTGCCGGTAGATCAAGCGATCGGCTGCCAGATCGATATCACCACGAGCCACCGATTGCGAAAACGCGGCAAACGTTTCCCCATCGAGCCAGGGCTTGAATTCTTCGGCATCGTCAGCGGTCCGAAACAGTCGGAACTTGGCCAGCACGAACAACTCCGCTTCCGCCAGTCCGGTTTCGTCCTCCACTTCGGTCAGCCACGACCCCCGATAAAGCCTTGCCGCCGCCGACAGGGTCAGTTCTGCTGGTTCCCCACTGTCCCCGGTTTGAACCTCCCGGCCTGGTGGCAACGCGTGAACCTGCAGTCTGCCTGATTGAACGCCGGCAGCATCGGCCGCGGACCCGGGACGGAACTCGAAGCGGTAAACAGGCTCTGTGGACTGGGCCAGGACGGTCCCGGCCATGACAAGTAAAAACAGGCTTGTGATAATCTTCATTGCACTTTTCTCCCTGGCTCCAGTGGACGTCAAAAGCACAGCGATGTGCCCTGTGCCCATTCCCTGGGAACGATATTGGTCCTGACTTCAGATCCAAGGAATCGCACCCAGCCGGTAATTTCGGCCGGACCGATACAGCCCTGGATATCGAGGTTCTGTACATCCGGACCGCTGGCGCTCAAGCTAAAACTGTCACTCAGGCGGACACCGGCGCCGATGATGCGGGTACTGATTCCGCCAACCCCTATCTCACCGCCAAAGCCACCACTGACGGAACCACTCAGCGTGATTTCCGACGAGGTCGAACCACACATGCCCTGGTCCATGCCGGAATACGACAAGGCGGCAGATGCACCGGCACCTACGGAACCCTGGAGTACGATACCGTATGCCGGCACGATAATCTGTTTCAGGGAGCAGCTGAGCCCCGGCACGGAAAAAGTCGCCCTTCCGGTTGCCCTGGTCGCCGTTTCGTAGGTGTCGGAGTTCTCGCAGCACTGACTGACATTTTCCAGTTTCAGACTTCCGGAAAACCCGGGTGATCCGGTAGAACTGCAGACACCAAGTTTTTCCACCGCTTCGAATCCACCCTTGATCGCGGATACCAGGTAGCCATGGATATTACTTGTCAGTGTCGACGAACCGGTAACTTGCACTGCCGAGGAATCGCAAAAAGGCGGCTCAGTTACCTGCATGTAACCGCTACACAGGCTGATACCGAAAATTTCCGTCAAAAAATCCCCGTCTTCGACTTCCGACTGGGAGTAACCCTGCCAGTAATAATTGCCCGGGGGCATGTCGACGAAAAAATGCCAGGAATTCCAGGTATTATGGAACGTCGAGTACAGGCTGGGAGATATCGGTCCGCTGACGTGCGTCTCGATGGAAGTTCTGACATAGGGAAAGGACATTTCCATGACATCGAGACTGGCCCGATGAAAGAAACTGTCGTAGTCAGGTCCCGGCGCACAATAACTTACTATGGCATGAGCGGACAGGCTGAAGAAAAACAGGCTGGCCAGTGCAATCCCTAAAAATGTCTGTTTCATTGGCTTCTTCCTTGAAGTCGTAGCAGGTCTTTAGTGTCTCAGTTTGAAATATTGTTCAGTGGTTATGGGTGAGGCCGGGGTCCGACGCTGAGGAACGCAGACGCACGTCCCTGTGCGCTCGGCCTCGGCATCCATGCCTCGGACGTCCTCAGCGTCGGACCCCGGCCTCACTCTCGATTCTCAATGTACTTGCAACGTACTTTCAAGCCGAGACACCACCAGCAGTTCAGTTAGGTTGAAAAATGTTGGTAACTTCCTGGTTCAGTTCGCTGAGCAGCTGGTCCTTGATGGTAAGATCCCCGGCTTGATCTTCAGCCAGGACTGACGTGGAGTTCAGGCAGGTATCGCGCAGGAACGCGACGACAAATTCCGGCTGGTTGAAACCCAGGTTGTCGAAGTCCAGCTCCGCGTGAACCAGGAATTCCCGTTCCGCCTGCCTGTCCAGTTCAGTTGCCACGACCCTGCGACCTTCCCGGGAAAGCCGGTTTATCCGGTTCCTGTAAAATCCATTGATTTTCCGCCGCGCCGACTGCTGCGCCCGATTGAATGCATTGGCAGCAGCCGCTGCCGCTGCAGCATTACCGGCGGAGAGTTTTTCGATTACACGGCAGGCGGATGACATTTCCTGGCGGGCAATACGGATAAAACGCCGGTCATTGCCGGCCGGCAGTTGTTCAATCTGTTCCCGGTCTGCTGGAGACAGGCTGGCCGACAGCGAAGGGTTCAGCATTATTACCAATAGCGCACTCTGATAGCGCAGGTAATCAGGCGGGCCATTGCCACCTGCTTTTCGGACCAGGCTGGCCCGAATTGATTCCTGTAATTCCGCGCGCTGCTGGGCATCCAGCTGCTGTAGAAAAGCACGGGAGTTCCTGTCTGGCGACGCCGGGCCGGCGCCTTGGGACATCGGGGCTAGCGGCAACAACATCAAGCCGACAGCTAGTGTAGCGGTATTCAGGGTCTTCCTGGTTTTCGCGAGGCTGATTAATTCGTGGCGCATGATGACTTCCTGGCTGACGTGAGTCTGGTAACCCGACAACAGCGCATTCAACTGGAATGCCAACAGCCATCGGGTTGCTGGTCTAAAGAGTAGACTTCAGCAACGTCGATTACGAATTTCAGCTCATTTCAATCCTGCCAACAGAACCGTGGCAGCAGAGTAGCCCGGATCAGGCGTTCACAGATTGATGGTATCGTCGATATGCGGAACCGAGGTGGACGTGCTCCAGGTCAGGGAGGGCATCTGCCGGAATGCTTCCTTCAGCCGCTCATCCCAGCTACGACCCACTTCCCGCAGAAACTTGCTGTCAGCGTCCAGTCTCTGGTAGCCGTCCAGGACCAGGCTATTGGTGCGATAAACCAGTACATCCACCGGCGGTCCCACGGTCAGGTTGCTACGCATGGTGGAGTCCATGGAGACCAGCGCACAGAGGGCGCAGGTCTCCAGACTAGTTTCCGGCTTGAGTATCCTGTCCAGTATGGGTTTACCGTACTTGCTTTCGCCGATCTGCAGAAACAGCGTGTCTGGAGACGTGGTGATGTGATTGCCCTGAGGATAGACCAGCGCGACCTCGTGTTCACTGCCCGCGATCTGGCCACCGATGATAAAGCTGGCCTCGACACCTTTTTTTTCACCGTGCCTACGTTGTTCCGTAAGGCTGACATCACCGAGATAGTCGGCGGCCTGTTGCACCGTGGCGACGTTGTGCAGATTCAGACTGGCCCCGTCGCGAATATCCTGTTGCACCCGGGTGATCGTGGCCTGGATCGTGGCCAGCTTTCCCGCTGCGAGTACAATGAACTGACGCTGACCGTCACAGCCGAACCGGAACATCTTGCTGTAGGTACTGACCCGGTCCGCGCCTTCCGTTGTGCGGGAGTCCGAGCAGAACACCATGCCGTCGTTAACTGAAGCTGCCAGGCAGTAACTCATCAAAAATCCATGTTGAAGCAACAAAGCTCCCGAGCATACCCCGACGTGCCTGGTTTGAATAGCACTTTTTTGACAGTTCCCGGTTTTGCCCGGACCGCCGCCCTCCCCGTCCCGGCACGGCGGCCTGATTCCTCCCTGCCCCCGGCAGTTGCGGGACGGGTTCAGTCTGCAGGACTTCGTTTTCCGTGACATTAGTAGTAATCTGCGAATCCGGAACAGATGGGACAGCCTGCATTCCCGCTGCACTGCCGGTGGCTTGTCCATGGCCGGTGCACGATGAATTGCAGATTCCGCACCCACTGGTGTGCGGGCAAGGAATTGTCGCCGGTCAGTGCACCCACCTGATGACAACTCCCGGAGGCTAAACATGGAAACTGCTATTCGCGTTCTCCTCGGTACGCGCAAGGGCGCCTGGTTGCTGGACGGCAGGGCCGGGCAGAACAACTGGCAGCTGAGCGACCCGGTACACCTTGGCTCGAAGGTTTATCACGTGGTGGGTGACCCCAGGAACCCGGGGCTGGTGCTGCTGGCCGAGGGTGGCGGGCACCTGGGGCCCAGCCTGTTCAGATCCACCGATGCCGGCCTGACCTTCGACGAGGTCGAACACCCACCACAGTTCGCCCGGGCCGAAGATGAATCGGGACGTTCAGTTGACCATGTATTCTGGTTGACGCCGGGGCACCCCGATCAACCGGAAACCTGGTATGCCGGCACTTCTCCCCAGGGCCTGTTTCGCAGCAGGGATGGCGGCATCAACTGGGAGGAAGTGACCGGCCTCAACGACCATCCGGACTTCTTCGAGTGGCGTGGTAGCGACAAGGACGGCACACCGGACGGCCCCAAGCTTCATTCGGTCATTGTCGACCACAGTGACCCGATGCACCTGCTGGTGGGTATGTCCGGCGGCGGTATTTTCGAAAGCTGGGATGAAGGTGCCAGCTGGACTCCTTTAAACAAGGGTGTGGCCATGGATTTCTATCCACCAAAAGAAGACGGCAGCGAATACCTGTTCGGCCACGACCCGCACTGCATCGTAATGCACCCCCTCGACGCCAACCGGCTGTACCACCAGAATCATTGCGGAATCTATCGACTGGACCGGGACAAAGGCGACCGCTGGGAACGCATCGGTGACAACATGCCCCCGGAAGTCGGCGACATTGGCTTTCCGATAGTCACCCACCCCCGGAATGTCGATACCGCCTGGGTATTTCCCATGGACGGTTCAGGCCTGTGGCCGCGGACCAGCCCGGATGGCAGGCCCGCGGTTTATCGAACCATCGATGGGGGTCGTTCCTGGGAACGGCAGGATCGCGGCTTTCCGGCGACCCAGGCGTGGATGACGGTGAAACGGCAATGCATGACAACCGATAGCGGTGATCCCCTGGGGATTTACCTGGGCAACAGCAGCGGGCAGTTATGGGGCAGTTTCGACGAGGGTGAATCCTGGCAGATTCTTGCCGCTAACCTTCCGGAAATTTTTTCCGTGGAAACGCTGCCGGCATGATCAGCGTGTTTCTGCCAAGTCAGCTGGACCAGTACACCGACGGACTACGGAAAGTTCAACTATCCCTGGCCGCGGATCAACCACCCTGCCTGCAGGATGTGATCACCGCCCTCGATCAGCAGTTTCCGGGCGTGGCCTTCCGGCTGGTCGATGAGCAACAGCGGATTCGACGGCATATCGCTATTTTTATCGGTGAAACCCTGGTACGGGACCTGGCTGCGCCGCTGGACGACAATGACAGGATTCAGATTGTCGGCGCTCTCAGTGGAGGATGAAAACCCTGAGAAAGTCAGGAGCTCGACATAATTAACAGCCTCTTATCAGAGGTACCTGACAAACCCAAAAACAGATGCCAGAACGTTACTGTAACAACTGGCGCTAACGAGGAGAAACGCATCATGCATTCAGATATCCTGAGACCACGGGGTCTTCCAGTCCTGCGGTTCGTCACCGTGGCCGTCCTGTACACGGCCTTTTCCGCTGTTCATCAGCCTGTCATGGCGCAAGGAGATCACCGCATCAATTCCGAAGCCGATTTCGAACGGGCAATGGAAGAGTTGTCAAACTGGGGGCGTTGGGGCGAGGATGATGAACTGGGTGCGTCGAACCTGATTACCCCCGCCAAGCGGGTTGCCGCAGCCAGCCTGGTAACCGAGGGAATTACTGTTTCGCTTGCCCACGATGTCAATGAAGAGCGGGCCATCGACGCGTCTTCCGTGCTGAACCGGGAAGTCCTGCGGGTCAGTCCCAGTGGTGCATCGGACCGCTACCAGTACGACGGCAGCTATCACGGTACGATACACAGTCACCTGGACTCGGTGGACTGCCACATCATGTACGAAGGCTTCGGCTACAACGGGGTCAGCTACCAGGCTGTCGAGGCCGCCGGTGGCTGTCCACAGGGCAGCATTCATGCCCAGCGTAACGGTATTATCACCCGCGGAATCCTGTTTGACGCCACCCTGCTGCCGGGCAGGGCCACGGAAGAGGGCTGGCTGGAACCCGGCACGGCAATCCACTATGAGGACCTGCTGGATCTGGAAAGAATTCAGGGCGTGACAGTACAGCCCGGCGACGTCATCCTGCTTTATACCGGTCGCTGGAAGCGTCGTGCAGCACTGGGTCCCTGGCCAACCTCTGACGGTGTGGCGGGCTTCCACGCCGACGTCGCCTATTTTCTCAAGGAACGCGGCGTGGCATTTATAGGTCACGATATGTGGAACGATGTTTCACCCAGCGGCGTGCCCAATATCCGCCTGCCATTGCATATCCTGTCACTGGTTTCTCTGGGTGTCGGTATATTCGACAACCTCGATTTCGAGGAAGTGGCCGAGGTGGCGAAGGAGCAGCAACGCTACGAATTCCTGTTCATGGCATCGCCGCTGCGGATTCCGGGAGGGATGGGTTCACCGCTGAATCCAATCGCCATGTTCTGAATCCTGTTCAGGAACAATCCAGCCAGTAACTCCCTCAGCGCGTTGCCTGGTAGTCGGCGTTACGCAGCTCCGCCTGTCTTATCGCCTGCAGGGCAACTGGGCTGTCGGTAAAGAACAGGGCAGCCGGATCGATATCCCGACGCTGCATGATCTCGACCTGTTCCCGCAGTACCGGAACTCCGCTGGTGGCAACGAGAATACCCTGGCGCAACAACACCAGCACAGCTGCGAACAGGCAGAGCATCAACAGCGGGCGGACACTAAAGCGCATTGGTAATTCCCGGAAAAACCTTGTAGAACATCAGCCAGGCCATGAACAGGGTCAGGCACAGGTTGAGCGACTGGCCACAGGCATAAAGTATCAGCGGTTTACCACCGGAAAACTGGGCGCTAAGTTCCTTGAAATTGGTAGACAGCCCGATGCTGGCGAAGGCCAGTGCAAAAAACCAGCCCCGCATGTCCGAGGTGTACTCGATTACTGCTCCCTCCACCAGGATCACTGCCAGGTTTTCGCCGAGCAACTCGTACAGCAGTGAGAAGACCAGGCTGGCAGCAATAAAGCCCAGGACGAACTTGGGAAACCTGATCCAGATTTCAGCAGCGGAAACTTCCGTGCCTGCCGTTCGATCCACCCTGGCAGTCCAGTATACCGCCACACCGAATGCCAGCACGCCAATCAGTATGTTCTGAATCATCTTGATCGTGGCGGCGACGTTGAGTGCCGTGTCTCCCAGAAACGCCCCGGCGGCTACCACGGCACCGGTTGCATCGATGGTACCGCCAATCCAGGCACCACCCAGGACTTCCGGCATACCCACTGCGGAGATAAAGGCAGGCAGCGCAACCATCATCACCGAGGTGAAAACCATGGACAGCCCCACTGCCGTAGTCAGTTCCTCCTTGCTGGCTTTACAGGCGGCGGCTGTGGCGATCGCCGCCGAGACGCCGCAAACCGACATGTCCGCGCTGATGGTGATATTGAGTGTCTTGGAACCGATCTTGAGAATTTTCTGCCCGAACCAGTAAGTACTGATGAGTACCGTTGGAGTGACAACCCAGGCAACGAAAATTCCGGGCAGACCGATGGCCAGGATTTTACCGAACAGGACCTCGGCACCCAGCATGATCAGCCCGGTCTTGATGTACAGCTCATGCTTCAGTGCGGGTCGGAGAAAGTCCGGAATTCCCAGGGTATTGCTGATGACCAGGCCAATGACAATGGCCCAGAGAGCGTAACCCAGCCCCAGGTCCCGAAATTCCTGCTGATTGGCCAGCAGAAACGCCAGTGATGCAACCAGGAACACCACCAGGAAGCCCCTGGCGAATGCCGCGAACCCCTCCTTCATCAATACCGCGCCGGCGCCGAACAGCACCATGAAAATCGCCAGCATCGCTGCCGAGAACACCAGGGTATCAACGCCCAGCGCGGCAACCGGATTGGCCACCCAGCGACCCGGCCTGGACGTGTTTGCCAGGCTGTTCAGCAAGTCGCCGCCACCGGTGATAAACTGGTTTTCCGCCATCCAGCTGTCCACGCTGAAGCCGGGAACCTGGCTTGCCTGATTCACCGCATCGGTTACCCCACCCAGTGGGACAAGCAGGAAAACCACCAGGGCAACGGCCAGGATAAAAGCTCCCAGCAGAATGGCGACCAGGTCTTCACTCCAGTTTTTAATCATTGCCAAAGCTTCCTCGCACTGCGTTTCACGCTGCTCTGTGTCGATGTTCAATCACCGGCAGTAAGACCGGTGACCTGTCCAGCGCCGGCACCGGTATTTATCCAGCACTGCCTTACTGAACAGCCTTTATTCCTACCAGATACGGACCCGGTCCTCAGGCGCCAGGTACAGGGCATCGCCGGGTTGCACATCGAAGGCGGAGTACCAGGCATCCTGATTTCGCACGACGCCATCGACGCGATAGACCGCCGGCGAGTGCGGATCGGATTTAAGCTGGGATACCAGGGCATCTTCCCTGATCTTGGACTGCCAGACCTGTGCCCAGGACAGGAAGAATCGCTGGTCTCCGGTCAGCCCGTCAATCACTGGCGCTTCTTCACCGTTCAAGGCGATGCGATACGCGCGATAGGCCATTGAAAGTCCGCCGACGTCACCAATGTTTTCACCCAGGGTAAAGCTGCCATCCACGAAATTTCCCGGCACCGGTTCATACCGGTCATATTGCGCCGCCAGCATCGCTGTCCGGGCGTCGAAGGCGGCCCGGGCTTCCTCGGTCCACCAGTCCCGCTGGATTCCCTGGAAATCGGATTTTGATCCCTGATCATCGAAGCCATGCCCCATTTCATGACCGATGACAGCGCCTATTCCACCGTAGTTAACCGCCATGTCGGCTGCAGGATCAAAAAACGGCGGCTGCAGGATCCCGGCCGGAAACACAATTTCATTAAATGACGAGTTGTAGTAGGCGTTTACCGTGTGGGGGGTCATTCCCCACTCCTCACGATTGGTCGGCTCGCCAAGGCGATTGACATTGTCCCAGTAAAAAAACTCCCGCACGTTGCGGGCATTGCCGAACAGGTCATTACGACTGATCTGAATTGCCGAAAGATCCTTCCACTCGTCAGGATAGGCGATTTTGGGCCGGAAGGAATCCAGCTTTAACAGTGCTTCACGCCTGGTTGCTTCATCCATCCAGTCGTTTTCGTTGATACTCTGACGAAGCGCAATGCGCAGGTTCTCTACCAGCTGTTCCATCTGCTGTTTGGCGGATTCAGGAAAATACCTTTCCACGTAGACCTGGCCAAGGGCTTCGCCAAGACTGTTGCCGGCACCTACCCGGGATACCGCCCGCTCCCATCGCTCACGTTGTTGGGGAACCCCCCGCAGAACCGTTGAGTAGAACCTGAAGTTTTCATTGTCGATCTGTTCCGACAGGATGCCGGCGTGATTACTGAGAAGGTGATAGGTGAGATAGCTCTTCCAGTCAGACAGGGAAACTTCGTTGATCATGTCGATAACCGGAGCCATGGCACTGGGATAATTGACGTTCAGGTCGTCTACTTTCTCCAGGTCCACACCCGCGGCGGCAAAGAACCGGTCCCAATCCATCTCCGGGTAACTTTCCTGCAATTCGCCATAGGACATGGGATTGTAAGTCAGATCACGGTTACGGCGTCGGGCACGGGGCCACAGGTGTTCGGCGATCCGTGTCTCCAATGCCAGGACGGCTTCAGCCTTTCCGGCACTGTCTGCCGCATCGACAAATCCAAACATGGTTTCGACATGTTGTCGAAATGCCGAGCGGATCTGCTGGAAACGCTCTGTGTCCAGCAGGTAGTAATCGCGATCCGGCAGACTGATGCCGCCCACGGAAATGCGCAGCTGGTTTCGATCGGGATCGACTCTGTCGGGACCGACGCCGAATCCCAAAGGACTGCCGCCCCCGACTCGACGCGCCTGTCCCAGAAACTCCACCAGTTCATTCCGGGAATTTATCCCGTCGATTTCCGCCAGCAGCGGTGTCAATGGCGCAATGCCCAACTCATTGAGCCGCCGGGTATCCATGAAACTGAGATAGTAGTCGGCGATTTTCTGGTCAAGGGAACCCATGGCCGGTTCGGAATCCACCAGGTCGTCCACGATAGTCCGGATGCGCTCGTCCGAGCGATCACGCAGGACATCGAAGGCGCCATACCGGCTTTTGTCCGGCGGAATTTCGAAATTATCCTCCCAGTTGCCGTTGGCATGACGAAAGAAACTGTCGCCTGGTCTTGTTTGTATATCACGGCTGGTCAGGTCGATTCCCCATTCCCCCAGTACCGCCTCCCCGGTAACGGATTGTTGCGGAGCCTCGCTGACAGCAACGTCTGCTGCAACCGGCTGTTCCGACTGATTGTTCTGGTCTTCCTGATTACAGCCCGTCAGCAGGGTCATCAGAAGACAGGTGGAAACAAATCTGTTTGAATGAATCACTGGCTCTCTCACTCCTGAATGAAGGTCAGATAGTGTACCCGAGCCACTGGCTCCTGGTAAGCATACCGTCCTGGCAACCTGGATGTTGGCCGAGTAGGCCAGGCTGCGCTGCTCCTGGAAGGACCAGGCCGGTAATTGCAGGTCGCTGACGCCGTCCTGTCTTGTCCTGACGGCACAAAAAAACCCGGGCTCGCGACGCGGCCCGGGTTTATTGTCTTCCACAGGATTGGAACGGAATTTCTAGACCACTTCTGCGGTTTCCGCGGCGAACTCCTGTTTTTCCTCGTCGGTGATCTCCTTGATGCTGAGCTTGATTCGTCCCCGGGCATCCAGGTCGAGCACCTTGACCAGCACATCCTGCCCCTCGGTGAGGTATTCGCTGATATCCTCTACCCGGTCCTTGGAAATCTGGGATATGTGCACCAGGCCGTCCTTGCCCGGAAGTATGGTGACAAACGCGCCAAAATCGACGATGCGGGCCACTTTGCCCTTGTAGAGCTTGCCGATTTCCGCTTCGGCGGTGATGGCATTGATGGCTTCGATAGCCGCATCCCGGGAATCGGCATCTTCACCGTAGATGCGGATATTGCCGTCATCATCGATATCGATAGACGCACCGGTGTCCTCGGTTATTCCCCGGATCACCGCCCCGCCCTTGCCGATCACGTCGCGGATCTTGTCCGCATCAATCTTCAGCATAGCCATGGAAGGTGCGTTTTCAGAAACATTGTCCCGCGGCGCCGAGATCACCTTGTTCATTTCACCAAGAATGTGCATGCGGGCTTCGTTGGCCTGCTCCAGGGCGATTTCCATAATCTCCTCGGTGATGCCCTGAATCTTGATGTCCATCTGCAGGGCGGTCACGCCGTTGGAAGTACCCGCCACCTTGAAGTCCATGTCACCCAGATGGTCCTCGTCACCGAGAATGTCGGTCAGCACGGCAAACTTCTCACCGTCCTTGATCAGACCCATGGCAATACCTGCAACAGGGGCTTCCAGGGGGACGCCGGCATCCATCATCGCCAGGCTCGAGCCACAGACGGACGCCATGGAACTGGACCCATTGGACTCGGTGATTTCCGAAACGACCCGGATGGCATAGGGAAAGTCATCCTCTTTGGGCATCACTGCCATGACGCCACGCTTGGCCAGTCGACCATGGCCGATTTCCCGGCGCTTGGGACCGCTCATGAATCCGGTTTCACCCACTGAGTAGGGCGGGAAGTTGTAGTGCAGCATGAAGCTGTCTTTCCTGGTCCCTTCCAGCCCTTCGATCATTTGCGCATCGCGCACCGCACCGAGCGTGGTAATTACCAGCGCCTGGGTTTCACCGCGAGTGAACAGTGCCGATCCGTGGGCCTTGGGCAACATGCCGACTTCCACTTCGATATTGCGCACGGTCTTGGTGTCCCGACCGTCAATTCTGGGCTCACCCGCCAGGATGCGGTTGCGAACGATCTTCTTTTCCAACGCGGCAAAGACATCCGATACTTCGCTGTCAGTGACGTCGGTATCGTTATTGGCGAACTGTTCAATTGCAGACTTTCGCAGTTCTCCCACGGCATCGTAGCGCTGCATCTTGTCCGAGATCTGGTAAGCCTCGGTAAGACGGTCGGTATACGATTCGGCAACTGCATCCTGCAGTACGGAATTGGCCTCCTGCGGCTGCCAGTCCCAGGAGGGTTTGCCGGCCTCGTTCTTCAGTGCATTGATTGCATCTATAGCCACCTGCATTTCCTGGTGAGCGAAAAGCACTCCACCCAGCATCTGGTCTTCGGTCAGTTGCTTGGCCTCCGATTCCACCATCAGCACGGCTGATTTCGTTCCTGCCACGACCATGTCCAGCAGCGATGTTTCCAGCTGCGTGTTGGTCGGGTTCAGGATATAGCCGTTTTCAGGATCAAAACCAACCCGTGCTCCGCCAATGGGCTCGAGAAACGGTACACCCGAAATGGCCAGTGCCGCGGACGCGCCGATCATCCCGGCAATATCCGGATCCTGGTCCTTGTCCGCCGATACCACGGTTACGACCACCTGGACTTCATTCATGAAGCCTTTTGGAAAGAGGGGCCGGATCGGCCTGTCGATCAATCGGGAGGTCAGTGTCTCTTTTTCAGTGGGCCTTCCTTCACGCTTGAAAAATCCTCCGGGAATTTTACCAACCGCGTAAGTTTTCTCCTGGTAGTTGACTGTCAACGGGAAAAAATCAGCTCCCGGATTTACCGTCTTCTTACCAACAACGGTTGCCAGAACCTGGGTATCGCCCATGGTGACAACAACTGCTCCAGTCGCTTGCCTTGCTATTTTGCCCGTTTCCAGCGTGACCTGCTGGCCACCATACTGAAACGTCTTGCTTACTGGATTAAACATATTTATTTCCTGATTCTTTGGAATACCGCCGTACTTTCACAGCACCATTCCTGGATTCACTTTAAAGGTTATCGGCGCAGACCAAGGCGTTTAATCAACGCAGCATAGCGTTCCAGGTCCTTGCGCTTGAGATAATCAAGCAATTTTCTGCGGCTGTTCACCATCCTTATCAATCCTCTTCGTGAATGGTGATCATGGGCATGCTCCTTGAAGTGAGCCTGCAGTTGATTGATGTTTTCTGTCAACAGCGCAACCTGGACCTCGGGAGAGCCAGTATCACCGTCTTTGATTGCATACTCTTTAATAATCGTTTCTTTCTGTTCAGCTGATAAAGCCATGCTATTGCTCCAATGTAATATGCGATTAATAAACTGACCCTACTGACCGGTAATCGGGTCAGTCATTTCCCTGTCAATCCAGCATAACCACGCATACTGGTAGTTACCTGGTTAGCGAACCGTCACTGGTTCACAATCATTCGGCGCGGGGCCACTCGCCCGTCATCCAGAATACTGCCAATGCCAATAAACTGTTTCCCCTGGTATAACCTCACCAGGCCCTCCGCGGGCAGGTGTCGCACCAGTACCGGTTGACCCTGCCTGATCCAGCCTGCCGTCACGTCCGGAAGCTCCACTTCCGGCAGATCAGCCACTGCCCTGTCCATGGGCAGCAGGTATTCGTCGATACGGCTGAAATCGTCAGGCTCACCGGCATGTCGAAGTTCCTGCAACCGTTCCAGGGTTACACTGTCAGACTCGTCAAAAGCACCGGCCTGCAGGCGTCGCAGCTCCTTTACATGAGCGCCACAGGCCATAATCCTGCCCAGGTCATCTGCCAGCGTGCGGATATAGGTCCCCTTGCTGCAATGTACTTCGATACGCAGGTCATTGTTTTCCATGCCCAGCATATCGATACTGTAAATCGTGATCCTGCGGCTGGCTCTTTCGACTTCCTTGCCCTGGCGTGCCAGCTTGTACAATGGCACGCCCTGTTGCTTGATGGCCGAATACATCGGCGGTACCTGATCGATGGTGCCGACAAAACCGTCCAGCGCCTGGCTTACCTGTTCTCCGGTGACCGAGACGCTGTCTACCTGCTTCACCACCTGTCCTTCGGCGTCACCGGTGTCTGTGCTGATACCGAGACCAATGGTTACGCGATAGCGCTTGTCCGCATCCAGCAGAAACTGCGACAACTTGGTGGCTTCGCCCATGCACAGCGGCAGGACCCCGGTTGCCAGCGGATCCAGGCTGCCCGTGTGACCCGCTTTGCGCGCGTTAAACAGGCGCTTTACCTGCTGCAGCGCCTCGTTGGAACTCAGCCCTTTCGGTTTATCGAGTACCAGGATGCCGTCTAGCGGTCTCCCCCTGGGCCGTTTTCCTCTGTTGTTACGCCTGCTCAACGGCGATCATCCTGTTTAGCCTGCCTGACCTGTCACTCAGGAATGCAGTTTCCGGTCGGCTTCCAGGGCATCATCAATCAACGAGGAAAGCCTGTTCCCCCGACTCATGGTGGCATCATAGTGAAACCTGAGTTTCGGGGTAGTGCGCAATTTCAGCCGCTTTGCCAGTAAGCTGCGCAGGTATCCTGCTGCCTTGTTCAACGCCTTGATATTTTCGTCGATCTCAAGCTGATCGAGTCTGTTCTCCGCCCCGGATTCAGTGGCGGCAACGGGTTCCGCTGCAGCTCCCTGGTCCTGTTTAACCCCGGAGTGCTTACCGGAGGGTTCATCGCTCGCGGCACCAGCCTCGTCGTGATGCCCCGTTGGCGAGTTCAGCACGGTCACGTGAACATTCGCATGAGCCAGGTCCCGGCTTATATCGACCCCGGTGACCGAGATCATACCGATTCTCGGGTCGTCGATTTCCAGCTGAATCAGCACGGCCAGTTCCCTTTTTATCAGGTCGGCAACGCGCTGCAGTCTTGGTGATTGTTCCGTCATATCGTAATCGGCTCGAATAGCTGTTTCGAATGAATGAGCCCGACTAACAGCCTGCTAATACGTTCAAAGTGTTCGGGCTACTTCCTTGGTCTCGTAAACCTCGATCTTGTCACCCACCTTGACATCGGTGTAGTTCCGTACGCCGATACCACATTCCATGCCGTTACGCACTTCGTTGGCATCGTCCTTGAAGCGACGAAGTGATTCCAGCTCGCCCTCGTAAATAACCACGTTGTCCCTGAGCACCCGGATCGGCTTGTTGCGATAAACGGTACCCTCGATCACCATGCTGCCGGCGATCTGGCCAAACTTGGGCGAATTGAAAACGTCCCTGACCTCGGCAACGCCAACAATTTCCTCGCGAAGTTCGGGTTTCAGCATGCCGCCCAGGATCGCCTTGGCATCATCGATCACGTCATAGATGACGTTGTAATAGCGCAGCTCCAGTCCTTCGGTTTCGATCACGTCACGTGCCGCCCGGTCTGCTCGCACGTTGAATCCGATCAGCATGGCGCTGGAGGTCGCGGCCAGATGGGCATCGGTTTCGGTGATGCCGCCGACACCGGAAGAAACCACGTTTACCTCAACTTCTTCAGTACCAATGCCCTGCAGGGAGGATACGATTGCTTCCACCGAGCCCCGCACATCGCCCTTGATAATAGCATTGAACATCCTTTTCTCGTCCTTGCCGATACTGGCAAGCCACGAATCCATTTTACCGCTCTGCTGGGAGGCATGCTGACTGTCCTTGGTACGATCCCGTCGAAATTCGGCGACCTCTCTTGCTTTCTTTTCATCCTTGACGACGACGAATTCGTCGCCGGCTTCCGGCACGCCGGTAAGGCCCAGAATCTCCACGGGAATAGACGGGCCGGCGGAATCGACGTTTTCGCCATTTTCATCGATCAACGCGCGAACACGACCATACTCATGCCCGACCAGGACAATATCGCCCACGTTCAGAATACCGTTCTGCACCAGTACCGAGGCCACCGGACCACGGCCTTTATCCAGCCGGGATTCCACTACTATGCCGTTACCGGGAACGTCGGTGTAAGCTTTGAGTTCCAGCAGTTCCGCTTGCAGCAGTACTGCCTCCAGTAACTCCTTGATGCCTTCACCGGTATGAGCGGACACTGGCACAAACTGGGTGTCGCCGCCCCATTCCTCGGGAATTACATCCAACGCAGACAGCTCGTTCTTGACCCGGTCAAGGTCAGCGTTTTCCTTGTCAATCTTGTTGACTGCAACCACCACGGGTACTTGCGCGGCACGGGCGTGATTCACCGCTTCCTCGGTCTGGGGTTTAACCCCGTCATCGGCAGCGACCACCAGGATGACCACGTCGGTGGCCTTGGCTCCGCGGGAACGCATGGCGCTGAATGCCGCGTGACCCGGCGTATCAAGAAAACTGATCATGCCATGTTCAGTATCTACATGATAAGCACCGATATGCTGGGTAATTCCCCCTGCTTCATGAGAGGCCACGGAAGATTTACGGATGTAGTCAAGAAGCGACGTCTTGCCATGATCAACATGGCCCATAACTGTTACAACTGGCGCTCTTACGACTTCCTTGTTGCCTTCCTGAAGAGCAAGATCCTCGTATAATTGTTCCTCGATCGCATCTTCAGAAACAAACTTGGCCCTGTGTCCCATTTCTTCAATCAATAGCGTCGATGTATCACGATCCAGCGGCTGGTTTATGGTTGCCATGACTCCCATGTTAAAGAGAATCTTGACCACTTCCGCGGCTTTGACCGACATTTTCTGAGCCAGCTCACCAACGGTGTTGGTTTCGCCGATAGTAATTTCCCGCGAAATGAACTCGGTTGGTTTTTCGAAAGCGTGCCGTTTGCCGCCAACCCGTGATTTGGCCTTTCGTCCGCCGCGACGCATGTGGCTTTCAACTTCCGCGTACTCACCATCTTCCAGAACGAAATCGTCCGCAGTCGGCGCTCTCTCCCTGCTCTGTTTTCGCAGGGCTTTTTCCTTGTGCTTCTGATGCGATTTCTTGTCTTCACTTTCACCATCACGACCTTTGCGCTTGGGCGCCGCCTTTCCAGGCTTGGCCGATTCCGGAGTGGCCGGCGGTACTGCGGCAATATCCGGCACCGGCGTGATGTCAGCCGCAGCCGTATCACCGCCAGCAGCAGTTTCCTCCGCTGCCTTTGCTGCCGCGGCCGCTTCCTCTCCAGTTTTCTCAGCTGCCCCGCTTTTTTCAGCTTCCTGTGCCGCAGTCTCGGCTGCTTTCTGTTCTTCAAGCAGTCTTTCCGCTTCAGCAGCTTCCGCTTCCTGTCGTTCCGCTTCAGCCTTATCCTCTACCGGCAAGGCGCTACGCTTGATGTAAGTTCGCTTTTTGCGGACTTCCACATTTACCGTCTTGCTTCTGCCATGTCCTGGCGAGGATTTCAGCGTAGCCAGGGTTTTGCGTTTCAGCGTAATCTTGCGTGGCGCCGCATCGGTGGTTTCACGCTTGCCATGCCCCTGGCGCAAGAACATCAGCAAGGTGTTCTTGTCGTCATTAGTAATGGTCTCATCAGGGCTGGTATGGGGGAGACCTGCTTCTTTAATTTGCGCAAGAAGCTTATCCTCCGTCACACCCACCACACTGGCAAGCTCTTTAACTGTTACATCTGCCATTGACAATACCCCTTAATCTCTTACCTCGCGGACCAACGTCTCACTCAAACCACGGGGCTCTCGCAGCCATGATCAATTTGCCTGCTCGTTCTTCATTCATATCTTCGATATCCATCAATTCATCCACTGACTGCTCCGCCAGGTCTTCCATATTCAGAATTCCCATTTTCGACAGCGCCAGGGCCAGCTGATCATCCATCCCTTCCATGTTAAGCAGGTCGTCGGCTATGTTGGCGCTGGATATATCCTCTTCCGAGGCGATAGCCTGGGTCAGCAGGGCATCTTTTGCCCGATTTCTCAGTTCGTTGGCTATTTCCTCGTCAAACCCGTCGATAGCCAGAATCTCGTCCAGCGGTACATAGGCTATCTCCTCCAGGGAGGTAAATCCTTCCTGTACCAGCACCTCGGCAACATCGTCATCGACGTCCAGTTTCTCCCTGAACATCTCGATGAAACTGCTTGCTTCCTGCTGCAACTTGGCCGCTGCATCCTCTTCACTCATCACGTTGATGGTCCAGCCGGTCAACTCGCTGGAAAGTCGCACGTTCTGGCCATTTCTGCCAATGGCCTGGGCCAGATTCTCTTCCGCCACCGCGACATCCATGGTGTGGCTGTCCTCGTCGACAACGATTGACGCCACTTCTGCCGGTGCCATGGAGTTGATTACCAGCTGCGCCGGATTGTCATCCCATAAAATGATGTCGATGCGCTCATTGGCGAGCTCATTGGATACCACCTGAACACGTGACCCACGCATACCGACGCAGGCACCAACGGGATCGATTCTGCCGTCGTTGGTACTGACCACAATCTTGGCCCTTGAGCCCGGATCTCTCGCCGCGGCTCGAATTTCGATCACTTCCTCGGCGATTTCCGGTACCTCGATTTTGAACAGCTCGATGAGCATGGCCGGTGACGTTCGGCTGAGTATGAGCTGGGGACCGCGGGGTTCCGACCGTACTTCGATCAGCAGTGCCCGCAACCTGTCGCCAATGCGAAACGTTTCCCGGGGGATCATCTGGTCCCGCGGCAACAGGCCTTCGGCATTGTTGCCAAGGTCCACAATAACGCTGTCCCGGGTTACCTTTTTAACGGTACCGGAAACAAGTTCCCCGACCCGATCCTTGTACTCGGCAATGACCAGTTCACGCTCCGCCTCCCGGACTTTCTGCACGATGACCTGCTTGGCGGTCTGCGCGGCGATGCGCCCGAACTCAACGTTATCGATCGGTTGCTCCCAGGTGTTTCCAATTTCCAGGGCAGGGTCCTTTTCCCCGGCCTGCTCCAGGGTCAACTGGGTGGCAGGATCTTCAAATTCCTCGTCATCGACGACGGTCCAGACACGAAAGGTTTCGTAATCACCCGTTTTTCGATCCACAGAGACCCGGCAATCGATCTCTTCATTGCCGTGCAGCTTCCTGGTGGCTGTGGCCAATGCAGATTCGATTGCTTCAAAGATTACGTCACGCGATACACCTTTCTCGTTAGAGACTGCGTCCGCAACCATTAAAATCTCTTTACTCATCATAACGATGTCACCCTAACTTACTGCTCTACTGTCACGCGTGCTGGCCGGACCCCGGTAAAGCATCAGTAGACAATATTGGCTTTTTCAATCGCTTCAAACGGACACTGGTATTCACTGCCGTCGACAACGATACACACTGACCGATCGGTTACAGCTTTCAGCTGCCCCTTAAATTTACGTCTCCCTTCAAGGGGAGTCTTCAGCCTGACATTCACCTCGTTGCCAATGTACTCCCCGAATTGCGACAGAGAGAACAGACGGCGGTCCGCACCCGGCGATGACACTTCCAGCGTGTACTCTCCGGTGATGGGATCCTCGACATCCAGTATCCCGCTTACCTGCCGACTGACCTGTTCACAGTCCTCGATGGAAACGCCATCCGGACTATCGATAAATATTCGCAGCAGGCTGTGACGCCCCTGGGAAATATGTTCCACACCCCACAATTCCAGGCCCATGGCCTGGATCGTGGGTTCCAGCAAGCCAGCAATCTGCCGTTCGCTTCTTTTCACCTGTTGCCAGTTTTCCGCTTCGCGCAAACAAAAAATGGGCCAATGGCCCACTCCCCAAACAACTCTCTGTCCACAGAAGCCTGTACAGCACTTCGCCTCAGAACCGCTGCCATCCTCCCGGATCGACTACGCGCCTAATAAAAAGCCCCGATCCGGGGCTTCTTTGCTCAGCGCCGAACCAGTCAGGGCGCCGAGTCATCGTCGAAACTGATTGCGGGGGCAGGATCTTGACCTGCGACCTTCCCGGCTATGCCGCCCGAGGTGAAGAGTCGAGCCCGATCGTCGGGCTGCCTGATCACAACTGGCAGACTTTATTGCCAGCCGGAGCAGGATTTTAACCTGCGACCTTCCCGGCTATGCCGCCTGAGGTGAAGAGTTGAGCCCGATCGTCGGGCTGCCTGATCACAACTGGCGGACTTTATTGGTAGCGGGGGCAGGATTTGAACCTGCGACCTTCCCGGCTATGCCGCCCGAGGTGAAGAGTCGAGCCCGATCGTCGGGCTGCCTGATCACAACTGGCGGACTTTATTGGTAGCGGGGGCAGGATTTGAACCTGCGACCTTCCCGGCTATGCCGCCCGAGGTGAAGAGTCGAGCCCGATCGTCGGGCTGCCTGATCACAACTGGCGGGCTTTTATGGTAGCGGGGGCAGGATTTGAACCTACGACCTTCGGGTTATGAGCCCGACGAGCTGCCAGACTGCTCCACCCCGCAATAAACCTTTTATCAACTAACCTTATGTCAATATCAACCATCATTCGGTCAGATGTTCTGACCTGCAACTGATTCTCGTCTCAGCTTGTCCTTAAGCCATCAGCAGCCTTGGTCCTGTTTTCCTTATCCTTTCCTCTTCTTTCCGCTTCCTTCCTCTTCCTTTCTTTTTTCCTATCTTTTTTCCCGGGTCCCTCCAGGGGTCCCACCCGCGTCCAGCCATGCAGTCGGCCTGGCCGACTGGCGCCGCTGCCAGCAATCAAGCGAGGACAGCTACTACGGGGTGCCGAATTATAAGGAAGTCATACCCGTATCGTCAAGCCAAAACAGAAACCAGGCAGCTTTGATTCAAGTCTGCGATTCAAGTCTGCGATTCAGGTCTGCGTACGGGGTCCCGGGCGGCAGGGCCGGCCCGGGAGGACTGATCGGAATTTGGTGCCGAAGGCCGGACTTGAACCGGCACGACCGTAGGTCACTACCCCCTCAAGATAGCGTGTCTACCAATTCCACCACTTCGGCAATATCTTCATCAACTGTCGTTTTCAATTCCGGGGCAGGACTCAGTTACCCGGTGGGACCGCGGGAATGTCTCCGGCGTCCGGCGCCTGTTGCGGAACCTCTTCAAGCTGGGGTACATCGGAGGGGATTGAACCGGATTCTTCCAACAGCTCTTCATTGACTACCGGCAGGCCTGCGGTACTGCTCAAACCGGCATTCTCCCTGGCGAAAATGGCCAGCGACAGACTGGTAATAAAAAACAGTGTCGCCGCCACGGTAGTCGCCCTGGTCAGGAAGTTACCTGACCCGGACGCACCGAATACAGTCTGAGAGGCACCGGATCCAAAAGAGGCTCCGGCATCCGCGCCTTTCCCCTGCTGCAGCAGCACAAGTCCGACAATGGCGACCGCCACAATGATGTGTACTATGACTATGAGTGATTGCATATTTTTCAGCTCGCGCTTTGACAAATTGAGGTGAAATCGGCGGTTTTCAAGGAAGCGCCACCAACAAGTCCACCATCGATATCCGGTTGGGCAAATAAATCGCCCGCATTCTCCGCTTTTACGCTGCCACCGTAAAGTATCCGGCAACCCGAAGCCACAGTGCCGTCCCGATTCGCCAGATGTTGACGAATCAGGCCGTGGACTTCCTGGGCCTGTTCCGGTGAGGCCGTTATCCCTGTGCCTATGGCCCAGATCGGTTCATAGGCGATAACGGCCCGCTCAAAGGCTGCAATGCCGGCGACTTCCAGCACTGCATTCAGTTGTCCCAATACGACGTCTCCCGTCTGCCCCTGTTCTCTTTGCGACAGCGACTCGCCAAGACACAATATCGGGATCATACTGCCCGACTGCACGGCCGTAAATTTTCGTGCCACCATGGTATCCGGCTCGCCGAAAAGTTCGCGCCGTTCAGAATGACCCACGATGACATAGCGCACGGAATACTCGGCAAGCATGTCCGCGGAGACTTCTCCGGTATAGGCTCCCTCAGGAGCGGAATACACATTCTGGGCGCCAAGGGCTATGCTGCTGCCCTGCACGATCGATTCCGCCAGCGGCAGATGCAACAAGGTCGGGCAGATTGCCTTGTCGACTGTCGTCATGCCGTCCGTGGCGTCGCGAATAGCGCACAGGGTTTCTTCAACGAAGCGCCGCGACCCGTGCATTTTCCAGTTACCGGCTACCAGCTTGCGCCGCATGTTACCAATCCCGAACCCTTGTCCGGATCATGTCCAACCCGGAAAAAATGGGCGCCAATACTACCCAACATGCCTGTCGAAAGCAACTTTGCAGAGGGAGGATTATCGGCAGGTCCGGAACTATGCCAGGCTGCTGCCCGCTGCGGGCAACAACCACTAGGAATTGGCTCGGGTAAACGGCGTGAATCGCGTTGCGGTCAGTTCACAACCGTGGCCACAACGTCGGACAACTCCCGGGCCAGCTTGTCGACAACCACGCTATCCTCGCCCTCTACCATCACCCGGATTACCGGTTCGGTTCCAGAAGGGCGCAGGAGAACGCGGCCGCTGCTGCCGAGTTCACTTTCCACTTCGGCCACGGCCGCCCGAACAGCTTCGTGAGCGGTGACGTCCTGCTTGCTGGGAAGTCTGACGTTGACCATAACCTGAGGTAGCTTGTGCATTTCCTTCTTGATTTCGGCAAGGGGCTGATCCCCGTTTACCAGGGCCTCCATGGCCTGGAGTGCGGACACGATTCCATCACCGGTGGTGTTGATATCCTGACAGATTATATGCCCGGAGGACTCTCCTCCCAGATTCCAATTACGTGCCAGCATTTCCGCCAGCACATAGCGATCGCCCACATCGGTGCGGGTAAAGGGAACCTGCATTTTCTGCAGGGCCAGTTCAAGTCCCAGGTTGGTCATCTTGGTTCCGACGACGCCTCCGAATTCGATATTGCGACGTTGCCGGTCCCGGGCAATTACATAGAGAATTTCGTCTCCATCGACGATATTGCCATGGTGGTCTACCATGATCAGCCGATCTCCGTCCCCATCGAAGGCGATGCCCACGTCGGCCTGTTCTTCAATGACCAGGCGCTGCAGATTTTCCGGCGATGTGGATCCACAGCGCTCGTTAATGTTCAATCCGTTGGGCGAGACTCCAATGGCCTTGACTTTGGCACCGAGCTCCTCGAAAACACTGGGGGCGATGTGATAGGTGGAGCCATTGGCACAGTCCATGGCGACCTTCAATCCATTGAACTTCAGGGTTGATCCGACCGTACTCTTGCAGAATTCGATATAGCGGCCCGCTGCGTCATTGATCCGGGTTGCCTTACCGAGTGAGTTTGAAGCAACCGTCGTCAGATCCCTGGACATCTGGTCTTCGATAGCGAATTCAATCTCGTCTTCCAGTTTGGCGCCGCGGGCAGAAAAAAATTTGATACCGTTGTCTTCAAAGGCATTATGGGAAGCACTGATCACAATACCCGCCTGGGCACGCAGAGTCCGGGTCAAGTAGGCGATTGCGGGCGTCGGCATGGGTCCCAACAGGTTGATATCAACGCCGGCGGCAGTAACTCCTGCTTCCAGGGCTGCTTCAAACATATATCCGGAAATGCGAGTATCTTTACCGATTAGTATTTTATTATGGCCATTACCATATTTCGCAAATACCTTGCCGGCAGCCCAGCCAAGCTTCAGCATGAAATCAGGCGTTATCGGGGCCTCACCAACGGTACCGCGAATACCGTCCGTTCCGAAATATTTTTTCTTCTTCCCCATATCACTCCCTCTTTAATTAAAGTCGCCTGCCATAGCGCGATGAATACGGATAACATCGACGGTCTCTGCCACATCATGGGTACGGATGATATCCGCACCATTACGCAGCGCCCACACCGTTGCCGCGATGCTCCCTGCCAGCCGCTGGTCGGCAGGACGACCAACCACCCTGCCGATCATCGACTTGCGTGAAATGCCCACCAGGATCGGCAGTTCCAGGCTGGTAAAGCGACGCAATTCCCGCAATAGCTGATAATTGTGTTGCAGCGATTTGCCAAATCCGAATCCCGGATCTACAAGCAGCTTTCCTCTAGGTATACCAGCGCTTATCGTTGTCTGCACCCTTTCCTTGAGAAATGCCATGACTTCATCCACCACGTTATCGTAGTTAACAGCCTGCTGCATGACCTTGGGCTCTCCCAGGGTATGCATCAGGCAGACAGCGGCGCCACTGTCGGCCGCGGCGGTCAAGGCACCTTCTTTTCTCAGGGCACGAATATCGTTTATCAGATCCGCACCGCACTTACAGGCCTCTGTCATCACAGCGGGAGAACTGGTATCTACGGAAACAGCAGTATCCAGCTTATCGCGGATCGCTTCAATGACCGGGATCACCCTTTGCAATTCTTCCGTTACAGAAACCGGATCGGCGCCAGGACGGGTGGATTCACCACCGACATCGATGATATCGGCGCCGGCATTCACCATTTGTTCCGCCCGGGCCAAGGCGCTATCGACGGATACCTGAAAATGGCTGTTTGACATGGTACCCAGCGTGGCACCATCGGAGAAGGAGTCAGGGGTTACATTGACTACCCCCATAACAACGGGGGTAGACAGATCAATCTGTCTACCCCCGAGTGGCAGTACCCTGGTCAAGGCGCTGTGCCCAGGCTCAGTGCTCGCTGGCCGGACCACCTATCTTGCTGTCCTTGGACTTGTCGGTTTCCCTGGACTCGTCTTTATCCACGGCACCGGTACCGGAGTTGTTCTGGTCCTGGTCACTCCAGTCGGCGGGAGGCCGGGGTTTCTTGCCCGACATGATGTCATTGATCTGCTCGATGTCGATCGTCTCGTACTCAAGCAGGGCATCTTTCATCAGTTCCAGCTTGTCACGATTGGTCTCCAGAATCTCCTTCGCTTGCGCATAGCACTCATCGATAATCTTGCGAACCTCGTGATCGATGGCCTCGGCAGTATCATCGGAAACCGACTTGGACTGAGTCCCCGCGGATCGGCCCAGGAACACTTCACCGTCGTCTTCAGAATACATCAATGGTCCCATTTTCTCGGACAGGCCCCATTTGGTGACCATGTTACGGGCCAGCTCCGTAGCCCGCTGGATATCATTGGAGGCGCCAGTAGTCACACCTTCCTTGCCCAGGGTCATTTCTTCGGCAATCCGACCGCCGTACAAGCTGCAGATCTGGCTGAGGATGTGAGTCTTACTGATGCTGTAACGGTCTTCTTCCGGCAGAAACATGGTAATACCAAGCGCGCGACCTCGAGGAATGATACTGACCTTGTAAACCGGATCGTGCTCGGGCACCAGGCGCCCCACGATGGCGTGACCGGCTTCGTGGTAGGCCGTATTCAGCTTCTCCTTACTGGACATCACCATGGACTTGCGTTCAGCACCCATCATGATCTTGTCCTTGGCCTTTTCAAACTCTTCCATGGATACCAGTCGCCGGTCGGCCCGGGCGGCGAACAGGGCGGCTTCATTGACCAGGTTGGCCAGGTCAGCACCGGAAAACCCGGGGGTGCCGCGGGCGATCAGGCTGGCCTGGACCCGATCGTCAATGGGAACCTTGCGCATGTGCACCTTGAGAATCTGTTCCCGGCCACGGATATCCGGCAGACCGACAACCACCTGGCGATCGAAACGACCCGGGCGCAGCAGCGCCGGGTCCAGCACGTCAGGCCGGTTGGTTGCGGCAATGACGATAATGCCGTCGTTGGCTTCAAATCCGTCCATCTCAACCAGCAACTGGTTGAGCGTCTGTTCTCTTTCATCGTGGCCTCCGCCCAGCCCGGCTCCCCGGTGACGACCGACGGCATCGATTTCGTCGATGAAGATGATGCAGGGCGCGGCTTTCTTGGCCTGGTCGAACATGTCCCGTACCCGGGAGGCGCCAACACCGACGAACATTTCCACGAAATCCGAGCCGGAAATAGAGAAAAACGGTACCTTGGCCTCGCCGGCTATGGCCTTGGCCAGAAGGGTTTTACCGGTTCCGGGCTGACCGACCATCAGAATGCCCCGGGGGATTCGACCACCCAGGCGCTGGAACTTGTCAGGTTCCCGCAGGAATTCCACCAGTTCCTGAACGTCTTCCTTGGCTTCATCGACACCGGCGACATCGGCAAACGTTACCTTGATCTGATCCTCGCCCAGCAGCTTGGCCTTGCTCTTGCCGAATGACATGGGGCCACCTTTGCCACCGGCACCGCCACCCTGCATCTGACGCATGAAGAAGAAAAACAGGGCAATGATAATCAGAATTGGAAAGCTGGCCACCAGCAGCTGACTCCAGATGCTTTGCTGCTCCGGTTCGCTGGCCCGAATTTCGACACCGTTTTCCCACAGATCATCCATCAGCTGATCATCGCCGATCAGGGGCATGACTGTGCGGAAGCGGGTGTTGTCGTCCCGCAGCCCGGTGATGTTAATGCCGGAAATATCAACCGCGGCCACCTGGCCGGACCGCACCTCGCGGATGAATGAGGAATAGGTCAGGCTGTCGTCCCGGGTTTCCTGATTGATGCTATTGAAAACCATCAGCAGGACGCCGGCGATTATCATCCACAGGATCAAGTTTTTTGCCATGTCGTTCAAGGGTTATCTCCTAATCGGTGAACTCCGAAAAGTGCGGGTAGGCGTGGTTTTCGACGCTTTGCCGGCTGCTGGCGCGCGCTTTCCGTATAAAGACCTTACGCGAATTATTACACTAAAGTTCATCTGCCCGCCATCGCTCCCTCGGCCAGCAGATACAGTTCAGCGGACCTGGCCCGGGAAGCACGCGGTTTTCGTACTTTCACTTTCCGGAAACAGGCCTGCAAATCCCGCTGATAGGCGTCCAGTCCTGCTCCCTGGAACACCTTGACCAGTAGGGTTCCCTGGTCTTTGAGGACAGCCCTGGCCAGGTCCAACGCCAGCTCTGCCAGATAGATGACCCGTGGCTGGTCGATTTCCTTCATTCCACTCATGTTGGGTGCCATGTCCGAGATTACAAGGTCAGCCCGGTTTTCGCCGATGGCATCAAGGATTTCCTGGTACACCGACATCTCGGTGAAATCCCCCTGAAAAAAGCGAACACCGGCCAGCGGGTCCATTGGCAGGATATCACTGGCTACCACCAATCCCCCGGGACCGGTCAATTCGGCTGCCACCTGGGACCAGCCCCCCGGGGCGGCGCCCAGATCGACCACGGTCATGCCGGCCCGGATCAAGCGATCCCGTTCCTGGATTTCAAGCAGCTTGAAGCTGGCTCGGGACCGATATCCCAGTTCCCGGGTTTTCTTGACGTAGGCGTCGTCGAAATGTTCCTTCAACCAGCCTTTACTGCTCTTTGATCTTGCCAAACTTCATCACCGAAATATGCGATGCAGATTCAATTATCGCCTTAACGAACCGACTTGGTTACAATGCCTCCGCCCGGAGGTATCCCGCTATCATGGCCAGCAGCGCTCAACAGAAAAGACAGTTCAGAAGTATCGGTCACAAACTGAAGCCGGTGGTCACCATTGCCGACAAGGGACTTTCGGAAAATGTAAACCAGGAGCTCAACCGGGCCCTGAACGACCATGAACTGATAAAAATAAAGCTTGCTGCCGGTGACCGGGACGCGCGCAACCTCATCCGGGATCAGCTTATCGAAGAACTGGGCGTCGAATGTATCCAGCAGATCGGCCACATTCTGCTGCTGTACCGCCCCGTCCGCAAGCCCAACCCCCGGTTATCCAATCTGTTGCGCAAGCTGGATTGAACCCGCCGGGTTGCGCTAGCGGTGTTCCACGGCTTCAATTTCGTACTCGATATCTCCAGCGGGCGCATTGACGGTCACCTCGTCACCTTCGTGCTTGCCCATTAACGCACGGGCAATGGGTGAGGCAACCGAGATTTTTCCACCCGCCACATCGGCCTCGTCCTCGCCGACTATCTGGTAAACCGACTGCTGTTCATTGTCCAGGTTGATGAGCGTTACCGTGGTACCAAAAATCACTCGCCCGGTTGGCTTGATCTCGGTTACATCAATGATTTCGCTATCGGCAAGCTTGCCTTCAATTTCCTTGATGCGTCCTTCGCAGAAACTCTGCTGTTCCCGGGCCGCATGGTACTCGGCATTTTCCTTGAGGTCCCCGTGTTCCCTGGCCTCGGCAATAGCGGCGATAATCCGGGGACGAACCTTGGTTTTCAGCTCCGTCAACTCCTCCCGAAGCTTTTCTGCACCGGCTTTCGTCATTGGTACTTTTTGCATATTTCTCCCAAACAGGACCATCGCGCCGAATGGCACGCGGACCGATTGCACTGGTAGTGAGTAACCTGCCGGCCTACCCGGTGTGTCCGAACGCGGTATTGCCCGTGGACACAAATGCCGGACCGGCGTTGCCTGAATTTCCAAGCAGAATACGTGGTGTATTCATATCAGGCTTGAGAACAGGATCTGCTGCGGCTTCAAGCCAGGAGGATTAGCATAACAGCCCGCGACCCAATAGCAAACCGGCCAACGGGGTTATGGCGGGTTCTGGAATCCGCTGCTGCCCACATCAGCAACCTGGCAAAACACGTCAGGCTGCCGGCAGGGCAGCGTGCAGGTCCTGAAGGTTGTGCACGGACATTTCGTCACCGAAGGACAGCGCTTCACAGACTGCCAGGCCGGCGGCCAGGGTCGTGGTGCAGAACACGTCATGGCGCAGCGCCGAGCGACGGATATTCGACGAATCGATAATCGCCTGTTTGCCTTCCGTGGTATTGACGATCAATTGAATCTCGTCATTCTTGATCATGTCCACGATATGGGGCCTGCCTTCAGCCACCTTGTTGACGGCACGCACGGCTATGCCGGCGTCCTCGATAACCCTGGCGGTGCCTCGGGTGGCCACCAGCGAAAATCCCAGGTCGTGAAGCCGGCGGGCGACTTCCAGGCAATCGGCTTTGTCGGCATCCTTGACGCTGATAAAGGCGGTGCCGCCGACGCGAATATTCTCGCCGGCCGCCAGTTGGGACTTGGAAAACGCTTCGGCAAAAGTCCGGCCAACGCCCATGACCTCACCGGTGGACTTCATTTCCGGACCAAGAATCGGATCGACTCCGGGGAACTTGTTGAACGGAAAGACGGCTTCCTTGACCGCGTAAGTGGCAGGAATCACTTCCCGGGTGAAACCCTGTTCCTCCAGGGAGACGCCGACCATGCAGCGAGCGGCAATTTTGGCCAGTGACTGGCCGATGCACTTGGACACAAAGGGCACCGTGCGGGAAGCCCTGGGGTTGACCTCGATAATGTAGATTTCCCCATCCTGGTAGGCCAGCTGGGTATTCATCAGGCCAACCACCCCGAGCTCCAGCGCCAGCCTGGAAATCTGCTTCCTGATTTCATCCTGCACGTCCTTAGGCAGACTGTAAGGCGGCAGTGAACAGGCGGAATCTCCGGAATGCACCCCGGCCTGCTCGATGTGTTGCATGATGGCGCCGACCACGACCTGCTTGCCATCGCAGACCACGTCGACATCGATCTCGATGGCGGAGCTGAGAAAAAAGTCCAGCAGCACCGGACTTTCATTGGAGACTTTCACCGCCGAGTGCAGGTAGCGGTTCAGCTCTTCCTCGTTGTAAACGATTTCCATGGCACGACCACCCAGAACGTAAGAGGGCCGTACTACCAGGGGATAAGACAATTCCCGCGCCCTGGCAATACTTTCTTCGACGCTTCGAACCGTGCAGTTGGGTGGCTGCTTGAGGCCGAGTTTCTGAATCAGCTGTTGAAAACGCTCCCTGTCCTCGGCTCGATCGATGGCATCCGGCGAGGTGCCGATCACCGGGACCCCGGCATCTTCCAGGCGCCTGACGATATTCAAAGGCGTCTGCCCACCAAACTGAACGATAACGCCTTCCGGTTTTTCCAGGTGGAAGATTTCAAGCACGTCCTCGAAGGTGACCGGTTCAAAGAACAGGCGATCCGATACGTTGAAATCCGTGGATACGGTTTCCGGATTACAGTTGACCATGATGGTTTCATAACCATCCTCCCGCATGGCCAGTGCGGCGTGGACACAGCAATAATCGAATTCGATACCCTGTCCGATCCGATTGGGTCCGCCACCCAGCACCATGATCTTGCGCCGATCAGACGGTTGCGCCTCACACACTTCTTCATAGCTGGAGTACATGTAGTCCGTGGTGGACACAAACTCGGCAGCACAGGTATCCACGCGCTTGTAGACCGGCCGGACACCCATTCCGTGGCGGGCGGTCTGTACATCGAGCTCGGAAACGCCGGTCAGGGCAGCCAGCCGCTTGTCGGAAAACCCCTTTCGTTTCAGCTGGTACAGGGTGTCCCTGTCGATCTGACCAAGGGACATTTTCGCCACTTCCTGCTCCAGTCTGATGAGCTCTTCGATCTGCACCAGGTACCACGGGTCGACCCCGGTCAACTCATGAACCGTGTCTACCGACCAGCCCATGCGGAATGCGTCGCCGATGTACCAGATTCGTTGAGCACCGGGTTCCATCAATTCCCGCTTCAGCGTGTCCTTGGCATCACTGAGTTTACTGTCGACGATGGGATCAAATCCGCTGACATCCACTTCAAGGCCCCTGAGGGCTTTCTGCATCGATTCCTGAAAGGTCCGGCCAATGGCCATTACCTCGCCGACAGACTTCATCTGCGTAGTTATCCGATCATTGGCCTCTGGGAACTTCTCGAAGGTGAAGCGCGGAATCTTGGTAACCACGTAGTCAATGGTGGGCTCGAAGGAAGCCGGCGTGGCACCACCGGTAATCTCGTTTTTCAATTCATCCAGGGTATACCCCACCGCCAGCTTGGCAGCCACTCTGGCAATCGGGAATCCGGTAGCCTTGGAGGCCAGGGCCGAGGACCTGGAAACCCTGGGATTCATCTCGATTACCACCAGCCGACCGGTTGCAGGATCTACGGCAAACTGCACGTTAGACCCACCGGTTTCCACGCCTATTTCGCGCAATACCCTGATGGCGGCATCACGCATTATCTGGTATTCCTTGTCAGTGAGGGTCTGCGAGGGAGCAACGGTAATCGAGTCACCGGTATGCACGCCCATGGCGTCGAAGTTTTCTATGGAACAGACAATGATGCAGTTATCCTTTCTGTCCCGCACCACTTCCAGCTCATATTCTTTCCAGCCTATTAATGACTCGTCGATTAATAATTCGTTGGTCGGTGACAGTTTCAGACCCCGGGTGCAGATTTCCTCAAACTCCTCCTTGTTGTAGGCGATGCCACCACCACTGCCACCCAGGGTGAAAGAGGGTCTGATAATACAGGGGAAGCCAACCTGTTCCAGGGTTTCGTAGGCCTGCTCCATGTTGTGCGCCAGGCCGTGGGCGGGTGTTTCAAGACCGATGGCTTTCATGGCATTGTCGAACAGCTCCCGGTCTTCCGCCTTGTCGATAGCCCCGACCTTGGCGCCGATCAGCTCGACGTCGTACTTGTCCAGAACGCCGTGCCTGTTCAGGTCGAGAGCGCAGTTCAGCCCGGTCTGTCCACCCATAGTTGGCAGAATCGCATCGGGGCGCTCCTTCTTGATGATCTTTTCCACGACCTTCCAGTGTACCGGCTCGATGTAGGTGGCATCGGCCATGGCCGGATCGGTCATGATCGTTGCCGGGTTGGAGTTCACCAGTATGACCCGAAAACCCTCTTCCCGCAGGGCCTGGCAGGCCTGGGCACCGGAGTAATCGAACTCGCAGGCCTGACCGATGACGATCGGCCCGGCACCAATAATCAAGATGCTTTTAATGTCTGTGCGTTTAGGCATTACTACCCCGTCTGTCTCTAGGTATTACGTATTCGTGTACATGCTTGAGTCCGTGCCCGTCAGGATGCTGTTAACTGACGCCGGCGCGGTTTCTGATCAACTCGATGAAATGATCGAACAACGGCGCCAAATCGTGGGGGCCGGGGCTGGCTTCCGGGTGCCCCTGAAAACCGAACGCCGGTCTGTCGGTGCGTTCTATGCCCTGCAATGTGCCATCGAACAGCGACCGGTGTGTCGCCCTGAGGTTGTCCGGCAGGCTGTTTTCATCGACGGCGAAGCCGTGGTTCTGACTGCTGATAAGGACGGTGCCATCGGCCAGGTTCTGGACGGGGTGATTGGCACCGTGATGGCCGAGCCGCATCTTTATCGTCGTGGCTTCGCAGGCCAGCGCCAGCAGCTGGTGACCGAGACAGATTCCGAACAGGGGAATGTCGGTCTCGAGAATCTGCCTGATGGCAGAGATAGCATAGTCACAGGGTTCCGGGTCTCCCGGTCCGTTAGACAGAAACACCCCATCCGGTTTCAGGGCCAGCACCTCGTGGGCAGGCGTCTGTGCCGGCACAACAGTGATATCGCAGCCTCGCTGGGTAAGCATCCTGAGAATATTGCGCTTTACACCGAAATCGTAGGCAACCACCTTGTAGCTGCCGGCCGCAGGGGTTCCGTAGCCGGACTCCAACTGCCACTCGCCGCCTTCCCAGTGGTAGGACTTGTCGGTGGAAACCTCCCGGGCCAGGTCCATGCCCTTGAGACCGGGAAAATCACGGGCGGCGGCCACTGCCGCGTCCTCACCCTGTTTCTCCAGCTCGGTACCGGCCAGCAGGCAACCATTCAGGGGGCCCCTGTCCCGCAACACGCGAGTCAGTTCCCGGGTATCGATGTCGGCGATGGCCACGACGTTCTGCCGCACCAGAAATTCCGCGAGCGTTTCCTCGCTGCGCCAGTTGCTGGCGAGTAACGGCAGGTTTCTGATCACCAGGCCGGAGGCCCAGACCCGATCAGATTCATTGTCTTCCGCGTTGGCGCCGGTATTGCCGATATGGGGATAAGTCAGGGTTACGATCTGCCTGGCATAGGAAGGATCGGTGAGGATTTCCTGATAGCCGGTCATGGAAGTGTTAAATACCACTTCACCGGAGGACAGGCCATCGGCACCTATGCTCTGGCCTCTGAACACGGTGCCATCTTCAAGCGCCAATACTGCAGTGACTGCCAATTTCAACTCCTTGTCTGGGTCAGGGGATAAGTTGGGGGATGAAAGGAACGCAACGACGGATTCCGGCGCAAAAAAAAGCGGAGAAAGGAATAAACCTTGCTCCGCTTTGCTGATTGTCTAGGAAAATTTGCCTGTAGCATTCTGAGCGCGGATTGTAGGAAATCTGTTATTGATTGTCCACCCACCCCAGAACATCGTTCATACCGTACAATCCTGGCGCCCTGCCTTCCAGCCAGGCTGCCGCCCTTGCGGCCCCGCGGGCGAAGGTCATGCGACTGCTGGCACGATGGGTGATCTCCACGCGCTCGCCGGCACCGGCGAAAACCACGGTATGATCGCCAACGATGTCCCCTGCCCTGACCGTGGCGAATCCAATGGTTTTTCTATCCCGTTCGCCGGTGATCCCTTCTCGACCGTAGACTGCGACTTTGTCAAGATCACGGCCCAGCGTATCGGCAACGACTTCACCCATGCGCAGTGCGGTACCGGAAGGCGCATCCTTCTTGTGACGATGGTGCGCTTCCACGATCTCAACATCCACATCGTCCCCCAGCGCGGCGGCGGCAATTTCGAGCAATTTCAGGCAGACGTTGACACCAACGCTCATGTTTGGGGCAAAGACCACGGGAATTTCCCTGGCTGCTTCCTCGACCTGTTCCTTCTGTTCCGCAGTCAGCCCGGTGGTGCCGATGACCATGGCCTTGCCGTGTCGCCGACAAAGTGCCAGATGGTCCATGCTTGCTGCCGGCGAAGTGAAATCGATAAGCACATCGATGCCCGTCAGCTCACCGGGCAGCGAACCTTCGGCAATAACCCCCACCGGTGGCGCCCCGATCAGGGTCGCCACGTCCACGCCCAGGGCGGGATCGTCCTCCAGCACGGTGGCTGCAGCCAGCTGCAGGTCCTGCTCGCTGCCCAGCACTGCTTCTGTCAGTGCGCGTCCCATGCGCCCGGCGGCACCGACGATTGCTACCCTGTTCATTTCCGCTCCCCTGATCACGGCCCGATTGCCGGGGCAGAGTATACAGCCCGACAGCCGGTTCCGACACCCGCAACCACACCGCTACCGACGGCCACAGGACGTGGCTGGCCCAAACCGGCATTTTGCGTAAAAACTTGATGCGCACCAATAATTTAGGCAAACTCTGACCCCACGCTTGCCGAGTATGATCCAACATCGATTTGCGTTGCTTTTGGCAGGGCCTGTGCGCACTGATTAGACTGGCACGTTTGTGACTTGAAAAGCGCCATCGCAGGCGCAAAGAGCGTGGTTTGGCGGTTCCAGGCGTGAACAGGCCCCGGGGATGCCTTAGATTATTGTTCTCCATCAAAAAACACCGAATCCAGTGCTGAGCATTGTAATAAATGAGTGAGACGCCGGTCTTAGACGGAAAAACCAAGAAGCAACGTTACGAATCGCTGGTTGATGCCCTTTACCAGGATGTCTACCGCTATGCCTACTGGATCTGCAAGAACCAGCCGTTAGCGGAAGACCTGGTCCAGGAAACGTTTTTGCGCGCCTGGCGGTCTCTGGATAGCCTGCAGAACGACAAGGCCGCCAAGGCCTGGCTGTTTACCATTCTGCGCCGGGAAAATGCCAGGCTGTACGAGCGCTACCGGCCCGACCTGGTGGACGTGGATGATCAGCCACTGGCGGAAACCGTGACCGATGAACCGGATGACGCCATGGAGCGTGAACTTTTACACAACGCCATCAACCAGCTGGACCCCGACTACCGGGAGCCCTTGCTGCTGCAGGTGGTGGGCGGATTCAGCGGCAAGGAGATTGCCGACATTCTGGACCTGAACAGCAATACGGTGATGACCCGACTATTCCGGGCCAGAAGCAAACTGAAAGAATATTTCAAAAACGACAATAATGACGACGACAAAGTCGAACCAGACGAGTCAAGGGAAGATGGATAATTCTGAATTTGAAACCCGGGCCTTTGCCTACCCCGACGATAGCGACCAGGACTTCCAGGACGCCTTGCAGGCCAGCCCCGCCAGGCAGGCGTTAGTGGATGAAATTCGCTCTTTCAATGGGCGTCTTGAGAAAATTGCCAACGCCATAGCCGCGCCGGAGGAACTGGCCCGGCGATTGAAAGCCGCGGCGGTTCAGCACGAGGCAGAGGTGACCGACAACCGGGTTGATGCAGCCGAAACCGCGGCCCGGTCCGACGGCAACGGCGGCAACGCAACTGCCGGCGTTTTCCCTTTCCCCAGCCGCTGGCGACCATCTCGACTGGTGGCCATGGCCGCTGCCGTGGTGGTGGCCGTGGGCGTTACCTACTCGTCGCTGTTTGGCAATCAGCCTTCCGCGGCGGAGCTGGAATTCGGCCAGCAGGTTGTCAATCACGTCTATACTGAACTGGACGAAATCGATATCAGCCCCGTGTCAAATTTCCAGGTGATCAACCAGGTTTTTTCCTCGGTGGGAGGCAGGCTGCCGGACGAAGTGGCGCTGAACAACCGGCGGATTACGTTTGCCAGGCCCTGTATCGTGATTCCGCAATACAGCAGCGCACACCTGGTGATGGAGGGTGATCGCGGCGCGGTCAACATCATCTTCGTCAACAACAGCCCGGTGCAGCAACAGTTCAGTTTTTCTGAAGAGCGGTTTGAAGTAACCGTGGTTCCGCTGACCTCCGGAAACCTGATCCTGGTGGGTGAAAAAGACGAACCACTGCGCGAGATTCAGCAGTTCCTGGCTGACAACGTCGCCTGGACAATCTGACGGCGGCAGGGAACTGCTGGGAATCGACAGCAACAGAGGTCAGCAGTCCGGTCCGGCGAAGTCACCGTCAGCGGCGATCTTCAGAACTGTCCGGGCTTCAGCGCCATCAGGCAGTCGGCTCCCGAGTCGATCGCCTCGATCAGGGATCGATAGCGCGGCATGATACGCGCGAAATAGAAACGCCCAACGTGCAACAGGGCATCCCGGTATTCCCCGCCAAAACTATCCGCATCCTGCGCTCCCTTGACGGCGGTAACCATGATCCGTCCCCACATGAAGCCGTACAGAAAGATCCCCATGGCTTCGAGGTAACCGTATGAAGCGGCGCCTACTTCTGCTGGATCGTGCCGCGACTTTTCGATTATCCGGTCAGTCAGTGCTGCCAGGTCATCACAGGCCTCTTGTATGGCGCTGAACTGAGGCTGCAGCGTCGCAATCGACCGGTGCTGTTCCAGGAAAGAACTCACTTCCTCGGCCAGCACCCTGAAGTGAGCACCATCACACCTGACCGTCTTTCGGCCCATCAGGTCCAGGGCCTGGATACCGTTGGTCCCCTCGTATATCTGGGCAATCCGGGCGTCGCGAACCGCTTGCTCCTGCCCCCACTCCTGAATATAGCCATGCCCGCCAAGAACCTGTTGCCCGGTGACGCAATCCTCGAAACCACGATCCGTGCAGTATGCCTTGACGATGGGCGTAAGCAATTCCACCAGTTGTTGAGCTTCCTGCCTGGCATCGTCATCCCTGCCGAACTTGACGATATCCAGCCTGGTTGCGGCAAACAGGGCCAGGGCACGGCCGGCCAGGATATTGGCACGCATGGTCAGCAACATCCGTCTCACGTCCGGATGCACGATTATGGCATCGGCAACCTGGTCAGGATTCTCGGGACCTGCCGGTGACCGACCCTGGATTCGTTCAAGGGCATAGTCGCGGGCAACCTGGTAGGAGAGATCCGCCAGTCCGATACCCTGCAGTCCCATGGACAAACGCTCGTAGTTCATCATGGTGAACATGCAGGCAAGACCCTGGTGTTCCTCGCCGACCAGGTAGCCGGTTGCGTCGTCGAAATTGATCACGCAGGTGGCGGAACCCCTGATCCCCATTTTGTGCTCTATGGATCCACAGCTCACGCCATTTTCACCCTGCACGTCACCGGCTTCGTCCACCTGCAGCCTGGGTACCAGGAAAAGCGAAATACCACGGGCTCCCGGCGGGCTGTCCGGCAGCCTGGCCAGCACGAAATGAATGATGTTGTCACTCAGGTCATGATCTCCGCCGGTGATAAATATCTTGCTGCCGGTCAGGCTGTAGGACTGGTCGGCCCGGGCAACAGCCCGGGTCTTCATGATGCCGAGGTCGGTACCCGCATGAGCCTCGGTGAGACACATGGTGCCGGACCAGCGCCCGGAGTACAGCTTTGGCAGGAAGCGCTTTTTCAGCTCGTCGCTGCCATGCAACCCCAGCGCCATGGCTGCCCCGCTGGTGAGGATGGGATACAGGGCAAATGATGAATTGGACGCGAACAGCATTTCTTCAAACAGTACCGCCAGCATCTTGGGCATGCCCTGACCACCGAAGGCGGGATCACCGGTCAGTCCCCCCCAACCACCGTCGGTAAACGTCCGGTAGGCCTGCCGGAAACCCTCCGGCGCCAGAACCTTGCCGTCGTCGAATCGACAGCCCTGCTGATCACCAGGCTGATTCAGCGGCGCCAAAAGATCTTCGCAGATCCTGGCCGCTTCCTCGACGATGGCGTCCATCAGCTCGGCAGATAACTCCTCGGGCGTTTCTAGGGTCGCGAGGAAGCCCTCGGCACCGAATACCTCATGCAACAGAAAGCGCATGTCCCGGACTGGCGCTGTGTAGTGCGGCATTGACTGACTCCACAAGGAAACTTGGACAGAGATGGAATTATAGGCGATTGCCGGGTGAGCATGTCATCGGCTCACCCTTTACAGAAATCACCAGTCTGATACTGCCTGTCATTACGCAGAATCTCTCGAAAAAGACTAATCTCCAGGGAACCTCTGATCAATTATGGAAGTACTCTGCGGGAGTCTGTCGGTCGGGGCGTGCAATGGCGCCATCGATTTCCGCTCCGGAGTAACCACGTGCTGACTCGATTACCTATCCGCGTCGCGCCGGCAACGGACCCTGCCGGTAGCAATGGGCAACTGGCCCCAAGGTCCCGAATCGCTCTTCATACCGCGTTTGAGCCGGGATCGCTCACTGCCCGATTGCTGGACGGCATGCGCTGCCTCGTGCCCGGCAGCTGTGTGCTCTGCGGATTCCCGGTGCGGGCTGTGATCAGCCTGTGCGATGACTGCAGAGTACGCCTGCCCCGGGTGGGTAACGGCTGTTTCCGCTGTGGCGTGGAGCTGGCCTCGGACTGCAGCGCAGTAACCTGTGGGCGCTGCATCGTCGACCCCCCGCCATTCGACCTTTGCCGCGGCGTATTCCGCTACGATTTTCCGGTCAGGCAACTGATCACTGACTTCAAGTTTCGCGGCAATTTTGCCGCGGGTCGGGCCCTTGCCTGGTTGCTGGCCGATGCCATCGTCAATCATTATCGCAGGACGGAACGCCCTGGTCAGGCCAGGCAATTACCCGATGCCCTGGTGCCTGTGCCGCTGTATCCCAACCGGCTGAAGCAGCGCGGTTTCAACCAGGCTTTGCTGCTGGCCAGGATTATTTCCCGGCGCACCGGCATTCCCGTGGCTCCGACCCTGCTGAGTCGAGAACGGGACACACCGTCCCAGAGCCAGCTGAATGCCAGACGACGTCGGGCCAATCTGCGCTGCGCATTCCGTCCGGGTGTCGACCTCACACAGCACAACCTGAACCACGTGGCCATCATTGATGACGTAGTGACGACTACCGCCACGGTGGACGCCGCAAGCCGGGCACTGCGTGCCGACGCAGACTGTTGGACTGTTAACGGGGGACGGCAACGAAACCGGCGGTACAGTGGAGGTCAGGCCCCGCTGACACCGGGGCATCAGCGATTCCGGGGCGAATCCTTTGACCAGCAGGGCGCTGGCAGACGCATTGATGTCTGGGCCGTGGCCCGAGCCTGAAGCAAAACTGTGAAATGGCACACGGCAGTATTTGCGGAGGAGTCTACCATGGGAGGTGAATCGATTTACCACCAGGCAAATCTATTCGGTTTTTCCTCCCTTAAACAATTCGCTGAATGAATTGTGTAGCCCTTTGCCCCGTCTCGTGCGGGGCTTTTTTTGCCTGACCGGAAGCAACGGTCAAACGGCGACGGCATAGCCTGGCGGGAAGCCATCCTCTGCCAGGGACCGTCAGAACTGGTACTTGATGGACCCGTAGGCCACCCGGCCGTTCTGGTCCACTACCCGGCTGTTCTGATTCAGAATCTGGGTAGTCTTGCGATCGAATATATTTCGAATGCCGAAAGAGAAGGAAATGACTGCGCGGTCCTGCTTGCCGGTGGTTACATTGTAGCCGTACTGCAGGTCCACCGTGGTGATGTCTTCCACCAGCTCGTTGATCTCGTCGATATTAAGTTCACTGATGTCTTTAAACGAGTCGAAGTAATTGGTCACTGCACTGGCGGTGTGGTTACCGAATTCCCAGGTCAGCGTGAGGCTGCCCTGCAGGTCGGGGCTGCCGGGAAGCCTGGATTCCTCTTCAAGAAATCCCAGGGTTTCGGACAGCTCATTGCGCTGGTCGAATTCCTGGATGTAGGTCGCCGTGGTCTTCAGGGTAAATCGCCCGGCCTTGTCGGTTTCCCAGATGTAGGACGCACCGAGATCGATACCCCTGCTCTCCAGGTCGCTGCCCAGGTAGGGCTGATCAAGGTTGAAACTGTTGTGACCGGCAACACTTCCGCCGGTGCCCGGTTCCAGTAACGACCCGGACACGCCGGACTGCCAGGCAATGCCGGTGGTGCCGTTCTGCAGCGGCGCCTGTCGATCTTCAATCGACCAGGCGTCAGCCCTCAGACTCAATCCCTTGACCGGGCTGTATTCCACGCCCAGGTTGACGTCGGTAGTGGGCTCGCCGTACAGGCCCTGCAGTTCCTGCTGGTTGTTGGCCCGCTCAATGCGGATTACCGGCAGAATCAGGGGCTGCTCTGCTTGTGCAGGAGACCGGGGATCCTGCAGGATCATGGTGTCGATCCTCTCAATCCTCTCAATCCTGTCTACATTGCCGACGTTCCCGACAGTGTTATCACTGCCTGCGCTCACCTGGGCATTTACTGTCGACACCGGCAATGTCAGCAACACCAGCAGCAGGCTGGAGCAGGTGACTTTGTGGTTATCGAGACAGGTGCCGGCGCTCATTGTTATTCAGCTTCTGGATTGGCCAGGTTGGCTACAGAGAGTCATTGTCGATTCAATGCTCAGACCTCTGTAAGTGTACCATTGAAATTCAGGACTGTGCAGCCCTTCTGCATTTTTCCATCGAATCCGGCCGGTACGGCGCAAAGCCCCGGTTTACGGGGGCTGCAGGGGCCGACACCGGCTGCTGCCGGGTGAACCGGACAAGTTGTAGAAAATCCACGGTCAACTTCCCAGGCGGGTCAGACGCTGGTCACGGATCCATGGCGCCGCACACAGCTCCCTGACGGTTTTCGCCTGGCCGGGAAGCCTCAATTCCGGCTCGATTTCCGCCAGCGGAAACAGCACAAACGCCCGCCTGTGGGCGCGGGGATGAGGTAGACGGAGCGCCGGCTCTTCGCTGCGAACCTGGCCGAAACTGACAAGGTCGAGATCCAGGCTGCGCGGTGCGTTCGCCGTCCCGTCCCGCTGCCTGCCAAATTCCAGCTCCAGGGTCAGCAGGCGGCGCAGCAATCCCATCGGCGTCTCTCCCGGAGCCGGGACGATAGCCAGGGCAGCATTGATGAACGCCAGGGTACCCGGCGGACAGTCCATGGGCTCGCTGAGCCACAGGGAGGAGCGCCTTGCCGGCTGCCGGGACCAGCCGGCAATATGTTCCATGGCCGCTAGCACGGTCTGGCGGGGGTTGCCCGCCGGGGAAGGCTGATTGGCACCAAGGCTTACCCAGGCCCAGGTTGACGCTTGCCGGGCATTGTCAGGAATGGTATTTCCCGGAGTATTCATGAACCGAGTCGACAAAAACAGCCACGTTGTCAGGATCTACTCCCGGGGTAATGCCGTGACCCAGGTTGAATACATGGCCTTCTCCGGGGCCGAAATCCGCAAGAATCCGGGCTACTTCCTGGCGGATCCGCTCCGGGGAGGCGTAGAGAATCGACGGGTCCATATTCCCCTGCAGCGCCACGTCGGCACCGATTCGTCGCCGCGCATCGCCAATCTCCACGGTCCAGTCAAGACCAACGCAATGGCACCCGCAGGCAGCTATGTTTTCCAGCCATAAACCGCCGTTCTTGGTAAACAGGATTACCGGAACCTGGCGACCTTCGTGCTCATCGATCAGGTTGGTTACGATCCGATCCATGTAGGACAGGGAGAATTCACGGTAGGCCGGCGTAGTGAGGATTCCACCCCAGGTATCGAAAATCTGCACCGCCTGGGCACCGGCACGGATCTGGGCATTCAGGTAGTCGGTTACCGCGGTCGCCAGCTTGTCGAGCAACAGGTGCATCGCTTCGGGATGGTCATAGAGGAATGCCTTGGCCAGGCGAAAGTCACGGCTGCCGCCACCCTCGATCATGTAGGTCGCGAGGGTCCAGGGACTGCCTGAAAAGCCGATCAGTGGCACTGCGCCGGCGAGTTCTCTGCGGATCAACGTAACCGCGTCCATTACATACGCCAGATCGCTGCCAACATCGATTTCCGGAAGGGCTTCGACATCGGACGGACTGCGGATCACCTTGCGAAACCTGGGCCCCTCTCCTTCCTCGAAATAAAGCCCGCGGCCCATTGCATCGGGGATGGTGAGAATATCGGAAAACAGGATCGCGGCATCGAATGCGAATCGGCGCAGGGGCTGCAGGGTCACCTCGCAGGCCAGCTCCGGATTCTGGCAAAGATCCATGAAGCTGCCGGCCTGTTGCCGCGTGGCCCGGTATTCCGGGAGGTAACGTCCGGCCTGGCGCATCATCCATACCGGGGTGCGATCCACCGGCTGTTTCATCAGGGCTTTGAGAAATCGATCGTTTTTAAGGGAAGTCAATGGGCTGCCTTACTCGAGTGGAATCCGCGTTCGACACGTCGTCGCGGGAGCGGGTTAACCGCCGGCGGCGAGCCGGCGGGGCGCTCATTCTACCTGCCCGAAGTGCCGGGAACAATCCGGCGGGAACAGTCGACACCGGCGTTTTCCAGGGGCCGGGCCCGGTTTACCGGTGGCGGCGGATATCCGCTTGAATATCGGCGAGGTTCCGGGCCCAGGGCTGCAGTTGCTGAATATCGGCGGGTAATCCTCCCAGGGCATCCCGGGCTTCTTCCCGGCTGACATAGTCACCATACACGACCACATACCACGGTTTGTCCTGGTACCGGCTTTCAAAGTAGCGAATAGCGTCCCTGTCTGTCCCGCCACGGGCTTCAATAAAGCGTCTTACATTGGCTTCTGAATGGGAGCCCAGCAATTGCAGCGTGTAGTTCTCCGGTGGTCTCGCCAGCAGTGCCCTGGCACCTGTCGACCCGACAGGATCAGCGTCTTCCCCGCTCACGCGGCGCACCCCGGAGTCCTGCCCGGCCCCGTCCACCTGCGGCGCTGACGATTGCGCGGCATTGGCAGCAACAGGAACCGAATCCACTGACGGGGACCGGGCATCCCCGCTGTCGCCGGCACCCGACCGGGGCGACTGCGGTGCCGGCGACGCAACATCGGTGCTGCCGGATGATGCCGAAACAACCCCGCGGTCCTCATTGACGGGAAGTACCAGTGGAATCTCAATACGGCCCTGGCCAGTATTGGTGCCGACAACCATCAGGTCCCCGCCTGCATTTCCGGAGTTACCCTCCTCGCCACCCAGGGTTAAGAATAAAACCAGCACCACCACGCCGAATGCGCCGCTGATGGGCAGCAGGTTTCGCTCCACGAAGCCAAGTTTCGGTGTAAGCTGGCCGGTGTTCACCCGGCGCCGCAGCATTTCATCTGCAAGCACATCGATAGCCCCCGGAAGACCATTGGATCGTCGGTGGATGGCAGCTATTTCATTTTTCCCCAGGGGCAGCTTGCCCCGGTACCCGGCAGCTTTCAGCTTGAAAGCGATGTAGTCCACCATTTCCCGGGGGTCCAGGGGCTCCAGGCCAAGGGTTTCCTGCGCCGAGGGCGCCAGCTGCTGCACGCTGTCCGACAGCGACGCCTCGCCAAGCAGGACAACCCTGGCGCCGTCTTCACCCAGCTCGGTGCTGTCGGCATGTCTGCGCAACAGGTCCAGCGCCGTCTCCAGTGCCTCGGTACCCAGTTCATGGGCATCGTCGATGATCAGTACCAGTGTCCGGGAACGGGCGCGGAGACTTTCCACGTAGCTGTCCAGTTGACCGGCAAGCTGTGCTGTATCCGCAACTTCTGCATTGTCCAGGCTCAATGTCGCACAGATTTCTTCCAGCAGTTGTCCAGGACTCATGAACAGCGCCGCCTGCACGAGGACGGGTACAAACTCCTCTGCCAGACGCAGTTCCAGGGATTGGGCAAGGGTGGTTTTACCGGCACCAGGCTGACCGGTGACCATCACCGGATCGCTGCTGTCACTGCAAAGTTCCAGCAACTGGTCCAGCACCGCCTGACGATTGCCGCCCGGAAAGAAATGGTCCACGCGACCCGTCTCGCTGAAGGGTTCAATCTCGAGATCAAGCTGTCCTGTGTAGTCAACCATAGTCTGTATCGTCAGCCTGCAAGGCACGCCCCCGGCACCCGGGGGTTCCGGTTGTTATGGAAATTCCGCCAGTATCCCGGGGTCGGCATGCTCAGGACTCGCAGAGACGGCTGCCAGCCTGCAGCGTCTGTCGTAACAGCGCCGGCTCCACTTCACTGGTCAGTTCCGCTTTACCAATGTCACGCAACAGGACGAAATGAATTCTGCCGGCCCGGGCTTTTTTGTCCGATAACATGATGTCGAGATACTGCTGTTCTACTATATCGGCCGGAGGCTCCACCGGCAGACCGTAATCTGCCAGAATTTTCTTTATTCGTAACGCATCCTCCGCGGTCAGCCAGCCAAGACGTCGTGACAGGTCTGCGGCCATGACCATGCCCGTTGCCACGGCCTCGCCGTGCAGCCAGACGCCATAGCCGGCGGCCGTCTCAATAGCATGACCGAAAGTATGTCCCAGGTTGAGCCATGCCCGGATTCCCCCTTCCCGCTCGTCCCTGCCGACAATTTCCGCTTTCTCCCGACAACTGACATCGACGGCCTCCGCCAATAATCCGGGATCACGGTCCAGGATCTGCGACCGGTGCTGTTCCAGCCAGTCGAGAAAGCCGGCACGGTTGATGAGCGCGTACTTGATCACTTCCGCCAACCCGGCCTTGAGCTCCCGCTCCGGCAGGCTCTGCAGCACAGCGGTATCGGCGAGCACACACCGGGGTTGATGGAAGGCTCCAATCATGTTCTTGCCCAGCGGATGGTTTACCCCGGTTTTGCCCCCCACGGAAGAATCCACCTGGGCCAGCAGGGTGGTGGGAATCTGGATGAAATCGACGCCACGGAGGAACGTCGCCGCCGCAAACCCGGTAATATCCCCGATTACGCCGCCGCCCAGGGCAATCAGCGTGGAACTGCGGTCATACTTGTCCGCCAGCAGCTTTTCGTAAATCCGGCTCACTGTCTCCAGGGTCTTGTAACGTTCACCATCGGGCAGCACCAGCGCATCACAGTGTCCCGCCAGCTGTCGTACCTTTTCCAGGTACAGGGGCGCCAGGGTTTCATTGGTAATGATCAGCGATCTTCCGTCCTGCAGAAACGGAGAGACAAGGTCGGGTTTATCCAGCAGTTCTGCGCCGATGTAAATCGAATAACTGCGGGTTCCCAAATCCACCGTTACTGTCTGCATGTCAGTTCGCCTCTCCTGGTATTGACCGGTCGCTGTCGTGTTCACTGGCCTGAAATTTCTCCAGGCGCCGGATAATTTCCTGGCCCACCATGCGTGGACTGCGTCGATTGGTATCCACGACGATGTCCGCCGTTTCGCGGTAAAGAGGTTCCCGGATCTTCATCAGCTCAGCGATCCGCGCCGCCGGGTCGGCAGTTTGCAGGAGTGGACGGTTGCGATCACGACTGGTTCGTTCCAGTTGCTGGGACAGCGAGGCTCGCAGATACACCACGTAACCCCTGGTCTTCAGTAATTCCCGATTTTCCTGAGCCAGCACCGAGCCGCCACCGGTGGCCAGCACAATGCTCCGGCGGGCAGACAGGTCGGCGATCATCCTGGATTCCCGCAGACGAAATCCCGACTCTCCCTCCACGTCGAAAATCCACGGAATATCCGCACCGGTGGATGCCTCGATCTCCCGGTCCGAATCGAGAAACTTCAGTTTCAATTGATCGGCCAATACCTTGCCGATGGTAGTCTTACCTACGCCCATCGGTCCGATCAGGAACACCCTGTCAGTGGACTTCATCGCTGCTGCTTGCGCCTTAATTTGCAAAGGCGCCATTGTACTCCGTTTGAAATCTGCAGCGCAGCCCTGCACCATCCACTAAAGCCACGGCCATGAAAAAGCCCGCGCTGCTATGCAACGCGGGCCCGGCTTCACCCTGAGCTGGCGAGCCCCGAATAAATCCGGGGCCCAGCCTCAGAGTACGTTGAGTTCGGAAATCACCTTGGGCGTGATGAAAATAAGCAGTTCCGTCCGACGGTTTTCATTCTCGGTTCGCTTGAACAATCTGCCCAGATAGGGAACATCACCCAGCAACGGAGTCTTGGTTTCAAGAGTCGTGGTCTCTTCACGGAACACGCCACCCAGTACAATGGTTTCGCCGTTGTCCACCAGTACGCTGGTTTCCACTGAGTTCGTATTGATTGCCGGTACCTGACTGGAACCGGGGGCAACGGAATCCTGGTTGATCAACAGCTGCATGATTATACGTCCGTCCGGAGTGATCTGCGGCGTGACTTCCAGGGACAGTACGGCCTCCTGGAATTCCACCGTCGAACCCCCGGCGGTACCCCCAGCCTGGGCCTGGTAGGGAATCAGCACACCGGAACGGATAATGGCGGTAACCTTATCCTGGGTGGTGACTTTGGGTCGGGCAATCACTTCGCCGTTACCGCTGCTTTCCAAGGCCGACAATTCCAGCTCGATCAATCCGCTGTTGCCGGTGAAACCTATGGAAAAGGATGACGCCTCTTCCTCCTGGGAACCCAGGTCGATGGCCAGCGCATCGGGGAACGTGGTCGTACCAATGGGTATCTGTACCGCGTTGATGGCGGCCTGAATCAGTGCCGGAATCAGGCTGGGATCGGTACCGGCCTCCAGGGCATCAAGTCTCGCTTCTTCGCCGGCCAGCAGCGCTTCCTGCACAGCCAGCTCCCGGGCAACCCGGTTGTTGTTCTGTTCAATGGTCGAATCCAGGGAACCGCCATAGCGGAAATTGTCATGACTGTCGGTACGCCCGGCGCCGCCCCAGCGAACACCCAGGTCACGACCGAAGTCAGTGGAGACGTTGACGATACGTGCCTCGATCAGTACCTGGCGAACCGGCACATCCAGCTGGGCCACCAGGTTTCGGACTTCTTCCAGCTTTTCCTCGACATCACGGACAATGATGATATTGGTGCGGGAATCCACCGTGGCGGAGCCCCGTGAAGACAGGATACCATTACCATTTGCTTCCAGCGTGGTGGTTCCACCGTCAGCCGTAGGATCCAGTGCCGGGTCGGCAGGTCCCGCGCCGGGCCCATTGCCGCCACTCAACAGCAGTGACAGGATGTCATTAGCGTCGGCGTAATTAATCTGCACAAATTCTGTATAGAGAGGTGCCAGCGCCTGGGCGGCCAGATTGGCAGCCAGTTCCGCCCGTTCTTGGGCGGCGATATCTTCGGCCGGGGCCACGTACAGCACGTTGCCTACCAGCCGCTTATCCAGATTGCCCGCCCGCAACACCAGGTCCAGTGCCTGGTCCCAGGGAACGTTGTTCAATTGCAGGGTCACGGTACCGTCCACCGCCGGGGCAACCAGGTTGAAATCATATTCGTCGGCCAGAATTTGCAGAGCGGCGTGGATTTCAACGTCCTGCAGGCTAAGCGAACTTATCTCGCCGTTGTAGGCATCGGTGGGATCGTCTTCGGTGGTGACGACGGGAGGCGGCTGGACACTGATGGTGTACTGGTTGCCGGTCTGGTAGGCAACGTATTCATAGTTGCCGTCAACATCAACAATTACCGTGGCATTACCGCCTTCGCCCAGGACATCCACCGTGGAAACCGGAGTGGCAAAGTCGGTGACATCAAACCGTCGGTTCAGTCGCTCAGGTACATCGGTATTAGTGAATTCCACGAATACCCGAGCCCCGATCTGTTCCACGCTGCCGACGATCCGATCATTGGACAGCTCAACCACGACCTGGCCTTCATCACCTTCACCGCGGCGGAAGCTGACATCGGTAATTGCCTGGGAAGTGGCCGCATTGCCGCTGGCGGCATTACCGGGCGCTGTCTGCTGGATTCTTCCTGCCGGGACATTGGCGGCAACCTGTCCGGAGCCGCCGACAGTCAGCACGATATTGTTGCCGACAATGCTTGATTCGTAATCGACAAGACGGTTGAGATTGACTATCAACCGGGTCCGGGTGCCGTCATCCAGAACGATTACACTGTCCGCATTATTGGAATCGACGTTGTACCGCTGCTGGGACAGGCCACTGGCGACTCCATTCAGATCCAGGGAAATTCTTGCCGGGTTGTCCAGCACGAACCCGTCGGGCTCCGGCGGCCTGCCGTCAAAACCGAGACGTATTTCGACACTGTCTCCCGCCAGGCTGGCAAACCCAATGCTCTCCAGGCTTACAGTCTGCTGAGCGCTGGCTGCACCAGTTACCAGCAAGGCTGCCGAAAGAAAAGCGAAACGCTTAATACACATAGTCAATCCGTCCCATGTTGCGTGCTGTATTGGCAAAGTGTTCTCGGACATAGCATCCTGCCTCCTTGTCCTACTTATCTGACCAGAGTCAGGGTTTGGGGTCTTTCCATCCAGCCCCCGGTGCCACTGGGTACAATCTCCACGAGATCAAGCTGTGACGACGATATCGACACCACCCTCCCGTGATTACGACCCAGGTAATTGCCTCGCAGAACCCGATGTACTTCACCAAGGCTGTTTTCCACCAGGGCAACGTAGTGACCATTCCTTTCCACCATCCCTACCATAGCTAATTCGGCTATTGCGAAGTTTTCAAGAGGCTCTTTAACCCGATTCAAATCAGGTTGTACGTCTTGCGACGAGTTCATTCCTTCCTGCAACTGAATTCTGACTGGAATATCGAACGGGCTGCGGAAACCAGCAGCGGTATAGGTAAAAGCCTCGTATTCTTTGAATTCCGGCACCGGCTCGATATTGCCACCGGGACGGGCCCTGACTTCAGCGGTAAAACGCTGGAGGTCGGAAAAATCATTGACTGGTGCACAGGCGACTACCAGCAGCAGGAGTAGGACAATGTTGATTAGTCTGATCAGTTTCATAAGGGTGCCCATGTCAGAAATTGGTTAAATCCTGACTTTCCTCTTTGTAACGGTAGGTTTTTGCGGTGATGTTCATATTCAGGAAAACGTTGTCCTGCCGGATTATTTCAAAATCGTGGAGCGTCACGATTCGCGGCAAAGCGGCAACACCGCTGACGAACGTGGCAAAGTCGTGGTAGCTGCCGGCTACATCAATCTCGATCGGCAATTCAATATAGATTTCCTGAGTCACCTCGTCCGATAACTCGATATTGGCAAATTCCAGGCCACTGCCCAGACCGGTGTTGGTGACATCGTCAACCAGCCCCGGCACCTCGGTTTCGCTGGGCAGCTGACGCAACAGGTTGGAAAATGCTGCTTCCATTTCCACGGTCTGATCGCGGTATTGCTCAAGGTTGGCTGCCAGGAAGGCTTTCTGCTCGAATGTCTGCCGCAGTGCAGATTCCTCGCTCTGTTGACGCACGTACTGTTCGCGCAGATTCTTGATATGCAGGAAGTACCCGGCACTCAGGCAGGAAGCAATCACCAGCAGGGTCAGGACAATTTTTACCGGCGCCGGCCAGACACCGATGTTGTCGAAGTCGGACAGGTCGGCGATATCAAAACTGCGCAGCTCATCGATAGCTTGTTTCATGGAGGACATAGTCTTGGGACCCTACAGTGGCGTTGTTTCCTCACCCTCTTTGGCGGGCGCGACCAGGGTGAGGTTCAGGTTAAAGCGGTTGGCTGCCGTATCGCTGAAAGCGCCTTCATCGTCTGCGGCAGAGATAATTCTGAGATTCGGCGCGGTAAACCAGTCGGAACCATCCAGCTTTCGCATCAGGGTGGTGAGCTGACTGTACGTCTCGGCCACGCCAACGATACTCATGGATTCACCACTTCGTTCCAGGCTTTCAAAGAAGACGCCGTCAGGCAGCGTCTTGACCAGTTCGTCGAAAACCCGAACGATCACCGGACGCGAACCCTGCAGGTTCTGAATCACCGACATGCGCTCCTGTATTTCCCGTTTCTGCTGCTGCAGCTTGCTGATTTCGGCAACCTGGGCATCAACGACAGCGATCTCGGCGGTGAGAAATTCATTGCGGGCAATCTGGTTGGCAATGGCACCGCGCACGTAGCGGTCGGCGGCAAAAACCGTCGCCCCGCTGGCCACTACCACCATCGCGATGATCGTCAGGTATTTGCGCTTGCGTTCTTCCCGCAGCGTTTCCCGCCACGGCAGTAGATTTATCTGGGCCATCAGTTAGCGCCTCGCATTGCCAGTCCGGTTGCCAGCAGTAATGCCGGAGCATCATTGCGCAACAGGGTTTGATTTACCTTGGAGTCGATCTGCATTTCCTTGAAGGGATTGGCCACGACCACGGGTGTGGAGAGATGCTCCTGGACCAGCTCGGCGAGGCCGGGGATAGCGGCAACCCCACCGGCAAGCACGATATGATCCACTTCGTTGTAATGACTGGAGGAAAAGAAAAACTGCAGCGTCTGACTGATCTGCTGCACAACCGAATCCTTGAACGGTAACAGGAGTTCCACCTCGAATTCTTCAGGCAGCCCGCCCCGCTTGATAGCAACTTCAGCCTCTATAGCGGTCAGTCCAAAACGTCGGACAACATCTTCAAGCAGCTGATTGCCGCCGAACATCTGCTCACGCGTATAAATGGTCCGACCATCCAGCATGACATTGAGGGTCGTCATAGTGGAACCGATATCGATAATGGCGGTGGTCTGGTCGTCTTCTGCTTCGATCTGTTCATTTAGCAGGCCGTAGGCCCGCTCAATGGCATACGCTTCGATGTCCACCACCTTGGTTTCCAGGCCACCCATTTCCAATGCCATGATGCGCGAGTCGACATTCTCCTTCCGGCAGGCGGCCAGCAGCACTTCGACCAGGTCATCGCTGCGGTCGGATATCTGCTGACGCTCGAAATCGATTGCCACTTCGTCCAGGGGATAGGGAATATACTGATCCGCCTCGACAATAATCTGGTTTTCCAGCTCAGTGTCGCTGAGCGCGGCATTCATTTCGATGGTCTTGGTAATCACCGCGGATCCGGCCACCGCCACCGCCGCTTCCTTGACGGAGGGCTTCATCATGCTCACAGCGCTGGCGACTGCTTCGCCGACCGCGTTGATATCGCTTATGTTTTTCTCAACGACCGATTTGGCGGGCAAGGGCCGGATAACGTAGTTGTCGAGCTTGTAGCCACCACCACTGTTGCTCAGCTTCACGACTTTGACAGTAGTTGAACTGATGTCTACACCCAGCAGCGAGTTGGATCTGCGACCAAAATTTCTGAATTTATCTAGCACCTGGCAATTCCTGAAGTTGGCAGTCGTTTAGACTTTGGTGTATCGAATCAACCCGGCGGCCTGAATCCCCTTCCTGGAATCGTAGAGCTGTCGTCCGTTACCTGGCCTGTCGGGAAAGTAGTTCACCGGTTAACTGGTCTTAAAAAGCTAGGCCAGACTCCCCGAAAAATCCATAATTCAGACCACGCTATCGGCTGATATTGAAATATTTAGAGTTTTCAAAAGATTATATTGAATTCGGCATGTCTGACTTCGAGAGGAATCATCGCGTATGTGATCCGCTATTTCTATGAATCACATCACGGTTAGAACGCAGGTGTGACGGGGAATGATCCACCACCATCACAGTTTCTGCATACCAGGCATGAACCGCGGCGCCACCGGCGTCGTATCAGGCGCGTGCGCGGTGAGAGTCAGAGCAACCGGAGAACCGGGATTTCCGGGTCGGGGGGTGTATACTTCTACCTGGGGCCATCGACCCCGGCCGCGCAGCTACGGGGACCACCTGTCCCCGGTAGGAGCCGGGTAGTACCCATACAGATCACCAGATAACTGTTGTGAAACGAACTATCAATTTTATCAAATGGACGTCGCTGTGGATCGCCGCCATGGGCTGCGGCATTGCCATGGTGTGTGCCGCCGCTTACATGTACCTGGCGCCGCAACTGCCGTCCGCAGAAACCTACCGGGATGTTCAGCTTGAAACACCGCTGCGTATTTACACGGCGGACAACCTGCTGATTGACGAAATCGGCAACCGGCGTCAACCCCTGACCTTTGAACAGATTCCGGAGGTGATGCGTAACGCGGTCATTGCCAGCGAGGACCCGGGATTCTATTCCCACCCCGGCGTCGACATCCGCGGATTATTGCGCGGGTTCTGGGGTTTCATTCGCGGCGTCAATCTCGGCGGCGGCAGTACCATTACCATGCAGCTTGCCAACAATATCTCCTTCGACAATGACAACGTTTACCTGCGCAAATTCAAGGAAATTCCCTTTGCGCTGCAGATCCAGCAGGAGTTGACCAAGGAGGAAATACTGACGCTGTACCTGAATCTGGTCTACTTCGGCGCCGGTGCTGATGGCGTAGGTGCCGCCTCCTTTATCTATTATGGCAAGGACGCCAGCGAGTTATCCCTGCCGGAAGCCGCCATGATGGTCTCCCTGCTGCCCTGTCCGTCCCCCTGCAATCCCCTGGCCGACCCCGATCGGGCTTTGGAGCGGCGCAATCGTGTACTTAACAATATGTACCGCCAGGGCATGATCGATCAGCAGCAGCTGGCACAGGCCCAGTCCGCGCCGGTTACAGCCGTCCGCCACGGACGCAATATCGATGTACCCGCACCCTACATCGCTGAAATGGTGCGTCAGCAGCTCTACCAGGAATACGGCGAAGACACTTATACCCAGGGCTTCGAGGTGGTCACCACTATCGACGGGCAGAAACAGCTGGCCGCCAAGCAGGCCCTGGTGAACGGCCTCGAGGAATACTACGACAAGCGCCATGGCTTCCGCGGTGTCGATACCCATTTCGAGTTTGACGAGGTGGATCCTGCCGCCCGCTGGCTTCAGGAGCTGTCGACCATACCGGTTTATGGCAATCAGCAGCCGGCCATTGTTGCCGAGGTGGAGGACCGCAGTCTTCGCGTGCTGCTGAAATCCGGCGAGCTGGTCTCCATCGCCTGGGAACAGATGCGCTGGGCACGCCCCTACATCTCCCAGAACAATGCCTGGCCGCCACCCCAGGCTGCCAGTGATATCGCCGCAGTGGGTGACCTGGTTCGGGTAAAGCAGCAGGAAGGTGTCTGGCAACTGGGCCAGATCCCGGACATCCAGGGGGCCGTGGTGTCGGTTTCTCCCACCACCGGCGAGATCATGGCCCTGGTTGGAGGCTATGATTTTGGCCGCAGCCAGGTCAACCGGGCCATCACGCCGCGACCACCGGGCTCCAACTTCAAGCCGTTCGTTTACGGCGCCGCGTTGGAACAGGGCTATTCAGCAGCATCGACTATCAACGATGCCCCCATCACCCGCAGCGGCTACCGACCCAACAACTATGACAACACGTTCCTTGGTCCCATCACCCTGCGCTATGCCCTGCAGGATTCACGAAACGTGCCGGCGGTGCGGCTGTTCGATCAGGTGGGCTCGGCAACAGTGTTGAACTTCGCGGCCAAATTCGGCATCCAGACCCGGCATTTCCCGCGAAACGATCTGACCGTTGCCCTCGGCAGTCAGGATGTACCGCCGCTGGAAATGGTGTCGGCCTATGCCGCCATCGCCAATGGCGGATTCAGGGTGGATCCCTGGTTTATCAGGGAAATCCGCAACCTTACAGAAGGATTGATTTACCAGGCCGAGTCGGTGCTGGCCTGCGATCTTGACTGCAGCATCTATGAATCGGCAGACACAGAGGTCCCGGCACGGAAAGCCGAGCGCATTCTCGAACCGAGAGTGGCCTTCATCCTCAACAGCATGCTGCGCTCCGTCATCGAGGAAGGCAGTGGTCGTGGTGTGCAACGCGCGCTTGGCCGCAGTGACCTGATGGGCAAAACCGGTACCACCAATGGTCCCCAGGAGCTGTGGTTTTCCGGGTTCAACCGGGATATCGCTACCACAGTGTTCATCGGCTTTGACCAGCCCAGACCACTGGGGGAGTCGGAGCAGGGCGCAACGGTGGCGGTGCCTATCTGGGTTGACTACATGGGCCGGGCACTGAGTGACATGCCGGAACGGACCATGCCACGGCCTGACGGGCTGGTCGACCGACTGGTTGAGAAAACCACGGGCCGACCTGCAAGGCCGGGGGATCCCAACACCATGTTCGAATTCTTCAGGGTGGAAAACGAGCCGGACCCCCTGGACAACGAGACCCCTGGGGACACGCCTGACGGCGAGGACGCAGAAATTTCCATCGAAACGATTTTCTAAGGCAACTGATTCCGCCACGCCAGTCCTGAGTGACCGGTCGGCCTTTCTATCCGCCTTTCTTTCCGCCTTTCTATCCGCCTTACTATTTGCCTAACTGGCTGCCGGCCGGTTCCGGCCTGTCCCTGTCCGTAACGAAGCCCCGGTCCGTTCTGGCACCGACTCTGATTCCAGGGACCGCGGCAACGGTCCAGTAAAAGCAAAACAATCTGCCGGATTTCAGATCTTGCGGTTGCCGAAACGGCGCTTGAACCGGTCGACCCGACCGCCGCTGTCTAGAATCTTCTGCTTGCCGGTGTAGAAAGGATGGCAGCTGGAACACACTTCGATGAGGATATCCTTGCCCAGCGTCGAACTGGTTTCTATGACGTTGCCACAGCTGCAGGTCGCCTTGATCGGTGCGTAGTCTGGATGTATTTCTGGCTTCATTTCACTCTCCATCGGTGTCGCTACGTGGCCGGCTTAAGATGTCTGCCGAGCCAGGCACCACACCTGGTTCAATTCGCCGCGCTGCCCTGGGCGGGCCGTCACAGCGGGCCCGCATTCTACCAGAGATAAGTCGCGACGCAAGGGGTCTTGCCCGGTGGCAGTGCCGGTTTGAAAAGCGGCCACTGCGGCGGATGTCAATCTGCACCACCACGAGCAGACTGTTCGCGGCAAACCCGGTCAGCCGGATTCGCGAATTCGCCGATGATTCTTCACTACCTCCACCATGATCTGGCGAAACAGCTGCGCCACCAGGTCGGGGTCGATATCAAGCTCTGTGCCCAGGGCACGCAGGGTTTCAAGTTTCTGGGCCTCGCGGTCAGGATCCACCGCCTCCAGCCGGCTTCGGGCTTTCAAATGCCCGACCTGATCGGTCAGCCTGAACCGTTCCGCCAGCAACCGGACCAGGTTGCGATCCACCTCGTCTATTTTTTTTCTGACCTCAAGCAGTTGCTGCGGGACCGGCGAATCTGCCATGGGGTTGACTCCTCGATAGGGCTGCGAGCTGCGTGGCACCTGTTCTGGTGCTTCGAAGTATAAACCAATTCACCGTATCCCTGACAAAAGCGGCTGGCAAAGCGGACGCTGTCACCGTCCCGAGAGTCGAATCCCAGTCTCTTGTTGAGTCGGACGTTCAGACACCGTACCATGCCGGCCATTCCAGGGTTCCTTCTTCCCGCTTCCTTCACGTCCGGCATGGCCAGCAACGACTCCGACAATGCGCCAGTTATCCTGCAACTTGCGGTTCCGTCACCACTCCGCCGGCTGTTCGATTACCTTCCTCCGGAACAGGACCGGCAGCGGCCCGTCAGTTTCTGGAAACCGGGAATTCGCCTCCGCGTGCCGTTCGGCCGACGCCAGGAGGTGGCGATACTGGTGGCAACCGGGAGAACCAGCCAGGTAGCCGGTCACCGCCTGAAACGGGCCATCGAGGTGCTGGATGAAAAGCCACTGTTGCCATCCCCCCTGCTGCAGACACTGGGCTGGGCCGCGGCTTACTACCAGCACCCGCCCGGAGAAGTGTTTACTGCAGCGATTCCGGCCAGGCTTCGTCGCGGCGACAGTACACAACCTTCGCAGGTAACCGCCTGGGAGGCCATTCCGCCGACACCGGGAGAACTGTTGGCGGACCTGAACCGGGCACCGAAGCAGCGGGCCCTGCTCAATCATCTGCAAAAAGCCGGCCCGCAATCCCGTCAGGACTGCGAGGCCGCAGGGTTTTCCAACGCGATCATCCAGGCACTGGCGGACAAGGGCCGGATTCGGGCCCGCGTCGTCGCCGCGGCAGCAGCTCGGCCCGCTGTGCCGGCGAACAGACTCCGACACGATGGCCATCAGGCCAATGCGGAACAGCAATCTGCCATCGATGCCATTTGCGCCACCCTGAAGGGTTATCACTGTCACTTGTTGGATGGCGTAACCGGCAGCGGCAAGACCGAAGTCTACATGCAGGTCATTACCCGCATTCTTGAGCAGGGCCGGCAGGCCCTGTTACTGGTCCCGGAAATCGGTCTGACCCCTCAATCCGTTGATGGATTCCGGGCGCGATTTGACTGTGACATTGTGGTACTGCATTCCGGCCTGACGGACTCCCGGCGCCAGGAATCCTGGCTCAGGGCCCGGGACGGGTCGGCCGGCATTGTTATCGGTACCCGGTCCGCGGTTTTCACGCCGCTGGCAAAGCCCGGCGTAATCGTGATCGACGAGGAGCATGACAGCTCCTTCAAGCAACAGGACGGGTTTCGCTACTCGGCCAGGGACCTGGCGATTTTCCGCGCCCGCAGCGAAGCCATTACCATCGTGCTGGGCTCGGCGACACCGGCGCTGGAAAGCCTGTACAACGCCCGCAACGGTCGCTATTCACTGCTGAACCTGTCCCGTCGGGCCGGGGACGCCAGCCGCCCCAGGATCAGTCTGCTGGACATGGTTGAAAGCGAATCCCGGGAAGGTTTTGCCCTGGCCCTGCTGGAATTGATCCGTCATCATCTCGCCGAAGGCAACCAGGTCCTGGTTTTCATCAATCGTCGGGGATTCGCACCAAGCCTGATCTGCCAGGATTGCGGCTACGTTTTCGAATGCCGCCGCTGTGATGCACAGTTTACCGTCCACAAGACCCCCCCCGGACTCCATTGCCATCACTGCGAGTCCCGACTGGCCTTGCCTGACTCCTGTGCTGTCTGTGGTTCCACGCAACTGGCTGCCCGGGGATTGGGTACCGAGAAAACCGAGCAATTTCTGCAGGAAACCTTCCCCCACGTGCCGATACTGCGAATCGACAGCGATTCCACCCGGCGCAAGGATGCCCTGGCCAGGCACCTGAACCAGGTCCAGTCCGGGGTTCCCTGTATCCTGGTTGGCACCCAGATGCTGGCGAAAGGACACCATTTCCCCGGGGTAACCCTGGTGGCGGTTGTCAATGCCGACAGCGGCCTGTTCAGCGCCGATTTCCGGGGCCAGGAACACATGATCCAGCTGTTGTTCCAGGTCGCTGGCCGGGCCGGCCGCGCGGCAAGGCAGGGCCAGGTGATCATCCAGACCCGTCACGCGGCCCACGCCTCCCTTCAGGCGCTGCTTGCCAATGACTATCACCGAATCGCCGACCTGCTGTTGCAGGAAAGACGGGCAACCAACATGCCGCCCTTCAGCCACCTGGCCCTGTTCCGTTGCGAAAGCGTCCAGGCTGCCATGGCCCTGGACGCCCTGCAGGAGATACACAACCTGTGTACCAGCCTGATCGGGGCGCTGCGGCTGGAGGAAATCGAGCTGAATCAGCCCTTGCCGGCACCCATGGAAAAACGCGCAGGCAGATTTCGCGCCCAGATGTTACTCAAAAGTGGTGCGCGAAAACCCCTGCAGCAGCTGCTTTCCGCGGCCTGTCAACAGATTGAAACATCAAAAACCATACGACGGGTCAAGTGGTCCATCGACGTCGATCCCCAGGACCTCACCTGATCCGGCATTGCGGCCGGGAGGTGGTTTGGGCCGGCCCGTGGCCTGGCCACTGCAGGCCACGGTTGCTGGTGACAAATTCAGGAACCTCTGATTAACTAGGGAAGTGCTCTGCGCATCATCAAGAGACCATCGGCCCAACCGATAATGGTTGTGGTTGTACGAAAAAACGGGGAAACAGGGCTTCGGCGACGAAGAATGGATCTTCCAGTCAGTGGCCCGGACATCAATGGTTCATGATTTTGCAAAAATCAGGCCCGAGCCTGTGCTTGAAAAAAGGGCGATGGAGGCACCGCCGGCCTGGACCCTGCTGTTCACCGGTTTGATCACCGGCATCGCTGTGGGGGTTTTTGGCTGCTTTCTGCTGTACCTCTCCGGCAAAATTCCGCCGCTGCAGTCCGTGGCCAGTGCCGACAGTAATCCGGTCAGAGCCATCAGCGCGTCCGGGGAACAACAACCGGCAACATCGGCCGAAACACCGCCCGAACCCGCGCCCGATGAGGAGGAAAGCGCGGCAGCCGGGGCTGAAACGCCCCTCGACCTGGAATTCTACCGCGACCTCCCCCAGTACGAAGTGGTCGTGGAGGCAACCCCGGTACCCATCACGGAGGAGGAACTGGAAGCAACGGAACCGCCACCGACGCAATCGCAAGTCGCCATTGCCGCCCGTGGCCGTCTGCTGCAGATCGGTGCATTTCAACAGGTCAGCAGCGCCCAGCGTCAACTTGACATGCTGGAAGAAATTGGCGTCAACGCGTTTATCACCCGACAGTCTGTTACCGGCCGAACCCTGCACCTGGTGCAGGCGGGACCGTTCAGCAACGGTGCTGAACTGAACACCATCCGCAGCCTGCTGCAGCGCAACGATATCAGCAGTTTTCCCCTGGATCTGCTCTGATCCCGGTTGAAATACCGCGATCCTCCCCCATGTAGGGCCTGACAACAGAATTTGTAAGTCACTGTCGTGGCTCCCCTACCCGATTCGCGCGGGGCCGTAACTGACCCGCCGGGCACTCCGTTCAGTCTGACACCACCGTGGAGAGCATTGTGGAACAATACCGAGGCACCACCATCGTATCTGTGCGCCGTGACGACAAGGTCGTCATTGGCGGCGACGGACAGGTATCCCAGGGCAACACGATCATGAAGGGCAACGCCCGGAAAGTTCGCCGACTACATGACGGCAAGGTCATTGCCGGTTTCGCCGGGGGCACAGCGGACGCCTTCACCCTGTTCGAGCGCTTCGAGGAACAGCTGGAACAGCACCGGGGCAAGCTGACCCGGGCGGCGGTGGAACTTGCCAAGTTATGGCGTACCGAACGCGCCTTGCGCCGGCTCGAGGCATTGCTGGTGGTGGCCGATAGTGAGGCCTCACTTATTATTTCCGGAAATGGTGATGTCATCGAACCGGATGACGCCATCATGTCCATCGGTTCCGGTGGTCCCTATGCCCTGTCCGCGGCCCGGGCGCTGTTGCGACATACCAGTCTTGACGCCCGGGCCATTGTCGAGCAGAGCCTCCGCATCGCCGGCGAAATCTGCGTCTACACCAACCAGAATCACACCATTGAAGAGTTGTCCCTGTCCTGATTACCGGCCGGGTCCGAGCAAAGGTAAGTAGCACCATGTCCACCATGACACCCCGAGAAATCACTTCCGAACTCGACAAGCATATCGTCGGCCAGAACGACGCCAAGCGCGCAGTGGCCATCGCGCTGCGCAACCGCTGGCGGCGCATGAACCTGAACGAAGATGTCCGAAACGAGGTCACGCCGAAAAATATCCTGATGATCGGACCCACCGGCGTGGGTAAAACCGAGATTGCCCGCCGCCTGGCCAGGCTGGCGCATGCCCCGTTTATCAAGGTGGAAGCAACCAAGTTCACCGAGGTGGGCTATGTCGGGCGTGATGTGGAATCGATCATCAGGGACCTGGTGGACGTCGCGGTGAAGATGCTTCGCGAAGAGGAAATCCACAAAGTGCAGCACGTGGCGGAGGACCATGCCGAAGAGCGGGTGCTGGATGTGCTGCTCCCCCAGGCCCGGGGTGAAGAGACGGAAGCGGAGCAGGGTCAGTCTGCCGCCCGGCAGATGTTCCGTAAAAAACTGCGTGAAGGTGAACTGGACGACAAGGAAATTGAAATCAAGATTGCCGAATCCTCCGCCGGGTTCGAAATCATGGCGCCACCTGGCATGGAGGATATGACCAGTCAGCTGAAAAACATGTTCTCCAACATGAATTCCGGCCGCAAGCGCTCCCGGCGCATGACGGTAAAACAGGCACTGAAAGTCATCAAGGACGAGGAAGCCGCCAAGCTGGTCAATGAGGATGATATCAAGAACCGCGCGGTAATCGCCGCAGAGCAGACCGGCATCGTCTTTCTGGATGAAATCGACAAGGTGACAAACCGCCACGAACAGGGATCCGCCAGTGTTTCCCGGGAAGGCGTGCAACGGGACCTGTTACCGCTGATCGAGGGGTCCACCGTTACCACCAAGTATGGCAGCGTGAAAACCGATCACATCCTGTTTATCGCCTCCGGCGCCTTCCACCTGTCCAAACCCTCGGACCTGATTCCTGAACTGCAGGGTCGATTGCCGATCAGGGTCGAACTGGACCCGCTCAATGCCGAGGATTTCAAACGCATTCTGGTGGAACCGGACTTTTCCCTCACCGAGCAGTATCGTGCCCTGCTGGCAACGGAAGACCTGCAGTTGCGCTTCACCGACGATGGTATCGCCCGGATCGCCGAAACCGCCTGGCAGGTCAACGAGCGCACTGAAAATATCGGTGCCAGACGACTGCACACGGTCATGGAGCGGCTGCTGGAGGAAATTTCCTACAGCGCTGCCGATATCGTGGTCGGGGGTAACAGCGAACTGGTCGTGGACGCCAATTATGTCGACGACCAGCTGGGTGAACTGGCCAGGGACGAGGACCTGAGCCGGTTCATTCTGTGACCGCCATGACGTCAGTGGACAACACGCCGACGGACATCCGTCTCCATCGCAAGTCCGGTATCCTCGAGCTCAGCTACCAGGATGGAGAGACCCACAAACTGGACGCCGAGTTCCTCAGGGTCCATTCGCCTTCGGCGGAAGTTCGGGGACACGGGGCCGGCCAGGAAGTACTGCAGACCGGAAAGAAAGGAGTCGGCATCAGCAGCCTCGAGCTTACCGGCAATTACGCGGTACGGCTAGTGTTTGACGATGGCCACAACTCGGGAATCTACAGCTGGAACTATCTTCGCGAATTGGGCACGAACCGCGAGAGATACTGGACACAATACCTGGAAAAGCTTCGCGCCGCCGGCGCATCCCGGGAGCCATTGCCTCCGGGAACCCAGGTCGTTAGTATTGTCCCTCTTAAATCTGAAGACCCCCCAAGCGAGTAACCAGCAGCCCATGCCCGAGACACCGGATTCCAGGGAAACCACGCATTTCGGCTATCAGACGGTTCCCGTTGAGGAAAAACCGGGACTGGTTGCCGCCGTCTTCGATTCCGTGGCCGGCAAGTACGACATCATGAACGATGTCATGTCTCTAGGCAGTCATCGACTGATAAAAAGGCTTACCATCGAATTGAGCGCGGTCAGACCAGGCCACAAAGTCCTGGACCTGGCCGGCGGAACCGGGGATCTCAGCCTGCAATTCAGTCGCCTGGTGGGCAACAGTGGTCAGGTGGTGCTGGCCGACATCAATGGTTCCATGCTGCGGGTGGGCCGCGACCGCATCATCGACCATGGCGCCGCCGGCAATATAGTCTTCAGCCAGGTCGACGCCGAGGCGCTGCCTTTTGCCGAGGCCAGCTTCAACTGTATCTGTATCGCCTACGGATTGCGCAACGTCACCGACAAGGACGCCGCCCTGCGCTCCATGTTCAGAACCCTCAAGCCCGGTGGCCGCGCAGTGATTCTGGAGTTTTCCAAGCCCGTCAATCCGCTGATCGGCAAGGCTTACGACCTGTATTCCGGCCTCTGGCCGCTGGCTGGCAGGCTGATCACGGGCGACGGCGACAGCTACCGCTACCTGGTTGAATCCATTCGCATGCACCCGGATCAGCAGACCCTCAGCCAGATGATGCAGGCCGCCGGCTTCATCGATACCCGCTTTCATAATGTGCTGGGAGGTGTCTGTGCGATTCACCTCGGGTTCAAGCCGGTAGACGCCTGATTCGGGTAAATGCTCCGGAAATCCACCGTCGCCAGGACACGAGTGAAACAGCCATGTCGAAATCCGCGCACTCTGCATCCCTGCTGCTCCCGTTTGAATTGATGCTGAACCGCTGTATCGCCAGCGACAGCAAAGTGGCCGGGGAAGTTGCCAATCTCAGCGGTAAGTGCCTTTTATTGCAGGTAAACAGACCATCCCTGGAAATCTATATTCATTTCTACCCGGCAAGCGTGGTGTTGAGCAACGCTCCCCGCCCGCGTGGCTTCACCAACGGCACCGAGTGCCAGGACGGGACACTGCCAGCGGATGGCGAACCAGTATCTGACGACTTCGCCGAGGACTCTCCCCACCTTCCCTTCGACGGCAGCATCAGCGGCTCCGCCACGGCACTGCTGGGAATGCTTGGCGCACGCCCGGACCAGCGGCCCCTGGTGAATCCGGCTATCCAGGTCGGCGGTGACGGTGAATTTGTCCAGTCGGTTTACCGGCTGTTCAGCGGCATGGAAATCGACTGGCAGGAACCACTGTCACGGATAATCGGCGATGTGCCGACCCACGGCCTGCAGCAGCTGCTTGCCGGCGTGAAAAACCTTACGCGGAGCGGTACCGAGAGCGTAAAGCGCAATATCGACGAGTACCTTCACGAGGAGGGCCGCCTGGTGCCCCCCGGGAACCAGGTTGAAGTTTTTGATCAGGAACTGGACGCGCTGCGGTTACGCCTGGACAGGCTGCAGGCGCGCATTGACCTGCTGACCGGCAAACTGCAGGCGAATCCCGATCAGCCAGCGGGTAATCCCTGACACCAAGGAGTGCTGTACCGACCGTGCTGCAACTGTTACGCCTGACCAAGATTCTTACTGTAGTCGCCAAGTATCGGCTTGGCGACTATCTGCGCGGGCGGGGCACCCTGCTGATCAAGACGTTTCTCTTCGTCCTGGGCCTGCCCTGGACCAACAGCCGGGTCCGCAGGCTGGCACGGTATCAGCGATTGCGCCTGGCCCTTGAGGAACTGGGACCCATCTACATCAAGTTTGGCCAGCTGTTGTCCACCCGGCGGGATTTTCTGGATCCGCAACTGGCGGATGCCCTGCAGGGTCTTCAGGACAATGTACCACCCTTCCAGTCTCCCGGAATCATGGAGATGGCCAGCACCGCCCTGGGCCTGGACGCCTCCACGGTTTTCAGTGAACTGGACGCCAGGCCCCTTGCTTCGGCCTCGGTCGCCCAGGTTCACGCGGCAAGGCTGAAAACCGGCGAGGAAGTGGTGGTCAAGGTGATCCGTCCCGGAATCGAGAAAACCATACGCGCAGATATCGCCCTGTTGAAATGGCTGGCGCTGCACATCGAAAATCGCATTCCCATCGGCAAGCGCCTGCGCCCGGTGGAAGTCATAAATGACTACGAAAAAGTCATTATCGATGAACTCGACCTCCTTGCCGAAGGTGCCAATACCACCCAGCTGCGGCGTAATTTCAGTCATTCCGACGTGCTGTACGTGCCGCGTGTATACTGGGACTACAGTCGCCGCAACATGCTGGTGATGGAGCGTATATACGGTATCCCCGTAGCCGACGTGGCAGCCTTGACGTCCCGCGGTGTGGACCTGAAAAAACTTGCCGAGACTGGAGTGGAGATCTTTTTCACCCAGGTTTTCGAACACAGTTTTTTCCACGCCGACATGCATCCGGGCAATATCTTCGTGAACCCCGATCACCAGGACAAACCCCGGTATATCGCCATCGACTGCGCCATCATCGGCTCCCTTAGCCCGGCGGATCAGCAGTACCTGGCCAGGAACCTGCTGGCTATTTTCAAGCGGGATTATCGCAAGGTGGCAGAACTGCACGTGGAATGCGGCTGGGTACCCAAAAATACCCGGGTTACCGAATTCGAAGCGGCCATGCGCACGGTCTGTGAACCGATCTTTGAGAAACCGCTGAAGGACATTTCCTTCGGCCAGATACTGGTTCAGCTGTTCCGTACAGCGGGGCGTTTCAACATGGAAGTACAGCCGCCGCTGGTGCTGCTGCAGAAGACCCTGCTCAACATCGAGGGCCTGGGACGACAGCTCTATCCGGAACTGGATCTCTGGCAGACTGCGCTGCCCTACCTGGAGAAATGGAATGCCCGACGACTTAGCCCCGTTGCCCTGCTGACGCGACTGCGGGAGAACGTGCCGGACTGGATCGATCAGCTGCCGGAGCTGCCGCAGCTGTCCATAGACGCAATCCGGGAAGCGCGGCAACTCGGTGAAATCAACGCCAGCCTGCGGGCCGAACAGGCTTTGCGGCAACAGCGTGAGACGGCACGCCGTACCGGCTCGGTACTGGCCGGCGTCACCGTCATGGTCCTTGCCCTGGTCGTGGCCCATCCTGCGCTGGCCGGGTTCGTCGGCACCCTGCCGGTTGCCTCGCTGTTGCTGGGTACTGTTGGCCTGTGGTTACTGCTGCGTCGCTGATGCCTGGAAATATCCGCTGTAACCCTGGCAAACCGGGACGGTTGGCCTATAATTCACGGCGGTCGGGGAGTGCCCCTGGCATAATGGACGCACCATGACTGAAGACTATCTCGAACAGATCAACTGGAACACCGACGGCCTGGTTCCGGTCATTGCCCAGGAACAGGTTAGTAAGCGTATCCTTACCCAGGCATGGCTTAATCGCGAGGCGCTGAAAACTGCCATAGCGGAAAAAAGAGCGGTGTACTGGTCCCGTTCGCGACAATCGCTGTGGCGCAAGGGTGAGCAATCCGGCAATGTTCAGGAGCTTGTCGACGTGTTTCTCGACTGCGACAATGACTCGGTCTGTTACCTGGTACGACAGTCAGGCGGCGTGGCCTGCCATACCGGTCGGGAAAGCTGTTTCTTCCAGAAATTCGTCGATGGCCGGTGGCAGACCGTAGACCCGGTCATCCGCGACCCTGCGCAGCTGTACGGCGATCAATAACCATCCGATTTTTCTGCGGAAACCCCCTATGAGTGATATCCTTGACCAACTCACCGAGATTCTGGAGCAGCGCAGGCGGGCCGACAGCAGCGACTCCTACGTTGCCAGCCTGCACCAGAAAGGGCTCAACAAGATCCTGGAAAAAGTGGGTGAAGAGGCCGTGGAGACAATCGTGGCGGCTAAAGACTGCCAGGACGACCCTTCAGAGAGTGCCCGGACCCAGGTAATCAGGGAAACCGCGGACCTCTGGTTTCACAGCATGGTCATGCTGAGTCACCTTGACCTGAGCGCCCGCCAGGTGTTGGAGGAACTGGAAAAACGCTTTAACATATCCGGCCTCGTCGAGAAGGCGTCGCGGACTAATCAGTGAGGTTTTCAGAGACAAACCGGTGACATACCGATCTGGAAATCGACTATCGGAGGTAATGCATGGGCATTGGTGGTATTGGAATTTGGCAGCTTTTGATCATTTTACTGATTGTGGTAATGCTGTTCGGCACCAAGAAACTTCGCAACCTGGGTTCCGACCTGGGCGGCGCCTTGAAGGGATTCAAGTCAGCCATGAAAGACGATGAAGAAGACGATAAGGACAACGAGGCCGGATCGGAGGCTGATGCCATCGACTCTACCGGGGACGACAAGCGCATCGACAGTGCCAGTGTGGCAACCCCGGAGAAAACCGAAGCGGCCAACGGCGATTCGGCCGCCAAGAGCTGACACGACCGCTTTCACTTCTCACCCGGGATACGGCTTGCTGACAAACCGTCGCCGCCATAGCCGGTCTACCCTTCCATCCCGGAGCATCTGGTTTCAGGTCTATGTTTGATATTGGTCCAGCGGAATTATTGTTAATTTTTGTCGTGGCCCTGCTGGTTATCGGTCCGGAGCGTCTGCCCGCGGCAGTAAAAACCGCCAGCCTGTGGATTGGCAGGTTCCGGCGCAGCTTTTACAAGATCAAATCGGAAGTGGAGCGAGAGCTTAACGCCGATGAAATCCGCCGGCAGCTGCATAACGAATCAATCCTTGCGGAAGTGGAGGACGCCAAGAAGCAGGCGAAGGACCTGGCTGACGATATCGGCAAGTCAGCCAGCCTGGAGGATAACCAGTCAGCAGATTCCAAGGGTAACGCAGAGCGGGAAGACGATACCGGCCCTGCCGCCGAGACTGCCGAACCAGGCTCTCCCCAGTCCGCGGAATCCGACAGGGCAGTCCCGCCGCAGCCCGGTAGCGCCACCGCAAAGAACAGTAATGCCACGGCCAGGGATTCTTCGATCAAGGGCGAGCTCAAACAGGCGGTCAATTACGTAAACGACATTTCCCGCGAAGTGGACACTACCAGGAAGGAAATCGAAGAGCAGTTGGGGAAATCAGGAAACAGCGAATCATCTTCCGGTGACAAGTCATGAGTGCGGCCGAGGAAGAGAAGGAACTTACCCTTATCGATCACCTGGTGGAACTGCGTGATCGGATTCTCAAGTCGCTGGCAGCAGTGCTGATTTTCTTCCTGTGCCTGTTCCCGTTCGCCAACGAGATCTACGTTTTCATTGCCGACCCGTTGATCGCGGCATTGCCGGAAAATTCCAGCATGATCGCCATCGATCCGACATCCCCCTTTTTCGCGCCGTTCAAACTGACCTTCTATGCCGCCTTTGTCATAGCCGCACCTTATATCCTGTATCAGCTGTGGTCCTTTATTGCGCCTGGTCTTTACAAGAACGAAAAAGCCGTGGCCATGCCACTGTTCATCTCCAGCGTCGCCCTCTTCTACCTGGGCATTGCCTTCGCCCGGTATGTTCTGTTCGGCATCGTGTTCCGGTTTTTTATCTCAGTGGCACCGGAAGGTATCGCGGTGGCACCGGACATCAGCAGCTTTCTCAGTTTTGCCCTGACCATTTTCTTTGCCTTCGGCATTGCCTTTGAAGTACCCATCGCGGTATTTCTATTTATCATGGCAGGGCTGGCAGAACCCGAATCCCTGACCGCCAAACGCCCTTACGTGGTGGTCGGCTGTTTTGTCGTGGCCATGCTGCTCACCCCGCCGGACCCCTTCACCCAGTCGATGCTGGCCCTGCCCATGTGGGCACTGTTCGAGGTGGGTATATTCGCCGGCAAACTGGCCCGCAGGAAACAGGCAGCCGACGAAGCTGCCGAAGAAGCCACCAACCAGTAACGCGACCTACCGATTACTTGCCAGGCTGTTTCTCAGTTTTACCAGTGCCGAACTGTGGCTCCGACTAGAGAATAAACGTAACCGGCCCATCGTTGACCAGCGATACCTGCATGTCGGCCGCAAACTGTCCACTGGCAATCCGGTCGTGTCGTTTCCGGGCTTCCAGCACCAGGTGCTCGTAGAGCTTCTGAGCCGCGGCCGGTTCCAGGGCTGCGGAAAAACTCGGCCTAAGTCCACGCTGGGTATTCGCCGCCAGGGTAAATTGTGACACCAGCAACAGTCCTCCGCCCGTGTCACGCAGACTGAGGTTCATCCTGCCCTGGTTATCGGGAAAAATCCGGTAGGACAGAATGCGATCCAGCCTGTCTTCAACCGTCTGTTGTGAGTCACCTTTCTCCAGCCCCACCAAGGCCAGAATTCCCCTGTCGATGCTGCCGACAATTTCATCGTCGACCAGGACGCTGGCTGACGCGACCCGCTGAATAACCGTTATCACTGCCGGAGAGATTCCCTATGCCACATCAGTCTTCGACAGGTTCCTGTTCGTCCAGTTCCCTGGCCAGGTCTCCACTGGCCCGTATCAGGGCATCGGTGATACCGGGCTCCGCAGCGGAGTGGCCTGCTTCACGGATGATATAGAGTTCCGCTGCCGGCCAGCGTTCATGGAGAACCACTGCATTGTCCAATGGGCAGACCATATCATAACGACCGTGGATGATTTTCGCCGGAATATGCTCTATTTTAGACAGGTTGTTCAATATCTGGTTTTCCTGAACGAACCCCCGGTTTACGAAGAAGTGACATTCGATACGACTCATCGCCAGGGCATTGTGCTGTTTGGAAATTCGCTTCTGGACATCGGAGCCGGGACGCAGCCTGGAACAATTGGTTTCCCAGCTGACCCAGGAACGCGCGGCAGCCATGCGGGCAAGTTCGTCTTTACTGGTCAGTCTGCGGTAATAGGCTGTCACCAGGTCACCTCGCTCATCCTCCGGAATGAATTCAACGAATTCTTTCCAGTGATCAGGGAATATCCTGCTGGCGCCGTCCACGTAAAGCCAGTCAAGGTCGGCCTGGCGACACAGGAATATACCGCGCAGGATCATGGCGCGTACGTGCTCGGGATAGGATTGCGCATACAGCAGCGCCAGGGTGGAGCCCCAGGAGCCACCGAACAACACCAACCTGTCGATGCCAAGGTGTTTACGAATGGCTTCGATATCCTGTACCAGGCTGTCGGTGTCGTTTTCCCTCAGCTCTGCATGGGGCGTGGAGCGGCCGCAACCCCTCTGGTCGAAGGTGATTATGCGGTAGAGTTCGGGATCGTAAAAACGTCGCGAGGCATAGTCACACGCGCTGCCGGGCCCACCATGCAGAAACAGCAGGGGTATACCGTCAGGATTTCCGGCCTCGTCCAGGTAAAGTTCATGAATATCCGACACGCGCAGCTGATGTCGATTATACGGTTTCAATTCAGGGTATAAGACCAGCACGGGTTACCTCTTGTTCGCAGTAACGACAATTGATGGACCGCGTCCGACAATTGCCGGGTTTACCGTATATTATCGCCAGTCCCGCCTATTGTCTTTGCAGAAATTCATCGACATTTCCCAGGCGGGTCCCGGCGCCTCAGCCACGCTCCTGACTGCCACGGCTGTGCCGTTTTCTTTCATTTTCAGTAAGGTACTTTTTTCGCAAACGAATGTGGGACGGCGTAACCTCTACCAGCTCGTCGTCGTCGATGAATTCCATGGCCTGTTCAAGGCTGTGCGACACCGGGGGAGTCAGGATGATGTTTTCATCGCTGCCGGATGCCCGTATATTGGTCAGCTGCTTGGCCTTGGTGGGATTCACCACCAGGTCGTTTTCACGATTGTGCAGGCCGACAATCATTCCTTGGTAAACTTCAACGTTGGGTCCGACGAACAGTCGTCCTCTTTCCTGCAGGTTGAACAGGGCATAGCCAAGCGTTTTGCCTGACACCATGGATACCAGGACACCGTTGTTGCGTCGCGCCAGCTCGCCCGTCTTTACCGTACCGTAATGATCAAAAACATGAGTCATTATCCCGCTGCCGGAAGTCATGCTGAGAAACTGTGACCGGAATCCGATAAGGCCCCGCGTAGGAATGAGGAATGCCATTCTGACCCGACCTTTGCCATCGGGAATCAACTCCTGCATATCGGCACGGCGCTTGCCCAGTTCCTCGATCACGCTACCCTGGTGCTGTTCGTCGCAGTCGATGACCAGCTCCTCGTAAGGCTCCTGTTTGACGCCATCCACTTCATGCTCGATGACTTCAGGACGGGAGACGGCCAGTTCATAGCCTTCGCGGCGCATGGTCTCGATCAGCACCGACAGGTGCAGTTCGCCGCGTCCTGACACCTTGTACTTGTCAGGCGAGTCGCCCTGTTCCACCCGCAGGGCGACGTTGTACAGCAGTTCCCTGTCCAGGCGTTCCTTGATGTTCCGGGTAGTGATGAATTTGCCGTCCTGACCGGCGAACGGTGAATCGTTCACCTGGAAGGTCATATTGATAGTCGGTTCGTCCACCGTCAGCGGTGGCAGCGCCTGCACCTGTTCCGGGTCGCACAGCGTATCGGAAATTCGCAGCCTGTCGATGCCGTTGATGCTGACGATATCACCCGCTTCGGCAAGACTGGCGTCGATGCGCTCCAGGCCCAGGTAATTTTTAACCTGCAGGATCTTGCCCTTGCGCGTCTTGCCCTCGCTGTCCACGATTGTCACGACCATGTTGGGTCGCACCTGTCCGCGGGTTATTCGGCCGACTCCGATCACACCGACATAGCTGCTGTAATCCAGCGCACTGATCTGCATCTGGAAAGGGCCGTTTCTGTCCACGTCCGGTGGCGGCACGTGCTGAACAATGGTTGCAAAGAGCGGCTGCATGTCCTCGGCCAGCTGCTCATGGTCGTCGCCGGCAATGCCCTGTACCGCGGAGGCATAGATCACGGGAAAATCCAGCTGGCTTTCGTTGGCCCCGAGCCGGTCGAAGAGATCGAATACCTCGTTCAGAACCCAGTCTGGACGGGCGCCTTCCCGGTCCACCTTGTTGATCACCACGATAGGGTTAAGTCCCGCTGCGAACGCTTTCTGCGTCACGAAGCGGGTTTGGGGCATGGGTCCTTCCACGGCATCAACCAGCAGCAACACGCTGTCTACCATGGACATCACCCGTTCAACTTCACCACCGAAATCGGCGTGACCGGGGGTATCGACGATATTGATCCGGTAATCCTGCCAGGTAATGGCACAGTTCTTGGCCAGGATGGTAATTCCCCGTTCGCGCTCCTGGTCATTGCTATCCATGACCCGGTCGATGTTCTTGCCACGGGTTTCCAGGGTCCCGGATTGCTGCAACAGCCTGTCCACCAGCGTGGTCTTGCCATGATCGACATGGGCGATGATCGCGATGTTCCTGATTTTCTCTATCACTGGCTGACCGGCCTCTAGTGGTTGACCTGATCGTGACCCCGGAGGCCCCGATCCAAAAGGCGGCGAGTATACACGAGGCGGGTTGCCAATACATCCGGGATCGCCTGCTGCACGCAGCAGCATACCGCTTTCCCGGCCAGGCCGTCAGCGATCTGCACCGCGGCGCGACTGACGGGTAAGAGCAGCGGGCAGCGGACCGCCCAACAGGACACCTGGAAAGGATATCGAGCCGGGAAAGCGGTGGCTTCGTCGCCTACTCAGGACGGCAGATAGACCCGCACCGAGCAGAAGCCCTGGTCCATCAGGTGGGCAGCGTGAAGCCTGCTCATCAATCCCCGGTCGCAATAAAGCAGGTAGTTACCGCCGGGGTCCTGTTGCTCCATGAAAGAAGGCAACTGATAAAACGGCACCTGCAACAGGGTGATATCGTCCCTTGCTGCATCCGGCAGTGGTGTCCTTGCCAGTTCGTCGGGGTGTCGAATGTCTATTAGTGTGATACCCGGCTCCAGGTGGTCGATAACACCGATTTCATCGTGCGGTGTGGCCAGATCGTCAATGACATCGCTGATCAGCTGAATTCGGGCCGTGGCCACTGCCTCGTCGATCAGCTGCAGGTTGAATCGTGATTCCTCCCGCTGGATACGTTCCGGTCTGGCGCGGGTCGTGGGTTTATCGGAAATCACCCCGCAATACTCGGGGATATGCTTGGAAAAATCCTCGGTGCCGATATCCCGGGCGATATCGATGATATCCTGCTTGCCTGACAGGATCAGGGGTCGCAATATCAGCTTGTCAGTCACGCTGTCGATGGCTGCCAGGTTGGGAAGCGTCTGGCTGGACACCTGGGCAACCGCCTCACCCGTAACCAGGGCCTGGATGTTCAGGCGGTCGGCCAGTTGCGTCGCGGCTCGCAGCATCATCCGCTTGAGAATCACCCCCATCTGGGAATTTTCCACCTGTGACAGAATTTCGGTTACCACCGCTTCGAACGGCACGGAAACAAAGCGTACCTGGTGGGAGGCGCTGAATTTCATCCACAGGTACAACGCCACTTCCTTGACCGCCAGCTCATGCTCTTTGCCTCCCAGATTGAAAAAGCAGAAGTGGGTCAACAGACCCCGGCGGATGCACAGGTAGCTGGACACTGCCGAATCAAAACCACCGGAAATCAGTGACAACACCGGGTCCTGCGAGCCCAGGGGAAAACCACCCAGCCCGGGCAGCTGTTCCCTGACAACGTGCACAAGATCCTGCCTGATTTCCAGCTGCACCGTGACATCGGGTGCTTTCAGCCGGACTCCGGATGCCCCGGTCTGCTGCAGCAGGGCGGCGCCGACATGACGTTCCACGTCGACGGAGGTGAAACCGTGCCTGCCCTGCCGCTTACAGCGCACGGCAAAGGTCCTGCCCTGCAGCTTTTCTTTATAGAACGGCAGGCAGGCGGCAACGATGGCATCAAGATCAGTCAGGGGATAACGCTCCACCAGCTGAAACTGGGCGATCCCCGGAGTACATTGCAGTCGTTCGCACACCTCATCGACCAGCCCGGCGTTGTCCGACGTGGTGTCGATATCGATTACGTCCCATTCGCCGACTACCGCCACGCCATCGTCAAGCTCCCGCAACAGTTTCCTGATATTGCGCCGCAGCATCCTGACCAGCCGGCGCCGCACCGGGCGACTCTTGATAGTGATTTCCGGATAAAGCTTGACGACGAACAGCATAAACAGATCCTGGGGGGCTGGCCCGCGACTGGTGGCTGGCAGGGAGAATGAATCCGCTGGTGCTGGAGCCGCTTGCCTTACTTCCGACCAGACGACAATTTAAATGCACATAATTAGTGCGCTTGAAAATCTTATGCACTAATATAGTGCTGAGGTTGGGCTCCAGTCTTTCTAAGCCCCTGATATGTGGGACTTTTAACTTCACAGGTTATGGCATATATTTTGCTCCACCACTAGCACTCAAGGCAAGCCAATCGCGCAGCACGACGATTTGCTTCTTGACTGGATGTTCGGAAGCAGGAAAGGAAGGGGCCGCGTCGCGAATCCGGCCCATGGACACTTCCCGGATAGACTTCATGATAAATACACCATATCGGTATGATCACACGGAGGATCAGTAATGTCTGAAAAGACACTAAATTTAATCAAAGAGAACGATGTAAAGTGGGTTGACCTCCGTTTTACAGACACCAAGGGCAAGGAACAGCACGTCACTTTCCCGGCGGAGCGCATCGATGCGGAATTCTTCGAGGGCAGCATGTTCGACGGTTCTTCCGTTGCCGGCTGGAAAGGCATCAACGAATCAGACATGATCCTGCGACCTGACGACAGCACCGCGGTAATGGATCCTTTCGCTGACGAGCCCCAGGTTAATCTGCGCTGCGACGTTATTGAACCGAAAACCATGCAGGGTTATAACCGCGATCCCCGCTCCGTCGGGCGCCGGGCGGAAGAATACCTGAAATCCACCGGAATCGGCGACACTGCCTATTTCGGACCGGAACCGGAATTTTTCGTATTCGACGATGTACGCTGGAACGCCGACATGGAAGGTGCCAGCTACAAGCTCCATTCAGAGGAAGCTGCCTGGGCCAGTGGCGCGGAATTCGAAGGGGGTAACCTGGGACACCGACCCAAGGTAAAAGGCGGCTACTTCCCGGTTCCACCGGTGGACTCGGCCCACGACCTGCGTTGCGCCATGAGTGAAACCATGGCCGCCATGGGTCTGAGCATCGACCTGCATCACCACGAAGTGGGTAATGCCTGTCAGAACGAAATCGGCACCAAGTTCAACAGCCTGGTTGCCAAGGCCGACGAGGTCCAGATACTGAAGTACTGTGTCCACAACGTGGCTGCAGCATTCGGCAAGACGGCCACCTTCATGCCCAAGCCACTGGTTGGCGATAACGGCAGCGGCATGCACTGCCACCAGTCGATCTTCAAGGATGGCAAGAACGTCTTTGCCGGCGACGGGTATGCCGGACTGGCCGAAGAAGCGATCTACTATATCGGCGGCATCATCAAGCACGCCAAGGCGCTGAACGCGTTCGGCAATGCCGCAACCAACTCCTACAAGCGCCTGGTCAAAGGCTTCGAAGCGCCCACGCTGCTGGCCTATTCTTCCAGGAACCGATCCGCGGCAATTCGCATTCCCTACATCCTCGGCGGTAACCCGAAAGCGATTCGCATCGAAGTCCGTTTCGGTGATTGCACGGCCAATCCTTACCTGTTCTTTGCCGCCATGCTGATGGCAGGTCTCGACGGTATCCAGAACAAGATCCACCCGGGCGACCCGGCCAGCAAGGACCTTTATGACCTGGAACCGGAAGAGGAAGCGCAAATTCCCCAGGTTTGTGGCAGCCTGGAAGAAGCGCTGTCCGCCCTGGACCAGGACCGCGACTTCCTCAAGGCCGGCAATGTGTTCGACGATGACCTGATCGACGGCTACATCTCGCTGAAGAAAGAAGAGTGCGTGCGCCTGGCCATGACAACTCACCCGATTGAGTTCGACATGTACTACAGCGTCTAGTAACGGCAATTGCAGTGCGTTACCACCTGAAGCCCGGGCCTGTCCCGGGCTTTTTTCATGGCAAACCTGCCCTGACCGCAGCCGGCCGGCAGTCCTGTGGGGTGCCCTCTGACAGTGCGGGCTATCCACTTCCCGGTGTCCTGAATCTTGGTTTTAACAGAACCTCCGGTTGGACCCGCACCATCCTGTCTGCATAAGCCTTCGCATTTTGCACTATTATAGTGCATAGTAGGTTTGACAGTGACCGATTGACCCGCTGCCCCCGCATGTTATCGCGGTTGTGACGCCCGGAATTCGTGCCTGAACAGGGAATTGCCAGTAATTGAAGCAGGCTGCAGGTATTGGTTTGGTTATTGCATAGATGGGTTACCCATTACTGGCCGTCGTCTGGATGCGCGCATCGTGGTCGGAATAACGAGGGCGTTAATAACCCGGGATCCTGTTCGTGACTCTGGAAAAATACCATCACCGCCTGCTGGATCAGCTCAAGACCGGTGTCTTGCTGCTGGACAGGAACCTGCGCATTCTTTACCTGAACCTGGAGGCGGAGTCGTTGCTGGAAATCAGTGACAACCAGGCACCCAAACTGACGCTGCATGACATCCTGGTGGGTGCCAGCGAGGACATCAGGGGAATCAGGCAGGCCCTGGAGAATGGCAGCAGTTTCACCAAGCACCGAGCGTCTTTACGCCTGTCATCCGGCAAGGACATCGTAGTGGACTACAGTATCAACCCGTTTGAGGAAGACGACGAACCACGCCTGACCATGGAGATCCATTCGCTGCATTACTCGCAGAGAATCAGCCGTGACGAGGTGCTGCTGTCGACCCAGGCAACGACCCGGGAACTGGTCCGGGGCCTGGCCCACGAGATCAAGAATCCCCTGGGTGGAATTCGTGGCGCGGCCCAGTTGCTGGAAAAGGAGCTGGCTGAAGAGGAGCTCAAGGACTACACCAACGTCATCATCGAAGAGGCGGATCGACTGCGCAACCTGGTGGACCGGCTGACCGGCTCGCGCAAGCTGCCGGAACTGGATTCACTGAATATCCACGAAGTGCTGGAACGCGTATCCAGCCTGGTCAAGGCCGAGATCAGCGACAAGGCCATCGAGCTCTGCAAGGACTACGATCCCAGTATTCCCCCGGTGCTGGGAGACGAGGAACAGCTTATACAGGCGGTGTTGAATATCGTCCGCAATGCCGTACAGGCACTGGAAAGCACCAACATCAATCATGACCTGGGTACTATCTGTTTGAAAACCCGGGTTTTGCGCAACGTGACCATCGGCAGCATTCTGCACCGGCTGGTGGCAAGGATTGACGTTATCGACAACGGACCCGGTATCCCGGACGATATTGCCGACACCCTGTTTTACCCGATGATCAGCGGACGTGCCCAGGGCACCGGGCTGGGTTTATCCATTGCCCAGTCAATTATGAATCAGCATGGTGGCATCATCGAATGCAACAGCCACCCGGGGGAAACGGTCTTTTCTATCACGCTGCCTCTGCCGGATGGCGATCAAGTTTAACGAGGTTTCAATCACCAATGAGCGCTAATAATTCAGTCTGGATCCTGGACGACGACAGGTCGATTCGCTGGGTACTGGAAAAGTCCTTGGAAAAAACCGGCCTGGAGACCGAATCCTTTGAAAGTGGTGACGAACTTCTGCACCGGCTGGAACAGGATCAGCCGGACGCCATAATCAGCGATATCCGCATGCCGGGCATCAACGGGCTGGAGCTGCTGTCTAATATCCAGGACCAGTACCCGGCGCTGCCGGTTATCATCATGACCGCACATTCGGACCTGGACAGCGCCGTATCCTCCTACAGCCGCGGTGCCTTCGAATACCTGCCCAAGCCTTTCGATATAGAGGAGGCCGTGGCAATGACCCAGCGTGCCCTGGAGCACGCGCGCAAGCAGAGTATTAACAGTGCTCCCGAAGGTACGGAAAAAGCCCAGGAAATAATCGGCGAAGCACCGGCCATGCAGGAAGTATTCCGTGCCATCGGCCGCCTGTCCCAATCCAATATTTCAGTATTGATCAACGGTGAATCCGGTACCGGCAAGGAGCTGGTGGCCCAGGCACTGCACCGCCACAGCCCGCGTAGGGACCGACCGTTTATCCCGCTCAACGTGGCTGCTATTCCCAAGGAACTGATCGAATCTGAACTGTTCGGCCACGAGAAGGGGGCATTTACCGGTGCTTCGCAGCAACGGGTGGGGCGCTTTGAACAGGCGGACGGCGGCACCCTGTTTCTGGACGAGATCGGGGACATGCCTCCGGACACCCAGACACGACTGTTACGGGTTCTCTCTGACGGTGAATTTTACCGCGTAGGCGGCCATACGCCCCGCAAGGTGGACGTACGTATCATCGCGGCCACCCACCAGGACCTGGAAAAACTGGTCCGGGAGCACACGTTTCGCGAGGACCTGTTTCATCGTCTCAACGTCATTCGCATCCATATCCCGCGGCTGCGCGACCGTCGCGAAGACATCCCGCAACTGGCGCGGCATTTTCTTCGCCAGGCCGCACGTGAACTGGACGTCGAACCCAAGGTGCTGCGTCCGGAAACCGAACAGTACCTGACCAACCTGAACTGGCCAGGCAATGTTCGCCAGCTGGAAAATTTCTGTCGCTGGATCACGGTGATGGCATCGAGTCGGGAAGTGCATGTCAATGACCTGCCCCCTGAATTCGCCGCTCAAGAAACACAACGGGGTGACTCCGGCAGCTGGACCCAGTCACTGGAAGCCTGGGCCGATCAGGAGCTGGCCCTGGGCAATACCTCCATTCTTGACCAGGCAGTCCCCATGTTCGAGCGCACCATGATCGATGTGGCACTGAAGCACACGTCGGGCAGGCGCCGGGATGCTGCCGCGTTGCTTGGCTGGGGGAGAAACACGCTGACCCGCAAGATCAAGGAGCTGGGCAACAGCGAGGAGTCTGCGGACTGAATACGGGATCCTGGCGCAGCAACCACCGCCGCGTAACATGCCCGGACCTTGGGCCCTGTTGACCGGTTCGGGATGCCGCGTCCAGCGTGGCTCGCGGCAGAATGCTACATGCTTAACATCGTCCTATACCAGCCTGAAATACCTCCCAACACGGGCAACATCATCCGCCTGGCCGCCAATACAGGTGCCAGGTTGCACCTGATAGGACCACTGGGTTTCGAACTGGACGACAAGCGCTTGCGTCGGGCCGGACTGGATTATCATGAATTCAGCCGGGTTATTGTAAACGACAGTTGGGAACAGTTTATCGCCAGTGCCGGAACACACCGACTGTACGGATACAGCACCAGGGGCCGGCAGAACTATGACGCGGTCAGCTACGAAGACGGCGACTATCTGCTGTTTGGCCCGGAAACCCGGGGACTGCCGGAGACGATACGCAGTCAGCTGGGCCCGCAAAGGCTGCTGCGGCTGCCCATGCTACCGGACAGCCGCAGCCTTAACCTGTCCAATGCCGCCGCCGTGGTGGTTTACGAAGCCTGGCGACAGCTGGGATTTCGTGGTGGAAACTGAACGGCAGGTCGGCAATTCACGATTCACCCGGGGACGCCTGTCCCCCTTCATCGGCGGCACCATTACCTCCGGCCGCCTGCTGGGCCTCCTGTTGCTTGCGCTGGGCATACAGCGCCTCAAAATTGACCGGCGCCAGCATAAGCGGAGGAAAGCTGCCCTTTATCACCAGGGAATCAATGGTTTCCCGGGCGTAGGGAAACATGATGTTCGGACAAACCGTCGCCAGCACCTGCTCAAGCTGGGTATCGTCGAGGCCCCTGGCTGTGAATATGCCACCCTGCTGGACCTCCACCAGGAACGCCACCTGTTCCTCCTGCTTGGCCTCCACCGTCAATGTCAGGATGACCTCGTAAAGGTCGTCCTGCAGCTTGTTATTGCGGCTCTTGATGTCGAAGGTAATCTGCGGTCGCCATTGCTGACCACCACGAAAAGATTCCGGACTGTTGGGTGATTCAAAGGACATGTCCTTGAGGTAAAGACGCTGCAGGGAGAAATTGGGCCCCTGCTCACCGTTCTGTGCCGCGCCGTTCTGCTCGTTGTTCTGTTCGTTATTCTGTTCGTTGTCTGCCATTGTCTATCCTGTTGTGTGGTTCGCTGTGTTGACTGATTCCTGCTACTTCTGTACCAGCGGAAGAGACTGCGCCTTCCACTCGGCGATGCCGCCGCCCAATTTGACAACCTGTTCGAATCCCGCCTGCTGCAATGTCTTGCAGGCCTCGCCGGAATGCTGACCCATCTTGCAGACGACGATAAGCGGCTTGTCTTTGTGCTTGTCCAGTTCTGCCAAACGCTGTCCCAGTTTGCTGTTGGGGATGTTGATGGCGTCAACGATATGACCGGTATCGAATTCCTTCCTGTCGCGAATATCCAGCACCCGGGCATCGTTGCGATTGATCATCATCACGGCCTGCTGAGGACCGACTGACCTGCTGGCCCGTGACCGATGCTGCGCAAATATGGCGACCACCAGCACCAGCCACAAGCCCGCCAGTACCAGGTGATTGCCTATGAACTCAATAAACTGCTCCATAACCCCAACTTGTCTGATGTGCCGCCGGGAACCGGATTCCGGTCCGACCAGCGGAAATTTGCCGGCTGCCAGGACTGGCCGTTAGCGGTCCGTAAAAAGGGGAGCAGTATACACGCCGGAGTGTTCTGAAAGAAGTTCCAAGTGATCCGACACCGCGTATAATCGGGGTACCAACGACTCCATGTTACGACCAGCCACCGGACAGCTGATCACTGCTTCCTGACGAGTCGAGAATCGCCAACTGGGACATTATTTTAATGAATGAACAGCAGAAGACTACCGCCCTGTTATTGATACTGGATGGCTGGGGATACCGCGAACAGGCTGAGCACAACGCCATACGCGCCGCCAACACACCGGTCTGGGACCAGCTTTGGGCCAATGAACGGCACACGCTGATTCGCACCTCGGGCCTGGCAGTTGGATTGCCGGAAGGCCAGATGGGCAATTCCGAAGTCGGGCACATGAACCTGGGTGCCGGCCGCGTCGTCTACCAGAGTCTGACTCGAATCGACAAGGCAATCGAGGCTGGCGAATTCTATTCCAACCCCGTTTTCAGCCAGGCCGTGGACCAGGCAGTGTCTGCCGACGGTGCAGTGCATATCATGGGCCTGCTGTCACCCGGCGGTATCCACAGCCACGAACAGCAGATTTTTGCTGCCATCGAACTGGCCAGCAGACGTGGTGCCCGGCGGATTTTTCTCCACGCCTTTCTCGATGGTCGGGACACCCCGCCTCGCAGTGCGCTGGAATCGCTGCAGCGGGCAGACGCAATGTTGCAAGACAGGGGCGACAGCAGGATTGCCTCACTCGCCGGTCGCTTCTTTGCCATGGACCGGGATTCGCGCTGGGATCGCGTCCAGCCGGTCTATGACATGCTTACCCTGGGAGAAGCGCCGTTCCAGGCAGACTCGGCCACAGATGCACTGCAGGCTGCTTACGATCGTGATGAAGACGACGAGTTCGTGCAGCCCACCCTGATAGGCAGCGAGACGGACCCTGCCGCCGTTGTCAGTGACGGCGATTGCGTGCTGTTCATGAATTTCCGTGCCGACCGGGCCAGGGAGCTTACCCGTGCGTTTGTCGACGAAGACTTTCCCGGCTTCCATCGCCGATCGCGACCGGCACTGGCCGAGTTCGCCACGCTGACCGAGTACGCGGCGGACATCGAGGCTCCCAGCGCTTTCCCTCCTGAGCCGCTGAAGAACGTGATGGGCGAATACCTGGCGGCACAGGGCAAAACCCAGCTGCGTATTGCGGAAACTGAAAAATATGCCCACGTCACTTTCTTCTTCAATGGCGGGCGCGAGGAACCGTTCCAGAACGAAGAAAGAGTACTGGTACCCTCGCCCAGAGTGAAAACCTACGACATGAAGCCTGAAATGAGTGCTTTCGAGGTAACTGAAAAACTCACCGAGGCAATCCGGTCACGCCGGTTCGATGCCATCATCTGCAACTATGCCAATGGTGACATGGTGGGTCATACCGGCGATTTTGCCGCCTCAGTAAAAGCCGTGGAGGCCGTGGACCAATGTCTGGAAAAAATTGTCGCGGCAATCAAGGACGTGCAGGGTGAACTGCTGATTACCGCCGATCATGGCAATGTGGAACAAATGGTCGACGAGCAGACCGGCCAGCCCCTGACCTCCCATACCAGTGGTCCTGTCCCGCTGGTATACGTCGGCAATACCAGCCTTGAATTCAACGGCGAAGGTTCACTTTGCGATATAGCACCAACCCTGCTTACCTTGATAAAGCTGGCAGTTCCGGACGAAATGAGCGGCCGGGTCCTGCTGACGGACCCCAAGAAAAGCTCACAGCGCGCCGCCGGCTGATCCGGAAATTACCGCGCCATGCAGCCTGCCAGCCATTGTAAGTTTTCACTGGTTCGGTCGCTGGGTGTGCTGGTCGTGGCAACCGGCCTGAGCGGCGCTCCCGGTGCCGCGGAATCGCCTCCCACCGGGCAGGAGCTGCAACAGTTGAACCAGGCTATCCAGCGTATTGAGAGCTGGCTTGCCGAGGCGCAGCAGCAGCGCCCGGAACTGGAACGTCAGCTGCAGACCGCGGAATCCCGCCTGGCGGAAATCCGGCAGCAGATAGCCGCCACCCGCCTGGCACTGGCGGAGGGCAATCGTCGCCTGCTGGCGCTGCAGGACCAGGAGGTCCAGCTTACCGCCAGCAGGAATGAACAGCTGGAACAGGTCAGGCAGCTCCTGCGTGCCGCCTACAAATCAGGATCCCAGGGCACACTGAAGCTGGTGCTCAACCAGGAAGACCCGGCCGTGGCCGTACGCATGCTGCATTATTTCCGCCGCATCAATGCATTCCGACTGGCACGGGTGGAGGAATATCAGCAGACTCTGACCAGCCTCCAGGCAACCCGCGAGGCGCTGGAAAACTCCCGGAACACACTGTTGAACCACCAGCAGCAGCTGGATGAGCAGCTGGCTCAGCAGGAGCAGTTTAGCAATGCCCGGCAGCAGGCTCTGCTGGCGCTGGACACCGCCATGCGCGATCGTCGCAGCGAGCTGGATGGGCTGGTGGCGGACCGGGAGGCACTGCAGGCACTGATCGACGAGGTTCAGCGCGCCGTGGAGGATATCCCGGTGCCCGGCAGTGCACTGCCGTTTTCCCAGCGCCGGGGCGAACTGCCCTGGCCGGTATCCGGGCCCCTGCTGGCACAGTTCGGCGATAGCTATGGCAATGGCGATCTGCAGCGTCAGGGCATCACCATCAGCGGGACAGCAGGTGACCCGGTGAGGGCGGTGCACGGTGGTCGGGTGGTATTCGCTGACTGGCTGCGGGGCACCGGTTTACTGCTGATACTGGATCACGGCGACGGTTACATGAGCCTGTACGGCCATAATGAAACACTGACCAGGGAACGCGGTTCCTGGGTCGATGCCGGTAGTGTCATTGCCACCGCAGGTAACAGCGGTGGCCAACGAATCACCGGGAGCTATTTCGAAATACGTCATAATGGCCGGCCTCAGGACCCCATGCAATGGCTGCAGCCGCCGGAATAGTCCCGGTGGTTCCAGGGCGGATTGCGTGCCTGCTTGCAAGTTTTTACTGGTCACGGTGGTCAAATGCCGCGACATATCGACGATTTTGCGATATCCGGCATTGCGTCCCACGGTGTAAACTGAAATTATTGGCAGTACCGGCGCAGTCCGGATAGAACCCGGAAATTCCGTAAATACAGGCACCTGACATGTTCGAGATGCAGAAAATCAAGCGTCAGTTGAGTTCCCTCGCATTGGGTGCTTTGCTGACCAGCGTAACCTTTTCCAGTAACGCGCAGCAGCCGGCACAGCAGACACCGAAGCTCCCCCTGCCCCTGGAGGAAGTCCGGATGTTCACCCAGGCACTGGACCGCATCCGCATGTCCTACGTCGAGGACGTGGACGACGAAGTGCTGCTGGAAAATGCCATACGCGGCATGCTGGCGGGTCTGGATCCACATTCTTCCTACCTGGCAGCCTCGGAATACGACAGCCTGCAGGAAACCACCACCGGTGAATTCGGCGGGCTCGGCATCGAAGTGGGCCAGGAGAACGGCTACATTCGCGTTATCAGCCCCATCGACAATACGCCGGCGGACCGGGCCGGCATCCAGGCGGGCGATCTCATCATCCGCATCGACGGTCAGCCGCTGCAGGAGATCCTGCCGGAAGAGGCTGCCGGCATGATGCGCGGCGAACCGGGCACCGACGTCACCATTACCGTCGTTCGGGATGGTCAACCGGCACCCTTCGACGTTACCATCACCCGGGAAGTCATCTCCGTAGCCAGTGTCCGCCATCGCAGCCTTGAGCCAGGCTACGGCTACATTCGAATCGCCCAGTTTCGCGCCAATACCGGTGACGAGGTCGTTGACGCCATCAAAGACCTGGGTGAAGAAAATACCGAGTTGAAGGGCCTGGTGCTGGATCTGCGCAACAATCCCGGTGGTGTTCTGCCGGCTTCGGTTGCCGTGGTTGACGCCTTTATTTCCGAGGGAACCATCGTAACCACCAAGGGTCGGCTTACCGAGAGCGAAATGTCATTCGATGCGACCCGCAGCAATCCGGGAGGTGATATACCCCTGGTGGTATTGATCAATGAAGGCTCGGCTTCAGCGTCAGAAATTGTGGCAGGCGCACTGCAGGATCACGGCCGGGCCATTATCATGGGCAGCCGCAGCTTCGGCAAGGGTTCCGTACAGACCGTTCTGCCCCTCAGCGAGAACCGCGCCATCAAGCTTACGACGTCGCTCTACTATACGCCGTCCGGCCGTTCCATTCAGGCCTTCGGCATCGACCCGGATATCGTCGTGGAAGAAGCTCTCGTTACCCGTGTGGATCGGAACTCGGCGGCTTACTCGGAAGCCGACCTGCAGGGACACCTGGAAAGTACCACGGAATCCGAAGGAGTCCGGCCGCAGGTCAGTGCCCAACAGATTCTGGTGAACGACTACCCGCTCAACGAAGCGCTGAACCTGCTGAAAGGCATCAATGCCTTTGGCAGCAAACGGCTGGCGGCGCCTTATACCCAGACCGCCGAACTCGACAACTAGCGGGCTGTAGAAAAACGTCATGAGCGCAGCCAAGACGAGGCGAAAAACGCCGTGGTGGCGGTTTCTGCTGGCAATTCCCAGTGGCTTTACCTGGCTGTCTCCAGTCGCAGCAGGGCACCGTCTGCCTCGTCGGTAAGTACGTAGAGATAACCATCCGGTCCCTGCTGAACGTCCCGAATCCTGGATCGTAACTCGGTCAGCAGGTTTTCCCGCCGCACTTCCTCACCACGGCTATTGAAGACGATACGTACCAGGTGTCCCGTGCCGGGAATGCGACCGGTCATCATGGACGCCACAAACAGGTCGCCCTGCCATTCCGGGAGTCCGTCGCCGCTGTAAAACGCGATTCCTGCCGGCGCAACCGAAGGCCAGAAAAGTACCTCAGGTCCCCGAAAATCGGCATGACCCGGGGCACCGGTAACCCAGTCACCTCGATATTGCCGGCTGAATGACACGATGGGCCAGCCATAATTCTCCCCCGCACGAATAATATTGATCTCGTCTCCGCCCTGGGGACCGTTTTCACTGGCCCACAATTCCCCTGTCTCCGGGTGATATGCCAGGCCCAGCTGGTTGCGATGACCAACGGTGAACACCTCGGGCAGGTATTGGCCACTGTCCACAAAGGGATTGTCCGACGGCACACTGCCATCGGCGTTCAGTCGCAACAGTTTGCCGAAATGCGAGGTCGGATCCTGGGCCAGCTCACCAATGCCCTGGTAAACGTAGGCGCCGCCCAGGGAGAGGAACAACGTGCCGTCGGGGGCAAACTGCATTGCTGAACCGGCAATGCCTTCATCGGTTTTCCTGGCAACAAAGATATCGTCGACGTCGGTCAGGCGGTTTTCCACGAGCCTGCCCCTGGCCAGCGCCACGGTCCGACTGGGCTCGTCGCCCGTGACCAGTGGTTTCGTATAGGTCAGATAGACCAGGCTGTCGTCTTCCGGGTGCAGGACAATATCCATCAGGCCGGCACGAAACAGCTCGCCGAAAACAACCGGAACGCCTTTAACGTCGTCCTCGACAAGCATGCCATCCCTCACCAGTCGAAGTTTTCCGGTATACCGCTCGGTAATCAGGATATCGCCATTCTCCCGGAAAGCCATGGCATAGGGATTGGCCAGGCCGGTAACAACCGGCACCACGCGTAACCTGGGAATATCGAATGTGGACAATTCCACAGGCACAGTGACCGGCAGCGGGTTGGGGCTGGTGCGCTGCGCCATGAGTTCGCTGGCGCCGGTTGTGGCGATCAGCAGCAGGCAGGACATGAACAATGTTTTCATGATGGGACCTTTTTATTGTTTTATATTGGATTCTATTCCTGGTTGATGCCAGTCCAGAAATTCTCCGAACCGTTGCTTCCCGGCTGAATCTGTTGGAGGTTTTGCCTGGATCAGTAATACAGGCTGATCCTACCGCAATCCGTGGCAGAGGACCATCAACGACAGCGCTGGCCCTGGCTTGCAGGCGAGTTTTCCGGCAAGGCGCCTTGGCGCCGCCATGCGTCGGCCTGTCAAGGCGAAGCAATACGGGGTGGTGTCTCAGTTTGAAAGTACGCTGTGGGTCGACAGTGGGGCCGGGGGCCGATGCTGAGGACGTCCGAGGTTCCCTAAATTTTTCCCTGGTCACCGGTCTCATCGCCGGAACCGGGTTGGCCGGCGTCGTTGGCCGACAAATCGTGTCCTGTGGTCTCGGCAGATTCGACAGCGCTATCCAGCACACCGATATCAAGGACCGGGGAGGCATCGATTTCCTGGGCATCCATCATGTGTGCCACGCGCTGCAGGGCGGAGACGATCATGGATCTTTCCCACTCCTCCAGCTCCAGGAACTGCCTGGCAAACTGTTCCTGCAATGGCATGGGGGCATTTTTGAGGGTCTCCTGCCCGGTCTCGGTGAGATTGGCGAAAACCTTGCGCTTGTCCTGATCCGAACGCTCCCGGAACACCAGTTCGCGCTTCTCGAGGCGGTCAAGTATGGAGGTGACGGTGGCCTGGCTGAGGCTGACCTTGTCGGCCAGTGTCCCGATAGTGACAGGTCCGGAATCCCTTATTGCCTGCAGGACCAGGATCTGCGGTGTGGTCAGCCCCGTTGTTCTGGCCAGGTATTTTGAATGTAAACCGGTGGCTCGCATCACTCGGCGCAGTGACACCAGCACCTCCTCGATATCTTCCACGAAATTTGTCCTCGTCAGGTTTTCCAGCCCCCGGGTGAACCTTGACATGCGTTCCGCATTGGTGGCCTGTGACGTAGTGCTGCTCATTCTCCTCAACCTTGAGATTGCTGCATTATCTCTGTATTCGATGGATTTTGTCTCGATTCAGTTGCTGTTTCGTTGCAATTTTGTTGCCGCTCTCGCGGTAGTTCCCAGCCCGGCAGGACCCGCCGGCCTGGCGGTAGGCCGGGAGAATCTGAGCGCCCGCTATGAACTGGGCAACTGTCCACCGGATCCTTAGCGGACCCGGTCAAAGCCTCTGTCACCCCGTCGGCAGCCCGTTAACCCGGTCGTTCCCGGGCTGTTGACCGCCGCACGCCGACGATTCCGTCGTTATCTGTGTTATCCGTCGCGGGTTCTGCCGGGCTCTTGATTACTTCCGACAATCACTTCCGGCAACCACCTCCGGGAACCCTGTCACGTTGGAATACTATTTAGTGTACTAATTAAATTGTATCGTGTACAATGCTTTCCAAATTTCAGCTGTCAGGCAGGAATCCGCGTAATAATCGAGATTATGTCATCAGTCTGAAATCTCTAGAAAGCAGACTCGATAAAATTGGAGCGAAAAAGGTAGTAGTACTCTATAGAATGCGATCAATATCAGTGGCAACAAACACAGCAACAGACAAGACAGCAACACCAGGCGGGAAAGATTCAAAGGGCCAGCGCCAGCACAGCCCTGATCCGTCGGACGGCATCGAACTGCTCCGCCCAACGGCGGCAGACGGCGCTGCCGTCCATGCCCTCGTGGCCCTGTGTCCACCGCTGGATACCAATTCCATGTACTGCAACCTCCTGCAGTGCTCTCATTTCGCCGGGACATCGGTGGCTGCCAGGATGAACGGCCAGCTGGTCGGTTTCGTTTCCGGGTACCTGGTGCCGGAGCGGAACGACACGCTGTTTGTCTGGCAGGTGGCCGTCAGTGAGTCCGCCCGGGGTCATGGTCTGGCCACCAGGATGATTTCACACCTGTTGGATCGACAGGAATGCCAGGGTGTCAATTGGCTGGAAACCTCCATCACGGCATCCAATCGCGGCTCCTGGGGCCTCTTCGAAGGTCTCGCCGCCAAGCGCGGTACCGACATCAGCAAGTCTGTGCTGTTCGACCGAAAAGACCATTTCAACGATGAGCACGATACCGAACACCTGGTGCGGATCGGTCCCTTCAGGAATTCCGCTCCTTAGCGAAACCGTTCCAAGCCCGATACCACCTACCCGAATCAATATCACATCCCAAGGAGATTGGCTGATGAAAATTTTTGACGAAATCGAATCTGAAGTGCAGAGCTATGCCCGTTCGTTCCCCCGCGTGTTTCACAAGGCCCAGGGCGACTACCTGTTCGACGAGGAAGGCAATCGGTTTCTGGACTTTCTGGCCGGAGCGGGAACACTCAACTATGGTCACAATAACCCGATTTTCAAAGAAACCCTGCTGCAATACATCAGCGATGACGGCATAACTCACGGTCTCGACATGCACACCCGGGCCAAACGGGAGTTCCTGGAAACCTTCAATGAAAAGATCCTGAAGCCACGGAAAATGGAATACGTGATGCAGTTCACCGGACCAACCGGTACCAACGCCGTGGAAGCCGCATTGAAACTGGCGCGCAACGTTACCGGCCGGGAAAATATTATCTCCTTCACCAACGGATTTCACGGCGTAACGCTGGGTGCCCTGGCCACCACGGGTAACTCTCACCATCGCGGCGCGTCAGGTGTCTCTCTCAGCGGTAGCAGCCGTATTCCCTATGACGGCTACCTTGGGGATGACATCGACACCACGGCCTATCTGGACAAACTCCTTTCGGACTCCAGCAGCGGGGTTGATCTGCCGGCAGCGGTACTGGTAGAAACAGTCCAGGGCGAAGGCGGCATTCAGACCGCTTCGTTCGAATGGTTACGAAACCTTGACCGGGTCTGTAAAAAACACGACGTCCTGCTGATCATCGACGATATACAGGCCGGATGTGGTCGAACCGGCACCTATTTCAGTTTTGAAAAAGCCGGAATTGATCCGGACATGGTAACCCTTTCCAAGTCACTGAGCGGGTATGGCCTGCCTTTTGCCGTATTGCTTTTCCGACCCGAGCTTGACCAGTGGAAGCCAGGAGAGCACAACGGCACATTTCGTGGCAACAACCTGGCCTTCATTACCGCCAGGGTTGCCATTGAACACTTCTGGTCCGACGATAAATTCTCACTGGAGATTCAGCGCAAGGGCAAGTACGTTTCGGAACGCCTGAACCAGATTGTCAAGAAATATGGCGAGGGCAATTTCACTACCCGTGGCCGGGGCATGTTCCAGGGCATCAACTGCATTAATGGAGAGCTTGCCGGCACCATCACCCACAAGTGTTTCAAGAAAGGACTCATTATTGAAACCAGTGGCGCGGAAGATCATGTGGTGAAGGTGCTTTGCCCGCTGACTATAAGCGACGAAAACCTGAAGAAAGGTCTCGACATTATGGAAGAATCCATCAAGGAAACCTGCGCGTCGGAAGACTCCATTCCGGAAGAAGTGGACTATTTCGACAATAGCCCCTCGGAAAAACCGGAAGCTCCCGAAGCCAAGGCGGAAGACCGCGATGACAGCAAGGCACAGGAACCAAATACCCGGGTTGCTGATCGAAAAGTTGCCTGAATGGTTGCTTTAGAGGTTGCCTGACAGGTTGCCTGGGCTTAAAAGCCAAATCCGGAACCGAAGGCAGTATCGACGCATGCCAAACACGTAAAGACAGCTGCTGAACACCAATTACCAGTGAACCACAGCGCAGAGACACAACAGGATCAGACGTTGGTACGCGGGGGGTCAGGAATGCAGGAAACCTGCAGCCGGGCGCCCTGCGACTTCCTTGTTCCTGGCTCCCATTACATTATGAATCGAACCGAACTTACTCAACTCAAGGAACATGTCAGCCGACGCATCGCCACTCTCGAGACTCTGTTATTCGAGTCTGGCGGGGCACGCAGACACGACACCGACCAGGACGACGATGAAGCGGCAAAGATGGACCAGACCCTCAGCGCCGAAGTTGCCTCGCGCATATCCCAGGCGGAACGCACCGAACTTGTCCGGTTGAAAAATAACCTGACCTGGCTGGAGAGTGACGATGCGGGTTACTGCGACGGCTGCGGAAAACCTATTCCTTTTGCCCGGTTGATGGCGGTACCCGTGACCCGGCAATGCATTGAATGCGCGCAGGGCTGATCGGCCGTGTGCCGGACCATCGGCGGAAAAATCGACAAACAAGACAACCCAAAGAGAGGACATTCAACTCAGCATGAAAATACACAGTGTAGAAAAAATTGGCGGAACTTCGATGAGCGACTACGCCGCCGTTCGGGACAACATCGTGTTGAAACCCACCCGATCGGACTCACTGTACCATCGCATTTTCGTAGTCTCGGCCTATGGTGGAATAACCAACGAACTGCTGGAACACAAGAAATCGGGCAAACCGGGAATATTCAGCCTGTTCGCCAGCGGTGAAAAAGACGATGGCTGGCTGGAGGCACTGCACAAGGTGCAGGACAGATTTCATGAAATCAATGCCAGCCTGTTCAAGGAAGAGGCGTTGCTGAAACAGGCCAACGATTTTATCGACGCACGCCTGCTGGCCGCCCGGGAATGTCTAACCGATCTGCAGAAGGTGTGTCGCCACGGCCATTTTTCACTGGAGGAGCACCTGAATACGGTGAGGGAAATGCTCGCCAGTCTCGGCGAGGCCCACAGCGCGTGGAACACGGCGAAGCTGCTGGAGCGTGATGGTGTCAACGCCTGCTTCGTTGACCTCAGCGGCTGGAGCACTGATGAACGGACCACCCTGGACGAACGAATCCTGGCGGCGTTCAAGGATATCGACCTGGCGACGCAGATGCCGGTGGTGACCGGGTACGCCCATACCGAAGACGGTCTGATGGCGAGTTTCGATCGTGGTTACAGCGAGATAACTTTCAGTCGAATCGCCGTGTTGACCGAAGCCGCCGAGGCGGTTATTCACAAGGAATTTCATCTCAGCAGCGCCGATCCCCGGGTCGTGGGGGAGGGCAACGCGGTACCCATTGGCCGGACCAACTACGACGTGGCCGACCAGCTGGCCAATCTCGGTATGGAGGCAATCCATCCCAAGGCGGCAAAAGGTTTGCGACGGCAGAGCATCCCCCTGAGGGTTAAAAACACCTTCGAACCGGAACACGCCGGCACCACCATCACCGCGGACTACGTCAGTGAAAAACCCCGGGTTGAAATCATAGCCGGATGCACCGGTGTCTATTCGCTGGAACTGTTCGATCAGAACATGATGGGGCAGATAGATGTCTATGATCGCGAGATCCTGGCGGTGATCAAGCGATTTCGCGCCCAGATCGTGTCCAAGGATATCAATGCCAATACCATCACCCACTACCTGGCCACCAACCTCAAGACGATGAAGCGCATTCGTCGGGTTCTCGAAACAACCTATCCGGATGCCGAAATCAACCAGCGCAAGTCGGCAGTGGTTTCAGCAATCGGCAGCGACATGCAGGTACCGGGAATACTCGCCAAGGCGGTGACCGCCCTGGCAAAGCAGGACATCAACGTACTGGCCATGCACCAATCCATGCGCCAGGTGGACATGCAGTTTATCGTCGATGAAAACGACTACGAACTGGCAGTAAAGAGTCTGCATCAATGCCTGGTGGAAGTGCACGATCACGGCATTGCCATCGTTGCCGCCCAGCCGCTTCCGGCCGCGGCATGTCACTGATCCGGTGCACTGACTTTTCCTCAATCCGCACTGGCGGCAATCCGCCGCCGGTGCCCTGACCTGCCAGGCCTCCTCTTATGTTTTCCAGCCTCAGTGTGTCTCCCATGGTTGTGTCCTTCCTTGGCTTTCTGCTTGCCTTTACGCTCATCGGCGTATCGTCGGTCAGGCAGAGTCGGGGAACCCGTCATGACTACTACCTGGCTGACAGCTCCATCAAGCCCTGGCTGGTAGGCTTGTCCGCGGTGGCGACCAACAACAGCGGCTACATGTTCATCGGCGTCATCGGCTACACCTACAGCACGGGGCTGGCAGCGGTCTGGCTGATGATTGGCTGGATTCTCGGCGACTTTCTCGCCTCCATGTTTGTTCATGCCCGTCTCCGGCGAGCCGCGGAGGGCAGCGACGAGGTCAGCTATGCCGGGGTACTGGCCAACTGGTACGGAGACAGAAACCTCGGCCTGCAACGGGTCATCGGCCTGATTTCACTGCTTTTCCTGCTGACCTATGCCGGTGCCCAGCTGGTGGCCGGCAGCAAGGCACTGGAGGTACTGTTCGGCTGGCCCAACTGGGCCGGAGCGGTAATGGGCGCCATCATGGTGGTGCTCTATTGTTTTGCCGGAGGAATCCGGGCTTCCATCTGGACGGACGCCGCCCAGTCTTTCGTGATGATTGCCGCAATGACGTTGTTGCTGGTCATTTCCGTCGCGGCGCTTGGGGGACTGGAGGGAACCATTTCCCGTCTCGATGCGGTTGACGGTTTTCTCAACTGGTTTCCCGACGAACTGATTGTCCCCGGTCTGGCCGGCGGCGTGCTGTTTGCTGCCAGCTGGCTGTTTGCCGGCCTGTCCGTAATCGGTCAACCACACATCATGATCCGCTTCATGGCCCTCGAGGACGTTGCCGAGATGCGCCGGGCCAGGGCCTGGTACTACCTCTGGTACCTGGTTTTCTACTGCATGGCCACCGGAGTCGGGCTGGTATCACGGGTGTATCTTGCCGATACCGGTTCGTTCGATGCTGAACTGGCGTTGCCTACCATGGCGTTGGAACTGCTGCCGCCGATTCTGGTAGGACTGGTGCTGGCCGGGATTTTCGCGGCAACCATGTCCACCGCGGATTCACTGATACTGAGCTGCTCCGCCGCGATCACCCACGACCTGTTGCCCCACAGAATTGAAAAAACCAGGTTGATCAAACTGGCCACGGTGCTGATTACCGGATGTGCGCTGTCCCTGGCACTGCTGAACAATGCCAGTGTTTTCGGCCTGGTGGTAATGGCCTGGTCGGGGCTGGCCAGTGCCTTTGCGCCACTGCTGCTGACCCGCTGCCTGGGCTGGAAATTCAACCAGGCCGAGAGCCTGATTGCCGTGCTGACAGGGCTGTCCGTCGCCCTGTTCTGGCGTTATCTCGGCTGGCACGACGCCGTCTACGAAGGCCTGCCGGGTATTATCGCCGGGCTGTTGCTGCTGAGCCTGTTCAATGCCATATCGGTGACAGACTGGATGAACGGTCAACTGCAGAAGCGCTGGTGAGCTGATACGATCCCAGCCCGGGTTTTATCGAACGCCAATGCACAGCATATGTAGCCACGCCCGACTGGTTTACAGGCAGCGCATCCACCCCGCCGGAACCTGCCACCGGGGCAGGCGCCGGCGAAGCGCTTCGCGACAGCCGGGCACCTGTCAGTGCCGGTTCGCCCAGGCCTCTATCTCCTGTTCGGCCTGCTCCCGGGAGTATCCATAGCGTTTCTGTACCAGCCCAACCAGTTCTTCTGCTGAGCCGTCGATCTGATCCAGCTCGTCATCCGTGAGTTTACCCCACTGCTGCTTTGCCCTGCCCTTCAACTGCTTCCAGTTACCTTCAAGAATATCCCGATTCAACATTTGACTCTCCTTTCGATTTGTTCGGACAGTCCAACGCCTGAATTGAAAGATAGTTTCAACCGAGTTCCGGATTACCGTAATCATAAACTGTTAGACCCAGAGCCATGAGTATCGTCCAAAGGCGATTAACGCAGGTATGTCAGTGCCCCGCCCGGGCAATTGCGTCGACGATCATTTGTCGGGCAGTTTCTGCGTTTTTCCAGCCACCGATCTTGACCCACTTGCCCGGCTCAAGGTCCTTGTAATGCTCGAAAAAATGCTCGATCTGGTTCAGGGTGATTTCCGGCAGATCGGTAACGTCATGAATGTTTTCGTAGCGGCGGGTCAGGTGTGGTGCAGGAACACTGATAATTTTTTCATCTTTTCCAGCATCATCTTCCATGACCAGCACACCGATGGGCCTGACATTGATGACACAGCCGGATACCAGGGGGCGGGTATTACAACAAACCATGACATCAATGGGATCGCCATCTTCGGAAAGTGTGTGCGGGACAAACCCATAATTCCCAGGATAGGTCATTGGCGTGTACAGAAACCGATCGACGATCAGCGTGCCTGACTCCTTGTCCAGCTCGTACTTGATGGGATGTCCGCCAATGGGCACCTCGATCAGCACGTTGACGTCCTGAGGCGGGTTGTTTCCTACCGGTATTGCTTCGATTCTCATGGTCAGTCAGTCCAGATAGAACAATTGTACCTACAGGGGCGCGGGCTCATAATACAAGGAACAGGTGACCCATGACACCCCCGGCCGCGGCTATTCCCAGGAGGAACTGATCATGAAACGTCGACACTTTCTACACAGCTCTATGGCTCTGCTGGCAGCATCGCCACTGCCCCTGATACCGATGAGCCCGGTGAAGGCAGCTGAATCGTTGACCCCCACCCATGGCCCGGCGGCCCGCCTGCGGGCTGGCGATCGCATGCTGAGCCCGATCATCGCCAGCCCGGAACGTATTATCGAAATGAACGTATGCACTCGACCTTTTCGCGAACGGGGCCCGCGCATTGAAGCTGAACGCTTTCGCAGCAAGATCCTGGTTCACAACTACGGTCATGGTGGTAGCGGCTGGTCCCTGTCATGGGGCAGCGCCAACGAGGCAGTGACCCTGGCGCGCCGAACCGGTGACCGGGAAATAGCCGTGATCGGCTGCGGCGCCATAGGCATGACTACGGCCCTGGTGGCGCAGCGTGCCGGTTTATCTGTCACTATTTACGCGAAAGAGCTGCCTCCCTATGTCCGGTCCAATTACGCCACCGGTGCATGGACACCGGACTCCCGCATCTGCTCGGCACGGTACGCCCGCGGCTTTGCCAGTCGCTGGGAGTCCATGGCGCGTTTTTCCTTCCGTCATTTTCAGTCGCTACTGGGTCTTCCCGGGCAACCAGTGGAATGGCGCGACATGTACAGCCTCAGCGATGATCCGTTTGGCTCCGACGATCACAATGAAGAGGCAGGCCCCGAACCGGACTACCCGGATTTCAGCGGTGAACTGATTGCCGATATTACGCCGGCAGCGGAAGACCTCCCGGTCACCAGCCACCCCTTTCCTGCAGCGTATGTTCGGCGGCGACCACTGATGCTGTTCAATATCAGCGGTTACTCCCGTCTGTTGATTTCCGATTTTCTTGGCATGGGTGGCAACATTGAGATTCTTGAACTGGGAAGCCGCGAAGATTTCGCCAATCTTGACGAGACCACTATCATCAACTGCACAGGCTACGGCGCCCGCAGTCTTCTGAACGATGATTCAATAATACCCGTGCGCGGACAGACCGCCAGGATGATACCTCAGCCGGAGGTCAACTACGGCCTGAGCTATGGTGATCGACGGGTTTCCGTTTACCCAAGGCGTGATGGCCTGCTGGTGCAGGCCCAGGCAGACACCGATTACAATAACAGTGCTGAAAACCTGGACCCCGCTGAATCAATCTCCGCAGTCAACCGGTTGGCGGAAATCGTCGGTGAAATGCGCAACATCGCCTGAGCTGATAACCATCAGGCGCTGGCAGACTGTTGGCTGGAGGAAATCAGCAGACCCACGCCGTCACACTAGCAGGCTGTTCCGGGTACTGTTCCAAAGTCGCCCGGGCAGGCGCGCGGTGATATATTGACGCGGCCTGCCCTCAGGGCTTTAGCGCCTCTTGTTGAAAACCAGGATCTGGCTGGCCTGGGATGATGGCGAGTTCGGGTATTGAATGGCGATCTGCAGGACCCGGCCATCGGGCGAGATGGTTTTCGCGCCGATCTGGGTCAGAACGTCCTGGACAAATACCCGGTATTCCACGGTTCTCTCGTTCAGTTTTCGATAGGATATCCGCGCCTGGTTGACCGGGTCGAGGCTGGCAATGGGGTAGCGGCTGCCGCTGTAGTTATAGGTTGCTGAGCTGCCACTGAGGGAACCATCGGGATTTACCGTCGCTACCAGGTACATGTAGGAACCATTGCCGAGATCGGCATAGGTGCGGGACATGTTGGCAGGCACCGGTGCGCCACCGAAGTCCGAGGCGGCCTTGTCAATGTCCCAGGTACCGACAAACGGATTTTCCCCCTGGGCCAGTAATGCTGGACAGAAAAGCAGGGTTAATAAAACGAATATAATTGCGTTGGCTGGTTTTTTCATTGCACGGACTCCTGGAGCAGTGGTTAGCGTGAAACATCATGCCGAATACTACTGTCGTCCTGCAGTGCCAGGTATGCCTGAACTTGTGCTGCTGCTTTCAGGAACAACCGGATTGCGGTGTCGAAAAGGCTGATGTGTCCAGTTATACTCCTTCAACTCCCCGAAGTCATCCGGGGCCCCGATTTAATCCGCGTCGCTGAATGCTACCTCAGCGGTTCCTGTCCATCACACTGTCGCCGTCTACCGCTGTATTCAGGCAGCAGCGGCAGCGTGGATTCGCTTCAGTCGGTGATGCCCAGTTCTTTACGAATCTCGACAACGCGTTCGCCCCGCAGGGCCCCCACCATGCTGTAATTACCCTCGTGGCAGGCGTACTCGTAAATGTGCCCACTGTCATCCCGGATAAAACTGAACTCGCCGCGCCAGGGCTCGGTGTAGTACACCGGATCGTCGACGGTGTACTGGTAGAGTAACTCGTCCTCGGCAATCCGGGTAAAACGTTCTGTGACCCTGGCGTCTCCGCTGATCAGCATGGGGCGTCCCATGCTGGCCCGGGCCGGCAGGTCGGGATCGAAATGCGTCGTTTCCACCACCAGCGTGTCGCCGTCCCAGTGTCCGACGGAGTGACCTTCAAGAGTCCTGTGCGCATCCGGTCGGGTCTGTCCATCCATGTGAATGACTCGCAATGGCGCGTTTTCCTCGCTGAAAAAGGCAATCTTGTCCCGGGTCTGCACCACGCCATGATAAAGCTGGTAGGAAAATGCCCGCATGGGAGGCGATCCCCAGGCTTCCAGGCACCGTTCCACACCGGGACGCTGTTCCGGGTGATCGAATCCGGTACCCTCGAAATAGCTATACGCGGACAATCGGGCACCGTGCTCGTTAAATGGCATAAGTCCGTCTTCGGGATAGACGATGACCGAACTGCGGAATTCACCATTGACCCTGGCCAGCACCGGCGGACCGAAATTGTCGATATCCGGATCGGTATTGCCTTCCAGCCCACCCTGCTGGTAGACCGCCTGGGCAAAGCCGGCGGCCTGTTCCGGCGGCAGTATCAGCGGCAGCCCCTCCGGTCTTTCCAACAGCGTATTGAAGCGTGCACCCCAGACACCCTGGAGATCCGGTTGCCCGTATTCAGTTATCGGTACCTGGTAGACGCCGTCTTCCGACTGGGCAATAACCGACAGGCTGACAAAAAACGATAAACCGGCAAGAATAATTGAACGAATGTGCATACTAAGAACTTCCCCCCCCCCCAATATCATCGGGTAGAAATCGAAACCTGATGTTCGCCCGGCCAGATCCATCCGACTGGCAGCGATTCATTGTGCCAGCTTTGTCGTGGATTTGAAATCACCACGTTTTTTCGGCGGCATGGTAAACCAGCAGTGGTTCGAATCCGCCCAGTATCATGCGCTTACCGTCGAACGGCATATCGCCCAGCCCCACCAGGCGGGCATCCTCGAACATTTCCCGATGAGCCCGGGCAGCGGTTTCCCGGTCAGGCCAGACGACCCATGACAGGACAATTTTCTCCCCGGGCTCGGCTCGCACAGCCCGACGGTAATCCGTCAATTTTCCGTCCGGTACTTCACATTCCCAGTTTTCGAAAATCTCCAGGGCACCGAATTCGCTGGCGACTTCTGCATAGGTTTGGGCAATGGCGGTGTACTGTTCCCTGGCGGATTCAGGAACGCCGATTACATAAGTATTCACGTACATCGTGACTCTCCTGTTTGTCTGTGGCGCAGCCCTGCTGGCCAAGGACTGCCTTGCTCATGGAAGACCCGGCCACACCCCGATGGCAACCCTGGCTACCGGCACGGTTACGCTGACCCGGGGATCGATGACCAGGACTTCCCCCTGTTCTGTTTCCGGATCCAGTTCGGGAAATGCCGCCGCGATATTCGGTGAATGCGTAATCAACAACCTGTTGCCTGCCGGCGGGGCTGCCTCCAGGTCTGCCAGCAACCGGTCGGTAAATACTTCACTGGCATTGACCATACCCTGATTGCCGAGATAATCCCGGATCCGCACGTCGACAAACCCCGCCAGCCGCGCTGTTTCCAGTGTTCTGTACGCAGGACTGCTGTCAACCCCGGTTATCGGGATTCCCAATCTGCGGATCGACTCCCCCATTGCCATGGCATCGCGGCGTCCGGCTTCATCAAGCTGCCTCTCGAGATTGATATTATCAGGGTTCGCGGTATCTGCGGTCGGCGCCTGTCGCGGCGAACTGGCATGCCGCATCACCAGGACGAGACCGCCTTCCCGCAACAGGTTTATCAGGGCCGCTTCGTCCAGGGTCTGCGCCAAGCCGTTACCCGCCGGATGCCATATAATGATGAGCAGAAAACCTGCAATCACACCTGTTTTCATCGGAATCTCCTGTTAATCTCGTGTCGACTGTAGCCGGTTGGCCGGGCTTTACCGCAGCCTGCCCGGATTGCCTGCGCTCAGTCAACGTTTTCCCGGCACCTGACCGAGGCTAGGGGAATTTTGCCAGAGATCCCATGGGTCGGGTGAACCATGTGATTCCTTACAGGGTGACCGTATTGTCGGGTCCTCACCGGCTGTTGCACTCCACGGTAACCAGGTTTACCGTATGACGGCCCTGTCCGGCAGGGGCGACCAGCGAATCCGAAAAGAAACAGGTGGCATTCATGATCAAAGAAACGATAGCGAAAAGCCTACGGCATGGAACAAAAAAAGCAGCAGGACACGGACTTGTCGTCCTGGCCTTCACCCTCCTTTCCCTCTCCCTGCCCCTGCAGTCCCTGGGCCAGACGCGAATACCCTATGGTCCTGATGCAATGCAGTACGGTGAATTGTACCTGCCGCAAGGGCATGGACCATTCCCGGTAGTCACCTTTCTTCACGCCGGTTGCTGGCGCTCAAGCGAGGGCATGATCAACAGTTACCGGGCCATGTCCCGCGCCATTACCGAACACGGAATCGCCGCCTGGAACATGCAGTACCGCGGCGCTACCAGCCCCGGCGGCGGCTGGCCCGGCACCTGGCTGGATATCGCCAACGGCTTCGATGCGCTGGACCGGCTGGCAGAAATGGTTCCCCTGGACCTGCAGCAGGTGGTCGTCGTGGGGCATTCTTCCGGCGGACACTTCGGTGCCTGGCTGGCCATGCGGGACAAACTTCCGCCCGACAGCGAGATCTACGTGGCACCTCGGGTGGAACCCATGGCGCTGGTGATGGCGGACGCCTATATCAATCCCCTGGTGATCGATTCGATCGGGGAAACCGGTGAAATTTACTGCGGTGAACCGCTGCTGGAAAAGCTGGTGGGCGGCCCCATCGAGGAAAACATCGGCAATTTCCTGGAGATCTCGCCCCTGGAATGGCTGCCCTGGGGGATACCCCAGGATTATATAGTAAGCACCTACCGCTATCCGGTGTCGCTGCCCCGGGTGCTGGCCCAGGGTAAAACGGCGCTGCGAACCCTGCCGGACTACCCGGCCCTGGCCGTGCTGGCCGGCGATGAATTCAATATGCGCCTGATCAGCAATGAAGACCATGGGGCCTTTGTCAGGGAGGGTACAAGGGGCTATAACGCCACCGTATCCGCCGTGCTGCGATTGCTGGGCAAGGCTTCGGAGTAGCAGCAACCCTGAGCTGAAAACTAGTCAAAAAAGCCAGCCATACCCGGCCCAGGAGCGTTAGGCGCGGTGCGGCACGGGGCATCCCGGAGGACCCGCCCAGGTTCCGTGGCGGGTCCTCCGGGACACGATTCAATCCGCTGACCGGTTGTTGAAAAACGTCATGAGCGCGGCCAAGACGCGGTGAAAACTGTCGAAAAAGCGCAGTTTACCCAGTGTAAATGCGCATTCTGAGACAGTCTTCAACGAAGTATTGGCGCGCGCACTCGTTTATTATCAGCCTGCTAGTCGGTGGCGAAACAGTAAAGCAATCCGGCTCCGCCGACGCTGACCAGGTTTTCCTGGGTGCAGCCCGGTGTCCCATGAGCGGAGTTCCAGGGAGATCCCGGCGTGGTGAACGAGTAACGATCGGCATGACCCACCCGGGCACTGCCCTCGCTGTTGCTCGTCCAGTTGTTGCAGGTCTGGTCCTGTCCCGGCGGGAATGCGGTGCCATCGATGCGGGAGCCGGTCAGCACGTCGTGTTCCGTGAAATCCGGATCGCCGTCAATGCGCGAGGCAAACTGATTACCGTTTTCATCCAGGGTGAACTGCCAGTTGAAATTCGAATTGTCGTAATGCAGGCTTTCCACGCTGGTCGCCATGATCAGTCCATTGGCATTGGCCCAGGGTCCCGAGCCAATACGATCCCGCGCATTGACGGCATTCGGCCCCTGGGTACTGAGGTAGGCAGCCCAGCTGCGATTACCGGCACCAGCCGCATCGGCCAGCGCCTGACAGTGAGCATCAGCCCCCGCCAGACCGCCCAGGTTTCCGCCATCCCCCAGACCCACGCTGGTGATGAAGAAGCCCATTTCCGGGGGTTCGTCGTCCTGCTGCTGCGCCAGCAGTGAGAGTCCCGGCAAGGCCAGAACGCCGATTGTCACAGACAGTGCTGCCAGCTTGTTCTTATTGATTTTCATTAAGGTTCCTCCTGAAGACTACTAGTACTTGAGTCTGTTGATTAATCCTGTGATTCGATTTTTCAGCGCCTGTGCTCAGCGCGTTTTCACCCTGGCCTTGCGTCCGAATCATACTGCAGGCCTTGATTTACCGTATAAGGAAACGGATCGGCTGTCTATTCCGGTTAACTTGAAATAAATGATTTGAGCAGATTAACGGGGCTTGCCCGCAATGAACGGGGCTTCAAGTTAAGGAACCTCTGATTACGTATGCCAATACTCTGGCTTTCAGGCGAGTTCACTGACGAGGCGTCTTGCCGCCGACATGCGTCGGCCTGTCAAGGCGAGGCAACCCATTTAAGCCAACAAGGGCAGTGTGCTCGCCTGTATGCCCCGACCGGCGCGGCCACCGGGAATCCGGGTGAGCGCAGTAAGCGTAATACCAGCCATGAAAACACAGCACCTCATGAATACCCTTGGTCTGCTCGGGTTCTTACCCTTCGCCGCCGGCGCCTGGCTGATAGTGTCAGGTGACAGTTTCCTGTCCATTGACCCGCGGTCGTTGTTCAGCAGTTACAGTGCCATCATTCTCTCCTTTCTGGGCGGCGTATTGTGGGGTCGCGGTCTGACCCTGGCGCAGACGGGCCTGCGCAACTGCCTGTTACTGCTCAGCAATATTTTCGCCCTGATCGCCTGGTTTACGCTGCTGCTTGCGGCACCAGGCTCCGGACTGACCCTGATTGTGCTGATGCTGGGATACGTCGCTGTCTACGGCGCAGAGCGCTCTCTGGGGAAACTTACCTTTCAAGACCAGGACTCTACCGCTAGTGAACCCGGTTCCAGATCGGAATCCATGGCAGAACGCCACGCCGCGTACACCAGACTCCGCAGCCTGCTCACCAGCCTGGTAGTTGGCGCACACCTGGTCGTGCTACTGCCCCTGTAAGTTCATTATCCTGCCGACCGATCCATTCGGAGCCGCCGTCCAGCGCAAGGTCATTGTTACAACCACTGCTGTCCCGCAATCCTCGAAGTAGATTATTGCGCAGGAAGAAATTGGTTTATTCCTGGAGGTTTGTGCATTTGGCAAACATGAAACCGATCAGGGCCAGTGAGCTTGGACGTCACGAAAAACAAGGAGTGGCCGGCAGGATGCTTGTGCCGCTGCAGTCAAGGACCTACGCTGAACGGCGAAAAATGACCGTTTTCCAGGGCATTTTTTAAGGATCCACTGACTGATTATGGAAGTGCTCTGCGGGAGTCTGCCGAGCGCCAATGCAAGGCGTCGTGCGCAGGGAATGGCCAATCCCTTGCCAAGTACGACAACACCGCAGTGGCGCTCGACAGGCCTCGCCCGAAGGGGCGTGGTCCGCAGCGGCACAAGCATCCTGCCGGGCGCTCCGCTCGAGGCCCCTGTTCAGCGCAAAAAAAATCTTTCTTGCCAAACCCTCCGCCGTCAGCACGGGACTACCGATTGCATCAGCATGGTCCGCCACGTACTATTGACTGGACCTGCAATAATCACAACAAGGAATACCAGGTCGAATGGCAGAACAACACTACGATGCCATCATAGTCGGCTCCGGAGCCGGCGGCGGCATGGCCACCTACCAGCTCGCCAATGCCGGCCTCAAAGTAGCGCTGGTGGAAGCCGGTCCGTTTTATGACCCGGCCAGCGACGAACAGCGCACCCAGCTGCGCTATCCCTGGGAATCCCCGCGCCGCGGCGCCAGCACCAGTCGACGTCCATTCGGCGATTTCAACGCCTGCCTGGGTGGCTGGGAAATTGAGGATGAACCTTTTACCACCACGCCCGGCACGGAATTTCGCTGGTGGCGGGCGCGGATGCTGGGCGGTCGCACCAACCATTGGGGCCGAATCTCCCTGCGCTTCGGCCCCCTGGATTTCAAACGCCGGGATATCGACGGGCTGGGTGACAACTGGCCCATCGGTTATGATGACATCAAGCCCTATTACGACAAAGTCGATAAGCTGATAGGCGTTTTCGGCAGCAATGAAGGTCTGTACAACGACCCTGACGGCTTTTTTCTGCCGGCTCCAAAACCCCGCCTGCATGAGCTCTACTACATCGACGGAGCGCGCAGCCTCGGCGTACCGGTGATTCCTGCCCGAAAATCCATTCTGACCAAGCGTCTCAACGCTTCGCGGGGGGTCTGCTATTACTGCCGCCAATGTGACCGGGCCTGTTCCATTCATGCCGATTTCTCCTCCAGCACGGCACTTGTCTACCCTGCCCTCAATGGGGGTCAGGTAGATCTTTTCACCAACTGCATGGTTACTGAAGTCGATACCGACCGTACCGGCAAGGCTACCGGTGTGACTTACATTAACAAGGAAGATCGCAGCCTCAACCGGCTATCCGGACGTACCGTGGTACTGGCAGCATCAGCCTGCAGCAGCGCCCGGATACTGTTGAACTCCCGCAGTGCCGAGCATCCTGATGGCCTCGGCAACAGCAGCGGCCACGTGGGGCGGTATCTGCACGATTCCACCGGCGCCAGCCGGGCGGCTTTTCTACCGGATCTCATTGACCGGGAGATCTACAATGAAGACGGCGTCGGCGGCATGCATGTGTACACGCCATGGTGGCTGGAAGATGCCACGCTGGACTTTTCCCGTGGCTACCACCTGGAAATCGGCGGCGGCATGGGCATGCCCGGCTATGGATTCGGTTTTGCCGTCAACCAGTACAACCGCTTTTTCGGTGAACGGGTGGGCGGTTACGGCAACAGCCTTCGTGACGATATCCGGCGCTACTACGGCGCGCGCCTGTCCATAGCCTGTCGTGGTGAAAGCGTCCCGCAATACAGCAATTATTGTGAACTGGACCCGAACATGGTTGACGAATGGGGCATGCCGGTGCTGCGTTTCAATTACCAGTGGACCCAGCACGAGATCAATCAGGCCCGCCATATGCAGGACACCATGGAAGCGCTGCTGGAGGCGTCAGGTGGCATCGTGCTGGGCAGCAAACCCGGCGCCAGCGAAAATTATGGACTGACAGCGCCAGGTGAAATCATTCATGAAGTGGGCACCACACGGATGGGTGCAGACCGGGAATCCTCGGTCACTAACCAGTACTGTCAATTGCATGATGCCAAGAATGTGTTCGTCGCCGACGCCGGCCCTTTCGTCAGCCAGGCGGACAAGAACCCGACCTGGACTATCCTGGCGCTGGCCTGGCGAACCTCAGACTACATCGTTGACCAGATGAAACAGCAGGCAATCTGATTATGGACCGTCGCGAATCCCTTAAATCGCTTTTCCTGGCCTCGCTGGGTGGCAGCCTTATCGCCAGTACCGGCTGCGCCAGCGGTGTTCGTTCGTCGAATGCCGGCGGCGCTGTCGCCTGGACGCCGCTGCCCACCGAGTACTCCTATGGTCGCACCGAGGCAGAGCAGGCTCACGATGCGGAGTTGTTCAGCCAGAGCTACTTCAGCAATCACGAACTGGTGACCATTGCCGTTCTGTGCGACATCATCCTGCCCGGTGATCACCCCAACAGCGGCGCCCTGGACGCCGGCGTTCCTGACTTCGTGGAATTCATGGCGAAGGAACGGGATAACTATCAGGTACCGCTACGCGGCGGCGTCATGTGGCTGGACAACTACGCCATCGACCGCTTTGGCGCTGATTTCGTCAGCATCAGTGAGACCCAGCGGCTGGCTGTCTGCGATGCCATCGCCTGGCCGGACGTGGATGATCCGGTGCTGCAACCGGGAATCCGCTTTTTTTCCCTGGTGCGTGACCTGACCTTGACCGGGTACTACACGACGGAACCCGGCTTCAGGGATCTTGGCTACCAGGGCAATACGCCGAACATCTGGGACGGTGTGCCGGAGCAGGTGCTGCGCCGTCATGGCAAGCAATACGAACCCGAGTGGCTTGCCAAGTGCGTAGATCAGTCCCGGCGTGACATCACCGCCCAGTGGGACGACGACATGAACCTGATCAGTTAAGGAACCTCTGATCAATTATGGAAGTGCTCTGCGGGAGGATATCCGGGATGCGAGTCTACCTTGTTTTGGTTTCCATGATGCTGCTGCCGGGCCTGGTATTGGGGCAGGCCGAGCGTCGCTTATTTGAACCTGTGCCACCCCGGGTTACAACCCCGGGTGACGGCGCTCCGCCTTCCGACGCCATCGTGTTGTTCGACGGCTCAGATCTGGATGCCTGGCGCCACATTCGCACCGGCAACCGACCCCGCTGGCAATTAGGGAACGATAATTCTGTTACCATTGTGCCCGGCACCGGCAGTATCGAAACCAGGCAGGCTTTTGGGGACGTGCAGCTCCATATCGAGTGGCGTACCGACCCTGAAGAAAACGGCGCTGGTCAAAGCCTGGGCAATAGCGGTATTTTTTTCCAGTCGCTCTATGAAGTGCAGATCCTGGAAAGCTGGGACAACCCCACGTACGTGAACGGCCAGGCCGGGGCGGTCTATCTGCAACACGCTCCACTGGTCAATGCAGCCCGCCCTCCCGGTCAGTGGCAAAGTTACGATATCGTTTTTACCGCGCCCCGCTGGGATCCCCAGGGCATACTGCTGTCACCGGCCTACGTGACCATATTGCACAATGGTGTACTGGTACAGAATCACGCGCCCATACAGGGAATGACGTTTACGCCAGAGCCGGAATACCGATCCCGCTGCGTGCCCTATCAGCTGGACGACGAACGGGATTGCACCGACAAGATGCCGTTGCGGTTGCAGGATCACGGCCAGGTCGTGTCATTCCGCAATATCTGGATCCGTGAGCTTGATAATTGACCGCCGTTTATCTGACCAGTCACCGCAGCAACTGCCGGCCGGAATTTATTCAAAAGTTGACTCCAAAGCCGTTGACTTCCATTTTCCGTCACGCAGATGAGCCTACAATGCCTTTAATCACCAGAACCGGACGGCCACTACTGGCGACACTGCTACTGATCTGCAGCTCCGCGCTGTTTGCTCAGCAGCGCACTCCGAACATCGTTATCATTATGGCCGATGACCTGGGCTACGGCGACCTGGGGATCTACGGCTCCACGCTTATCGACACACCAAACCTTGACCGGCTGGCGCTGTACGGTGCCCGACTGGACAGTTTTTACTCCAGCGCCAATGTCTGTACCGCTGCCCGGGGCGGCCTGCTCACCGGGCGCTACCCGATCCGTCTGGACCTGGTGGAGGATGTGGCCCGCCCCACTAACGAGATTCACCTGGCCATGGAGGAAATAACCCTGGCGGAAGCATTGCAGCCACTGGGCTACCGGAGTGCGCTGTTTGGCAAGTGGCACCTGGGCAGCCGCCTGGAATGGTCACCCCTGGACAGTGGCTTCGACGAGTACTTCGGCCTGCTGCACAGCAACGACATGACGCCGCTGGCACTTTACCGGGGTGAACAGCTGGTAGAAGACCCGGTGAACCAGAGCACGCTGACCGAGCGCTACACGGCCGAAGCGGTACGATTCATAGAAGAGAATCGTAATAACCCGTTTTTCCTGTACGTCCCCCACAGTTTTCCCCACGTACCATTGCACGTGTCTCCCCGGTTCGACGGTCGTTCCGATGCCGGACTTTACGGTGATGTGGTTGAAACCATTGACTGGAGCGTGGGCGAAATCGTTGCCGCGCTGGAAGACCACGGCCTGGCAGAAAACACTCTGGTGGTGTTCACCTCCGACAATGGCCCCTGGTTCGAAGGAAGCGCCGGCATTTATCGCAACCGCAAAGGCAGCTCCTGGGAAGGCGGTCAGCGGGTACCTTTTATTGCCTACTGGCCAGGGACAATTCCTGCCGGGCTGGTGTCCCGGGAGCCGGCCATGAATATCGACCTGTTTCCCACCGCGGTGGCGCTGGCCGGCGGTCAGCTGCCTGCCGATCGGCCTATCGACGGCAAGAATATCATGCCCCTGCTGACCGGAACCGGACCGTCGCCGCATGATGCACTTTTTCTGTTCAACAACGACAGAATTGTCGCGGTGCGCAGCGGTCAGTGGAAGCTGGTGGTGGAATCCCGCTACCGCGCGTCCACCGTCAGCTTTGACAATTCTCAGTCTTATTATGGACCGAACGGACTGTTATTCGACCTTGCCCGGGATCCAGGTGAAACCTACAGCTACACCCGGGAACATCCGGACGTAGTCCGCAGACTGCGCGAGCATTTAGTCGAGGGGCAGAACAAATTCCAGTCCACGGTACTGCCTGCCATGTACAATCGGCCGAACTGACGCGGTACCGCCGCAACCGACCCATTACTATGAATCAACACCGCACCTCCAAGTCGCCGCCGGTTCTGGCAGCAAGCAATATGTCCAAATCGTTTGGAGAAGTGCAGGTGCTGCACGATATTTCCATTGCACTGCGCGCCGGGGAAGTAAGGGCAATTCTGGGCGAGAACGGCGCCGGCAAGTCCACGCTGGTCAAACTGCTGGCCGGTTTCGAACAGCCCAGTGCCGGCGAACTTCAGTTTACCAACTGGCAAAGCCAGACCAATCGTGTTACCGGCTGGCAGGTACGCGAAGCCGAAGCCAACGGTGTCGTGCTGATTCACCAGGAGCTCAACCTGGCTGATCAGCTTACCGTCACAGAGAATATATTCCTGGGCCAGGAACGACGTCGCGGACTGTTTCTCGACAAGCGGTTGATGCGTGAGCAGGCCAGTGAATTTCTGGGCTCACTGCAGTGCCAGGTGGACCCGGATGCCACTGTCGGCGACCTGTCTGTCTCCAGCAAGCAGCTGATTGAAATCGCCCGCACCCGTGCCAAGCGCGTGCGCGTGCTCATCATGGACGAGCCCACGGCGGTGCTGACCCGGCAGGAAAGCGAGGTGCTGTACCGGCTGATTGCCAGGCTCAGCACCGAGGGCGTGGCGATCGTGTTTATTTCCCACAAGCTGGAAGAGATCGAACGCATCGCCCACAGCATCACTATCCTGCGCGATGGCAGGCTGGTGGGCGACTTCAGTATCAGCGAGCTGAACCGCGAAGACATGGTACGGCACATGGTTGGCCGGGAAATGGGCGACCTGTTCCCACCGGTAAGCCAGCCGTCGCCCGAGGCACCGACCACCCTGGCGGTAAAAAGCCTGCAGGTAGCCGGGACCAAAACGGACTGCAGCTTCGCCCTGCGCCAGGGCGAGATCCTGGGGTTTTCCGGGCTGGTGGGTTCAGGCCGCACGGCGCTACTGGAAACCGTGGTTGGGCTGCGAGCGCCCGCGGCCGGCACTTCCGCCAAAGTAATCCTGTTCGGTGAGACCCTGCAGTTAAGGAATCTGGCCCAGGCCAGGGACCTGGGCGTCGCCTACCTGACCAGGGATCGCAAGGGCAGCGGCCTGCTGCTGGAAAAAGGCCTGGTGTTCAATTTCAGTCTGCTGGCACTGGCGAAGTTCTCCCGCGTGCTGATTGACCAGCGAAAAGAAAGGGAAGCCTTTGACAGGGCAGTGGAACAGTTTGATATCCGCATCAAGGATCCCAGGGTCACCGCCGGAAAACTGTCGGGAGGCAACCAGCAGAAGCTGTTGCTGGCAAAAGTTCTGGCCGCCGAACCCAGGATCATTATCATCGACGAGCCGACCCGCGGCATCGACATCGGCACCAAAAGCCAGATCTACCACTTTATCGCCGAACTGGCGGCGGCCGGACATTCCATTGTCGTAATCTCCTCGGATATTGTGGAAATTATCGGACTTTGTCATCGGGTCGCTGTCATGTTTCATGGTCAGCTGACCGGCATTCTGGATCGGGAGCAACTCAGTGAAGACGAAATCATGGCCTATGCCACCGGTTTGAAAAATCAATCCCCTGCCCTTGACGCAGTGACTGCAACTGGAGTTTCCGGTGCCTGATCTGAGAACCGCCGGACCGTTTATCGCCCTGATCGTGATTTTCATCATCGGCGTGCTGGTTAATGACGCCTTCCTGAGTACGGGCAATCTGAGCAATATTCTCGCCCGCAGTTCGTTTATCGGTATCGTTGCTATCGGCGCGACCTTTGTCATTACTGCCGGCGGCATCGACCTGTCGGTTGGCTCCATGGCGGCGTTCATCTCCGGCTGCATGATTGTCCTGATGAATACCCTGATGAACTCCATCAATTCGATCCTGGCCATCATCCTGCTGGCAATTCTCGCCTCCATCGGCATCGGTGCGGTGGCCGGACTGGTGAACGGCCTGTTAACCACCCGGGCGCGCATCGAGGCCTTCATCGTTACGCTGGGCACCATGGGCATCTATCGCAGCCTGGTGACCTACATGGCTGACGGGGGAACCCTGTCACTGAATTTCACTATCGGCGATCTTTACAGCGAAGTGTATTACGGCACGCTGCTGGGACTGCCCTACCCGGTCTGGGTTTTTCTGGCGACAGCCGTCATCGGTTACGTGGTGCTTAACATGACCGTGTTCGGGCGTCACTGTTTTGCCGTTGGCTCCAATGAAAGCGTGGCGCGCTACTCGGCAATCAACGTGGACCGGGTTAAGACCGCCACTTACATCCTGCAAGGCGTCTGTGTAGCCATTGCCACGATAATCTACGTACCGCGACTGGGGTCGGCCTCCGGGCAGACCGGCATACTCTGGGAGCTGGAAGCTATCGCCGCGGTGATTATCGGCGGCACGGTCCTCAAAGGCGGCTACGGCCGTATCTGGGGTACCGTGGTCGGCGCGCTGATTCTTACGCTGATTGGCAATATTCTCAATCTCACCGACGCGGTCAGCAACTACCTCAACGGCGCGGTTCAGGGCATAATCGTGATCGTGGCGGTTTTCCTGCAGCGTGGCGCGTGGCGCCGGGGTTGACCGGCAACCTGTATTCGACTTTACCCAAACTGGACCCGAACTGGAGAGCCCATGAAGATCATGCGATACCTGGCAATGGTTGTACTGACCGGCCTGCTTTGCCACATTCCCCTCTCTGCCCAGACACTGGGGGTTTCCATTCCGGCGGCTACCCACGGCTGGACCGGCGGCCTTAACTACCATGCCGAGCAGACCAAAGCCCGGCTGGAATCGGCCTACCCGGGCCTGCAGGTGCAGCTGGTGACCGCCAGCAGTGCGGCCGAGCAGGCCAATGACCTGGAAGACCTGGTGGCCATTTACAACATCGACGCCCTGGTGATACTGCCCTTCGAGTCGGCCCCGCTTACCGGCCCGGTGCGCAATGTCAAACGGCGCGACGTTTTTATCACCGTGGTGGATCGTGGACTGAGCGAACCCGGCATCCAGGATATGTACGTGGCCGGTAACAACGGGGAAATGGGACGGGTTTCCGGCGAGTATATTCGGGAACGTCTTAACGGCGAGGGCAATATTGTCATTCTGCGGGGCATACCCACCGTGATCGACGAGCAGCGCTTCAACGGGTTCATGGCAGCCATCGAGGGCAGCGACATCGCCGTGCTGGATCATCAGTACGCCAACTGGAACCGCGACGACGGCTTCACGGTAATGCAGGATTTTCTGTCCCGCTTTCCGGATATCGATGCCGTGTGGGCCCAGGACGACGACATCGCGATCGGCGTCATCCAGGCGGTGCGCCAGGCACGCCGTCAGGACGAGCTGTTCATCGTCGGCGGTGGCGGCATGAAAGACATCGTGCAGCGGGTAATGAACGGAGATGACCTGACGCCGGTTGACGTACTCTATCCACCGGCAATGATATCCACGGCCATGGAGCTTACCTCACTCAAATTGATGTCCAATGTGCCGGTGGAAGGCGAGTACATACTCGGCTCGCCACTGATCACGCCGGAAAACGCTGAGCAGTACTACTTTCCCGACTCACCGTTTTAGCCTGCTGCCCGGATAGTGACGAGGATAGTGGCGGGGATAGTGGCGACACGCACAATTTTCAGCAACCAACGACAGGATTCAGGCCAATCAGATGAGAACCATAAAAGGTCCGGCGATATTTCTCGCCCAGTTTGTCGGCCCCGAGGCACCCTTTGACAATCTCGAAAACATCGCCCAGTGGGCTGCCGATCTGGGTTACCGGGGCATCCAGATTCCCAGCTGGGAGGCCAGTCTCATCGATCTGCCCCTGGCCGCAAAAAGCCAGACCTATTGCGATGACCTCCGGGGCATGCTGGCCGACAAGGGCATCGCCATTACCGAGCTGTCCACCCACCTGCAGGGGCAGCTGGTGGCCGTTCACCCGGCTTACGATGCCCTGTTTGACGGGTTTGCGGCACCGGAAGTGCGGGGCAATCCCGACGCCCGCCAGGAATGGGCGGTGGACCAGGTACTGCTGGCAGCCCGGGCATCAAGGAACCTGGGCCTGACCACTCATGCCAGCTTCCCCGGTGCCCTGGCCTGGCCCTATTTCTATCCCTGGCCACAGCGACCGGCAGGCCTGGTGGAGGAAGCGTTTGACGAACTGGCACGGCGCTGGCACCCGATTCTGGATGCCTTTGACGAAGCCGGCGTGGACATCGGTTTCGAGATCCATCCCGGCGAAGACCTGCACGACGGAGTCTCTTTCGAGATGTTTCTGGAACGGGTCAACAATCACCCCCGCTGCAACATCCTGTTCGATCCCAGCCACCTGGTGCTGCAGCAACTTGACTACCTGGGTTTCCTGGACGCCTACCGGGATCGCATCAAGCTGGTACATATCAAGGACGCCGAATTCAACCCCACGGCCAAACAGGGGGTCTACGGTGGCTACCAGTCCTGGATAGATCGGGCCGGGCGTTTCCGCTCCCTGGGCGACGGCCAGGTGGACTTTGGCGGAATCTTCTCGCGGCTCGCCGCCAACGATTTTGACGGCTGGGCGGTGCTGGAATGGGAGTGTTGCCTCAAGCATCCGGAAGATGGCGCCCGGGAAGGTGCCGAGTTCATCAACCGGCATATTGTCCGGGTTACGGAAAAGGCATTTGACGATTTTGCGGAAGGTGGCACGGACCTCGTCAGCATCCGCCAGACACTGGGCCTGGAATAAAGGATGGCGAAAGCCAGTCACACCGGAAGCCGTGTTGCTGACCACGAAACACCCGGGGAACTTCTGAAAAAATCATGCAGAGGCGCCCTGGTTGAAAAACGGATGAGCAGATGAGCAACGACAACAGCAGGATCCGTCTCGGCATGATTGGCGGTGGCCAGGGCGCGTTTATCGGCGAGGTTCACCGGATGGCCGCCAGGCTGGATAACCGCTATGAACTGGTGGCCGGCGCCCTGAGCAGTGACGCTACCCGCGGTCGGGACTCGGCGGTCGCATTGGGCATTGATCCGACCCGAAGCTATGAAAATTTTTTCGCCATGGCCGAACAGGAGAGTACAAGAAGCGACGGCATCGAGGTAGCCGTCATCGTTACTCCCAATCACCTGCATTTTACGCCGGCCCGGGCTTTTATCGACGCCGGTATTCACGTCATCTGCGACAAGCCCCTGACCTCCAGCCTGGACGATGCCATTCTGTTGCGCACCATGGTCCGGGAAACCGGGGCGCTGTTCGCGGTCACCTACAACTACAGCGGTTATCCCATGGTCCGCCAGGCCAGGGAAATGATCGGTGCCGGCGAGCTGGGTGAAATCCGCATCGTGCAGGTGGAATATCCCCAGGACTGGCTGGCCACCGATGTGGAAAACACCGGCCAGAAGCAGGCAAGCTGGCGCACGGATCCGGACAAGGCCGGCGCCGGCGGCAGCCTGGGCGACATCGGCACCCATGCCTTCCACCTGGCGGAATTCGTCAGCGGTGTGCAGGTGGAATCACTGCTGGCCGACCTGAACACCTTTGTTGCCGGCAGACGTCTGGACGACAATGCCCAGGTGTTGCTGCATTTCGCCAGTGGTGCCCGCGGTGCGCTGTGGGCCAGCCAGGTGGCGACCGGCCATGAAAACGGGCTGCGTCTGCGGATTTACGGCGAACTGGCCGGCATCGAATGGTTCCAGGAAAATCCCAACGTGCTGCGCTACACGCCGCTGGGCAAGGCACCCCAGCTGATAACCCGGGGTGGTCCGGTCAGCGGCGAGTCGGCAGGCGCGGCCACCCGGATACCGGGTGGCCACCCGGAAGGATTCCTGGAGGCCTTCGCCAACCTGTACCGGGATTTTGCCGGGCTGGTGGAAGCCCGTCGCAGCGGTGTCGAAGTGGCGCTCGATCAGACCCTGGTACCGGACATCGAGGCTGGATTCAGGGGCGTAAAGTTCGTGCACACCGCCGTGGCATCATCAAATGACGGCGGCGTCTGGAAGACTCTGTAGCGCTCCTTGACGGGACGGCCGATAACCGGACGGCGCTGCGGCTTTTTAAGCGACCGGAATTAAGATAGGCTGTTCAGGGTGCCGCCAGGGGGCAGCACGTTCCCGGCCGGCAGCGAGGAATCAGATCAATGCAGACAAGACGAGAACTGTTACAGGGACTGATTGTCGCGGTGGGCGGGGCGGCAGCCCTGAGCGCCTGCCGCGGCACAGCCAGGCTGGTGGCCACCCCCCAGGGCGCCGAGCGCCGCTTTTACACGGCTAATGAGATGGGACTGGTCACCCGGGTCAGCGATCTGGTCATCCCGCGCACCGAGACGCCCGGAGCCGTGGACGTCAACGTTCCCGGTTACCTGGACGGCCTGATGAGCGACTGGGCCAGTGCCGGGACACAGCGTGAACACCGGGAAGCGCTGCAGCAGATCACCGCCCGGCTGGACGCGGCCACCGGCAATTTCCTGAGCGCCGGCGACACGGAAGCCAACCGGGCACTGGCAGCCCTGGACAGCGCCGCCTTTGTCGACGGCAATAATCTGGGCGGCTACCGCGCGCTGAAGAGCTACATCACCCAGGCTTACTTTGCCACCGAAGAGGGGGCGATACAGGAACTGAAATGGGTGGCGGTTCCCGGACGCTGGGATCCCAGCGTCGATATCACGGCGGCGGAGTGAGACAGAACCATGGCAGATTTTGATGCAATCGTAGTGGGATCCGGCATGAGCGGTGGCATGTCCGCCAAGGAACTAACCGAGCGCGGCCTGAAGGTACTGGTTCTGGAAAGAGGACCGGAAATCGTGCCGGAGCGGGATTACACGGACCAGCTGACACCCTGGCAAACCACTAATCTTGACAGCGTATCCCAGGATGAAATTCGGGAACACTACTTTAAACAGTACCCGGGGGTTGCTTACGCCATCAAGGAATCCACCAAGCATTTCTGGGTAAAGGACGATGAGCATCCCTACGAGGAAGCGGAGGGCACCAGTTACGACTGGCTGCGTGGCTACCACACCGCGGGCCGCTCCATCATGTGGAGCCGACAGACCTATCGCCTGGGGCCACAGGACTTTACCGCCAACCGGGACGAAGGCATTGCCGTCGACTGGCCGGTGCGCTACGAGGATATCGTCCCCTGGTACGAAAAAGTGGAGACCTTTATCGGCATCGCGGGCAGTGAAGAAGGTCTCGAACAATTACCCGACAGCGTCTTTCAGCCCGCTTTTGAACTCACCGATGCGGAACTGGCATTCAAAAACAGGGTCGAAACGCGATTCAATGGTCGCAATGTCATCCCGGCACGTATCGCTCACCTGACTGACGCCACCGAGGAACAGCGCGCGCTGGGACGCAGCAACTGCCAGGCCCGTAACCGCTGCCACCACGGCTGCACCTTCAAGGCCTACTTTTCCTCGTTGAACGCCACGCTGCCGGCGGCCCAGCGCACCGGCAATCTCACCATGGTGCACAACGCCATCGTCCAGTCCCTGGACTACGATCCGGTAACAGGACGGGTCACCGGAGTGCGGGTCATCGATGCGGAAAGCAACGAACGACGGTCCTATACCTCGCGGGTGGTTTTCCTCAACGCCTCGGCCATTGCCTCGGCCCTTATCCTGCTGCAGTCCAGGTCGGAAGCATTCCCCAACGGGCTGGCCAACAGTTCAGACCAGGTGGGCCGGAATCTGATGGACCATGTCAGCGGCGCCGGCGCCGCCGGCATCATGACCGGCTTCGACAACAAGACGGTATTCGGACGACGCCCCAGTGGCGGCATTTACATTCCCCGTTACGCCAACGTCACCGAAAACGACAAGCCGTTCCGACGGGGCTTTGGCTATCAGGGCGGTGCCCGGCCACTGGGAAATGCCAACGGACAGATTCCGGGAATCGGCCGGGAGTTCAAGGAAGCCCACCGGCGTCCCGGCCCCTGGCGGATCAATATCGGCGCTTTCGGCGAACAACTGCCCAATCCAGACAACCGCGTCACCCTGCATCCTTCCCGGCGCGATCGCTGGGGTAATCCGGTACCGATTTTCGAAGTGCGCTACAGCGACAACGAATTCACCATGCTGGAAGAGGCGCGCAAGGATGCGATTGCCATGCTGGAAGCCGCCGGCTGCATCAACATTACTTCATCACCGGTCAATCTCACCAAACCCGGCAATCGCATCCACGAAATGGGCAGTGCCCGTATGGGCAGGGATCCGGCCACCTCGGTACTGAACGGCTGGTGCCAGGCCCACGACGTGCCCAACCTGTTTGTCACCGATGGCGCCTTTATGGTGTCCTCGGCCTGCCAGAATCCGTCGCTGACCTATATGGCATTCAGCGCCCGGGCCGCCCATTACGCGGCAGACATGCTGGCGGAAGGCAGCCTGTAGCGGATGCTCAACTTCATGGGGATGAAGCGAAGGGAAGACCAAACCTGTTGAACGGAGGTAGCCATGCAATTTCGCGTCACACGTCCAATATCACTGCTGGTTCTATCAGGCCTGCTGTCTGCCTCACCGGCACTCACGGCACAGGAGTCGGCTACTGCGGTTCCACCCCTGGATACTCCACGTATACCCCGGGTTGAAAAACCCTGGACCGATGCCCAGCGCGCCATACTGGCTCCCAGGGAACGCAATGGCAGAGTGATAGGAGTCTGGTCTACCTGTGCCCAGGCTCCCGAATTGTGTCAGGCCTGGTTGGCATTCACAGACTATTTACTGCAGGATTCTTCCCTACCCCTACGGGATCGTGAACTGCTCATTCTCCGCATTGGCTACCTTAATGGTGGCGCCTATGAATGGGCAGCTCATCGCGGCCTGGCATTAAGCGTGGGAATCACTGAAGAAGAGTTGCAGCAAATCACAGAAGGACCTGAAGCGGCGGGCTGGAGCCAGTGGGATGCGACCCTGTTACGAGCGGCGGATGAGTTGCATGACAATGCCCTGATATCAGACAGCACATGGGAAATCCTGGCTGCGCGATACGATACCCGGCAGATGATGGAGCTGGTCTTCACCGTTGGCCAATACAACCTGGTGGCCATGTACCTGAACAGCCTTGGTGTACAGTTCGAAGAAGGCTGGATCGGATTTCCCCTGTCGTCGCCATAAACACAAACCTTGCGCACAAATGCCCTTCGAGTCGTATGACTCAGAATGAGGTGTCCGCTCTTTGGTCGGGAACAGTCCTGAGCGCACGGCGATTTCTTCACTGATTGAATTTTGATCACTTGGTCCGCTTTCAGAGTGGAGCGGAAACTGTCATTCTGGAATTCCCGGGAATTTCGGTGCTGGCTTTAGGAGCCCCCCTAGGACCGTTCCAGACCCCAAGCGGAAGTTAGGGATTACGGGCTTTTTCGCACTTTTTCCCGTATATGTGATGTGGAATTCTCTTCATTTACGTGGGATACTGCTTTGAAACGGTTTTGAAAGAGGTCTACTCTTTGTATTGACCAAACCTGCTCAGAGTACCCCGATGAGCCCAACAGTATTTAGTGAAGCCGGATACCGATTTTTCTTTTTCTCGCGAGAATAGGAAAGACGGCACGTGCATGTGCTGGGTCCAGATCGCGAAGCAAAGTTCTGGCTAGAGCCAGAAATTGAACTCGCTAAGAATCATCGGCTGTCTGACATTCAATTATCCAAGGTTAAAAAGATTGTAGAGGATCATAAAGATGAGCTCATCAGCGCATGGGATTCCTACTTCAGAAACTGAAGTTACAAATGTTTCAACTCATGGCCTGTGGTTGCTTAGTCATGGAAAGGAATTGTTTCTATCTTACGATGATTTTCCGTGGTTCAGAGACGCGTCCATAGGCAAGGTAATGAATGTCGAGGAAGTCTCTCCAGGACATTTCTATTGGCCAGAGCTAGATGTAGACCTAGGACTAAAAACAATAGAGGAGCCCGAAAAATATCCCCTGAAAGCGAGTCAATGACTGCTCATGGCCGGTTGCGGTCGGATTGAAATGAAGACTACGTCATTCTATAGCGTTGAGGTGTCATTATGAGTTTTTATCTAGTAATAGCTGCAGCGGGACTAGTCAGTATTGGGAGCGACAACTTTCTCAACAAAGCGGAAGCTTACGCTATTGGGATTTTTGCTGAGGCACGGGAAATGGAAGTCAGCTATGAAAGTCCGCCCCCTCCAGTTAGTTTCACAGTAAGCCTTGGCGGTATAAAAAATTGTCATGTTACAAATGTGTGGATGGATATTTTTGACAATGAGGGATTTCCCGTATTGGGCGCATCAATCGAGAGTGTCAGTGGCGCCTACAGATTCTATATTCCTCAGATGTATCTAAGCTATTCAAGTTTGATTATTAGTTGTGACCAAGGAGAGAGTAATCCCGACCGATTAATAGGTATGAGTCTGGGAAAGATCTGGAATGATTCTTTGCCGTGAATTTATTCGCTAGAGGTCCGCTAATGGCCGAGCCCGTGTCAGAAGTTGTTTTTGGCCGTTCCAGCACCACCAGGCTCAATGACATGGCTACGACTGGATTGATTCTCAGCTTATCAAACCTGGACCGTTTTTGAACGGACTAATTTTGTTTCTCTGATCGAAGCTCATTTGCTCTGGTAAGAGCTTGTTGGCCAACATATTCAAGTAAATACAGGCCCTATGCCTGCATCGCCTCGAGCAACGGCCTCACGCCCATAATATTCATCACCCGCTTCAGATTGTACGCCAGCACGTGCAGACTCATCTCAGTCCTGACATGCTTCAGGGTCTTCATCTGGAAGTGGGTATAGCCCATCCAAGCCTTTAATGTCCCAAACGGATGCTCGACTGTCTGCCTTCGAGCCCGCATCAGCTCCGGGGAGTTATCGAGGCGTTCCTGCATACGATCCAGAATCGCTTCGTTCTCCCAGCGTTTGATTCGTCGTTCTTTGCCGGTCGTGCACTTGGATTTCTGCGGACATGTCCCGCAAGCCGTAGTCCAGTATACGTTCTGATTCAGTCCCTTTTCGACTGAAGTAAACCGGTAGCTGAGGCGCTCACCGGCGGGGCACCGATATTCATCAGACTCTTCAAGATAAACAAAATCCTGTTTCCCGTAGCGTCCCTGGGCCTTGCTGCCCGAAGTCAACGGCTTGGGGACAGCCGGCCTGATGCCTTCTCTTTCGCACTCAGCTATAACTTCGCCTTTGAAGTAACCTCGATCAGCCACTACTGCAAGCGTCTCGGTGTTCAGTATTTTCTTTGTCTGTTTGGCTATCGCTGCCAGCTGGTCTCGATCACTTCCCTGGTTGGTCACCTCGTGATTGATAATCAGGTGGTGCTTGCTATCAACCGCAGCCTGGACATTGTAGCCAACGATCCCAGAGCCGCGGCTCTTCATAGAGCGGGCATCCGGATCTGTTTCAGACAATTGCTTGTCAGGCGCTTTCTCCACCTGAGTCTGACACTTTTTTAGGCGGCGCATCTCCTCCTTCAGCGTGGCGATCTTTTCTTGTAGATGTTCTACTTTGTTACTTCCAATTCCAGTCTGGTCACGGTCCCCTTTATCTAGTCGGTTGAGATAACCGCTGATGCTACGCTCCACTTCGGCCAGCCGGCGCTTCAACTTCGCTGGGGTATAATTCCGATCCCTACTGTTCACCGCTTTGAACTTACTGCCATCTATCGCCACCATCGGCTCATGAAACAGATTTAACTGCTTGCAGAGCAGGACAAACTCGGCACAAACCTTGCGGATAGCAGCACCATTGTTCTTGCGGAACTCTGCAATGGTCTTGAAGTCGGGCGCCAGGCGCTTGGTCAGCCACATCAGTTCCACATTGCGGTTAGCTTCCTGTTCCAGACGGCGACTGGTCTGCACCTTGTTCAGGTAGCCGTAGACGTAGAGTTTCAGCATGGTGGCCGGATGATAGGCGGGGCGACCCATGGCCTGGGGTTCAGTCTTAAAACCTAATTCAGCGAGATCCAGCTCATCGATGAAGACGTCGATCACTCGAACCGCACTGTCATCAGCAATATAATCATCAAGACTTTCGGGGAATAAGGTGGTCTGGCTGCGGCTGTCGCCCTCGATAAAATCCGTCATGATGGAATTTCCTGAATGAAAGGTGCATTATATCAAGCAAGGACTTTTGACACAGCCTCGGCCGAACACGGAAGTCAGCCATTCCCTTAAATTGTGCAGTCAAGGCCCACACCGTGAAAAACCGCCTGGTTTGGGATAACTGGGGGACGGTCACTGGTTTGAGGGTCGAGTAAATTTCGGCTCAGGGGGCAAGGGGTAACAGATCGATACGGCGAACTTCAGTCGGATGGCTCTCCGCCTGCAGGGCTATGTAGCCTTCGGTAATGGCCAGGGGGCTGCCGTTCGCCAGCAGCCGCTGTGCGTCCGGATCGGCGGGATCCAACTGAATTTCCGAATATTCAAACACGGTTTCGCCATTAACCACGTGACGTATGAGATCACTTCCCCGCACTTCTAGTTCCAGTGTTACCCACTGATCGCCGTGGAAGGTGCGGGAACCTGAATTCGTGCAGTGCACTGTGACCATCTCACCGTCGAGGACATAATGGGTTCCGGGCGAGCAGACATTGGCTGTTGGCCTGGGGTCGCTGCCATTGCCGCCCAGCATCTGGGCCTCGATAGACACGGGGAATTCCTGGTCCAGTGTCATCGTGGCCGGGTCCTGACTGTGAAACATGACCCCGTTATTGCGAAACGCCCAGCCAGGGCCATTGGTTACCTGGTCACCGACAAAGCGGTACTCCACGCGCAGCAGGTAATGTGAAAACGGTTCCCGGTAGAAGATGTGTCCGAACTCGTTATTAAAATCGGGCCAGTTATCGTAGGAGACCTTGAACACCCCGTCCTCAACCCGAAAAGTATCCCGGTAGTTGACGCCAAGCTCGTGGCCGGTGAACTTCGGTATCCAGCCGTCCAGGTCGTTCCCGTTAAATAGGGATATCCATTGCCGGGAATCATCTCCACTTTCGGCCTGACCGGCCTGGTGGGTACAGCTGCCAGTGACCAGCAGCAGGCAGATTGTCAGAATGCTTAGACGATTCACTTCAGTGGGCTTCCTCTTTTTTTCCGGGCATTTCCTGGCTGTTACTGCCAGGCACAGCGCTGCCGAATATCCGACTCGGTAGCTGTCGCCAACAGATTCTGCCGGCGGGCAGTCTAACGCGCGGTTTACCGAGTTTAGTTAGCAGTTCTTGTCAGTGTGAACAACGTAATGACCAGCGTGACGGTTCTGCAGCAGCCTGCTAGCCAAGGCCGAAACCCGGCCGATAGGGTTTAGCCAGGTAGGCATTGGCGCCCTCGTCATTGGTAAACCGCATGGCTTCGCCGTCGTACTCCAGTACTTTGTGCTCACCGGCCCGCAGCGTTGCCACATTACCCAGCAACATGGTCTCGGTCAACTGTGCCGAGTAGTCAAACCCGGACGTGGTCTTCTTGTTGCGGTCCTTGATGGCATCAAGCCACTCCTGGTAGATCCCCGGGGAACGCGGCTGTGTCGCCGACGGCGCCGGTGTCGCCAGGTGGGTGACTTCAGGAATCAGCCTGGGATTGCGACCATACACGCCATGCATCAGCGTGTTGCGATCACCGACTATCAGTACACCCCCATCGTTATCACCCAGCTGGCGACCGTTCTCAATGCCCGCCGGCCTTTCCGGCAGCAGGCCGCCGTCATACCAGATCATCTTCACAGCCGGCCGACTGGCGGTTGCGGCGAACTCGAAATGGATTTTCGATGCGACGGGAAAGGTTTCCATCTCGCGGCCGAAACGCGAGGAACTGGCCGAGATTTTCGTGGGCAGACCCAGGCCAAGCGCCCAGTAGGGATGGTCGATGATGTGGGCTCCCATGTCGCCCACCACGCCGGTACCGAAGTCCAGCCAGCCACGCCAGTTGAACGGGTGGTAGGCCCGATCCACGTAGGGCCGCTCCGGGGCGACACCCAGCCACAGATCCCAGGCGATACTGTCGGGAACGGGCATGGCGCCCTGCGGCCGAGCCACCCCCTGGGGCCATACCGGACGGTTGGTCCAGCAGTGCACTTCCCGAATCGTACCCAGTGCTCCGGATGCCACCCATTCGTTGATCTGCCTGGCACCCTCTTCGGCGTGTCCCTGGTTACCCATCTGGGTCACCACGTTGTTCTCGGCGGCCACCCGGGTAAGCAGTCGGGCTTCCGCGACGGTGTGACACAGGGGCTTCTGCACGTAAACGTGTTTACCAAGGCTCATGGCGTGAATGGCGACAGGCGCGTGCATGTGGTCCGGCGTGCTGATCAACACCGCATCGATCTCCGGCTCGCTGTCCAGCATTTCCCGGTAGTCCCTATAGGTTTTTACTTTATCCCTGAACGGTGCGGCAAAATCCTCCTTCAGGGTTGCCGCCAGTCGATTGTCGTCGATGTCGCAGACTGCGTAGATGTTTTCATGCGCGACACTGGCGATATCAGAGCGGCCTTTGCCACCGGCGCCCACCGCCGCGATGTTCAGCCGGTCACTGGGCGCTGGCCGGTTTTCTCCACCCAGCACCCCACCAGGTACAATCATGAACACCGTGGCAGCGCCAGCAGACCGGATAAAGTCACGCCGGCTATGAGTTGAAGGGGGTGTTTGGCTATTCCGGTTATTGGAAGGCATGACGTGTGTCCCGTCGTAGCTGTTATTATTGTCAGATGACAGGAAAGAGACTATAGCCAGCCAGCGGGGATGTCCAGCCGTCGCTGTATCCCGCCGCTGATTTAGCGGGATTTCGACGCTCTTGCTTTCTTAATTGGCGAGCCTCCGATCAATTCCCCTTCTGAACGCATGATCTGAACCAGAGGTTCCGTAACGTCAGCGGCTGCGAGGTTCGCTGTCTGCGAACACCGCAGCCGTTTTCGGGCAGTGGCCCTTCGGTAGTCACGCTGACGACAAGTACTGCCACAGCGTGTAGTGCCGGGTACCAGGCCTAGCGATTGCGACCACCTCGGCGGTCCCGTCCACCGTCCTGTCTGCCATCCAATCGCCAGTCACGATTGCCCGGTCGACGCCAGTCATCCCGATAGAAGTCACGGCGCTGGTCACGTTGATAACGGGGGACATTATTGAATCCCCGATCAAGGCCGAACCGATTTTCCCGCCCGACAAAGCGCCAGCGGTAACCGTTCCAACGATAGACCTCGTTCTGGGCATTGAGTACAAACGGATTCCTGGGATGCCCGTACAGTCGGATACCACTGCCCCGCACGCGGACCCAGCCTCCCCGTTCCCGTTTGAATATCTGAAATCCCCCGGAGTCGCGACGTCCACCCAGGCGCCAGCCCGGTACTTCGCTGCCGGAGAAAATCACCGCGCCACCCCGACGGTCGTGATCGGCAAATGCCGTGGTAAACGGAATGCTCAGCAGCATCAATGTTGTCACCAGGCCCAGTATTCTGAAACCCCGGTTGAAAAACAGTGCGGTTCTGGTCTGCGTCGTTCGCATGATCGCTTCCTCCTTTCTCTGTTCCTGTAGTTACCAGTTTAAGGAGTCAAGCTGTATGGAGGATTAACGAACCTGCAGTTTTCTATTTGAGCGTGCAGCTGAAATGGTGGGAGGAAATGGTAAATCTTTCACGTAAATAAAAGCGGTGGGCAGCGAAGCGCTGGACGCCGGAATCCAGTTCGATGGTCTCGCAATCACGGGCCCGGGCGAGTTCCTTGAGATCGTCCATCAGGCGCTTGCCGAAATCCAGTGAGCGGTGGCGATCGTCGGTAACCAGGTCATACACATACAGCGATTTGCCATTTACCGACAGCTTGTGGCAGATATAAAAACCGGCAACAGCGACCACGATCGAGTCGCTGGTCAGGAAGGCAAGCCTGAATCCCTCTCCCTGCATGGATCGGACCGTTGCCACGAAAGTGTCCTCGCGCAGCTCCGTGCGCAGCTGCTTCATCACGGGGAAACAGGCTGCTATCTGCTCATCGGTTTCAGCAATTTCCATAACAACTCCCGGGTCAGTCAGCGTACGGTGATACCGTGTTCGGCCATGTATTGCTTGGCCTGGGGGATACTGTATTCGCCGAAATGAAATATGCTGGCGGCCAGCACGGCGTCGGCGTGTCCGTCCCGCACACCCTCCACCAGGTGCTGCAGGTTGCCTACGCCGCCGGAGGCGATTACCGGAACCGCTACGGCATCGCTGATCGCCCGATTCAGTTCCAGGTCGAAGCCGATCTTGGTGCCGTCTCTATCCATGCTCGTCAACAGTATCTCACCGGCGCCGTAATCCACCATCCGCCGTGCCCAGTCGATGGCGTCTATACCGGTCGGCTTGCGGCCTCCGTGGGTAAAGATCTCCCAGCGTCCCGGCTCGCCGTCACCGCTCACCCGTTTGGCATCAATGGCCACGACAATACACTGTGAACCAAACCGCTGCGCGGCCTCCCGCACGAATTCCGGATTGTTGACCGCAGCGGTATTAATGGACACCTTGTCGGCACCGGCATTGAGCATGGTGCGAATGTCCTCCAGTGTCCTGATTCCCCCCCCCACGGTCAGGGGAATAAATACCTGGCCGGCAATGGCCCGGACCGTCTCAACGGTGGTTTCCCGCTCTTCGTTACTGGCGGTAATGTCCAGAAAGGTGATTTCGTCGGCACCGGCCTCGCAATACCGCTTCGACACTTCTACCGGATCGCCGGCATCGCGGATATCAACAAATTTCACGCCTTTGACCACCCGCCCCTTGTCACAGTCCAGGCAGGGAATGATGCGTTTTGCCAGTGCCATGTTGCGCTCCTGATAAGTTGCGGGACTCACCCGATTCCCGTGACGACAACTTTTACTTCAATACCGACAACCGATTTCAGGCAGCGGCCAACGGGATTCGCTTAAAGATCCTTCGATTCATTAGGGCAATACTCCCGTGTGAATCAGAGGTATCTTAACTGTCCAGCAGCCGTTGAGCCTCGCCAATATCCAGCGTGCCCTCGTAGATGGCCCGCCCGGTAATGGCGCCGAATATACCGCCGCCGGTACGGGTTCGGGCGACTTTCTTCAGTGCCGCGATATCGTCCAGCGACGTAATACCTCCCGAGGCGATCACCGGTATGGAGGACTGTTCCGCCAGCGCAACCGTGGCCTCGACATTGACACCCTGCATCATACCGTCCCTGGAAATATCGGTGTACACGATTGCGCTGACGCCATAATCTGAAAACACCCGGGCCAGTTCAGTGGCCGTGGTTTCCGACACCGCTGCCCAGCCATCGGTAGCCACCCGGCCATCTTTGGCATCGAGACCGACGATCACCTGGCCCGGAAATTCCCGGCAGGCCGCTTTAACAAAGTCCGGGTCTTCCACCGCCCTGGTGCCGATGATGACAAAATTGACACCGGCATCGACATAGCTTTCGATGATTTCCATGTTACGGATACCGCCGCCGATCTGCAGCGGCAGATCAGGCAGGTCCGCGGCAATGGCCTTGACTATGTCGCCGTTGACCGGCTTGCCGGCAAAGGCGCCATTGAGATCCACCAGGTGCAGCCGACGGGCGCCCTGCTGCTGCCAGTGCCGGGCCATTTCCACCGGATTGTCGGAAAACACCGTGCTGTCGTCCATGCGTCCCTGCTTGAGCCTGACGCATTGCCCGTCTTTCAGATCGATGGCGGGTATTACAATCATGCGTCGACTCCCCGCCAGTTCAGAAAATTGCTTAACAGTTTAAGGCCCACGTCCTGGCTTTTCTCGGGATGAAACTGGGTGGCAAAAATATTGTCCCTGGCCAGTGCCGCGGCGAAATCGACTCCGTAGTGCGTTCTGCCGGATACCTCGGCTGCCTGTTCCACGTCGATGTAGTAACTGTGCACAAAATAGAAGCGGCTGTTGTCGGGAATACCCTCCCACAAGGGATGTTTCAGGCTCTGGCTGACGCAATTCCAGCCCATGTGGGGCACCTTGAGCCGCTGGCCATCCGTTTCCACCAGGTTATCACCGAAATACCTGACTGCACCCCGGGCAATACCGAGACACTCAACACCGTCATTCTCCTCACTGTAATCCATAAGCGCCTGGAAGCCGACACAGATGGCCAGCAGGGGCTTGCGCTGACTGATTTCGGCGACCAGGGAATCGAGACCCAGGCGCCGTATTTCCGCCATGCAATCACGGATTGCCCCCACCCCCGGGAAAATAACCCGGTCGGCCTGCCTGATCAACGCAGGGTCGGATGTCACACTCACTTCCACGGCCATCCCTGATTCCCGGCCGACGTGTTCGACAGCCTTGGAAACGGAATGAAGGTTGCCCATGCCGTAGTCTATTACCGCTATTTTATTCATGAATTACTGACTGAGGGTCGGAGCCTGTGATTACTGACATCGACTGCCCTGATCCATCGAACCTTTTGCCGGGAGCGCTCAGAGCGATCCCTTGGTGGAGGGAATCTGGCCGCTGGCTCGCGGGTCGATTTCCACGGCCATGCGCAATGCCCTGCCGAACGCCTTGAACACGGTTTCGATCTGATGATGGGCATTGCGGCCACGAATATTATCGATATGCAGGGTAACGAAGGCATGGTTGACGAAGCCCTGGAAAAATTCGTAGAACAGATCGACATCGAAATTGCCCACCGATCCCCGGGCGAAGTCCACGCTGTATTCCAGGCCTGGTCTGCCGGAGAAATCGATAACCACCCGGGATAGCGCTTCGTCAAGCGGTACATAGGCGTGCCCGTAGCGACGGATACCGGTCTTGTCCAGCGCCTTGTTAACCGCCTGGCCAAGAGTGATACCCAGGTCTTCCACCGTATGATGAGCATCGATTTCAAGGTCGCCGGCAGCTTTGACCTCGATGTCGACAAGTCCATGCCTGGCGATCTGGTCCAGCATGTGTTCGAGAAACGGCAGACCGGTATCGGCGGACAGGTTGCCCTGACCGTCCAGGTTGATGGCGACGCTGATCTGGGTTTCCTTGGTGTTGCGATTGACTGCGGCGGATCTTGCGGATGATTCTGGCATGGCTGTTGCGGCCGTGTGACTGTCCTGAAATTCGGTCATACCCTTCCGGACCAGTCAACCGCTCCTGTTGTGTAAAGACGCGCATTATAAAGCCCCCTCTACGGCAAGAAAAGCTGGGATGCAAGACGCATAACCATCCGGTACACTTGACAATGCGGGTCCGCGCTCCGCCAGGGGCAGGTTTTACCGGAGACCACCGGGAAACGCCTGGCCCGACCTGATTCCTGTTCAACCATCGAGATCGCTGCCGGTAATGAGCAAGCTGCTACGTACAACGCTTAAAATTCTCGCTGTGGCGGTGGTGGTTATCGGCGTGTTCGTCGGCGTGTTGCTGTATGTCGTCGACCCGGGCAGGTACCGGGCAGAGCTGGAAAGCTCGGTATTCGAGTCCACCGGTCTGCAGTTGACCATCGCCGGCGACATGGCGTTGACCTATCAACCCAATCTCGGCATTACGCTTAATGATGTCCGGCTACGCAATCCCCAGCGTCCCCAGGAGCTGGCCTCCGCGCCCCTGGTCAATCTGCGGGTCGATCCTGCGGCACTGCTTACCGGTCGACTGGTGGTGGAAGAGCTCCACGTCGAAGACCTGCACGTCAACTGGTACACGGACAATGACGGCAACAGTCTGTGGGCGACGGAACGGCTGACCACGCTGCGGGACGCGACCGCCGGTGGGGCCATCGCCGACCCGGACTCACCGGAAACCCGCTTCAATTTCATCGCCGTCAGCGGTGCCAGCGTCGATATCCAGAACCTGCAGCGGGGCTATTATTACTCACTGCGCAACCTGAGCCTGAGCAGCCAGGACAGCAACCTGGCGTTTCTACCCTTCCCGGTACAGGCCAGTTTCCAGTTGGTAACTCCCCGGGCCCCGTCGCCCTGGCCAGTGACCCTCAGTACCGACGCCCGCCTTGACCTCGACGCCGGTAATGTGGAAATCAGTGAGCTGCAGCTGGCGCTCACCCCGGCACTGCTGGAAGGCAGCATCTCCATCGACAACCTGTTCGACGACTATGCCTGGCAGGCCCGGCTCACCAGCAGTGAATTTGCCCTGGACGACCTGGTGGACAATCTGTTCGGCGAAGCAGAGGAATCCGCGCCTCCGACGCTGCCCGGTAATGCCGGTAGCAATCGCTGGCAGACGCAGCTGCGGGCCAGCATAGGCGGTGATTCAACCCAGATTACGCTGACAGAGCTGGCAGCAACCCTGGATTCCATGCGCCTGGAGATGGAGGGGCAGGTGCGCTTTTCCAATGGCCTGCTGCCCACCAATGCCCGATTTGCAGTGCAGACCAATGCCCTGGACCTGTCCCCCTACCTGCCGGCCGCAGCATCGACAGCCGACGGGTCCGAGATGAGTGCGGAAATCGCCGGCACTGCCACGCTCCAGGGCGTGGCTGACCCGGCAGTCAACGGACGCCCCGACAACAGTGCCGGGCGCGAAAGCGCACTGTTGTCCCTGCCACTTGCCGCCCGCCTGCCTACCGGCATCAATGTCCAGGGGACCATCGACATCGATTCACTGTTTGTCGCCGGCCTGCAGTTCGGCAGCATGAACCTGTTCACCAACGTGGAGAGCGGCATACTGGACATCGAGCTGCAGCCCACCACGCTGCTGGACGGGACGATCGACGGCCACCTGCGGATAAACAGCGTACCGACACCCAGCCAGATGAACCTGGATTGGTTTGCCACCGATATTGATGTGGCCGACCTCAACCTGCCGCCGCTGGTTCCCGGCACCCTGGCCGGCCGGCTGAACCTGGAGTCCCGCTATTCGGGCAACGGCTTGACCGTGGGCGACTGGCTGGCAAGCGCCAACGGGGGGACCAGCTTTACCATCGCCAACAGCGCAGTGGATATCGGCATCATCAAGCAGGTGTTCACGTCCATTGCCGTGCTGAGTCCCCGGGGAGAAACCATTCAGCAATGGCCCGATGTCATCCGTTTTAACGATTTTACCGGGTTCGTTACCGTCACCGACGGTATCAATGCGGGTCAGCAGGTCAAGCTGCGCATGGACAATTTCGATGTTTCCGGTAGCGGCGGTATCGATCCGGACGCCCTGACTTTTAACTATGACCTGCTGTTCACCGTACTGGGCGCACCCTACCCGCAGACCATTCCCATCAACAATCGCTATAACAATGTGTCCTGGCCGGTGCAGTGCAGCGCCGCGTTCCAGGACCCGGTCAATCGCTTGTGCCGGCCGGACCTGGCCCAGGCGCGGGAAATTTTCACGCAACTGGGCGAAAACTCGCTGCAATACCGCCTGGACGAAGTGATTACCGACGAGGCCCCGGAAGCACTGCAGAACTCCAGCCGGGAACTGTTGCGTAATCTGTACCGGGACCAGCCCCCGGTCGACGAGCCGCCGGCAGCGGCGAATCCACTCTAGTCTGCCGACTGGCGCTCCGGAATCACTGGGTTGATGGCTGACTTTGCCGACAGATTGCTTCGCTGGTTCGACGCCAACGGGCGCAAGGACCTGCCCTGGCAGAAGAACCCCACGCCCTACCGCGTCTGGATCTCCGAAATCATGCTGCAGCAGACCCAGGTCAGCACGGTAATCCCCTACTATCAGCGCTTCATGGACACCTTTCCCGACGTGCACGCCCTGGCGGCAGCGGAGCAGGACCAGGTACTGCATCTGTGGACCGGCCTGGGCTACTATGCCCGCGCCCGCAATCTGCATCGGGCAGCAAAGATCCTGGTCGGGGAGCATGGCGGTGAGTTCCCACTGGGCGTCGAACGCCTCTGTGAGCTGCCCGGGATAGGCCGCTCCACCGCCGGCGCCATCACGGCACTGGGTCAGGGTGAGTGGGCGGCCATCCTGGACGGCAACGTCAAGCGGGTGCTGACCCGCTGTTTTGCCGTCCCGGGCTGGCCGGAACAGAGCGCCGTGAAACGTCATTTGTGGGAACTGGCGGAGTCCCTGACTCCCAGGCAGGCGGTCCGTGACTACACCCAGGCCATCATGGACCTGGGTGCCACCGTCTGCACCCGCAGCAACCCCCGCTGCCAGGCCTGCCCGGTAAACGCGCAATGTCTCGCCCGACAGGCTGACAGTATCCCCAGCTATCCCGGCCGCAAGCCCGCCAGAAAACTGCCGATCAAGGCCACCGTGATGCACATGGTAGAAGACCCAAACCGGCAGGTGCTGCTGGAAAAACGCCCGCCCAGCGGAATCTGGGGTGGCCTGTGGAGCTTCCCGGAAGGCGATAATACCGACCAGCTGCCCGATTTTCTGACCAGTCAGCCAGCCACAGCACAACCAGAACTCTGGCCGGTACTGCGCCACACATTCAGCCATTACCACCTGGATATCACCCCGGTACACCGGAAAATCCGACAGCATCCGGGAACCGTATTGGAATCCGGGCGCTGGCTGTGGTATCCATTAAGCCAGACCGATAAACCTGTCGAGATCGGCCTTGCCGCCCCGGTTAAAAAACTGCTTCAGCGGCTGGCCGGCAGCTCGATAAAACACTGACCACAGAGGCCATTCATGACCCGCACTGTAAAATGTCGCAAATACAACAAGGAACTGCCAGGCCTGCCCGTGCCCCCTTATCCGGGAGCGGTCGGTCAGCAGATCTACGAATCCGTCTCCCAGCAGGCCTGGAGCGAGTGGCTGAAGCAACAGACCATGCTGATCAACGAAAAGCAGCTGAGCATGGCAGACCCGGAACACCGCAAGTACCTGCAGGAGGAAATGGAAAAATTTCTCAGCAACGAGGATTTCGACCAGGCAGAAGGCTACGTGCCGGAAGAGTAGCCCAGCCCCTTGACTCAAAAAGGGGTTGAGGGTTTAATACGCGGCTCGCGCAACCAAGCCCAGGTAGCTCAGTTGGGTGGAAACAAGCGTCTTGAAAGCGAAAGCTTTCAGCTTGTTGGAACGACAGCAATCTGCGATTGCTGGCTGGAATGAGCAGAGGTGCAAAGCAAAGCTTTGCCAGAGTGTGCAGCTTGAACCGGAAAACAGTAAATCACAATTTGCCCAGGTAGCTCAGTCGGTAGAGCAGAGGACTGAAAATCCTCGTGTCGGTGGTTCGATTCCGCCCCTGGGCACCATGCAAATCAATTAGTTACTCCCAAGTTCTACCTCTCTTTTTTATTGTAAACATGCCATGTAGGAGTGGTGTAGGAATCTTTCGACAAGTTACAGGACTGGGTTAATCCTCCACATCCAGCTTGTCGTAGACACTCAGGAGCTCTTCAATAACGGCATCCGAGTCCCACCCACAACCTGACCTGAAAGAACTGGCTAGCCTGCGCCTTGAGGACGCTTGACCTAAAGCCACGCCAGAGCACCAGTAGCCGCTGATCTTCTACGAAGTTCTCAACGATTGTGGATTTGGGCCGTTTGTTGGTACCAGACAATACCTAGAAATGTTGATTTGCGTTTAAAACTGGCTCGGGTTTTAAATCGAAAATTGATCCGCCTGGATGGCCGGATTATGGCCTGAGTTTACTTCCACTTTCCGGTTCTTCTCTCCTCCTATTGGTTCGTCGTTGAGTGTTTGAATCGGTAGCTGTCATTACCGGTTTCGATGATATGGCAGTGAAGGGTTAGCCGGTCCAGTAGCGCAGTGGTCATCTTGGAATCAATGAACATATTGGACCATTCCGAGAAGCTCAGATTGGTTGTGATCACGATGCTGGTCTTCTCATAGAGTTTATTGATCATATGGAACAGCAGTGCTCCGCCGGATTGACTGAACGGCAGATACCCCAGTTCATCCAGGATCACCAGGTCCGCATGCGTCAACCGGTTGGCGAGGCGATCGAGTTTTCCAGCCTGCTTTTCCTGTTCCAACTGATTCACCAACTCGATGGTAGACAGGAACCGGACTCGAAGCCGATGGTGTTGTATAGCCTGAACAGCAATCGCCTTCGCCAAATGAGTCTTTCCGGTTCCCGGACCACCAACAAACAACGTTCTGAGCATCCTCAATATACTCGCAACGGTGGAGAGAAGAATCCAGGGCTTCATCCACCTGGCTTTCCGCAAAGTCGGAGCCAGCAAGATCCCGATAGGCGGGGAATCTGGCTAGGTTAAACTGGTAGTTGATTGAATGAACTTCCCGTTCAGCGACCTCCGCTTTCATTAGCGTCTCCAAGGTGGGCAGTGCCGATTGGTAAGCAGGAGAACCTTGTTCAGCCAGGGTAGCAATGGTGTCTGCCATACCGAACAGCTTGAGGGATTTGATGGTGGTGATCATGGCATCGTTGTTCATGGAGTAGTCCTGCGCAGGCGGTCATAGCGGCCGGTATCAGCGACTGGTTCATTCACCAGCTTCAGGGCCGGTAGCGTTGAAGTGGGCTGAGGCCTGGGGACGTCGCTGAGCTTGCTCAGATTCAGTACATGTTGCTTGGACACCTGATCGACCCGTAGGGCCTCACTCCCCGCCCGTTCCACAAGCGCCTCATCGTGCAACAGCGCCAGAGCCAGGATGTCGGCCATCTCCCGGTCGCCACCGGGTCGCTTAAGCAGTACAGCCTGTAACTGCTTGAAGCTCTCCGGCAGTTCATTGAACGGCGCACCATTACGCAGAGCGCCGGGCTTGCGCTGTACCACCGATAGGTAGTATTCGCCAGTCGTAGATCGTCTTGCCGCTGACACTTTGGTCGTGGGTAAACACTCTCTCACGGATTGCCACCACGTTCGCCTCTGCAACTATCATGAGGCGCTCTGCATAGACATGCAGGCTTACCGGGCGATTGGCGAAGCTGGCTGGCACACTGAAGCGGTTATGCTCGAAGGTAATCAGGCAGGTGGAACTGACCCGCTTGTTGTATTCCACAAATCCGTCGAAGGCAGCCGGCGTTTCCTTCAGGCATTCCCATTCTGCCTGCCAGTAGTCGCTGAGCGTTCGCCTTCTGTCCTCAGGATGGGGAAGCTCTTGCCACAGTTCCAGGCAGCGCTGCTTTAACAAGGCATTCAGTTCTGCCAATGACTTGAAGACGGGGGCTCCCTGCCAGACCCATCGGCGGGAGGCCAGTGTAAACATCCCTGTTTCTTGACCTGCCTTTTTTCCCAGTCGGAGGCAGGATTACAGAACTGGGTTTCAAACAGGCTGTGGCTGACCAAGGCCGTGAAGCGCTTGTTAATGGTCCGCTGCTTCCCGCGGCCCACCTTATCCACAGCAGCCTTCATTTTATCGTAGATGCGTCGTTCCGGGGCGTCACTAAAGACCTGGAAGGTATGGTGGTGGGCATCGAACAATATCTCGTGGGTCTGCGGGTGATAGGCGCGCAGGAAGAAGGTTCGGCTGTGGCGGAGCCGGAAGTGAGCGAACTGCAGCTTGGTATTCACGCCGTGACTGCGGCGTAGTCCTCGCTCCAGTCAAACTGGAAGGCTTCACACGGAGCATGGGACAAAGACACGAAGGTATTCCTGGCGGCGGCCTATTAGTGACAACTCCTTAAATGCGGCGCTCCGACGACTTGGATACATTAAAGACGAGGTCGTGGCACACGGATTCAGGGCCAGCGCCAGGACATTGCTTGAGGAGGAATTGGGCTTCGAGCCGTATCTGATTAAGCAGCAAATTGCTCTTAAAGTTGTAGACCCTCTCGGTAGAGCTTACAACCTAACCAAGAACCGGCATAAGCGAAGGGAAATGATGCGCGCATGGGCGGGTAACTTAGACGGTTTAAAGGAGTAACGCGCTGTTACTTAATATTAGAAACGAACTTAGCAGTACCTTTCAATAAACCTCAATATTTTTGGCTCAACAAAATTTGAAACGTCGAAACCTGCCATAACTGAATTAAACATTCGTTCGCTGCATGGGGCATGAAGCTTGATCTCTCCTTCATCTAGCTTTAGTTGAACAGTATTGAGCCCGAAGACCGCTGCACGGTCATAGCAGACGTAGCTTGCGTGATGAATGAACGGATGGTCGCCCGCCTGCAACACGCACGATGCATCATAGCCCGTCAATTCAGAAACAGTCGAGATATTGACACAAAGGAAGCAATCTTTGCCTTTTTCTGGAAAATACGCAGGCTCACTACAAATTATGTGGAGATGGTGAACTGGACCGCTTTCTATGAGTAGAGTTCCTTTCTTCTGGACCATATCTTATAGCTGATTCGTTATTCTATCGAGGTCCCGAATTTCGTTATAACGTGATTCCAGCTTCTGTGCTTCTTCCTCCGACTTCCCAACTGCTCGGAAGATATCTCGCATTCTTATTGGGTAGGAACTTCCATGTGGGTCTTCCCACTCAGGGCAATTATCATGAGTGTAGTCACGAAGCTGCCATCTATCTAAGTGTCCAAACTGATTGTATATCTCATCCATGACGCTAATGACAGCATTATTAATCTCATCAAGGTCTTGCCTTTCGAATCCCCCTCTTAATGCGACGTCATGATTACTTTCGTCTGTAATCCAGTGCCCCCAACCCGAAGGTTCACGGCTACCGTTACAAATTACATCATAAGTTTGCGAAAGCACAGGGCCATGAGGCATCGATACAAATTTGTCACCAGAAATGGTTTTGCCATAGAGACTAAGGTACTCTCTCTCGGACAGATATAAGAGCTTCATGAGTTTCAAATAACCCATTCTTCCGCCTTCCTTCTGCAGGAAGTAGGCGGCCATCTGAGAAATTTTCGATTCTGAAAACATATTAGTCTAATTTTAATTAATAAAAGAAGTTATGAACCTCTATCATCAGGGTTTCGCAAACGTAACACAGCATAAAAGGCTGCTATACGTCGTATTTATCGACATATGTGACGAATTTAGTAGGGTACGATTAGAAGCAAACATCACATACGCGGAATACTTTATCCAATTAAGGCAAATGGGTCAACAACTACTTTTTCTTTTAAATCATAGGGTTACGATTACAACTTTATGATTTATCAAGAAATATCAAGTAGTTGTAACCGTTGTGGATCAATTTCTTCGGCAAATCTCGAAGAATGAGATAGCTACCAGCTCACCGACACAGAATTTTGGTCGCGTCCTACTCATCAGCGACTCCTCCTCCGCTAGTTCACAGTCGGAGCTGATTCAGCGGACCCTTCTCGATCCCGCAGCAGCTTCTCGATTTTGATTGCATCCATACCGGCGTCTGACGCACCTGCCAAGATGAAGGGAAATGCCCTGTATGAATTCCTGCTCAACCGCAGCCCCATCTCTGTCGCGATGTAAGAAAGACCGTATGTGACATCAGGGGGATGTGCGCCGTCCTCAACCAGGGCGATAGCGAACCTACGGATCCTGTCCATCAGGATGTGCTCTCGCTCTGCCCGCTCGATGCTTGGGTCGTTCAATGATCGGGAGTCATCAAAATAGCTCATGGTCCGCTCCTGCCCCTGGAGAAGAGGGCGATGAAGCCATGAGGGGTGGGCACGGCATCAACGCTTTAGCAGAATTTCTTTATCGCCCTGCAAGTTGTCGGTTAAATCGGCGATGGTTGCAGGCACTAAAAAACCCGATCCAGCTCAGCCAAATCGGGTGCGATACCTGTCCGGTTTAGCTGGTATTTCTTACGCGCCCCGCAAGCTGGAACAAATCGGCGCAACACTGATATTACAGCAAAATACTTGGATGAGTTCAATCTGGACTCAGCAAAATGACACCCTGAAAGTACCGTACATTGGGACTCCGGCTTAGATGGAACCAGCTCAGATCCGGGGTGTGGGTGGGGTCATACACTAGGCGGGGTTTCGCTGTTTTCTATCTCAGGGCAAAAAAATCTAATATCGCAATGGCAGTTCATCCGACGTGGAATACCCGGGGCGACGTGACACGGCCTTGACCTCTCCACCGATATCCGCTTTTATAAAGACCAGACATGAACTTGATACCTGTTAGAACGACGGCTTCTGGCCGTAAACGGCTCTCACTGAACTGGGAAAAGAAAGACAACGAGCCGATTAGCGTATCTGGACATTACTCGGGTTCGGAGATACCTTTTGTACTTCTATCAGCAAGGGCAGTGACCTGGCCCCGAAAACCGATATGCGCCGCATGTTCAAAACAGTGTTACGCGATCACCTGGGTGTCGATCAGGAGTAGCTGGATGCTGGCAATTTTCCACTATCCGCCCGCACTAACTACCTGCTAGCACTCTTAAAGTCCTAAACCGGCAGACTTTTCACGCCGATATTTTGTTGCCGTAGTGGCCGGGATGTTAGTATTCAAGCCAACTCTGACTAGATCGTGGGAGGTGTGAGATGGTATTTCCGCTGATAGTTGCAGCTTTGGTCTTCTGGGTAATCCAGCTTTTCGACCTGCTATGCAGGGACGTAGCCGATTTCGAGAGCCAGGCGCACAAGCTCACCTGGTTTATTGCCTTCATGGCTGGTCACATCATCACCGCTGTCTGGTATTACAACTGGAAGAAGCAGTTTACGCATGCAGCCGGTGGTTCCGTTACTGCTTCCTGAATAATCAGAAGTAATAGTCGAAGGTCAGTGCAACTTCGCGAACCTCGTCCTTGTTGAAGCTGAGCCGCATGGCCGAGTTCTGGCCAGTCTCGTAGCGGGCCTCTAACTTGAAGTCCGTTTCGGAGTCCGCGCTACTGTCAATATACACCGATTCTACGGCTTCCAGGCGAGCGGTAAACAGCCGGCCCAAGCTCAGGTCTGCGAACACAGTCCCCTTGCCACTTATATTACCGATACCATTCCTGTTGTCATGCGCAGCGGCCCCGGCAAGGACGCCTAGCACAAGGCTCTCCGTCGGCGAGAAGGAATATCCATAGTCCGCATCGATGCGGCTGACAAGGCAATCCCTGCACGCCAGTGACTGCTGCTGAACACGGAAACCCAGGCGCCACGTGTTGGAGCTGTCGCCCGGCAGGCCTGTATGACTCGCCGGAACACTCTGAACCGAGAATACTTCTATGCGATGCAAGATGGCGCTCGACTCGAACATCTTCAGGGTTATTTCTCCCATCTTCAGCTCCGCATGCCCGATGTGTGCCGGATCGGCGTCCAGTGGGTCGTAATAGGCAGGCCTCAGTGTTAGCATCGAGCCTCTGCCAAAATACTGATTGTTGATCGCCGAGACCTGCACGAGGCTGGGATTACGGCCTTCGTGAGGCGCACCCGGTATCGATTCTGCAAAGTCACTCTGGCCAGGTGGCAGACTGAAGCGGGTGGATAGTACCCTGTTGTAACGTGCGTTATTCGGATCACCGCTCAGCGCGTCATCATCGCGTACGAAGTCGTAGTAGTCGATCAGGGTGTCGAGCGTTCTTAGCTGCTGGGAATGACTCAAGCTGCCTAGGAGCGGTGAGTCAATGAGCCGGGGGTTGAGAATCATCTCGCGCACCAAATTCTGCTGCTCCGAATCCAACTGGTTGAACTTCGTATAGAGCCGGGACTGACGGGAAGGGAGGTAATCCACTCGCCCCACGAGTGGCCTGTCGCGAAGCCTAGTCTCGTTGAGACTACGAATTAGTGACTGCGGCATGTTCCAGATCGAGACGGCAGGCAGCAGGTCGACGCCGTCGACCACCTCCAGGACCCGCGCCATCTGATAGGCACAGTTCTCGTTCAGAAAGTAATACGTATACTCCTTGCCGAGCACCTCCCAGCTGTGGCCCAGCACCAGATCGACTTCTTCCTGTGTCAGGTTCAGCTCATACTCCCAAAGGTCGCGAAGTTGCGTCTCGCCGTAGTTGTGGTCGTGAAAATAGAACTGGGTATGGCTGAAACCACCGCTGTAACCGCCGAACAGACCCTTGAGGATATAGGGAATCGAGCCTTCGTTGGGCGGCACGATGGCGCCATAGTTTATGCTGATATCCTCGAGCGGCGTCCTGTCGGTGGTCGTACTGGAATTCATCTTGATCAGGGTGTGGCCGTAGTAGGAGGCCGGGTTGCCCAGATAGCCGGTGGCAAACACGAGGCTGATCGAATGCGTAGTACCGTTCAAAGACCAACTATCGTATTCAGGGCAGGTTACCGGCAAAACGCCGGACGACTCGAGCGCCAGTTGACTGTTAAGCCAGACATAGCGTCCGCGAAAAAGGCATTGCGCGTGGCTATTCGGGTCCTCGCCTACTGCTTCGGTGAAGGCCCGCAGTGTTGCCTGCAATTCACTGGTTGGATCGTGTCTGCCATTGCTGGCCAGAAAGAATGATTCTGACTTGATTGCACTCTCGAGCTGAGAAATCAGGGGCAGGCCCTTTTCATAGTGGCCAAGTTTCAGCCACGTACGGTGTCGATCCAGGTTCAACTCCATCGCTCTCGACACCAAATTCAAGGCAACTTCGTCGTTCTGACCTGGTGCGGACAAAGGAATCAGAAGCAGAAGAATCAGGCAGGTAGCATGTTTTGCCATGGAGGCAGAAGACAATTTGGGGGAGACACTGCCCGGCAGGCCGGGTAGTGTCTTGAACTATCGTGTCAGGAGCATCGGCTAGAAGAGGCGTGAACCAAAACGTCGTAATAATCCGAAGCCTTGTCCAGTAGCGCCTTGTCGTTGTAGGACACTTCGCTAACCTGGGCGGCAACACCCTGACGCAAATCCAGGACGATCTGCGAATGAATTTCCTGCGCGCAGCCCAGAATATTTAGCATGGCGGTGAGGTGTTCACCCGACCCGGCTGCAGTCTGTTGCACGATGCTGTCGTAGGTATCGAAAATGAACTGTGCCGTTTGTGCCTCTGCGCCTTGGCAGGTCTCGGGGCTGGAAGTCGCGGAGATTACCGCGGTCGTGCCAACATCCCAAATTACGTTGGAAGTTACGGCTGCCCAGTGGGTCTCGGGGAACAGCGCCGCGCCAATGCCACAGTCTCTATAGGGATTGGGGCCGGTGCCTGGTGTGCCGCTGCCGACCTGAGAAATAGCCATCGGCGAGGCAATCAGGGTGAGTAATGAAACGGCAATAAGCAAGCCGCTTTTGGTTTTCTTATTCATAGTCTCTCCTCGTTGATCTGGCAGTATCACAATTGCACTCTCGAATGTAAACGTGGGATTTCTCGCAATCAAGCAAGCAACAGTCACAATGCAGGAATTATTCGACAGAACAGCCTGCAGATTGCAATTCTGACCCGGCTCGTCGCATTCGACCCGTCGCCCTTTTCAGGTACAGCCCGCTTGCACCGAGTCGGGTAAACTCTGCGCGTAGAGCTAGCCTTCCATCACCCAGTGCAGCGCGAAAATCTTGTTGCCGGCCGGGTCTCGCAGGTAGGCGAGATAGAGTTTTCGCCTAGCGTTCTCACGGGAGCTATATTTATTGCGGTTGAACTGCAATAGAACACTCCAATGATGCAAAGCTAAACAAGAGACGCAATGACGAAGAAAACTACTTATTTTCGTTATGCGATCGGCACCAGCCCCTATGACGCTGAGTTACAAGACAATGCTCAGCGAATAATGGAAGATCGAAATATCGACGCAGAGTTCGCGAGGTCCCTCACTATTCTTTGGGGGTTTGCTGTTGAATCTTATAGAAATCAGTTAATTGGTAGTGAAAAATATCAGGTGTCACTTGCTGATATAGGTGTTGTCTTTACGAAGCACCCAAGGATAAGTCCCGCATTCGCGTGTCTTCCCAAAGTATACGATATTCGTGCCTCAACTGAAAATTCAGAAATTTGGGCAGAGTTTATTAGGCAATTCGAATTGAACGGTTTCTAAAGGAAACACGATTCTTACGATTAAGTGAGCTAACTCCGCTGTTGGCCAATCCCTGCTTTTGTGCGAGGCTGTTATCCATGACCGCTGATTACTGCTTTCCGTAAGGAACAGGACACTGGTTGCACGATCCAGCCTGAACTATTTCAAGACTTAATTTCAAGACTTAACCACGTAGATAATTACTCACGGTGCGTGCACTCACGCCCAGCGCTTTCGCGATCTCAGTATTCTTTAATCCCTGCGCCTTGAGCTGATTAGCGCGCTCAGGACTTGCCTTCTGCGTTCCAGGCTTTCGCCCCTGATACACACCCTTCTCTTTAGCAAGAGCGATCCCAGCCTCCTGCCTCTCACGGATGTGCTGGTGCTCCATCTCTGCGATCCCAAACAAAAGCCCGGCCACGACTTGCCCGATCGTGCCCGACAGATCAATCTGCTGCGTGACGGAGACTACCCGGACGCCCTTTTCACACCAGCTACTAAGCGTGTTGATCCCTTCCCTGATTGATCTCGCCAGTCGGTCCAGTTTCCAGACAACCACGGTTTTTACCTGGCCATCAAAGATCGCTTTGTCGAGTGCCTTGAACTGGTCCCGCTCCAGGGTCGTCCCGGTTTCCTGGTCCTCAAACCAGATCACTTTCTGCAGATCATGGCCATGGGCCTTGAGCCATCGGGTGACTTCTGCCTTCTGGGAATCAGATTTTTGGGACTTGGTTGATACGCGGAGGTATACCGCGGTGGACGCTGATGTAGACACGCATTATAGGGTACACCCTATTTTTCGTGCTCGCAACCCCCCTATACGGGTGAAAATCCGTGGCATTACGAGCCGTGTTATTGCGACCACCCTATTTTTCCCGTTTCATCAATCGAAGTGACGGGGGCAGGCGCAGGTGTCGAATGCCCCCTGCGACGATAGGCACCTAGAACTCCGCCTCCTGCTGGAAGTGGTTGAAATCGCCTACTCTGCCATTGAATTCAAGGTGGAAGCAGAATACTTCCCGGGTAGGGATCGACACTGCCGCATATTCTTTGCTTGACGTGTCATCGGATGTCCGGTTTTACTAATAACGGACATCACCAGATGTTGACGAAGAGCGACGGCTCCTAGACCGGGAGCCGACGTAGAAACCAATGAATCGGGGGGCGGCTCTGAACCCGAAGCGGAAATCTAAGACGGTTTCGTTTTTCCACTTTAAGTTGACCAAATTGGATCAGTAAGAACGGAATGTTGTATGAGAAGTATGAGTCTGTTAATTAGCTTGGTACTTTTAGGTGGTTGCGCAGGCTCCAAAAATGGTGCCGATGTCATAGAAATAGATGCTCCAATCGAGTATCCGGTTGAAAAAGCACAACATTACCTGCTTGATTCCAATATTAACAACAAGGCTTATCGTCTTTCAGTATTACTACCAGACGATTATGATTCCCAATCCAGTTATCCAACGTTTTATGTTTATGACGCTGTTGGTGAACGTTTCCTCCAATTAATTCAGCTCGCACAAGCATTGGGCGATGCATCTCCTCCACTGATTTGGATTGGCATGGGTCCTGGTTCAGATGCCCACTGGGATGCGCAGCGTAATTCAGATCTGACTCCTACCAGTGGCGATCAAGGCCTAGTAGGGTCTTCAGCTTCGTCTGAAATTACTCCTATTTCCGGAGGTGCCCCTCAAATGCTTAGCGTTCTTACTGGAGAAATTATCCCTTTCATCCAGAGAAACTACAGTACGAATAATGTCAAAGCTATTGGCGGCCATTCCTTCGCAGGACTATTTGCAGCATACGCGTTTTTGGAACAACCAAATATTTTTGACAAAATACTGCTCGCAAGTCCATCTCTTTGGTGGGATGACGAGATCGTTAGGCAAAATCTAAAAAGTTCCTGGGTCAACCACTCACGACAGGAAATTCGAATATTCTTGTCGGTGGGCGGCAGTGAAACTGAAGAAATGCTAGTTTCTAAACGCAGATTTGAAGTAGAACTTCTGTCATTAGGGAATCCAAAAATTGTTATTCAAAGTGCAGAGTATCCACAGGCTAACCATGCTGATACTGTCGCGCCATCCTTTCTGCAGGGTATACCATTTTTATTTGAAGACAATCTTGGATCAAATTAGATTCCTTATTTGGATTTACAATATTTGATGCACCTATTTCTTGCAGACGGCACTACCGTCTGCTCAGACGCCGCAAGGAGCCAACCAGAGCAGCGACCGGAAAGTCTGCTATCAACGTAATTTGTTGAATTTACTTGCGGTTGCAAGGCGGATGTCCAGATTCGACCAACCTGGTCGCCTTTTAAGCCCGTTGCAGACGAATTGATCAAATTATGACCAAGGTTGTAAGGCTGAGATCCAAATGACTCCCACTCGGTGCTATACCCCTTATAGGAAGGTTGAATATTATTGTCAGTCCCGCTAAATTTATAGCACTGTCAAAAATAGCTAATAATAATGGGGCCTTCATGCGATTCCAGTCAAAGTGTCTCTTAAAGTCATTAGTAAATGTTATGCGCCCTCACAGCGCCGTCGCTATTCTATTTTCATTCAGTGTGGCAATTGGTGCTGAGGAAACTCAAGTAGACCAGGTCCCTTTGCCAGAGATGGCCCTCATCCCAGGAACGAGTATTGAAATTGGAAGTCTAGCCGACTACCGCTCCCAGCCTATACATAAGGTAGAGATAAAGCCGTTTTATATTAGTAGGTATGAAATTACGTTCGAACAATATGATGCTTTCACGGAATCAGTCGGCAAAGCTAGAAGGCACGATCTCAGTTGGGGGCGCGGAAACAGACCAGTCGTAGATGTTAATTGGTACGATATTCATGAATACATCGATTGGCTGAACGATATTACAGGGGAAACATACCGCTTGCCCACTGAGGCAGAGTGGGAATACGCAGCAAAAGGTAGCACAGGTATAAATCAGTTTGGTTGGGGTAATCAATTTGAATTAAACAGAGCCAACTGTATAGGTTGCGGCAGTCAATGGGATGGAATCAGTACAGCTCCAGTAGGCAGTTTTGCGCCTAATGAATTTGGTTTGTACGATATGCATGGGAATGTATGGGAAGTAGTAGCTGGTTCCACTTGTGGAGCCCGACCCTACGGTCAAAACCCTTCCTCATATGACATTGTGGCTGATCAGGCGTGCAACGCAACAGTTGTTCGCGGAGGCTCTTGGGATACTCAAGTTGGTGAAATAAAAACCTGGTACAGAGCTGCCGGGATTCGTAAAGATAATGTCGCACGGGACGTTGGGTTCAGACTAGCCAAGGATGCTGAATAGTAATCAAAGTAGATAGCCGAGGGAGGGAATCAATATGCAGTTCTACCGTTTTTTTACAGTTCATCTGATTGCTGTTCTGTTCTCCATTGCGCTTCCCAATGCTCAACTGCTTGCACAACAAGACTCAAGTGTTTTCTCTATAGGCGAGAGGGTTGAAATATATTCACAGGTATTAAGTGAGCAAAGACCAATCCTTATCCATAAACCAAGGACTTATGGTGTTAGTGGCGTGACCTTCCCAGTACTTGTCTTACTAGATGGCGACGCGCATTTTCACTACATGACTGGAGTTGTCGATTTTCTTAGCCGTAGCCGGCTTATTCCTGAAATGTTAGTTGTAGGCATACCAAATACTAATAGGACGAGAGACCTAACTCCCCCGTCTACAAATACACAAGAGCAGGAGCGAGCGCCGGCACATGGTGGCGCCGACAATTTCCTAAGGTTTATTGATGAGGAGTTGTTTCCCTGGCTAGAAGAAAACTATCAAACACATCCATACCGAATTTTGGTTGGCCACTCATTCGGAGGACTGTTTGCGATAAACAGTATGCTTACTAATCCTGGATTGTTTAATGCCTATATAGCCATCAGCCCAAGTCTGCAGTGGAGCGATCAGGGTATAGTAGATCAAGCAGAAATATTCTTCGATTCTAAAGCTACACTGGTTGCCGATTTGTTTCTAACTGCAGGCAATGAAGGCGGCGCCCTGTTGGGCGGTGTTAGGAAGCTGTCTGGGATTTTGGATGAAAAAGCACCCGATGGGTTTAGATGGAGATTTACCCAGCTGCCATCGGAATCACATGGCTCAGTGTCTTTACGAGGTGCTTACCTTGGGCTTGAGTCAATCTTCGAAGGTTGGATTATCTCTATGCCTGATGCTGTTAGCATGATTGAAGGTCTTGGTGTAGACGCAGTCCCGATGTTTGAGAAAATATATTCTGAGAGCGGTGCCCGATTCGGATTCGAAGATAGGAAGCCACTGGATCTTTTTGTTAACGTCTCGAATAACCTTCTTCAATCCGATCGATTGGATGATGCGGTTGAATTGCTCCTATACGATCCTGATAACTACCCACCGCCCTCGCAACTACTTAATCTTGCTGCGGATAGATTTACACAACTTGGAGACTCAGGTAAAGCAATTGCTTTATATAGAGAGTCCATAGACATCCACCCAGGAAATCAAAGAGCAAGAGATGCTCTTTCAGCATTGGGAGAGCCGATTGAACCCGCCAGACGAGTTGAGGTCGATGTTGATACACTAAAATTGTACGAGGGCAAATACGAGCTTATTCCCACAATTATTTTAACTGTTCAAGTGGAAAATGGAAATTTGATGAGGTACCGAAACGGAGTGGCTCCTATTGAATTAATTCCGAATTCTGACGGCGATTTCTATACCATGAATTCTGATACGCGCTATAAGTTTAACATTGGCAATGATGACGAAGTAGAAAGCTTAACGGTTGATCAAGGATATATTGGAGTCACTACTGCTCCTAAAATTCAAAACTAGTCACTAATCTCACAGCTTGCTGATTTTGGCCGGATATATTCGTATTTATTCAAAGCAGACACGCTACAATCCTCTAGCTTTATGTCCGCTTAGAAGCCGGAAGCTGTCCTTTGGGAGATTCAATGCTACTTCCGCTTTTGGTCGGACTGAATCGCTAGGCCTTGTGGCGTTTGAAGGACAAAATTGTCAGCTTTGGAGGTGAAACCAGACTCCGCGAGTCTGACAAAGATCGTTCGGGGCTGGCCCAGGTAAAATGCGTCGGCTTTCACCGGTGGCCCTGAGCTGGGGCGGCATAATCATCATGTGAGTACGCGCGTACATAGTGGCGAAGCGGCGTCGCCGACTCTGACCCTTACGCTGGGACAAATGCCAAAATATGGGACAATCGAAAAAATCTATCAGGTCGAAACCTGCATTAAATGGTACGCCCGAAGAGAATCGAACTATCTCGACGAGCACAATTAATGTGAGAGCATACTAGCCTTTACCGCTAACCCCATGCTGACATATCCGCATATTTATCAGACAGTTAAGTCTCCACCGAATGTTTTCTTGTGCAATATGTGACAATCGAGCTAAATGGCCACTGAGTTTACTTAAGGTATTAATGTATACGAAATCGTATACACCCCCCTCTCTGAAAACACCCCCAACCCGGCCCTCTATCTCGACAAGACAGCAATTGCAACGGTAGCCCCATCTACACCTAAGTCGATATTCGAAAAGAGAAGATGAGTCGGCCCAGTTGGGGATTCGAACAACCACACAGAACGCAGACTGTATTGCCTTTCCCGCCGATAACGTGGCAATCTACTGGAGTGCAATGAATGGGAAAGGAGCCTGCAATGTCACGATACACCGCACTCGCCGTTCTCTTCGCCTTGATTCCACTTAAAGTGATCGCTCATGGTGGCGGACTCGATTCATACGGCTGCCACAACGAAACAGCTACGGGGACGTACCACTGCCACCAAGGTGCGTATTCCTGTGAAGCTGAACAGTGATTCCTGCTGAACGTGAACACCTGATTTCCCAACGCATCACGTTAGCGGGTTTTTAACCCAGGTGTTCATCTTCAGTCAATTGACCGAGGGTTTTTCTCATCGACTCCCCCTTCAACGGCATCCGGTGCGCATTGTGCATTAGCCGGTCCAGAATGGCGTCTGCCAGGGTGTTGTCGCCAATGGCGGCGTACCACTGATCAGTTGGCAGCTGACTGATCATGACCGTCGATGTTGCGCCGTGCCGGTCGTCCATGATTTCCATCAGGTCGTTACGCTGGGCAGCGGAGAGGGCATCAAGTCCCCAGTCATCGATCAGCAGAAGCTGTGTTTTGGCGAGTTGTTTCAGCACCTTCTGGTAGCTGCCGTCGGCCTTGGCCTGTGTGAGTTCCAGCAGTAACCGGGACAGACGGAAGTAGCGTGTGCTGTAACCCTGCAGGCAGGCGTTATGGCCCAGTGCGCAGGCCACATAGGTTTTGCCGCTACCACATGGGCCAGTGATCAGCAGGTTCTGGGCGCGGTCAATCCACTCCCCCTGTGCGAGCCGGGCGATCTGGTCCTGCTTGAGATTCCGCGGATGCTGGTAGTCGATATCCTGCACACTCGCCCGGAGCTTGAAGCGCGCCTGGCGCACCAGCCGGTCCTGCTTGCGGTGCTCCCGCTCCAGACACTCCTGCTCGACCAGCAGGCCGAACCGTTCCAGGAACGACAGGGCATCGTAGGTGCTCACCTGTTCCAGTTGCCGTTCCAGTGCCTCGGCCATGCCAGAGAGGCGCAGGTCACGCAGACGGGTGAGGGTGATAGCTGTTGTCATGAGTTTCTCCTTCAGTGGAAGTTGTGTGGACCGCGTATATTTTCATGGTCCTGGGGTAGCTCAGCCGCAAGGCTGAGTTGCTCGGGCAGTTGGTCCCGATTGCTCTTGAGGATGGCCCGGATCTGTTTCAGGCGGTTCAGACCAGAACGATTGGCGAGGTGGCAAGCGGCATCAACTCGCTTGGCCGGGTATTGCTTGTTGAGATTCAGCAGCCCCAGGCAGACCTTGTAGGCCTGTTCCGGGTGCGGGCGGCCCTCCAGTTGGGCTGCAACCCAGACCAGGGTGTCCGGACCGATCTGCTGCGCCCAGCGTTTCAAGCGACCAGGCGTCCATTGTTGTTGGGCCCGGTGGCGTTTGGGCATATGGGCGGGATTGGTGGTAAACCCCGGCGTGTATTGACGTGGATGAGTGGCTATCAGTTGCCGCCGGAAGTAGATCTCCACCAGGTTGTCACCAGCATAGATTTCCAGATACTCACCGACGTACTGGTGAGGCACTGAGTAGTGGTGGTTCTCATAGCAGACATGGTAGTCAATGTTGACCTTGACCGGCTTGATTGCGATGTAGCTGTAAGGGTGTGTGGGTAGTGGCTTCAGTGCCGGCTTGTCGAGTTGTTCAAATGCCGATCGGCGACAGCCGGGTAACTGCTTGAAGGAGCGGCCGTTGAGATCCTCCAGTAAGGCGCGGATACATTGGTTCAGCTCGACCAGGGAGAAGAAGGTATGATGTCGCAGGCGGGCCAGGATCCAGCGCTGGACTACCAACACTGCGTTCTCCGCCTTCGCTTTGTCTTTGGGCTTATAGGGCCGTGCCGGGACCACCGCCACGCCGTAATGCTCGGCCCATTGCTGGTAACTGGGGTTGAGGTCCGGATCGTAGCGGCAGGCCTTACTGACGCCACTGCGGAGGTTGTCGGGAATGATCAGTGTCGGGCTGCCGCCGAAGTAGTCCAGCATCCGCACATGGCTTCCCAACCAGTCAGGCAGTGACTGTGTCCAGGTGGCTTCGGCGTAGGTGTAGTTGGAAGCGCCGAGGGTGGCGACGAAGATCTGTGCCTCCCGGATTTCCCCGGTACTGCTGCTGATCACCGGTACGGTAGAGCCGGCATAATCCACAAAGCACTTCTCCCCCGCCTTGTGGTGTTGGCGCATCGAGCGACGTTGCTTGCCAACCCAGACTTTGTAGCGGTGGCAGAAACGGGAATAGCTCAGACTGCGGTTAGGATACTGCTGAGTATATTCCTCCCACACCAGCTGCTTGGTCATGTGTGGTTGCTTGAGTTCCTGATGCACCGTGGACCAGTCTGGTATCTGGAGATGACTGGATCTGCTGGTGTCGGCTGTGGGGTAAAACAACCGCGCCAGTTGGCCATCGTCCAGGTCTTTCGGCAGCGGCCAGGTGAGCTCAAGTGCCTGCGCCTTGACCAGCAGTTTCTGAATGCTGCCAACACTTACCTTGGTGCTACGGCTGATCTCGCGGATGGAGCAGTCCCCAGACAGGCTCATCCGCAGGATATCTCTGAGTTTACGCATTGTGATCCTCTTCGCTGGCATGGGCTTTCCTCAAAAAGCGGAAAGCGTACCAAATAGTCGGAATATCAATGCGTTGGAAAGTATTCTCGCTGAAGGTGAACACCGGTTCTCGCAATGTGAACACTGATTCCTGCAAATTGCGGAAAAGTGTTCACATTCAGCAGGAATCGCTGTTCACGTTCGGCAGGAATAGGTGTTCACGTTGAGCAGGAATAGGTGTTCAGCTTGGGCGAGAATATGCACCAAGGCACATACGCTGGACAGTCATTCAGCTCCAAACAAGAGGCAGTTTCTCATTTCGATTCTCAACCACCACCGGATAACAATGCCGCACCAGGAGTTAGTATCGTTGGCGGTAACAAAACCATCAGCGACACGGATGGGCTAGAGGGTGAGTTCGTTTCGTTTTCAGCGTTTGCCATTGATACTGATGGCTCGATTATCTCCACCAAGTGGTTTATTAACGGCGACCAAGTAGCTACCTCGACTTCCCCGACAATAAATATACCTGATGGTACCTACACGGTTCAGTTCCAAGCTACCGATGACGATGGAGCCACAAGTTCGGCTTCTGTCTTAATCACAGTCGAGGCTCCTATTATCGACTATGCGTACAATCGAGATGATTATCTTGCTAGCTGGGGGGATTTCGATGGAGACTGTATAGATACAAGGCACGAAGTACTGGCTATTGAGTCGATTATCATGCCGACCTTTACCGAAGACGGATGCAGAGTTGTGGCCGGCCTTTGGCAAGATCCCTACACCGGCGAGTCCTTTACGGATCCCGGCGAGCTAGACATTGACCACCTAGTTCCATTAAAGGAAGCCCACGACAGTGGAGCTAAATTCTGGCAACAAGAAAGCAAACGCGCCTTTGCAAACGACGTTGTAATTGCAGACGCTTTAATCGCTGTCGATGCCGGTGCAAACCGCTCCAAAGGCGCGGATGATCCAGCACGGTGGTTACCACCAAATTCTGAATACCATTGTGAGTATGTCCGAGACTGGGTAGCGGTGAAGAATGCCTACGGTCTGGACTTCGACGCTGAGGAGGTTGCTGCGATCGAATCTGTGCTCGGCGAACACTTGCACCATGCAACCAGGCCAACACAGCACGGTATCAATTTAGACGGCACAGCTTCGACTGCTCTATTGTCTTTGGGAATGACAATAAACAACGGCTGTCCATACTACACTCAAGCTGCTGCTCAGGACTTACTCGATATATCCGTTTCGATCACACCGGAGGAAGGTCACATAGGAAAGTCTTTTGATATCTTCCTGGTAGCCCAGGTTGGGACCCAATTGTACTCGGTCTCCCCAGCTGGGGAATTGATACCAATAGATATGAATCCGAATCAGCTATTAGTATTCGAAAGTGGCGTTTTTCAAGAGACTTATGAATTCAGGTTGTACGAAGGGTACTTGGAAGCGCCGTTGGATGTGCAGATCTTTGTTGCTTACTGGCCTGACGGTGGTGAGCTGATTTACTCACCAACTCCGATCAGGTTGATCATTGAATAACAAGGAGGAAATATGAAAACTACACAATCGATAATAGCCGCCGCAGCACTTGCAATACCGTTAACGATGCTATTCTCATCGATGACAACCGCTCATCCAGGCCGAACGGATAGTTCTGGATGTCACAACGATAGAAGTACCGGGACTCGCCACTGCCACACGTCAAATAACAACAGAGGAAATAATTCTTCGCAACAGAGCACCCCATCTCGACCTAACCAAGGAAGCCAGAACAATTCATCCGTCTATTACAGAAACTGCGCGGCAGTGAGAGCCGCCGGAGCTGCTCCTATTCGTCGAGGACAACCAGGATACGGTCGTCATCTGGACCGGGACGGCGATGGGATCGCTTGCGAATGAAGCTCGTTCAGGCCACAACTTTTACAGCCGCAATGACCTCCGAGGAAATGCAGTCCGGTGAAGCCCGTCACGCCAGAATTGAACCATCCCGCAAGTTGGCCATGGCTGCCGGCCTGACGAAAAGTAGCGATGAGCTGAGGGACGTGTGGGACAGCGACCAGGAAGCTTACCTGACCCTGCTGAAAGGAGCGGTGGCGGCCTATGAACAGAATGAGCTGGTGGAGGAGCTGCTACGTGGAGCGATTGGTAGGCTGTGTAGTGTTGTAGATGATGCCGATTCTGAGTTGCTTCAATCCGTAGAGAATATCTTGGCTGGTAAGACACAAACACTGGAAGATACATCGAATTGATATACATCAAAGTGATAAACGCAAAGGATGAAAAAAATGACAGCGAGAGTCTTCATCGTTCTTCTTATGGCATTCCCTTTTTCGGCCCAAAGTGCTTCAGGCAACTATCAGTGTACAGTAGCTCAAGTCAGAGTCTTGAATGATGAGGGCATCCTAGTGAAGGATGAACTTTTCTCAAATGCAGAACGTATTTTCAGAGTGAGTCGACTAACAGGGCAAGTCGTCGGTGGATTATTAGACAATAAAGGAATGATTGTGTCTCTTTATGATTCTGGCTCCAACGAGATGTCGTTTAAAGTTACCGCTGTTACATCAAGTACAGTCAAGCATGCAATGTACCTTCAAATAAACGAATTCGTCGATCAAAGGTTGAAGCCATTCGTGGGTATAAGGTCTCCAAATTCAGTAGTAATAACCGGCACATGTGAATAGTTAGAGTCTTGACTTGACTATAAGCGACCCGTAGCGGTGTCGGCTCAATTGTAGTAACAGGCTCAATTGTAGTAATTCAGACTCGATCTGACAGGCAGTGTCCGCTTTTCTCCTAAAAACAATCAGTCATTATGGAGGTTATCAGTCCCGAGAAACGACTCAGATCGGTAGAGTAGAGATGTGGCGCAGTAACACTTATCTTGAACGATCAGTACCCCGTTTCCACACCCCCCTCATCGTAAGCGGCCGGCGAACCCACCTTGTTATTCCGGTTGCCAGTTGTGTGGCAACAGGTCATTAATGCGACTGGCCTTCTGAGTCGGTAGCCTGGCCAGCACATCTCTGAGATAGGCATAGGGATCAAGCCCATTCATGCGAGCTGACTGTATCAGACTCATCACAGCAGCCGCGCGCTGACCGCTGCGCAGCGATCCGGCGAACAGCCAGTTGGAACGACCTAACGCCCATGGGCGGATCTGATTCTCGACCCAGTTGTTGTCGATAGGCACCGCGCCATCTTCCAGGTAGCGAGTCAACGCGCGCCAGCGCTTCAGACTGTAATCGATAGCTCTGGCTATGGCCGAACCCTCCGGCACCTTTTGCCGCTGCGCCAGCAGCAAGGTATGGAAGGTATCCAGAAGTGGCCCAGCTCGTTGCTGCCTTAATCGATACCGTTGCTCGTCATCCAGATCCTTAGCTTGGCGTTCTATGTCGTAAAGCTGACCGATGGTCTCCAGCGCACTGGCCGCCAGGGTGCTCTTGTTGGCAGCGTGCAGCTCAAAGAACTTGCGCCGGGCATGGGCCATACAACCGATCTCGGTGATACCCTGACCGAAGCCGGCTTTGTAGCCGCTGTAGTCGTCACAGACCAGTTTGCCCTGCCAGTCGCCCAGGAAGGCCCGGGCATGTTCCCCGGCACGGCTGGGCGCAAAGTCATAGACCACTGCCCGGGTCTGGGCATTGTGCATTGTGCAGTAGGCCCAGATATAGGCGCGGTGGGTTTTCTTCTTGCCCGGCGACAGCATCGGCACCGGCGTCTCGTCTGCATGAACCACTGGGTGGCTCAGGATGGTCTCGCGTAAGGCATCAGCCAGGGGCTGCAACGCCACACCGCAGCGGCCTACCCATTCGGCCAGCGTGGAACGGGGAATGGCCAGCCCGGCTCGCTCAAAGATCTTTTCCTGACGGTACAGCGGCAGGTGATCGGCGTACTTGGCCACCAGCACCTGAGCCAGCAGGCCGGTAGTGGGCAGCCCTTTGTCGATTACGTGCGCAGGTACCGGGGCCTGAACCAGCGTTTCGCAGTCTTTACACACCCATTTGCCACGGACGTGCCGCTCAACGGTAAACTCGCCGGGGGTATAGTCCAGCTTCTCACTGACGTCCTCGCCAATCCGCTGGAGCTGACAGCCACACTGGCACCGGGTGTTGTCCGGCTCGTGCTCGATTAGCCGGCGTGGCAACTCCGGTGGCAGAGCCACACGTTTGGGTTGCTGTTTCGGTTCAGGCTGCGTGGGATGGATCTTCGCCGCTTCCAGTTCCGCCTCGATGCCACCCAGGTCGGCATCGACAATGTCTTCAAGTAGAGTGCGTTGCAGAACGTTCAGTTTTTCACTGTGCTTGCCAAAGCGGTGGCGTTTGAGCAACGCCATCTCGTGAGTCAGTTTTGCATTGAGTGTTTCGAGAAAGTGGTTACGCTGGCTGAGGCGATCGTAGTGTTCGGTACGATGTTGCAGTATCTCCTGCTGCTGTTTCAGCGCATTCTCTTGCTCGGCGAGGCGTGATAGCAACGAGGCGGCAAGGGCTCGTAATTGGTCTGCATCAAGCTGGCTGACGTCAGGCTGTGACATAGGCACAGTATGCCACTAATGCTCTGTCGGCGCGACCTCATCGTGCGGCCAGTTGGTCTACAAAGCGCGGATAACACCTGCTTCACCCAGGCTCTGCCAGGGCAGCCCCTGAACCAGCGCCTGAAGCTTTTCTTCATCAACAACATGGTGCTTGCCACGCCAGGGCTCAGCCCAGTGGAACTTGCCGCGGTTGAGGCGTCTGGCACACAGCCACAGTCCCAATCCATCGTGCACCAGAATCTTTATCCGGTTGGCACGCTTGTTGGTAAAAGCATAAGCACAGTGTGGTCTGGCGCTACCGAACACCTGAACCACCCTGGCCAGGGCTTTGTCCGGCCCGGCACGCATATCCAGCGGTTCGGTGGCCAGCCAGATCTCATCAATGCGAATCACTGCAGCAGTTCACGTAGCAGTGCCAGACAACTATCCGACTGAGAGACTGGCCAGCTCACTTTGATCGATTGTTGACGGAAGGGAATCTCCAGGTGGACACGCTCGTCCGCTCCATTACTTGGACTGGGCCGTGGTGCTTGCGCAGTGTTGACCGGTAGTGCTACAAAAGCTGGCGTGCCTGCTGGTAACGTATTCGTCCTGGCCTGACGAATCCACTTGTGGACCAGGTTGGCATTAAGGTCGTGTTCCCTGGCGATTCTCGCAACAGACGCACCGGGTTCTTTGCAAGCCGCTACGATCTTGTGTTTGAAATCCGGGGAAAACCTTCGACGCCTAACAGGTGTAGCGAATACGCTTAGCTCATTCATGATAGTGTCCACTTAAAAATAGGTGGACACTATCGGCTGATCAAACTGAGCTAGCAAGGTGGGTTTGCCGGCCGCTTACCCCTCATCAAACCGGACGTGCGGATTTCCCGCATCCGGCTCTCGGACAAAACACCACGCCGTCGCCCACGGCTCGCTGCAATCAAGACGAGTCAGCCGTACGAGTCCAAAATGCCCGTAGAGGTGTGACAGGGGAAATGCCCCACCCCGGCGGCCTCTGACCTTGTGCTTGTTTCGCAGCCACCGACGCAACCGCATCGCCGTGTCGTTGTCGAGCGCACAAAACGCTTTCCTGAATGTCCCTACTCTAAAGTAGTTCGCCCAGCCGCGCAAAGTGCGATTCAACGCCTGCACCAGCTCTGTGGTCTCCACCCACGTCAGATTAATCGCCATCATCGCATGGATCTTTTCGATCGCGCGCCTCAGGCTCTTCTTCGACGGCTTCATGCCCAGCCGGGCTTTGCCCGTCCGTGCTGAAAATAACCGCCCAAACGTGTAACCCAGAATATCAAAGCTCTCTTCCAGTACCCGACACAACCGCGTCTTTTCCTCGTTGACCTGCAGCTTCAACCTGTCCATAATCCTGCGCATCCACTCGGACGCTTCCGCCGCCTTACCTCGACGGCACAGAGTCACCGGGTCATCCGCATAGGTCACCAAACAACTCCCCAATCGCTTGTCCAATCCCAATTGATACGATGCCAGCACAAAGCGCCGCATGTAGAGATTGGCCAGCAACGGGGGAGATCGGGGAACCCTGCGGGATGCCGCAGCGCTTGTCCTTAGCTTCGGTCGAGCGCGTCTTGCCACCACCCGGCCCGTCTCCCTCCACCGGACACTCCAGCCACAACTTCACCAGACGCTACACCCTCTTGTCCACTATCCGTCGGGACAGGGACATGAGTAACTCTGCATGTGGGATACTGCCAAAGTAGTCGGAAAGGTCCGCGTCAACCACATCCGGGTGACCGCGGTACATCTGCTCTTCCACATCGATCACCGCCTGCTGCGCATTGCGCTTTGGGCGATAGCCGTACTACTCATCGGGAAGGTCCGCCTCGAAGATCGGTTCCAGCACAAGCATTGCTGCTGTCATGCACACCCGATCCCTGACGGTTGAGATGCCCAGGGGTCTCTGTTTGCCGTTGGCTTTGGGAATATAGACTCGCCGGATCGCTTCCGGTCGATAACTCTCTTCTCTAAGGGATTGCGTCTGTTCACCCAACCAGCGTTCCAGCCCGTACGCTTCGATGTCCGCAAAGTCCTGGCCATTCACACCCGGTGCGCCATTATTGGCACGGCACTGGGCGTAGGCATGAGCCAGAATATCTTCTCGGAATATCTCGTCGTACAACGCATAGAAATGAAAGTCAGGTTCAGCCTTCGCTTTAACGTGTAATGCTTTTCGCAGTTTCCGAACACTAGTCGGAGTTGATAGGCTTCCCAATCTCCTCGTCCTTTACCACTTCCTGCATTAGTCTTGAACTGATGCCCCTTCCCTCCACCAGCGTTACCCGGCTTCCCCGGTACTACGAGCCTCTCCGCCACCCCAGGATGCCCGAACCCTCCCTCACGGGCGTTCGGTTGGTCTCCCTCCGACCACATCAAGGGGCTTCCCGTATTGCGCGCGCTTCCCTTGAGTACATGCTGTCGCCACTACCCCGGCACAGCGATTGGTTTCACTCTTGCTCAATCCACCAACCGTATCAGCCTTCCCCGAAATGGCGGTCGCGTCGGCCTGTGCAACGTCCTTTTCAAGGATTGCTCAGCGTTCATTCACGTTACGGCCTGTATACTCGCGCTGCCACCGTATGTCGTGGCATGCTTCATCGGAGGCTTCAACCGCTTCGTTACCTCCACGATTGCTCCGGTTGCTTCGGGCTGGAGCGGTAGCCGGGTCGGGCTTTCACCCACTGGGTAAGCGCCGCCTTTGCACGGCGCACGCCAGTATCCGTCATTATCGTTGAATACAATATTCTGTCAGCTTCTGATGAAACCGGACATTGTTTGTTAGGTAATGTCCAAATTTCTACAGATAAAATGTGTCGGCTTTCACCGGCGGCCCTGTACCAGGGTGGTATATAGATCATGTGAGTGCGCGCGTATATGGAGATGAATCGGCGACACCGACTCTGACTCATACACTGGCCGTGACTACGTCACCAGAACCACCCGCAGTTTCTCAATGGCATCGTCGAAGCTAATCTCCCCCCAGGGGTCGCCGACCGGCCCCCATGCAGTTAAGACATGTTCGCTAATCACTACCGGATCACCTACCCTCACCCCTAGTACCAAGTCCACCTCCTGCAACCTGTTGCACAGCATCGGGTGAATTGTGCAGCAATTACTTGAATCACTACCTTTCGAGGTGCCTCCGGCGAGACGATCCCTGCACCTGAGTGACGCTTTCCGCCCGAACTGCGACGTACTGGTGACACAGTCACCAGGCCCATTTCAGTTAGCGAAGTTGAGCGCCCCGTCGATCCACTCAGTTGCGGAACAGGTCCTGGTATGCCTGCGCTGCCCGTTCCTCTGACATCTCGGCGCTGATGACCTCGATCGGCTTACTACCAGGACCCGACAGCTCCTGAAAAACCTTGTCGCCGTATCGTTTCGGATTCAGCTTCGATGTCTGCCACTGGATGGCGCGTATCATCACGTTGGCAGCTTGGGGATTCAGCGCGCCCGCACGTACGTCCTCGAGAATCTCGTCTACCTGGTCGAATTTCGCGTCCGCCTGCAGCCCCCGCGCTCTCGCGATAGTGGTCACAAGTTCATTGCTTCCATCCTGGTTCAACCACCTGAGGACTGTGGTCTTGGGCGGCATGTCATCTTTGGAGCAGATACTCCGCAGGCTCATGCCGTCCATCATGCGGTCTGCGATCTGCTCGATGATCTCGATCTTCTGCCGGTCAGTGTATGCCTTGCCTTGCTGTCGCATTGATGGTTTCCTCTTCTGTTAATATTTTAACTGAAAACCGACACACAGGGGACTGGAGTGGGAGTTATCAGGCTTGGTCCGGACTATGTAATCGAACAGCTCCCATCACCAGGTACCGTTTTTTAACGGTACCCTGTTATACTTTGAACTACTTGAACTACTTGAACTACTTGAACTACTTGAACTTCTTGAAGGTAACGTTTCTCCCTGAAAGCAGCATAATCCTTGGCTTTGAAGCCAAATATAAGCTTACTTCAATTGTGTACGCGATTAAGCAACTTTCGTTCTGTGAATTCTGTTAACCCGTTTGCGATTTCCTCATCGAAGACGATATATCGCCTGTCGCTACTTTGCCAGTCTTCGAATATCTCCATCAGTAGCGCCGATACCAGTGTCAAGCAAACCGCCTCATTGGGGAATAGACGATCCACTCGCGTGCGACGCCGCACCTCTTCATTGAGTCTCTTCACCAGGTACGTCGTTCGGAGCTTGCGACGGTGGCTAGTAGGCAATGTAAATACCGCAAACCCTTCCGGAATCGCTTTGTCAGCCCATTTGACCAATCGAGGCGCCGATTACTGGGAACGGGTCAGAAACTTCCTAAGCAGGTGCTCGGCTTCATCCGGTCCGGTGTATTAAGAACGAGCGAATATCGGCGGTGACTTGTGTCAGTATTGATTGTCTAGGGACGTAATGTCCGGCATCTTGTTGCAAGCGGAACTGACAGCATTGCCATGCGACTCACGGATACGCTGCTTTCCTCACCGCTTTCAGTCTTTCTTGTCTGTCGCTGACAATCAGACCCAAGCCATAGAGCTCACACGGTTTCAGGCCTGGACAAGAAACTTCTCCAGTGCGGTAGCTTCAGACAACGAGTCCCAGCAACCCAGGATGTCACGGTGGCCGCCCTCATCGATACCGCAGGCAATCAGGATCGCCGCATCCAACTCCTGCCCGGCTTGGCGTACTTTCACGTACTGGGCATCAATGACATGGTAACTATAGCAACCCAACTTCCGGCTCCGCCAGGCGTTAAGCATCGCGTCCAACTTTACCGCTGCCCAGGAAATCTGGGTCGAGCTGACATCCATGCTTCAGTGCCCCTCAACGAACTTCATCAGCCATAGCATAGAAACGCCCTGAACGTAAATCTCGGCAATGGCCAACAACAGCGCTCGTACTGAGCGCAGTAATTTACAGTAATGACATGATTCCACCGGGTCCGCCCGTATCGACACGTGGTTCTAACCGCTGAATACTAGTCCCCCTCTCTATAACTAGTCGACCATGCCCTCAGCGTTTCCTGCCACCGCTTTACCCTTTGCTCTTCCTCCTTTGCCCACGTACCGACATCATTCGTTGCAGCGCGATACCGCAACCGAATTACGCCCATGACGTGTTGTGTGCTCGATTCGAAGCGAAGCAACCTGAAATTATTTGAGCCAACAACATCTTCAAGCGTTTGCACCAATGACAAACCGTCCCAGCATTCTGACTGGACGAGAAAATTATGAATATCAGGTAAAAGGTAGGGCTCTTTTTGGCGTGCGTGGAAGTCTCGGATGTACAGGGGATACAGTAACTCGGCCTTCGGTTCCGAGAGAGGATCTTGGCTCCACACTGTAATCACCTCGTAGATCAAACCAAGCCTTTTTAAATTGTTAAAGGCATTAACAAAATGCAACCAGCGGTCTTCGATCTTTATGTGGGAAAAGACCTCATTCATCCAGGCACCGTTGGCTGTAAGCCCGTCGAATTCAATTTCCACTACCAGCCAGGAAATTTCGCGTGTGGTCTCCAAGGGCTCTTTCTCCCGCCATAACGCGTGCACACAAGTAGGATCAACGCCCCCGAAGTCTAGCATACCGTTCTCTTGATAAAGGTGAGTCAAAAGTAGCAAAGTATCTGCGCGAGCTTGATTGATATGTGAGCAGGGTCCCCTGGTGACCTCCTCACGAAGGCGCGCCAATGGAGGCTTAGCCTTTCCGGCGCCTATGCCGTCGATTAACGAATGGGGAATATAAGCGACATCTTCATCAATTTGTTGAAGAAGCCACCTCGTCTTTCTCGCGCGCGGCGTTTTCGGAGGATCTTCAGACTCCGGCGATAAAATCAGGTTATTATTTTTCAGCCACTGTAGTCGCGCGGTAGCCTGGCGATACGACAACCCAGTCTTGTGACTTACTGCTTTGGCGCCTGCGGTTGATTCGATATGGGGACGCTTACCCGTTCCGGAAGTGTGGTTGGCAAGGACTAAATACGCGGCCAGGTCCCCCGCGTCCCCCCCCAGGCGCATTATTGTTCTGAGGGCAGTAGTGGTTACTGCGAAAAAGCCCCTGCTTTCCACTTACTTGCGCCGAACCGAAGTGTCGCTATTTCGAGACCGTGCACTTAACCGCTCAAACGAATCTGGGGGCCAAAGCAGGCGCCCGTTGGGTAACTTCGTCGGAACCAATCCGAAGTAGCTACCTGTTTTGCACAGGCGCACTCGGATTGATTGTGGCTGAATGTTGATTCCTCGGCCGAGTTGTTCTGTACTCATGCCAAGCTGGTGGGGGTTACAAATATCTTTGCCCATCGGCGGGTTTCCTCTCGGATTCCCAGCCAGAGCATTTTTCCAAGACGCGACAAGCTGGGAAGTGATTACAAATCCACTATCAGCCAGACCCGTCCCAGGTCTATAGAAAAATGTCGTTTTCCGTGGCCGCGTATTCCTCATGGTGCGGCCAGCCAGTTTCATCAGCTTATGGCAATGTAATTCTCAATTCAACCCGAATTGCTGTGGATAAATTGTGTATTTACTGTTAATTACCTGACAACATGAAATCGGTTACTTACAGTACCCGAATCAACGGCGGGTTGTTTGATGCCTGCTTGCTCTAGTATCCAGGCCTCGATCTTGGTATGCCACCGCCTCAATAGATCAATTGGGCGTTTTCGGTAGTGCTTTTCTGCAGTGGCCGAGGGCTTATGTCCCTGGATTTGCGCGGCAACTCCAACAGGGCACTCCACCCACTCACTCATCGTTCCAAAACTTCGCCTCAAACCATGCAACGTCAAGTGGGGAAGACCCGCGTTCTCTACTATGCGACAGTGTGCTCTATACGGATCAGTCAATCTGCCGCTTTGCGAGTTTACACTACTAAAAACATACTGGTTCTTTCTGGGAAGCGTGCTGAACTTGCGAGCCAGATAAGGCGTGAGGGGAATGGTCCGCTCCCCTTCAACTTTGTCACCTATCTGTATCGTTTTCCAATTGAAATCCACATGGTCCCATTGCAAGGCGGCCATTTCTTCTCTTCGCGCGCCGGTCAACAGTAGAGATTCCAGGTAAGCGGTGACTACAGGGTCGTCAATCGCATTAACATAGTGAAACCACGAGGCAAGCATCTCTCTTTGTAGGCAATCAGATCTGGCTTTCGATTTAGGCACCAGGCTACGCACCTGCTTTGTCAACAATGCTCCAGGCTTCGCAAGACCACTATAGCGGTCCTGTTCATCGCACCAATTCAAGAATGCGCGTAGCAAACGGAACGCTTTTGCGGTTACGGTCGGTCTGTATGCTGCTTCCGTCATCAACCAGCGCTCAAGCCATCCAGGTGTGAGATCTTTGAGTCTCATGTCTGCCAATGGATACAGCGCACCAGCTTTGGTCCGCAGGTCTGATCGTTGACGGGCCGCCCCAGGCTGTTGCATGGCTTTTTTGTGATCTCGGTAATGCGATATGCTCCACCTGTGCCGATGTAGCCCCACGTACTCATCCCACACAGCGCCGAAAACCGCGGTTTCACGTTCTCGTAGTCTTCTCGCTTTATCGGCTTCCTTGACCCTCTGCAGTTTTTCATCCCGCGGATCGACTCCCGTATCCACCAGCACCTGAAGTCGTGTCGCTTCCGCACGAGCTTGGCTTGTCGTCCAGACGTCAGTAGACCCGATGGATACCCTGCCGTTTCTGCGATTAACCCGGTACTCAAAAATATAAGTCTTGTTGCCACTGCGGGTAACGCGTACGCCAAGATTTCTTGGGTTGTCGTCCCAGAACAACTCCTGGCTCTTGCCATCAGGGCATTGCAGTTTCCGTATTCGGTTCGGAGTGAGATGAAAGCGATTTGTCATGGGCTTTGTACGACGACGCAATTATTTAACAAGGTCAGAGGATTTTGCTCGATCATGGTTTCGCAGCAACCTTAGCGTGTAGGAGCCGTGTAGGAAATTATAATCAATATAGATGAATTTACCAGAGGGATATATTTAGTGGATAAATAAGCTAACTTAATGTTTTTATGACATTTATATGGATTCATCAACCTGAATCTACGCCGATAAATATGTGACTGCAGAGGACTGAAAATCCTCGTGTCGGTGGTTCGATTCCGCCCCTGGGCACCATATCTCCTTTAAAATCAACAACCTCCGCACTTGAAATTCCTGCAATCACCCCAATCTTTTTAGCACACTTTTAGCACACTCCTAGCCCCAGTTTTTGGAACTGTTAACGTAACGATTTGCAAAGTCGTTGCTCGATTACTTATGCCTGAACCACATCATCTAATAAAAAAGAAACTCCGAATACATCTGCGAAAAGGTTCTCCTGTTTGGCAAGCCCACTACCGCATCGAAAAAGGAACGTGGCATAGAAAAACCACAGGCGAAAAGGATTTAGAAAAGGCAAAGGAAGAAGCTTTTAAGATTTATTATGGCGCCGAAGCAAAGATCGAAAAAGGACTGCCAGCTGTTTCGCGCAGCTTTAGAGATGTAGCAAAGGCCGCCATTGGTCGGATGGAAAAAGAACTCTCTGATGGCGACGGAAAGCCTTCATACAAAGATTATATTAGCGTCATTAACAGGCTACTAATCCCCTACTTCAAATCGAAAAGCATCTCAGAAATCACTACAACTGACTTTAAAGCATGGGCCAATTGGCGTGATGAAAAAATCGCGCAAGACCAACTGGACAAAGCCCAACAAGCGGCATTGAGCAAAGCCAAAACCTAGCAGGCGCGTAAAGCGGCGAAAGCAATGAAGAAAGTTGTAACACCTGTAGCTAAAAGCACAGTTAATACCCACAATGCCGCTATTAGTCGGGTCTATGATGAAGCTGAAGCGAATGGATGGGTCAGCAAATCTACGCGGCCCACTTTACAAAGCAAGGGCACCAAAGGCACAAGCCGACCGGCGTTCACACGCGAAGAGTATAGAAAGATAACTATGAATCTTCGCCATTTCGTCAACACGGGACACAGGAAAAATACGCAAGAATTGCGCGAAGTATTGAGAGACTACGTTCTAGTTTTGGCAAACACAGGAATTAGAGCAGGCACAGAAGCCGATAACCTGAAATGGAACAATTTGGAATGGATAACAGATGCAAACAATCGAACTTACCTAGCTGTCAATGTTGATGGAAAGGCAAACCCGCGCCCTCTCATAGCGCGAGATGATACAGTTAAATATCTACAGCGTCTTTTGGATATAAACCCCAATTTAAGCTACAAAACTGTAGATGAAGTTCTTGCTGCGAAAGTAGACGAGCCAGTGTTCGTCAGCAGAAGCGGCCAGCACATAAAGCATGAGCAACTAGCGGGGCCATTTGAGAAATTCTTAACCAAGTACGACTTACTGAAAGATGCTAAGGGCGCTAATCGAACTCTATACAGCCTTCGACACATGTATGCCACGTTCGCTTTGGATGAAGGCAGAAACATTCACAGTCTAGCAACCCAAATGGGCACTAGCACTCCGATGATAGAAGCCCACTACAGCAAGATGACACCTGCATTGGATGCTTATGCTCATAGCGGAAGAAAACAAGCTGATAAGCGGAAGAAACAACATAAGAAAGCAGAGAAGAAAAAGCGGAAAGCTGCAAAAAAGAAAGCTTAAAAGTAATGCCACAAATTGCAGGAGGCTGTTCGATATTCTGTGTCAAAGTAAAAACGCCCCATTTATCTGATCACAGATCCAGCGCACCATCAAGCCTTCCTTCGAAAAATATAGCCAGCTGCGACAGCGTCAGGTTCCAGTTTTGAATTGGCATCGTCCACTTCTTGCTCGCATTCTGAATCCCCAGGTACAGTAATTTGAGTAGGCTATTGTCATTTGGAAAGCCGCCCTTGGTTTTCGTCAGTTTGCGAAACTGGCGATGCACCGCTTCAATTGAGTTGGTTGTATATATCACTTTTCGAATGGCTTCAGGGTAGCGAAAATAGACCGACAAGTGCTCCCACTTTTCCCGCCACGACTTGATTACGATTGGATATTGATCCCCCCAAATTTTCTCGAGCTCATCCAGGGCGGATTCAGCAGCCTCTTTATTTAGCGCTTGATAGACGCGCTTGAGATCAACCAGGAACGCCTTTTGATGCTTGGAGCCAACGTAACGCAGTGAATTCCGGATTTGATGGACAATGCAGAGCTGGACCTCTGTTTTTGGGTAGATTGACTGAATCGCCTCAGGGAAACCCTTCAATCCATCAACAGAGGCGATAAGGACATCCTCTACACCGCGGTTCTGTAAATCACTGAGCACACCAAGCCAGAAATTAGCGCCTTCGCTTTCGGACAAATACAGCCCCAGCACTTCTTTCTTACCTTCCAAATTGAGCCCCAGCACCGTATAAACAGCACGGCTTTCGTAATGGCCCTGGGCACGGACTTTGTAGTGGATGGCATCTAGCCAGATAAACGGATAATGGGAATCTAATGGCCTTTGTTGCCAGTCTTTGACGGTATCGATGATCTTATCGGTAATCGCGCTGATAGCCGCTGTGGAGACCGATATGCCGTAGATCTCAGCCACATGCTCACTGATGTCAGAATAGCTTAGCCCGCGGCGAGACTGTTCGATATTCTGTGTCAAAGTAAAAACGCCCCATTTATCTGATCACAGATCCAGCGCACCATCAAGCCTTCCTTCGAAAAATATAGCCAGCTGCGACAGCGTCAGGTTCCAGTTTTGAATTGGCATCGTCCACTTCTTGCTCGCATTCTGAATCCCCAGGTACAGTAATTTGAGTAGGCTATTGTCATTTGGAAAGCCGCCCTTGGTTTTCGTCAGTTTGCGAAACTGGCGATGCACCGCTTCAATTGAGTTGGTTGTATATATCACTTTTCGAATGGCTTCAGGGTAGCGAAAATAGACCGACAAGTGCTCCCACTTTTCCCGCCACGACTTGATTACGATTGGATATTGATCCCCCCAAATTTTCTCGAGCTCATCCAGGGCGGATTCAGCAGCCTCTTTATTTAGCGCTTGATAGACGCGCTTGAGATCAACCAGGAACGCCTTTTGATGCTTGGAGCCAACGTAACGCAGTGAATTCCGGATTTGATGGACAATGCAGAGCTGGACCTCTGTTTTTGGGTAGATTGACTGAATCGCCTCAGGGAAACCCTTCAATCCATCAACAGAGGCGATAAGGACATCCTCTACACCGCGGTTCTGTAAATCACTGAGCACACCAAGCCAGAAGTTAGCGCCTTCGCTTTCGGACAAATACAGCCCCAGCACTTCTTTCTTACCTTCCAAATTGAGCCCCAGCACCGTATAAACAGCACGGCTTTCGTAATGGCCCTGGGCACGGACTTTGTAGTGGATGGCATCTAGCCAGATAAACGGATAATGGGAATCCAATGGCCTTTGTTGCCAGTCTTTGACGGTATCGATGATCTTATCGGTAATCGCGCTGATAGCCGCTGTGGAGACCGATATGCCGTAGATCTCAGCCACATGCTCACTGATGTCAGAATAGCTTAGCCCGCGGCCATACATCGACAGGATCTTACTCTCAATTTCATCACTGACGCTGGTTTGATGCTTTTTGACAATTTGAGGCTCGAAAGTTCCGGCGCGATCACGGGGAGTATCAAGGTCGATGCGGCCTTCGCTGGTTTTTAGAGTCTTATTTGTTTTGCCATTCTTACGGTTTGGCAGTACATCGTCAGCGAGGTGGCTATCTAATTCCGCTTCCAAAGCCGCTTCAGTGAGCTGCTTTATCAATGGGGCTAAAACGCCGTCCTTACCACTAACCGACTGTCCTGATTGAATTGCCTTTAAGGCTTTATCGAAATCGAATTTCTCTGTCATAATCAATTCTCCATACAGCATTATGCTGCAAGTTAAAGAATTGACACAGAATTTCTAACACTCCCAATTGCAGCGGCATCTCTCTTCCGTTTCCTTCTGCACTTCATTCGCCATAACACGTAATCGTCCTTTCATTTCCTTTAGTTGTTCCTTATCACCCGCTTGTATATAAGTGGCGGCAAGGCGTAATGATTCTGCCAACGTCATTGACACCTCAATACTGGGCTCTACTTTCCTTGCCCTTATGACACTCAAATAATTCTTCTTTTTGCCCAAGTAATTCTCGCTGAATTCGTATGCGCTTTTAACCAGTCCTAATCCTTTAAGTACTGCATACACCGATTCGACTTTCAAAATTCTCTCCTCTTTTTCCTTTTATTTATCACTTTTCTTGCAGAAACGTTGCCGTTGCAGCGGTGCCAGCTGGTGGGGCACATACAAATCTGCACTGAAAAAACCGGCTTCGGCTGAGCTGCGGTGATAACTATATATAGAAGGCTGATTGACTGCCGGACTGGTCCGTATCGCTGCTAAAACAGCGAAATTGGATAAATATTATTAACGCCAAGCAGAATGCGGCCTGCAGGCCAGTGCCAGTTAGATTTACGGAAATTAGGCGCTTAAAGGCTTAGTAATAGCTAAATAGGAGTATGAGTATTTCAACAATTAGAAATAATCTGCCGGGTGCAGTTATGTCCACACGTTGCTACGAGATGGCTACACAATTTGCTGCATGCGGGGACAGTTCAGCTCCCGCAGATAAATTTCAATGGTTCATCACTGCGCACGTTGCCAAAAGCAAACAGGCCAAAATTCATCAGCTGTGCAAAGACTTTAGAAATCGGATTGACACAAATATTATTGGGCGTAGGCATCGACTCTACAAAATGGTGTGGATCGAAGAAGGCGCCCAATTGTATTCAAATGCTAGTGGAACGGCGCACACTCACTGGGTATTTGAACAGCCAAGCGACTTAACAGAAGCGCAATTTCAATCTGCGTTTAAGTCACTATGGAAGGAGATCGCAGGTAGCGCCAATATTGATTTTAGGCTAATCGAAAATGGCTTGGGTGGCATCAATGGTGTTATTCGTTACTGTTTGAAAGAAGCTCTGCATGGCAATTTCGGCACATTCATTGAGGCCTGTTCAGATAACGCCCGCGTGCAGAAAAATAGAGAAACTATCATTCATCCATGTTTCTCAACGAAAGGTTGGTCCTCAACGGCCATGTAAGCAAGTGCCAGCTAAGAGTAAAGTGCTAAGCAATTACTCGCAGTAATCAGATGGTGGACTGCTCCAACACTAAGACTGTTTTAGTTAACAGCGGGTTGTAGTGCCTAGTAAAACAGTCCAACTAATCTTTATCGTCTGTATTCCAGTACTACAGTACAGCACAGGAATAATGGCAATGAACACAGAACACAGAACAACAAATAGTAGCCAATGGCACCAAATAACACCACTGGAGACCACTTGAAATCAGATCACACCAATACTGGCACCAGATCGAAACTTGCTGTCATTAATGAAGTAATGCACCAGCTCGGGCAAAGAGACGTGGCCGACATATCAGATAACGCATTTAGTCAGCAATATTTGAATAGGAGCCGTAGTTACATATCAGTAATAAAGCACACGGGATCAGATATATCCGACGCGGCATTACTGACCTTATATAGAAACCTGAATGGGATGAGCAGTACTTGGCATGACATAGCTGAGACATCACCACTATCGGCAACTAGAGCACGACAAAACTACGTCTTTTATAAGGAATTGGCTGACCTGGTATTTGGTGTGTTGATGGGAGGTACCAGTTGATGTGCTACTTGCAGTTGATATGTCAATAGACGGACCAATTTGTGCGTACTAGTATGTGTCGAATGAAATCAGGTTGGGGTGTATTTGTAGTGGATGAACAAGACGAATTAGAAGAAACCGAAGAGGAATTTGCCGAGCGGATAGCACTCAATTATTGGCGCACGATATTTCTGTACTTTAAGGCCCTCTATTTGAACGATGACTACAAACGGCTGGTTTTGCTGATGAAGGGTGCGAGCAACACAGCACAATTAGCCGCACTCAAATCGCAATATCCAAATTTCGACCGCATATTCCTATTTTTTGATGACATTCATCAATTTGGTAATGCAATTACCAATGAGAGTATAGCCAGCGCGTTTGACAAATTTGTGGGTCAGCGAGAATCATATTTCAATATTCCATATGTCCGCAATTTCGAATTTATTTTGGCTGACCAAGCAATAATGCCGGAAGCTGGTACGGTCTACATTACTCTGCCCGACTCCACTGACATTGAGTTCGTAAAAAATCATTACGCTAAAGCTTTTAAGAAAGTGCCAGCCGATACCAACGTTACACTCGCCGATCTCTTTCTTCCTTTGGAAGGTCTTCTTATTTACGCACCGGACCAATACACATTGGATATCACTGCGAAGCGACTTGATGCGTATGTTTGGATGCAGGCGGAAAAAATTGATACCGAATCAGCAGTGCGTAGAGCTTATGAATCGAAATCTGCACATTGGGCTAGCCTACGCAAAACACTTGATGAGTACGAACTATTGGAGAACATTTCAGCTGAAGATTTCGATCAACAAGATCTCGCTCGCTTCAAAAAGGAAATGGAAAGAGATTGCGAACGTGGCATTGGAGTAATAGCTAACGCCATAAAAGGCTATTTCCCTTCTCACTAATAGCTTCCACCTGAAAGTGTGTGTGGCCTACATCAGCCCATTCACTTCGTCAAATTAGGCATCCAAAATTTATTGGATGCATCTTTTTTTTATTCTCTTAATGCCCTGTAGGATGCTCAGAGTTGCATTCCGCAACTAGCCGCATATGCGGTGACTAATTTAAATATTGATAGGAGGTGCTTTATGCACTTTGAATCTAATAATACCTTTGAAAACCACTTCCCTTTTCACAGTTCGCTGCTGGAACGGAAAGCTACAGCAATTGAGCCTGGCTATCAGCTAATTATTGAAGAATCTGGTGATAATGAGGTAGCAAACCTCGCCGTAATTAAAGATTCCGTATTATTGCTAGGCGAATTTCCATGTGGCACTGACCTTTGCGTTGGCATAAATGCTAAGCAGCTCATTCGACTTATCAAAGTCTTGTGGCCAGATGAGGAAAGCAAAGACTCTCCTCTTACTCGTATCCGGCTTCATGCAGCACTTGATCATGCGCTAAGGCCGGATCTGAAACATCGGCCGAAGTTTATTAAGGTGCCTGCTCCCAACGACCATCAAAAATTTGACCTTTGGACTTCCCAGACTTTACTAGACACTTTCCAGCCCTTGAAAGTAAGCCTCTTCAAACTTGGCCGGAGAAAGCCCGCCGTTGCTTGAATGACGCTTGATCGGATTGTAGAACATCTCGATAAAGTTAAAAATCTCTGTTTTGGCTTCTGCACGAGTCGCGTAGATTTTCCTCCGGGTGACGCGCTTCTTAAACGTAGCAAAGAAGCTTTCAGCCACAGCGTTATCGTGGCAGTTACCCCGCCGACTCATCGACGGCAGCATGTTGTTCTCTTTCAAAAAAGAAAGGCAATCATCGCTGCCGTACTGGCTTTCCTGATCACTGTGGAATAACACTTCGTGCTTGGGCTGCCGCCTCAGCTTCGCCATCGTGATGGCATCAATCACCAGATGGCGGTCGATGTTTCTACCCATGGCCCAGCCTACGATCTTTCTGGAGAATAAATCCAGCACAGTGGCTACATACAGAAATCCCTCATAGGTTCTGACATACGTGATGTCACTGACCCATGCCTTGTTCGGCTTGTCAGGATTAAATTCACGGTTTAGCAGATTGTCTGCGACGCGGGCCGGTTTGCCATCCTTGAAGTAACGGCGCTTATAGCCTATTTGCGCCTTGATTCCGTTCATACGCATGATCTTTGCTACCCTGTGTACGCTACAGCTTTCTCCGGCTTCACGCAGGTCGCGAAATATCCAAGGGCTGCCGTAAGTGCCACCACTACCAATATAAAATTTACGAATCTGTTTAAGCAGTCGCTGGTCTTCAATCTCACGATCCGACACCGGCTTGTGCAGCCAAGCATAAAACCCGCTGGGATGTAGCTTGAAGACTTTGCACATCATCCGAACCGGAAACTCCTGGCGGTGTTTGTGGATGAAGGCGTACTTCACTCTGGGTTGTTGGCAAAGTACGCGGCGGCCTTTTTTAGGATGTCGCGCTCCGTAGTGACTCGCTTGAGTTCAGCCTTCAACCGGGCATTCTCGGCTTCAATATCTGGCTTGTTAGCTTCCCGAGGCGTGGGCTTGCCATACTTCTTTATCCAGTCATACAGGCTGTGGGTGGTTGTACCCAGCCGTCCAGCCACTTCAACCACTGAATAGCCCCGTTCAGTTACCTGTTTAACTGCTTCCTTCTTGAACTCTTCGGTATATCGCTTGCCACTCATAGACACCTCGCTTAAAGTTAGATTTTAAAGCTTTTTGGTGTCTAGCAAACCCTGGGAAGTCCAGAGATCAATAGAATCGGATACAGGTAACATCGTCTACATCGGACAAGCTGGAAAAACAATGCACAAACGATGCAAAGAGCATCAATCTGGAGCCCGAGACAAGGCAAAAAATAAGCCAAACGAGGCGAAACTGGCTATAGGTATTACCAATGGAAACTGCTACGCGATCTATTTTCGCCATTCTGATAGTGGCCCGGTATTAGGTTTACCCGCCGTTAGTTTCTGTGAGACTGAAGAATCCGCCCTAATCGCCTATTACAGCCCGCCATGGAATTCAGAAAAGAAGAAAACAATCGACCTAACCGCACAGCAACATAAAGACCGATTGTTTGTAAATATTGAAACTGAATAGCTTAGGTCTAGTTACGACTCCAGTAATTCTAACAGCTCGGCCAAAACATCGTGGCCTAGTGATGTCAGATCAGTTAACTCCTTTATTAGAGAGGGGAACTCTTCGGGATCAAATTCAACATCCGTCACGGTAAGTCGATCACCTTGATTTCTAAGGCGTTGCGCTTCAATTTTTCCACTAGCATCTTGATAGGTAGTAATTGCTGAATGAATATACCGATGTCTGACTTCTGAATATGTAGCTATCTTATCAATATAATTCTGCATTGAATCTGCAACAGGTCGAAAACGAGGTAACCTGTCTAAACATTTGGTAGAAAACTTTATTCTTTGCTTAAGTCCAAATGGTTGCGATTTTTCTATCGAATTTCCGCCATGTTGGAATAACTGGTCTACACACACATCAAATGTTTGTTCGATGATGCCCCATGTAACGACTACCCATCCGACACTTTGGAAGAATGCCCGCAGTTCGTCCTCTGGAACATCGAAGTAGTCCATAATGGAGCTCGAGATAGATAGTTATGTAGCAATATTAACAGGCGTATCGTATGAATCGAGAATTATTAGAAATAGAAGTAAGAAAAGCGCGCAAAGTTTTTGATGAGCATGCGAGGGAAATAAGTGAAACACTCTTTTCAACATTTCCCAGAGGATGCTGCGGTAACGCAAGTTTACTACTAGCCAATTGGCTAGTAGAACAAGGATTTAGAGGGCCAAAAGTTATTCTTGCATCTGGAGAGTCGGGTGCAAGTCACTCATGGATCGTTCTAGATGATCTAATTATCGACATAACCGCTGACCAATTTGAGGACCAATGCCATGGCCTGTACCCCATTGACAGTGAATATCATGCATCATTTGTCGAGCAGGCTGAAGACTCATTACATATTGATGGCGTGCTAGCTGATCCGCTTAACAAGTTCTTTCAATTCATGGAAAATGCCTAAGCGATTAGGCTGAGATATCCGGTAATAGGTATTACCGGATAGTTAGTAACTAGCTTTCTTTGCCATTGCTTCAAATTCATCGATAATACCATCGGTATTATTCAGGGGATCGATATCGTCAACCATAGACGCCGCTTACGCTACCGGGTTCTACCCCGTTTCCACGGACGGTTATAAAACGTCTGAAAACTCCTGATCACTCTTCGCAATTCTTCGTCGCATCCGAGGATTGTGGAAGCGTTCAATGTAATTAAATAAGTCGGCTTTGGCCATATCCAATGTGCGGTATTTTTGGTGGTTCACCCGATCTCGCTTTAGCAACCCAAAGAACCCCTCGCAAGCCGCGTTGTCGCCACAGTGACCAACAGCACTCATTGAACAGATCAATGTGTTGCTCTTTAGAAATTTCTGATAGTCGCTGCTACGAAACTGACCGCCGCGATCGGAATGCAGTATGACGGACCATCCGCCTTGGCGCTGCCAGATAGCCATCTCTACAGCCCGAATTACCATCTGACGATCCTGGCGGTGATGCATCGACCAGCCGACTACCAGCTTGCTGAACAAGTCAAGGACAACACATAAAAACAGCTTGCCCTCGTTAGTCAGAATCTCGGTAATATCGGTTACCCACTTGGTCTCCGGCTCCAGTGCGGTGAAATCACGCTCAAGCAGGTTTTCAACACCAGGAGGCGGCAGGCCCGGCTTACCTCGCTGCCCCCTATTTTTCTTGCGGGGCCAGCCCTGCAGGCCATCAGCCGCCATCAGGCGGGCTACACGATTCTTGCTGGCCGTTTCACCCTCTTCTGTGAGGTCCTCGTGCATGCGTGGCGCTCCTATCGCACCTTGGCTGTCGGCATGAATCTCACGAATTCGGCCTAACAATCGATCGTTCTCAACCTGCCTGGCACTGATAGGGCGACTCTCCCAGTCGTAATAGCCACTTGCCGACACCTTAAGGCAACGACACATCATACGAACCGGGAATTCTGCGCGACAACGTTGAATCGCCTGGTACCTCAGGTCGACTCCTTTGCAAAGAACGTTGCCGCTTCGCGTAAAAAATCCCGCTCCTTCTTCACCCGGGCCAACTCTCGTTTGAGCCGAGCCATTTCCTCATCCCTGGGCTTGCCGGAACCACCGAAGGCCTGCTGCCCCTGAGCATCGGCTTCCCGTTTCCAGCGCGCCAGCAAGGTAGAACCAATACCCAATTCTCGGGCTACCTGAGCGCAACTGACTCCCGGCTGGCGGGCCTGTTCCACTGCACCTTGCTTAAACTCGGGACTGTACTTTCTTCGCTTGGACATAAACACTCCTTTTACCTATTATGAGGCTTTTTTGAAGTGTCCGTAAAATCGGGGTAGAACCCCCCATTGGCTAAGCTCCTCATTTTTTTCCGATTTCGATCTAATCTCTACAATTAGATTCTTTAGCCTAAGGGCCAATCCGACAAATCTAGATTGACCGCAGAAGGCGAATATCACACTTAGCTTCGATGTGAGGCTCTATAATCAGGACTTGCCATCTAATGTTTTAGCAAGTAGCATATTCAAGGCGGTGCCTAACTGCCAGCTAAGAGCCTGTTTCTATTGACTAAATTATGTTCAGAGGTTGTTAGAATGAAAAAATCAAAAAAAGTCGTTTATCGCAAGCCAACAATAGTGCCTGTCAAGCAACCGATGGTAGCTGGCCCATAACAATCGATCGCGAACTTGTAGCAAAATCATGCCTAGTTACCAATGATCGGAACATCTCCGCAGTATGTAAATTGGAACTATACATATGCGTGCAATCTAAAATGCCGGCATTGCTATAGTAGGAGTCCACAATACCCCCGCGACCTGACGTCAGGCCAGTACATGTGTATCGCTGAGCAAATTGTCGATGCAAATGTATTCACCGTTGGATTTGGCGGCGGTGAGCCTACGCTACGAAAAGACCTAATTGCAGTTATCAACACCTTAAGCCAGGGAGGAGTAGATACTCATCTAACGACTAATGGCTGGTTCCTTTCCGCCGAGTATCTGGAGAAAATTAGAGCTGCTGATCTGGGTATGCTCTTGATAAGCATCGATAGCCATGATCGCCAACTTAATGACGATATTCGAAACAGCGTAGGAAGCTTTAAAAAGGCATGCGAGGCAGTGAAACTAGCCTCAAGTTTAGGGCTCAATGTACAATTAGCATCTGTTGCGAGCGCAGAGAATATCTTGGAGCTGGAAAAACTAGTCGAACTTGCTGAATTACTGGGCGCTGATGGCATTAACTTCAAAATCTTCCGGCCTGTGGGCGGAGCTTTAAAGGAAAAAGCGCGATTCGAACTCTCTGAATCCTCTAAGCTGGATTTGGCAGTTGAACTTAGAAGGCTTAAGGAAGAGAGTTCTATCACAGTAAGCACGTACCAAGACAGCAATGACGATCAGTGTTCATGTGGAGTAACTCAGCTTACTTTAAGACCGAATGGGGACGTATCTTTATGCCCGTACTCGTCTGGGGTTATTGGAAATTTGACTGAAATCAGCCTAAAAGACTTATGGCGCTCTCATAAGGAAACTGTTATAGCAAGGGATGCTCCATCGAACTGTATTGGCAATCACTCATCCGCATACCCTTATAACCCGAACATAGAAGTTGTTGAGCTCGCGTAGTGTGCACATTTCAAGAGCACAAAAAATAAGATTTCAACCCAGTATCGTTTTTGACTCTTTCGACTCAATTATTGATGCGCTTGACGAAATTGACTCTTCTGAAATAGTAGATGTCGCAGCTGTACTCTCAAAAAAGGGGAAACTATTTGAATTAAATATAACTTCCGCAGTCTACTGGGAGTTAATTGAAAACGGGCTGTCGATAGAAGATCTCTCCATGAACATTTCAGAAATTTTTGACGTCGAATTAGCCGAAGCAACCAAAGATGTTAAGGAATTGACAGGTGAATTGTTGAAATTAGAGCTAATAGATGTCGACTGCTGACAGTGATTTTGAAAGTCTAAAGTCATATTTTGAATATGGCGTGACTATTAGCAAAGGACTTCTTCCTAAGAATTTGGTCAATGAGGCCGCTGAACTCTCAAACAAGCTTATCGAGCAGGCAAAATTTGACCCTGATTCCGAAAATGCTTTTTGGAGAATTCAAGGCCAAGCAAAATACTTGGAAAAAATTGAACCTGTAGTTGATCTCTCTGAAGTACTAAAAAGCATAATCTTTCATCCCAGAATCATAGATTTAGCTAGCTCAGTATTGAGAGACGAAAAAGAGCCTTATTTATTCAAAGACAAACTAATATTTAAGGCTCCAGGCCAAGATGGGTACCCACTGCATCAAGATTTCAACTGGTGGCATTCCTATCCTGCAGACGCAATTTGCACAGTTGTAATTCCTTTAGATAAAGTTAACGAGATGAATGGGGGCATCGAGTTTTTTTTGGGATGTCATTCTGATCCATTTTTGCCTAAGGGTGAGAATAGAGAGCTAAATTCAGATGAAGAGCAACTTGTAGATGGATTCGACTCAAAAATCTTCGCTCTCGAACCTGGAGATGTCCTAGTATTCCACAGCCTAACTCCTCATTGCAGCTATCGGAATATGTCGAATGCTTGGAGGCGCCAACTTTATCCAACGTATAACAACAGTAGTATCGGTGATAGATATAGCGAGCAGTTGAGGATTCAGCGAAGAAATGAATATTTGAGGCATACGAACAACGAATATGGAATTCCATAGAAAGCTGTATAGCGTGTGCTCTTAACTCATAGTTTTATTGAGATTCAATACATCTGTTAGTCATCGGAGGGGTTATGGTCGGAATCTGCCCTACATGCGGAGGAGCAAGCCCATCTCACAATGGAATCTGTGGAGCTTGCCGAAGAAGCGGGCCTAGGCTTGTGGATTCTTGGAGGCTTGATCCTCTTAATCTTCCTGTCATGAGTGATGAAGACAATGCACTAGTGAAATCTTGGCGTAACAAAGAATCCTATGTGGATGAACGGGCACGCAAAGCTAGAGAAGCTTTAGAGGAAGGAATGCGTAGATTGGATGAGCGGATAGAGCTAAACAAATGCCCACATTGCAGAGCTTTGGGTCGGAAGTGCTATATGTGTTCGAGCGACTCATACTAGACTGACGAGCAATTTGTTTAAACGCGGAATCACTAATTCATCCCCATTCTATGTTCTTTGGTATTGCTTGTTTTTAGCACACTTCTTAGCACACTCTGTTTTCATGCTTGTAACCTACTGATTCAATTAAAGAATCGGTCACACAGTCTACTGAAAATCCTCGTGTCGGTGGTTCGATTCCGCCCCTGGGCACCATCTTTTCGAAAATTAGCAACTTACCAAATAGTTCAGTTTTTAGATTCCTGATCTACCCAGCGCCAAATATTATGGCTCTCATTGAGATCGAACCCCAGTCAAATCCTTCTATGGGAAAGTTGACACTCTCACCTGATTCCGCGGCGCCATAAGCATAGAGTAATGGCAACCAGTGTTCAGGAGTGGGATGTGCCTGGCGACCATCTGGCGATGCCGACAGCCTTAATAGAGCGTCAGTGTCATATAGACGCACCGCATCTCGAACCTCATCATCAAATCGCTTCGCCCAATCCGGAGTAATATTCGTCTCCGATCGCATTTGCCTGAAAGCGTCCTTGAGATTGTGGACAATGTTGCCACTGCCCACTATCAGTACCCCCTGATCACGAAGTTGTCGGAGTGAGCTTGCCAGCACGATGTGCTCAGCTTCGCTGATCTCACTATTGATACTTAGCTGGATTACCGGGACATCCGCATCCGGATACATCCAACGTAGAACACTCCAACTACCATGATCCAGCCCCCAGTCGGTGCGCAAAGCGGACTGATCAGATTCAATAACTTCCGCCACCTTCTCAGCGAGCTCAGTACTACCTGGCGCAGGATACTGGATCCTGTACAACGCCGCTGGAAACCCTCCAAAGTCATGTATGGTTTCCGGGTTTTCGTTGACCGTGACATAGCTGCCTTTTGTATACCAGTGTGCTGATATAGCCAGAACCGCTTTAGGTTTACCTACCAGGTCAGCCAATTCAGCAAAGCCTTGGCTCCACCGATTCTGCTCAAGCGCATTCATCGGGGAGCCATGGCCAACGAAGAGAACCGGCATTCGATCGTGGCTACTGACTGAATAGTTTTCCTGCATCATCGCCGCCTCCAGTCAGCTGGTAACCGTTTGCAGTTTACTGGAAAGGAGCTGATCAATTGAGTATCTACCTCCTCCGGAGATTACCAATGCCACACTACCTGCCAGAAGAGCCATCGCGTACTCATAACCGTCATTGGCCATGAATAACCCATTACCAATATGGGCAGCCAGAATTCCTACCAGCATGGTGAACGCCAACACTACCGCTGCCGGTCTAACCAGCAAGCCGGCAATCAGGGCCACGCCTCCGAAAAATTCTGCACTGCCCGCCAAGAGCGCCATGAGATATCCCGGATTCAGTCCCAATGAAGCCATATACTGACCGGTACCTTCGAGGCCATAGCCACCGAACCAGGCGAAAAGCTTCTGCGCACCATGGGCAATGAAAATGATCCCGAGCGGAATCCGTAATGCGAGTTGTGAAAGCGATGTGTCTGTATTTATGAATTGTCTAATCAAGTTTTTCATAACTATTCTCCTGAAACTACTAATTGTAAGTATTGGTCCGTAACTCGTTTGCAGCTACTGCGCAAAGGCAGCTCTTGAAGACGCACAATAACCATTGCCACAAGGTTGATAAATAGGTATTTTATTGATTCATATTCAACATTTTGTTGATATTTAAATAGAGCCAATCCAGTGGAAGTTCAGAACCTTATAGCCTTCGTCGACATCTTTGCGGCGGTTTCATTTGCCGCGACAGGTGCGTTGGTAGCCTCTCGGAAGGGGCTCGATATTCTTGGTTTTATGTGGCTCGGGGTATTGACTGGAGTCGGGGGCGGGACCGTTCGCGACCTGATGCTGGATGCGCCGGTTTTCTGGGTTGTGAATTCCCACTACCTGACAATCTGCCTTGTCACAGCGACCATCGTCTATTTTGCGGCCCCCCGCATAGAATCGAGGTATACGCTGGTTCTGTGGTTTGATGCTCTGGGCCTCGCCTTTGTCACTGTGGCAGGAACTGCCAAGGCACTTGACTACGAAGCCGGTGCTTTGGTGGCAATTATTATGGGCGTCATCACCGCCTCTGTTGGTGGCATTATCCGGGACCTCATTGGCCACGAACCTTCAATCGTGCTCAAACGGGAGATTTATGTCACCGCTGCAGCCACGGGTGCCAGTATTTATGTGCTGGTCGAAGGCTGGAACCTCGACTGGTTGCATCCCGCCCTGGCAGGCTTTTTCGTTACGTTTGTTATTCGTGCACTGGCGATGTCTTTTAATTGGTCTTTACCCGGTTACCAGCGGCCTGCAAAAGATTCAGGCAGTTCACAGCAATCCGGTCGAAGCGAGTAGCCTGCCAAATGAGAGCCCATAAGTCAGACGTGGATGATTGAATGGATACCATTGATGGCATGAAGACGTTTGTAGCAGTCGTTACCGAAGGTTCTTTTACGGCGGCAGCAAATCAGACAGAGATGTCCACCGCACTTGTCAGCAAATACATCAGTCAGCTTGAGGACCGACTCGGTGTCAGGCTACTTAACAGAACTACCCGATCCTTGACTCTTACTGAGGTTGGCTCTGCCTATTTTGATCGTTGCAAGAAACTGCTTGAGGAATTTGATGAACTCGAGGCGACCATACAGAATCGGGACGCCAAACCGCAGGGCACATTGATCGTGTCAGCACCCACCACTTTCGGCGCCTTGTACCTTGCAGAAGCAATAGCCGAATTTACGCATGCATACCCTGAAGTCAATATCGACCTTCGCTTAACTGATCGACTGGTAAATCTTGTCGAAGAAGGTGTGGACGTGGCCATCCGTATTTCCGAACTTGTAGACTCAACCCTTATCGCGCGACGCCTCGCACCTGCCCGAATTGTCGTCTGCGCGACACCGGAATATATAGAAAAGCATGGATGCCCACTCCGTCCAGATGATCTGTTGGAGCATTGCTGTATTGTAGATAGGAATTTTCGCAATGGGTCTAACTGGAAATTCCATGAAAACGGCAAGGAGAAATATGTCAATGTGAAAGGCCGGATTGTTGTAAACAACGCCGAGTCTGTTCGTAGAATCTTGCTGGCTGATACCGGCATTGCCTTGATTCCCACATTTGTGATTGGCCAGGATATTAAACAGGGGCGATTGAAAGTTTTACTTCCTGAATATGAGGGACTCAACCTGGGGCTGTTTGCAATCTATACCCACAATAAATACCTCGCAGCAAAAGTCAGGGCATTTGTTGATTTCTGCATTCAGCGATTTGGACAAGTGCCCATCTGGGATAAGTTCTAGACATTGAATTCACGACGCTGTTGTTCTCTACTTTTGATATGCCGTATCCGAACTGTCAATGAAATTCCGCGCAATGCCCCTTTGACACGACATTTCTATAGCACACTTCTTGGCACACTCAGTTTTGCCGCTTGCAACATACTGTTTCAAATAGAAAATCAGTGAGCACGTCTACTGAAAATCCTTGTGCAGGGACTCCCTTAGCTTATCTCCACTGAAAACCACGCGTTGACAGCTTCGCCCCTATAGAGCATCTTTTGCTGGATTCCATCGAAGGGAGGAATTCTTTCCAACGCAGCAACAGATTCATTTTTTTATCTTTTATCACGCTACAAAAGCATATCAAGCGAACGTACTACCTCCAGAAACGCTTGTACTTTGACACTGCGATGCAGGTCACCATGAGTAACGAGCCAGTGTTTTACTTCCCATTCTTTTTCAGGAGCAAACAATTCGACCAGTTGTGGATGTAAGGCGGCTTCATTCTGAAACAGAAAGCCGATACCCAGGCCATCTAGCACTGCCTGTTTAATCACATTCCCATCGTTGCTTTTCAACACGATGTCCTGCTCCTTGATATTGTTCAGAATCCACTTGTGTACAGGTACTCTTGGAATCAATTCAGCAAAACTTACAAAGCGGTGGCCCTCCAGATTATTCAGCCCGGCTGGGTGACCGTGCTCTGCAAGATAATCAGCATGTGCGTACATCGAAACCGAGTGTTCGGCAAATGGGATTACCACATTTTCTGGCAGTTCGGGCTTTGGCCCCGTACGGACAGCCACATGGGCCTCACCGAATTCAAGGCGAAACAGTTTGTCGCTGGTTATGTACTTCAGTTGTATGGCGGGATGTCGTTCCTGAAATCTTTTTACAATGGGCATCATTACCGATACCAGGGGCGGTAAAGAAGTAATCGTGAACTCGCCTGACAGGGGTTGGGAACGCTGTCTTAATCGATTGAACAACTGGCCAAACTGGTCTTCGGTCGCACTCGCCACCTGCTTTAAGTCTTCACCGGCCTCGGTGGGAACATATCCGCGCGAATGCCGCTGAAACAGTTTTACGCCAAGCTCATCCTCCAGGGCATCGATATGCCGCAATACCGTCGCACGATGCACTTTCAATGCTTCCGCAGTTGCACTAATTGTGCCCAGGCTTGCCAGGTGTTGAGCGGTTCTGATGAGCTGCCATCTATCCATATTTATGTCGCATTAGCGCGCATTTAGCGAGCAATATAGCTCATTGATGCAATTTTACGGCACTAGTAAGCTACCTGTCATTAACTAACAGCGCCCTGACGGAGGACATCAACATGAAGATCCTTGCCTTTGCAGCGAGTAACAGCCGGCGGTCCATCAATAAACAGCTGGTGAGCCATGCATCCTCGATGCTGGCCAAACAGATTGGCCCGGAAGCGAAGATCGAGACCATAGATCTGAATGACTATGAAATGCCAATTTACAGCGTCGATCGGGAAAATGAGACCGGTATACCAGCCATGGCACATCGCTTCTTCAACAAGATTCGGGAAGCCGATGTTGTGCTTATTTCATTTGCGGAACACAACGGTTCTTATAGCGCAGCCTACAAAAACCTTTACGACTGGGCATCGCGCATCGACATGCGGGTCTACGAAGGGAAGCCAATGCTACTGCTCGCGACGTCTCCAGGACCAGGCGGCGCCAAGAACGTGTTGAAGTCTGCCGCCGAATCACTTCCTCATTTTGGTGCCGATGTTCGAGGCACTTTTTCTCTGGATCGGTTTCACGACAATTTTGATCAAGATGAAAATCGACTTGTCGATCCAAAACTCACCTATGAGCTGGCCCATAAACTCAACAAATTGATCAGTAGAGAGCAAGTTGTTGCTTGACTAATTTTAGGAGATTGAAATGAACAACACTGTTAAAAAATATGGCCTGATGGCTATTCGTATCATTCTTACATTGGCGTTTTTTGGGGCTGGCGCTGCAAAACTGGCTGGCTTTGAGATGATGGTTGCAACCTACGAGACCATAGGCATCGGGCAGTGGTTTCGCTACCTAACCGGGATTATAGAAGCAGGTTCGGCAATTCTGCTGTTAGTCCCTCGCACACAGTTCTGGGGAGCAGCGCTGCTGGTCTGTACGATGATTGGGGCTGTACTGGCACACCTTCTTATTCTCGGTCCAGGCGCAATGCCTGCCGCCATTCTGGGGCTGCTTTCAGCCGTTGTGCTTTATGCCTATCGTGACCAGTTTCCATTTAGAAACGCCTGGTACTGAACAACCTTATCCCAATCAATTGCCTTTGACTGATTAAAATGGCCACCATTTGGGTCACCGCGATGGTTGGTGGTCTCGCTGACGTAGGCTAATTCATGTTTATCGATCTGGCGGATTTGCCAATTTTGTCCCCGGTACAGTGATGACGCTGGTATCAGCCACAGCGATTATTATGAGTGGCTGGGTCTGGTTTTCCGACCGAACCTCCTGAATGAGATTCCGCCGCCGGAAACAATCTGAGCGGCTGTTCAAGCACGAGTCAGGTAACGTGAGTTACTTCGATATAGGGAATTTTCAGACAATGAAAGAATTGAACATGCCAGCAAAGAGAGACTTTGGCTGGAAACTGAAACCGGTTGAATCAACAAGATTCGGTATCCAGCAGAAGGACAACGGCCAGTTCTGCGTCGTCTTGAACCACTCGCTGCTGCGGGGGGTTACCTGTGAGATGATTCATTGGTGGTTCCTGAACTTCCCAAATCTAACTGTCAATCTGATCGACATCGAAGGCTATGAGGACGAGAAAGTGCCGGCCTATCTGTTATGGCACCCATCGGATCACCTTAGCGTATCGTTGTCTGGCAACTCAGGACCTGGGAGTACTTCGAAAGCAGGAGCAGTAATCGAAATCAATGAATTGCGCGAGCTCAATCCAAACCAACCAGGAGGCTTATGACCCAATTCTTTTCGAACAAAGAATGCAGGGATACAAAAATACAGGGAGTACGCATGATTTTCAGGCAGTTGACAGTATGACGTTCCTGAAATAAATGCCCCGTTAATGATGAAGAGCCAGTTTAGTGCTTCAGAACGGTAGCTGGTATTTAGAACTAAAGCGCAGATTCCTGACAGTATTATAGCTATAGGCTACAGAATTGATGCCGTCACTGGGATTGTCGTGCTCGATGAAATAGTGCTTGAATCCACCCGGCGTGGCATAACTGAACATTTTGTTAAAATCTATATAGCCGCGACCCACGTCTGCCATGTCACCGTTATACTGGCGGTCTTTCACGTGCAGCATGGGAAAGCGCCCGGGATTCCTGAGGAAGTAGAAAGTCGGGTCAAAGCCTGCCTCTTCAGCCCAGAAAAGATCCATCTCGAACACGACTAATTCCGGATCCGTCTGGGAGGTGAGGATATCGTATCCAATCCGCCCTTCTTCCTGAAACTCAAACTCAAAGGCGTGATTGTGATAGCCCATCGTGATGCCAGCCTCCCGGGTCTTTTCACCCGCGCGGTTCAGTGTCTCGGCATGACGTTGGTAGTCATCCAGGCTGCGCTCATCACCGGGTAACGAGGGCACAACGATGTACTGCTGGCCGAGGGTGGCTGCAATGTCGATTTCTCGCTCCAGGTCCTGGCGAATGGCATTCAGTTGCACATGGCTAGCAGGCGAGGTGAGCCCGAAGCCATCCAGTATTCTGCGCACTTCCGCCGGTGACTTACCGTGGTACCCGGCAAATTCCATTTCCGTAAAGCCAATCTCAGCCAGCTGTTCCAGGGTGCCCTCGAAGTCGGCAGCCATCTCCTGCCGCAGGGAATACAGTTGCAGGCCAATCCTGTTGACACGCCGCTCCTGGGCCCAGGAAGCCCCAAGAGGACTCACGGCAATGGCAGCGGTAACCGCGGCTTTCTGGAGAAAATCCCGACGGGACTGACAGACAGACTGAAATCGTTTACGCATTGAGGTTCTCCCATCGGCACAGGCTTAAGTACAATCAAAGATATCAGAGTCACTGCTGTCCTGCATAATTTCCGAGCCCTGGTTTTCGTTGATGCACCGCGGTTCCATCCCCTGGGCAGCCCAATTTGTTGAAGGTCAAATCGAATCGGTGCACAGCCGTGATCGACGCCTCAGACGAGGTCCCACTCAGGACGCGCCAACTGGCGGTAACCAGAACAACTTCCCGATGGACCAGCCACCTCAACGCCGCCCCGCACCGGATACTTGAGCCTTAAGAAAACAGGTCCAGCAGGAAAAGTGATTTGAGTTGTCCTGATTCAGGGGAAGCTTACGGCCATACCCGCTCCAACTGATGCGTACTCTGGCGAAGTACCGGGCCTGGTACAACTACCCTTATTTATCCTCTGATCCTGGTTTATTGCAGGGAATTTAGTGCTCAGGCGGCAGCCCTGATCGCCGCTGCAACTTCCTTGCCGGACTCAAAGGCTGCATGGGAGTACCCTGACACCCCCCAGATCGTGTCACCAGCGAAGAAAAGGCGTCCGTGTGGCTGCCGCAGTGCGCTGGTAGCGGCAACATACGCGCCTGGACGGAAGGCAACGTGTCCGCAGCGATACCATGGGTCATTGCCCCAGGCATAAGATGTACCGACGCGGTCAAGATCCAGCGACTCAGGGTAAAGCTGCGACAGTGCCTCTCGCAATTGTGCCTGCTGTTGGGCGGGAGACATTTCTGCCATGGTATTTGCCTGATTACCGTAGGTCATCGATTCCAGAATGCCCCGCTCGCCCTGTTGCATGGCTGTGGAATGGAGAATCTGTGCCACGGGCAGGTCTGTCAACGCATTGCCGTTCAATCCCTCTTCCAACCAGAATCGTGATCGGGTCTGGACATAGGTACGGGTCACCGGCACGGGAACCGCTGCACGCAGCGCGTTGACCGTCGCTTCCGGAAGGGGTGAATCAAATTCAATGGCTCGCAGCACCGGCGGTGGCGGTGTCAGTATTGCAACGTCGGCGGTAACCGATTCCATACCGTCACGGGTTTCCAGCGTGAGCGTAATGCCTGCTTCATCCTGACGGACGGACCGTACCGGGCTCTGGTAATGCACACGATCACCCAGTCTCCGTGCCAGTTCACCGCAGATACGATCATTGCCACCGGCCACGGTAAAGGCGCCTGTTGCACCAGTGAACGATACGGCCTCCCTGACAACCTGGAGCAGGTTTATTTCGTCCAGCGAATCCCCATATGCTGGCAGATAGTAGTACATCATTGCCTCAAGGGCCGCGTTCGAGGCACCCTGTTCTTTCAGGAAGTCGCGCATGGTTAGGTTATCCAATCGGTCCAGCGCATCAGCCTGCAATCCGGGTGGTGCCAACTCGGCGAGGTTTTCTATTTGTCCCATGGGGCGACGACGATAGCGAAAATGGAGAGCTTCTACCGACATATTCCGCTCATCTTGTCGCAACTGGAAAGGAAGATTACCAGGCACGTCCTGACGGTGCTCAACGCGCCGACCCTGGAAGTACGATAGGGAACCCAGCCGAGGGTTATAGCGCAGTGGCAACAATTCAAGGCCAAACTCTCTCGCGTATTCGATACCGGGCCCGATTCCTCCAAGCAATCCCGCGCCAGCTTCCGCATACAAACCGTCTGAAAAAGGTTCACGCAGCGTATACATCCGTCCGCCAGCGCGCTCTGACGCCTCGAACAACTGCACATCAAAACCGGACTGTACCAAATCGTGAGCGGCGGTTAGACCCGCCGCGCCCGCACCGACAACCAGAACCCGGGTTGGACGTTGTGCGAGTATCGGGGGAGCAATGGCCGCCGTGGTAGCCAGGGAGGCATCGCGGAGAAACCTGCGTCGGGAAATACGCATAAGCCAGTACCCTTCTGCTTTTTTTTAGAGAGCTTACTGTCTAGCCCATTACTTTAGCAGCTTTCCTGATATTTTTGAACGTCGGAAATCGTGATGAGTCTGCAGCTGCAAGAGCATGCGAACTGGGGCCAGCGTGGTAATCGAGGGTCAGGACGATGGGGACACTAATAAAATAGTAAATTAAAAAGGACGATGGGGACACTAATAAAATAGTAAATTAAATCGCTAGGACGATGGGGACACTAATAAAATAGTAAATTAAATCGCTATACTTAAATCAGCTGTATCTCAAATTCCCAGTATTGCTTTTAGAAATACGTTCTAATAGTGCTACTGTTTCTTAATGCCTGGTTAACTTACTATCTAATTAGTGTCCCTTGTCTACGCGCCCGAACCGGTGTCGGAGTGATGCCTGCATTGCCAAACCCCAAACTATTGAGAACATTTTCGCGAGGCTGAACATGACTGAACAAGCACTGACTGCCAAAGCCGAGATAACCATCCGCAAATCCCCGGCCGAAGCCTTCAAGGCTTTTGCCGATGCCGACGCCATGAGCCGTTTCTGGTTTACCCGCCGGGATGACGGTCTGGTCCAGGGCCAGCCGGTAACCTGGCATCTGGGCAGCGACGCGGACGCCTTTGCCTTTGAAGTTCAGGTGATCGAGTTGGACCCGCCGCGGCGCATTGTTATTGAGTGGCCCCGGGAGGCCGGGCCAGCCCGGATTACCTGGGATTTTGCCGAGAACGACAGTGGTGATACCGTGTTACGTATCGAGGAATCCGGATTTGCCGGAGAACCCGATGAAGTGGTGGCCCAGGCGCTGGACAGTACCGGCGGATTCAATCAGGTCATCGTTGCTGCCAAGGCCTGGATTGAGCACGGTGTGGCTCTTAATCTCATTGATGATCATGCCCAACGGAATTGATACAGCCTGGCAGGCCAGCCCTTCAGCCAGGACTCTTGTGTGTGAAAGGGGAACCTGGGAATCCGAAAACACGGCGGCCTAGTTCCGCCAGAGAAAACCGGCCTGACTGATTTGGTAAGAGCGCCTGAAGGTAGCTGCAGGCTTCACGCCGGATGGTTTGTTCCCACTTGCGGAGGAAAGCAGGATTTCACCCAGTTGCTGCTGACGTTTCCCGCTGTCGACTGGCATCACAGTCACTACTGCCAGATCCCCGCGGCAAACCTCTATGCCCCGATCAGCGTCAGCTATTGCCGTTCCTGCGCCCAGAACAAGAATCCCGGCGTCGGCGCACTCATCAGCGTATGACAATTTTTCAAGCCAGGCCAGGTACTCGTCGCGATCGCCGGCGTTTTCCAAGCGAAGCCCTTGAATCGTCAGCGTCACCTCTCCGTGCGACTCGGTCACCGGGGTTCGTGGCTGCCACCAGCCAATCCCCGGAATTTCATGGTAACTGACACTCAGTACCCGCCTCCGGGTCATTTCCCTGGCGGCCATCACCTCGCCCAGCTTCTGGTGCGACGGGCGCTTCATGTGAAATTCCAATGAACTGGTCCCGTGTTCATAGCGCTCGAAAACAACCACGTTGTACTTTTCTTCGCGATTGATACCCGCCGCGTACGACGACGTTTCAGGCTCAGCCTCTAACGCATCCCCGGCCCGCAGTGACCATTCGTTCAACCACTCCGCTGTGGTGGTGTTTTCCTGCCGAATCGTATATTCCACAATCACGATCATCGGCCCACTGCTGTTTTGTATCATTTGTTATTCCAACAGGACCAGCATTCTGCACTTTCATACCATTTAAGGAACCTCTGACTAATTAGAGGTTCCCTAATTGATGTTTAAAGCAGACAATACTGGTAGTTTGTAAAGTTCGGTCGAGAATTCAATTTCAAGAACTAAAACCGCACCTAGCGAAAAGCGGTACAGGAGATCCTCATGGCTTCAGAAGCTACTACAAACGATTCCGGTAATCCAGAAGATATACCACCAGACTTTGGCAAGGTCGCAGACGGCGTTTACATACTGGGGGATCCGGAAAACCCCAGCCTGGGGAACACTCTGACTGTGGATCTTGGTGACAGTGTTTTGCAGATTGACACCGGGGAAAGTCTCAAGGCTGCTGAGGGCATAATCAAAGGGATAAGGAAGATCACTCAGGCTCCGATAAAAACCATCGCGTTCAGTCACGGTCACCTGGGCTACAATTTTGCCTGCGGAGTCTGGCAGAAGGCAGCTAATCCGCAGGGAGAATCTCCGCCAGTCATTGTCGCGCAAGAGAATGCCGCAACACTGATCCGCAGCTACCAGGAAACCAACCCCCTGATGGATCTGCTGATCGAAATCCAGTTTGCAAAACCCATTGAGCCCAGCCCGCCTCCACTGCCGCTCACGTTACCGGACCTGACCTTCAAGGATGGCATAAACCTGTCGGGAAGCAGCAGACAAGTCGAGCTGTTTTCAGCCCCGTCGGAAACTTCCGGCGCAATCGTTGCCTGGATTCCGGATGTGGAAGTCCTCTATGGCGGCCCGTCCTGTATCCCGCTGCTGCCCAACATCGGCATGCCGTTATGGCCAACGGGAGACGCCAGGGTATGGGCTGACACGCTGGAGCAGCTGATACGCTTGCAACCAAAAACACTGGTTCGTTCCTACGGCAAGGTCATCCATGGTGCCGACGCCGTTCAGGAATACCTGCAGAATACGGCCAATGCATTGCGCTATATTTATCAGGCTGTCGTGAAACAATTGAACATGGGCAACAATCTGAATACCGCGCTGAATTCCATCGAATACCCGGATGACATGTTTGATTATCCCTATCTCCGTGGAACCTATGGCTCTACAGATTTCATCGTTCGTCAGATCTGGTCTTCAATTACCGGATGGTGGGATCGTAATCCGACAAATCTTATCGCTGTGCCGCAGGATGAGGTCAGCGAAGCAGTACTGTCGGCTATTGCCGACCCCAGGCATGTTCTGGAAACCGCGAAATCATTGCAGGCAGCAGGAAAGCAGGCGCTGGCCCTTCATGTAGTTGATTTGCTGGCGCTGGCCGAGTCCGGTCCGGAAGTGGCCGCGGCGAAAAAGCTGAAAGCGGAAATCTGCATGGAACTGGCCCAAAGCAATCCAAACTTTTCGTTGAAAGCCTTGTACGCCACGTCGGCTTCGGTCATTTCGAATCCACCCTCTGTAACAACCGGAATTCGATAAGAAACGCGCAAATTCGGATGTTGCAGACGCTCAAACCTGGAAGTAACAGGCGATGTTCTCCATTACGTGTCGCCTGACTTCCTCCAGGCTGAGGTCGTTGCCTCTTGCAAAGGCCGCGTCCCAGTCTGATTTTTCCAGTCTGGCCTTTGAGTTACTGATAGCTTTGGCCACGGATTTCGGTAGCTTGATCGGCGCGTTCTCAAGCGCACCGGCGAGAATGGCGACCTCCTGGTCCGATTTCAGTGTGGAAAGCGGCTTGATCAAGGCCCTAATTTCAGCCCAGACATGAATGGTTTCGCCATGTTCAGGAAGAATGCCGAGCAGGCGAATATGCATGACGACTGCCTCGTCGGGGGTTGAGCTAAGCTCTTTCACCCTTGCCAGTTGGGCTCGACAGCGACGCTCACCCTGGGTATTACCGCTCAGTATGGTCCATTCAATAGATTTTTCGAATTCACTGATGGCTTTTTGTGTGTCCCGATTGGCTTCAGCAACCGCCTGTGCGTAGTGTGCATAGCCGATCATGTCAGGCTGAATAGCTTTCCTGGCCAGTTCTGTTGCAGTTTCGGCAGATTTTGCGGCTCCCTCCAGATCACCCATCCTTGTCTGGGTATAAGGCATGAGACTTTGGGAAATGATCTGACAACCAAGATTGCCCGCAGTGCTGGCCTGCTCAATAGCCTGCTGGTGAAAACCGAGAACTGTTTCCGGCGCTGCGCCCGACCACAACGCGACCTGTCCGCCAATATTGTAAAGCCAGCCCAGGCTGGTTCCCCTGCCTGCCGCTTCAGCTTCCAGGCCCAGGTCAATCATTTTCTGCGCCTGTACGAGATCCCCTTTGGCATGCAACTGATAACTTGCCGCGCCGGCGAAAACCAGCGGCGCGCAGTCAATTGTCGACACGGCCGGGTGCTCAGCCAGGCGACTGAACCATTTCGAGTGCTCCGCCCCCCGGTGAAGATAACAAAAAAATACCAAAGGGGTGATCAACCGCCCTGCAAGCTCCGGGTCCCGTTTTATTGCGCGCTCGAATGCAGTGCGGAAGTTGGGCAATTCATCATAGATCAACCTGGCGGATTCTGCTTCTCTGTCTGTATCAAACATATCGCCGAGTTCCCTGGCATACGCAGCATAAGCCTCGTCATGGCTTACTTCCAGCTCGTCCAGCAATCCACATTCGGCAAGCTTCTCCCGACCGAATGACTGGATGGAGAACAGCATTCTGTAGCGTTGGCGATCGCCGGATTCCTGATGGATAAATGACGAGTCGGCCAACTCGTCGATTCCGTTCAAAACAGCCTGCTCTGAAAAATCCCCCGTCACACATACCGTGAGTGCCAGGTCTTCCTCGAATGGACCGGCAAAGATCGACAAGCGCTTGAACACTTCCTGTGTATTCTGATCAAGTAAGTCGTAGGACCAGGCTAACGTTTCCCTCAATGTTTCCCTGCTGCGACCGGCACCGCGGGACTGGGTTGCGGCAAGATCCAGGGGATGCTTGGTTTTTAAGCAGATTTTCTCCAGGGAATAGCGTCGAATGTTACCCGCTGCTATTTCAATGGCGAGGGGCAGATGGTCCAGGTTCTCACAGACTTCCTGCACCCGGCTCAGGTCACCGGGTTGCAGACGGAATCTGTGACTGACCATCTGGGCCCGTTCAATGAATAATTTCACTGAAACCTGCTCGGCCGGGTCCTGCTGTGACGCGTCCTTCAGTACCGGCACTTCGTAAAGCGCCTCCCCCTGAATGCCCAGTAATTGCCGGCTGGTGCTCAGTATGCACAGGTTCGGGCAGTTGACAGCCAGATCCGCCACTTCATCAGGAATTTCTTCAAGCAAGTGTTCACAGTTATCAAGAAGCAACAGTGCGCGGGCATTGCGTAAATGTCCCAACACCTGTATTCGCGGTTCGACGCCCGGTAGTGCTTCCAGTGACAGCGTTGCAGCGATTGTAGGCCAGCCTGAGCTGCCTTTGTCCAGCACCGATAAATCAACCAACCATGTACCGTCATTGAATTGGTTCTGAACCGTTCGTGCAAACTCAATTGCCAGTCGTGTTTTACCGATTCCGCCCGGGCCCATAAGCGTAACGAGCCGAGACCGCTTGAAAATTCCATGCAACTCAACCAGTTCCCTGGAGCGGCCAAGAAACGATGTCAGATTCGCTGGTAGATTGCCCGGAAACCGCTCGACCCGATCTTCTCTCTCATTGAAAATCGCTTCGAGTCCGTCAGCCTCAACCTGATATAAAGTGGTAGCACCCACATCGGTGAGATTATACTCACCCAGGCTGTTGAGACTAACCGGCGAATCGCCACTGATCGATTCGGCTGACTTTGACGATAGAACCAATTGTCCCGGTTTGGTAACCTCCAGGACCTGCTCCAGCGCCGGAATCACCGGCCCGAAAAAGTCCGACCCTTTGGCTCTTGCCAGTCCCGTATGAATCGCGACTCTGAGTTTCAATCCATCCCCGGAGCCCCGCCCGGCTATGCGCATCATTTTCTGCAGCTCTATACCGGCAAGTACCGCATTTGCCGGATTATCGAACGCAAGAAAGGTCGTACTGGCAGTATTTTTATAGAGATTTCCTTTCTTAAGTTCGTCTGATGATCGGCAGAAATCGTAGAAGGACTCCAACGCTTCTTTTCTGGTTCCGGCACCTAAAGCGTCCAGGCTTTCTGCGTCAAAGCGGGCCGCGAGAAAGGTTTTTTCCTGCGTATCCGTAAACAGATTGACGTTATCAGCGCTTTCGCTTTCCCTATGACTGACAATAAAGGCGTCCAGCTTGTCGTAATAAGAAGCGTCATCGAGCTGATAGCGGAATATAGCCTGACTCGCACCCAGGGTCAGCTCGAGCCCGCTGGGCATATCGGTCGGCTGAATGTGAATAGCCAGCATTGCCTTGTCTCTTGACAAAGCGTACTGGACTTCATTAAGACAGAATCTTGACTTTACTGACTGAGGGCTGATGAAAAAAAGAAAACTGTCTGCCTTGTCGAGCACATCAGCGAGTTCCTGGGACCATGCAGCGCCGGGCGTTATTGATTTATCGTACCAATAATTAATACCTTTTTTGCGCAGATGCTCCAGCTCCAGCTGAACAGAGGCAGCGTCCGCATGAGAGTAGCAGATAAAGGCAAACGAGCCACCTGGGTTTTTTTCTGTCAGTGACTTTTGCATCGCTCTAAGGCTGTCTATGGATCAGGATGCCAGGTACCGTATCGCCGGTATACTGGGCAAGAACAGATAACTGCCCCCTCTGCACCAGACGAATCGCGGAATTCCTCGCAACCTGATTCGATTGCCTGATGGAAGAGGAATGTCGAACCAGCTGTGTTTCGGGTCATTCTTGCCCAGTAACGGATCGTTGGATCCGGTAATCCTGGGATCCTGTAAGCCCAGATTAAGCCAATCGTACATGACGGCCTCAAACTGCGCGCCAAGGTCTGCGCCCAGAAAATTGCCCAACAGTCCACGCTCCTCCTCATCGGGGTTGGCGGGATCGAATGCGGGCCCATAGGGAATGCCACGCCGAACCAGGCGACGGGTGTTGTTGGCTACTCGCTGCACAATGTGGCCTCCCCGCGGATTACAGCGGCGCATGTGCGCGCCATAGGGACAACGACCCTCGGCGCCGTACTCGTATCGGGACAGGGAGACAGGCGGGTCCGGATCAGGATTATCTGGAGACAATTCTACGGGCGTGCCATTCCGCCAGCGGCCGCACAGCCTCGATGCGATGATCTCGCGGAGCGCTGTATAACGGTCATAGTCTCCATTCCAGCTTGCTTCCGTACCTGGCGGCAATAATTCTTCACCCAGAGGATCGGCAATCAGTTCGGTTGATTTTTCGTCAAGAAACGCTTCAAAGCTTTGCACATCCTGTTCCAGAATCCTGAACGCGTTGTAGCAACCATTTATTCCCAGCACATCGGGTTTGGGCACGTCCCAGACAACATCTTCATATTCGGTCTTCTCGTGACCCAACAGTACCGTGCCCAGAGGCGCGAAGGGTTGATCATCAGGTTGCCTTGAAGGATCACTGATACCCTCGAAGCGTGGCTGTGAAATATTGTCATGGTAGCCAAAGTGGACAAAATCACCGTTGAAATTGGCACCATCCCGCGTACCCAACAGGTTGAAAACGCTCCCGTTTCCCGCAGAGGTAATCCTGTCCCTGACGCCGTCCAAATGTGCTTCGTCATCAGCATAAAGCGACGCGATAAGATGAATCCGGTCCGGCTTGTCAAAAGGCGCTGACCAGGATTGCGGCGAGCTGGACCCGATGTCCCCCAGCTTGACTGATCGATTGTGCATGCCCTGTTTGAACTCAATGGGGAACGGACTGCTCTTGTCTTCCGAGTAACCCAGCGCTTGCAACCCATTGTAGGTTACGCCCAGGTTAAAACAGATATCCGGTTTGGTCGTCCAGTTCGCTTCCCGTGTGATCTGCGGCGCGGTATCGCTGTTTCCCGAGACAGTTTCGCTCAGCCATGCTTTAGCGCCGGCCACGTCCTTCACTTCAAGCATCAGATACCTGACGTGGTTTCTGCGATAGCCCCTTAAAATATTTCCTTGTAATTCATTAGGATCAAATTCAGCGTTCACCATCCGACTCCCAGGTGCTTGCGCACATCTGCAGCAGAATACCCCGGATAGGCTCGATAGCCGCCTATGTGTACATTGCTGTTGGCCCGCAGTTGCAGGATTATCCGCCGCGGAAGAGTGCGGAGATCATCATGGGCGATCGCCCCCTCCGGTAGTTCTTCACCCGGATCATAAAGTAGCTCGGACGGCCTTTCGGGAACCTGGAACATGTCCCGCTCGTGCACCCACTGGATGAACTCATCGACATGCTCTTCGGTAGGGACCACCCTATCCCCGTCCTCGATCAGTGTGACCACCGCATCGAAAACATTGCCAATCGTGGCAATGAAGTCCCGTATATAGTTGCTGAAGTCACCGTCATAGGTGGAGATCATGCAAAGATTGTTGTCGACGATGACAAACCGCGCGAAATGCACGGTGCCAACGTTATCGAGCCCGGCATAAATGGCATCAACATTCTGTGCAACCGCCAGCGCTGCCTTGGCCCGCCCTATTGGAGATTTGTCTTTCAGCGGCATGATCAGGTTCATCATGTGCTGCACGTTCTGTCCCGGCTGAGTGGCGGACGCAGGACCGCCTGGCCGGGCCTCGACCGGGGTGCGCCACGCCCAGTACGGCACTAGAATATATCTAGCGATGAATTTAAAAATCCAGGTTTTGGGCAAGGTGGTGTCGATAAAGGTTGCAAACCAGCTTTTTTTCGGTAACTCCTGCTGCTCACTCATTGCTCATCTCCCTTGCTGAAGGGACAGGCGGTACCACCGCGGAGCTCCCTGGAGTATTCATAGGCGTCTTGTCTGGCGCGCAGGATCGGATCGTCAGAAAGCTCAATCCCGTTCGTCAACCGGCACGGGTTAAAGGCGATGTTGATGCAACTGGTTTCCTGGTCTGGCGCCACCTCTGTCAGATACAAGGTACCCAGCATTACCTTCACACGTTCTTTGGGCCAGGGCTTGGTGGGATCGTCAAGCGCGTCGCCATTCTCGCCAATTACCATGCGCAGAATAAACCGGGTGGACGGCTTCCCGGGTTGGAGGCGTTGGCGTAATTCTTCATGCAGGTAGTCATTGTCAACAGGTGCTTCTGGAGACCTGTTTTTTACACCCGCTACCGGTTGCCAGGAAAATCGCACATAACGCTTGACCCCTTCCGGGTCTTTCAACACGAAGGTATGCACCGCGTGATAAGCTGCCCTGGCGTAGCTGGTGGGGGCACCGATACCGCCAGCCTGAAAAATAGCCAGCTGTGAATAGCGGTGCCGATTGGCGAATTTCAGCAGCCCACCCTGAGCGTCGTAGGTGGAGCCCGGATAGGGGTCCATCATGGGAACCTCCAGCTTCATCATGTCAAGGAGTTTCTGCAGCGGTTTTTCCCTTGACGGTGGTACCGGCTGTGAGTCTTTGGATAATTCGAGAAACGATTCCACAGTTGGGCAGAAGAATTCCCCCAGCGTCATCGCAACCAGGTCTGTTGCTGATCCGTCCGGTAGATGAAACCGGGTTGCCATGCCGCGTACGTCGGACCGGCTGTCCTGCTGCCTGGGACTTCCCTGGCCATTCGAATAGCGCACGGTTACCGGAATGGAATCTCCCTTAAAGTGAGCGGCCACCGAGTAGTTCCGGGCGACTTCTGAAGCTACGAAGTGCCCCTTGACGCCGATTCCGATGGTATGTACCGGCCTGGTACCGGGCTCATGATCAGGAAAATCGGAGATAACCGCGTTGACAAGCCTTTCAGCCTGGTTCTCTTCGCCCATGGGTTGGTACCTCAATTATTATTCGTTTTTTGTTACCTGATTGACTACAGGCGGCCGAAGTGGAGATGCTGACGAAATTGAATTCGACGGCTTTCAGCATGGCTTCCGGAATGGAGCCCTGGTATTCAAGCGACCATCAGGTCTGCCAGGCGGGATCGTGCCTTTACGCATGCGCGACCTGATGACGGCTTGCACAGACTCTCGAGTGTAGAACAAAAGTTCCTGATTTAGTAGCAAATTGGTCCTGACGAAACATCAAACAAGCAAATGCCACGAAAATCGTGCTACCGACCGGCTGTTCGGATATATCGAAACCATCGACAGATACCGATTGCCTCGGGATGTAACTGCTCAGTTTAGCAACAGAAAAGTTGGCGTTACTGATATGCGTCAAAAATCTTTCTTGATTAAATGATTTAAAAGGGCAACTATGAGCTGGAATATTGCTCAAAATCAGCCAACGCAATCAGGACGCTGAGACTGCCTGACTTACCAGGAGTGTCAATTGAATCGAATTGCACGTCCCGTACGCGAGCTGAATTCCCGCTACGATGTAATCGTTATCGGTTCCGGCTATGGCGGGGGTATAGCAGCTTCCAGGCTCGCCCGCGCAGGACAGTCGGTATGCCTTCTTGAAAGAGGCAGGGAAATCCTGCCCGGCGAGTTCCCGAATACGGAACTGGAGGCGGCCAGCCAGCTCCAGCTGGACACGCCAGCAGGCAAAATCGGCCCAAAAAACGGTCTTTACAACATTCACGTCAACAAAGAACAGAACGTGGTAGTCGGTTGCGGACTTGGCGGAACTTCCCTGATAAACGCCAACGTGTCATTGCCACCGGCCAATGATATTTTCTCCGAGGACTGTTGGCCTGAACCGATTCGTGAACAACAAGACACGTTGCTCCAGTCGGGCTTCGAGCATGCGCGCCAGATGCTCAAACCGATGCCCTATCCGGAATCCTATCCCCCACTTGAAAAGCTGAAGGCCCACGAAACCAGTGCGGCCGCCATGAATCAGGAGTTCTACCGCACTCCAATCAATGTAACGTTCAAGACACCACAGAACGGCATCAATGAATTCGGTGTACCACAGGTTGCCTGCAACAACTGCGGTGACTGTGTGTCCGGCTGCAACACCGGGGCAAAAAACACGACCGCATGAACTACCTGCCGGATGCCTGCAATCATGGAGCCGAAATATATTGTGAAACATGGGTAAGCCATGTGGAAAAACTGCCTGATGGGTGGCGTGTTCATTTACGACTGCCTGACGAAAAGAATGACAGTTTCGTTGACGCACGGATAGTTGTCGTGGCGGCAGGCACGCTGGGCAGTAACGAGATTATGCTACGCAGCCGGGACCGCGGACTATCACTGTCCAGCAGACTTGGCGAGGGATTCTCGGGCAACGGCGATATTCTGGGATTCGGGTACAACTGCGACGTGGAGATCAATGGCATCGGTTTCGGTGATCATGACCCGGCTACGATGGCACCCGTTGGACCCTGTATAACCAGCATAATTGATACCCGGAAAAAAGGCACCAACTGGAAAGATCGAATGATAATTGAAGAAGGGTCCATCCCTGGCGCAGTTGGAAAATTCATTACACCATTGATGGCCGCTGCAAGTGCCGCCTTGGGGAAAAACCCTGAGCTTAAGCACAGCAAGAAACCAAAACTAACAGACGCATTACAAGACGCACTACAAAAAGAGTCGCGAAAAGCCGAGAGCATGCTGCGTGGTCCCTATCACGGCGCAATCAATCGGCTGCAGACTTACCTGATAATGAGCCACGACGATGCCAGGGGAAAGCTGTCGCTGGTCGATGACAGGCTTCGAATTGACTGGCCCGATGTCGGCAAACAACAGAATTTTACTATTGGTAACGACCGTCTGCTTGAGGCAACTTCAGCCCTGGGCGGCGAGTATGTGGAAAATCCGATCTGGACCAAGCTCTTTCATAAGAGCCTTGTTTCTGTGCATCCACTGGGAGGCTGTAATATGGGTGACAGCGCGGAACAGGGAGTAGTTGATCACAAAGGGCGCGTGTTCGATGCCGAGTCAGGTGTTTCCACTCATACGGGGCTGTATATATCTGACGGTTCGGTTGTTCCTACATCGCTGGCAGTCAATCCGCTGCTGACAATTTCTGCCGTTACCGAAAGATGCTGCAGACTGTTGGCGGACGATTATGGCCTCACTATCAATTACGATTAGCCGGCTGCATGTCGCACTCGCCGCGGAAGTAATCGGTACATGAACCGCACCTATATTTAAGGAATTCTGGCATGGAATATGACGATATAAAAACCAAGGTTCAAAAAGCCTATCAGGAGTTTGCTGCTTCCGCCTCAAAAGAGAAGCACGACGAAGTAATCAGGCTCTTGCAAGACATACATCAGGATAGCGAGAAGCTGGTCGGTGAAGCGAAGGACTACATTCATGGCGCCGAATTTGCTCACGTCGCGACGATGCTGGACAAGGTGCCGAAAGGAAGCACCCACCTACCGAGTGACGAAAAATCCCTGCCCACCCGCCTCAAGCCCAATGGCGAACTGCTGGGTGTCGGTAAATGGGAACTGCTCGATCCAGGCTGGGCCCTGTCTTTCGAACAATGGCTGGCACATCTGGAAAACAAGGCGCCCTTCAACTCAAATCCCCAGACAATAGACATACCTGACGAGGTCAGCATCGCAGTATGCGGTGACTGGGGAACGGGGCCCTGGAAGCCTGACGCGCCAAGCACGAAAGTGGCCAAGCAGATGGTGAAGCAAAAGCCCGACCTGACCATCCACCTGGGCGATGTTTATTACGCCGGAACCAGGCAAGAAGAAGTCAACAACCTGGTCGATCCCTGGCCGATGGGTACCCTTGGCGGACTTACCTTGAATTCCAATCATGAGATGTACAACGGCGCACACGCATACTTCAGTGTGGCATTAAAGAAAAAATTTCACCTGCAGAAAAATTGCAGCTACTTTTGCCTGAGAAATTCCAATTGGCTGATTATCGGCCTGGATACAGCCTATCACGCGCCAGAGAATGACCTGTATCTCAAGGGCAAGCTGAACCATGTGCAGCGAAACTGGCTCGCGGGCTTACCCAAAGACAAGAAGATCATTCTCCTGTCCCATCACGAAGGCCAGAATATCGATGGCCAGAAACCCGGGTCCTGTTTTCAGGACGTTGTACAGGCACTTGGTCGGGCACCGGACTTCTGGTACTGGGGCCATCTGCATAACGCGATAGTCTATCAGCCCTATGAGGGTATGCTGGGCCGCTGTGTTGGTCATGGCGCGGTGCCCTATGGCGATGCGTCGATGCTGAAGGGCAAGCCGGCAGTCGTCTGGTATGAAAACCGCTCGGCGGGCGACCCGGAGATTCCCCTGCGGGTTAAAAATGGATTTGCGATGCTGGAGCTGAAAAATGCCACATTGAGCGAGTCACTTATCGACGAAGACGGTGGTGTGCCATTCCAGGCAACCCATGACTGATGGTGTAACCCGCTGCCAGTCCGCAAGCAACCGGCTTTATTTTACTTCAAGGAATCACCCCATGACCGATGTGAACTTCCCACTCATGCTTGAACATGCGCGCCGTGCGGCTGCCGCCTACGACTCATCGGATGCTATAAGAGGGGAATTTGGCGAATCAGATCTCGCCGTCAAGGATTTGCCACATATCAAGGTCAAGGTATTTGTGGAAACCCATGAGTCCAGCAAATTACAGTGGATCGCTGTCCGCGGCACAGCCAATCTTGAAGATATCAAACTCGATGCAGAATTTATTATGGAAGATGAAAAACTCGAAGGCGTGCCTCTTCACAAAGGCTTAGCTGTGTGCGCCAGGGATGTGCATGAGTATGTAACGCCACTGCTGTTACCAGGCTATCAGGTACGCCTGACCGGGCATAGCCTGGGTGGCGCCATTGCGGCGATCCTGGCGATGATTTTTCACAGTGCCAGCGATGTCACGCTGGATCATTGCTACACCTTCGGTCAACCAAAGGTAACCAATTAGGAGGGCGTAAGCAGATACCGGGACTTGCCTCTTACGCGGGTTGTCAACAAAGGCGATCCCATACCGCTTGTTCCACCGGTAACCTTCATGGCAGTACTGCATGGTATCTATAAACACTTCGGCGATGAGGTGCTGCTCAAATCGAACACCGACTATTCCTACTACCCGGAGCACGACGCTGAACGGTATAAGTTGACCTCATTCTGGGACCATCTGGGGCGTGAAGACCTGCTGGACCACGACATCAAGCATTACATCAGCAAAATCAACGGTCTTTCCTCTGCCTGAGCATTGGCAAGCTGATCGACCAGTCAATTGCCTGCGTCTTGGGGCTTTCGACTCCGCCACACTATTATCCAACTATCCAATCATTCAACCATCCAACCATTCAACTATCCAACCGTCTTACCATACAACCATAGTTCCTGAACCCGGGGTACCTGGGTTGCTGTCTCTTATCAGCAAAGTCATTTCGACTGCAGGGAGTTGCAGGTTAGTAGAGCTGCGGATTTTATTTGCACCCCCGCAAATTCTGCGTCAATTTCTCAGGGCATGCCATTTTTCAAACCCCAAGGTCATGCAGTTTCGCCTCCCATCTCCCGCAAAATAGGAAGTAGCGCATAGACTCGCCTGTTTGTCTCCATTACCATTGGGTATTGCTGACTTTTACTTTTTTATAAATATCAGTCAGTAGCCAGCATTTCTTCAGCAAACAGTTGTTCCTGGATGGGATCGGGTTTTATCGAGCTAATGGTCAAACTGTATCAAACCAATCGGGAGCAGGTGATTGTGATTGGCGCTGGACTCACCGGATCCTGCGTCGCGCTTGGGTTGGCGAACCAGGGTTTCAAGGTTGCCCTTCTGGATCAGGATCCGGTTCCTATGAATCGGGCAAGCCGGCGGAACGAGGGTAAAATTCACCTTGGGTTGATTTATGCAGCAGATCCTTCTTTCGCAACCGCCGACCTGCAACTTCAAGGCGCTCTGTCTTTTTTCCCTCTGCTGAAACGTTGTATTGGAGACAAGGTACACGATCTGCAATTCTCAACACCATTTATCTATCTGGTAGCGCAGGATTCAATTGTGAGTGCAGAGAAGCTGGAAATGCATTACGGTGAAGTGACAGATGCCTATCGAAAACATACCGGATCAGATCCCGGCTTGTCCTATTTGGGGACACACCCGGATTTCCTGGCAAGGCGGGTTGATCTTGAAAAACTGGACAACAGGCTGGTTACCAAAAGCTGTGCTGCTGCTTTCGAAACAAGTGAGCTGGCAATTGATACCGACCAGCTCTCCACCCTGGTCACGCGTGCAATAAACGCTTCGAATAACATAAAATTTTATCCACGCTACAAGGTCAGGGAAATTGACCGACGGGCAGACGGTTTTGTGGTATCCGGCGAATCAACTGATTCAAGCTGGACGTTAACCAGCGATCAGGTCGTCAACGCGACATGGGAAAACCGACTGAAACTGGACGCAACCCTTGGTATCCCGCCTGCCCCCGGTTGGCTGTATCGACTCAAATACAGAGTTCTGGCTCACCTGCCGGACAGTCTGGTTAATGCGCCGTCAATTACCATGGTATTAGGTCGTTATGGCGACGCGGTGATCAGAGCAAATGGTACAGTGTATCTTTCATGGTACCCGGCTGGAATGCTGGGATGGACCAATGAATTGGAAGCTCCGGCAGAGTGGCAATCGGTTTGCAGTGGAGACATGCGAGCACAGGCGCCGGACATAGTTGATGAAATAATTGCCGGAATAGCGCCGTGGTATCCTGAGGTAGGTAATTGTAAGCCGTATCAGCTCGATGCCGGTGCTATCGTTGCCTATGGGAAATCAGATGTGGATGATCCTGAAAGTGGCTTGCATGATCGAACACGGGTCGGTGTGTACAGCACCGGAGGCTACCACAGTGTCGACCCCGGTAAGTTAACCACCGCTCCTCACTTTGCTTTTCGGGCAGTAGAAAACGTAGTTTCCTTTTTTGGTCACCAGACCTCAGCAGTCAATGTAGATAAGTGATGTCGGAGAAGCATGCGACACGCAGTGTTCTTGCGCTGGTTCCTGCATGGAACGCAGAGCAGTTTATCGAGCGAACACTTGTTTCTCTTGCTGAGCAGACCTACACAAACCTGAAAGTCTTAATTTCTGATGACGCGTCAACGGACAACACCGTCAGCATTTGCAGGAAGTTTGTTGAGCAAGATCAGAGATTTGCCCTCATAGAGCAACCGGAAAATAAGGGGTGGCTTGGCAACACCAACGCGCTTTTACAGGAAGCAGAGGCCGATTACCTGCTTTTTGCATTCCATGACGACGTATTGCTTCCGGACTATATTTCCCGTTGTGTTGCTGCACTGGAAGCCAACCAGGAAGCTGTTGTTGCTTATTCCGATATGCTCACCATCTACCAGGATGGTGATCGGATCGAGGGCAGATGTACGCTGATAGAAGGGCTCAAATCACCTGTGGAGCGTGCCAAACGAATGCTTTGGAGAGTCGATCACTGGTGGGCGCCGAACAGGGGCGTCTTCAGGGCGGAGGCTGCAGATCTTATAGGTGGTATGAAAAGGAACCTTGCCGGTGAATTTTCAGCCGACTGGCCCTGGCTGGTTCATATGATGTTGCTTGGCGAGGCCGTTCGCGTCCCGGAGGTATTGGTTGAAAAATATTACCGGGAGCACAGCGTTTCCCGGAAGTGGAATTTCAGCTCACGACACAAACTGGCTGCGCTGCTTGCCTGTGCCCGGGAAATACACAGTGCCAGATTAAAGCTGACGGAAACGTTAAGACTTGATGCAACACTCCTGCGAATCGGTGCCCGCCTGATGCTTACCATTACTGAAAAGGAAAGACGGGTTAAGGGATAAGACCCGTATTTTATGCACCTCTCCCAGGATCAGCGAAGTGTTGGAGTGAGTAACAATGGAAACTGATAAAGCGGGCCGCATTAACAAGGTCGATCTGTCATCGGGGTCCATTCAATTTTCACCGCTGACTCCTGCAATGGGCGCTGAGGTTGCAGGCCTGGATATTGCAAATGGCGTTCCGCAATCCAAAGAGCCACTGCTTAAAAAAGCCTTGCTTGACTATCAGATCCTGCTGTTCCGTCGACAATATCTGAATGATGTGCAGCAGGTTCATTTCGCACGAATTTTCGGTCAATTACGTCCAGCGTGGCAGGCTGAACATTACCGAAGCAGCAGTGAATTCGCCCACTATCTCAGCAATGTTGACCGCAGCGGTGTACCGGTGGGATTCCATCCTGATCGTAATTCAGTTTATTGGCACACCGATCACACCCATGTACCGGTACCAGCAAAAGCGACGGTATTGAATGCAGTGCAAGTATCAGCAGCGTCCGGTAAAACCCACTTCATCAATATGCAGCAGGAATATGAAAACCTGGCTCAAGCTACCAAAGACCGGTATGCCAGCTACGTTGCCGAGCACCACCTCGGATTCCGCAGGGCCGCGCGCAATAACAGGATGCCAACGCAGTGGCTGCAGGCTAGAAGAAATGACGGTGTATCGATACTTTCACAGTTGAAGTGGTGGGTAAATACGATACGGCGAAGATGGCAGCAGGGTCCTGTATACCATCCTATTGTGCGCCCTCACCCTGAAACGGGTCGGCTGGTATTGTTTATCGGCGACCACGCCTGGCGTATCAAGGGAAAGTTCTGGCCGACAGGGATCAGACTGATGAATGAGATCAACGCATTCAAATTTGATCCTGACGCTGTTTACACGCACCAGTGGGAAACAGGCGATCTGCTGATCTGGGATAATGCGAGCCTGTTGCATCGACTTGGTGAATACGATCTCACTGATCAGGTCAGAATAATGCGCAGGTGTGTGGTGCTGGGTGACGATAGATCTGCAGATCGTCAATAGATTCACCACGCTGTCCTTTGCCGTAGCCCTCAGGTGTAACACCCTCAGGTGTAATAGTTGGATTCTGACCTAACAGACAGTGTCAGAATCCAAAGCGGTAGTAGCCGCTGCTAGATCCTACGGCAGCTTTCGGCTTAAATGCTGACCTTGGTAATTAGGATATTTGACCGAGTTCGTATTCATATTCTGCAACCGGCTTACCATTCTTGTAAAAGCCTTCTGGGTTCTCTCTTACATAATTGAAACCAAGCCTCTGAATTACGTGTTGGCTGCGTTTATTCCAGATCGCGTGGGCAGTGACGATCCGTACTGCTTGAAGAGCATCGAATCCGAATTCCAGCACTGCTCTGGCTGATTCAGGAGCATAGCCATTGTCCCAATGGATTGGGTGAATCCAAAATCCAATGTTCCAAGTCCCTGGCACAGACTTCTTAGAAAGCCCTACTCGCCCGATTGCACTTGATGGCTCGTTTAGTAAACAAACCGTAAAGACAAAGTCCTCGCCTTGCTTCCATGCATCCAGGTTTCTCTCTGTTATTCGGACTATGTCTTCTCGATTTGCAGGCGGATCCCAAGTCATACCATCATTGAAGCCTTCGAACCTGGTTGCTTCCCAGACAAGATCTACATCAGAGAATTCAACTGCACGAAGCAGTAACCTTGGAGTCTTAATGACTGTATCGAGTGGGATTCCCATACATAAGTACTCTAGAGCCTTTAACAATGTGAAGGGCGTCAACTCTGCTCTATTGAAAACCCCCTCATTTATCGGTTCCGCTATGGGTTCTTTGCCGCCGTTCTCCAAACCATGCTTGAACCCCGGCTTTCATGATAGCGGAAGTTGTCTTAGGCTGCCGCTACTACTGAAAACGGCTCAAAAGCAGTCATAGGTAAAAATAGGCGCTAAGTCCGCTTTCACGATACTGGCCGACAATTTCCGGTAAAATTTAATACCCGAATCAAAGCGTTTTCGTTATCTTCACACACGCCATCTCGTCCCCGGACTTCAATCTATATGTCGAATATTCAAGAATACTGAATCCATTGCTAGTATAGAATTCCTCGGCATTAATCGATGCATCAGCTTTCAGATACGTGAGGCCGAGTCCAACTGCTTCTTTCTCTAATGCCAGAAGGAGTTTTTTTCCAACTCCCATTCGACCGTAATCTGGGCGCACATACACAGCTTGCAATACACTTGAAGTGTCAATCATGCCAAATCCGATCACTTCACCGTCGACTCTAGCGACTAGCAGTTTGTTTTCGGAACTTTCTATCCAATGATTTTTAGCGTTTTCTATGCGCTTTTCAGTTATCGAAGAAGGGGACCAGCTATCTAAAATGTTTTGGGGATAATAAGATGCTGCGGTCTCGTGTACTGCAGCTGTATGTATTTCTAGCAGTCTGGACGCGTCACTCAGTTTGGCCGAACTGATTTCTAATTCAATATCCATAAATTCCAAATCGAATGTTTATGATCAAGGGGCAAAAAATGTTTCCGGAAACAAAATGTACCGGAACCATAAGGTTAATATCGCAATAGCGGTCGTAGCCCGTGCCTGTAACGTAAGCGGCCGGCGAACCCACCTTGTTATTCCGGTTGCCAGTTGTGTGGCAACAGGTCATTAATGCGACTGGCCTTCTGAGTCGGTAGCCTGGCCAGCACATCTCTGAGATAGGCATAGGGATCAAGCCCATTCATGCGAGCTGACTGTATCAGACTCATCACAGCAGCCGCGCGCTGACCGCTGCGCAGCGATCCGGCGAACAGCCAGTTGGAACGACCTAACGCCCATGGGCGGATCTGATTCTCGACCCAGTTGTTGTCGATAGGCACCGCGCCATCTTCCAGGTAGCGAGTCAACGCGCGCCAGCGCTTCAGACTGTAATCGATAGCTCTGGCTATGGCCGAACCCTCCGGCACCTTTTGCCGCTGCGCCAGCAGCAAGGTATGGAAGGTATCCAGAAGTGGCCCAGCTCGTTGCTGCCTTAATCGATACCGTTGCTCGTCATCCAGATCCTTAGCTTGGCGTTCTATGTCGTAAAGCTGACCGATGGTCTCCAGCGCACTGGCCGCCAGGGTGCTCTTGTTGGCAGCGTGCAGCTCAAAGAACTTGCGCCGGGCATGGGCCATACAACCGATCTCGGTGATACCCTGACCGAAGCCGGCTTTGTAGCCGCTGTAGTCGTCACAGACCAGTTTGCCCTGCCAGTCGCCCAGGAAGGCCCGGGCATGTTCCCCGGCACGGCTGGGCGCAAAGTCATAGACCACTGCCCGGGTCTGGGCATTGTGCATTGTGCAGTAGGCCCAGATATAGGCGCGGTGGGTTTTCTTCTTGCCCGGCGACAGCATCGGCACCGGCGTCTCGTCTGCATGAACCACTGGGTGGCTCAGGATGGTCTCGCGTAAGGCATCAGCCAGGGGCTGCAACGCCACACCGCAGCGGCCTACCCATTCGGCCAGCGTGGAACGGGGAATGGCCAGCCCGGCTCGCTCAAAGATCTTTTCCTGACGGTACAGCGGCAGGTGATCGGCGTACTTGGCCACCAGCACCTGAGCCAGCAGGCCGGTAGTGGGCAGCCCTTTGTCGATTACGTGCGCAGGTACCGGGGCCTGAACCAGCGTTTCGCAGTCTTTACACACCCATTTGCCACGGACGTGCCGCTCAACGGTAAACTCGCCGGGGGTATAGTCCAGCTTCTCACTGACGTCCTCGCCAATCCGCTGGAGCTGACAGCCACACTGGCACCGGGTGTTGTCCGGCTCGTGCTCGATTAGCCGGCGTGGCAACTCCGGTGGCAGAGCCACACGTTTGGGTTGCTGTTTCGGTTCAGGCTGCGTGGGATGGATCTTCGCCGCTTCCAGTTCCGCCTCGATGCCACCCAGGTCGGCATCGACAATGTCTTCAAGTAGAGTGCGTTGCAGAACGTTCAGTTTTTCACTGTGCTTGCCAAAGCGGTGGCGTTTGAGCAACGCCATCTCGTGAGTCAGTTTTGCATTGAGTGTTTCGAGAAAGTGGTTACGCTGGCTGAGGCGATCGTAGTGTTCGGTACGATGTTGCAGTATCTCCTGCTGCTGTTTCAGCGCATTCTCTTGCTCGGCGAGGCGTGATAGCAACGAGGCGGCAAGGGCTCGTAATTGGTCTGCATCAAGCTGGCTGACGTCAGGCTGTGACATAGGCACAGTATGCCACTAATGCTCTGTCGGCGCGACCTCATCGTGCGGCCAGTTGGTCTACAAAGCGCGGATAACACCTGCTTCACCCAGGCTCTGCCAGGGCAGCCCCTGAACCAGCGCCTGAAGCTTTTCTTCATCAACAACATGGTGCTTGCCACGCCAGGGCTCAGCCCAGTGGAACTTGCCGCGGTTGAGGCGTCTGGCACACAGCCACAGTCCCAATCCATCGTGCACCAGAATCTTTATCCGGTTGGCACGCTTGTTGGTAAAAGCATAAGCACAGTGTGGTCTGGCGCTACCGAACACCTGAACCACCCTGGCCAGGGCTTTGTCCGGCCCGGCACGCATATCCAGCGGTTCGGTGGCCAGCCAGATCTCATCAATGCGAATCACTGCAGCAGTTCACGTAGCAGTGCCAGACAACTATCCGACTGAGAGACTGGCCAGCTCACTTTGATCGATTGTTGACGGAAGGGAATCTCCAGGTGGACACGCTCGTCCGCTCCATTACTTGGACTGGGCCGTGGTGCTTGCGCAGTGTTGACCGGTAGTGCTACAAAAGCTGGCGTGCCTGCTGGTAACGTATTCGTCCTGGCCTGACGAATCCACTTGTGGACCAGGTTGGCATTAAGGTCGTGTTCCCTGGCGATTCTCGCAACAGACGCACCGGGTTCTTTGCAAGCCGCTACGATCTTGTGTTTGAAATCCGGGGAAAACCTTCGACGCCTAACAGGTGTAGCGAATACGCTTAGCTCATTCATGATAGTGTCCACTTAAAAATAGGTGGACACTATCGGCTGATCAAACTGAGCTAGCAAGGTGGGTTTGCCGGCCGCTTACCCTGTAACTACTGCCGTTTTTGGTTCTTTGCTGCTGGTCTTCGCGCCACTCCTGAACGTCGGTTTTCATGATAACGGAACTTGCATTCAGCTGCCTCTACTGAAATCGGCTTAGAAGCGGAAATTAACGCCCGTATTCACGCGCCAGCTCTGCTGGTCGCATGGAGTCGCTTGTTATGTTTTTAAGTTGGGTATACATACAAAACCAGCCAAACCATTAGAGCCACATAAGCGACTATCGTGAAAATGAAGAAGTTGCGTCTTTTCTTGCGCTCAGAGGTTGGTATATACAGCCCCTTAAGCCCGGATATTGGCAAGAACAGTAAATACTCTAACCAATGCTTCGCAAACATAATCGATAGCAATACTAATAAGTACGGGCGAACTGGGTCGCTTGAGTGAGGAAAGCTATACGCTACTGCACCCCCAACCAATGAGAGTACAAAAAGAGCACACCATTTTTGAAACTCAGTACCTATGAACATTGATCGCCTGAAACGTAACACTTATATATCGAGGGAGTCCTCATTTCGCATGGATACGGAGAAAGCGTACCAAGGGCTTGGAACCCCTAACTTCCACTTTGAGTTCTAAGCGGTACTACGATTCTCTTGACCCTAATTCCGCTTCCGGCTTATATTCGGTCATAGAAATATTATGGTAAGCAGCCTCTCTTGACTTCAGGTACTGGTTGGGCATCCTTATTGTAAATCATGACAATCGGAAACTCTTCTGCCGATCTCTGAAACTCCATCTTCAGTTCGAGCATATCCAACCATCTCAAAGCAGAACCTCGCATGCCCATCAATGTTTACGTGGATGTAGCCCCATTGCTCTTCAAAAAACCTAAGGTCTATTCTACAAAATTGCGTTTCCCGCTCTACGCCGTTTCCATCTATTGTTACTAACACGCCCGTCGCTTCCGGAGAATTACAGGATCTAATGGCAGTGATACCTGGCTCATGTGCGTCGTATAGAGTGCCACTAACAAAAGATCCAAGAGAGTTGCTGAATGAGTTTGTGCACGAAATTATTAATCCACAAAACGCTATTTGAAAAGTTGACCTCATCTGGATACTTAACATTTTTCAATAAAGTGCTCTGATGCCTAAATTTCGAGCAGTATCCCATTGAAGTGGTAAGATTTCCATTGGTAGCCTCAGTTAAGAATGCTCAAGGTAGTCAAATCTGGTAATTCTGCCTTGGGTTCCATGCAGCACAAGCTAAGGAGGCTGTATATGTCAGCTGTCAGAATATCATAACCTAAAAGCCGACATTCCTGCGGCTCTGCTGGAAGGCAGAAAACGGCTTAAAGCGGACTTTAATGCTCTGCATTATGAGTTCCGCTAGCAGCTCATTGGACCATTCTGATACAGTAAGTTTCCCAAACGACACTCTAGAACTTTTGCAGGTGACCTATGAGAATCTTGTCCTGTTACTCCCTAGCCCTGTTAGTCTCGACCCAATTCTTCCCCCAGCTTACAACTGCTCAGCCATCTGGGCTGGAGGCATTAGTAGATTCAATAGCGGAGGAACATGTCGGTACTCACCTCGCCGGCCTTAGCGTGGGCGTTACTCGCGGTGACGAAATCCTGCTCAAGAAAAGCTATGGCTATGCCAACCTGCAATGGCGAGTTCCAATGCCGATGGATGCAGTACACGAAATCGGATCCGTAACTAAACAGTTCACCACCACAGCCATGCTGCAACTGTACGGTCAGGAAAAACTTGACTTGAACGCAGACATCAGCGAGTACCTGCCAGACTTCGACACCCAGGGACGTGAAATCCCGGTCCGGCGACTGATGGACCACACGTCTGGCATCAAGGGCTTTACTGAAATGGCCGAGTTCAGGGAGATCAGGCAACGCACATTGCCCAGGGAGGATCTGGTGCGTCTGATCGAAACGCAGCCTTTCGAATTTGAGCCCGGGGAGGCAATGATCTACAACAACTCGGCTTACTTCCTGATGGGTCTTATTATCGAAGCGGTTTCGGGCCTGTCATTCGAACAATACGTTCAGGAAAACATTTTCGATGCTGCGGGTATGACCAATAGCTCCTACTGTAGTAACCGGACCCTTGTAGAGAACAAGGCGCAGGGCTATCAATATACTCCCGACGGGATCACATTGGCGCGCTACCACGATCACACCTGGCCCTATGCCGCCGGTTCACTGTGTTCCACAATCTCCGACTTATTGGCTTGGAACCAGGCTCTGCATCATGGCGACATACTATCCCCTGCTCTGTACGACATGATGATAACCCCGGTGCCGTTAGATGATGGCACGCCAATTCGTTACGCCATGGGCCTTATCCACTATCAGCACTCCACCGGAAGAGTCATAGAACATGGTGGCGGAATCGATGGTTTCCTGTCGCACTCTCGTTACTATCCGGATGAAGATGTGACTGTAGTTGTACTTCAAAACACTGGAGGAGGGCCTCCTGGGCCAGAGGCAATATCAAACCAGATCGGGGCAGAACTTTTCGGCACCCAGGAGACGATCCAATCGCAATCTTTGCCTGATGATGTCTCAGCTTTCGTTGGTACTTATCGTGGCCCAGCTCGAGGCACATACTTCACTGCCTCAACAGCGATGGAAGATGATGAGTTAAACCTGGTGTTGCAAATCGGAGACAATACCCTTCCGTCCCAATCGCTGACCTATGTAGGCGATTCCACTTTTGCCCTCAGAAGCACCCTGTATATCTTTGACAATTCTGCCGGCGAGCCGATCCTGCGCATGGATTCCCCTATCAGCCATTACGTGTTGAAAGCAGTGGAAGACTAGGATGGTTACCAGAATTTTACTGGCATCTCTATTATAGATTGCGCTCCTATACTGTTCGGAGCCTGCTACCTATGACCTGGTGTTACGCAATGGCACCTTGGTTGACAGTGACCTGCCCCCGATCTCACTACCAATCCTTTCTTAGCTTAGTCCACATGGTTGCGTAATAATTCGGCTACTTCTGCTGGTGTTTTGTACCCCAGCATGGAATGAGGCCGGTTCTCGATATAGTCTTGTCGCCACTGTCCAATAATCACCCTGGCATGTTCCGGAGTATGGAACCAATGTTCGTTCAGGCATCCATCTCTGAACTTACCCAGGTCAACGGCCTCTTTAGTGCAGTCATTTACTATCGTCAGCACCTTGAGCCGACGACCGTTCGCCAGTGAATCCATGACGAAATCCATGGACGAGACCTTGTTGCGCTTGTCAGGGAGCAACAGAGGCTCCCTTGGCGCCATCACACCTTTGCGCTTAAACCGTCCCTTCACAGCCAGGTCAGCGGCTCTATACAACCGATAAATCCGCTAGTGATTGACCTCTGTCCCTTCCCGGCGCAGAAGTGCATGAATACGTCTGTACCCAAAGCGTCGACGCTCTTGAGCCAGTTCTACTATTCGACTGCTCAGCGCCTGGTTATCGTCTGACTCCAGGGACTGGTAGCGCAATGTGCTTCTATAAATCTCCACCAGCACACAGGCCCGGCGTTCCGAAATACAGGTCTCTGCCTGCATCTCTTGAACGGCTTCTCGCTTTGCCCGTGGGGTTAGTACTTTTTTCTCAGTGCGACTTCCAGGACTTCCTTGTCCAACATGGTATCCGCCAGCAGTTGCTTTAGTCTGGCATTCTCCTCTTTCGCTTCCTGATTAATCCGCCGATTGCGCTTTATTACATGCAAGGCCTGAATACCACGGCCAACCACGGTCATGCTGCCTTGTTTATTGTTGCCGGACCTGGCTTGCAGATTATATCGTCTGGCATTCATCGCTTGATAATAGAATGATCGCGCCGCTCATTGATTCGTCTCCAGCCAGCAAGGCCCATGCGACATTAAACCTGCCCAGCATGGCCGCTAGACCCATCGCCTGGTACGCCTGCAGTAGGCGAGGTATTCCTGACCAAACGTCGCCGTCAGCATCTTTTCTTCATACTTGATGTACCACTGATGCGTCACGATGACGAAAATAGTGAGCAGGAACAAGGAAGACACGCTTCCCTGATACAGGATTGCAATGCCGGTCAGGGCCATAACGAGACCCAGGTACATCGGGTTTCTGGAATACCTGTACACACCGGCCGTCACCAGCTTATCAGGTACTGCAAAGGTATCGATATTAGTTTGCATGCGGCGAAACAGATTTTTATTGGTCTGAGCAAGCAGAATACCTCCCACCAGAAGCGGCAAACCAGCGAGGTTGAATGGGAACTCAATATAGTGAGCAAACTCGAAATAACTGCAAACCAGCCCCATACCGATAGCAAACAGCAGGAACAGCTGCGGCGGCAGTATCTTAGTCATTGTGTCGTCCTCGAAAAAACGCTGCGTAATTGCACACTACGCAGTCCCAACGACAATTGCATTAACCTGTGTTAATGCTTTTTTCTGTTTCCTCTTTTCCTTAAGCGACTGAGGGCCACCGGTGTGATGCCCAGGTAGGAGGCAATAACGTGCTGCCTTATCCGCTTTTCCATGCCGGGGTAAGTGTTCAAGAAGGACTGATAACGCTGCTCCGCGTCGAAAAGTAGAAACTCACGTTCCCGTGATTCTTTCACGCAGTAGCCCATCTCCAGCAGGTTGATGAGAAACTTCTGCCAGCAAGGTTCGTTGGCTGCCAATGATTGCCATTTGCTAAAATCAATTTCGACGATAATTGCATCTTCCAGCGCCTGAATCGAAAAATAGCTTTCCCGCCGCTGAATCAACGCACTATAGGAAGCAATGTACGTGGCTTCGGGGAAGAAACCCTTGGTGAATTCTTTGCCTTCAGGATCACTATAAAAGTAACGGAACAATCCACTATAAACAAAAGCAAAACTGTCAGGCCGCTGGCCCTGGCTTACGAATAATTCCCGTCTCGCCAAGGCTCTGACTTTCAGTAGCGGGGAAACTGCCTTGATCTGGCGATCCGGAACGCGGGTAACCGCGTTAAGAGACCGGTAGAATGCATCCAGAGCCTCAGCCCCGGTTAATTCGTCCGGACTTGCTGTCAATGATGAGGTAATCATGGCGCCTGCTGGTCAATTGGAATTCTCACTGCTTTGTCAGAACTTAACGTCGAACCACAATCATGTCCAGTCTCCCGCTGTGCGCCTGTCGCTACCCGAATTGGTTCCCCATCACTGGCGCGCATCTGATTTTCGCTTATTTCAATTCGGAGATGTATTCTACGAATCGAACTTCAAGTCTGGGTCACCTATGCGGCGGTACTCTCTGTTACTGCACTCTCTGCAACTGCGCTCTCACGGACCTGGCCGACCAGAGTTGCCCAGTCCATTCCAAGAGCCGTGTATACCTCTCCTGCCCTGAGCGAGGCGTTGTCTCCCAGAATTTCAACGATCAGGCTGGAAGCGTCCGCAGTAACGACACCGCTTTGTATCAATCGGATGATTCCGGTTTCTCGCTTCGTCACATTGAATGTTCCGCTTGCATCTACCGCCACATAAGCGTCGAAGCCTTCTCTTACCGCGCGCATTGCCGGAAACGCCGCGCAGACTTCCAGGGAAACCCCGGCGAAAATCAGTTTCCTGCGGCCTGTTGCCCGGATCGCGGCCTCCACACGCGGATCGTCCCAGGCGTTTACAGTGGTTCGATCGATAAAATTCTGTCCGGGAAGTGCGGCTTGCAACTCCGGAAAAGCAGGGCCCCAGAGCGTTTCCGAGGATGTCGTCGTAGTCACGATAGGGAGATCGAGTGCTTGCGCGGCCTTGGCCAGGCCCACGACGTTGTGCTTGAGTTCAGCGATAGAGTAGTCGCGAATTCCCGTCATAAGTCCTACCTGATGATCAACCAGCACCAGTGCGGCATTATTAGAAGTCAACGGTTCCGGGTTGTGAAAATGTTCGTTCATAGCTGTCTCCTTCTGATTAGATTGGTTTCATTCAATGAGTGTCAGGGATACTGCCCAACTGGCCGGCTTCATAAGCGGCTTTGATCTCCGCGATCTGTTCTAGTGAGCCCATAACGAAAGGACCATCCTGAACATAGCTTTCAGCAATCTGCGCCCCATCGAACAAGGCAAAGTGAACAGTCTCACGCGATGCGTTGCTGATGCTGATTCCTGTGCTGCCGTCAGCCTTGATTGCAACCGCCTGACCGGGATTTAAATGCCGGATGGTTTCGGCAACCGCGACCTCCAGGCTTCCCTCGACGGATTGGATCCATATACCTCGATGGGCGGCAGACAAATGTGAGAAGCGACCTCCTGCCTGGATCGTGCCGTCTAGAATGGTTTTCGGGATTGATGGGGAGGCTGCTCCGCGAACGCCATTCGATTCACCCAATGCCACCTTCACACGATAATCTGCGCTATCAATGACGGGCATATCGTCTGCACGGACAAGCAGCGAATCAGGTGATTCGAATCGCTCGGTCTGCGGTACATTGACGAATACCTGTAATCCGTGGATTCGCGCATTCGCCCGAGGAGATTCATCATGAACCGCACCGCTGCCGGCTCTAAGCCAGTACAGATCCCCGGGCTGCAGATCGAAGTCATTTCCCAATGAATCACGATTGTGAAAAAGGCCTTCACTGTCCTCGAACAGAAGCGACACGGCGGACATTCCTGCATGGGGGTGTGCGCCAAATGTGGGTTCGGTCATCACATAGTGATCGACCATGACCAGTGGATCCATGGCTTCTCCGATGTCTACTGCACGAAAACTCTCCGCCTCGAAACCGCGTCCAACAATAAGATCCGCGCCACTTACAGGCTCAGATACAAAGGTCATCCGGTTCGTCGTGAAGCCTTGTGTAAAATCATTGACGGGGTTGATTGCGTTCATTTTGTCACTCTCTTATTGCTTAACTGAGTGGATTTAACTATAAATATGGGACAGTAGGCAGGTAAATAGCCATATTTAGAAATTTTTATTCCGTATTCGGAACAATAACGGCGGACTTCTATGACATCCATCGATCTGAACGACTACTACTACTTCGTGCATGTCGTTGAAAAGGGCGGGTTCACCCGTGCCTCGGAATCCCTGGGGATTCCGAAGTCTCGCTTGAGCAGACACATCGTGCAGTTAGAGAAGCGGCTGGATACGACCCTTATTCAACGAACAACCCGCCAGTCGAAAATTACCGAGTTCGGTGAAGTGTTCTACCAACGAGCACGCACAGTAGTCGACCAGGTAGAACTTGCTGAGGCTGAATTAAAACGCAAGAAGAACACGCTATCCGGACAGGTTGCATTAAGCTGTTCGGTAGGCGTGGCCCAGTTCGCATTGAAAGGGCTTATAGCCCGTTTTATGACTGACAACCCACAGATCACGGTGTTGCAACAGGTGACCAACCAGAGCATCGATCTGATCGCCTCAGGTATCGATATGTCCATTCGCGGACACACAGGTCCACTGCCTGATTCAACATTGGTACAGCGATCACTGGCCGTCGTTGAGTGGAGCCTGTTCACATCGCCTGACTATCCGATCAATCAAATAGAGACCCCAGATGATCTGACAAACCATCCAACACTCTCCCTCGGCTGGCAAGCACAGGGGGACCGGTGGAGAATGGAACACACATCGGGAGCGAAAGAAACCCTACAGATTGCGCCTCGATTGAAGAGCGACGACATGGCCACCTTGAAAGAAGCCGCCGGAGAGGGCCTGGGCATTGTCGCTCTACCCGCCTATACCTGCCGTGATGAGTTGGCATCAGGCAAGTTGATCAAAGTATTACCAGAGTGGCACGCAGGCCAGGCCAATCTCAGCCTTATGATGCCGCGAAAAAGTGGCTTTGCCGCTCCAGTCGTAGCGCTTCAGGAATTCCTTCAGGCAGAGTTCGCCAACTTTGTAGCGGTGCAATGAATCAATCAATGAGGGACTATTCCGGTGGACACACTAGAAAACCCGGGAGCAGATCGCCTACTGTCCGATGTGCAGTATTTTGTCGTAGCATTATCTAAACAACCTATATCCTGAAAATTGCTCTGGGAAGCCTCTGATTAAGCATGGGTCAAATAACATCACTTTTTGCTCACAGGGTAGCCGGGGTGGCCAATCAAGGCGTTGATACAGATGAATTGCTTGACTCGATTGGTATTAACCCGGAACAGCCCGTTGACCCGTCGATTATGATAACTGATAAGGATTATTATCAGTTTTTGGAGAAAATCGCGAAAGCTGATGAGGCAGGTCATACATTGCCCCTCAGGGCCGGAAATGCGATGCGGTGTGATGATTACGGGGCATTCGGCCTGGCATGGAAGTCAGCGTCTACCCTGAGGGGCTCTCTTAATCGTGCAGAGCGCTATTCAAGAGTACTCACGAGTGTTGCAACTTACACGGTAGAGGTCACAGAGGGTGGAGCCTATGCCAATCTTAATCGCGAAGGCGAAAGGATCCCGGGCTTAAGACTTTCAAACGAAGCAACGATTGCCAGCATGTTCACAATTGGACAGGAAGTTATTGAAAAACCGATCAAGCTGCTGGGTGTCTTTTTCAAACACGCCGCTCCCAGGATAATCAGTGACCACAAGAAGTTTTTTGGCTGCCCAGTACATTTTGCATCTGATCGCGACGCATTGCTGATTGCGCAAGAATCCCTGGCCCAACCTACCAGGCTTGGTGACCCGGGCTTAGCAAAGTTTTTTGATACCCACCTGGAAACAGAGCTGGCGAAATTCAAAGACGACAGCACACTGGATAAACGAGTCAAGATCCAGATATCGCATACGCTGAGTGAAGGCCTGCCAACTATCTCGGATATAGCCGGTAATCTGGCGATGAGTGGCCGCACATTGCAACGACGACTGGCGGATCAGGGACATTCGTTTCAAACATTGGTTGATGACGCCAGACGAGAGCTTGCCGAGCGACTTCTCGCCAGCAGCAACCATTCTTTGTCCGACATTGCCTTTCTCACGGGATTTTCCGAGCAAAGCGCTTTTAACCGCGCATTCAAGCGTTGGTCCGGACAAACCCCGCGCTCGTTCCGCCTGTCAGCCCAAAGCCGATAATCTCCGGAGATTGGCAGCATCTGCCAAAAATCTGGCAGCGACGGTCAATAGTTCAAGCCAAGTATCTCTTATGCTGACCTTCAAGTTATCCATGAACAACCTGAAGGAAATAAGCGATGCAAACATCTCAATCAAGCAATCTGAATCAACCACTGACCCTGGTGACTGGTGGAACCGGTAAGACAGGCAGGCGTATTGTGGAACGCCTGGAAGCCAGAGGCGTTTCTACACGAGTTGGCTCCCGATCAGCCTCACCTTCATTCGACTGGAACAATGAATCTACCTGGACCCCGGCCCTGCAAGGTGTGACGTCGGTCTATATAAGCTATGCACCTGACCTCGCTGTCCCGGGCGCGACAAATACGATTCAGAGTTTTGTGAATGAAGCAGTGAAACAAGGTGTGATGCACCTGGTCATTCTCTCCGGCCGTGGAGAAGAAGAGGCTCAAGCTTGTGAGCGCATAGTCCAACACAGTGGAATAGACTGGACGGTAATTCGCTCAAGCTGGTTTAACCAGAACTTCTCAGAGGGGGCATTTGTCGATATGGTGCATACTGGCGTGATCGCACTGCCTGCCGGAGATGTTCCTGAACCGTTCGTCGATGTCGATGACATCGCTGATGTCGCCGTGGCCGCACTTACCGAACCTGGTCACTTTGGCGAGGTCTATGAAGTGACTGGCCCACGACTAATGACTTTTGCGGAAATTGCAAAAGACCTGACCAATGCAATCGGTAAAGAAATTCAATTTCAGGCGCTCACCCAAGAAGAGTTTGTTCGACGCATTAAAGCATCTGACGCGCCTGAAATTGTGGTTTGGATGATGGACTATCTATTCACCACGGTTCTCGATGGTCGCAACAGCTATTTGTGTGATGGTGTTCAACGCGCTCTCGGCAGAGAACCGAAGGACTTTCGTGACTACGCAATAGAGGTCGCCCGGACCGGTGCATGGAGGGCAGCAGCATGAAGAAGCTGACTGTCTCTCTACTTCAGCTTAATGGCTGGGCCGCAGTCCTGATCGGCAGCTATATTGTGCTTGATCCAGTGATGATGCTGGACCCTTATGGTCTCCAATCGGATCTGTCTGCCGGACTGATGTCCGAACTTAGAGCGCCCGGAGGGTTGCTATTGATCTGCGGTCTTATGATTGCACGCTGTGGCCTGAATTCAGCACTTCACACCCAAGGATTGATGCTTTCAATCGCGGTCTACGGCGGATATGGCGGCGCTCGCTTGCTGGGCTTTATGCTTGATGGGCTGCCACCGATTGAAATCCTAATTGCAACAACCATTGAGCTGGTTTTGCTGGTACTTTCTTCAGCAGTTATTTACAAGCAGAAGACTGTCGTTCGAATGGCATTGAGCCGCTAGAACCCTTCTGCATCAGTGTTGGAGGCAGAAATCGCTCTGCCTCCCTTGAAAATAACATGCATTTCAGGTGATCTGCGCCGCTCGTGCCCCACGGTATTGACGATAGGAGTACAGCAGCCACATGCCAAATCCCAATAGGGGCGTGAGCCATCCAACTATCGAATCCAGGTATGGAATAAGTCCCGCTCCCGCCAGTACTGCAGCACCAATCACCAGAGCGCTACTGAGCGTAATGTCCTTCCGCTTCATGCCCAGCTTGCTGATCAGTTCACCAATTGACACTGCGATGACCGGCTTTGCAAGCAGTAGCAGGACAACGTAGGTGGCTCCAGGTACTGCTACGATTGGGAAGGCGGAAAAGCCGACCATGGACAAGGCGATGATCATTGTGAGCAGTAGTAATACCGGGGTCACCGGTAGCATGAACAGCCCCATACTGAAACTGCGCCATGGTGAGTTCGAAAGCGTTGCGACTACACTGCGAACAGTCTCGGGCATAAGCCAGATCAGTAAAAGACCCACAAGTATCGTGCCAATAAACCATTTTACTTGCACCACAATCCTGCTGAAAAAGGCCACTAACGCCGAAAATGGATACTCGTTGCCAAGAATACTCATCGTTGGCATCAGCTTCGTCGGGTCTCCTGTTAATTCGGCACCTGGCAGTATCGTAACTTCATTCAGGCCAGTGTAAGTCAGCTCTCCTCCGATAGTGGACTCAGGGCCCAGTACGAGAGAGCCTTCCACTGTTGCCTTAACATTTCCCTGTACCACCCCTTCAATAACTGCCTCACTGACATTAAGGTCGAGATCACCCTCAACATCACCTCTGGCGATAAGGGTACCTGCACTTGCCACGAGGTCCTCACCGATCACTGAGTCTACTTCGATAACGATAAGTGAACCTGCTGCGATTAAGTCACCACCAACCGAAGACAGAAAGCGCAAGTAAGCGGCCGCGGCCCTTATATCGTCTTCGACCTTTCCAGCTACCGTGACTGCCCTTGCAGCGGCAATCAGATCACCATTTATCGAGCCGTTGACTACGATATTATCGCCGGCAGCAACCAGGTCACCGTTGACGGTACCGTCAACGATTACTCGACCTGCAACAGCGTAGACGTCTTCGTCAAAAACTTCATCAGCACCAATGGTTACTTCCGCCCCGGAAAGAAATTCCGCGGCTTCAAGACGCCACTCCGGCAAACTGAGACTAAAAGCAAGTAAAAACAGGATTGTAGCTGAAGTCTTATGGAGCATATGAGTTACTCTTCCTGGACAGCGCTGGCAGACGGAATCCCGGTTGCTTCTGATAACCGTCACGTCAACTGAATCACGACTGTACGGTCCGACTATTGACCAGGGTCAACACTATGAAGAGTCATTGCAGCGTAACTGATTCACCGCTGCCAAGAATCTGACAGCGCAATCCAAGTTTTTCAACCGCTTTCTGAAAGCTTTCAGCGTTGGCCGGACCATAGTTGCTGTTGAAAAGAGCGGGCATATTGTAGTGAGTGGGAACTACAATTTCAGGCTGGAATATTTCGACTGCTTTCAATGCCTCGTCCGCATCCATCGTATTGCGCGCTTCCTTTCCGCCTATAGGAATCATTAGCAGATCGGGCGAAGGAATCTCTTGCCATTCCTTTTCCAGTAACAAGGTGTCTCCCAGATTCAATAATTTCCTGCCATCAAGCTCGATTAGAAATCCTAGGGCACCCCATCCTATTCTCTCCTGGGGGCCGGGCTTCTCTATTTTTGAAAAAGGTCCGATCTTGATACGCAGCGGACCGTGCTCGACCGCGACTCCAGTTACGTCCATGCCGTCCACATGAATCGTCTGTCCGACCTCCAGCGTGTGAAGATTCAGCAGAGGCGTATCAAACGCTAATCCTTTGCTTCGAGGGCCCAGGACCAGCTGTCTGCCATCCTGCTCTTGCACCATAGCATTATTGAGAATGATCTTTGCACCAGAAGCGGCTGCCACCCTGTCAATGTGCCAGTAATGATCGGGGTCTCCATGTGTCGCGAAGATATGAGTAATTGATTCCCATTCTGGCTTCGGTATGAGCGTAGTTGGACGCAAGAAGTAGAAAAACTTACCCCCAGGATCAATTGCCAGTTTTTTGTCTCCGGATTCAATAAGAAACGCATTGTAAAGGAAGTGCGTAATCCTCATATCCGCGATATCCACCCGTCTGGAGGCTTGTTTTTCGTACTACTGCTTTCAGACTAGACTTTCCTGTGGATATTGCGTTGACCCTGATCAATACACAGGCCTGAAATCCGTGATCCGACCATTGTGCCCCGATCATCGTGGGAGAGTGTTGGACTTCGATGGCATATAAGCCTGTCAAGGCTTTTAACTGAATTTCGTTCTATTGATAATAAATAGGGTCAGAGTAATAATCCAGTGGTCTTCCACACCGTTACGTGGCTATATCCAGAGGGAGTTATCCAGTAGATATGAACTTGAGAATCACCTGCAAACAAAGCATTACATTCACCGCTGCATTGGTCATATCAGTTTTCGCCCACGCGCAACAAGCTGCCCGTCCCAATGTGGTCCTCATACTCGCGGATGATCTTGGTTACACCGACATCTCTCCTTTTGGCAGCGAGATTGATACCCCGAACATCGCCAGGCTTGCCGCCGAGGGCCTGTCATTTACCAATTACCACACCGCTGGAAGCTGTGCACCGGCAAGGGCCATGTTGCTTACCGGTGTAGACAGTCATAGAAACGGCGTTCCCAACATACCCGAAGCGCTGCCGCCGGAGCAGTTGACCTATGAGCACTACCAGGGCGTGTTGAACGACAAGGTGGTCACACTCGCCAGTATGCTGCAGGCCGGTGGATACCATACTTATATGACCGGGAAATGGCATCTGGGCCACACGCCCGAGCTGCTTCCTTCGGCCAGGGGGTTCGACCGCACTATCGCCATGGCAGATACCGGCGCAGACAATTGGGAGCAGCGCACCTACTTGCCTATCTATGAACAAGCCAACTGGTATGCCGATGGCCAGCAACATACCTTGCCTGACGATTTTTATTCGTCGCAGTATTTCATTGACAAGACGATTGAATTTATTTCATCCAATGTTGAGGACGATAAGCCATTCTTCGCCTATATCCCATTCCAGGCCGTGCACATGCCGGTGCAGGCACCGCGTGAGTTCTCGGACAAGTATACCGGCGTCTACGACGAAGGCTGGACCGTCATGCGCAATAAAAGGCGGGTGGCGGCCGAAAGAGCAGGCATTATTCCCCAGGGCACCGAAGCCGTTGTCACGCCGGGAACTCTGGATTGGGATAGTTTGAGTGCGGAACAGAAGCGCCATCACGCGCGACGCATGGAGGTCTATGCAGGCATGGTGGATGCAATGGACATGCACATTGGCCGGCTCATGAATTACCTGGAGAGTATTGGCGAGTACGATAATACGATTTTTATATTCACTTCCGATAACGGCGCCGAAGGTTCCAGTATCATCAATCCCAATGGTGGCTCGGTGCTTCAACCGTGGTTCGACAGGGTCGGCTATAACGCTGACTACGACACCCTGGGTGAACGCAATTCCTGGAACGCCATTGGCCCCAGCAATGCCACCATTGCTGCTTCGCCGCTGACTTACTACAAATTTCACGCCAGTGAAGGCGGGCTGCGCGTACCCCTGGTAATGTCCGGTCCGGGAATAGATAAACAGGGAGAACTGACCGATGAGTTCGTGTTTGTAACTGATCTCACCCCAACCCTGCTGGGACTGCTCGGCATGAATAACCACGACGGCAATTGGCAGGGCAGAGAAGTTGAACCGATAGTGGGTACCGACTTTTCGGACTTTCTGGCAAACGATGCTCTCCGGGTTCATGAAAGTTCCGAACCCATTGGTTACGAACTGGGTGGTAACAGCGCCTTGTTCAAAGGCGATTACAAAATCGTGATAAACCGGACACAGCGGGAAACTGAATGGGGGTTGTTCAATATACGCACAGACCCGGGCGAGGCAAACAACATTGCACAGGAACAACCAGACCTGCTGAACGAGATGCTTGCTGACTATGAGAATTACGTACGGGCCAATAATGTCTTACCCATGCCCGAGGGGTACAACAGAACAGGTTCGATTCTCGGCGAAGCACTTAGAGAACTTCGACAGCAATAGCTGCAAAGAGGATTGATGCGCTCATATTCGCAAACCAGGACGCCCAGGTTACCGCGGGGCACGGGGGAGTGCCATTGATGGTGTTTGGCAACGAAGCTTTTTTGGTCAGGATAGAATCGACCTGCTGTTGTGGTGGATTAAAGAACATGGGCTTTGCAGACGAGCATGATCCACAGGTCGTAGTAAATACATAGAAGTGTATTTACTGCTTGCACCTGAAGACAATCAGGTATTCAGATTTTTTCCACCCCAGTTACTCATCGAAAATCCGATAGTCGTTAAAGTATTGTAGCTTTACTCTGGCCCTGATTATCCTGTGCTAGGGAACCTCTGTTTAATTATGGAAGTGCTCTGCGGGAGTCTGTCGGGCGCCACTGCAAGGCGTCGTGCGCAGGTAATGGCCGTCGCCCTTGCCAAGCGCGACAACACCGCAGTGGTGCCCGACAGGCCCCGCCCGAAGGGGCTTTCAGGCGAGCCCACTGCCCTTGCTGGGTCAAAAAGGGTTGTCTCGCCTTGACAGGCCGACGCATGCCGGCGGCAAGACGCCTCGTCAGTGAACTCGCCTGAAAGCCAGAGTATTTCCATAATTAATCAGAGGTTCCCTAGATCCTTACTCACTCCTATTGAATGCAAACATTGGCACTATCCTGTTATTATCCCCTGGACTATTCATCCCTGGTCTGGCTCTTGTCGCCTGGCACTTTCTTTCAAAACCTGAAATCGGCACTTTGTGGAGAGACTATGAAATACTTCCTGGCAATCTGTATCTGTCTGACTTGCTTCGGCCTGTTCAATTCTAACGCCCTGGCAGCTTTTTACGATTCGAGCACCGGGACCCTGCATTTATCAGCCGTGTTTGACGGCGAAAAGACGTGGCTTGATGCGGTCATAACCTTGCATCCAGATGGCACCTATTCGATTGACGGTGAAGAGTCTGTTTTGCCGTTCCGTTGTGAATCAAACTTCGACGAACAGACGCTTACACTGATTTCCGAAGGCATGAACCCAGAGGAGATCAATGACGTACTGGGATGCCGATGGTCTTATTATTCATCGAATAGGTTTTCGTTGTCACCAAGTGAAACCTATACCTGGGTTGACTCAAATTGCACCCAACTTCATGTTTCTCCGGATGTTGGCAATCAGAATCTATTCCATGAATCCCTGCTTTATGTATCCAGTTGCGATCTGAATCCTGACCGGAACGGACTCTATGACCTGACTGCCCCAAGATTCATCATTCAAATGGCCGTGATAGACGATATTGTCGCTGCCCCGGACGTCATTCTCGAGTTCAATACGTTGGCTCAGACTATTAAATTGATTTCTGCAGTAGAGAAAACTTTGGCTGATCCACCAGAGGTTTGCGGCCTGTTTTCACAGGATATCCTTGATACGGCAGTGGGCTCCGCTACCACGCTCGATGAATTGGCGAATATCATGGGCTGCCAATGGACCTACAATATTGTCACTACGAATCCTGACGCCTCGAGTACCAGTCAGGTATTCTGGGATCATGAATGTAATTCAATATTCGTATTCATAGATCAGAATTCGGGATTGATAAGCGGCATGCAATTTGACTATCGCCAAACGGGCTGCGGTTTTTGAATGATAGGAGTCAATCGACTGAGGTCAGAGTAAGACTACAGTACTGCATTTTTACTCTGACCTTGGTTCTCCAGACCAAATTTTCCAGGTACAAATAAAACTATTCGCTATTTTAACTCCGCAACCACAACGAACGGCCCCTGCTTATTACTGCTGCCCATGAAAACTGCTTCTCCGATGGACAGAGACTCGCTCTCGACGAATTCTGCCAGCACTTTTTCATAGTCCGCGGAAAGGTCAAGACTGAAATTGAGGCCTTCATCGGTCTGGTCCAGGGTTTTTTTCATGTATCCCTTGTTGGCATAGGCAACAATTCGATCAGCATAAATGTCAACGATTATCACGCTGCCGGCACCAGTCGCGTCGCGTATTTCACGTAGCGTTTTCCGAACGTCTTCCTCCGACAGATACAGGGTAACGCCCTCCCACAGAAAAACTGTCTGCTTGGCTGTGTTGAATCCAGACTCGACTAATTTATCCACTATGCTGTCCTTGCCGAATTCTACACTTACATAGCTGACATGATCACGGCTGATCCCAGCTGCATCCAGGCAGGCGATTTTATGGCTTTGCACGGCGGGCTGATCGAGTTCGAAAAACGAAATGCCCGGCTTCTGCAACTCCCCATAGGCCCTGGTGTCATATCCGGCGCCCAACACCACGAACTGCTGGGCCGATTCAATACTTCTCTCTATGATGCGATCAATATAGAGCGTTCTGGCCGTTATAAGATCAGCAAAGGCTTCAGAACCAGGTTCCGGCACCCGTGGATAAATGCTGTATCGCCCTGAAATCTTCGCCTTCACCCACAGCGGAAACAGGCACGCCCACAGGCCAGGCAGTGAAGTGTTTGGCAGAACCTTGGCCAGTTTTGCGGTTGCCTCGTCCTTTCGCAGTCCGAAAACATGCATGGTCCAGCGACCATTCACGACTTCAATGGCGGTCAAGGAAAGGTCAAGCTTTTTGCTGACTATGACCTGTTTGTAGAAAACAAGCAGCGCACCGATAACGGCGAGGGGAATAAACAGAATCTGGAGTGGAATAACAACGATAATGCTCAATATGTTCAAAAAAATTACTCCTCCTATTGACCCATGTGCTGGATCGGGTAAAGCTGCGGGTACGCCAGCCCTGGAGCTTGTGCAGGATTCATCACTTGTCGTGAATCCCTTTCCCCTGAAGTATGCGCGACCTGGACCTGGCGATTCGCGACAACCGGGTCTTTGCTTGCCTGGCACTGGAAATGAAATAAATGTAACCACGTTTGCGTCCAGGGGTCAGGCTCTCAAATGCACTTTTAAGCTCAGCATCCCTGGAAAGCGTTTCGGTCAGTTCCTCGGGAGGATCAGGTGCAGTCCGCCGATCAATGCGCAGTCCTGCCCTTTCGACCCGTATGGCTTCGACAACGTAGGCCTTGATTATCTTGCCCAGTCTTTCCACTTCGCGAATATCGGTAAAGCAAATCCGGTATCCTGCCCGTGAGTTAGGACCCTGAACCTGCAAGACCCGATCAGGATCCTTCAGCAATGCGCCTTTGAAAAAAAGCAGGGCGAGAAAGTCATTCATTCGCTGGATTATGCAGATATTTTTCCCATTGTTGGTGTAGCAGGGCTTTCCCCACTTGAGTGTTTCCGTCAGATCACAGTCAAGCAGAATTTTTCTCAGCGCAATGGCTTCTTCCCGCCAGAGGCTGGCATCCTCGAATTTCCTGTCTAACGCTGAATTCATTGAATAACCATGGATCAATATGCCTATATTAAAACCAGAACTTGAGGCCTGCCAGCCACCAGATTTCGTGTCCGTCCACGCCGGAGGGTAGCAGGTCTGAGGTTTTACCGAATCGGGATACCCGTTCCACGCCTATATAGGGAGCAAACTGCCTGTTGAACTCGTAGCGCAACCTGGCGCCGAATTTCAGCGTCGCCAGGCCTGACCCCTGCCCGACCTCCTCGTCTGCCTTGCCATAGGAATGAATGTCGATACGGGGTTGCAATACCAGGCGCTGGGTAAGCAAGATCTCGTATTCCGCCTCCAGGTCGTAGAAAGTCTGCCCACGCTCGGATACAAACAGGCTGGCATCCACTTCGAACCAGTACGGAGCAAGACCGTTAAGCCCCAGCATGGCCCAGTGCCGATGGTTGTCATTTATGATCGAATGCCTGATACCATACTGAAAATTCCAGAATGGTGTAATAGCGTGAGATCCCATCAGATCGATTTCCGCCACTTCCACCGAACCCTGTTCCATCTCCAGCTCGGTACGCAACAGTATACGGTTGTAGCTGCCACCAAACCAGGCGTGTCCCTCCAATTCCGACACATCGATACCGTCACGGGTGACGTGCTCGAAGCGGTCCATCCAGAGCCCTGCGAATACCGTTTGGTCCGCCAGCTGAATCATGCTCTCGGACTCCAGGGCATACAGCCCCGAAGACAGCTCGTATCCACCGGAGTAAGCGTGGGGATCGCGAAGATCAGCTGGTCCTGTGGATGGCCCGGACGGATCCATGGCCATCTCTGGGGATACCATTTCGTCGTGCTGGTGAGACTGATCCAGGATGCCGGCTCCCGCCTGGCTCCCTGTCCCGTGATCATGCGGCGCAACAGGTTCCTGTTCCCTGGCTGCAACCTCCATTGCGCAACCCAGCAAGACCGCCAGCAGGGTGATCTTTGCGCTACAGGCCCGGTTCATGCCACCACCACTTCACGGAACATGCCCGCGTCCATATGTAACAGCAGATGACAGTGCCATGCCCAACGGCCCAGGGCGTCGGCAGTAACACTGAAACTCACCCGCTGGGCAGGCTGCACCGGGATGACATGGCGCCGCACCAGGAAGTTGCCGGCAGCGTCCTCCACGTCGCTCCACATGCCGTGCAGATGCATTGGATGGGTCATCATTGTGTCGTTGTGCAGATGCACGCGAAGTCGTTCACCATGGCGAAAATAGACCGGCGTGGATTTGCTGTACTCCAGTCCGTCGATGGACCAGCTGTACCGCTCCATGTTGCCGGTAAGATGCAGTTCGATTTCCCGTTCCGGTACCAGACGTTCAGCGGTCCTGTCCAGCGACCTTAAGTCCGCCAGTGTCAGTACCCGGTGATCCATGCCGCGCAGACCCACGCCGGGATCATCGAGATCGGTTCGCGGGTAATCCACCCGCATGTCGGTGCTGGGACCGAATTCCGAGGTGGCATGTTTTGCCATGACAGTTTCCGGACCGGCCATCGCCATCGAACCATGCCCGGCACCACCGTGCATCACCATGGCGGATTCCCCGCCCGCATGGGACATATCGCCCATCATGTCTGTCATGGACAGCCATTCAACATTCCGGGTGTCCGGCACCGGTGCGCTCAGCCCCGGCCGCACGGCCAGGGTTCCTTTCGCGTGGCCCGATCTTTCCATGGTTTCGGCAAAAATCGTGTAGGCGTCCTCCACGGGGCTGACAACCACGTCGTAAGTCTCTCCTGGACCGATTCGGAACTCGTCGGTAGTCACGGGTTCGACGTCAAGCCCGTCCACCTGCACCACCGTCATGGGCAGATCCGGAATGCGCAGATCGAAAAACGTGTTGCCGGCAGCGTTGATGATCCGCAGGCGGACCCGCTGACCCGGCCGGAACAGGCAGGTTTCGTTCTCCGCCGAATTCTGGCCGTTCATCAGGTAGGTCAAGGTATTCGCCGACAGATCACCCAGGTCCGTCGGTTTCATGCGCATCATGTTGAACATGTCACGCCTGCTGACGGACGCCTGTATACCCAGCCGCTGGATATCCTGCATTAACCCGGGCAGGGTTGGCTGATTGAAGTTGTACAGGTGTCCCATGGTCTTCAGCTTCTGGAAAACGTACTTCGGGTCTTCGTCTGTCCATTCAGAGAGCATCAGCACATGGTCCTGATCCACACCAAATTTTTCCCCCGCGGCCGGCTCGACGATTATCGCGCCATACATTCCCGTCATTTCCTGGAAAGCTGAATGAGAGTGATACCAATACGTACCGTTCTGTTGCACCTTGAAGCGGTACTGGAATGTCTGTCCCGGGCCGATTCCGGGAAAGCTGATACCCGGCACACCATCCATCTGGTAGGGCAGAATCAGTCCGTGCCAATGAATGGAGGTCGGTTCGGCAAGGCGATTGGTCACGTTGATGGTGACTTCGTCACCCTCCCTCCAGCGCAGGGTCGGTGCAGGGATGGAGCCGTTGATGGCCGTTGCCATCCGCGGGGATCCGCTGAAATTTACCGGAATCTCCTCGATGGTCAGGTTGAACACCCTGCCGGACAACTGCTGTCGCCGGTTGGTATCCACTTCCGGCTGACCCGGATTGCCGGTGACGCAGGAACCCAGGGCCGGGGTAACCAGGCCCGCGCCTATTCCCTGGACAAACCGTCTTCGCGAGTACAGAAATTCTGCCTCGTCCAGTCCACCCTGCCGATGATTGAAAAGCCACTTCTTCACTGAATTCTCCTCGCTTGATACTCGTCACCAGCGCGACAACAGCCGCGCCCGTACTGGCAGGATCAGGAGATGGAGGGTCCAATAACCGAACAGGCAGGCGGCCTGTCAGCTTGGGAAAAAGGGGAACATGCTTCCTCCAGCGCCAATCCCGGACTATCAGGCCGGGATTGGTGGACGGAAGACCAGGTAGGTGCGGCTGAGAACGGCACCTTCGACGGGTATGGATTGATACTCCACCGGCACAGACTTGCTGCCTGATCGTGAACCCAGCCCGACACTGAAGCAATGGGTGACGCAATCAAGGCATTGCTCATCGCAATCGGCGCCATGGTGGTTATCTACCGGATGAGCCTGATGGCCGGCTTCTTTCGGGATATCGTGCAGGCTTACATGGGGGTTATCGGTGGCGTTCCGGTCGTCCTGCGGGGTGGTCAGACAATTTCCATGGCTGCTGCAGCTCACTGAAACCGTATCAGCCATCAGGGCCAGCGATGCCGGAACCTGTGACTGGGCGGCGCCTGCATTCAACCAGGCGGTGAGCAGGATCAGCAGGGCGGCAATGTGTTTATGGCTATTATGGCGCATGGGAGCAGTCTGTTGTGCGTTGCTTGAATTCAGGCAGTCGGGCCTGTCCGGACCTTCAGGGTCGTTATTACTCTGCAAGACCAACCAGCAAAGGCCGGCTATCAGAAGCGAGCCGCCAGGGGCGTTTCACTCCAGACCTGCCAGTATAGGGTATTGAACCAGTTAGAGTAACTCTAAGGTCAATCCGTTTTATCGGCACTTACATCAATCAGACCCGCCCAAGGGGACAATTCTTACTGCAAGACCCAGTCTGGTTCAGTGTGAGACGCGTCGTGCCGGTATGCAACGCTCCCGCCAACGATGAAATCACTCTCGCTCCTGCCAAGACTTCGCTGAAAACGGCCTCAGAATGTTCATTTACACCGGGTAAACAGCGATTTTTCGACAGATTTCGCCTCGTCCTGGCGCGCTTATAACGTTTCTTGACAGCCAGCTAGATATTCGGCCAGGGAAACAGATCCGGTCGCAGCACATCCAGGTCTATCTCATTGCCCCTCGCCATGACAAAAGCCGGTTCCAGCAGCGCCGAAATATCCTCCAGCGGATTGCCTCGGTAAGCCACGATGTCCGCATCCTTTCCCGAGGTGACGGTTCCGGCGATATCAGCAATACCCATCAGGTCTGCGGCATTAACGGTGGCCGCAATCAGGATGTCCCGTTCCGCCATGCCAGCCTGGTGCATCAGCATCGCCTCATAGGGATTGGTGCCGTGGTCGTTAACACCGGCGTCGGTGCCGAAAGCGATCTTTACGCCGCGCTCGTAGGCAATGCGCAGCGCATTGCGCATGATGGGTCCTACTTCCAGGGCTTTCTGTGCCACTTCCGGCGTAAAGAAGCCGGGTCGCTCCGAAGCGATGCGTTCAACGGTATGGCCGGCGATGAGCGTAGGCACCAGGTAAGCCCCGGTGGTAACGAACAGATCAGCGACTTCCTCGTCGAGGTAAGAGCCGTGTTCGATGGAATCGACGCCGGCTCGCAGCGCCGCCATCATGCCGGCCTTGCCGTGAGCGTGAGCGGCGACCTTGCGACCCATGGCGTGCGCGGCCTGGATCAGGGCGATCTGTTCCTCATCGGTAAACTGCTGCTCGGTGCCGGTGGCGGTCAGACTCAGTACACCGCCGGTGGCCACGTACTTGATGTGGTCAGCACCGTACTTGATCTGGGTGCGCACCGCCTTGCGGCATTCGGAAGGCCCGTCGCAGACACCGGAATGCGGCTCGGGGAATACATCGTCACGAAAACCGCCACCGTCGCCGTGCCCGCCGGTAGGCGTTATGCCCTGACCCGCCGCACGAATGCGTGGCCCCATGACGATGCCCTGATCGATGGCATCACGCAGCGCAAAGATGGCATTGCGGCCACCGCCCACGTTGCGAATGGACGTGAAACCCGATCGCAGCGTCCGCATGCCGTACTCCACACCCATCAGCGTGCTGAGTTCAGAGCTTCGGGTCACGGCGATCTCGCGACGATTGGGCTCCTGCTGGCTGAGGATATGGGTATGGGCATCGATGAGACCTGCCATGACAAACTCGTCGCGCAGATCGATGACACGGGCATTGCTGGTGCCGGCGACCTCACCCGGCTCGATATAGCCGTCCACGACGTTAATGATCTCGTTGTTGCGAACGATGATGCTCTGCTCGCTGGCGAGGGCTTCGCGGGCATCCGCCAATAGCGTACCGGCGTGGATTATCTTCAACGGGGTGGCGGGCTGTGCCGACAGCGAAGCGCTGATGAGCAAGGTGGCCAGTAACAGAAGTCTGTTTCGCATGTGAGTCTCTCCCTTGTAGTGTGGCGGGGGCTGCAGTCGCCGCTCGGCATCCTATTTTTACCCGGTCATCGATAATAAATCCATCTGCCGGCGCGGAGTTATCCACAAATCCGGAGACTGTGACCAGCAAAATCCAGCAGGTTGGCCTAAAAATGCCGTAGCCCTGTCGGCAAACCATGGAACACGGCAATGCCGTTGGCCACAGGAGAGGCCGCGAAATACACCGAACTGCGGCCGCCCCACGGTCCGTAGACATTGTCTGACACCCGGGCTATGCTCATCGGCCCGCCATTCAATTCACCTGCAAAACGAGGTGTTGTCATGCAATACCGAACTCTGATCCCTACCATATTCGCCGTCCTGCTGTTGTCTTCCTGCGGCCAGGAAAGCGGGCCGGAAAGCAGTTCTGCCCCATCCGCCAACCCGGTAAATGGGATGGTGGAAGGCAGCGCCGTTCCCCGGTATACCATCGAAGACTTCATGAACAACACGCGATACATCGGCGCGAGTTTCTCACCGGACAATTCCAGGATCCTGGTGAGCAATAACAGCACCGGAATCTTTAACGTGTACGCGATCGATATCGCTACCGGCAGCCAGTCCCAGCTGACTTTTTCCGAAAGCGATGCCACCACGGCAATAGCCTACTTTCCGGATGATGAACGCTTTCTCTACACCGCCGACCAGGGTGGCAACGAGTTGAACCATATCTACGTACAGGAACTCGATGGCTCAACAGTCGATCTCACCCCGGGTGACAATATCAAGGCGTCATTTGCCGGCTGGTCGGGTGATTACAGGTCATTCTACGTGCAAAGCAATGAACGCGACCCGCGCTTCTTCGATGTTTACGAGTACCAGGTGGACGAAGGCTATTCCCGGGAAATGATTTATCGCAACGAGGACGGCTTCTTCCCTTCCCTGATATCGCCGGACGGGCGTTTCATGGCCCTGGTCGAATTGATCACGGCCAATGATAACAACCTGTATGTCCAGGACCTGGAAACCGGCGAGCGGCTGGACATCACTCCCCACGAGGGCAATGTGAGCTCGGGACCTGGCGATTTCTCGCCTGACAGCCAGTGGCTGTACTACACCACCGACGAGGGCAGCGAGTTCCAGCAGCTGATGCGTTACGAACTGGCCAGCGGCGACAGGGAGGAGGTCCTGGCACTGGACTGGGATATTTATAACGGTCAGTTCTCCCGGGAAGGAAACTACTTCGTGGTCCGCGCCAACGTGGATGCCCGCACTGAACTGTTCATGTTCGATGCGGAATCCATGGAGGAAATCGAAGCCCCCGCCATCGACGGAGTCAGTGTCACGGCCCTGCAGTTTTCCCGTGGAGACGAACTTGTCGCCATGTACGGCAGCGGCAGCCGCTTCCCCAGCGACCTGTTCGTGCAGCGGCTTGATGAAGACTCGACACCGGTTCGCCTGACCAGCAGCCTTAATTCAACCATTGATCCTGCCCATCTGGTCGATGCGGAAGTGGTCCGTTTCACTTCGTACGACGGGGTGGAAATTCCCGGCATTCTCTATGTTCCCCATGGCGCCAGCGAGGATAGCAAGGCACCGGCGCTGGTGTGGGTTCATGGTGGACCGGGTGGTCAGACCCGGGCCACTTACAGCGGCCTGATCCAGTACCTGGTAAACCATGGCTACGTGGTATATGGCATCAACAACCGGGGCAGTTCCGGCTACGGCAAGACCTTTTTTGCCATGGACAACCGTCGCCATGGCGAGGCCGACCTGGGCGACGTGGTCGCCAGCAAGCAGATGCTGATCGATACCGGCGTGGTGGATCCGGAGGCAGTCGGCATCATCGGCGGCAGCTACGGGGGCTATATGGTAGTGGCTGCGCTGGCGTTCGAACCGGAGGTCTTCGACGTCGGCGTGGACATTTTCGGGGTCACCAACTGGCTGCGGACCCTGGAGAATATCCCGCCCTGGTGGACCGCCCAGCGAGATGCGCTTTACGACGAAATGGGCGACCCGGCCACCGACCGGGAACGGCTGGAACGCATCTCGCCGTTGTTTCATGCAGACAATATCGTCAAGCCGATGATCGTGCTGCAGGGCGCCAACGATCCCCGGGTGCTGCAGGTGGAATCCGATGAAATGGTTGCCGCGGTCCGCCGCAACGACGTGCACGTCGACTATTACGTGTTTCCCGACGAAGGCCATGGCTTCCGCAACCGGGATAATGAAATCAACGGCTACCGGGCTATCAGGGAATTCCTGGACCGGTACCTGAAAACCGGCAGTGTGCAGTAGTCACCCTGTGGGTGACCTGCGGGGGGATGATCACCACGGACGTCTATGCCCGGAAGGGTTGCTATGCCGATACCATAGTCCTGCCGGGATCGTCCCGGTAACCGGTGGATGCGCAATGCCTGACCATGGCTTATCATTGGGGGCCTGGAGGAAATGTCATGGTCAGGTCAGGTTTGCCGCTCATCTCAACGCTGGTCAGCGCACTGCTGGCCGCCTGTGCCTCGAACCCGGGCGTAATGCAGGTAGGTACCGATACCTACCTGGTGGAGAAAACCTCGAGCACTGCCGTACTGGGGCTGGACAGGCTGCGATCCGCGGCAATGGCTGAAGCCTCTTCCTATTGTCAGAACCACAGCGGCACCGCGGAGATTGTCGAGGAGACTGCTACCGATCCGTCGCTGTTACCCGGCAGAACTTCCCGCGTGGCGCTGCGGTTTCGCTGTGAACCCTGGCCCTGACCTGGACCGGTCAGTTTCAACGATACGGCACCCTTGCCAGCTTCCAGGGTCTACAGGAGCGCTGATAGGGCGTTTTTTAACAGTCTGTTAGACAAACAGTGGAAATGCGGATACGGTATAGCCCCTTTTAAAAAACAACGAGGAGTCAGGGCAATGAGTAAAGGCAAGATCGCCGGAATATCGGCAGGCGTTGTGATCATCGGCGGAATACTGGCCTGGATGTTCACCGCCCCCTACCTGTCAAACCAGGGGCTTGGGCGCACGCCAGGCATCATCATCGGCGGCACTCTCTCCGAACCTCCCGCGGATTTCACCCCATTGAACAGTCAGCACCAGGGTCCACTGATGATGAAGCAGGCCGGCTTCCCGCCCTTCGTCATTTACCTGTCCTGGGTTGGCACTCCCGACGGCGTGATCACGGCCACCCGTCCCGACGGCGGGTACTGGGCTCAACGGGTCAGGGAACGCGGCGGTGACGGGCTGTTGCGGATTGGTGACCAGACCTACGAGATGACGGCCACGGAGATAACCGATCAACCACGTCGCCTGGAAATGATGGCACAATGGGCCGCCAGGTCCGGCCGCACGCTGGACGAACCACTTTATGCCGGGTCAGAACCGCTGCGAGAGTGGGAAGTGTTTTTCTGGACTCCGCGCTCCTGAACCGTAGACGGCCGGTCGGAGAGATTCTCCGGCTGGCCACTGATTACAACAATACCTCCTGTTCGCATCACAGCAGCCCCTCCTTTTCGTATCAGATTGGCCGTAGGTTGCGTGGTACATTTCCCCGACACCGATCCGACGCCCACCCACCTTTAAAGCGAATCGCTGGCGACAATATTTTCAGGCCTCGAGTACCCGACGACAGGCTGGTAGTGTCAAAAATGTTTCGCACTTTTTCTCAGAGGCAGTCCCGCGGTTAATTCTCACGCATTAGGCGATTGAGTGAATGTTTGGAAACCACCATAAGCCATTCGTTTTGCGTCAAAACCTACATCAGCTGCAGCCATTAATTCCGCCATTCTCGGATCGGCAGCTACTTTTTCATTGGCCAGGTCGCGTGCTTCACGGGTAGTAAAAGTGACCCAGCCAAATAATATGCATTCATTTTCCGTGGCGTTAACCAGATCGGTAAACGAGCGTGTTCCTTCCAAATTCAAATCGTCTCCAACAGATTCCCAATAGTCTAGTGCACCATGTTCTTTCCAAATCTCCGCAACTTCCACAACCAATTTTTTGTATTCGTCTAGCCGGTCTCGGGGAATGGGGTGAACGAAACCGTCAATGTAGTAAGACATACTAGCTCCAATTTCTGGCTATATTTTCCGGTGGCACGATGGTTGTGCACATAACGCCGTTGTAAAGGTTGCGATCCGCCGCACCTTGTTTGTGGATAAAATGGCGTAGCCATCCGCAAACCAGGTGTGGTGGGGCGCTAACATTGGACAGTCTGTTATGTGTCATTTGCACTGTCTTCGATCTTTGATACTGGATATAGTACAGGCTTGAAAATGAGAAGGACCGCCGCTGCAGACCCAAATATCACGATGAGCCTTCTTGCCCAAGAAACAACAAAGACATTAGATGCACCAGGAAATCACTACCTAGGTCCCGCAAATTCCCCGTTATAAACGTAATTTATTCTAAAAGATTTTGATATCGAAAATAGAATAATGCTACTGAACCAAGATATAAGACAAGCAGCACTGTTCTGTGAATATTTGATATTTTGTCCCCGACAAAATAGCTGACCAATATGACTCCAAATGTAGCTGATATATAAAATTCAAAATCTTGAGAAATCGTCGACGCGGTTTCTCGCAAAAGTGAAACTAACTCATATTCGGTCATGCAAGATTCCTATATGCACACATAACGCCCTTGTTTATTGGCCAGATCCGCCGCGCAGGGCTTGCGGAACTGTAAAAAAGAGGCAATGAGTTTGTGCTTTCTATTCATCAGCTGTCCGTTTTCACAATATTGCTTACTCTAGTGCGATGCCGATGCTACGAGACACATTACGTCCATGTTAAGGCTTGGCAGGCGGCGCTGTGAAGCTTGCAATAAAATGGTCGCAGGCCATTGCAAGCTTTGCAGTGTCCGTAAAACCGGGGTAGAACCCCTGTGGGTGGTTGTACCCAGCCGTTCAGCCACCCCAACAGCCTCCAATTTTCGGCTAGCAGAACTCTCATAGCTCCAACAGTTTCTGTATTGCAATTATGTAAAAGTTTGTAGCGCCAACAGCAAGCACGAGAAGCAATGAAGCAGTATATGAGAATGAATAGCCGAAAATAGGCATCTGCAACACGTTCGAAGCTAAAAGGCCCGCTGCAGCCGCGGCGCAGCTCCAACCAATGAGCAAATTGCTCCAAGGGATATTTTCTCTAGCCGTATCCGGCAGCTGAAAATGGCGGACCGCAGTGTACGCCGCTATGCTGCCGATCATGACAATGAATGCGACGCTACTCATGACCCATACCTGTACGTTATCCAAGTTGGTTTCAGCGATAGCTATGGGCAATAGCGACATGGAGATCCCCGCGAATCCGACTAGCACCATCACTCGTATTCTTATTGCGTCCTCCGCTGGAAATTTCTCCTCTCGTCGAACGAGGACAAGAAATATTGCAATGAAGCCAACAAGGGCCGCCGCGACTTCCGCGAATACGCTTAGGTGTTCGAACGAAGAATCCACAGGCTACCTAACGCCCTTTATAGTTGATCGGGCCGCATAACGGTCCGTCCTGATTGATTTGATTGTTATGCAGCAGATTCATGCTCGATATCCCAGCCTGGGAAAACCAGCACTGCCGGATGGCAGCGCAAGGCCCTGGCTAGGACTTTGGCACGCTCAACACCAAGCTGTACTCTGTCGTTCTCAATTGCTGAGATAGTTGCTTGGGGAATCCCGGAGACCTGAGCCAGTTCATTCTGGCTTAACTCCTGAAGCTCTCTCAAGATCTTCACGGATTCTCCAACCGATACTTCAACATTACGTTTGGCTAATCTGTAATCGTTCATTTCACTTCCTCCGGTAATCATGCGGAGTGACGTTTTCTACCTGGACGAGTACTTTGTCTTTCTCAATCTTATAGATGACTCGATACTGAATAGTGAGTCTCGAAGATCGATAGGCTTTCCATTTCCCTGACAGGGATTCATCGTGAAACCCTTTAATTGATCTGAGGCCAACAGGTCCTGATATTGAGACAACATCCTTCCATTTCTCATATCGCTTCAGTACTTCAATAGGGGCCGAAGCCAGGTTCTTTGATACTCGTTTGTGTTCGTATACTACCCACATATCAAAAAGAGTATATATACTAAATATGATATGTCAATATTCTTGTGGAAGCCTTGATTTACGCTGCATAACGCCCTTGTTAACGGTTGTGGCTCACTCGATCTGGATTGCGCATGGCTGCGCCATCTTATCCGCAAACCAGATGGAGTGAGGCGCTACCATTGAACACTTTATGTTCCGTCTCTGACTTGACGATTTGTGACTTTCCAAGGCCTGATCTGTGAAATTTCCTTGGAAAGCTCTTCTGCTGCAACTTCAGTGTCATGGGCCGCCTGTGCGCGCAGCCAATAGCCATTTGATAGACCGAAAAAGCGACAAAGCCTCAGGTCGGTATCAGCGGTAATAGAACGCTTGCCCGAGATAATGGCTCCAATTCTCTGCGCGGGTACTTCAATCTCCTTCGCCAGTCGATACTGAGTAATACCCATAGGGTCGAGAAACTCCTCTTTCAGCAATTCTCCTGGAGTAACTGGTGATAGTCTCTTCATGGTTTTACTCCTAGTGATAATCTACGATCTCAACATTGCTTGCACCAGCGGTCGTCCATCGGAAGCAGATTCGATATTGGTCGTTGATTCTGATGCTATGCTGACCTTTACGATCTCCTTTCAAAGCTTCGAGGTGGTTGCCCGGAGGAACTCTGAGATCTGAAATTTTCTCAGCAATTTGCAATTGTCTGAGTTTACGAAGAGCAACTCTCTCAATGCTTATGAATTGCCTTACTCTACGGCCTTCGCTTAAGGCACGAGTATCTTCGCAACTGAATGATACGATCATTTTCGGATAGCAACGTTTTGCGTTATTAACGTCTAGCGTTATTATATGCGCGATTTCTTAAGTATCAAGGAACATAACGCTTTTAGTAATGGGCCGGTTCGCGAGCATGGTGGGCGGATAATATGGCCAGTAGGCCATTCGCCCACCACGCGCAGTGAGCCGGTCCCTAATTGACTTAATTGTTATGCGGCTCGTAGCCTTTTCACCTTTATACCCGCACCAGATTGCATTGCTTGCCAGAGATCATACTGTTGTTGTTGATTGAGCCAGCTCTCTGGGGTGGTATCGAATGCCTTAGACAACCGAATAGCCATTTCGGGACTAATACCAGCACGTCCGTTAAGAATGGAAGAAAGGGTCTTACGACTGACCCCTAACGCTTCGGCTGCGTCAGTAACAGAAAGTTCAAGCGGCTCGAGGCAAAACTCTCTGAGAATTTCGCCTGGATGCGGTGGGTTGTGCATTTGCATGGACATAGCTAATGGTAATCCTCATAGTCGACATCGACGGCGTCAGGGCCGTCAAATTTGAAGGTAATTCGCCAGTTACCGCTAACTCGGACAGACCAGCGCCCGCGACTCTTACCTTTTAATTGATGGAGATGTAGACCTGGAAGGTCCATATCTCTTAGGTCTTTGGCTGCATGCAGCCTACCTAGGATCAATCTGATTCGGTTCTCATGGCTGGCTTGAATGCCTGCCTTAGTACCTTTCAGAAAGTATCTCTCAAGCCCTTTATGTTTGAAGCTTTGAATCACCCATTAATTGTAACGCGTTACGTTACGGGTGTCAACTAATTGGCGCCGCATAACGCCCTTGTTTATAGACAAACTGCATAGCAGTTTGTCCTTTATAGAATTGATTGTTATGTGGACTATTCAATGATCAGGCTACCATCGTCATTAAACTCCCAACTGTCCGAGTATGCGATTTCCCAGTAGTAGCCATCTGGGTCGGAGAAGTAGCCACTGTACCCTCCCCAAAATACATCTTCCGCCGGTTTCTCAATTTTTCCACCAGCTTTCTCCGCCTGCTGAAGAATTTCGTTAACTTCTTCTCTAGACTTAGTGTTGTGGGCAAGTGTCATTCCTGGGAAACCACTACGATCAGCAGACAGCGAGGGAGATACATCTTCCGCAAGCTTCTCCAAAGGGTACAACGCTAAACATACTCCATTGGTCTGAAAGAAGATTATTCCTTGATCGGGATCGCGAGTTGTCGGAAACCCTAATACCAATTTGTAGAACCGATACGATCTTTCTAAATCTTGTACGCCCAAAGTGATTATGCTTATTCTAGAATCCATCACTGATCTCTACTGGCCACATAACGCCGTTGTTAAGGTTGTGTCTCGCCGCATCTGGTTTGCGGATAAGATGGCGCAGCCATCCGCAAATCAGATGTGGTGAGGCGCTACCATTGCACACTTTATAGTTGTTCAACCTTCTTACATACTCGGTATGTCTGTTCAAAAACAGTATTCTAAAAGAAGGTATGCACCCGGTAACTACGAACAATTGCACAGAAGCACACGATGCTCATAACAATCCTTTCGAGCTACCGGGTGTGCTTACTTCGCTAACGAATACTCAGAGATCGTCGTCCAACCGACTTATCTATAATCATTTCGCAGAAGTAAGCTGCATACCCCACAGCCATTCAACAGTACAACAATAGGGGGGCTTTATGAAGTCTGATTCTCCACGTTTTGCAGCCCGTATCGGCCTCGACTGGGCGGACCAGAAGCATGATTTGTGCCTCAAGGCCGGAAATCAGGATCAGTTGGAGTATGGGGTAATCCAGCACTCTCCCGAGTCCATTGCCGCCTGGGCTGACGCTTTACAAAAGCGATTCCGGGGCAGGCGTGTGGCTATTTGTCTGGAACTCAAAACCGGACCGGTGGTCTCCGCGCTTCTTAAATACCCGTTCATCACCTTGTTCCCCATCTCGCCCAGGGCTCTGGCCCGATATCGGGAATCTTTCTCTCAAAGTGGCGCCAAGGATGATCCAACCGATGCGTTCCTGCAACTGGACTACCTGCTCAAGCACCCGGATTCTCTCAGGCCTCTTATTCCCGAGGATCCCAGAACCCGCATTCTGCAGCAGTTGGTGGAGGATCGCCGTGAGTTTGTACAGCGCAAAGTTGATCTGACCAATACGATCACGTCCTCGCTGAAGGCCTATTATCCCCAGGCATTACAGTGGTTTAACGACATCGATACGGTCCTGTTCTGTGACTTTATGACGCGTTGGTCCACCCTGGCCAAGGCGCAGACCGAGTCGGAAGCTACACTCCGGCAATTCTTTAAATCCAACCGCTGTGGCAGGGAAGACGTCATCGCCAGACGAGTTATAACTGAATCTGGTGTTTGAGTGAGGTTGAAAAAAGGCGGCGTATCTGGTTGATTTGTTGTTGCGAAGCACCAAAACAACCAATGGAGATACACCACCTATGAGCAAGAATAACGTTGTAAAGCTGTCCAGTCGAGACACGATTGATGATCCGTTAACCGAGTTGCTGAGGAAAGGCGCCGGGCAGTTGATTTACCAGGCTGTGGAGTCAGAGTTGCAGGAGTTGCTGGCGGAACACAGCGAGCGGCGAACGGAAGGCGGCAAAGCAGGCGTGGTGCGTAACGGCCATCTGCCGGCTCGCCAGCTACAGACAGGGCTGGGTCCGGTTACGGTCAAGATCCCCAAGGTACGCGCCAAGACCGGTGAGCCGGTGACGTTTCGCTCGGCCTTGGTACCCCCGTATGTGCGCAAGACCAAATCGTTGGAAGCGGCGCTGCCCTGGTTGTATTTGAAAGGGATTTCCAGTGGCGAGATGGGCGATGCACTGAAGGTCTTGGTGGGAGCGGATGCAGAGGGTCTGTCGGCCAGCACAGTGTCGCGGCTGAAACAGGTCTGGGCGCAAGAGTACCAGCACTGGAACGAGGACCGTCTGGAGAAGGATCGCTGGGTGTATGTGTGGGCTGACGGTGTCTACAGCGGCCTGCGGGCGGAGCAGACTAAGCTGTGCGCCCTGGTGGTGATTGGTGTGAATGCGCGTGGACAGAAGCGTTTTCTGGCGATTGAGGATGGAGTGCGGGAATCCACCCAGAGCTGGCGCGAGGTGCTGCTGAAGCTGAAGGCGCGCGGAATGAATATACCGGAACTGGCCATTGGCGATGGGGCCATGGGCTTTTGGGCGGCGCTGGAAGAAGTGTATCCGGCGAGCCGTCAGCAACGCTGCTGGATGCACAAGACCGTGAATGTGTTGAACTGCCTGCCGAAATCGGTCCAGCCGAAAGCTAAAAAGGCACTGCATGCCATCTGGCAGGCACCAACCAAGGCCGAGGCGGAAAAGGCCTTCGATCTGTTCATCGAGACGTATGAGCCGAAGTATCCGAAAGCCACCGTCTGCTTGCAGAAAGACCGGGAGGAACTGATGGCCTTCTATGATTTCCCAGCTCAGCACTGGCAGAGCATACGGACCAGTAATCCGATTGAATCGACCTTCGGGACGATCCGCCACCGGACCAAACGTTCCAAGGGCTGCCTTTCACGAGACGGTATGCTGCACATGATGTTCAAGTTAGGTCAATGTGCCGAGAAGAAATGGAGACGATTAAGGGGTTTCGATTACCTGGCGAAAGTGGTAACCGGAATCAAATTCAAAGATGGTGTTGAGGTGACAACAGTCGATCAGGCCGCCGCTTGATTCAACTGATCAAACATCAGATTTGACAATAACTCTCGCCAGACGGCTCGAGGCCATAAGACAGGCCATGCCACTTACCGAGGATGAGGGCATTGTCATACCGTTTGAGAAGCGCGCTGTTGCTCTCATCAAGCAGCTTCGACAGGTATTACTGACCATTCAGGATTACGACTGCGAAATAGCTACACATTTTCAAGCGCATCCTGAGTACGAGTTATTTGACTCACTGCCGGGTGCCGGCGCCGCCTTTGGGCCTCGACTGCTCGCCGCGCTGGGTACCGATCGAACGCGCTACAGCTCCGCTGATGAGATAGCCCGGTACTCGGGTGTGGCTCCAGTCATGGAGCGCAGCGGCACCAGGACCTGGGTCCACTGGAGATACTGTTGTCCCAAGTTCCTGAGACAAACCTTTGTCGAATGGGCGAGGCAGACAACCAAGTATTCCTACTGGTCCAAGACCTTCTACGACAGGAAACGAGCGGAAGGCAAGTCACACCAGGCAACCCTTCGCATGCTTGCATTCAAATGGATCCGGATACTGTTCAGGTGTTGGCAGACCAAAACTCCCTACAACGAGTCAACCTATATGTTCGCATTGCAAAGGAAAAATGCCGAGGTTATCTGACAGGAAAAGCTTGACGACCAACTCAGAGCGTATTGTTATGTGCCGCTTCTGCTAATTTTCTTCAATTGAATCGATAATTCATATTCGTACATATCAATGCTCGGCCCTAGAGAAGAAGCGAGCTTAAGGTCTTCACTGATGCTCCGGGCCACGATCGCACCTCGAACGCCTTGATCAGAATCGGCCAAATTTGTCTTTATCCATGCCATATACCTCATAAGCTGACCGATAACTCGATCGTAGCCTTTCGAGACTTTTAGCTCGATTACTACGAAATTGTTACTAGAGTCAAGTGCCAGAATATCTATGAACCGTCCGCCAGCAGGAAATTCAATCCCTGTAACTCCTTCTTCCTCGTACAATCGGAGGCCGGACTCGAGTTGATACAAATTCTTCGCGAGGTAGTTCTTTAAATCTGCTTCGTATGCAAACTCACCGGTTGATTCGGGTGAGCTTGCGTCTTCTGATTCGTCTTCACCTTCCAATTTTGAAGGAGCATCGATTGAACCTGCTCCTGCATAAATGGGTTCTGGATCGACATCCGGACGGTAAAGTCTGTAGCTTCCACGCCCAACTTGAAAGAACAGATCGTCATCGCCAGGTATTACATTGTGATGAGTTCTGCTTTGCGCATTAGTAGACATCCGAATGAGATGGGCGGTCACAGTTCCAGATTTGATTTTAGGATAATGCTCTGAAAACCAGGCTAAAGCTTGTTGCTTGGAAAATGTTTCCTTTGCTGAGCTGGCAAGTTCCTTAGCCATCTCTTTCATCAGAATTCTTGTTGGTTGAGAATAAATCGCCATTTCTTAAATCTTGTAAAGGCACATAACGCTTTGAATAATAGGGGCTGGGCGCAGCCCAGGCTCCTTTTTGATTTTATTGTTATGTGCCTGGAGATGCTCTAATCAGCAGGGCCTCTAAGTTTCTTGTAACAATAAATCATGAATCCTATTGTAAAGAAATAGCTACCGAAGAGGAGAATTGGTTCTATAGGAACTCTGCTACCCTGCCTCTCAAGCGCCGCATTGCTTACTATACCTAATGATTCAGATGCAGCAATGCTGGCCAATTGCTCATATGCGGTTGCAACGAAGTTATATTGGTTGCCCAACGCCTGAATGGTAGTCAGAAAGACTACGGTATACATAATGGTAATAAGGGTGATAATAGTTCTATTAAGTTTTCCGGACCCCAAATAGGCTGCGGCCATAACAGCAAAACTTATGCTCGACCACCATTCGACTAGGCTCCAAATTCGCTCGCCTCGATAGGCTATAAGTTCTAAGAGATCAACTTCCGTCATAACTTCTCAGTTTGCGCATTGTTGGCGCACATAACGCCGTTTTTAAGTGGCGGGTGCGCGAGCACAGCGGGCGGATAGAATGGCGCCAGCCATTCCCCCGCTGCGCGGAGTGCGCCCGACCCATTGAAAACTTTGTTATTCGCCAAATATATGCACTCCATTCTCAGGCTTTCCTTCTAGAAAAGTCACAATATCTGGGACGAAAGGGTACAAATGGTCTACATGTGTTCGAAATGCTACCAGGACTACGACGATGACTTCTATAACTGCAGCGTTCTGCTGATGCGCAATACCTCGGTCTGCAGTGATTAGTGCTGAGTAGTTGTGCTCACGAACTAGTCCAAGCAGCTCACCATTTTTCGTGCCGGCCCATCCTGCTTCTTGTACAGTATCTATTTCGAAGTGGTCAGGAAATACTTCCTTCAAACTTTTTGGGACAGATTCATCAAGCAGCAGCTTCATTTGTGATGCTTTCCTTGGCCAAATCTAGCACTTCTATAGCTTGCTCCCTGGATACACTAGGATAGTTTTCAAGAAAAACATTTAGGCTATCTCCTTCTTCGAGAGATTCGATCAATATTCGAACGGGTACGCGAGTCCCCTTGAAGATAGGTGTGCCATTAAGAATGTCTGGATCTCTGATGATGTTAGGACTTTTCATAAATCCTCCAAATGTAATTTCACTATTCTACACGTTGGCACAGAGTCGGTGCGAATAACATTTTTGTAGTGGGCTTCCTTCTTTGCTGGGTAGCTGTATTTATTTTGCATCCCGGATTCAGTTTACGCTCCAAATCGTTGCATTGAAACAACTATCCTTGCCAAAACCGTCATACGGCGAAAGCGAGAATTTCTCATATGCGCAAATATCCGACCTATCCGCAATTTTACAAAAAACAGTCAATACTATGCATTTTTGAATGACCTGATCTACTTTTGTAGAAAACTCTACGCAATTGGACATACAAAAAGTACCAGGTAATGGGAAGCCCCTTTCTTGCCAGGTTGCGGGATGACATTCGCGGGCGCGGCTATAGTTATGCTACCGGGAAAACCTATCTGCTATGGATCAAGCGCTATATCCATTTCTGCGAGATGCGTCATCCAGCGGAAGTGGGCCCGGGTCGGATAACCGACTATCTGACCAAGCTGGCTGTACGGGATCACGTGAGCGTTAACACTCAAAAAGTAGCGCTCAACGCACTGGTGTTTCTCTATCAGAAACATCTCGGCATCACGGTGGGCGACCTTGGAGTCAAACTGGCCAGAAAACAGCGTTCACTTCCCTCTGTTTTGACACAGGCTGAGATGAGCAACGTGTTGGCGTGCATGCGTGGTTCAACCAGGCTTGCCGGCTTCATCATGTACGGTGGCGGCTTGCGAATAAGTGAATGTCTTTCGCTGCGAATCAAAGACTTGGACCTGGACCGTAAATCTATCACCGTGTTCGATGGCAAGGGGCGAAAAGATCGCCAGACTCTGCTCGCGCCGTCTCTGCTTACAGATATCAGGGAGCAAATCAAATCAGCAACGAAGTTTCAGCGCAAAGACAATGCCCGCGGGGTGGGCTGCAGTATGAGTCCGGCCTTGTCGAGAAAGTATCCCAAGGCGTTCATGCAACCGGCCTGGGCGTACCTGTTTCCTTCCACCAATCTTTGCGCTCATCCCCTGACTGGCGAACTGTGTCGGCATCATCTGCATCCTTCCACGTTCAGGAAGGCTTTACGCGCAGCGGTCAAGGCCGAGGCTTGTTTCAGAGCCCAGTCCCTAGGTTGCTCCGGTTACCACGGAGATCTTCTGATGCTTTGGATCCATTGGGAATATCTCTGTCTGGTGTTGTTTTGGAATGGATCTTACCGCAGTCCAAACACGAACAGCGTCTGGCCGCCGATGATTGCGACCCGTTGCTGCCCGTCTACAGCGAAGCCCATGGGATTGGTGCGGATGTGGGCACCGGTGTTGAAACTCCACAGGGCCTGCCCGTCCCTGGCATCAAGAGCGAAGAAGTTGCCCTCGTTGCTGGACCCGAAGACCAGGCCGCCTCCGGTAGCCATGACCCCGGACCACGGCGGCGTTTGCAGTTCGAATTCCCATTGCAACTCACCGCTCATCACATCCAGGGCGAGTACCGCACCCGAGGCTTGGTCACCGTCGAAGGCCTGTTCACCGCCACCGAGAAAAGGGGCCCCCGGCTGGTACTCGACATCGGCCTTGAAATACATGGCGCCCATACGCCGGTTGGCCACAAAGAACTGCTCGGTGCGCGGGTTGTAGGAGGGGGAAAACCAGTTGGTGGCGCCCTGCAGGCTGGGCCAGACCACGTTGCCCTCGTAGGTGGGATCCGTTCCGGGAATGACGATGGGCCGGCCGTTCTCATCGATGCCTTCCGCCCAGGTCTGGTAGGAGTACTCCTCCCCCAGCAGGAATTCACCGGTCTCACGATCCAGCAGGTAATAAAACGCGTTGCGGTTGGCCAAAGCCAGCAGCTTGCGCTGCTCGCCTTCGAACTCGCTGTCAACCAGCACGGGGATCTGGTTGGCGTCCCAGTCGTGGGTATCATGGGGGGTGTACTGAAAAAACCACTGCATCTCACCGGTATCCGGATCCAGTGCCAGGACCGCACAGGTGAAAAGATTGTCACCCGGGCGCAGGTCACCGTTCCAGTCCGGAGCCGGGTTGCCGGTGGTCCAGTACAGCAGGTTAAGCTCCGGATCGAAGGAACCGGTCAGCCAGGTGGAACCACCGCCGGTCTGCCAGGCATCCCCCTGCCAGGTTTCGCTCCCGGGTTCACCGGGCGCCGGTACCGTGAACGTGCGCCACAACCGCTCACCACTGCTGGCGTCATAGGCATCGATGAAGCCGCGCACGCCGGCCTCGGCGCCGCTGACCCCCACCACGATCTTGCCGTCCAGGGCCAGCGGGGCCAGAGTGAGTGAGAAGCCCACCGAGTTATCGGCCACGGTGGTCTGCCAGCGCACCGCACCGGTGCCGGCGTCCAGCGCGAACAGCCGGGCATCCAGCGTGGCAACATAAACGGTATCGTCCAGCAGGGCGACGCCTCGATTGATGCGGGGAAAGCCGATATTCAGCACGTCCTCTGAAATGTCCGGTACAAAATGCCACAGCATTCGACCGCTGCGGGCATCCAGGGCCGTGACGCTGCTGGGTGACTCGGTCAGGTACATGATGTCGTCGGCCACCAGCGGCGTGGTTTCCTGCAGACCGGCACCGCCCAGGCTGGGGGGCTGCATCTGATACGCCCAGAGGACCTTCAGCTGATCGATGTTGGCGGGATTGATCTGGCTCAGGGGGGAAAAGCGCTGCGACTTGTAGCCTCCCGAATAGGACAGCCAGTCCGCCCCGTTGCTTTCGTCGGCAAGCAGCGCCTGGTAGCTGGTGTCGGCCCGCGACGCGACGCTGACAACAAGCAGCACGAGGAGGAAAATTGCGCGAATAATTGGCCCCAACGCGGCTAAAGAGTGGGTTTGCTGGTTCATTGCAGGTCTCCTCGCTGGCTCATCAGGAAAGACACGACATCGTCTATCTGCTGCTCGTTCAGCACCGCGTTGTATCCCGGCATAAAGGAATGTCCGAAGGCTTTTTCGTAACTGATCAGATCGGCTTTGTCGAAAGAATAAATGTCACCGGCAAGGTCCCGCATCTGCACGGTGAACTCGTCCTCGTTGATGCGCATGCCTTCGTAGTTGCCACGTTCCGACACGATGCGCACGGTGAGAAAGGCGTTCAGTGATCCCCGGAACCGATCCACCACCCGGGGCTGATCCGCTTCTGGACTGAGCACGGACTGACGGAGATACGCCGCATTGCGCCGCAATCCCACCCCGGTGAGCTCCGGCCCTATCCCGATGCCTTGGCCCTGGAGAATATGGCAGCTGCTGCAGTTACCGACATTCTGGTATACCAGGCGTCCGGCCTCCGGATCACCGGGCATGGATTCCGGCGGCAACTGCCCGAGGCTGCGGACATAGGCCGCCACGTCCCGGTCGTCGCCGCCACGCAGCTGTCGTGATCCGGGCATTCCGGTCCCCGGAATGCCACCAACGATAATCGCCATCAGTGCGTCATCGTCCGGCGCCCGGGACAACTGCGCCCGTTTCAGGCTCGGCCCTTCTCCACCTTCACCAAGAATGCCATGGCAGCGGGCACACAGGGTCTGGAACAGCTGGCGGCCATTCTCCAGATCCTGGGCCCAGAGCGGGAACGCGATTCCCGTGAATGACAGCCCCATGACGCTGAGCAGTATGCTGCGGTGCAGTAAAGCAATTAATTTTTTCATCGACTTGCTCGCCTCCAGAAAAATGGCTGACGACCTGCATCGTCAGGTTTCAAACTGATCCCCGGCTGCTTCGCCTCGACACATTAATATACCGGAAAACGCCAGCGCCGCCCCCATTGCCAAAAGCGCCGTGTCACCCAGACCGATTCCTATAACTTCCATGGTTGGCAACGCCACCAGCCCGCCACCGATAACGGTGAACACGCGGCCCGTCGTACCCATCGCTCCGCTGCGTTCCAGTGGTCCTACCAGCAGAAGATAGCGCTGAAGTGTCCCGGCAATCAATACTACCCCCGTTGCCACCGTAAGTGTTGCCCACAGCGTCGCCGGCCAGCTGCCGGACATGATCAATGCGGGGTCGAGGACGAAGAAAAACGGAATGAAGTAAATCACGCTGCCTAGACGCATGGCCTTGAACCCGGTGGCCAGTGCCGAGGAGCCGGCAATACTGGCGGCGGCAAAAGCACCCAGGGCTACCGGCGGGGTGATGAAGGACAGCATACCCCAGTACAGGATGAACAGGTGTACGCTCATCGGGTCAAGGCCACCCTGAATCAGGGCCGGCGCCAGGACAATGGCGAGAAAGACGTAGGCGGCCGTGACTGTCATACCGATCCCCAGCAGAAAACTGGTAAAGGCACCCATCAGCAGCAGCAGCAGCGTGGAATCACCGGCAATATAGAGCAGGTCGTTGACCAGGGTACCCGACAGCCCGGTAACGGACAGGGCGCCGACGATCAGACCGACACCGGCCATGATGGTCAGTAATTCCGTCAACAGTTTGCCGGTAGCCACCAGGAATGAACCGGCTTCTCTCGATGTCCACCGGTAACCCGGGCTCAACTGATTCAGTACCAGCAGCAAGCCGGTGGCGATGAACGGCGCTACCGCTTCCCGCTGCAGGTAGACCAGCAGGAATATCAGGACCAGGAAAGCGGCAATGTAAAACCAACCCTGTTTCATGGTCTCGGACAGTCGCGGCAGCTCCTCGCGCGGCGTGCCTTTCAACCCGCGACGGGCAGCATAGGCATCCACCTGCACGAACAGGCCGAAAAAATACAGCATCGCCGGAATCGCGGCGGCCAGGGCCACGGTGGTGTATGGCACATTGAGAAAAGTAGCCATGACAAACGCCGTCGATCCCATTATGGGCGGCAACAGCACGCCGCCGGTGGACGCGCAGGCCTCGATCCCTGCGGCATATTCTCTTTCCATGCCGTTCTTGCGCATCGCCGGAATGGTCATCTGCCCGGTAGTCAGCACGTTGGTAATGACGCTGCCGCTCATGGACCCCATCAGGCCGCTGGAGACAATGGCAACCTTGGCGGACCCACCCCGTACGTGACCGAACAGGGCAAAGGCCAGGTTAATGAAAAAGCGGCCGCCACCGGTATGCTGCAGGGCAATGCCGAAAATGAGAAAGCCGACAACCAGTTCCGCAAAGGCGCGGAAGGGTAAACCCAGGATGCTTTCAATGCTCATTACGTGATAGGACGCGGTTTCAGCCAGGCTAGAGGCCATACCCGACACCGGACCTGGCAGCCGGTCCGCTACCACGGGATAAAGCGAAAAAACCAGGACCAGGGTAAACAGTACCCAGCCCCCGCTGCGACGTACCGCTTCCATGATAAGCAGCCACAGCAGGTAGCTGACCCCAACCGCGTAACCGGGTGCGGAAAATTCCCAGCCATAGTCCAGCATCGTTTCGGCATTGATAAAAAAGAACACACAAGCCCCGCATGCCGCCAGGCTGAACAGACCGTCAAGCCAGTAAATCCTGGTATGGCGAAACATAGGGTACAACAGGAAGGAAAGTGGCAGCAGCAAGCCCATCAGGGCATAGTAATAATGATTCTGTACCGTTATGACAAAATCAAGCAGCGGCGCCTCGGCAAAAAGCCTGAGTGAATCCATGGCCAGAAAAGCACTGCCAAGGGCCGCAAATCCCGTCAGCCACCGCAGCGGTACCGGAAGCCCGGGCGCATTATCGGACACCAGGGAATCTCTGATTAAGTATGGAAGTGCTCTGCGGGAATCTGTCGGGCGCCACTGCAAGGCGTCGTGCGCCGGGAATGGCCGTCGCCCTTGCCAAGCGCGACAACACCGCAGTGGCGCCCGACAGGCCCCGCCGGTCGGGGCTTCCAGGCGAGTCCACTGCCCTTGTTGGGTCAAAAAGGGTTGTCTCGCCTTGACAGGCGGACGCATGCCAGCGGCAAGACGCCGCGTCAGTGAACTCGCCTGAAAGCCAGAGTATTTCCATACTTAATCAGAGGTTCCCTAGCGCCAGACCGGATCCAGCCCGGCTTCTTCCAGACGACTGGCCCGCAGCGCCAGCCAGGTCGCCACGAATTCATCCTGATCGCGTATTCGCTGCGCAGTAACCTCGGACCAGGCAGCCGCCAGTACTTCCTGGCGATGAACGAGCGACTGATTATGTGCTTCCAGTTCGTCCGTCCAGACACCGATTTCCCGCCAATACGCCACGGCACCTTCATGGTAGGGGACTACCCAGTCAAATACCTGGCGCTCCAGTGCCCAGCCAATGGCACCGGGATCGGCATCCTTGTAGTCGTCGTAATTCTCGTTGATGGCCCGGGTAAGGGAATAAACCAGGGAATTGTCCTTGCTTGCCAGGGTGGTCAGCATGGGATAGGGATAGTTTCCGGCCTCGTTGGGATCCTGGTCGGATATTCCCGCCCCCCTGGTGGCCATATGCCTGGTGAAGTAAGGACCCACGGCCAGCAGCCGTTGCCAGCAGGCCTCGTCGTCATGGGGAGCCGGTAACCAGCGGATACCCCGGGGCGACGCTTCGAGACGATAGGGCGGTCCGGACACGGTAGCGCCGAAAGCCACGTCCACGTCGCCATTGATGATACCGTTCCACTTGGCATCGTAGCCGGGGAAGTCCACCCGAATGACGTCATCCCAGGTCAGTCCGCCACAGGCCAGGTAGGCTTCCATGGAAATATTCAGTGCCGGTGCAGCCCGAACAAACGGTACCCGTCGACCACGAAGCTCGGCGAAACTGGTGACCCCGGTATCCGCGGCAACCGCCACCGCCTGATTGCTGAGCCCATTGGAGGCCATCAACAGGCGCAGCGGCTGGGGACCCCACTCCGGGTTGGCGAACTGAAACATCCCCTCCTGGGCGAAATACGTCGCCACGCCGTTGGCGGTAAAATCGACACGGCCGCTCCTGAGAGGAAGCAGGCGCGAAACGTCGTTCTGGCCAGGTATTACCCGCAGCGTGACATTGTATTTCTCCCGCAGCATGGCACCGATGGCCACGGCCTGGTTGTAGCCCGTGGATCCCAGGTTGTAGGCGGTCCAGGCCATTTGCCTGGGCAGGTCGGGTTGCGCCGGCTGGGCCAGCACATAGACGGACGTCGTTAATGGCAACGCCAACATCAGGGTCTGCAATGACCGACGCAGGTGCTGAATCGCGGCCTTCAGGTGCTTTGACAACACTCTCATTCTCCCCGGTATCCATAGAGCGACAAGGGCAAAGACTAGCAGGGGCGGAATCCAAGTGGAAGGGAAAACCATACGGCGGAATTCACTGGCAGCGTCTGGACATCTGTTCTGGACGCAGCTACCTTTACCCCATTTATAGCTTACCGGGCAGAATTTTCCCTGGCCCCGACCAATACCGGAGATCACCATGACCCATCGTCGCGACATTCTTAAGTTTCTGGCTGCCAGTCCGCTGCTGACTGAATATTCAGCTTTTGCCCAGGAGGTCGAGGAAACGCTGGGTCAGCGGCTTACCGATCCGACCGAGGTAATCAATGTCTTTGAAATGGAAGCGGTTGCCCGGGAGAAAATACCGCCAGCGCATTTCGGCTACCTGTCCACGGGAGTGGACAGCGATACAACGCTGCGAGCCAATCGCGCCGGCTTTAGCCGGTTTCAGATCAAGCCGCGTCGGCTGGTGGACGTAAGCCGGACCGATACCACGGTGAACGTGCTGGGCGCCGAAGCCAGTTCTCCCATTTTTATCTGCCCGGTGGGCAGCCAGGGCGCTTACCATCAGGAAGCCGAACTGGGCACTGCCAGGGCGGCGGCGGCCAAGGGTCACCACATGATCCTGTCCACCCAGTCATCCACGCCCATCGAGCAGGTGGTCGAGGCCCGGGGAGCCCCCATCTGGCATCAGCTCTATTCAACCGATCGCTGGGAATACACGGTCGCCATGCTGCAGCGCGCTGAAGCCGCCGGATGTACCGCTGTCTGCCTGACTATCGATCTTCCCGGTGGACGCAATACCGAAACCCAGGCTGTTCTTACCCGGGAAGATGACCGTACCTGTTCGGCCTGTCATACCGGTCAGTCCAAGCCGATGTTCGACGGGCTGGATATGCGAGGCGTGGGACTGACCGATTCTGCCATGACCTGGAATGTCATCGGTCGCATGAAGGAAGTCACCGACATGAACATCATTATCAAGGGCATCGAGGTGGGCGCCGATGCTGCCCTCGCCGTTCAGTACGGCGCCGACGGTATCGTGGTATCCAATCATGGTGGACGGGCCACCGAAACAGGGCGCGGAACCATCGAGTGCCTGCCGGAAATCGTGGCCGCCGTAAACGGCCGCATTCCTGTCATCATCGACGGCGGATTCCGTCGCGGTACGGACATTTATAAGGCCCTGGCCATGGGCGCATCCGCAGTAGGCATCGGCAGGCCCTATTGCTGGGGACTGGGTGCCTTCGGTCAGGCCGGTGTGGAACGGGTGCTGGATCTGCTCAACCGCGAACTGCTGATCACCATGCGCGGCAGCGGCACACCCACCATCGACTCCATCGGCCCGGATTACGTGCTGGATGCCGGTTACCGCGTGCCCCGGGGCCGACTGGGACGTGAACTGCTGTAATTGCCTGACTTCAACCGCTGTAATTAAAAAAGCAGAGAACCCTTATCCGGGACCGGCTATCAGACCGATCCCGGATACAGGTAGTACATTGCATACAAACAGCGTCCCGTCATGACTCGGTGCCCGGATTGATGACAGGACAGTTCGTGGATCAGAACTGCCTATGAACGGGGCAATTCATTCAGGCTGTGTATACCCCGCCTTTTCCAGTCCGACATTTCGATTCTAAACGAGGTGGTGGTCGGTTAAACTGCAAGCGCCTGAGACAGAAACCGCAACCCGGCTCACCTCAACAGCGCCTCCCGAACATTCACTTAACGATCAGATCATGAATCTCCCCACCCATGGCAATTCCGCCGCACTGCTGGTCGCTGGCCTGGGCATCGCGTTCTTCTCCGGGATGGACGCCGTAATGAAGGGATTATCGCTGGAGCTGGGGGCTTACAACACCATGCTGTGGCGCAGCCTGATCGGTGTCGTCATCGCCGGCTTCCTGTTCCTCAGGTCCCGGCCCGCCTGGCCGGGAAAAACCGTTATCCGGTTACACCTGCTTCGCGGGGTCGTTCTGTCGGTGATGACATTCCTGTTTTTCTGGGGACTCAAGCACCTGCCCCTGGCGGAAGCCGTGGGTTTGACTTTCGTCGCCCCCCTGCTGGCCCTGTACCTGGCCAGAATCCTGTTAAAGGAAATAATCGGTCGGCAGGCGGTCATTGCCTCATTGATCGGCCTGTTGGGGGCCGCGATTACCGTATACGGCAGACTGAGCGGCGAGTACGGGGAGGATGTGGAGAAAGGAATTATCGCGGTACTGATGTCCGCCGTGCTTTACGCCTTCAACCTGATCCTGCAGCGACAGCAGGCACTGGTGGCACGACCTCCGGAGATCGCTTTTTTCCAGAACTGTACCTTCGTCATCCTGTACGGCAGCCTGGCGCCGTTTTTTGCCGTAATTCCGCCTATAACTGTACTGCCGACGCTCACCGTGGCCGCCATGCTCAGTATCGTTTCCCTGCTGATGATGTCCTGGGCCTATGCCCGGTCACCGGCAAACATCCTGTTACCGGTGGAGTACTCGGCATTCATCTGGGCCGCCCTGCTGGGATGGCTGGTTTTCGGTGAACAGGTGACACCTGCCACTGTTATGGGGACTTCCATGATCGTACTTGGCTGTGTTACAGCAGCCCGTCAGAAACCCCTGACGGACGACGACCCGCGGCCGGTATCAACCTGACAGAAACATCGAGTGCAGGAAACAATTAGTTTTCGATTCTGGCCAGCAGTTCCTTGCGGTATCGGATTGGATCCGAAAGTCGATTGGCCCTGCCGGCCAGTACTTCTTCTGCCGTTACCGGCGACCTGCCCTTGCGTTCCGGATACAGAGTGCCCACCATCCAGTTCAACAGGGCGGCCATTTCATCGGCAGGAATGGGTGTATCGGTGACACCTGGCACGCGCATCATATAGGCCCGGCCTTCTTCGGTATCCAACAGGCGGCCCAGGTCAGTTCGCAGATCCGGAATCTCCGGCGGGTCACCGGCGCCGTCTTCCAGGTGACAGCCGGAGCAGTGCAACAGGTAGGAAAACGACGGCGTGTCCCCTTCATCGGCATTGACGGCAGTACTGAGCGCCGTCGATGACAAGAGGGCTACGGCGATGTGGAGAACAGCAGATCGGATCATAGTTCCAGGTCCGGAAACAGTTCCTTGCGTACTCTAAGGGGATCATAAAGAGGATCAGCCCGGCCCGCTTTGACTTCTTCTGCAGTAAACGGGACGAAATTCTGCACTTCCGGGTAAAACTCGGCAACCATCCAGTTAAGCAGCTCGACGACCTCCTCGACGGAAACCGGTACACCCACCACCCCGGGCACACGAACCATGAACCCGCGTCCCTCGGGACTGTCCACCAGGTAACTCAGGTCGTCCTTCAGGCTGGGCACTTCCGGCGGCAGGCCGGAACCGTCCATCAGATGACAGCCGGCACAGTGCTGCAGGTAATTGGAGACAGGCATGAACCCCTGTGCAGCAGCAGAACCGGTGACAACAGATAAACCGACGGCCACCACGAAACCAGATACCGACTGCCGGATCATGTCAGGGCTCCACAACATTGCTGCTCTGCACGCCCATGATACGGGCAAGGGTGCAATGGTAGGCGTGGCTGGTGGAACCGAAACACCACAGGATGCTGTTGGCCTTGCTGGGGAAGTACACCGGCCGGTCACCCTCGGAGCGATGGCAACCGCAGCGCCCGCAGCTGCTCTTGCCGCAACAGTCGTTGTACGAAATCAGGTAATCCTGGCCATCCGCCGGATTGTGGCAGGTGCCCACCCAGGCCACCGTGGCTGTCTCCGCACCGGGAGGACACCGGGTTACGGTGCCACCACAACAGCTGCAGATAGTGCCGCTGAACGCGCAGTAACGCCAATAGTCACAGGACTCGGGATTACCCATGTCCGGTATGCTGTCGGAGCTCTGGGCACTGGCCTCCCGGGCCACCGGCAGAATCGGCAGCGTACCCATTCCCGCCATCAACACGCCCAGCTTGCCGAAGAACGACCTGCGGGAAGTTCTTGCTGCCAGGAAGCGGATGGCGCCGGTGGTGACGGCATCCAGATCGCGAAGTAGTTGATCCAGAAGCTGTTCTCGGTTGTTCATGCCTGTTCTCCAATAAGTTCTTCTTTGACCAGGTAGTCCTGGATGGATTCGTAGCCACTGCGCATTGACTCCACCAGGCTCTCAAGGTGTTCCCGGCTGTTGACCAGGCCCTTGGAGCGCAAAACGCCCTGCTCGTCGATCAGCACCGCGTAAGGCAGCTTGCCTACCTCAAATTTCATTCCCAGTTCCAGCGATACGATGTAGGGGTAGTCATCAAGCTTCATCCTGCTGACGTAATCACTGTGTTTCTGCAGCTCACCACCATCACTGCCGAATACCAGTGACAATTTTTCGCTCTTTACCATGGACTTGGCCGTGGGCACCAGTTCCTTGCAGATCGGACAGGTTGGCGAGACAAACAGGACCAGTTGCGGCAGTTTGCGAGCGCCACCGATAGTTATCGGGTCACCCTTGATGTCCGGAACCGACAGCACCGGCGAGGGTTCACCTACCCTGGGTCCGGCCGTGGTCATCAACGCACCGGCCGGTGCCAGGCGGGTATGCAGCACACCGATCTGTCGGGCCAGGGCAAACATGGCGATAATGAGTACAAGAACTACTGCCGACAGCAGCAGGACGATTTCAAATAAGTAACTATCCATTGCTGGAACTCCTGTTGAAAAGTGCGGACTGATTCCTCACGAGTTGCTCCACCAGCAGGTAAACCATGGCAAGCACAGCGGTCAGAAGAATAAGAAAAAAACTGTCTGCCCAGACCAGGGAACGTCCGGATTCAGGAAACAGCAGTAGAAGGCTCGCCGCTACCAGCGCCACGTTGCGGAGCAGCAACCAGACGGACAGCACCTGGGGCTCCCCACCGCAACCGCAATCAATATCCCCGCGACCCCGCCACATGTTGATGCCCATGGCAAGGGCGTAGGCAGACAACAACAGCCCGGCGGCCACGGCGGCTACCGGCCGCGTAGTCGGAATAAGGATGAGGAAGACCAGCAGCATCTCCAGTACCGGCAGCACCCTGGCCACTGCGGGTACCGATACCCGGGGCAGCAGTTCATAGGCGGCGAGCTGGGCCTCGAACTGACGCGGTGACTTCATCTTGTGCCTGGCTGCCATGAAAAACAGCAGCGCCAGGGACAGCGACACAACCAGCGTTATCAACGGATCGATCATTTAGCACATTACTCCATTCCGGTATATGACTGATCAGTCAAAATACAGGTTCTGGATCAGGCCGCCGGAGATATCCTCCACTACCCTGATCAGCGACCCGGTTTCAGGATTGCGAATCTCGATGTTGCCATCTACCGCTACCAGCAACAGGGGATCCTCGTCCTGGGTCAGCTGCACACTGCTGATTTCCTCGGCGCCTTCCAGAGCCAGCCGGTATCCCCGTCGCCGGGTTGGCATATTGAAAGCCCAGATCTCGGTTCCCGGATCCTCGAAAGTTTCCTGGCCACCACCTTCATGCATCACCGTCACCAGGATGCCGGTATCGGCACTGTACGCAAAGGGTTGACGACCGCCGATCCGCCAGCCGTCGTCCGGTTCGATAACGATACCGTTGCGATCCGGGTTTTCCGAGTCCGGTGGATTAATCGACCAGGGGTCGGTGACCAGAACCTCGCCATTTTCCACTGTCACTTCATAAACCAGTCCTTCCATCGACATGAAAATCCAGCCATCGGCCGAGGCCACTGCATAGTCGTAAACAGGATCCTCCAGCAGATCGAAAAACACGTCGCTGCGACGCCGGCCGATCTCCTCGCCATTTTCACCCAGCTCGATCAACTGGGCCCTGCCGTCGGCACAGGCCATGATGAATCCGGTGTCCACGGGATACACGCCGGCACAGCTGGGCGTGGATATTTCGGTGACGAATTCATTAGTCTGCGTATCGATGATCGAGACGGAGATTCCCGGCGTGATATTCCAGACGCCGATAAACCGATCGTTCATCAGGCCGATCATGCCGCTGTGCCCGATTCCCGCTGCCTTCGCCGGGATTTCGATTTCGGTAACCGGCTGAGTGGTATTGGCGTCGTAGGCAATTACCAGGTCAATGCGATCGCCATAGGTGTTCCTTGTGTAGAACGAACCGTAGGCATATATCAGTCCCTGCTCCATGTGGGGCCGGATTGCGGGGGAAAACCTGGACAGCGTCAGCGTGCCGCCGACCCGGCCGGTGTCCCCGTCAATCAGGTAGGCGATTTCCCGGCCACGCACAGAAAACCAGTGGGGACCGGTTTCACCGACTTCGAGAGCATCCCCCACTACCGTGTCCCAGGGCTGGGCATTGGCAGTGGTGGCGGAGATAGCCAACATCACTAGATAAATCAGACGCTTAAACATTCAATACTCCCAGGATGAATTCTATTCAATAGTTTTTCGCACAGGGCCTGCAGGACGTGCCTGGCAACTCTATTCAGGTGGCCCCGGCACCACGGGGTAGTGGTCAGCAACCACAGCCACCTGCGAGCTCCAGGGCAGATCAGCCGATATTTCCGCATAAAACAGCCCGCGTCAGCCATACGTCATTCTGCCTACTGGACTGGCAGTGTTGATCAGCTGCCGATTATCCGCTGCAGCGTCCACAACAATCCCATGGCCCCGATCAGGTTAAGTGAAGTCCGGGTAAAGTACCAGTGGATGCGCATGCGCTGAAATAACCATACCAGTAGAAGTACCACGCTGACAAAAAGAACCTGTCCCACCTCCACCCCGACGTTGAAAAAAGCCAGGGCCAGCACCGTGTCGTCAGCAGGGACGCCCAGGTCACTCAGCACGCTGGCAAAGCCAAGTCCGTGGACCAGGCCAAACCCCGCCGTCATCGCCAGGCGGGCGTGCCGGGAATGCAGTCCCCCCGGTTTACCGCCGGGCGCCGCGATGACCCCATCTGCCTTATTCCGCAAGTCCGCAGCGGCTCGTTGGTGGAGGATGGCTTCACGGGCCATGAAGACTACTGAAAGGGCAATAACCGCCTCCACCGGGGCAATGGCAACCTGCACGATGCCCAGGTAGGAAAGGGCCAGGGACAGGGAGTGCCCGACGGTAAAGGCAGTGATCAGGTACAGCAGGCGACGACCGGTAGCCAGCATGGCCAGGCAGAACACGAACGCCAGGTGGTCTAGGCCGATGAGTACGTGCTCGGTTCCCAGTACCAGGTAGAGCCAGGCGGCCTCCATGAACCCGTAATGAGTCAGCGTATCCGCCTGCCAGTCAGGCAGTGCCAAGGCGGTTCCCGATCGCTCACCGGCCAGCATGCTGGTTGCCACGCTGCCATCCAGGTAGCGGAATTCCAGTACGCCGCCATCCCGGCCCCAGTGGGTGGTAATAAGTCCCTGTGCGCCGGGCTGGCAGGCGAACTCCAGCTCAACTGACGGCAGAAAGCCAGGCTGGCTCTCCCGCCGGCTTTGCAGCGCACAGCCGTCGGGCAGTGTCACCGGTTGACTGGGAACCAGGGTCTGGGGAAGATTATCCACCAGCAGGCGAAAGTCACCCGGCTGTTCCTGCTCGAAGAAGGTGAACTGGGCGATATCCATGTAATGGGCCAGGCCTGGCGGCGCGTAGAACACCAGCAGGAACAGGCCGGTAATGCCAGGTTTACTCATTCAGCCTCCCGAATGACTGTGAACCTGTCCTGGATGGTCGCCAGCTGCCGCTCAATGCGGCCGGACTGCTCGGCACCCATCATGTTCCTTTTTACCCGATCAAAGACCTGTTCGAAGCTTAGCGGTCTCGACTCTGCAAAGGCGTCCAGCTTTACATAGTGGTAACCCCGCGGCGATTCCAGCGGACCGATCCATTCATCGACAGTGGCGTTACTCAGTGCCAGAAAAAACTCGCCACCGAAACTGGTACGCATGATACTTTCACCGTAACCACGGATCACATCACCCATCCAGTAGCCGTCACCCTCGATCCGCTCGCCGTCCCTGAGCCGCTGGAGAATCATCTCCTCGGCATCGGGCCGCTGTTGGAAAAATACCTGGGTGAAACTCACCTGGGGCTCGTCGTAATAGGCATCAATGTTGTCCATGTAATAGTTGAGCACCTGCACCTCATCAGGCTCCTCCGGCATACCGGCCCACAGCAGGCTGAGTTTTTCGATCAGGTGCTCACGCATCCTGGCGTCACCAAGGTGCAATTGTTGCTGCAGCGCATGGCGGAACAGCATTTCTTCCTGCACCCAGTTCTGCACCAGCTCATCGGTCTCTGCAGCAGTGGGCTTCCTGCCCTGCAGCCAGACAAAATCATCCTCCAGACTGGTGACCAGCGTATCGCTGACCCTGATGGTGGCAAGGTCATCAACCTGGTTAAACGCAACTTCCCGGCGCTGCCGGTCTTCCAGCGGCTGTGGCCGGACGCCGTCAAAGATAAATATTGCCAGGGTAATGACTGCGAAGAGCGCCAGCGGCTCCTTTGCCACCCGCCTTAACGCCGCAGTCATTGCGTTGACCCTGTCACTGGTCGTCATGTCAATGCTCCGTTGTCAGTGGGCTCTGGCAGGGTTCCCCGACCAGGCCCGTATTACACATGAAGGTACCGGCCAGGCATACCTGCATCACGGCCATCCCCTCGATTGTGATTCCGGAACCGTCAGCGTCGACTCCGGCACATACCCGCAGTCGGCACACGGTAAAGTGCAGGCTGCAGATCGCAAAAAATCCCGGCAACCTTCAACCGAAGCTGAAGGCAGCCGGGGTACCTCCTGGCGCTCAAGGCTCAATACCGGATAGAACAGTGCTGTGCGGATTGAGCAAGGTAAACTGAGAGCAGTACTTACCAGACCTCAGGTTCCGGATCCGCTATCCGCAACCCGAGGTCCACGCCTTTTAAAAGGCATAGTTCAAACCGATGAAGTACGAGCGACCCACGACACTGACCGGGTAGCCCCGTTCGGTTCGATACGGATCCTCATCGGTGAGGTTGGTTACACCACCGTAGAACAGCAACGAGGGACTGAACTCGTACTGTCCAGTCAGGTTATGGGTGAAGAAGTCGTCGGTGAACGCCGCAGACCCGTAGTTCTGCATGGCAGTCTCGATCTCTACACCACTCTCGTAGTCCAGGGTCTGCTCGCTCAGGTACGAGGTCGCCAGACCCAGGGTGAGCGGTCCGTAGATAACACTGGCGTTGAACTGACCCGCCCACTCCGGACGACGCATCTCACCCAGCTCGTCGTCAACCTGGGCAGGCTCACCCGGGTTGGTGGGCTCGATGAAGTCCAGCTTGTTCTGCTTGGTCACACCGACACCCAGGTTGATGCGGTAGTCGGCCAGCTCGAAACCATACTGAATATTGGTGTCGATACCGGTGGCTTCGGCAGAACCGAAGTTCAGCAGGGTCTGACGCAGGAATGTGAAACCGCCGGACTGGGCCGAGGTCGATTCAGGGTTGCGCTCGAACAGGTCACAGAACGGGCTGTTGATGGATGGACCGTCGTAGCAGCCGTTGACAATGTTCTGCGAGGAGATATCGGCAATCGCCCCGTCAATGGTGATATCCCAGTAATCGACACTCAGGGTCAGTCCCGGAACGAACATGGGCTGGTAAACGAAACCGATTGTTTCGGTGGTGGCCTCTTCCGGCTGCAGCTCGCTGTTGCCGCCGACCACTCCCGGAAATCCCGCTGACAGTGGATCGACAAAAACGTAGTTACCGTCGGCGTCGAAGATATTTTCCGCGGGCACGTTGACTGCCTGCAACGAGGCGACACAGTTCGCCTGCCGCAGTGCCGCGTTCGGCGCACTGTCTATCTGTGAGACGTCACAGGGGTCCTGGGGACGGAATGACGCGCCCTGTTCCGGCGAATACAGCTCGTACAGATTGGGGACCCTGACCGCTTCACTGTACGTGGCACGAAATCGCAGGTCCTCGTGAGGTGACCAGACACCGCCCACCTTGTAAGTGGTGTTTTCACCGAATGTCGAGTAATCCGCTACCCGTACCGCCGTGCTCAGTGTCAGCTCCTCGGCGAAAGGCATGTCATACAGGAGGGGTACCTCGAGCTCGGCGAATACATCGAACACGTCGTAGTCGGAGGAGCCGCTGAGAAGTCGCTGGGAAGGCGTGCTGCCAATGCTGGATGCCCGGCTTACGTCGCCGACATAGTCGCCGGCGGAAAAGGCAATACCTTCGGAAGTCACGCCACTGACCGGCAGAATGCCCTGGTCGAAGCTGTCAAAATTCTGTTCGGTGACTTCCTCGCGCCATTCACCGCCGAGGACGAATCCCAGCGGGCCGGCAGGCAGTTCAAACCACTGGCTGCTGTCACCGCTGACATAGCCGGTGATCACACTTTGCTCGATGCTCTCTTCAACCGTCCGGGTATAAGTCATGAAGTCAATCGACTCCTGACTCATGGCACCACGACCGGACCAGATATCGGCAGGTTTACACTGGCCATCGCCAGGCGTAAACGTGAAGAAGGAAGACTGCACACCCCCACCCACGAAAGAGAAGATGTTGAATGGCGTCGTTTGCGGGTAGGCGGTCGGATCCAGGTCGGAGCGACACACCGGCTGCCCGGTGGCCGGATCGGTTGTGGCATCGATAGCCGCGAAGAAGCGGTCGGCGATCATCTCCTCCCGGTCTTTCAGCTCGCGTTCAAACTTGCCGTAGTTGGCTGACACCTCGTAGTCAAAATCCAGACCTGGGATTGTGCCGCGCAATCCGGCGACGAAGCGATAGGTAGTCCTCTCGTTGGTGGACAGGTTGCTGCCCCAGTCGTCCGAGTCACGGGACATGTACAGACCGCCCGGCCCGACGAAACCTACACCGTCGTTATTGGCGAACGGCGCCAGTGCGGTGGGCAGGAAGGGATTGTCCGGTGCGCCATAAAGCAGGTCGGTAAAGTTGTGACTACCGCCACCAAATTCCACTTCGTGATACACATACTTGGTTTCTACGAAGGCCTGGGTCATGTCGGTCAGGTCGTAGTTGCCGTTCAGGTTGATGGCGTATTTTTCTTCCTTGGGAATAGTGTAGGGACGATTCGGCGCAATGAAACTCTGGGAAGCGCCGAAGTGGTTGAAGTTACCAGCCACCAGGCCATCCTGGTAAGGAATCGGTTCTCCCGCTTCGTTCAGATACCAGCAGCCACCGGCGGCGCCGAAGGATGCCGCACCGTCCAGGCTGGAGTTATAGCCGGTGAAGCTGTCAAGACAGTCCGACGTGCCGTTGCCGTCCAGGTCCGGTTCCGAGCCCAGCGGAACCTCGAGCCCGAAATCACCCAGGGCGACAACGCCGTAGGGGGAAGTGATGTTAAACGTTCGCCCGGGCATGAGCGCCCGCGGTGGTGCGCTTGCCGCGCGATCGAACAGTGCCTGCTCGGCCGACGTCAGACTGGGCGCCGTGCCGAACTCGTCGGTGTAATTGGCGATAAAGGTATCCGCATCCGGAATTCGGCCGCCCACGGGAAACAGGCCCGTATTGTCGAAGTTGTAATACTGGCTGAAGTTCGGCGTGGCGGACGAATTAATATCGCCGGTCTGAAACCGCAGCGCCGGGTTTACATCGTCTGCGTAGAGCCCATCGTTGGCGGTATGGTCACGATCACCCTGACGCAGTCCGGCACTCTGGTTAAACTGAAAAGCCACGGTGACATTACCGCGATTATCATCGAAGTTCTGACCCCAGAGAATATCAAGGTTGGAGGTTTCGGCATCGCCTTCACCGGACATTGCCGTACGGGCATCGATTTCAAGGCCTTCGTAGTTGTCTTTCAGGACGAAGTTGACCACTCCGGTTACCGCGTCCGCTCCGTAAACCGCGGATGCACCACCGGTCAGCACTTCCACCCGCTCGATCAGCGACGACGGAATTGTGGACACGTCCACCGAGCCTGTGCCCTCGACGCCGGACACGTGTCGTCGGCCGTTGACCAGGGTCAAGGTTCTTTCGTAACCTAGGCCACGCAGGTCCAGCGTTGAGCCGCCGATATTGTCCGCATTGCCGACATTATTGGCACCGTTGTCGATTGAATTGGTGCCGGTCACCGAGGACAGCAGGGCGGGGTTATCGTTCAATACGTCAGCAATATCCACCGTGCTGGTCTGGGTCAACTGGTCCGAGTTGACGACCGCCAGCGGCTGCGACGATGTGGCATTGGTATTCTGTCGAATTCGACTGCCGGTAACGACTATTTCTTCGACGGCGTCCTGTTCCTGGGCAGTCAGGGAGGGGATGGAGGTCAGGCTCGCAGTGCCGGCACACAGGGCAATAAAGTACCTGAGTCCCTTCTTGCGGGTAAAACTCGGGGCAGGATAGTCATTCTTCATTTGAAGCTCCTAAGAAATATAGATCACCACGTCGGTATACGCCAGGCGCACCGACTCCTCTTTTCTCCTAGGAACAATTTCTTCCGACTGCTTTATACCCTCGTTCGTCAGAATCGGGGTGCGCTTGTTTTGGTGCGCTGGGTCAGTTCGGATACATCTCGTTATTTGTTGCTGCGACAGATCCCTGTCGATGCTTTCTGCATCTTTGGTAATACGTACTAAGAGCTTTCAGTCTCTCTTGATAGTCTGCTATTCCGTTAACCTGCCCTGCATAAAGCAAAGCCTGTGCCAGCTCTCCCAAATCCCCTGATTTCAGCGTTTCCAGGGACGCTACATGGCGAATCGGTAAACCTGCTGTCAGTTTCTGACCCTAGTATTCGCACCAAAACAAGACGTTTTCCCCGGGCAGTGCACCAACTCTGTGACAAGTGTTCCAGTAAATCACCAGGCCTGTCCAAAATCGGGGCACGAAGATTGTGTAACCTGCTCATGGCCCGGGGATTGCATGGACTACACATTGCCATTGCGCAACGGCGAGTCCATCAGTTTTGCGGAACACCTCCTGGACTGAATTCAATAACCGGTTCCCGTAGCGCTTTGCCAGGCAATCCTGAAAGAATTTCGAACCTTGTTGAGTACAGCGTGCCAATGCAGAAAGCCCAGCACATTTCCAGAGTCCGCAGGGACTATAATGCCTGGGTTGGCAATGAGACGCTGGAAGACTATGCACTTCGATTTACTGCCAAGAAATCCCGGCGCTGGAGTATTGCCCAGGTAGGCCAGACTGCTTTGGGTGCTGCTTCATTTCTGGCGCTGGAAGCACTGGCGGCGACCATCACGCTGAACTACGGTTTCACTAATGCCTCTTTGGCAATCCTGGCCGTTGCCGTCACCGGTTTTTTCATCGGTTTCCCGATTTCGGTTTACGCGGCAAGGTATGGACTGGACATAGACCTGCTGACCCGGGGTGCGGGTTTCGGCTACCTGGGATCCACCGTTACGTCGCTGATCTACGCGTCGTTCACCTTTATTTTTTTTGCTATTGAGGCGGCGATCCTGGCCTCGGCACTCAATGCCCTGCTGGGCATCCCACCTGCCTTTGGCTACGTGCTTTGCGCCGTTGCGGTAATACCCATCGTCACCCACGGGATTACCAGCATCAGTAAATTCCAGATCGGCACCCAGCCGATATGGCTGGTCTTACAGTGCGTGGCACTGGTTATTGTCGCCTGGAATGAATTCGGCCAGTTCGACGCCTGGGTGCAGGCGGGCCCGGTCACCAGCCCGGAGGACAACGGTTTCAACCTGGTTTTTTTCGGCGCTTCCGCCGCGGTCCTGTTTGCCATAGTCGCCCAGATTGGTGAACAGGTTGACTACCTCAGGTTTCTTCCGGTCAGAACGGCAGCCAACAAACGGCGATGGTGGTTCTGGCTGGTGTTCACCGGGCCCGGCTGGATAGTGATCGGCGCCATTAAAATGCTGTTCGGATCGTTCCTGGCCTTCCTGGTGTTCAGCCGGGGAGCCACCATGGAACAGTCAGCTGATCCAACCTACATGTACCAGACCGTATTCAGCTACCTGGGTTCATCACCCACTGTAGCCCTGATTCTGGCCAGCCTGATGGTCATCATCTCCCAGATGAAGATTAACGTCACCAACGCCTATGCCGGCTCCATTGCCTGGTCCAATTTTTTTTCCCGGCTTACTCATAATCATCCGGGTCGCGTGGTGTGGCTGGTATTCAACGTGACCATTGCCCTTATCCTGATGGAACTGGGGATTTACAAAGCCCTGGAAGCCATTCTCGGGGTTTTTGCCATCGTTGCCGTCAGCTGGCTGGGGTCGCTGGCTGCCGATCTGACCATCAACAAGCCCCTGGGTTTGAGCCCGTCCTTCGTGGAATTCAAACGCGCGCACCTGTTCGATGTAAACCCGGTGGGCCTGGGGTCGTTGATCATCGCCTCCACCGTCGGCCTGTTTTGCTACCTGGGGATTTTCGGATCCGGTGCCAGGGCCCTGGCACATTTCATCTCACTGGGTTGCTGCTTCATTACCGTACCAGCCATCGCCTTCGCCACCGGGGGACGATACTACCTGGCCAGACAATCGCCGGAAATTCCGGGTCCTGGCACTGGCAACGGCGACCCTGGCTGCCACGATGCGCAAATTGACCTGGAATGCTGTGTCTGTGAAAACCGCTTCGAGCCGGAAGACATGAGTTCCTGCCCGCTCTACCAGGGCCCCATCTGTTCCCTGTGTTGCTCACTGGATTCCCGCTGCGATGACCAGTGCAAAACAGAACCCGGGCTCAGCGAAGTGCTGCTGGGACTGTTGAAGCCCATGCTGCCCGGTTCGTGGTACCGACTGCTGGATTCCTGGGTCAGCAGATTCCTTACCAGCCTGCTCACCTTCAGCGTCCTGCTGGCCATGCTCCTCAGCCTGATTTACATGCAGATGGACCCGGCCCCCGGATCCGAAACTGAACTGCTGCGCCAGACCCTGGTGACGATCTACTTCATCTTTCTGTTGATTACCGGCGTCATCGTCTGGTTGTTGCTGCTGGCGGGCCAGAGCCAGGCCATGGCACAGCGGGAAAGTTCACGCCAGGCTGAACAGCTGACCCGGGAGATTGAAGCCCACCAGGCCACGGACCTGGCATTGCAGCGGGCCAAGGATCACGCCGAGCAGGCGAATAATGCCAAGAGCCGCTTCCTCACCGGTATCAGTCATGAACTGCGGACACCATTACAGTCGATCCTGGGCTATGCCCAGTTGCTGGAACGGCAACAGGATATTCCGGTCCAACACCACAACGCCCTGCAGATCATCCGCCGCAGTGGCGAGCACCTCACCGACCTGATCGAGGGTCTGCTGGATATCTCCAAGATCGAGGCGGGACGACTGGATATCTACCGCAATTCCGTCAAGCTGCGGGAACTGCTGGATCAGCTGGTGTTCATGTTCAAGGATCAGGCATCCGCCAAGGGTCTGTCGTTTACCTTCTACCTGCACAATCGCCTGCCGGAAATGGTGACCACGGATCAGCGACGGCTGCGTCAGATCCTGATCAATATTCTGTCCAACGCCATCAAGTACACCAGCCGGGGAAGTATCGAATTTCATGTCCGCTACCGCAACCAGGTCGCGGTGTTCTCCGTGATTGACACCGGCGTCGGTATTAAAAAGGAAGACATGGAACGTATTCTTGTCCCCTTCGAGCGAGTCAGGGATCCGGGCGTGCCACGGGTTTCCGGTACCGGCCTTGGTCTTACCATAGTCCATCTGCTGACAGAGATCATGGGCGGTGACCTGAAAATCGACAGCGTACCCGTCAAGGGCAGTACTTTTACCGTTTCGCTGATGATGCCCTGGGTCAGCGCACCGACGGAAGGACTGCCGTCACGACAACTCACCGGTTACCAGGGCGGACGCAAGGTGGTAATGGTCGTCGACGACGAACCCATTCACCGGGGCTTCATGTCCGACCTGCTGACACCACTGGGCTTTACCGTCATAGAAGCCTGTGATGCCAATAATTGTTTGCAACTTCTGCATGAGGTCTCACCGGATTTATTTCTACTGGATGTGAGCATGCCGCCGGGTATTTCCGGTCTCGAACTGGCGGAACAACTGCGGGGCAAGGGCTACAGGCAACCCATCGTCATGCTTTCCGCCGACGCCCAGGAACACCATCTGAAGGAAGGGGAATGGGCTTACCATGACAGCTACGTGGTCAAGCCGGTGAATAACCAGAAGTTGCTGGAATGCATCGGCAGCCAGCTGGACCTGGAATGGCAGTACGTTCAGGAATCTCCGCAAAGAGTGGTAGACCCGCCGGCTGGCAGTGACGTGCAATTGACCCCCATTCCAGATCACTCGCTGTTTCGGGAGCTGCACGCCTATGCGCAGATCGGATACCAGAGCGGCGTGGTCAACAAGCTTGTCGAGATCGAAAACGCCCGACTCGTCGACAGCGACATGGTGAAGTACTTCAAGACCTTGAGCAACAGGATGCAGTTCACGCGCATCGTCGAAATTATCGAGAGAAGTGTTACATGATCAGTGAGAAAAATTCCGGAACCGTGCTGGTGGTGGACGATTCACCCGAAGCCCTCAGCCTGATAAACGATACGCTGGAAAGCGCCGGTTACGATGTCCTGGTGGCGCTGGAGGGCAACCAGGCCCTCACCATCGTCAAGCGTATTCGTCCCGACATGATTCTCCTGGATGCTGTCATGCCCAATATGGACGGATTCGAAACCTGTGTTCGCCTGAAAGAGAACCCGGACCTGGCAGATATACCGGTAATTTTCATGACCGGGTTAACCGAGACAGAAAATCTCGTCAAGGGACTGGAGGCCGGCGGCGTCGACTACCTGACCAAGCCCATCAATACCGATGAACTGCTGGCCCGTATGAAGGTTCATCAGAACAATGCCCGGCAGACCAGCAGCGCTTACAAGGCTCTCGAATCCACCGGTCAGTTTCTCTGCACTATCGACGGTGACGGCAGGATCGTCTGGGCCACGCCGCAGACCCAGGCCCTTCTGGCCCGGGCTTCGGTGAGCCCGGATCAGTACTCCGACCTCGTTGCCAGGCCACTTGCTGACTGGCTGGCTGAAAAGCGGGAAACCGGTGATAAATTTGCGTTTAGCGATCTCGACTATCCGCTGGAAGCGGTTTTTATCGATGATCTGGTCAACAACGAGAAGCTGGTGAAACTACTCGACCAGCAGAAGACACCCGACCACGAACTTCTCAGGGAAAAGCTGGAGCTGACTGTCAGGGAAAGCCAGGTTCTGTTGTGGATAAGCAACGGTAAAACCAATTGGGAAATTGCCCAGATCCTGGAAATGAGTCCCCGAACGGTGAACAAACACCTGGAACAGATCTATCCCAAACTGGGCGTTGAAAACCGTACCGCTGCCGCACGCATCGCGTTGCAGGTGATTGCCGACCGGAACCACTGAAAGCTGGACAGGGCCCGTTGTCCCGCCGCCCCCTGACAGTCATGATTACGGACTAAGGTCTGGCCCGTTATCGCTGCGCACAACCCCCGGGCGTAACATTCCTTCATCGACAATAAACTGAATAATACTGTCAAGGCCTTCACCGGATTTCAGGTTGCTGAACACGAAGGGTCGATCTCCGCGCATTTTCCTAGTATCAGCATTCATGACTTCCAGCGATGCTCCGACCAGCGGTGCGAGATCTATCTTGTTAATGACAAGCAGGTCGGATCGGGTGATACCCGGCCCTCCCTTGCGGGGAATTTTGTCACCGGCGGAAACATCGATCACGTAAATTGTCAGGTCGGAAAGTTCAGGACTGAACGTGGCACTGAGATTGTCGCCGCCGCTCTCCACGAACACCACATCCAGATCGCCGAAGCGCTCTTCAAGTTGCGCGATGGCGGCGAGATTCATCGACGCATCTTCGCGTATCGCGGTATGGGGACATCCACCGGTCTCGACACCGATGATCCGGTCCGCCGCCAGCGCCTGGTGACGGGTCAGAAACTGGGCATCCTCCAGGGTATAAATATCATTGGTGACCACGGCAATATCGTAATAGTCCCGCAGCGCCTGGCACAGGGATTTCAACAGGGCCGTTTTACCGGATCCAACCGGTCCGCCGACCCCGACTCTCAGTGTTTGCTTGTTCGACATGGCTTTTTACATCCTCAGGATCTGAATAATCGTGAATACTGGAATTCGTGGTGGCAGCTGCTGATTGCCAGCCCCGGCAGACTGGCGCCTAGCTGGTCGTCTGTCAGACTGTGTGCCTTATCCACTAGTGCGGGAATTCCCGCCTGCAACCGGTCCAGGATCTGCTGGGCACCGGTCTGCCCAAGGGGCAGCAGCTTGGTCGCGGCAATGACCTGGTTTTCCAGCCAGCTCCGGGCATAAACCACGCAGCCCGGATCCGCATCGATATGCCAGTGCCCGGTCACCTGGGCATACAGGGTGAGATAGGCGGGCTCCTCCACCGCTGCCAGGGGCACGTCAAGACTTGCCAGCAGTTTTTCCAACGCCTGTCCCGTAGCGGTATCGCCCAGCCGCTGTTCCCTGGTTTCACGGCAGGCCAGCAGATAATCATTCCAGTATTGCAGCGCCCCAGGTGACGCCTGCGCAAGAGCCACGCGCAATCGCTGGTAAATCGGGAGATCAACTTTGCCCAGTGAATAGCGCAGCTGAATTCTCAACCACTCCTCGACCTGTTCCGCGTTGCCAACCCAGCCGCATGCCACCGCGGATTCCAGGCCCTGGGAAAACGCGTAGGCGCCCACCGGTAGATTGGCGCTGCCCAGCTGTAGCAATCGAAGTAATTGTTGCAGTTCCATAAAAATTCAAACGCAGAAACCGGGCTGGACTAGCGGGCGTTACCCTGACCTTCGTGATGGTCATGACCGTGCCCATGGGTGCTGCCGCCGTCACTGGCATGGTCATGTCCGTGAGCATAGGCACCGGACTCGGGATTGAATACGTGGCGTTCACGAGTCAGGGTCATGCCAAGACCCTGCAGCATGGCTTCCAGCACGTGATCCGGAACGATGGCAAGCCACCGCGAGCCGATCTGAACCTTCACGTGTCGATTTCCCAGGTGGTAACAGGCCCGGCTGAAGGTGTCCCAGTCATCACAGCGGGCTACGGCGACATCCTCCTCCGCACCGTCGATACGTAGAACCATGCCGCAGCGGCTGCGCAGAAACTCTCCCACCTGCAGGGTTCTGCCCCGTTCCAGGAACAACCCCACTTCGCTGCCTTGCGTTGATACGGTGCGCAACCGGCCCCTGGTGCGCTGTTCATGGTTCAACTCGATGCACTCGAATTCCGCCGCATCGCAGTCCAGTCCAAGTCGTTCAACTACTTCCAGCATGGTGGTCACCCGGCAAGTTGCTATTGTCCACCAGGTTGCTCCAAGCCTGCATCCTGGCATTCCTTTTTCCTGTACCTGATAACTTCACGCGTACCCGTGATTGCACTGATTGAGACAAGCCAACAGGCTGTTGTCGGGGACAATCGGGATCAGGGATCGCCCGGCATGTAAGCAGATCCGCTGTCCGGCGATGGGATCTGGCATCGCTAAAATTCTTAATCTCAATGGACCACGACCAGAAACTCATTGTTCTAAAACAGGTTGTAGAGCTGCGTCATCGGTAATTCTGCTGCCGGCTCGCAGGTGAGCAATTCGCCGTTGGCACGTACCTCGTATGTCTGGGGATCCACCTCGATCTCGGGCAGCCAATCGTTCAGCTTCATATCCTTCTTACCTATGTCGCGGGTACCGTAACAGGTGCCCAGGCGCCGGTTCAGACCCAGTCGGCGGGCAATATCGTTGTCCTGGGCCTGTTGGGTGGTAAACGTCACCGATAATGCGGCGGAAGCCAGGCCCATGGCCCCGAACATGGGCCGGTAGTGTACCGGCTGCGGAGTGGGTATGGACGCATTGGGATCCCCCATGGGTGCCGCGGCAATCATGCCGCTCTTTATGATCAGGGCCGGCTTGATACCGAAAAAGGCCGGTTTCCAGAGTACCAGGTCAGCCATTTTACCCGGCTCCACGGAACCGACTTCATGGGAAATGCCGTGGGTGATGGCCGGATTGATCGTGTACTTTGCTATGTAACGCCTGGCCCTGAAATTGTCGGCCCTGTCGGAATCCTCGCCCAGCGCACCCCGTTGCTGTTTCATTTTGTGGGCAGTCTGCCACGTACGGATAATCACTTCGCCGACTCGACCCATGGCCTGGGAGTCCGAGGCAATCATGCTGAATGCGCCCAGATCGTGAAATATATCCTCGGCGGCGATTGTCTCCTTGCGAATTCGGGAATCGGCAAATGCCACGTCCTCCGGGATTGACGGGTCCAGGTGATGGCAGACCATGAGCATGTCGAGGTGTTCGTCCACGGTATTGACAGTGTAGGGCCGGGTTGGATTGGTGGACGAGGGCAGCACATTGGCAAAGCCCGCCGCCCTGATGATGTCCGGCGCATGGCCGCCGCCGGCACCCTCGGTATGATAGGTATGAATTGCCCGTCCCTTGAAGGCGGCCAGGGTGTCATCGACGAACCCCGACTCGTTCAGGGTATCGGTATGGATGGCCACCTGCACATCGAAGCTTTCGGCCACCTCCAGGCAGTTATTGATGGCGGCTGGCGTGGTTCCCCAGTCCTCGTGGAGCTTCAGCCCGCAGGCTCCGGCAACCAGCTGTTCTTCAAGGGCCAGCGGTTGACTGGCATTGCCCTTGCCCAGGAATCCGAAATTCATCGGCATGGCGTCAGTGGCCTGCAGCATCTTGCCGATGTTCCATATTCCCGGGGTGCAGGTAGTGGCATTGGTGCCGGTGGCGGGGCCGGTGCCACCACCAAGCATGGTGGTAATACCCGACATCAGGGCTTCATCAACCTGCTGTGGACAGATGAAATGGATATGCGCATCGATTCCGCCAGCAGTGAGGATATTGCCTTCACCGGCAATGACCTCGGTGCCGGGTCCGATGACGATATCCACACCGTCCTGAACATCGGGATTACCGGCCTTACCCACCCTGACGATGCGGCCGCTCTTGATGCCGACGTCTGCCTTGACGATACCCCAGTAATCAAGAATCAGCGCATTGGTGATGACCAGGTCCATGGATTCGGCATCACCGGCCTGCCCCTGCCCCATGCCATCGCGTATTACCTTGCCGCCGCCAAATTTCACTTCGTCCCCATAAACGGTGCGGTCCTCTTCCACCTCAATCCACAGCGCCGTATCCGCGAGGCGCACGCGATCGCCGGTGGTAGGCCCGTACATCGAAGCATAGGTTTGACGATCGATACTGGTCATTGCTTGTTTTCTCCCCTGGCATCCAGCTTCCCCATGACTTCGCCACGAAAACCGTAAACCTGGCGCTTTCCTGAATAGGCCACCAGTTCCACGTCGCGACCCTGACCCGGCTCGAAGCGCACGGCCGTACCGGCGGCAATATTCAGGTGAAAGCCACGAGTCCTGTCCCGCTGGAAGCGCAGGGCCGGGTTGACCTCGAAAAAGTGATAGTGGGAGCCCACCTGTACCGGCCGGTCTCCAGTATTCTCAACCCGCAGACTGATGGTCTCGCGTCCGTCATTGAGCTCAATGTCGCCTGGGGCGGTCTGAATTTCTCCGGGAATCATGGCGTTCTCCTGGTTTTGCTAAGGACCTTCTGATTGCTTATGGACATACTCTGGCCTTCAGGCGAATGACCTGACAAGGCGCCTTGTCGCCGGCTCGCATCGGCCTGCTAAGGGCGACGACCATCGGCAGCGCCCTAACTGATTGGATCATGGACAGTAACCAGCTTGGTACCGTCGGGAAAGGTGGCCTCGGCCTGAACTTCGTGGAGCATTTCGGCCACGCCGTCCATCACCTGTTCGGCAGTGAGAATCTGTTTGCCGTAGCTCATCAGTTCTGCAACTGTTCTGCCGTCCCGCGCACCCTCCATAATCTCCATGGTGATCAGTGCCACGGCCTCGGTGTAATTCAGCTTCAGGCCCCGGGCCAGCCTGCGCTCCGCAAGCAGAGCCGCGGTAAAGATCAACAGCTTGTCTTTTTCTCTCGGTAACAGTTCCATATCGATTCCACATCGCTCATGTCAGGTCGCCCAGATACGGGGAAGGCAGGCTGCCCGTCCGGCCAGAACCGGTCGCAGCAGGCGCCAGGCGGAAACAAATAATTCCCTGGCCTGGTCCGCACGGCCGCCCAGGTAACGAATCACCACGAAGCCCCCGGTTACCGTCACGCCCCAGTGGCAGTTTTCTGGACCGGTAATGGCCCGCAGATCGGACAACAGCCCTTCGCTGTCGATTCGGTGCAGTTGCGGGCCGGCCACCAACAATCCACTCACCGGTAATTCACCCAGGGCTGCAGGATGTTGCAGCAGCTCCCTGCTGCCATCGTTAACGGTCAGGTTTTCAATCACCCGGGGTCGGCCATCCACCAGGACAAGCAGGCGCTGACTCGCATCGCCCTGCGCAAACTGCTGGTTATTGGCCGGCAGGCCCAGCACCGTAATCTCCCAGCCCAGAAACAGGCTGTCCGTGCTTAACTCGACGCGGGTTTCCAGGCTGGCGCTGGCGGCGTTGTACAGTATGTTTTCCTGGGGAAACCATTCGCAGGAGCTACGCTGACCCACGCGGATAATATTGCGCTGCTGCTGCAGAGAACGGTCACCGCGGGCACGGTAGATCTTGCCTGCTCCGGGAGTGGTGATCAGTACACCGGCCCCGTCGGTGGCGTGGATACTGATATCGAGCCGGTCGCCGGACACCATGCCACCGGGAGGATGCAACAGGTAAACGTGGGCCAGGTCCGGGCCTTCCGGGTAAAAGGCCCGTTGCACGTACAGTGGGCCCCGATGATTTTTTTCCACCAGGCAGCATTTGCCGCGTCGACGGGCAAAGCCCAGTTCGAGCCTGGCATCCCAGTGCGGGGAAGCCTTGTCCGGCAGTATTTTTGTCGAATCCGCGATCACATCACCAGCCAGCAGGGCCAACCATCTTTAACCAGAGTTTACACAGCCAGGTGCTCGCGGATAAGCCCGTCATTGAGATTTTCCATGGCATCGGCGGCCACGATGCGTCCTTTTTTCATTAACCGGAATTCCCTTCCTACGCGACGGGCGAATCCCAGCTTCTGTTCCACCAGCACGACGGTAAGGCCATTATCATTCAGATAGCTGATCACGTCACCGATCTGTTTGACGATGTTGGGCTGAATGCCTTCATTGGGTTCGTCCAGGATCAACATCTGGGGATCGATAACAAGGGCGCGGCCGATGGCCAGCTGCTGCTGCTGTCCCCCGGAAAGGTCGCCACCGCGCCTGTCCAGCATATCCCGCAAAACCGGGAAAAGCTCGAAGATCTCCCCCGGGATTTCACCACTGCGATCCTTGCGGCAGGGCAGACCACAGCGCAGGTTTTCTTCCACGGTCAGCTGGGGAAATATGTCGCGCCCCTGGGGCACGTAGGCGATGCCGGCCCGGGCCCGCTCGTGGGCCGGACGGTCCTGCAGTGGCCTGCCTGCCAAGAGAATTTTACCGCTGCGTACCGGCAACAGGCCCATCAGGCACTTCAGCAACGTGGTTTTACCGACGCCGTTTCGACCCATAATGCAGGTACAGGAACCGGTGGGAATCTCGAGATTCAGATTCCACAGGATCTGGCTGCTGCCGTAAAACTGATCCAGGTTCTGTATCGAGATCACCCGCCTTCATCCCCCAGGTATACGTCGATTACATCCGGGTTGTTCTGCACTTCGTCCATGCTGCCTTCCGCCAGCAGGCTGCCCTGATGCAGCACCGACACGGTGCGGGCGATACTGCGAACAAACTCCATGTCGTGTTCAACCACCACGACGGTATGGTCGCCGGCCAGTGAAGTGAGGAGCTCGGCGGTGCGTTCCGTCTCTTCTGCGGTCATGCCGGCCACCGGTTCATCGATAAGCAGCAGTCTCGGTTCTGAAACCAGTAACATACCGATTTCCAGCCACTGCTTCTGACCATGGGATAACGCCCCGGCCAACTGCGTCCGGCTGTTCTGCAGACCGATGACTTCCAGCGTGCGATCGATGAGATCCTGTTGCATGCCGCTGATCGTGGCCCGCAGTGAAAACCAGACATTTTTAGTGCAGTGCAGGGACAGCTCGAGATTTTCAAAAACAGTCAGCGCTTCGAACACCGTGGGCTTCTGGAATTTTCTGCCGATCCCCAGTCGCTGGATCTCCGGCTCCGAGTAGCTGAGCAGGTTGATGGACTGGCCAAAATACACCGTCCCGCTATCACAGGCGGTCTTGCCGGTAATAACGTCCATCAGCGTGGTCTTACCGGCACCGTTGGCACCGATAAGACAGCGCAGTTCGCCATTGTTGATGTACAGATTAAGGTTATTCAGTGCCCTGAAGCCGTCAAAGCTGACCGTCAGGTCTTCCACGTACAGCAGCACGTTGTGGGACACGTCCGGTTGCCTGACGAGTTCGTCCCGGGTCCAGAATCCTGACGCCAGAGAATTCATCAGCTACCCACCTCGATTTCCCTGCCTGATGCCGAGGCTTTCCGCCGGTAATCGATGTCTTTCAACAGTCCCGCCAAGCCCCGGGGCAGAAGGATGGTCACCAGCACGAACAGGGCTCCCAGCATGAATATCCAGCCCTCCGGCATCAACGCCGTAAACCGGGTCTTGGCGTAATTGACCAGCACGGCACCGACCACGGCGCCGTAGAGCGTGCCGCGTCCTCCCACGGCCACCCAGATGACGATTTCGATGGAGTTCAGCGGTTCGAATTCCCCGGGATTGATGATGCCGACCTGGGGAACATAGAGCGCACCGGCAATGCCTGCCAGCATCGCCGAATAAACGAACAGCCACAGCTTGTAGCTCTCGCTTCGGTAGCCCAGAAACCGGGTGCGTGCTTCCGCGTCCCGAATGGATACGGTGATCCGCCCGAACCTGGAATTCATCACGTAGCGACTGAAGCAATAGGCAATGCCCAGCACCAGGGCAGTCACCACGAACAGCGCAACCCGCGTGCTGTCTGCCTGGATATCGAAACCCAGTAGTTCCTTGAAATCAGTCAGGCCGTTGTTGCCGCCAAAGCCCATCTCATTACGGAAAAAAGCCAGCATCAATGCATAGGTAAGTGCCTGGGTCATGATGGAAAGGTAAACACCGGTGACCCGCGATCGGAATGCCAGCCAGCCGAACAGGTAAGCCAGCAGACCGGGAACCAGCAGCACCATCAGCGCGGCCAGCAGGAAATTGTCCATACCCAGCCAGTACCACGGCAGTTCCTCCCAACCGAGAAATACCATGAAGTCGGGAAGTACCGGGTTACCATACACGCCCCGGTCACCTATCTGCCTCATAAGGTACATCCCCATGGCATAACCACCCAGGGCGAAGAACGCGCCATGCCCCAGGCTCAGTATGCCGCAATAACCCCAGATGACATCCACTGACAGGGCCAGCAACGCGTAGCACAGGTACTTGCCGAACAGCGTGACCGTGTAGGTACTGACGTGCAGGCCTGAACTTTCCGGTATCAGCAGGTTGCCCAGCATCACCACCAGGGTAGCGGTGAACAGCACTGAAACAAATATGCCGCGGTCATCGGACCAACGTCCTTTATGTAGCAACTGGCCCCACTGCCGGTTCATTCTGCAGCACGCCCGCGCTGGGGAAAAAGCCCCTTGGGCCGTTTCTGGATAAACAGGATAATAAACAGCAGGATCAGGATATTGGCCAGCACCGTTCCGGTAACCGGTTCCATGAACTTGTTCGCGGTACCCAGGGTGAAAGCGCCTACCAGCGTGCCCAGCAGATTGCCGACGCCACCGAACACCACCACCATGAATGAATCGACAATATAGGATTGACCGAGGTTCGGACCGACGTTGGTAAGCTGACTCAGGGCCACGCCGGCAATCCCGGCAATACCGGAACCCAGGCCAAAAGTGAGGGCATCAACCCTTTCGGTGCGTATTCCCATGGCCCGGGCCATCTCCCGGTTCTGGGCAACCGCCCTGACCTGCAGACCGAGTGAGGATTTCTTCAGAATCAACAGCAGGATGGCGAATACGATCAGGGCAAAAATCAGGATATAAAGCCGGTTATAGGTGAGTGACAGCACCGGATTGACCTGCAGGGAACTACTCATCCACTCGGGACTGAGAACACGGCGATTGAGGGGTGAAAAAATGGTCCGAACCGTTTCCTGTAGAATCAGACTGATACCAAACGTTGCCAGCAGGGTTTCCAGCGGCCGGCCATTAAGGAAGCGAATAACATAACGTTGTATGAGAACGCCGACACCGGCTGCCACAATGAATGCCGCCGGTATGGCCACCCACAGCGAATAGTCAATGAAATTAGGCATCAGCTGCTGAACGACGTAAGTGGTGTAGGCACCCAGCATCAGCATTTCACCGTGGGCCATATTGATTACGCCCATGACGCCGAAGGTCACCGCCAGCCCGATGGCCGCCAGCAACAGCACTGACCCCAGGCTCAGGCCAAAAAACAGTTGTTCCACAAAACGGTAAAAGCTGATGCGGCCCTCTATGCTTTCCAGTGCCGCTTCGGCGGCACGGGATACCTCGTTGTCCGGTTCCTCCATAAAGCCGCCTGGAGCAAAGGAGGTCAACAGGTTGCGCACCGGGTTCTCCAGCCGGCCGCCAAGCACGTCGATAGCATCGAGCCTCACCTGGCGGTCGTCGGAGGATTGCAGCTCCTGCATGGCCAATCCGACCAGGATGATTTCCCGTACCGGGGGTTCACCTTCCGACTCCAGGGCCGAGGCGAGCAGGGCTGCGCTGTCGGCATCGATGTCATCCAGCATGGAAACTGCGGCAGCGCGACGTTCCCGCCGGTCCCCCTGGGTCAGCTGGATACGGGCAATGGCGTCCCGGAGATGACCTCGCAACCGGTTATTTACCCGGATTTTCTCCAGTTCCCGGACATCCACCTCACCCAGGTTCGCGCCGGTCAGCATGTCGGTTCCCAGCTCCACATCGACACTGTCCTCCCTGATACCGACAATCTGCAGCGTTTCTTCGTCAAAGTAGAGATCGCCATTCAGCATGGTTTGAAAAAGCGGGAGCATGGTGCGGCCACCCGCCGCTTCCAGCCGGTCCAGGACAGCGGCAGTATTCCGCAGGCTGGCCTGGGTCAGCTCCACCAGCAGGGGCTCCAGGGCGGCATCTACTTCACTGCCTGCCCCGGGCACTTCCTCCGCCGCCAGCAATCCAGTAGAGATCAGCAGCAGCAACACGGTAACGGTTCTGCTGACAGGAATGTGCAACTGGTAAAGATGAGTCATTGTCGATACAAACCCGGTTGTCGATGCGACCAGCAGATTGACTTGTTACTGCTGGCGGGCAATTTCTGTTCCAGCTGATCCTGACGGTACTCTGCTGGTACAGCGAGGTGGTATGGCTTCATGCGTCAGACGATTCGGCAGGCGAAAAAAACAAGCAAACCCCGATACTTGATGCATCGAGATTTGCTTGAACGCCAGGAGAAAACTGGTCATGCACTAAGCAAATCTGCTGCAGGCCCGGACCTCAATGGGATTGTCCGGTACACACTCTGGTTTTGGTGTTGTAGTTGCCGCACTCGATAGGTGCGGTCCAGTCGGCAATTATTTTCCGGGATTCCGGCAGATAGTCGGACCAGGCGTCACCTTCCACCAGGCCGTCGGTCTCCCAGACCACTTCGAACTGCCCATCATCCTGTATTTCCGCGATGAGAACCGGCTTGGACAGATGGTGATTCCTGCCCATCACCGCCGTACCGCCGGTGAGATTGGGGACCTCGACACCGATCAGGGCTGAACTGACCGCATCAACATCCGTGGTGCCCGCTGCCTCGACGGCCTGAACCCACATGTTGAAGCCGATGTAGGTGGCTTCCATGGGATCGTTGGTAACCCGGGAAGTATCGCCTATAAACTGGTGCCATTTGCTGATGAATTTTTCGTTTTCTTCGGTGTCGACACTCTGAAAGTAATTCCAGGCCGCCATGTGCCCCACCAGTGGCCCGGTATCAATACCGCTGAGTTCCTCTTCACCCACCGAGAAGGCAACCACGGGAATGTCCTCGGCACTGACACCCTGGTTGGCCAGTTCCCGGTAAAACGGCACGTTGGCATCGCCGTTCACCGTTGAAACCACCGCGGTGGCCCTGCCCTGATTACCGAAGCGTCGGATTTCTGAAACGATACTCTGCCAGTCGGAATGACCGAACGGCGTATAGCTGATCAGGATGTCGCTGTCCGCCACACCGTGATTCTTGAGATAGGCCTCGAGAATCAGATTGGTTGTACGCGGGTAAACGTAGTCGGTTCCCACCAGCACCCAGCGCTCTGTGCCCAGTTCGTGCCTCAGGTAGTCGACGGCAGGAATGGCCTGCTGATTGGGCGCCGCCCCGGTATAAAAGATATTTTTCGATGACTCTTCACCCTCGTACTGTACCGGGTAAAAAAGCAGCCCGTTGAGCTCTTCCACCACGGGAAGCACGGCCTTGCGAGATACTGACGTCCAGCAACCGAAAATCACAGCCACTTCTTCCTGGGAAAGCAGTTCCCGGGTTTTCTCGGCGAAAATCGGCCAGTCCGAAGCCGGGTCCACCACCACCGGTTCCAGCATTTTACCCAGCACACCGCCCCTGGCATTCTGCTCGTCGATCATCATCAGCACGGTGTCTTTCAGGGTTGTCTCGCTGATGGCCATGGTCCCGGACAGGGAGTGCAACACACCGACCTTGATCGTTTCCTGCGCCGCCGCCGTGACGGCCAGCGCGCTGCATCCCAGCGACAGAAATAAACCGGCTAACAGTTGCTTCTTGACCATGCAGCGCTCCTGACTGATCAGTGAGTGAATGACTATCTGAAGGGTAAGTGTCGGCGAAAAGAAGCCGGCAGAGAATTCGCCTATTGACCAGATCGACTACGTAATATTGCGTAGTTGCTATTCCTGCCGAATGATGAATTGAAATGCCGCTGCAGCCCGGACTGCGGCTTCCACGTTGCTTCCAGGAAGCTGGACAACTCAGCCCGGAAACTTCTGCTTACTATTGAAAGTGCGTCGAACAACCACATGAAGAAACTGGATTCGCCGGCATTCAAGGTTAGGGGGCATGGACGTCCGACGAACCCAGGTCTTCAATTCTTGGAAACCACTGATTGATTATGAAAGGCCCTTGGGGCGGGGCCTGTCCCGCAGAGCACTTTCATAAGTAAGCAGAGGTTCCCTTATTCGACACCATGACTGACGGCATCGGGAGCGTAGTAGTCGCTGCTCGAGATGCCTTCCTTGCGCAGGGCGATACCGGTGAGGCAGGCATGCATGATATGGTTGGCGGTCAAGGCAGACTGGTAACTGACATCGAGATACGGTGCCACATCCAGCATTTCGAATCCGGCTATGTCGGTTTCCGTGCACAGGCGGCGCACCATGGACTGGGCTTCCCGGGTTGTCAGTCCACCCGGTACCGGTCTGCCGGCAGCCGGTGCGAATGCCGGATCCAGCACGCTCATGTCGAAGGAAATGAATACCCGGTCAGGCAGTGCCCGGGCTTCAGCCAGGACGGTCTCCAGCACGCTGTCCCAGCCCCTGGCTTCCACTTCCGCCATGGTGTGGTAGCGCACTTGCCGGGACTTTAACCACTGGTATTCGGCAGTGTCCAGGTCTGCTCCGCGCAAGCCCAGTTGAATCAGGTTTTCGCCCTGCAGCAGGCCGTCCTGGATCAGCCTGCTGACCGGTACCCGGTCGGAAAAGTAATGATCGAGATCGCGCTGGGCCCGATGATGCGCATCCAGGTGGACCACGCCGATGTCGTCACCGTAGTTGTCGGACATCGCCGCAACCGTGGCGTACATGATGGCGTGATCACCGCCTACGACGAAGGGAATGGTGCCGGCATCAATCATCTCGCCAACCTGTTGCCGCACGTGAGGCATGTTGAGCTCCGGGCTGAGGTCATCGATGGCAATATCGGCGAAGTCGGCTATCCTCAGCACCAGGGTCGGATCAATACCTCCATATGTGTCATATCCGGCAAGTCCGTACATACCGCGCAGTGTCTGCGGTGCATGCTGGGAATCCCGCCATCCGGAACTGAGCCCCACGGGCACGCCGACGAAAGCCACTTCCACCTGTCCGGCTACCAGGTCTTCCTTGCGTATCGCCACCGGGGCATTGGCAAAGGTTGGAATACCGCCGATTTCGTTGACATAGCGATGCAGGTTGATGGGTCCGGCGTCGCGCTTGTATTTGTCGAAAATTGCCGGTTTCAACACCCGGGATCGATTGTAATTACCGGCATCCGGATTCAGTGGGATGATGGCTGCATCAGCGGTTATATCCAGGAGTTCTTCGATGCCATTGGCCCTGGTTGCATCGGCCGAGTCCTGACCAGGCTGAAAGGCGGCGGCCGCTGCAGTTTCCATCAGCGCGTTGACATAAGCCTGTACCCCGTCGCTATCGCGGACGTTTAGCTGAACCGCCACTTTTTCCGCGGTCAGGCCAAACCGGTCCAGGTTGTCCTCGCTGGTCAAAAATTCAACCTGGGCGGGAGTCAATCCGGGATACTGAGTCAAAAAAGAGGTCGCCCCGGCTGCCGGCTGGGCTACAGTGACGGTGCTGGAGCTGAAGATTATCATCACAGCCAGCAGACACGGGGCGGGTCCTGTAAAAAATGAATCAGGTTTGCTCATTGCGGCGCTCACTCTTCCTCTCCGTTTGAATCCGTCTGATGGACCGGGTCAGCCTGGCCAGTTGTATCAACAGAATCGTAGTAGTCAGTCTGGCCGTGCTCGGACGACAGTTCGCTGATAAATCCCGGCTCGGTAATGCCCTCCTTGTGCATGGCAACGCCGGTGAGACAGGCAAACAACAGGCTATTGGCGTTCAGCGTGCTGCGGTAACTGGTATCCAGTTGCGGTGCCAGTTCCACGATATCAAAACCAACCAGGTTGGTTTCGGCACACAGTCGACGGATTATCGGTATCGCTTCACGCATGGTAAGACCGCCGGAGACCGGCGTACCGGTGCCGGATTCGAACGCCGGATCAAGTACATCCACATCGAAGGAAACGTAAAGATACTCGGTGTTCCGGGTGGCTTCCTGTAAAACCCGTTCCATGACCGCCTCCCAGCCTCGTCGTTCCACCTCCGCCATGGTGTGGTAGTTCATGCCGATCTGCTGCTGCCATTCGTAGTAGCTCTTGGCATAGTGTGCCCGCAGGCCAACCTGAATGTAGTCTTCCGGGCGCACGTGTGCCTCTTTCATCACCCGGTAGATCGGCTGGCCATGATCCAGAAGGTGCACCCGGCCCCTTCCGGTATCGAGATGGGCATCAAAATGCACCACTCCCACCTTGCCCTTGCCGTAGACATCGGCCAGTGCTGCGACGTTGGGGTATTCGAGTGAGTGATCACCGCCGATAATCATGGGAATGGCGCCGGTTTCGGCAATCTCCCGCACCACGGACCGGACTTCCTGTACGCTGCGTTCTGTACTCAGCTGATCGATGGCCACGTCACCATAGTCGACGATATTCAGCACATTGCCCGGATTGATCATGGTCGACACGTCGGTTCCGCCGGTTCCCCGGCCCATGATGCGCATGGCCCGTGGACCATGGATGGCGTCTCGCCAGCCGGAGCCCATGTCCAGTGGCGCGCCGACAATAGCGACGTCCACTTCGCCGGCAGTAAGATCTTCCGGCGTCAGCGCCACCGGCGCTCCTGAAAAAGTGGGAATACCTGAACCCCCTCCCAGATACCTGCCAAGGCTGATGGGGCCGGGTTCCCGGTCTGGGTTCAGTGCCTGGGGCCTGCGCAGGCGCCAGGTGTTGAAGTCGGGGGAATCAGTATTCAATTCAATCTGATCGACATCCCGGCCCTTCTGGTATTGAACCTGGTCGTAAACAGTCATGATCGCATCGACATAGGCTGCAACGGCATCTGCCGGCGCTTCTGCCAGTTGCTCGAACATCAGCTCCTTGTCCAGTACCGCGCCGGTGCGACCGCTTTTTATGAATTCCGCCTTGTCTTCAGGCAGTGTGTCGATAATGGCCAGTACGTCTTCCGGTATGTCTTCCAGTGGCTCCGGTGGCTCCAACCCGGGGGTGGCGGAGTCGATGTCCGCCGGGACCTGGCCGGGCTCGGTGGGGATTCTGGGCTCTGCGTTGTCAACTGCTTCTTCGTCCTGTGCGTGCAGGGAAACAGGCATGACCAACAACACAGTCAGCATGGCTATGCCAAATCGGGTTAGTAACTTCATGGTCTAAAACATCCTGCCAGGGAGTTCCTGGATTGGTATTGCCTTACTATCGCCAATCTCCGCGGGCCAGACTATCCGTCAGATAACGTATACAGCCGCATTTTCTCCTCGCTGACCCAATTTTATTGACCGCTTATTGTTGTCAGTCCTCGTCGATTTCGTCGTCCTGCTCGTCGTCCTCCGACTCCAGCGCGGCGGTATCATCGAGAAATTTCTGCTGATCGCCATAGTAGTCATCAACAGCGTGCTCAGACGCAATGGGGCTCAGGTAATGTGGATCGGTCAGCCCTTCTTCCCGCATGGCCAGGCCGGTCAGGCAGGCCTTGACTATGTGCGCACTGTTAAGCGTGGTTACATAGGTGGGATCCAGCGCCGGATGCAATTCCACCAGATCGAAGCTGACGACATTGGACTCGGCACAGAGTCGACGGACGATAGTGATCGACTCCCGCATGTTAAGGCCTCCCGGCACCGGCGTTCCGGTGGCAGTGGTGAATGCCGGATCGATCACATCGATATCGAAGGAAATATGCAGCTTGCGTCCCTCTTCGCTGGCTTCGGCAACCACACGGTCGATCACCGCATCCCAGCCCCGTTGTTCCACCTCGGCCATTGTGTGAAAACGCATACCGACTTCCCGCATCCATTTGAAAGCCTGTTCATCGGGACCGCTGGAACGCAAACCTACCTGGATATAGTCGGCGGGTCGCACGTGTCCCTCGTTCAGGAGACGGTAGACCGGTGCGCCATGACTGATCAGGTGACGACTGCCCCACCAGGCATCGTAGTGGGAGTCGAAATGAATAACCGACAGCTCCTCCTTGCCGTAGACATCAGCCAGTCCGGCTACGTTGGGATATTCCAGCGAGTGGTCTCCACCGATGATTATCGGTATGGCACCAGTCTCGGCGATTTCCCTGACCACTTCCCGAACGTGCTCCATTGAGCGCTCGGTGCTGGCGTTGTCGATGGCGATATCACCGTAATCGACGATATTCAGTACCCGGCCGGGATCAATCTGAACATACTGGTCCGATCCACCCAGTGCGCGACCGTGAACGCGCATGTCCACGGTCGCCTGAGCACCGGAATCCCGCCAGCCGGAGCCCATGTTCAACGGCGCACCAACAATGGCAACATCAACTTCACCGGCTTCAAGGTCTTCGGCCGTGAGCGCCAGGGGAAAACCGCCAAAGGTGGGTGGTCCGCCGCGCCCCCCGTAACGACCGAGTTCGATGGGCCCAGGTTCCCGCTTCGGATCCATGGAACGGGGACGGCGCAGTCGCCAGGCATTGAATTTTGGAGAATCGGTATTCAGGGCAATATGGGAGTCGTCCCGGTCTTCGTCGTAGCGCGTGCGGCTGACGATGTCCTGCATTGCCTCTACCCAGGCCAGGACCTCGGCGGGGCTGCGTTCCTCGAGTTCGGTGACCGTCGCTTCCTCGTCACCGGTAAAGCGCCTGGCAGCATCGCTTTGCAGAAACTCGACCTGGGCTGCCGTCAGCATGGACAGTTTGGGCGTGATGCTTTCGGGTAATTCAATGGGCGGATCGGGGTCCTCGAATCCGCGGAAGTCACGCATTTCAAAGGGGTATGGATTCGTGCCGGCGATGTGTTCCGGAGTCTCGGGAGCAGTTGGCGTATCCTGGGCCATGGCCGGTATCGCTACGACGGACAACAGCAGGATAGCGGCGGCCTGGAATTTGCAATTCGTTTTATCGAAACTGTTCATGACTGGGTTTCCGTTAATCTTTTGACAGAGCATGGCGATTGGGGAGATGAGTGATTATCAGTCCTGGCCGTGGTCAATGGCCAATGGATGCCTGTAATCACCGGACAGGCCAGCCTCACGTATCGCAATTCCTACCAGGCAGGCATTCAGCACCGTGTTGGCATTGATCGCCGACAGACGGGAAAAATCCAGCATGGGTGCCATGTCGGTTATCTCGAAGCCGACGATTTCTTTATCCGCGCAAAGCTGGCGAATGCCCGCTGCCACCTCCTGAACACTCAGCCCATTGGCAGCGACGCGCCCGGCGGCCACCATCTGGCTGGGCTCGATGACGCTGACATCAATGGAAACAAACAGCTTGTCCGGTCCCGCAGCGGCTTCTGCAAGCACCCGGGCCAGAACGGTGTCGTAACCGCTGTGATTGATTTCCGCCATGGTGTGGTAGCGCACCTGCTGACCCCGCATCCACTGCAGTGTTTCGATGGTTACGGCTGGACCGCGCAGGCCCACGGTGATCAAGTCCTGGCCGGAAATGATTTCTTCACTCAGCAACAGGAACAGTGCCTGGGTATCGGAAATGGTATGCACGGCGTCGTTTTCAGTGTCGGGATGGGCAGAAAAGTGCACCAGCCCTATTTCACCGTAGCCATGCGTCTCGGCTACACCTTTGACACCGGGGTACAGCATGGAGGTGTCGCCGCCCACCAGCATGGGAATTGCGCCGGTTTCGGCGGTTTCCGCCACCATTGCGGAGACGTGGTCCACGGTCAGTTCGGTACTCATATTGTCGATGGCAAAATCGCCGTAGTCGACAATGTTCAGCACCTCGCGTGGATTAACCAGGGAGTCGACGTCCGGCAGCGCGAGGGTATCCAGTGCACGCATGACTCGCGGACCGTATTCGGCATTGCGTCGACCACTGCCCATGTCGTTGGGCACGCCAACAATGGCGACGTCCACGTTCCCGGCAACCAGGTCTTCCGGCCAGATGGCAACCCTGGCTCCGGCGAAGGTGGGTACGCCCGATTCGGGAAACAGGTAGCGATGGACACTGAAGGGACCCGGTTCCCGGGTTTCTTCACGTAACAGGGGCGGTAGAATAATGCCGTTGTTGAAGTCATTGGCGGTGGTGTTCAGCGGCATCGCTCCCATGTCCTGCTCCGGATCGTAGCCCATCTGACCGGCCACCGTGATCATATCGGACAGCAACGCAGCCAGCTCTGCAGGCTCCCGCCCGGCCAGTTCATGTTCCAACTGTCGGACCGGCATGAAATCCATGAACGCACCGCTGTTGATGAAGTCCTGTTGCTCAACACTGAGTGCCGCTACTGTGGCCGCAAGGTTTTCGGGTAGTTGCCATTCGTCGCTGAATTCCGACCCATTCGCGGAACCGCTCAGCAAGGCGAGCAGCATACCGCTGACAACGGCCGGGACAATGGCGGCGGCCAGTTGATTCGATGTCGAGGTAATCATGATTTTCCCTGGGGTAGCTGACGTTGAACGAAAAGCATACCGCGCGGTATCGGCGGTATTGCTCGCCTTGAATCTAGCGCCAGGGCGACACCGTCAACAATGCGTCAGATAACGTAGCCGGGACGAAGGCAGAAAATATAGGGGGTCAGGGAGACACCATGACGGCAAGAATGCTGAAGCCTTCGCCAACACGGCGGGCAACTTCGCGTGTAGCTGACTCACGGTCCGGAGCCACAATCGGATAGCCGCAAGGAATATTTCCAGCGATGCAAGCCTGCAAAATCTCCTGCACCATCGCCTCCACCGAGGGGGCATCCGGTCCCGCTGCACCGGTTGCCACCGCCATATCGGTGGGACCAAGAAACAGCGCACCGATCCCCGTCACACCAAGTATGTCTTCGAGGTTCTGCATGGCCACAGGCGATTCTATCTGGATCATCGCTATCAGATTACCTGCAGGATCGACAGGCCACAGTCTGCCGCCCCCGGCACGCATCGAGTCAATTGCCACCTGTGCCTGGGCCCGGGTTTCGACATCCGGAAACATCAGTCCGTCCACGCCGGCGCCAAGCAACTGGGACACTTCCCTTCGGGGGTCGTCTCTTGCCGCCAGCGGAATACGCACGATAACCGCCACATCGGCCCAACGGTCATCCTGCTTGATGGATTTAATGGTCGCGCCAATGCCGGTGATATCGAACTCGCCGTACTGGGCATCGATAACGATAAAGTCAAGATCAGCACGGGGTTCCCGGGCAAACGTGCCGACCACGGGGCGCCCATTGCCAAGGTCATCCATCAGGGGGGATGTACCCGGTTGCCGGGCAATTCCGGTTACTGGCAGCAGCAGGGCGAGGACCAGGCTCACAGCCATCAATCGGCGATATCGCATTGCACTATTCATTAAGGTTCGGATCAGTAGGGTTCGGATCAGCAGGGTTCGGCAAAGTCTGGTTGGTTGAGCAGCAGCTTCAGTCAATTCGCATTCCATTACCCGGAGGAACCAGCATGGGCTACCTGTGGGGAATCTCCTAGCGACGCTCCCGGGGAGTCGACACATCGACCGACGTATTCCTGGCAGGATCGGGAAAGGGCAGCCAGTCCCAGAACGGCAGCATCTGAATACCGAAATTTTCAGGATCGAAATTCTCTTCCATCCAGCGATCCCTGATTGCCATGGCCTGAATCTGGTCTCCCCGGGTCTGCAGGCAGTCATAGCAAACCTCGCCCGGTACGTAATGCTGTTCGCCCTCGGTATCGAGCCCCCGGGCCCGCATCAACGCTTCCATACGGGTCGCCGTATGCAACTGCGATTTATAAAAGTCTGTATAACTGAAGCCTCGGGCGAAGGCCAATGGTGTCCAACCGTCGTCGGTTTCCGCTGTCAGGTCAGCACCCTGCTCCACAAGATAATCCAGGACACTGTTAACACCCCGAAAACCGATTCCGTGCAGCGCGGTTTCACCCCGGTAATTTCGCGCATTGACATCATTGCCACCTGCCACCGTCAGCTTGACGGCCTCCAGTACTTCACTTTCCTGTCCAGTGAATGAGCCACCATCCTCTCCTGGATTCCAGATATGCAGACCTGCGGCGACCATCAACGGCGTCGTCCCATCTGCGGTGGGTATGGTCGGATCAGCGCCATACTCCAGCAGCAATTGCATCGCTTCCACATCGGTTACTTTTGCCGCCAGCAGGAAGGCTGTTGCACCCAGTCGATTCAGGCGATTGCGCTGACCATCTCGAAGGCCGTTACGGGTCATGCGTGCATTGACATCAATGCCCGCATCCAGCAGCTTTCTCATCAGTCTGCTGCTGTCTACGGTACCGGAGGCAAAAGGCCCAGGTGTACCGAATGCAAGGTTCATGCGACGTGTTCTTACGGTCTGGTGCAGTGCATTCCAACCAGCATCAGCAGCGGTCACATCGGCACCGCGATCGACCAACAGACCGGCAATTTCCCAGTTGGCATTGGCCGCGGCGATAACCAGCGCGCTTTGTCCATCGGCTACCTGGTCATTGACATCGGCACCAGTATTCAGCAATGACCTGGTGGCCTCCACATGCCCCTCGCGGACCGCGAACAGCAACGGTGTAAATCCGGTCGGTGGGGGATAAGCAAACGGACGGGTACCTGCTCGAGAGGGATTTTCGGTCCTGGCATGGATATCCGCACCACCGGCAACAAGCAGCTCTATTGCCCGCCAGTTGTTGTTTGCAGCCGCCCACATCAATGCAGTCTGACCACGGGTCGCTTCTTTTCGATTGGGATCGGCGCCGGCCGCGAGTAACGTACGGACCGATTCCGGGTCGCCGTTCCGGGCCGCAGCCATCAGCAAGGTCTCGTTGCCCGGCATGGTTTCGTCTGGATCCGCACCGGCATCCAGAAGAAGGGTCAGTATTGTCGAGCTGCCATTCTCCACCGCGAGGAACGACGGTGTTACCCCATACCGGTTTTTCCTGGACACATCGGCACCGACACTGATCAGTACTTCCACCAGGGCATGCTGATCATCATGTGCCGCCCAATGCAGCGCGGTTGATCCATCCGGTTCGGCATCATTGACCTCAGCACCGGCGTCCAGGGCATTGCGCAGTCCGTGCATATCACCGTTACGCACCAGGCTGATCAATTCACTGCCTGATGCTGATGCCAGGCATGAAAGCCCCACTGCCAGAACCTGTAGGAGAATAATGAGTGTTTTCAGCGCCCTCATCTTTTTCCAATCCTCAGAGGTCAGTGAGGCGGCCGGTGCTGTCTGCGATGCTGTCCACATGCACCCCGACTTTGTCCAGCAAAGTCACACCCAGATTCATAAACGGCGTATGCATGGCATAGCGCAAATGCCGCCCACCCTCCAGTTCTCCGCAACCGCCGCCCATGAGGATCACCGGCAGGTTGTAGGGTGTATGATGATCTCCATCGCCCATGCCGGTACCATACAATAGAATACTGTGATCAAGCAGCGTACCGTCACCATCCGGTGTATTCGCCAACCGATCCACGAATCTGGCAAAGAGAGAGACATGGTGCGTATTTAGCTTCGTGTACTGGGTTATGTTGTGCGGATTCAGTTGATGATGAGACACCGTATGATGCCCCTCGGGCACGCCGATTCCCGGATAGGTTCTGCCGCTTAGCTCCCGCGCCATCTGAAAACAGCTTACCCGGGTCACGTCTGCCTGGTACGCCAGCGCCAGTATTTCGAACAGAGCCTCTACATGTTCGTCGTACTGCTCCGGTACCCCGTTGGGCAGTTGGACTTCCGGCAATGGTGTCGCCGCGTTATTTGCAACAGTTCGCTGTATACGACTTTCGATCTCTCGTACCGCGGTGAGGTACTCGTCAACCGTAGCTCGATCCCCGGGCCCCAGCTTGCGCTCCAATTGGCTGATACTGTCGCCGACTGAATCCAGAATACTTCGATCAGTTCGCATCTGCGATACCCGCGCTGCTACGCTGCCACCATCACCAAACAGGCGCTGGAACACCACGCGCGGGTCACGCTCGTGGGGCAGGGGTGTACTGGGTGAACGCCAGGATGTGGAATTCTGGTAGGTGCAACTGTAGCCGTTTTCACAATTGCCCACGGTGTAATTGGAGTCGGTGGTCAGTTGCAGCGAGCGCAGTGACGTGTCCTTACCCAGCATGTCAGCCGCGTACTGGTCGACGGTTTTTCCAGCCTCGATATCAGCGCCTTCCGTGCGCTTGGGCAAGACCCCGCTCAACCATCCGCCATGAGCGCGGGTATGCACACCGCCACCTTCATTGGGACTTACCAGGCTACTATTGCTCAAGCCACTTATCACCACCAGCTGTTCACGGTGGGCAGCCAATGGTTGCAGTATCGGAGTGAATTCAAAATCTCTGCCCCCATTGCCCGCCGGATGGAAATTGGGCAGAAACATACCGTTAGGCGCATAGAAGAACCCAAGCCGCGGAACCGGTGCCGCTGCCGCGCTGGCCGTTGCAGTCAATGCTGGCGCCATTGCTCCCAGAAACGGTAGTGCCACCATCGTACCCATGCCGCGCAGCAGCGTGCGACGCGGCAGTGCTTTCCTGGTGATGAACGTCATGATGCGGATCTCCTGTGCAGGAAAGGATAGCTGGTGACGATGCCTTTAATTAACGATTGCAGGCTGTAATTTCTGGCGGCCGAGTCCCGGACGATCCTGCGAATCGCCGGCATATCATAATACTCGACACCGCGACCCAGGGCATACGTCATAAGCTTCTCGGTGAACGTGCCGACAAACCGCTTGGGCTGCTCGACCAGGGCCGCTCGCAACTCGACCGCTCCGTCGAAGGATGTTCCATCCGGCAACACACCCGAAGTATCTATTTTATTGAACCACTGGTCTACTTCACGATACCGGCCTATGGCGTCAAAGCCCTCCAGGGCGAACCCTGCGGGATCAATCATGGTATGACAGGCTGCACAAACCGGATTTGTGCGGTGCGCAGCCATACGTTCACGCATGGTGGCAACCCGTGCAGACGTCTTGCGGTCATCCAGCGCCGGTACGTTCGGTGGCGGATCCGGAGGCGGCGTTCCCAGGATATTATTGAGAATCCATTTGCCCCTGAGCACCGGTGAGGTGCGAATGGCGTGAGAGGTCAGCGTCAGGATGCTGCCATGTCCCAGGAGACCACGACGGGGGCTGTCCGCTGGCAGGCTGACTTTACGGAAATGGGGTCCCAGGATATTAGGTATGTTGTAGTGTTCCGCCAGGCGACCGTTAAGAAACGTGTAGTCAGCGGTTAACAGTTCAAGCACGCTTCGATCTTCCCTGACGATACTGTCAAAAAACATTTCCGTTTCCGTAATCATCGCCTGACGCAGCGTCTCATCAAATTCCACGGCGTAAGGCTCACCCGGCCGAACCAGGGTGGCAAGATTTCTAAGCTGCAGCCATTGTCCCGCGAAATTGCTGGTCAATGCCCTGGCCCGGGAATCGGCAAGCATACGGACTATCTGCTGTTGCAATACCGGAGGTTCGCCGAGCTCTCCCCGTTCAGCAAGGGACAGGAGCTCCTCGTCTGGAATCGAACTCCAGAGAAAAAATGACAAACGCGACGCCAGTTCCAGGTCCGAAATCCGGTAGGGTGTATCCGGCGCAATACCCTCAGGCTGGCTTTCGATTCTTAGCAGAAATTCCGGACTGACCAGCAGTCGTCGCAGGGCCAGCTCGATACCCTCTTCGAAATCACCGGTTGACCGGCCCTGCCGGTAAAAGTCCAGCAGCACATCGGTGTCTGCCGGGGACACGGGGCGTCGATAGGCCTTACGGGCCAGGCCGACAAGAATCCTGGTGGCACACTGCAGTTCTTCATCGGCAGATGCCGGTCTGCAGGTGAAGATTCTGTCGCGGCTGGGCGTATTGTCGACACCCCTGCTGTTATAGGGGCCGGAAATCCTCAGGCTGGACACGAATGGCATGGGGCCGTACGGGCCACCGCGGTTTCCGGCAGTACGTGGATTCTGGAACGGCTCTCTGACCTGCTCTACCAGGGCGGGTGGTGTACGCTGAAATGTTACGCCGATCTTTCGCGGTCCGGCATTGATTGGCAGGCGCAGGTCCAGGGTCGACTGGTTGTTGAGCGCCCTGGTTTCCACCGGAACACCATCCACGATAATTTCCAGGGTATGCTGTTGCTCCACACCGCGCAGGCCGGTGAGCTGCACGCGCAGGTCGTAGTCCGCATCCTGGGGGAAAAAGTAGTCCACCAGGATGCCGCCGCGGGTACCAAACGGCAGGCCATCAATCCGTTCATGCTGTTGTTCATCCTGCTGAGTTCGAAAAGTCTCGGCAACCGGTGCCGGAGGCGGGCTGCCAACGGCCAGGCGACTGATTTGTCGACTTGCGTCCAGGTACCTTTCCAGCAGCGACTGGGACATACGCAGGACGCCGCCGATATTGTCGAACCCGTAACTGGCATCGTCCGCAGGTAAAAAGTCGTCGGCATTGATTTCCAGCGCCAGCAGGTCGCGAATCGCGTTGCTGTATTCGGCGCGATTCAGGCGGTGGAAGGTGGCGGTACGTCCTGGATCCGGATCAAGGCTGGCGGCGCTGTCCAACTCGGTTTCAAGCCAGGTCCGGAATTCGTCCAGCACCGACTCATCGGGTCGAGGCATGCCGGCAGGCGGCATCAGCCCGGCCCGCAGTTTCCGGACGACTTTTTCCCAATGCCGGGCATCGCCAGCTACATTCGACATGTCCAGCGTGTCAAGGGCAAGGCCCAGAACACGCAGTTGCGAAGCCAGTGGGTCACTGACCTGGTCTGGGGGGCTGTTGACTACCTGCTGGTTGTGGCAACCAACACAGTACTGATCGACCAGTTCACGGTATTCGACGCCGGTCTGAGCAATCGCGGCGCCACCACTTAACAATAAGCCCAGGGCCCACATCCCACCGGCTTTGACGTAGGTTTCAGGCTTGCAGCAAGCACTACCCATCTTTGACACCGCCTGCAGAGGTAAATGACTTCAGGAACCTCTGCTTCCCATTGTTTGACTGACAACTTTAACAAACTCCAGCCAGGGAGGCACCTGATTCCGCTTGCTGAAAATGAGCAAAAGCCGGGGGCAATTAAATGGCTGTGGACTAAATAGAGTACTCGTAGCAACCCGCTATGATATTGCACCACCGCTGCACCGCTGGATCATCACTGATCTGATCCTGGCGCAACTCCAGCATCAGGCCGGGAATGCCGAATCGCTTGCCATGAACCGGCACGGTGTAATCCACCTTTGGGTCGACATCGTACGGTTCGTTATCCCCTATCTTGTCGACGTCAGGATCAGTCCGTGTACTCAAAGCCGTCAACATTTTCCTCGCCCAGTCCCTGCTCTCGTCATAACACACCCCGATGGTCCAGGGGCGCTGCCGGCCGGCAAACACGGGAGTAAAACTGTGAATACTGAGCAGGCGGGCGTGATCGCGATCGAGCCGCCCGAGCACACTGGCGATAGCCTGCTGGTAGGGATCAAACAGTGTTTGCTGGCGGCGCAAGGCCTCTCGGGGCGACACCGAATCATTTCCCGGGACTGGCACGGCGTCGCTGATCGTGGCAATGGATTCGACATGACCTGGCGGACGATTGCAGTCGATAACCAGGCGTGAATAGTTGCTCAGGACCAACGTTGCATCCAGTCTCTCTGACAACGCCCGTGCCAGCGCAGCTGCCCCGGCGTCCCAGGCGATGTGACTGTCAAGCTGCTGAGTTGACAGCCCGAGGTTCTGCAGTCGTTCCGGAATTCGATTGGAGGCATGATCACAGACAATCACCAGGGAGCTTCTGCCAGTCGGCCGAATCAGTTCATAAGGTCCCGGTTCATTAGCCGCCAGCAACACTCCGGCTTCAGTATTCATGCAATCCTCCCTGCGCTCCGCCTCGCGTGTCTACGTGGAAAACCGGTGAACTTACTTGGCGATTTACTCGGCAATTTACTCGGCAACTTACTCAACAACTTCTTCGGTAACCACCTTGAAACTTTTCAGCGTCGTTTCGCCAAAACTGTTGCTCAATGAAACATCGGCGGCATCGCGGCCCTGGGCCATCAGTATGCGACCGATCAGGCGTTTGTTGTTACGTGGATCGAAGGTGTGCCATTCACCATCCAGGTAAGCCTCGAACCATGCGGCAAAATCCATCTCGGCGAAGGGCGGTGGTAGGCCGATGTCGCTGAGATATCCCGTGCAGTAACGCGCCGGGATATTCAGGCAGCGGCAGAAAGTGACGGCCAGGTGAGTAAAATCCCGGCAGACACCCTTTCTTTCCCGGTAAACCTCTGCCGCCGTCATTGTGCTCCTGGCATGCTCGTAGCCAAAGGAAATATGCTGGTGCACAAAATCGCAAATTGCCTGGACACGATGCCATCCGGTCGGCCCGTCGCCAAACAGGCGCCAGGCTTCGTTGGACAACAGGTCAGTTTCACAATAGCGGCTGCCGATGAGATAGACCAGCGTTGCCTCGGGCAGGCTCTGTACCGGGAGTTGCCGGGCTTCCGGTCGAATCCTGTCCGGTTCGCCGGAATCGTTGATCAACGTGTCGTTGGTTATCGTCGTGTCACCCGGCATCAGCGTAAGCCGGGTCACCCAGTTCCCGTAAAGGTCCCGATAACCACTGAGGGGCAGGGGTGGATTGGTAATAATCTGATCCGGCTTCAACAGGAAGGCAGCACGCGAGGAATGCACGTTCAATGTCAGAATCATCGGCGTAACCTGGGTACAGCTGTAGACCATCTCGTAGCCAAGACGTATTTTCATGACGTGCTCTCCTTTACTGCCATGGCACGGCATGGCGCATTACTGGCGTGCAGTCGGACGATCGAGCAGGGTGAACAGTCCACCGGACTCTAGCGGGGCAAATAATTGGGGTCAGAGCAATAATACAGTATTTTTTGTTTTTCTGTTACGCACTACTGCACTTCAAGCCAGAAACAGGTTCAGGGATGAACAGTATGCCCGGAAGACCGAGCTTGTGCCCTCCAGGAATACCACAACAGATCGTGCAACCTGGAGAGTTTTAAAAGTCAGCTCGAGAAAGTCACGGGCAGACATGTCAGGCAGCCGAAACGTGGGCCACCGCCCTGGTGAATACCGGTAATTTTACTCTGACCCCGGCTTATTTTTTCTTTGGCTTCTTCTTTGCAGGCGCCATGCCCATCATCTTGGCGATCTTGCCGGTGGCGGACATTCCCGGCACCAGTCCCAGGAAATCTGCCTTGCCCACTTCGACACCGTTGTGGCGCAGAATGTTGTAGGCGGTGGTGCAGTGGAAATAGAAATTCGGATAGGCCCAGCCCTTAACATAGTCCAGCCCGGAGAACGACAGCACGCCCACTGGAAGTTTCATTTCCACGGTGCGGTCTTCGCTGCCCTTGAACTGAGATTGCTTGAGACTGCGGATAAATTTTACCGTGTCCTTGATGCGTTGCTGCAATTGAACAAAATCATCGTCACCGTCTTCGAATACCGGAGCAGGGGTATCCGTGAGACGGGCGCAGCAGCCCTTGGCATTATCGGTGACAATCTGGACCTGGCGCACCAGCGGGAACATATCCGGAGCCAGCCGCGCCTGCAGCAACACCTGGGGATCAATGCCCCGCGCCTTGGCGGAGCTGGATGCCTTCTTCAGAATCGCCGACATGTTTTGCAGATTGTGGATAAAAACCGGTGCAGTTAACTGATAAATCTCGACACTCATTACTCTTACTCCAGATCAGGATGACAGCGTGCGACCGGTGCGATCTATCGACGCTCTGGTAATTCTGTTTGGTATCGTAAAATGCGTATTGTTTGCCGACAATTTCTCCATTCGAATCCAGGGGGCCATTGACGGTGCAGCCGGATATTTTGACCGACTACGGCGATTTGTTACAGAACTCTGGGTTCACGTCTGTATTTTCCTCGTTGTGCAATCGGCACAACATTTTTTGTCATTTCCACTATGCAGGCACCAAAGGCTAGAAAATTTGATCGTCCCTGGCGCAATGTTTTTCCGTGATTGGCGCTGGACGCAATATCGAGTTTATCAATATCAATGCCCTCGTCTTCCCAGTAGCAGATTGGGCATAGCAGAGTTGACCCTGCACACTTTCGGGAATGATAGCAGATTCGCGGGAATGGCATGGCGGATATATTTCCGGGTTGATCGACCTCGTGCACTCGTAGGGCGGGACTGCACGCCTGTGACCGACAAGACCGGGTGCATGTGGATCTGGAACTGCAGAAACCTGCTACACTGGCGACATCCCGCAACCGGTATCCAGTGGAGAAACCTGCCATGAAGAACTGCCACAGAGTCCTGATTTCGATAGTCCTGCTCACGGCCGTGTCACTGGCTCAGGCTCAGGCTCAACAGAACCACCCGCAGTACGATGCGGTCTGGCAGGTTATTACCCAGTTCTTCGACGGCATCAACACCGGCAATGGCGAGCTGCTGGCGTCACTGCAGGTGGACGAGGCCCGGATCCTGAACAGCAGGGAAGAGCAACCCGGGGGATACACGTTGGTACAACGCGACTGGTTCGACGCTGACAATTTCGACGGCAGCTCGCGTTTCACCGAGCGTTACTGGGACGAACAGCTGTTAGTCTCCGCTCAGCTGGCGGTTTTCTGGGCGCCTTACGACTTTTATATCGACGGCGAGTTTTCCCATTGTGGCATCGACGTGCTGAACCTGATCAGGAAGAACGGCGAGTGGAAAATCGGCCACGCCATGTGGACCATTCAGCGCAGTGGCTGTGCCCCCTCGCCCCTTGGTCCCCTGGCCAGGGAAACGCCGCAGTAAGTCGCCAGTGGAAACAGGATTACATTGGCAACTTCAAACCACAGCGGGTATGGCAGCATCGCCATGTTGAACACCACGGCGGCCAGCAGTATGGCACCCGCCACAACACCATGAGCCCTGTGCCTGGCGCTGCCGATACGGGTGGCTATCCAGGTACTTAATAAGACGATACCCGCCCACATTAACGAGGCCACGGCCAGAACCCAGGCCGGGTATCGGGCAACATGTTCCAGCATCTGTGCATAGCTGCCATCAAAATCCGCCGGGAATGGATGCACGACTGCGCTGAATCCTTCCACCGCCACTACCAGTGCGAAAGCAACGAGCAATGCCGCCACCACCGCCAACAGACTCCGCAAAACGGTTCCTGTCATTGTCTGCCTCCTTACTGCACTGCCGCAATGCAACAGCGCCTGACCATTCTTTGCTCGTTCTAATCGCGATGGTTAATAGTACTTGTATTGGTTTTTTACCTGCGACTCTCAATGGGCCTTAATAATACTTTCCATTGCTATCCCACAATGTCAGACGTTTTACCAGGCCTGCGCTGCGTCGAATGGTGGCTCCGAACGGAGTAGTCAGGACACTAGTCCATCCCGGCCTGTTCCCGTACATATCGAGCCGCCTGTTCATGGGTGGCGAACCATACGCCACTCTTTGACTTGATGTGCTCGATCAACCCTTCCAGGGCCACCAGCCGTGAGCGGTGACCGATGACATGGGGGTGCATGGTGAGCAGAAACATCGTGCCTTCTTCCCAGGCACGGTCGAATTCATCAATCCATACCTGCATGATATCCCGTGGATTCATGTAGCGGGGGCCCAGCGGATTGAACAACGGCGCATCATCCAGGATCCACTCCACCGGAAGCTCAACCAGTCCCGTGGGTTCTCCGTCCTGCAACAGTTCATAAGGCCGATCGTCATGCATCAGCGAACTCTCGTAAAGAAATCCCATATCGCGCACGATTTGCAGCGTGGCGGGACTGTGATTCCAGGAAGGTGCGCGATAGCCCACCGGACGGACCCCGACTATGGCTTCCATGGTATCCATGGCCTGGCGGAGCAGACGTTCTTCGGTGGCTGCATCCATGGCGGTGTTCAACTCGTGGATCCAGCCGTGCACGCCGATTTCGTGCAGTCCGGAACCCTGTATCAGGGCCGCCTGTTCGGGAGCCAGCTTCAGGCTCCAGGCCGGGAAGAAAAATGTCGCCGGAATACTTTCTTCGTTCATCAGCTCCACCACCCTCGGCAGGGCCACCCGCGATCCGTATTGACCCTGTGACAGGGGGCCGATGCTGTACTCGCCGTTGCGCAGCCCCTGGACGGTTTCATTGTCCACGTCGTAAGAAAGCAACACGGCAACCCGCGCACCGCCCGGCCAGGATGTCGGCGTCAGGTCACGTCCTGCCCGTACCCGGTTGACCCGGGAAAAAACCAGCTCGTCGGACCAGTTCCATGGCGCATCGGTATTCTGGATGTTTTGGGCAAAAACCCCGGATCCGTGAACAAAGAAAAGACTTAGGCAGCCGTAAAAAAGCAGATCGCGGAAATACCGTAACCCGCCGTGCAAGTGAACCATGCTGTAACTCCGTGTCCCGGGAAATGGAGAACTGAATGGTAAGACAGTCGGCCATTTCCTGCCACTGCTTCCTGTCACTGGTTCTTGCACTGGTTTAAGGCAGCACCGATTGATACTGGATCAATGTGGTCCCACGGGTTTTCTGCCTGATGACCCGGGTTGTGTCAGCAGTTCCAGCCCGCCCGGCGAATCGAATTGTTCTTGCAGAGTCTGATCAGGGTGAAAAATGTTGTAACCTTAATCCCTGCGGCCGAGTCCAATGACTACCGGACACCAGGAACTGCGGCGCCACCCCGTCGCACAGGATTAGCCATGCTATTGAAAACAGAGGGATTAGTTAAAAAATTTACCACCGAAGAAGTGGAAACCACGGCACTTGACCGGGTAGACCTGGAAGTCAACGAGGGCAAATTCACCTCCATTATGGGGCCGTCGGGCTGTGGCAAGTCCACGCTGCTGCACATCCTTGGTCTTATCGACAGTCCCGACGGGGGCAGGTACTGGTTCCTCGACCAGGAAGTCTCCCGCTACAGCGAAAGACAACGGGCCCGACTTCGCAAGGAAAACATCGGTTTCGTCTTTCAGAGCTTCAATCTCATCGACGAGCTATCGGTCTACGAGAATGTTGAACTGCCGCTGATCTACAGCAGGATACCGCCGGATCAGCGTCGTACCAAGGTTGAATCGGTTCTGGAAAAAATGAACATGGCGCACCGCAGAAATCATTTTCCCCAGCAACTGTCTGGAGGCCAGCAACAGCGGGTCGCCGTGGCCAGGGCGATAGTCAACGCCCCAAACCTGATCCTGGCAGACGAGCCCACGGGTAATCTCGACAGCGAGCATGGCCGGGAGGTCATGGAGATTCTCGCCGGGCTGAACCGGGAGGGCACTACCATTGTCATGGTGACCCACTCCGCGGAGGATGCCGCCACCGGTCGGCGTATCGTGTCCATGCTGGACGGTCGCATCCAGGGGGATGCGGCAACCGAACCGGCAGCCGTTGCCGGCTGAGCGGCAGGAGCCGGCCATGTTCAGAAACTACCTCGTTGTTGCATTGCGTAATCTGCGCCGCAATCCGCTGTTCTCCCTGATCAATATCCTGGGTCTGGCCATCGGCCTTGCCTGTTGCCTGCTCATCGTCCTTTACGTGCAGCACGAAACAGGTTACGACCGGCACTGGCAGTTTGCCTCCCGAACCTGGAAAGTGATGCGCACGTTTACACCAGGAGGCGGGACTCCACCTCTTTTCCTGGCCACCAATGCACCCCAGGCCGGTCCCCTGCTGGCCCAGGATTTTCCCGAACTGGAGCACATGACGCGGATCATGAACGGTGGTGAGGTGATCGTAACCGACCCGGCAACCAATCAACCCGACTATGAAACCGGCCTGCATTTCGCCGATGCCAATGTGTTTTCGGTATTCGATATCCCCTTTGTCTCCGGCGATCCGGAAACCGCGTTGCAGGGTCCCATGCAGATGGTAATCAGCCAGTCCCTGGCTGACAGGTATTTCCCGGAGGGTGATGCATTAGGATCGTCGCTGCTGCTGGCCAACCAGGCCCCGGTGCAGATAACCGGCATCATGGCCGACCTGGAGGACAACACGCACCTGCAGGCCCGGGGCTTTATTTCCATTACCACGCTGGTGGCGATGTTTGGTGAGGGGTACCTGGAAAACTGGGCCAGCAATAATTTCCACACTTACGTTGTTGTACCGGAAAACTACGCCATGCAGACGCTGGTGGACAGCATGCCGGACTTTTTCCTGCGTCACGTGTCGGAAGCCGGTACCGAACTTACCCGTTTCGACTTTATCCCGCTGACGGACATCCACCTGCATTCCCGGCGGGACAATGAACTGTCGGCTAACGGCAATATCGTCACTGTTTATACCTTCAGTGCCATCGCGGTGGTAATCCTGCTGATCGCCTGCTGTAACTTCATGAATCTCTCCACCGCCCGTTCCGTCAGCAGGGCCCGGGAGGTTGGTCTGCGCAAGACCCTGGGCGCCAACCGACAGCAGCTAGTCCTGCAATTTCTCAGCGAATCGGTGATCTTGACCCTGCTGGCCACGGCCGTGGCCCTGGCCATAGCCTGGCTGGCACTGGACTGGTTCAATGCCCTGCTGAACCTGCAGTTAACCATGGCAACCCTGCTGCAGCCCGGCTGGCTGCTTACCCTGTTGTTGCTGGCCGTGGGTGTGGGTGTACTGGCGGGCAGCTATCCGGCATTTTTCCTGTCGGCATTCTCCGCCACCAGTATTCTGCGTGGTGAGCTCACCCGCGGCGCCGGGGGCGCGGGATTTCGGCAGGTCCTGGTGGTGCTGCAGTTCGCCATTTCCATCGCCCTGATAATCGCGTCCGGCATTGCCGTCTCACAGTTACGCTTTGCCCTGACCATGGATCCGGGATTTACCCGGGAGCAGATCATCACCTACGCAGGCAATGCCCTGGAAGGGCTGGGCACCAATTACCCGACCATGAAACAGGAACTGCTGCGCCACCCGGATATCGTCTCGGTAACCGCTGCCAATCTGATGCCCGGTGATCAGAACACCAATGCCAACGGCGTCCAGTTCGAGGGCGGCCCGGACGAGCTTATCGGCATGGCCTATCTGAACGTGGACTATGATTTTTTTGAGACTTTCGATATCGGCTTTCTCAGTGGTCGCAGTTTTTCCCGGGAACGGGGCACAGATCTGTTTGTCGTTCCTGATGCCGACAACCCTGTCACCACGGCCAGCTTTATTCTCAACGCCGCCGCCGCCGAACAGATCGGCTTCACGCCGCAGCAGGCCCTGGACAGGCTGTTCACCGTGGCCTGGGCCAGCGAACAGATCATGATGGTGCGCGGACCTATCGTCGGGGTGGTGGACAACATCTATTTTTCCTCGCTGCACGAAGCGGTCAAGCCGGTCTACTATCGCCTGCGCAATCCCCGGGACGCCGGGGTCCAGTTTCCCAATTTCCGACAGATGGCGGTGCGCATCAGCGGCAACAATGTCACGGAAACCCTGGATTTCATTGCCCGGACCTGGCGCCAGTTCCTGCCATCGGTACCGCTGCGTCAGGAATTCATGGATGAGAAAGTGGCGGCCCTGTATGCCAACGAACAACGCCAGGCACAGCTGTTTGGCGCTTTCGCCGTGCTGGCGGTGTTTATCGCCGGGCTGGGCCTGTTCGGCCTGGCAGCGTACATGACCGAACAGCGGGCCCGGGAAATCGGCATCCGTAAGGTTCTGGGCAGCAGCACTGGCGGCATCGTCCTGCTGATCACCCGGGATTTCAGCAAACTGGTGCTGCTGGCCAATCTGATCGCCTGGCCGGCAGCCTGGTATTTCATGAATGGCTGGCTGCAGAATTTCGCCTATCGAACCGGAATGAACGTGCTGCTTTTCGTCCTGGCAGGGTTACTGGCCTGGTTAATTGCCGCAACCACGGTGGGATCGCTGGCGGCGCGTACTGCCAATGTCAATCCCACGCAGTCTCTGCGCCATGAATAAACGTCGGATGCCAACACCATGAATCTGCGGCAGACCCTGCGACTGCTGGCACGACAGAAATTTTACAGCGCCATCAGCATTACCGGGATGGGGGTGGGCCTGGCGGTGGGCCTGCTCATTCTGGTGTTCCTGCGCCATGAACTGAGTTTTGACGATTATCATGAGCACAGCGACCGCATTTATCGGCTTCACTGGGCCGACAACGGCACCGGCTCCCGCTTTGCCACGTTTTTCAATCCGCTGTCACCGCTGCTGGCCGGCGGCTTCCAGGATATCGAGGCGTTTTCCCGCCTGGCGCTCAGCGACCGGCTCCTGGAAACCGGCATCGTGCAACAGTTCCGTACCATCAGCCTGGTGGATCCCGGATTTTTCGATCTGTTCAGCTTTCCCGACGTCAGTGGTGACGCCAGCGCCATCAGCGACCTGTCCAGCGCGGTGCTGACCCGCTCAGCGGCCCGGGAACTGTTCGGCCAGGAAGACGCGCTGGGACAGACGTTTGTCCTGGATGACAGCGCCGTGTTCCGGGTCGCCGCCGTGGTGGAAGATATTCCGGCCAACAGTCACCTGGTATCCAATATATTTATCAATATCGAGAACCTGCCGCAGCTGTTTGGCCTGCCGGATTTCTGGGACAACATCGGCTCCGACATCATGTATCACTACCTTCGGCTGGCGCCGGGCGTGGATGCCGACGGGTTCGGCCAGCGGGCTGCCCGCTACGTCACGGAATCCACCCGTATCGGCCGGGATTTCTTCGCCGGAATACAGGTGCTGTTGCAGCCACTTCGGTCCATTCACTTCAGCAGCGATCTGCAGAACGAAATGACCCTGCGGGATGACATTACCGGCGTGGTCAAACCCCGGCGGCAGGCCACGGATATTATTGTTTTCGCCGCGGTGGGGCTGCTGACCGTGGCCATCGCCAGCTTCAACTTTGCCAACCTGCAGCTGGCCCAGACCACCCGTCGAACCCGGGAAATCGCGGTGCGCCGGGCCCTGGGGGCGGACCGTCGGACCGTGGTTTACCAGTTTCTGGGGGAATCGCTGGTGCTCACCGCCCTGGCCCTGCTGCTGGCCCTGCTCCTGTCTGCCGGCCTGCTGCCGTTGTTCGCCAGCCTGATGGCGGCGCCGCTGGCCCTGGGCAGCGTCGCCACGCTGCCGATGGCTGTCACCGCCCTGCTGGTGGCAACGGCGGTGGCGGTGCTGGCCGGCGTGTATCCTGCCTGGCAGGCCAGTCGCAGCAATCCGTCCCCGGGACTGCGCGGCGAAGCCGTCAGCGGGCTGAGTAATACAAAATTGCGTTCCGGCCTGGTCACCCTGCAGTTTGCCGTGGCCGCCGGCCTGGTCATCAGTTGCGGCGTCATCAGCCAGCAGATCGACTATGCCATCTCGAAATCCCTGGGCTTCGATCCGGAAAATACGGTGATCGTGGCATTACCCAATGGCGCCGCCCGTGCCGCCTACCCGTCGCTGCGCAGCCAGTTGCTGGGCCTGGCAGCGGTGCAGTCGGTTTCGGCATCGTCCATCGTACCCACCCAGAGCCTGTCGGACGGCTCCAGCTTCACCCGGGCGGACAGCAACCGGCTCGAGTCGTTTCTGACCCGCCGGGTGAGTGTCAGCGAGGACTATTTCACGGCGCTGGCCATGGATATTGTGGCCGGCAGGCCGCTCAGTGAGAACTATGCCACCGACCCCATGCCAACCATCGGTCCACAGAACCTGGAAGTCAGCGGCGGGGTGATATTCAACGAGACAGCGGCACGCCTGGCCGGCTGGCAGGATCCGGAAGACGCCATTGGCGCCGGCCTCTACTCGGAGTTCAGTTTCGGTGGTAACGATTACCGCATGAACTATACCGTGGTCGGCGTGGTCAACGATGCCCATTTCGGCTCCGTGCGTACGGCGATACCCCCGGTGTCATTCACCCTGGACCAGAATCGCCGCACCATGATCGTCCGTGTCCGTGATAGGTCAGTGCCACAGGCCCTGGTCGATATCGACCGGATCTGGACCGCCAATCTGCCGGAAATCCCCATCAGGCGCAGCCTGCTGGCCGACAGCTACACGGCTTTTTACGCCGGCGAGATGCGCGCCCTGACGCTGGTGGTGGCATTTTCCACCCTGTCCGCGCTGATCGCCTGTCTCGGGCTCTACGGACTGGCCTGTTATACCGTCGACACCCGTCGCAAGGAGCTGGGCATCCGCAAGGTACTGGGGGCGACCTCCCGGGCACTGGTGGGCATGATCACCTGGCAGTTTTCCCGGCTGGTGTTGCTGGCCAATCTGCTGGCCTGGCCGGTGGCCTGGTGGCTGATGCAGAACTGGCTGCGAAATTTTGCCTATCGCCAGGAATTCGATAGTCTACTGTTTGTCTATGCGGCGGTAATTACCCTGACCCTGGCCATCGCCACCACCGGCTGGCGTGTCTACCGGGCGGCAAGCGCCAACCCCGTCGAATCACTGCGCACGGAATAGGATGCAGACTGACCATGACCATGGACCGACAGATCGAAAAGCAACCCCGGCCGCTGTGGCAGTGGGCGGCACTGGCACTGTTGATCGCCGCTGCCGGCTGGCTGGCCTATGCCACCCTGAGTGACGCGTCAATCCGTACCTACCGCGTCGATGCCGATCAGCTGATCATTTCTACCGTACTGCTGGGCGATTTCGAGGATATCATTCCCATACGCGGGGCCATCCAGCCACTGAACAGCTTCTATCTCGATGCGGTCAATGGCGGCGTGGTGGACCAGGTGTTCGTGGAGGAAGGCAGTTTTGTCGAAGCCGGGCAGCCCCTGCTGCAGCTCAGCAACACCAACCTGCGCCTGAGCGCCGCCCAGAATGACACCAACATCACCGAACAGCTCAATTTCCTCGGCAATATCAGTAACAGCCTGGAAACCACCAAGCTCAATACCGAGCGCGAGATTATCGATACCGAGTACCGGATCACCGTGCTGGAACGGCAGAAAGCCAGATTTGAGCGACTGGTTAACGACAACCTGGTTTCCGAGGAAGATTACGATGCCATCCTTGACGAACTGGACTACCAGCGCAGGATCCTGGCGAATACCCTGGCGCGACAGGAAGTGGAAGAAAGAATTCGCGAAGAGCGCTCGCGACAGATCGAAGTGCAGGTACAGAAGCTGGAAGAAAACCTGGAAGTTTCCCAGAGCAGCTTCGAAAGCCTGCTGGTGCGGGCTCCCATCAGCGGTCAACTGACCTCACTCCCGGTGGAAATCGGTGAGAGCAAGACCACCGGTCAGCGCCTGGGCCAGATCGACGTGGTGGACCGCTTCAAGGTGGTGGCACAGATTGACGAATTTTACGTATCCCGGGTGCAGCCCGGGCAACCGGCAACCTTTGCACTGCTGGGCACCGAGTACACGGTCCGGGTGGACAAGGTCTATCCCGAAGTGACCGCCGGCACCTTTGAAGTGGACATGGTATTTACCGGCCCCACGCCGGACAACGTGCGACGCGGACAGACCCTGCAATTGGAGCTGACCCTCGGTAACCCGGTACAGTCCCTGCTGCTGCCCCTGGGCGGCTTCGTCCAGGATACCGGCGGTAACTGGGTGTTCGTCCTGGACGAGGACGGTGCAACCGCCAGCCGGCGGGAAATCCGGGTGGGACGACGCAACAATCGCTACGTCGAGGTACGCGAGGGCCTGCAGCAGGGTGACAGGGTAATCACCTCGAGCTATAACCAGATGGAAGACATGGAACGCATTCAGCTGCTGTAGCTGAATGCCCTGCTTGTTTCGATCCAGGAAACCCATGAACAGGGCGGACACGAAGGCGACGACGGCATGGCGGGTTGACGAGTACCTGCAGCGACACTCAGGGTGGGCTTCCCAATTAACCGCGCTGCGCAACATCCTGCGGGCAACGGTTCTGGAGGAAACCGTCAAGTGGGGGATGCCGACCTATACCCTCGACGGCAAGATCGTGGCCGGTATCGCCGGCTTCAAGAATCATTGTGCATTATGGCTGCACAACGGGGTTTTCCTCAAAGATCCCGACCAGGTCCTGGTCAATGCCAGCCAGGGCACTACCCGTGGCCTGCGCCAGTGGCGGTTCGGGCCCGGGGACGCTGTACCGAAGGACCGGGTGACAGCCTATGTCCTGGAAGCAATCGACAATCAGCAGGCCGGAAAGGCAATCACCCCGCGGAAGAAAACCCTGCACATCCCGGCGGAGTTAGCAGCAGCCCTTGAGGATCCCCCGGTGAAAGCGGCGTTCAACGCCCTGGCCCCGGGCAAGCAGCGGGAGTACGCTGACCATATCGGTGGCGCCAGGCAGGCGCAGACCCGCCAGTCAAGGCTGGCGAAAGCGCTGCCGGACATCCTCGCCGGCCGCGGCCTGCATGACCGGTACCGCCGGGCTCGAAAGCCGGGTTAAGCCCAATCCTTGAAAGGCTGTCAGTCGGCGACGCCGAACTCCTGTTCCACCTCGAGGCGCCGCGCACCGGCGAGAATACCGGGCATGGCATAGTTGCCCTCGTGGCAGGCGTATTCGTACAGCCGACCGTCGGTGGCATAGAAACTCAGCTCGGCGGTCCAGGGCTGCCGGTAGATGTTGCTGTCCTCCACCGTGAACTGATAGAAAATTTCATCGTCGGAATAGCGGCTGAAGCGCTCGATAATGCGGCCTTCCCTGGTGATCGGCACGGAACTCTGGCTGAGCTGCAGCGGGTTGATGTTGACGGTTTCCACCACCAGTTCATCACCTTCGTACCAGCCAACGGAATCGCCGAACCACTGTTCCAGGGCCAGGGGACGTCGATTGGCCCGGGCTTCTTCCGGGGAATCGTAAATCGGTATGATGCGCGCGTCGTGCACCATTTCCACCAGGATCATCACGTAGTCATCGGTCTGCACAAACTGGTAGGTATTGTTGTACAGCGCTCCCATCATTCCCGGCCCGGCCTTGTTGCCGAACCCCAGCAGGCAGCGTTCCGCGTTGGGAATGGCTTCCGGTCCACGGGAATCACCGATACCGGTGGCGTAACGGGAACCGAAATTGCGCCGCTCAAAATCGTAGTTGGGGTTTTCCAGGCGAGGAACCCGTCCGCTGGGCGGATCCACCACGTAGGAGGTGCGGTATTCCCCTTTGACCAGGGCCAGGTTGGAGCCGGGATCGACCCAGAAATTGTTGTAGGCCCGGGTGCCGAAGTCCTCGCTGGCAGGCGCCGGCGTATCGTTGACGCCGTCGCCTTCGTCGAGTCCGCCTTCCAGTCCGGCTATGGGCGTCCTGGCCGCGATGATAGCGGCTTCACGGGGCGATACCACCAGGGAATCCACGCCCTGGGGACGATTCAGATTGGTCAGCGAGGCATTGGTCCAGGTGCCCTCAAGGTCCGGGCGGGTACTTTCCTGGGCATTGATTCCACTGACGCCAAACAGCGCAGCGGTGATGAAAATTCCGAGTCGGGGTGTGTAAAGTGACAAAATTGCCATGGGTATCTCCGGTTGTTGTCCACCAGTACTGTCCTGATGGCAACACATTAAGGCCAGTGGTGGCCCGTGTAAACAGCTGCTGCGGTGCCCGTATCCCGGCAAACGGTGGTCCGATCGGTACCCGGGTCCTCGTGATGCGCCGTAATTGTCATTTAACCTGCTGTATTTGCTTGATAATCCCCCATTGTGGCAGCCCAGCCGCCGATTCACCAGGGCTGGACTCGCCCTGCTTTTTATGCGTTAAATAAGCGCCCGATTCATTGACCGCTTGAACCAGTCCGAATTCTTTCAGGAGAAGTTTATGAAAAAAATGTTAGCTGCAGCCGGTGCCTACACCGCGCTTCTGTTGTCACTGCAGATCTACGCACAGGACATACCGGAAACCATTACGGTGACCAGTTCCGCCTTCGACCATCACGGCATGGTTCCGCTGGAAAACTCCGCTTACGGGGACAATACATCAATCGATCTGTCCTGGTCCGACCTGCCATCAGGCACCGTGGAACTGGCACTTATCCTTGACGACCCCAAGGTGGTCGAACTCGGCATGATGCCGGAACCCTTCGTCCACTGGGTTGCCTACAATATCCCGGCCAGCGCTTCCGGCCTGCCGGCGGGACTGCCTGCCGACGCGCAGGTCATGGTTGACGGTCTTGACGGCATGATCAACGGCGTCAACGGTACCCGTCGCACCGGGTATTTCGGTCCCCGGCCCCCGGCCAATGGCCAGCTCCATGCCTACCACTTCAGGGTCTATGCCCTGGACACCGATCTCGACCTGGAGCCGGGCCTCAACAAGGCGCAGCTGATGGAAGCCATGGACGGTCACATCCTGGCTACCGGCATGCTGATGGGCCACTACGAACACAAAGAGTAACCCACGCGATCCCGCAATCTGGCGACACCCGATCGGCGGCTGGAACCCCGGCCGCCGATCAGCCAGCCGGTAACACAGCGCTGACACCTGCGCCGGACCTACCCTGGCAATCCTTCCCTAAGACACTCACGGCAATTCACAAAAGGCAGTGGTGGGTGCTCTGTTTGATATTACTCTGACAGTGACGAGCAAGGCCTGGATCACCGGGCCAATCTGCCAACAAAGCAGTGTGATGTACCGATAACCCTGAAGCCTGCTAGGGCATCCCCGGCGGCGGTATGCGTGCCCGGGTCGCCTGCTCGAATCCGTAGGCCAGCTCGATGAGGCGCGCCTCGCTGCAGGCCATGCCGGTGAAACTGACGCCGAAAGGCCGTGGTCCGGGTTCGAAATCCACGGGCAAAGGCGGGTCGAAATCCATGGTCACCCGGGCGAACGGTACGATTACCGTCGGGTAGCCCGGCCTGGCGGCGATGCCGGCCCCGCTGGTTGCCGGAAACAGCAGCGCGTCCAGTTCCAGGTCGGTCATGACTTCGTCGATGCCGTGGGTGGCGTTGAGATAGAGGTCTCGCATCCGGTCGGCCTGGTAACGGTCCCGGTCCGCCTCCAGGTCAAGTGCATCGGCGCCGTCCAGTCGCGCCTGGCCATACCTGATGGCGCCGCGTGGCGCATTGTCCAGGTTCCACTGGCGCAATTCTCCCAGGCTCGACACCGGCGCCAGGTCTCCCAACGTTGCCAGCCACCGGTTGAAGTCCCGCTTCATGCCATAGGAAAGCACGCTGCTGTCCGGGGCGGTCAGCAGGTTCTGTCGGGGATCGGGATCGATGATGCTGGGAATATCGGCGGGATCGACAATGATCGCCCCCTGCTGGCGCAGCACAGCGATGGCCTCCGCCATCACCGACCTGGCCTCGGCATCGAGGCGGGAGCTGGTCTGGTTCTGCCCGGGCAACTGCACGTCCTCGTAATAAAAAGCTCGTGGGATACCGATGCGGGCACCCATCAACCCGTCGTCACGCAGGTGTGGCGTGTAGTCGTTGTTTTCCGGCGCCCGGCACAGGCTGGTGGCCGCGTCATTGGGATCGGCAGCCTTGCCTTCCAGAACTCCAAGCATGATGGCGGCGTCGGTGACCGATCGGGCCATGGGGCCCGCCGTGTCCTGGTCGGCGGTAATGGGAATGATTCCCCAGCGACTGATACGGCCCACGGTAGGCTTGATCCCCACCAGCATGTTGGCATTGGCCGGCGACAGGATGGAACCGGAAGTCTCGGTGCCGACATTGGCTGCCCAGAAACTCATGGCGGTGCCGATACCGGAGCTGGAACCACCCACGCCCATGACCGGCCGCCCGTCGTTGTAGCCTTCACGGGGGTCAGGCCGCGGATCGTAGGGGTTCAAGCCATAGCCGCCGACGGTGCTGTAATTCCCCGGCATACCCGAGGCGACAAAGTTGGCCAGCTCGGTCATGACGGTCTTGGCGATAATAATCGCGCCAGCCTCCCGTAAATTCCGGGTCAACGACGCCTCGTAGGGCGGCACAAAGTCCCGGAACACCAGCGCACCGCCGGTAGTGGGCATATCCAGCGTAAGGATATTGTCTTTCAGGGCCACGGGAATGCCGTGCAGCGGTCCCCGGACTTCGCCGCGGGCGCGCTCCGCGTCCAGGCGATCCGCTTCTGCCAGGGCATTGGGGTTCACAGCCATCACCGCGTTCACTTTTTCTTCATAGAGCGCGATTCGCACCAGGTGCTTCTCTACCAGCTCCCTGGCGGTAATCCGACCCGCCGCCATGGCCTGTTGCATTTCCGTAATACCGGCTTCGACAACATCGAAACCGGAATCGTTGTCGGCAGCCCTGCTGACAGTAGCAATGCCCGCAAGCAACAGGACAGGGATAACGTATAAGCCGGCCGCGCGGCGCAGTAACAGATTCATCGGAAGCCTCTACACATGCTGTCTACAGGAATATGGAACAGGAAACTGCCGATAAGCTACCACATTGCCCGGAACGAGTCTGTCGCGCTTTGCCAGCACCTGCCGCCGCAGGGTCCTTACAGCCCGGTCAGGCGCGGTAAATTCAGGAAGAAAAAGGCGGCCTAGAATCCCCGTTCCACCAGCCACAGCAGTCCCACCTGGGCTATCGCCAGGCCCGAGACCAGTGAACTGATTCGCCGCACCCGGGGTTCACTGGTCAACAGCACCAGCAGCGGTACCGCCACCAGGACTATCACCAGCTGACCCGTTTCCACACCCAGGTTGAAGCCCAGCAGGCTGATGGCGAACTGACTGACCGGCATGTCGAGGTCGGACAGCACATTGGCGAACCCGAAGCCGTGAACCAGGCCAAAGGCGAAGGCGATTTTCCAGTGCCGCCGACCGAAAATCGGCAGGAGTATGTTGATGCCACTCACCACCACCGACAGAGCAATTGCCGACTCAACCAGCCGCGGCGGCAGTGATACCTGCCCGGTGCTGGCCAGCACAAGGGTAATGGAATGCGCCAGGGTAAACGCGGTTACCAGCTTCACCGTTTCCATGCCGCTTGCCCGCCAGATACCAGCCGCCGATTGACCCCCCCGACGTTGATGGAGCACCACGCCAAGCAACATGGCCACCAGGAAAAGAATGTGATCGATGCCGATCCAGATATGCCAGACACCCTCGCCCACGAATTCCGTCAAGGTCGGCATGAATCCCGCTGCGTCCGCCTCCAGCACCAGGCTGCGACGCTGTGGCGCCATGACATGACTGGACAGGGTACCGGCCCTGTCTATGCCAACGATGCCCCGGTGAGAGCGATCGTCATCGAAAAACAGGTCATAGTGCAGCGCCAATGCGCCAGCCGAGGGGTCACAGCTGCCCTGTAACGGGATGACCAGGTAGGGTCCTCCGGCCAGCTGCTCCACCCGGTAAGAACCACCGTCGATGACGCAGCTTCGCTCACCGCTGTGCAGGCGTAATCGGGCCTGCCAGTAGGCATCTATTCGCTCGCCAGCCTGCCTGATCTCACCCCAGGTTACGGAGCCATCACCGTTGTCATCCAGACCCACGGCGATTTCCAGGTCGGCGATACCGACCCTGAGCCTGCCGTCGACGGATGCATCGACGACAGTAAGGTCCAGGTAGCTGTCATTGAGCGAGTGAGCCTGTGCGTCACTGACGGCAAAAACCACCGACAGCAACATCAACAGTAATCCCGTCGAAAAGTGTCGATCTGTCCGCGGACGCCGGCTACGCGGCGAAACAGTATTCATCACAGTGACGCCTCCGCCAGTATGGCATCCAGGCGATAATCCTGCAGGCCGGTGCGGGTCCGCCAGCCGGCGAGTCGAGCGAGACTGCCGTGGTGACCGGAAGCAGCGGCGGAGCGGGCCAGCAACAGGGTGTCGGAGGGATCTTTCTGTACCATCCAGTTGGCCAGGGCCGCGTCATGGGCCAGCTGGGGATCATCCGCCAGCTCAAGTGCATACAGGGCTATCAGCTTGTGAGGCTGGTCGGCGCCACGCTGCGCCAGGGCCTGGATTTTCCGTTCCAGAACTGCCAGGGCAGGCCGGACTTGTTGCGGCTGACCGGAATCCAGTAAGGCACGAACCCGCAGGATTTCAAGTTCCAGCGAGTTGTCCAGGTCCCGCCGGGTTTGCAGGAACCGGGCAGCGTCAGCGGCCTGTCCCCGTTCAATTAACCGGGCCGCATAGCTGATCGCCACGTAACGACTGTCGGGATTCAGGCGCAGCGCGTCACGGTAGTGGCCTATTGCCACCGGCGATGCATTCAGTCGCCGGGCGATATCCGCCGCCGTTACATGCAGTTCAAAAGACAGCGCCCGGGGGAGGCGACCCGCCGCCAGCGCCGCTTCGACCTGTTGCAGTGCCCGGTGGGCATTGCCGGTCAAACCGTCCAGTTGGGCCTGGCAGTTCAACGCCAGTATCGCGTAGCCGACCCTGGCCAGTTGCCGGCAATGGTCGGCCACCAGGTCCAGGTGACCGGCCACCAGGCTGACCTGGGGCTGCATCTGCAGCGCCCTGGGGTTGCCAGGATCCACGGCCAGTATCTCCTGCAGTTCCTCCAGTGCTGCATCGAACCGGTGGTTGTGCTGCAGTATATCGGCCTTGACCAGGCGTACCGCTACCGGCAGCGGATCGGACCCTGGCCAGGATTCAACCAGTGCCAGGGCCTTGCCGTAAGCACGGGGACTGCCTTCGCCCACGGCAAGGTTGTAGACAGCAAGAATTTTCTGCCACAACAGGGCCCGCTCATCGGCGGATACCGTCCCGTCAGGCGTGGACGCGTTGTCTACAGCGAAGCGACGCCGTGACTGATTCGCCAGGGCAACGACTGCCTCGGGCAGCACCGCAACGACTTCGTCGTCACTTTGGGGCACATAGCCCCTGGCAGAATCAGCACCAGCCTCTCCGGAGTCCAGCAATGCCAGGATCAGCAGAACGGTCCCCAGGGATCTCAGCGTCAGTCCGGCAGAACGGACCATGCCGTTACTGCCGGGACGAGTCACCGGACCTGCCGGAGTCGGGGCTGACGTTTTTGCTATCCACATCGTAGGCTACCCCGCTTCAGTCGATCACGTCACCGCCAGTGGGTTCGTTCAGGTACGGAAACTCGTTTTTGAACTCGATTGCGGAAACCGTGGTCTGGTCGGTGAACGGCACCATGTTGTTGGGCGCCTGGGTTGCATCAGGATTCAGCGCTCCCATCATCACGCGCAGCGCAATATCGACGACGTCATCACCTGGACGACGACCATTGGGAAATCCCGCGATATCACCAGCCAGGACGCCCATGTTTTCCTGTAGCGTTGCCACAACCGGTTCCACGGCGGTATTCAGCCGCAGCATATCCGAAGTAGCGAACATACCGTTGCTGATGTTTTCAGGCAGGTTGAGTCCCTCCACGCCACCAATGGCCGCCACCAGGTCAAGTCGCGGAAAATTCATCGGTGCCACCGCACCGGCATCGGCAAACAGCAGTTCCAGCAGGAAAGGCAGGGTGGGATTGAGCGCGTAGTCGACAAACTGACCATCGTTCAGCGGCTCACTCATATTGAATTTATCCTTGTCGGGCAGGCCGATTACCAGTTCGTTGATCAGCGGAAAACCCAGCCTTGAGACCTGCATCGGCTCGTCATCGGGAAAGTCGAAGCTGGCGGTGGTCCAGGCGCCGATCACGGTATCGTCCGCTACCAGGCAGTCGATGGGTATTTCCAGGGCCAGCGTGGTTATATTGGAATCACCGATGGGGTTGGGCACGGCGTCCTCGGCACCCAGGGGATTGAGGTTTACCAGGTCGAAGACCTGGCCAAGGTTGACAGCAAAACTCTCGCTTCGCTGCCCGACGAAAACCCTGCCTTCGGCGCTGCAGCCGGGGATGGCAATGGGTCGAATATGACTGCCTGCGTAGGTTTCATAATCCGGTATCGATTTACTGCCGATATTGTCCAGGGGCTTGCGAAAGGAACTCTCACCGGTTACCGCATCGGTAATCGGCATCGACGTGCCGTCACGCCGATCACCGGCAATGTAGTTGATAACAAACTCCTGGCGGGAATTGACGCTGCCGGTATCCCCGGCGTCGGGTCCGACACCGCCGGCGATGGCCAGGGGTATGGCGATATCCTGCCCACCCACCGGAACCGTGACACCCGCCAGCAGGGTGGAGAATTTGAAACTGAAGGTGATATCTTCCTGTGAGTCACCGTCGTTGTCTATGTGTATCTCATAAAGGGCATCGTCTTCCAGGTTGAAATAGTTGGGTCCGCCGTAAGGATCCTGTAACGGGAAATAATTGGCCAGAATGGTTACCATGTCCTCGCGTCCCGGTTCGTAGCTGCGGAACATGTACAGATCCGTCGCATCATACCGGGGCAGGCCGGCGATCATGGGTGCTTCCCGATGGCTGGAGGCGGACGCCATGGCGCTGCAGGAAATGAGACCGGCCGCCAGCATGCTCCGGGTAAGTAGTCTATTGTTCAAGCTGTTCATCAGTTTTCTCCGGTAGTGCAATTAACGTGAAAATGTTGCCGCGGGTACTGGTTCGGGTTCGCGTTATGCGGCAGTAAACCACGGTCCTGTCATTACTTCGTCCCAGGTCGAAAAATCGATTAAAAAATTTTCGCCTTGCAGAAAAAGTGAAAAAATTGCACGGTATTGACGTCCATCAGCGTCCCGATGACGTATCTATCAGGTTAAGTATCCAAATCCAGGCGGGAAAACTGCAATCAATGGACAGCGAAGCGAATTCCCGGAGCCGGGACAAAAGCGGCGCGATGCTGCACCACGGCGAAATTGCGAAGCATCGCAGTACGTCGCTGCTGGTCGACGTGGCCCTGTCCCAGAGCCAGACTGCCTTTGAAGAACTCTTTGATGAGTTCGCCAGCCGCATTTATCGTCTCGGTATGAAACTTGCCAGGAATGAGCAGATCGCCAAGGACCTGGTACAGGACGTCATGCTTCACGTCTGGCAACATGCCAACGACTTCGACATGGACCGCGGTACCGCGCAAAGCTGGATCTTCAGCCTGTCGCGTAACAAGTGCATCGACATGTTGCGCAAGGCCAATCGTCATGCCGTACAGCTTCCGGTGGATGACATCTGGCCCGACTACCAGCAGGAGCAGCTTGCCGCGGAGCTTGACGAAACCGAGGCCGATGTCGAAAAGCTGAACAGCCTTGGCAGGATTGACAGCCTGATGACCCGGCTGCCCGCGCCCCAGTGCGAGGCAGTGAGGATGGTTTATGTCAACGATCTTAACCACGAGGAAGCGTCCAGCAGGCTGAAGATTCCCCTGGGGACCTTCAAGTCCCGCCTGCGCCTCGGTTTAAGCAAACTCAGAAAAATGGTAAAAGTCCGCCATGACTGATTCAGCGCACCATCACCCGGACAGTGCATTGCTGCAACGCTTTGTGGCAGGTGAGCTGCCCATGGGCGTCAACCTGGCAGTCTCTTCACATGTTGATCAATGTGGCCCATGCCAGCAGCTCATCCCTCGCCTTTCCGTGGCAGCCGGTGACGCATGGGTTGAGGGTACCGCTGAAGACGAAGAAGATGCCACCGACGAACTGCTCAATATTTTTGACACTATCGTGGCACAACCGGCACCTTGTGCCAGCCAGCAAGAGGATTTGTATACCGGCATGGCCGCCGGCGACGGTGCAGTGTGCCTGCGGGATCGACCGGTGAGACTGCCGCGCCTCCTGGACAGAATCGCCAGGGATGGCCTGGACTGGAAACCAGTCGCAAATGGCATACACCAGGCACTTATCGACGTGGACTCGCAAACCAAGTGTGAGTACATCTACATGGATCCCGGCGCGAGCGTGCCCACCCATACTCACCTGGGCAGTGAATTCATGCTGGTACTTGAAGGCACCATCGAAGACGGCTTCGGTAAATATGGAATCGGGGATTTCGTCGCACGGCACCGGCAGGACTGTCATGGGCAGGTTACGGAATCCGGGTGTGTCTGCCTGTTCGTCACTGACGCACCCCTTATTTTTACCGAGGGCAGGGCGCGACTGCTGAACCCGCTGAATCGACTCCGTCACTGGTGGTCGAAACTGGGGAACCTCTGATTAAGTATGGAAGTGCACTACGGGAGTTTGTCGGGCGCCACTGTAAGGCGTCGTGCGCCGGGAATGGCCGCCGCCCTTGCCAAGCGCGACAACACCGCAGTGGCGCCCGAAGGGGCCTGCCGGCACTCGCCTGCGGTTCCAGGCCATCGCGACATACGTGACTTGCTGGTAAACTGCCAACAGTCCCTGATCTCCGGCCCGACAGCCGGCCATCGGAAACCTGACTTCGTTTGCACCATAATAAGGAAGAACTACCGTGAAACTGCCTGACTGCACGTTCGCAACCCGGACAATTATTTTCGCCTGGATGTTGACTGTTCAATCCGGATTTGCGGCGGAAAACTCCACCGTTGGCAACCTGGAACTGGACCAGGTGGCCACTGACCTGATCCGGGAGGCGACCACCAGTCCCGACTTCCTGACCCGGTGGGTGGAGGTGCTGCCCGAGCACCCCACCGTACCCAGCCCCCGTGATGTGCTGGGCTATACCATCGGTACGCAGGGTGAACTGACCCAGGTGGAACAGATCTATGGTTACTTCCAGGCCCTGGATGAGGCGTCCGATCGGGTGCGGATCTTCCAGATGGGCCAGACCTTCGAAAACCGTGACATGCTGATCGTTGCCATTGCGGAGCCGGATATCCTCGCCAATATCGATGACTACCGCCTGCTGCTGGATGAACTGTCCGACCCCCGGGCCACTGACCAGGCCAGGGCCGAACAGGTTATCGACCAGGCACTGCCCGTTTTCTGGATGACTGCCGGACTGCATTCACCGGAACTGGGGCCGCCGGAAATGGTGATGGAACTGGCCTACCGGCTGGCGGTGGAAACCCGTGAACCGTTTACCTCCATTCGCAGCAAGGTAATCACGCTGATCACGCCGGTGTTTGACGTCGATGGCCGGGCACGACAGGTGGACTGGTATCGGCAGCATATCGCCGGCCACACCGACTACAATGACATGCCGCCACGAAGCGTCCCGTTCTGGGGTCACTACACCTACCATGACAATAATCGCGACGGCATATCCATCAGCCAGCCCATTACCCGCAATTATGTCAACAGCGTCTATGCATGGAGGCCGACTGTCAGCCTGGATTTGCATGAATCCGTACCGCTGCTTTATGTGGCAGGTGGCACCGGTCCCTACAATACCGGTGTCAGCCCCATCACCATCGGTGAGTGGCAGTTGCTGGCAAACTACGAGATTTCCCGATTGACCGGGTTTGGGCTTGAAGGCGTGTGGACCTGGGGGTATTACACCGGCTGGTATCCGGGCTACATGCTGTGGGCAACCAATAATCACAACAGCATGGGCCGTTTCTACGAAACGTTCGGTAATGGCAGCGCCGAGACCATGGATCGAGACCTGCGCAATGCCCGGATTGCCGGTGCGGATGTGACCAGCAGGCAATGGTATCGGGCTTCTCCGCCACCACAGAAACTGACCTGGTCAATGCGCAACAATACCAATTACATGCAGAGCGGGGTTATCGCGTCCCTGGAAATGGTGGCCAACAACGGCTCCATGTTTCTCTCGAACTATTACCAGAAGGGTGTCAATGCCCTGCATGCAGAAGTCAGTGAAGCGCCCTATGCCTTTCATATTCCCCGTCAACAGTCTGATGCTGATTCGGCCAACTACCTGGTTGGTGCCCTGGGACGACATGGCATCGAGATTGAAACGGCCACCGAAGCCGGCGAGTACGGCGACATCCAGGTGGAACGGGGTGACCTGCTGGTCAGGCTCAACCAGCCCTATGGACCCCTGGCCAACACCCTGTTGGAAAAACAGCAGTTTCCTGCCGATGTGCAGGTGCCACCCTACGACGACGTTTCCTGGACGCTGGGCCTGACCATGGGCGTCACGGTAAACCCGGTGGACGACGATGGCGTGCTGGACCACCAGGCCGAGAGTTTTGATACCGCCACGGAGTTCCAGTCAGCCGCTGCATTGCCAGGCAATGACGGTGTCTGGGCTATTCCCAATTATGGCCAGCGGGAACTGGGACCGGTTCGCTTCGCCCTCGGCGATATACCGGTGCTGGCTGCCGAGGAATCCTTCGAGGCTGGCCGTGCGGAATATCCGGCCGGCACACTGCTCATCGACATGAGCACCGTGGACCCCGACCCGATTGCTGATGTGCTTGGCGCCAGCCATCTGCAGGTGGTACGACTGGGTCGCATGCCGGATGTGGCAACCCACGAGCTGGACCTGCCGCGGCTGGCTGTTTTCCAGACCTGGACATCGACACAGAATGCCGGCTGGGTCCGCTACAGCCTTGATGAAGCAGGTGTGCCCTATCGCCTGGTTTCCAAGGATCGCATCCGGTCCGGCAACCTGCTGGACGAATTCGATGTCATTCTCGTGCCGCATATGAGTGCCGGCACCAGTCTCGGTTCGATTATCGGCGGCATAGATCCCAAGTGGTCGCCTCTGGCCTATCAGAACTCCGAAGACACGCCGAATCTTGGCCACATCCTCAACTCCGAGGATATTACTGGCGGAATCGGTTTTACCGGCATGGCCAACCTGGAGACGTTTGTCCGGGGCGGGGGAACACTGGTGACCCTGGGCTCCGCCGGTGTCCTGGCGTCTGATTCCGGTATTCTGCGCGGAATCCGCAAGATCGATGCCGGCAGTATGAATACTCCCGGTTCCATTCTGACCGCCCGGGTAACCGACACCGGTTCGCCCCTGACCTACGGCTACGATGAAATCACCCACGTGTTTCGCGGCAACGGTCCGATCTTTTCCGTACCTTACTACGACAGGCACCTGGCTCCCCTGCAGTTCGGCACCAAACCGCTGGAAGATCAGAATGAAGAGTCCACCGACGAGCCTGCCGAAGACAACGAAGACAGTCCGCCGCTGGTGCTATCCGGCGGTATAGTCCGGGGCGCCGACGTTATCGACGGCGAACCGGCTATCGTCAGCAAGTCGCTGGATGCGGGACACGTGGTCATGTTCAGCTGGAATCCCATGCATCGTCATGTGAACCACCATGACTATGCCTTCGTGTATAACGCCCTGCTCAACTGGAACGATCTTGCCTCGGAGTAAAGTGACGATCAGGGAAATACCCCGGCTTTCAGGCGAGTTCATTGGCGAGGCGCCTTGCCGCCGGCATGCGTCGGCCTGTTCAGGCGAGGCAGCGAAGCGCAATGGCAATCGGGTCTGTTAACAGAGTCTGAATATAATCAGGAAAGCCGGCTTCTGCATACACTCTTCCCGTTTCTTCTTATAGGCCGCCTCCAGTTTACCCAGTTCCAGCAACGACTGTTCCACTGACGGATTTTCCCGGGCCACCTTCAATATGTTTTCCCGCAGCGCAGAGAATTCCCGGGCATACTGACCCTGCAGCCCGGAAGCGGTTTCCGGGACCGCGTTGCCTCGCAGGAAATCCTGGGCGTTGTCGGCAACCGCCTGCTCGAAGAATGCCGGCCAGCACTGCAGCTCCGTGATGTGCGTGCCAGTCCACGCCTGCTGTTTACAGTTGACGTCGAACCGGTCATCGATGTTGAGATCGTTGTAATCGGCGTAGAGGGCCTCTTTGGCGTCTTCTATTTGTGCCCGCAGCAGGAAGAACGATCGCTGTCCGGTAACGGTAATCTGTTCAATGGGAACCGACGGCAGCTCGCTTTCATCATCCCCAGCATCTTGACCAGTGAAATCACCGGTGGATTCGTTGGTGATTTCACTGGTGGTTTCGTTGTCAGGTGCAACAGCCTGGTCTTCCTGCGCCAAAGACCGCCCTGCGGCAAGCCAGCAGCACGCGGCAACAAGCAGGCATAGTACAGCTGCTACTGGACTTTTCGGTTCAGTACCGTATTCCGGTGCTTTCATCAGCAATTCACCAAGCCTGCCACCTGCAAGCCCGCCAGGAGGGAACATGTGCCGATCATACTTCAGGAATCTTTGATTGACAAAGCCAGAGTACAATCCGGTGTTCCTAAAAAAGCTGGCTCCCGGTCCAGCCAATCCAACCACTGGCAATCGTCCCAGCGTCGCGATTTTCGTGCCGCAACCTGCCGCCGACTAACTGTTGGCGACGATATAGGTGGCGAGAATGACCATCAGCACCAGTGTGCTGCCATATCGGGTAACCGACCTGGAAATGGGATAGCGAAAGTCTTGCTTTTTCATGGGTGCCAGGCTAACCCGTGCCCGCTTCTGGAACCATGGGTCAGGGAAACCATGTATTTTCATACAGTATCGTCCCGCTGACCCGCTATGCAACACAGTGAGCAGCCCATCGCCCCTCGCGGCGCCACGGAAGTGCACGCCGGAATACGCTGTGCTAATCTCCGTAAGTCCGGATTCTGCGGCATTCAAGCCTTCTTCAGCGAGGCATTTCGCTAAAATTCCGGCACCAGCCAGTATTAACTACGGAGCAGTAGCCCAATGAAATACTCAACAGGAGCAATCAGTAGCACAGTGTTAGTTTCGGCAATTCTGCTGGTGGGAGGAACCCTAACCGGCGCCTTTGCACAGGCACAATTCAGTGGTGTACAGCTTGCCATCGAACCCGTGGCCGGAAATGTCTACATGGTCCAGCGGCCCGGGGGCGGAGGCAATATCGGTGCCTTCGTGGGTCCGGAGGGCGTGCTGCTGGTTGATTCACTGTTCGCGCCGCTGTCGGACCGGCTGGTCGCGGCCGTACGGGAGGTGACCGACCAGGACATTCGCTTCCTGATCAATACCCACATTCACATCGATCACGTTGGTGGCAACGAAAACCTGGCGCAGATGGGCGTGCTGATTTTCGCTCACGACAACACGCGATTACGGTTTCTGGAGGAGCGCAGCCGCGTTCCCAGGTCGGGCGGTTCATTCGTGCCACAACAACCGGAAGCCGCCAGGCCGGTGGTCACGTTCAACGACACCATCAGCTTTCATCTGAACGGTGAGGAGGTACAGGCCTTCCTGGCACCACCCGCTCACACCGACGGTGACGTGTTTGTCTATTTTCCGGAGTCCGACGTACTGCATCTGGGCGACGTGTACCGCACAACCAGTTATCCCATCATCGACATCTATAACGGCGGGTCGCTGCGGGGAACCATTGCCGCCCTGGACAAGGCCATCGACCTGGCCGGCCCGGAGACGAAAATTATTCCGGGTCACGGCCTGGAAGTAGTAGGCCCGGAAGAGCTGGTGGACTTCCGGGACATGATCGTGACTGTCAGCGACAGGGTGCTGCACATGATCCGCGAAGGTAAAAAACTGGACGAAGTCATGGCGGAACGACCGACAGCAGACTATGATGCACAGTGGACTGATGATCCGGGCTGGGGACCGGAAGATTTTATACCGATCGTGTACTATGAACTGGGTGGATCAGGGCGTCTGGCCGATCGCTGATTTTCCTGACTTGTCTTATAGTGAATTCAGGGCCGAGCAAGTATACAGGGCTTGCCGGCGCACATATTTTTTTGCCTGCCACGCACTCACTGAACCGGATATGGGTTACTTTGTTTCCCGTCGCGGCAGGACCGTGGCAGTATCCGGAGATGCCCGAGAGCGTCCGGTACCTGGATCAGGGGTCGTGCGACGTCGGCCTGCTGGTCGACAAGTTATCGAACCAGGTACCATTGCCGGTTTAAACTGCTGTACTCCGACGCCTGATTGTGTAATATCCGCATTCGTGATCTGCAACATCCCTGCCCTGACATCAACAGCTACGGAACTTCTGCACAGTGCCAATCAGGATAGTACAAAGGCTCAGGAAAAATATCAGGGAGGACGGGCTGATCATCAGCAGTTCGCCCTTTCTGGTGAACAAGATGCTCAGCAAGGTGGATTTCAACAGAAACCTGCGAATTCTCGAAATCGGCAGCGGCAAGGGCGTGTTTACCCGGGAAATCGCCAGGCGCATGAACCGTGATTCCTGCCTGGACGTGATTGAAATCAAGACTGACTACAATCACTACATTCACCAGATAATACAGTCGCATCCCGACAAGAAGATCTCCCTGTTCAATGGCTGCATCACCGAATTAAACGGTGAGCGTGAAAATTACGATATCGTGTTGTCCTCACTGCCCCTGAAAAACTTCGTCAACACCGCGGACAACAATGCCTTTCTCAACAGAGTAATTCAGGGTTTCGAATCCAACCTGAAAGTTGGCGGCACCTACCTTCAGTACCAGTACTTTCGCAGCAACAAGGTGGATATCGAGAAAATTTTCGGGCAGAAGATGGACGAAATCAGTTTCGTATTGCTCAATATACTGCCGGCATTTGTCTACAGCATCACCAAGTGATTCGAAATAAATTCGACACCATTAATTTCCTTGGTCTGTATCTTTGGCTTGGCATCGTGGCAGTCAGCCTGTCACTTTTTTTGTTCCGCCCGGAACTGTTTCAACCCGAACGCATCAGGACCCTCTTTTCCGCCAACCTGGGCCTGGGATTGCTGATCTATTTCATCGTCTCGACCTTGCGTGGATTCACGCTGATTCCGTCGACGCCCATCGTTCTGGCAGGAGTGCTGGTGTTCCCCCCGGTTCCGTTGTTCCTGGTCAACCTCCTGGCGGTGTATTCTTCATCGGCAATCGTTTACTTCATGGCCCGGGCAATCCGCTTCGACAGTTATTTCCACGAGGAATACCCCGAACAGGTTACCAGGCTGGCGCGACTGCTCAAGCGCAGGGAGCTGCCGGTGATAGCTGCCTGGGGCTTCGCCCCCATGGTGCCAACCGACATGATCGTGTACGTCTGCAGCGTCTTGCGAATCAGCGTGGTAAAAACGCTTGTGGGTGTCTCCATCGGCGAAGGCGTCATATGTGCCATTTATATCTTCGGCGGCTATTTCACGTTAACCAGTGTGTTCGATTACTTGTAGGGCACCCTGTTGTCAACATCCCGGTCAGTCTGCCGTTCACGAACACGACCTGATGATGAAGCTGCTGTCCCCATGCAGCGTCGTGGACATGCCCGCGGATTACTTTTATTCTTGGCTTTTCGCCGGGACCCAGCTGCCGGATCAACAGGTTGGCAGGCACCGGTCTGCGACGAACACCACCAAGACCAAACAAAGAGGTTGAACCATGAAACTGCTGACTGGACTTTTCACCGGCTTCGTGCTGATCACCGGGGCCACCACCACGCTTGCCCAGACCAGCGTGCTGTTCATTGGCAACAGCTTTACCTACGGCTACGGCTCTGCCACCAGGTATTACCGTGCCGACTCGGTAACCGACCTGAACAACGAGGGCATTGGTGGCGTTCCGGCGCTGTTCAAGGCTTTCGCCGACCAGGCCGGCCTGGATTATGATGTCTACCTGGAAACCCGCGGTGGAGCCGGGCTGGATTTCCATCTGGAAAACAAGCTGGGCGTCATCGGTCGTCGTCCCTGGGACCAGGTGGTGATGCATGGCTACAGTACACTGGACCGGGACACGCCGGGAAACCCGGGTATCCTGGTGGATACCACCCGGAAGATGGCCGAGTTCCTGCAGGGACTCAATCCGGACGTGGAGATTTTTCTCACCGCCACCTGGTCAAGGGCTGACCTGGTGTACCGGGGGAACACGCCCTGGACCGGGACGTCCATTGACCAGATGGCATTGGACGTGCGGGCGGGTTACGACCGCGCCGCGGCGTCAGCACCGGCGGTGAAGACGGTGAATGCCGTGGGTGAGGCGTGGAACCGGGCCATGGCACTGGGCGTGGCGGACGCCAATCCCTATGACGGCATTGACTACGGCAAAGTGGATCTGTGGAGCTACGACCACTACCACGCCAGTAATTTCGGTTACTACCTCGAAGCACTGGTGGTGTTCGGCAATCTCACCGGGCTGGACCCCCGCGCCCTGGGGGAAAATGAATGCGCCGCCTACGAGCTGGGCATGAGCCGGGAACAGGCTCGAATGCTGCAGCAGGCGGCTTTCGATCAGCTGGCCAGCGAGGGGCTGGTGCAGCCGTCGCCGCTGTTATTGCCCCGTCCCATGGCACAGGAACGCTGCAATTCGGCGCGATAGGCGGATCGGATTGGCAGCGCCCGGCCCGGGCGCTGCCAGGTACATCAATCCCTTGATGATCCGGATAAGCCAGGCCCCGGTTCCAGCCGGCTGGAACCTGTCTGGAGGGGGCTGCTCCCGACATGACACTGCCCATTAAACCTGTTAATGTCATCAGACCCTAAATCAAAAATCACATCGGGGCCGACAATGACCAAGAACATGATCGTTACCGCGATATCATCCCTGCTGTTGACGGCGTCCCTGGCCGTGTCAGCACAGTCATCATCCCTGCCACGCACCGCCCACGGCGACCCTGACCTGCAGGGAATCTACACTTATCGCACACTGACCCCCCTGAACCGACCGGTGGAACTGGCGGACCGGGCGGTATTGACCGAGGAACAGGCCCGGGAGTGGGCCGCCTACGAAAACCGGCGACAGAACCGTGACCTGATCATCGACTCGGTGGGCGGTGCAGGCTACCCGCCAGGCGTCATCTCCTACAACGAATTCTGGTATGAACGTGGCCGCGAAACCGTGGCCGACTACCGCACGTCCCTGGTTTACGATCCACCCAATGGCCGGGTGCCCGATTTGAACAGCGTCGGTCGGGAACGGGCCCGGGCCCGCGCCGAGGCGCGCCGGCTGAGTATCGGTCCGGAAGGCCGGACCCTGGCGGATCGCTGTATCCGCAGCAACGGTGCCGGACCACCCCTGGTCCCGGGCTCCTATAACAACAATATCCAGATCGTGCAGACCCGTGATCACGTGATGATCCTCAGCGAAATGGTACACCGCGCTCGCATCATTCCGTTTGCGGACGAGCATCAGTCCCGCAACATCAGGCGCTGGGACGGCGATTCCATCGCCCGCTGGGAAGGCGATACCCTGGTGATCGAAACCCGTAATTTCTTCTACGATGACAACCCCCGGGGCCTGTCACGGGAAGCGGTGATCGAGGAACGTATCAGCCGCCTGGACGACAATACCCTGGATTATGATTTTACCGTGACCGATCCGCGCACCTGGGATCAAAGCTGGTCAGCCCGCTTTCCGCTTCGCCAGATCGACGACCCGATCTACGAGTACGCCTGTCACGAAGGCAATCACGGCCTCACTGGAATTCTTGCCGGCTGGCGCCGTTACGAAGCCATGGGCATGAATGGCGACGGGACCCCCATCGATTCCCGGACGGCCTCGACACTGACCGCCAGCGACGAGGATTTCTGACGACGGTAAAGTCCGGTGCGGCGCAGCCGGCAGGGCGATAAATGTGCCGGCCGCGCCACGGCCTGTCCGACGACTACCGGGAGTCCGGTGGCAGTAATGTCGGCACAACCCCGTCGCGGATGCTGAGGTGCCGGAATAGCGCAGCCCCGCCCCGGGGTGCGAAAGCTAATGGACTGGTTTTTGTGCAGGACAGAAAAGGAATTCGGCAACCATGCGATTCGCTATCCCCCGCATACCCGTAAACCGGATTCCGGAAGACGAATTCCTGGATCGCTTCTACCGGCTGGAAAAGCCAGTCATCATTACCTGCATAGAACCCCCCACTGACGATGTGATCCACTCCCTGATGGCCAGGACCGGGTCGCAACCCGGTCTCGGATTCGCAGGATCCCCCCTGACCTCAGCGTCTGATAAACTGGTCATTCCGGAACTCGCCAGACTCCCTCTGATGCCATTCTATTATACTGACCTCAAGTGGCAGATCCGCCATGCCAGGGAAAGCCTGATTTAATCCTGGCGTTGCCGATGACAACGGAGTCATGGCAGCCAATTTCATAGATAGTCACGAAAAAGCAGGAAATAGACAAGTGATGACGCGTACTTTGGAGTGTACGGATCTGTCCACTGGGCTATTTGGTTTTTACACCGACGTAGTCATAGTGCCAGGCCTCGCTCGCCAACTCTTTGAAGCCATAGGTCGTCGCGTTGTCATGCAGCCAGCTGTAGATCCAGGTTGCGTACCACCAGGTCAACTGTCCCGGATTTTTGCCTTTCACTGTTGAATTTTTCACCCATTCCTCTTTGTTCTTTGCCTTCCGCATCTGGAAAAAGTCGATCGAGACCCCTTTTGTGTGATGGCTGAACCCGGGCGGCGCTTTCTTGGGAGAAATAAATTTGACCATCAGTTTTACCGCCTCTTTACCGTGAGGATCCTTTAACTCCGAACGCTTGTCCCCGGTTCTGGTGTAGTAGCCTCCGAAGTAACGCTTCCAAAGCGTTTTCTCGGATTCCACGCTGCGGTACCCGGAGATTTTGATGTCCACAGTTGCCAGAATGTCATCGTCCATGGGTTCAGCTGCGGTTGCCTTTGGCTGGGCTTTGCTCGCGTCCTTCCTGCGTTGAGCCTCTGCTCTCTTATCGGTTAACGCTTTCTTTGCTGCCGCCAGGAACTTGCCCGCGGGTGCGGCAGCTGCAATAGCGACCTCGACCTTGCTGCCAGGAACGTTTTCCAGCTCTGACTCTTTCAAGCTCTTGTATTGTGTCCTTTTTCGATCAACTCTTGACTTAATTGCGGCTTTCAGCACGGCATCTCTGAACTTCACCTGGGTTTTGGAGTTCGCCCAAACCTTGCTATCACTGCTGGATACCTTGCCGCTTGATACAGTGGCTCTCGAGCCACCACCCGTAGTAGGTCTACCCATACAATTACCTTGTCGACTGAGAAAGAACCGTTATCAAAGGAGACACATTAACCTAAAAATCGAGAATACGTTAGCTGAATTAATCCAGGGCAGTTGCTTGCTCAACGAGAGATTTTCCAAGTATCGCGTGCTGTGTGAATAGTTGCAGGAGTACCTGGAAATACTGAGCCCGCAACCAGATGGTGATGACTTTTAGAACGAGATGGCGGATCGCGCCGGTGAGGCACGTCGAAGGCCATTTCGAGACGGTTTAAACCATTAGGGCTCAGTGCTCTGGTATTCCCCTGCATCCGGAAATTGCACAAGGATAGGAATCCGCGGTTGGCATGCGGCTTGTTATCGCACGCTCTACTCATTACAAGCCCCAGGCTACCACATGAGGTCATCCGGCACCGGGTAATCCTTATAGGGATCGTCGTCGGTGTCGTCGGATGTCCCTCTGTCCGCCAGAAACACGACGGCGTCGGCAAACCGTTCGGCAATCTTGTCAGCGATATTGCGCGGTACCAGAACAAAGTGTTCGCCGTTATAACAGATGGCCAGCATACCTCTGGCGAGCTGATCCTGTTCTTTCGGGTTCACGTGGATCTGTTTGATCTTGTTACTGGCCCGATCGGTAAAGTTAAACCGGATATCTCCATGCGGCCGTGTGCCGCTGCGATCCAGCATCTGCCTCACCTGGGCGCGCATGGCCTTGTGGCGTTCCGCCTCCACCCGCTGCTGGTTCAGCTGCCTGTCGCGCTCGACTTTTTCGGCGCGCTGTTGGGCCAGCCGGGCCTGATTCTCATCAACCGCAGCAGTGCCTTTTTTCCGCTTAGGCTGCTTTTTCTGTTTGCGTTGTTCCTGCTCAACGGTTTTCACTTTTTTCTGATCGACCAGCCCCGCCTTCAACAGCTGGTCCGCCAGTGACTTTGCCATGGTCAATATGCCTTTGTTGAATGGATTAAAGTCAATGAGCTGCCCTCATTAACCTGCTATGAATCCGACCAACCCTGGGCCGTTCCCCTGCGGCTTTCGCCAGAAATTTCACGCCGTCTTTCTTCCCGGAGTTTATCAGGGTCGAAGTGGTTAGGCGAAAATGAATCCAGATCCTGACCGGTAACGTAATGGTCGCGTCGAGACGTGTAACTGGACCGAAGATCTGCTTGAGAGTAGTATTTTCCCGAATTCTGTAAGTTCTCTCGATCCAGGTTGGATAGCCCTGTTCAATACCACCGTACAACAAAGCCAGTAAGCCGGCATCAGCAGAAAACTGACCGCTCCAGGCAACTTCGGAAAACCAGAGATTACGCCTCAACAAGCCGGATTACCCCCTCAATTCAGGAGACAATGAATGAATCGATCCAACCTGCACAATTCTTCAACGCACAGTCCAAGTAACGCCTTGGTCAAAACCGTCACGATCGCATCGTTGGCGTTCGTTCTGGCAGCCCTCGCAGACATAGGCAGTCCCAGGGTTCAGGCAGCATCAAACAACGCCGACGCAGCTCTGTGCTTCACCCAGAATCTGTATTTTGAAGCCAGGTCCGAAGGACGGGAAGGCATGATTGCGGTAGGTTGGGTGGTACTTAACCGCGTGGACAGCGACAGGTACCCGGACTCTATCTGCGGGGTCATCTACGACGGTGGTGAGCGGTCTCCGTGTGAATTCAACTGGTGGTGTGACGGCATGAGCGACCGGCCCGCCGAGCCCGAATCCTGGGAACTGGCCCAGGAGATCACCGATCTCATGCTCAACAACCCGCCGGCCGACCCCACCGACGGAGCCCTGTGGTTTCACATGGACAGTATTGAAGTTCCAGACTGGCTGATGCCCAGGGAACGCACACTGCATCTGGGCGCCCACTACTTCTACAAGTGAGAACCCGGGTTTATAGTCCTCTCCGTTGACAAGTCCAGGATCGGCTATTCCAATACAAACCTGTATATAGTTGGTATCGGCAATAGCCTTTCCCGGAAAATTTCCTGCCAAATTTTTTTTTGCAGCAGTAAACGACTCGGAAAAATGGCAGCTGACGTGAATGTGAGCGGTCATCCGGTGCCTGACATATCCAGTTGCAACCGGATACTGATAAACTATCCACGATGTACATCTCCGCATGGTTTAAAAGCAGAACTGCCGATCGGGTGCTGTCTCCGGTAAGGGAAATGATCGTCGACCTCGTGGACGATGACAGCGACGTGCTTGAAATCGGCTGTGGCACCGGCGATCTGCTGTTCAGGGCCGCAAAGAAAATCCGCCTCGGTGTCGGTGTCGATCTCAACCGGTCCATGATCGACTATGCCAACAGCAGGAAGGCAAAAGAACACTGTGACAATCTTGAATTCATCCACGACAATATCAATTCCCTGACAGAATTTGCTGCCAGGCGGTTTTCCGTGGCAACCAGCACGTTGTGCCTGCATGAGATGCCTGAAGACGATGCCGTTGCCACGCTGGAACTGCTGGGCAACATCGCCGGTAGAATTATTATCGCGGACTACGGGGAACCGGGTTCCCGCTGGGCCAGGGTGACCATCGAACTGGACGAATTCATTTCCGGACACTACGGTCAATTTACCCGCTATCGCCGCAAGGGCTGGTTACCCTACCTGGCTTCCCGGGCAGGACTGGGCGTGCGCGCCACTATGCCCACACCCATCGATGGTATCAGAATCTGGGAGCTGGCATAGGGCGACCGGGGCGCGACCAGGGAATCTCTGATTATATTTGGAAGACAACCAGGTAACGGCTCAAGGCAGATAGATCAGCTCAAGCATGTGAAGGTCGGCACCTATGGTGTCGGGACCGATCAACCCGGCATCCGAATAGTGAAAATATCGGTAACCCAGTGCAAAATGCTTATTCAGGGGGATATTAAGCCCGCCTGTGAGAGTAAACTGAAAGTGCCCACCAAAGTCTTGCGTACCGTATAAATGCTCGCTGAGCGCCGCGACACCTGCTCCCATGTCCAAAGAAAACATTCTACGCTGACTGCCTATGTCAAAAACAACCTGGGGGGTAATTGACACTGTCCCTCCTGTGTCGCTGCCACCACGCAGAACTCCGGCGCTGGCCAGCAGCCGCGTGCTGGATTTCCAGCCTGCTGCAGATCTGTGCAACCATGGAAGATTAAAACTCGCCCCGACGTCATAGGCCCTGAATTCCTGTGAAACTTTCGCGCCGATTATGTCGACGCTGGAGAATGTGCCGCGAAGACTGTAACTGTGTAATGTCTGTTCCTGGCCAACTTCTAACTCAATACCGGTACTGCTTGTCGGCTTCCCCTCGGCACCGGCGGTGTCGAGTCCGGGAAAAAGCACAAGCCCCGGGAGCACCCACAAGGCCCCTAAAAGTCTCAAGTGATTTGATGTAACCATCTTCAGGATCAGCCTTCCCTTGCACCGGCAGCAAGGTTAACGTATCGGACCAGCCCAGCATCGCATGGGTCAATGGTACAGTTCAATTTCAAGACGGCAGGATACTTACTTTACCGCCCAGACCCTGGTTGAATACACCAACGACATACGCCAGTAAAGACCCGCTCGTCGTTTTCGTGCTGGAGGTTTCCGTAGTCCTGGGCTACGTTACTGAGGGTGTGGTGCTGGGCGGTTTTGTCACTATCTTGCTGCACTGAGTCGTGCAAGCCTGACCTCGCCCAGCTTTTTTCGACTGGATAAGCTGGTAAAGTATCGACGCACTTCTTACCAATCAGAAGAATCCATCATGTTGAACGCCGCTGCAAAACCCCTGGTAACACTGGTAGAGCGTTACCTTCCCGACCCTTACATATTTGTGCTGCTGCTCACCATGGTGGTCTTCCTAGCCGCCGTGCTATTTCAACAGCAGACACCACTGGCGGTGCTGGGTTACTGGGGCGATGGATTCTGGGATCTGCTCACCTTTTCCATGCAGATGCTGCTGGTGCTGGTAACCGGTTTTATGCTGGCCAGTACACCGTTAATCAGGGATATTCTCGATCGACTGGCCACCCTGTCGAAAAGCCCGGGACAGGCTATTGTCTGGGTCACTCTGGTCTCCATGGTGGCGAGCTGGCTGAACTGGGGCTTCGGGCTGGTGGTGGGCGCCCTGTTTGCCAAGGCCCTGGCACGACGTGTTCAGGTGGATTACCGCCTGCTGGTAGCCAGTGCCTATTCCGGGTTTGTCGTCTGGCACGGCGGACTCGCCGGTTCGATTCCCCTGACCATAGCCACACCCGGGCATTTCACGGAAGCACAGATCGGAATTATCCCCACCGCGGAGACCATTTTCGCCGGTTTCAACCTGGCGCTGGTGGGGCTGCTCTTTGTCAGCATGCCACTGGTCAACCGGCTGATGCTGCCCGGGGCGGAAGAAAGCATCTACTTGGACTCGAAAAAACTGGCGGATGACACCGAACCCCAGACCAGCAATGACCGTCCGGCCGACAGACTGGAAAACAGTATGCTGCTGGCGTTGCCGGTGGGATTGGCGGGGCTCGTCTACCTGGCACAGTACTTTCTCAACGGTGGCGGACTCAACCTGAACATCGTCAATTTCCTGTTTCTCTCCCTGGCCATCGTGTTACACGGCACGCCGCGCCGCCTGCTCCACAGCCTGCAACAGGCGATACACGGCGGTGCCGGTATTGTTATCCAGTTTCCGTTCTACGCCGGCATCATGGCCATGATGATGCAGTCCGGACTGGCACAGAACCTGTCGGCGTGGTTTGTCGATTTTGCCAGTGCCGACAGCCTGGCCTTTTTTGGTTTTATCAGCGCGGGCATTGTGAATATCTTTGTCCCCTCCGGGGGTGGGCAGTGGGCGGTGCAGGCACCGGTAATGCTACCGGCAGCCCAGGAGTTGGGTGTGGAGATCAACCGCATTGCCATGGCGGTGGCCTGGGGGGACGCGTGGACCAACCTGATTCAGCCATTCTGGGCCCTGCCGGTACTGGCAATTGCCGGTCTCAAGGCCAAGGATGTGATGGGTTTCTGCCTGCTTCAACTGCTGATTACCGGCATAATTATCAGCCTGGCATTGACGTTTTTTTAGTCCGGCTAGCCGCTGTTTCATCAACGTGTCATACACTACCTGCAACGCCGCGTCCGCCGCCGTGACCTTGTCCAGGCCGCGTCACGATGTCGCCAGTTAGGGTGACTGCCCTGGTCCGAACGCTGTATTTCAACTTCATGGTCTGACATTGCGGGAAGGCGATGGCGAAATGCATACTTTGTATGTTGTTGGTCATGGATCCCGAGAAGCAATCGAAATATTCAATGTAGAGGTTCGGGGAAGCGTCCAATTGGTACAGTAGCTCGGTTGCCTGCCTGCTCCGAGAGTTACTGCACGCATTAACCGGATTACTGCACTCCCAAACGACTATCTGGCAGCAACAAATTCAGATACCTCTGGGGGTGAACTATGGGAATGGCACTTAAGCACCGGCTGGATTGAAGTACCAGGCAGTCAATAGAACGATAATTATCGCCGGTCATGTTACCCGTTGCGCTGATGGCAACGACTGTGAGCTGACGGTTGCTCGCGTTACCAAGGTGGATACAGCTTCCTTTGATGTGCAACAATTGGCGACCTTTAAAGGTAATGATTTTTTCAGGCTTGGCACAGTGACTATTGAGGAAAAATATGAGTCAGGCCCTGAACCAGCTCAACACAACGGGGCAGGACCGACTTTATTATATCGTTAATTCTATTATTAGTGGCCTTAAGACCTGGCCAGCTCCGGGAGACTGACTTCTACTATGGACAGTACCGACTTTACAGTGCGCGAGGCAACTACCGACGACATCCCGGTGCTGGTCGACTACATGGTGGATCTTGCACTTCACGTCTCAGGAGACAGGCGCGAGACTTTGACCAGTGAAGCCAGGGAGCGTCTTATTCTTTTCCTCGCCGACTGCATAGAGGACACCGAGAAACTTATTGTCGTTGCCTGCGAAAGCAGGGACGAGGCAAAACGGGTAATCGGCATGGGTAATATCCAGATCTGGCGTAGCCCAAGCCTGTGGGATGAGGCGGAAGCACCGGAGATATTATCCGGATTCATTGATGATCTGTGGGTCGATCCCGATTATCGGAGGCTTGGTGTCATGGACCTGATTCTTACTCGTTTGCTCGACTATGCCGAACAGCACCGGATCAATGAACTGATACTGGAATATTCAATCGCTAACAAAGAAGCCGCGAGCGTGTGGAGTAAACTGGGTTTCGAGACTATCGGAGTCCGATCCGCTGCCAGTGTATCGACAGTACGGTCAAGGCTCAGAAACTGACGGCCCGCTTCTGCGGCTCGCGGATTGGACCGTCAGAAACCGGCAATTGTCGCACCCCTACCGATGCTGAACTCCACAAGCAGGACGTTTCAGCGATCGGGGAGATGTGTAAAGATTGCCCGACAGTGTCCTGTCCGGTTAATAACAGCAAGGAGAACTGCCCGGTGATCGGCGACAATACCGTTACCCTGTTTTACGATAAGGCCATGTTGGGACATGACCCCAAGGTGGAACTTCCCTTCCTGCCGGGACGTCTGGACAAACGTGTTCGGGCAATTTTACAGAGCGTCGACGCCAGATGGAGCTACCCCGAACATCCCGGCAGGCTCAAGGCAGTCATGGACCTGCTTGCCGCAAATCCCATCAAGGGCCTGACAATCAAAGACGGGGCCAGTGCCACTCGCGCGCAACTGGCACGAGTACATACTTCTTCCTATCTGGATGACCTTTTTTCCTTCAAAGGAAAAAGTGCCTGGCTGGATCAGGATACGACCGCGGTCTCGCCGGGAAGCATAAAGGCTGCGACCACGGCGGCGGGTACTGCCATAAGGGCCGTGGAGGCTGTAGTTCACGGTGATACGGAAAGTGCCTTTGCCCTGGTGCGACCACCGGGTCACCATGCGGAGCCGGTACGAGCCAGGGGATTCTGCCTGTTCAACAATGTGGCCGTGGCGGCTGCGCATGCGCAGGCCAAACTTGGCTGCAAACGCGTATTAATCGTTGACTGGGATGCTCACCATGGAAACGGAACACAGAGTATTTTCTGGGCTGATCCGGACGTACTGTTTTTTGATACCCATTGTGCGCCACCTTTTTACCCGGGCTCCGGGTATCTGGAGGAGATCGGGGCCGGACTCGGTGAGGGTTATACGGTTAACGTCCCTTTACCGGAAGACGCTGGTGATATCGCCATTGAAAAGGCATTCAGGAAAATACTGATACCCGCCGCAGACTGGTTTGAACCCGATCTGGTTCTTGTGTCGGCCGGATTCGATCCGCACCGAAACGATCTTGCGCTGAACGTAACCTATGACGGCTTTGCCGCATTGACCGCCATTGTAAAAGGGATAGCAAACAAGCACTGTGGTGGCCGTCTGGCAATGGTCCTTGAGGGCGGCTACAACCTGGAGTCACTTTCCCGGGGAGTTCATGCGGTGCTTGAGGTACTCGCGGGTCGCAAGGCACCCGGATTACGAGAATGCGGTGTCGCCGAAGTAACGAAGGCCGTGGAGTATCACCAGAATGCCTTCAGGGAGGAATGACAGCGGCGCCGGGAATTCCTGTAGAGTCCGGAGGAAAACCCGCTACAGGGCATCCACAACAGTATCCGGCCGCTGGCAGGGAACCAGCTGCCGTCCAGGTCCGTCACCCATTATTGAGGACATTGCATTATCGAACAGGTAATTCTTGACTGGCTGGATACCCATCGGCAGTTCGCGCTGCTGCTGATACCGTTTTTTGCCTTCGCCGAAGCCTGTGTCGGCATCGGTCTGCTGGTGTCCGGTGTCTTCCTGGTGGCGGTCGCCACGGCGGTGTACGTCAACGGCTGGGCCGTTATCGGCCTGGTCGTGGTCCTGGCGCTCGCCGGCGCCCTGCTTGGCGACCAGGCGGGTTTCTACGCCGGCAGGTGGCTCGGACCCCGGTTTCACCATAGCAGCCTGGCCAGACGACACCGGGACAGGATCGGCCGGGCTGAAAACCTGGTGCGCAAATACGGGGCAATTGCAATCTTTATCGGTCGATTCATCCCGGCCATACGAAGCCTGATACCGGCGGTACTGGGACTGAGCGGGTTTGATCGTCTGCGCTACCTGGTATTCGACCTGCTGGCCTGCCTGCTGTGGTCGCTGGCCCTGGGAGCGATTGTCCTGGGGCTGAACCTGGGCTTCTCTGCCAGCTAAGCTCTGTCATGGGGAAGACAGCCAGGTAAAACCGGCAACGGGCAGCAGGCGATCAGGTAAGCAAGCGTCTCTCCAGACAGCCGGGCACCGTGCAGCCCGGATACTCCGTCAGAAGGTTCCGGTAATCTTGAGTGAGGTCACTGTTCCCCGGATGCTACAGCGGTCTTCGATTTCCTCCAGTATGCCGGCGGCACGCCGCCCGATAAACCGGGTTCGTTCCCGGCACTGCTCGTTGTTGGTCACGTCCCGGGTATCCAGGCGAAAGCTGGTACCCCCGGGGCTGATCCACTCGGCAAAGAAGGACAGGTTGGGCTGACCGACAAAATCCTGGACATCGTCGATGTCATAGATTTTTTCATTGTTGTCGAACCGGTTGCTCCAGCTGCCCCCCCAGTTCAATCCCCACTGCGGCACGTCATGGCGAAAGCTCACCGTCCAGCGGCCGCGACCGTAGCGGGCGAAGCGCCTCTCCTCTCCGGTGAACGGGTCGGTGATCTCCGAGTCCTGTACACTCCAGTTCGACGTCATCAGCAGATTGGGCATGTCGATCATGTGCATGCGCAGGCTGGCATTAACGCGCAGCCCATACATGATGCCGTCGCCGATATTGCCGTTGGCGGATTCAAGGTTGTCTTCCGATCGCGACACGTCGATCCGCTCGATAACATCATGATGATCGTGATAGAACAGGGTGGCATCCACGACACCGGCGTCGTCCGGCAGGCGATACTCCGACCTGAAATTATAAGACCAGAACCACTCCTGCCGGAGATTGGCGTTGCCGGCGAAGGTATTGGAATCCTCGTCCTCGGTATCAGAGGCCGCGACGAAATCATTGAAGCTCAATTGCGTCACGACTTTTTCCACGGAACCGCGAAGCTGAATCAGCGGGGTGACATCGTAACGCAGGTCGACCTTGGGCTTGACGAAACTGAAATCGCGCCTGTTGGACACGTCGCCACTCTGCTCGATTTCCGAGTATTCATACAACAGCGTGCTTTCCAGCGTCATGCGGTCGCTGATATTCCAGTTGTGAATGACGAAGGGCTCATACCGGGTTTCCTGCACCGTGGAGTTGGCATTGGACACCGGTACCGGCACCAGGCCCCCGAAATCCGCTGAGCCCTGCTGGTCTGGATCACTGACGCCCAGGGCCAGGTTCGAGTCCAGGGTGGTGATTGCCCGCTCGGCGCCGAATTCCACGTCCTGGCTGCCAAGGATATCCATGGTATAGGAACTGCGGACAATCTCCTCCTCGGTAACACTGCCGGACTTGAGAAACAGGTTTTTATCCAGGCTGCCGTCGTCCAGGAAATTGAAGCGTTCCCTGGTGCTGTCGCGATTATCCTGGTTCAGCACGAACAGCGCCTTGAATCTGCTGCCGTTGAGAAAGTTATGCTCGTAGTCCCCGCCGATTTCCCAGTTGTCCTGTTCGCCGGGGATATCTTCGAACTGCTTCAGTACCGTCGGCGGCGTGACGGTGAAATCCGTGGTGGACCGGGTTACCTCGGTAGGATTGTCGTTCTGCGAGTAAAGGGCGTTGAACCGGGCACTGATGCGATCGGTGAATTCATAGGCCAGGTTGGCTGTCAGGTCGTAGCTGGTCTGTTCGGTTATGCGGTCCTCGATGACGCGGTCGTTGGCAGTGAAGTCGCCGAGGATACTGTCCTCCTCGCTTTCCTGGTGGCTGTAACGCGGCTCCGCCACGGCACTGAGCACCACGTCGAAGCCGCCTATCTGGCTGGAGTAGGCCAGGTTGGCACCAGGCTGATTGTGGCCATCCCGGTAGTGGTCCGCGTTGAACTGGTACTGGATGGAGGAATTGGAAATTTCCTCGAAGGTGACAATGTTGACCACCTGGCCACTGCCGCGAACATCCAGCTCGCCGGAAGTGCCCCGGATAATCTGGATGTAGTCCACCTGGTCCGCGGTGATGCGGCCGAGAACACCACTGGTCTGGTTGTTCTTACCGGCCGTGCGTTTGCCATTGATGAGAATCTCGCTGCCGCCGCTGCCGCTGCCGAATCCGCGACCGCCACCGCCACCGCCGCCTCCACGAAAGCCGCCTCCTCCCGGTGGGCCGCCACCGGTGGTGGAACCGACACCCGGTATGCGATTCAGCATATCCTGGGCGGTTACCGGTGCGTACTGGGTAAAGTAGCTGCTGGGATAGGTGATGGTTGCCTCGTCCTCGGAGATCTGGGCGAAACCCCAATGGGGAACAAGAGCCGAGCAGGCCAACAGGGCTGGAAAATAAAACCGCTTCATACCGTCTTCCAGTTGATTCTGGTTATTGTTATCGGGATCAATGGACCTCTCAGGATCCTTTGGGCACACAGGGAGGTGCTCAGCGCGTCCCTGGTCAATGCCATGCCTGGTTCGCCGTGTAATGCTCACAGGCTACTGAAGTAAACCATCATTCATGCGGATGGACTATTCGTTCTACGTTGTTCTGCCCTGTTCTTCAGGTCATTCCCCGTATCTTTCTCAAGAACTTTCCTGATCCTGGTGTACAGATCGTCATCCGGGACATGGGCCAGGACACTCCTGATGATTTTCAGGCACGCGGCCTCATCCCCTGCCCACCAGCCGGCAAAAATCTTGTTCAGCGCATAGCACTCCACCAGTAACGAAAAACTGCGCAGATTCCTGGCACAGATCACGGTATCGAACTGGTGATCCGGGGTCCGCCAGCCTTCGCCGTAAAGTGCCACGAGCCACGCTTCCGGGTTTGTTGGCCAATAGATTTTGCCGGCCGGCGAATCAATCTGTTCCAGGTCCACATCGGGGAACTCGGTGATACGATTCCATTCGCCGGGTATTCCCTCCATCCAGAATCCACTGATTGTCTGGCCGGATTCCTCGCGGCGCAGTCCGCACAGGTCCAGGTAGAGGTTGTGGTCGGGATGAAACAGCTGACGGGGATTACTCAGGGAATAGGACCCGCCGACATCACGCCAGCCGTCCCTGGCCAGTACTGCTATGCACTTTTCCATGTCCGGGAAGGGCACGGCAAGATCAAGGTCCTTGTCTCCGGGCAGCAACCGGTTCTCCCGGACCAGTCCCAGCAGGGTGCCCGCCGTCGGGAAGGCGGTAATGCCAGCGCTCTTCAGCCCGGCCAGCGTTTGCCACAGCACCCTGAGATTGTCCTCGGTGGAAAATTGCGGCCGCTTTTTCGGCTGGCGGGGTTTGAACGGGCGGGTCAGGCACAACGCCAGGCCCTGCCTGCCAGCCCTGATGGACTCGGGCAGCCTGCCGACGTTTTTCAATGCGACGCTGTACAGATTATAAAGATGCGGGTTGTCGGGATACCTGTGGAGAAAGTTACCGGCATGGTTGACGGCGCCGTCCCGGTCGCCAAGGCGATGCAGAACCTGGACCGCCCTGACACAGTCGTGCGCACTGCAGTCGCCCCGGGCGAACAGCTGCAGTACGGATTGGCAGTAGTCGCGGAGGTCCCGGTTGTCGAACTGTCCCCGGGCCAGGCTTTTCAGGATCCCGTTATCATCGGGAGCGAGCGCCGCCGCGCTTTTCAGGGCTTCCACAGCCTCTGCCGTTCTGCCCAGGGACAGGCGGCAAAGACCAAGAATATGCAGCACACGCGGGTCCTCGGCCCCGGCGGCAAGATACTGCACACAGGCCTGCTCCGCGGCCTGAAAATCATTGGCGCGAAACAGGGTGACAGCCTGTTCTGCAAGGCTGGCTGGCGAATCCTGCTGGTGGCTGTTCACTGGTTAGTCCTGGTCCGGAGGCCCGGGGCAGTCGGGCTGTCAGTTTACCTGTATTCGGCCATTACGAGATGTTCTGGATGCACGGACAGTCTGCATGCCGTTTTCCTGCTGATCCCCGTAAGAAAGATTTCGGACCACGGGGCCGTCCCGGGTACCCGCGTACCGGTGAGCTTAACCGTCATGGGCATTGTAGGCGTCGCGTACCAGGTCCAGGAACGGCAGCTCAAGCCCGAGTTCTGCCGCCGAACCGGCAATAGTGTTGATATCCTTGGCCAGGATTTCACTGTTGAACTGCACCGGGTTGTCCAGGCCGGTGATCCGTGGCCCATAACTTTCCAGGGTGGCACTGCCCGCCAGTCCCGTGGCAATGGCTTGTCTGACGATCTCCGGATCGATGCCGTTACGTTTCACGAACAGCATGGCCTCACCCACCGCGGCCCTGGTCAGGGCGATGATAATCTGGTTGGCTGCCTTCGCGGTCTGGCCGGAACCCACACCACCGACGTAGGTAACCGTGTTGCCCACCAGTCGTAATACCGGTTCCAGCCTGGCGAAGTCCTCGGGTCCGGCACCCGCCATGATGGCCAGCTGCCCCGACTCGGCACCGGCCCTGCCGCCGGAGACCGGGGCGTCCACCAGGGCAATGTCCGGCAGTTTGTGCGTCAGCGATACGGTGTAGCCCGTCGCCAGCGTGCTCAGCAGCACGATTGCATGCCTGTCGGTGAGTGCCGGCGCCATGCCTTGGTCACCGAATAACACCTCATCCACCTGGGCGGCATTCCTCACCATGATAAGAATCGTGTGGCAATGTCGGGCGATTTCCAGCGGTGTGTCGGCAACCGCTGCGCCGGCGGCTGCCAGCCTCTGGCAGGGGCCCTCGTCGGTATCGAACACCATTAGCTCCCCATTGCTGTTCACGAGGCGCCGGGCGATGGGCTCGCCCATCACACCCAGACCGATAAAACCTGTTTTTTTCATGCCTGCTGCTTCCATGAATTAAGACCTGTCAAGGTACGCTGAAAAAGAAATCCGCCAGCTTACTACATTTTCAACGAGGCAAGAATCTGCCGCAGCAGGCCAACGTCATCCCAGGGCGTGTCGGAGGCAGCGGAAAGAAGGTACGGACTGTTTTTGTCCCTCAGCCATTCATAGGGAAATACGATTCCGTATGCTCCCGGGGCATACTCCGGTTTATTGCTGTCGGCTTCCCTGCCTGACAGCCCGTCGTACAGCGATGCGGACAGGTCCAATCCGGCGATAACGCCAAGGTGACTCAGGCTGTTTATCCGGGGATTGATATCGATGAGGTAGCTCCGCGCCGTCCCCTTGTCCCTGATAAAGTCCATGCCAAGAAAGCCACTCAACCCGCAGCTACGCACCAGGCTGGACGCCTGCTCATCAATGTCTTTGTCATTCACCAACCTGACTACCGTGGGTGCCTGGAATGGCTCGTCAAATCGCGTCCTGATCTGTTCGGCGGTAAACTGGGTCAGCACGGTACCGTCAAGTGCCACCAGGCTGTGCCGCAGCACCGGGCCGTCGACATGACGTTGCAGCGTGAATCCACCACCGCCCGGGTGCGGGCAATGTCGTCGGACAGCAGCGGCAAGTTCCGCCTCGGATTGAATCCTGAAAATTCCCTGGCCGTTCTGACGGCCTTCCAGCTTCAACAACAGATTGAAATCGTTTGCCCTGGCGAATTCGTGGTATTCTTCGTCCCCGATTTCGGTTGCCGAATACTGTGGCACGGCAGGCATGCCTGCCCTTTCCAGCAAGGCGGGTAATTGCCTGCGCAGCAGGTCAGGTTCGCAAAACGATTCTCCGCCGATGGACTTGCGGGCCAGTCTGACAGTTTGCGGATAGGTAGCGGAGAGGTTGTGATTTCCCCAGGCAATCAGGCGGACAACCTGGAACGCGGCACTGTCCTGACAGACAAGAAAATCCGGCGAACTCTGACTGATGACTGTCACCAGCTTGCCGACAAGTTCCTTTAACGTGGCTTCTGCTGTCACCTCGACTTTGTAGCTGTTGGCCACGTGGTCAGACGCATGGAATATTGAATCGTCATAGCCAAACAGATCGACGTCAAACCCGCAGCGGCGCAGGGCACTTAACGTACGACACCCTACCAGCGTGCCGACAATATTGATTACGAGTATTTTCAACGTTTCCCCCTTCACCTGAATTCGCCATTATGGTTAGCGAGACAAACAAAGGCAAAGGGTTGGCTCCTGAAGAGGAGCTCGCCGGGCACAGGCAACGACACGATGACGATAAAGTGAGTACCCTGATTCCCGCCGCCGGCAGTGGCACCAGGCTGGGACTGGGACCCAAGGCGCTGTTGAAGTTGAATGGCAGGCCGCTGATCACCTGGCTGGTGGAAAAGCTTCAGTCCGTATCCGACGAAATCATCGTCAGTGCCCCTGGCGACCTGCTGGCGGAGTTTGCAGCGCATTGCCCCGACTGTCGGCTGATTCAGGGGGGAGAAACCCGCCAGGACAGTGTTGCCAGGCTGTTTGCCGCCAGCCGTTACCAATGGATTCTGCTATCAGATGCGGCCCGACCCTTTGCCACCCTGGATCTCTATCGAAAGGTTCTGGCAAAGGCCTACCGCACCGGTGTGGCCGGGGCGTTTCTCAAGTCCGATGTCCCGGTTGCGCAGCTGGTGAACAATGAAATAAAAACCACCCTGCCGGCACATGAAGCCGGCCTGTTCCAGTTACCTCATGCTTTTTCCCGAGCCATTCTCAATGATTGCATTATAATGTCGCAGCAAAAAAACTGGTCCGCACAGTCGACACTTGAACTGGCACTGCTGGCGGAATACGAGGTCGGGGTCGTCCCCGGGGAAAAAAACAACATCAAGATCACTTCTGCACTGGATCTGCAGATTGCTGAAGTCCTGGAGAGTTACCTGAAATGAGTTCCGGAAACCTGGTAAAACCGAAAGATGCAAGCCACTTTTTCTGGAATGACAGCCTGGACCCTGACCAGTTCGCCTCGGCACGATACCGTGTCACCTCCCATTTTTCAGGGGAAGATACGGCTATTGGCATGGCGATGGAACAGAGTGCATCCACCCTGGATATCGCCGGTTTTGTCACCCAGGACATGCTGGAACACTCGACGATCCGTATCAAGGACGTCCGGGAGCTGTCGGAAACCCTCACTGCGTCCGGTGTTCCGGACTTTCACCTGAATACGGAAGTCTATAACGAAGGCAACCGACAGGGCTGGCGCAGTTACCTTGTTGAGCTCGCGGTACCGGCATGGCTGTTGAATGGCAAACCTGCCCAATTGCTAAACGTGCTCGTGGGAGAACTGCCCCGACTGGGTTTTCTCACCACTTTCCGCCTGGTTGATGTGCAGCTGCCCCCGGGATTCGGCCCCGGACCGTCCTTCGGTCGCGCGGGCATACTCGGCCTGCTGAACAAGGACAAGGGTCCGATACTGTGCCGGGCCATGCGTCCCGGCGTCGGACTTGACGTGGAGACGATGGCGGCTCTCAACCTGGAAACGTTGCGCGGCGGCTTCCACCTGGTGAAAGATGACGAACTGATCGAGTTTTCCGACAACGCGGCGTTCCGCAAGCACGCCCTGCGGATGATCAGGGCCCGGGACGAAGCCATACAGGAAACAGGCGAGAAAAAACTGTACATCGCCAACCTGTTCTGTGAGCCACAGGAGTTGACTCAGCGCTGGGAGACCGCCCTTGAACTGGGCGTCGATGCCGTGCTGGTGGCGCCGTTCATCCAGGGCCTGGGAGTACTGCCCTACCTGGCCAGGCAGGCCGAAGTGCCGGTCCTGGCACACAACAGCTTCGCCGACCTGTTAACCAGGAACCGGACCTGGGGAATAGACGACGAGGTGATCTGCCACTGGATCAGGCATCTTGGTGGTGACTGGTTTGTGACACCCGGCACTTTCGCCGCCGCGGAGATGGATATCGAAAAATGCCGGTCACTGATGTCGGTGGCAACCCGCAACGAAGGTGGCCTCAGGGATATGATGCCCAATCTCCAGGGTGGCAAGCACCCTGGCGGACTGCGGGGCTACATCGACGCGGTCGGCGACCGGTCTTTCATGCTTATCGTGGCCAACTGGATCGACAGCCATCCGGACGGCCTGCTTCAGGGCGCGAAAGAATTTCGCCAGGCCCTGGACGACCTCTGAAGAACACGGGAACGCCGCCCGATCCATGGGTGGTACTGTTTCGGGCAGAGTAATTGCGGAATTGGTGACTGATTACGATGAAACTCGAAGTTGACACCCTGGACTCCAGCGACGACCTTGCCGGCGTGGCTGCTGCCATTGGCAATGCCCGGTGGGACGAGGATAACGAAGTCGCGGGGTACAGCGAGGCAACCCTGCGGAACTACCTGAACTGTCAGGATACCGTGTTCATTGTCTGCTACCTGGTCAGGGACGGTGTCCGCCAGCTGGGCGGAATGGCATCGGCGCGGATCGAGACCAAGCCCTATGCCGGCGGCAAGTGGCTCTACATCGACGAAGTGGATACCTGCAGCAACCTGCGCCGGCAGGGCGTGGGCACGGCACTGATGCGCAAACTGTTCGCCATCGCCCGCCAGGCGGACTGCGAAGAAGTCTGGCTGGGCACCGAGGCCGACAACATCGCCGCCAACCGGCTCTACCAGTCCCTGGATCCTGAAGACATAGAAGCCGTCAACGGCTATACGTACTCGGCCGGAAAACAGCAGGCGTAACTCTCCCGTCGCCACCCTTACACTCCGTTGTCAGCCACCAGTCAGTTGCCTGCCGGCCGCCGGGCAGCTTTCGCCAGGCCTTATTGCCGTCCCCGGGCGACAACACTGCTTCCACTGTCGCCGGCCGGGGCGCCATGCCAGATCAATCCAGTAGCCTGCGCCGATCGTACCAGAAGAAAAGTGTACTCGGGTCTGTCCAAGGAACCGGACAACTCTGTAGACCACAACATCATCCACAAAAACAGACAGCAGGACCATTTACATGCCAAATTATACCCAACCTGCCATGGGCGCAGTGCTGCAGCTGTTGGTATTGATCGCGGTGACGATTACCGGCCGGTCACTGTATGCCCAGGATAACGAACCGCGCTTCGTCCTGGATCTGGAACTTGGCGCCGGCTGGCAGGCACGCAACGACGTGCAGATCCCCAACGACAGCCGGGGAACACGCTTTACCCTGGATGACCTGGCCGGCGACGGTCCGTGGCCGACAGGTCGGCTGAACGGACTGTGGCGAATCAATGATCGTCATGGATTTCGCGTGCTTCTTGCACCTTTGTCCTACACTGAAACCGGGACAACCCTCGGTGAAGTCAAGTTCGCCGGACAACGCTTCGATTCCACAGCGCCGATCAGGGCGAGCTATCAGTTCAATTCATGGCGGATTTCCTACCGGTACCACCTGGTGAACCAGACGGACTGGGACCTGTGGCTGGGCGCTACGCTGAAAATCCGCGATGCGGAAATCAGGCTGAGGCAGGGCCAGGTGACAGCGACGGATGACGACCTTGGCGTCGTGCCCCTGTTTTACCTGGCCAGTCGCTATCGGCTGACCCGGCGCTGGTCCATCAATGCCGAGCTGGACGCCCTGGCGGGGGGGCCGGGTCGCGCCATCGACCTGGGTCTTCGCCTCGACTACGACCTTACTGAACGATGGCGTATTGGTCTGGGATACCGGGGCCTGGAAGGCGGCGCGGACACGGACGACGTGTACAATTTTGCCTGGTTCAACAGCGTGGTAGTGACGGCAGGTTACCGGTTTTAGCCGGTCCTGCAACTCTTACTGCGCCTCTTCCTGCAACTCTTCCTGCCGGGCACCGGCCAGAATACCCGGTAAGGCATAGTTGCCTTCGTGACAGGCATATTCGTAAATCCGGTCGTCCACTTCGTTCATCGGCAGTTCACCGGTCCAGGGACGGGCATACACCTGCGGATCGTCCACGGTAAACCGGTAGAGCAGCGTCCGGTCGTCAAGGCGGGAGAAACGTTCCGTGACCACGGCATCGGGAGACAGATAGATGAAGTGTCGCAGCGAACCGCGAAAGCTCTGCTGGGGGTGAAAATTGGTGGTTTCCACCACCAGCGTATCGCCTTCATACCAGCCGATGGAGTCTCCCATCCACTTTTTCATGTCGCTGTGCTGCGACGCCCCCATCCTGACAATCCTGGCGTCATGATTCATTTCCGCCAGGATCATGACATGGTCTTCGGTCTGCACGATCTGGCTGTGATTGTTATACAGCACCGGCAGCATCGGCGGTCCCCCGGAAGACCCGAATCCCACCAGGCAGCGCTCCCCCAACGGTCGCCCCTCGGGCCCGTCAAATGGCCCGGGACCCCGGGCCCGACCACCGAATATTGCCCGCCGGGCCCCCTCTGCCCAGGGCAGCCGGCCGTTTTCCGGGTCCACGATGATGGACGTCCGCACCTGACCATCGATAACCGCCATGCGTTCACCGGGATCCATCCAGAAGGTGTTATAGCCACCGACATCCGGCTCGGCATTGGGGTCGCGTGATGTCAGGTCTTCCAGGTAGCTTTCCCCGGTAGTGCCGATACGGGCTGCTTCCTCCGGGGTAATCACCAGCCTGCCACCGAATTCATCACCCCGTTCCAGCATGGTGACAGTGGCGATACTGTAGGTTCCCTGCAGGTCGGGCGCACCGAAGCTGGTGCGGGGGAAATCACCCTGGTCCTGCGCTGTGGTGCTCGCCGCAGCCAGCGTTGCAACCACCAGCGGTGCGATGGATTTCAATTGTCTGATCACGTTAACAAACCTCTGATAAATAATGGATAATTTCCCTGTTTCTCATGGCAACCGGTCAGTTGGCAAGCAATCGCCTGGCCCGCTCGCGCCAGCTTGTGGCGAGACGTTTCTGACTGACCAGTTCTTCCAGCCCACTCTTGCTGCCTGCCCGGGTAAACAGCGTGGCAAAAAGTCTGGCCACCGTCCAGTCCGGGCAGGGTCTCTCTGCCAGGATTACCGGGTCGCCGGGACTCACCATGCCGGGCTCGACAACCCGGTAATACCAGCCGCCCCGGGCACTGCGCAAGACTTCGGCCACCATGCGGGGATCGCCGAATCGATGGCCCAGCTTCCAGCAGGGCTGGCGTCCCTGACTCACCTCCACCAGCGCAGTTCCCAACCGGAAGCGATCGCCGAGACACACGTTGATTTCACTGATTCCGGAGGTGCTGATATTTTCACCAAAGGCACCGGCGGTATTCAACGACCCGGCAAGCCGGGGCTGCTCCACGCGCCACTGCGAATAATGGTCGAAGTCATAATGCAGGATTGCCTTGTCGATGCCGCCATGATGCTGTCGGTCTGCCTGCTCATCCCCTGCCAGCCCGGTGACGTCGATGGCTACGGGGCCTGGCACCGTTTCCTTGCAATACGCGCTGTCCTCGCCATCCGGACCATAAGCCGCAACAACCCCGATACGCACTTCCCGCACCACGACCTTGATGACCGGCAGTTTATTGATTGGTTCGACCGCCATTATAGAACAGTGCCTGCCGCCTTCGTCGATTCGATAAAACATCCGCCAGCCAGACCGCTTGACAGTGGCTACATTTGTAGTCATTATTGGCTACAAATGTAGCCACAGGTTGCCGGGACGATGAATCAATTCCTTGCTGTACTGACCGGAAACGGCGACTTTTTCGTCCTTAACGTGCTGCTCCAGAGCAGCGTACTTGCCGCCGCCGCTCTGCTGCTCGCCCGATTGTTTCGCCATAACGCGGCGTCCCGGTATGCCATCCTGTATCGCAGCCTGGTGGCACTGCCGCCACTGATCCTGCTGTCCCTGGTACTGCAGTTTAGCGGAACCCGGCTATGGCTGTTGCCGGTGGAGCCCGCAGCAACACAGGCCGACCAGGGGACGGTTGATCCGGGATTGTCATTGCCGTGGACCGTGGGGGTCAGCGATAACACGGCAGCATTGTCCCCTGGCCAGCCGGAACCGGCTCCCGGCGGGTCGGCAGCCGGCGGCATGCAGCCCTGGCTGTACCTGCTGTGGCTTGGCGGCACCGGCTGGATGTTACGGGGACTGGTGAACAGCGTTCGCGCACAGAACCGGCTTATCAAGGCAGCCCGACGGGCATCGCCGCAGGAGCGGCGCCGCATCAACAGCAGCCTGGCGCGCTACCTTGAAATGCCACATACCACGACGTCAGGGTTATCGATACTGGTCAGCGATGACATCAGCAGTCCGGTTGTCGCCGGGTTTTGCTCACCGGTGCTGATGCTTCCCCCCCTGCTCCTGACCAGGCTGAGCGACCGGGAATTCGGTGCCGTCCTGCTTCACGAAGTCGCCCACCTGCGGCGACGGGACCTGCCGATGAACCTGGTTCAGAAACTGGTTATTTCCCTGTTCTGGTTTCATCCCCTGGTCCGGGTCATGGACGCAGAGATAACGCGAGCCCGGGAGGAAGTCTGCGACAATTTTGTGCTCGGCTACACCCGGGCCGTAAGCTACGGGGAAGTCCTGCTGAAGACCGGACAACTCCTGCAATGTCCGTCAAACCGATCCAGTCAATCAACCGGGTCAGCCATGCCATTACCTCAGGTCGCCATGGGTATATTCAGTGATTCCTGGCGCCTTGAAAGCCGCATCGCCGACCTGCTCAGCCCCAGGAGAAACAGAATCATGGCCCTTGAAACCACTACCGATCGATTGCTGTACGCCGCTGTATGTGCTTTTGCCCTGCTCGTGGCCACCTGCCAGGTAGGCGCGGCACAACCGCCCCAGGCACCTGCCGATAGCGAACCGGTTCAGGCTCCGCAGCCACCGCGGCCGCCAGTCGCACCACTTGATCCGGTTGAGGCGGGTTCCCTCCTGAGCAGTGAGGAACTTGAAGCCCTGCGCCGGGAAGCGCGACAACACCTTCAAGAGGTGGAGGTGAACCGGGAGGAGATTCGCCGGACTATTCGGGAGGCCAGGGAGCAAATCCAGGTCAACCTCCTGGAGACAGAGTTTCAGGGTTCCATCGAGCAGGCCCGGGCCGAGATTCAGGAACAGCTGGCCGGTCTCAACCAGCGCCTGAGCCAGCAACTGGCAGACAATCCGGAACAGGATTCCGTCGCTTACCTGGAGCTGGCCATGCGGGGCCTGACTTCGGCACTGGAAGGCCTCGATTCCATCGACATCGTAGAATTGCAGCGCGCCATACAAAGCAACCTGGAAGCGGAATTACAGGGGCTGGAAGACCTGGACCTCGAGTTTGAATTCGAATTCGAGATGGATGACGAGATGGATGTCGATTTGGAGGATACCCCCGCCGACGCCGTCGATGTTCAAGCAGATCGCGAGCCGGTGTAGGACAGATGAACGGAACCCGGACAGAGCCAACAGCACCCTTGTCACGTGCGCAGCGTGAAGTGATGGAGATTATCTGGGACCTGGGGGAAGCCGGGGTCGCGGAAGTTGTCAGGGCACTGAACAACTCGCGTCCCGCCGCCCGCAATACCGTACGCACTTTACTGGAACGAATGGAAGAAAAGGGCTGGCTGACTCACCGGACCGAAGGGCGCAGTTTTATTTACGCTCCCACGGTTGACCGGGAAGAAAGCCTGGGGGAGCGGGTCAGGGACATGGTGGAAAAAGCCTGTGGCGGACAGCCGGAAAAGCTGATGATGGCACTGATGGACTACCGGGGTCTTTCCGACGAGGAAAGTTCACGAATTCGACAGCTCCTGGACCAGGCCAGGGAGAAAGACGCCGACTGACCTGACCAGGCCGGCCTGCCGGGTAGTCCGCGGCCCTCACCGGATGGGCAGCCGGCACTTCACCGGTTCAATCCGCGCAGCGCTGTGGCCAGCCGCAGCCCGCCCGCACTGTCAGGGAATCCCTAATTTTCCGCTTCACGCTGCTCCAACACCCGCGCACCACGTAAAATATTGGCCATGGCGTAATTACCCTCGTGACAGGCGTACTCGAAAATCGTGTAATCCTGCAGACGCGGCATGGGACGCACGGCGGTCCAGGGCCGTTCATACAGCTCCGGGTCCTCGATGGTGAACTGGTAGTCGATCAGGTCATCACTTACCCGGGTGAAACGTTCCACGGCGCGGGTGTTGCGGGTGGACGGGAAGCGGTGCTGGGTCTTGTCACTGAAATTGGTGGTTACCACCACCAGGGTGTCGCCGTCCCAATAGCCCCTTGAGTCGCCGTTCCACTGCCTGATGTTGTCATGCAGGGGCGGTCGGTCGTCCAGCGGAATCAGCCGCACATCGTGGATCATCTCCACGTAAATCGCCACGTAACCGGGCGCCTGAACGATTTCATAGGTGTTGTTATAGCCGGTGGAGATGGGCGGCACACCGTGATAGGTAATACACCGGTCCCAGTTGGAGCGGAATTCCCACGAATCCGTGTCCCGGGCCTGGCGATAGGCGCGCTCCCGGGCGAGTCGCTGTTCCGCCTCGGGTCGCAGGGGCAGGCGCCCGTCAGGTGGATCGATGATCAACGAGGTCCGCAGATCGGCGGAAACAGCGCCCCGGTCGAACCACTCCACGTTGTAGGTTCCCGGATCTCCCGGCCGGTCATCGGGCTCCACCAGGGTGCCGGCATTGATGGCGGCGGCTTCCTCCGGTGTGTAAAACGCCCTGTCTTCCAATCGCGCCGGTCGCTGCAGCGGTGTCAGGCTGGCATAGGACCACGTACCCTGAAGATCGGGATCACCCCAGGGGGTAGTCTTGCTGTAGGCGGCGTCTGCAGGATCCGCCGCCATCACCTGGCCGGAGCTGAACAGGCAGGCGGAAATCAAGCCAGCCAGCAGAACGTTCATTGCCGAAAATCGGATGACCAGTGGAGCTTTCATGGTTATTATCTCCAGTTCAACTGGTTGTCAGCCAGTCTGTACCCAGTTGTTTTCAGAATAAACAGTTGTAAATCGTCTGTCCACTCCGGTTGCCGTGCTGCAGCCAGCGGGAATCAGCCCGGCACTGTACCGGCACATCGATACTTTATTTCGCGGGCAGATACGATGCAACAACCCAGAGAACTGTTGAGTAATCATGGAAGTGCTCAGAGGTTCCTCAGGGCGTCGAATAATTAGGGACCGAATAATAAGGGATCGAATAATAAGGAGTCGACTAATGGCCATTACCATCCGCACCGGCCGGTGCCCTGCCCACCGGCCTGCCAACCCTGCCACAAGCGGTCCTGACAGCAGCACTCCCGACCACACTGGCAGCAGCGGAACCGCCATCGCTGCTGCCCCTGCGGGAAACCGTACAGCTGCGAGCCTGGTAGCCGTGCTGTTCGGCTGTGCACAGCTCTGGCTGCTGTTCGGCGGGGCTGCCCTGCATGCCCAGGACCGGCCGGTGCTGACCGAGGCGCAGCGCTCCCGGGTACAGATCCATGCCCTGCCCGACAAGGAGGATCTTTACGTCATTCCCGGGTTCGACGGCGCCCTGTCCGGTGGCAACGTGGCGGTGCTGGTAACCAGGGACGGCGTGCTTATCGTCGACAACAAGTTCGAGTACAGCCACCCTGATATCATGGCGCAGATAAGGACAATAACCGATCTGCCGGTGCGCTACGTGCTGAATACGCACCACCATTTTGATCATGCCGGCAGCAACGCCGCTTTCATGAACGACGCCACGGTGCTGGCCCATCGCAACGTCCACAGCAACATTCTGGCGAATAACCAATCCGGGGCACCGGAAGTTCTCTATGACCAGAGCGCCACCGTGGTGCTGGGTGGCCAGGAGGTCACGGCCTATCACTTTGGCCGCGGTCACACCAATGGCGATTCGGTTGTTCACTTTTCACGACAGCGTACGGTGCATACCGGTGACCTGTTTATCTGGGGAGAGCGCCTGGACGGCAGTACGCTGGCACCCTTCATTGACTATGCCAACGGCGGCAGTGCCGTTGCCTGGACGGCCACGCTGGATGGCCTGCTGGCACTGGATTTCGATACCGTGATCCCCGGTCACGGCCCGATACTCAGAAAGGTGGATATCCGCATTTTTCGCAGCAGGTTCGAGCAGTTGCTGACCCGCATGCGCGTGCTCATTGCCGATGGCGTGACCCGTGACGCAATTGCCGCTGAACTGGACATTGCCGACCTGGGCTGGCCCATGCCGGCGTCGCGCATCGAATCCATCTACGATGAGCTGACTCAGTAAGTTCCTTGCGGAAGCGCAAAAACCACCAGCTCTGAATTATCGAAGCGTCCTCCTGCCACGGCAATATACTGCCGGCCTTCGTGGAGGTAACTCATTACGGGTCCGTGCAGGCGCCGGTCGACGGAGACCTGCCCCACTTTTTCGCCAGAGCTCTTGTCCAGGGCGACCAGGATAGACCCGGTAGCATCGGGCGAGATCTCGTCTTTCTGCGCCAGGTAGGAAATTACCAGTGACCCGGTAATCAACAGGCCACCTTCCGCGGACACATCGGTAAACACGCTGCCCAGATCCGGCAGATCGAGATCCCGCAGGGCCGGATGATTGGCCGGTCCCCGGCCAAACGGCACCTGCCACACGTGTTCGCCGGTATCGAGATCGATAGCGGTTATACGCCGGTAGGGTGGTTTGGTCAGTGGCAATCCCATGGGTCCGATATTGCGCTGCACCCTGATCACGTATGGCCAGTCAGAAGTCGGATCATCCGGCGGCACCAAGGACATCGCGTAGGGTCGCGTGTGGGACGGCACGTAGAGTATGTTGGTCACCGGATCGATATTGGCTCCCGGGAAATTGGCGCCGCCGCCTGCCCCGGGCAGATAAATCGTTGCTTCCTTGCCATCGGTGCCCTCGACAATGGGTGGCGTGAAGATCGGACCCAGTACATAGTTCTGCGCCAGCTCACGGGCGGCTGCATTGATCTCGGGCGTGAAATCGATCAGATCGTCTTCCGTCATACCCTGACGCTCAAAAGGAAGCGGCCAGGTGGGGTGCGGCTGGGTAGGGTGGGTCCGCTCACCGGGTACATTGCTTTGCGGCACCGGCCGTTCCTCAATGGGCCACACGGGTTCGCCACTGAGTCGATCGAAGACATAGGTAAACCCGGTCTTGGACACCTGGGCGACAGCCTTGATGGCACGGCCATCGACAACGATGTTCACCAGGTTTGGTGCCGAGGCAATATCGTAGTCCCATAACCCGTGGTGTACGGTCTGGAAATGCCACAGGCGCTCACCGGTGTCCGCGTCCAGCGCCACCAGCGACTCCGCAAACAGGTTTTCCCCAAGGCGGGCACCACCCCAGTAATCATTGGTGGGTGTGGATACCGGCAGGTAAACAATCCCTTCCTCGTCATCGGCGGAAAGAAATGTCCATGCATTGGTATTGCCCATGACCCGCCAGGCATCGTTCTCCCAGGTTTCGGTAAACGCCTCGCCCGCCTGGGGAATGGTATTGAACCGCCACTTGAATTGTCCGGTATAAGCGTCATAGGCACGCACATGCCCGGGCGGGTTGTTATTGAACAGCGTGTAGTCAAAGATCTTCGAACCGACTATAACAGTATTGCCCACGGCTATGGGTGGCGCACCGTGGGTAATATTGTCCATTGCAAATTCCAGCCTGCCAAGATCACCGCGCAGATCGACAAAGCCGTCGGCGCCAAAATTCGGGTCAGGACGGCCGGTGTCGATGTCGATAGAGACCAGCTGTTTTCCCAGCGTTGCTATAAACAGGCGCTCAATGTCGCCATCGGTCCAGTATTCCATGCCACGGGTCTGCAGTGGCGTGAAGTTGGGACGACCGTTGCGATAGCTGCCGGGATCGAAAGACCACAGTTCCGTACCGCTGCCCGGGTCAAGTGCCGCCACCTGGCCATGATTGGTATTGATATACATGACGCCATCGATCACCAGCGGCACAGCGCGGTAGTCGCCGGTAGGATAAGCCAGCGCAGGTGCTAGCCTGCTGTCAATGGACTTCCAGCGCCAGGCGATTTCAAGCGCAGTGAAATTTTCGGCGTTAACCTGGTCCAGTGGCGTGAACTTTTGCGAAAAGTGATTGCCCCCGGCATGCCGCCACTCCCCAACCTCCCGGGTCCTTTCCTGTTCAATAGCGGGGCTGCAGGCTCCGAGCACCGCGATTATCGACAGTAACAATCTTGCTGTGGTGGACATCATCATTCCTCCCGCCACTGGCCTCCTGACGGGTCAGGGCAGCGCAAATATGAAAAGATTGGCTCCGCGACTGGGCCGCAGCTCCGGCGTCAGGTTGATCTGTCCGCTGCCGGTGTTCACGGCAATATACTGCCTGCCGTTTACGGCGAATGAAATGGGATAGCCGCTCACCGACGAACCGAGATTGATTTCCCACAACACCTCGCCGGTTTCATGGTCGTGGGCACGGAAGCGCCCATTGGAGTCGCCACCGAAAACCAGCCCGCCACCGGTGGACACCAGCGACATGGTGCCGGCCCGCTGCTCGTACAACCATTCCGTTCTGCCGGTCTCTGCACTGATCGCCCGAACCGTGCCCAGGTTATCGGTACCCGGTGCCAGCTGATGGCGGGCCGCCAGGGAATAGATTTCCAGCCCACCCTGACCACCGGCGGTTAGTGAACGCGCCGTGTCAGTATCGAAATCGGTGGTGGCCAGCATGTTGGCGCAGGTATTTCTCAGGGGGTAATACATGGTGTTGGTCAGCGGGCTGTACGTACCCGCCTCCCAGTCTTTGCCACCGGTCCAGGTGGGGCAGACAAACACTATCTGCTCGGATTCCCTGAATACCACGTCGGGGTTTTCCGTGACGGCACCAGTCCTGCCATCTATGTCCTGGATTACGTTCTGCTGTACGGTAGGCGTGGCCCAGAGAAACTCACCGGATTCCATGTCCAGGGTATAAACCACACCGGTTTTGCCCGGAATACCGGTAATCACTCTGCGCAGCTCACCGGGCTGCAGGTCGGGATTGATCCAGCTGACCGTGGCGGGGTCCGGGTTTACCCGGGTTTCCACCAGCAACCGCTCGAAGGGATGATCAAGATCCCAGTGATCGTTGAGGTGCTGGTAGTGCCAGCGGATGGCGCCGGAGTCCACTTCCAGTGCCAGTGTACTGTTGTGATACAGGTAGCTGTTGTCCGCGTCGCCGAGGAAAAACTTCGGCGCCGGAGAAGTTACCGAGGTACCCAGTATGATCAGTCGTGACTGTGGATCGTAGCTGGGCACCATCCACGAACCGACGTGCTGTCGCTGTTCATAGGGCAGGTCCCCCCAGGTCTCATCGCCGCTTTCTCCGGGTCGTGGTATCAGGCGTCGCCGCCACAGCTCGGCACCGGTGCGGGCATCGTGTGCGGCAATGATGCAGGCATCGGGACCACCCCAGGGTCGGCAGCTGCGGCCGGAAATAACCCGTCCGTCCGCGATGATGGGGCCTGAGCTGTGGGTAGCTGAGTTGACCTTATAGTCAAATATCCGGGTTTCCCAGACGGTGTCGCCGGTTTCCGCATCAAGGGCAAAGACGTGATTGTCATCGCTGGTATTGATGATCAGGTTCTGGTAAATGGCCAGGTTGCGATTGTTACGCGCATTGCCACCCACCTGGTTGTACAGGTCCTGGGGGATAGGCCGGCGGTATTCCCAGATAAGGTCGCCGGTCTCGGCGCTGATTGCCTGAATCACATCTTCGGCCTGGGGCACATACAGCACGCCGTCGTAGGCAAGTGGCGTAATCTCTCCGGTGCCAACAGCCAGGTCACGGGTCCAGACCAGGCGCAGCTGATCGACATTTTCCCGGTTAATCTGGTCAAGGGGACTGTAACCCCAGCTGTCCAGGGTTCGACGCCACATTAACCAGTCTTCCGGAGCCGGATTTTGTAACATGGCGTCGGTAACCGGTACAAAGCCTGCGGAATCCTGACCGTGACTCATTGGAACACCCAGGCACAGCCAACCCAGTAACAGGGTGATGGCACGGGTAACGGGCAAACTGCCGTGGCAGGCACGGGTTCTGACAGTATCGAAGTAATTCATGACGGGGCTTCTTCTTATTATGGATGACCTGGGTGAAATTTTTCGTTCTGTATTGATTATACGGATTGCCACGATGATCGGAAGGACGATCGAAAGAGCGTGACCGTTTCCGTGGCGCATTCCAGGCGCTGTACCAGAGCCTGAAAGTTGTTATAGTAGCTGACAGGCATCCCCAGAGGAGTCGTAAAATGAATAAAAATTCAACTAGTTATCTCCAGTCACCGGTAAAACTCGCAGGTCTTGCCACGTTAGCCTGGTCCCTGTCATTCACGGTGAATGCCCAGAGTGAATGGACTCCGGACTATCTCGCCGACGGACAGCCCGACATCAATGGCATGTGGAATAACGTGGGCGCGACCGCCACGCCGCTGGAACTGCCGGACCAGTTCCAGGGACGCGCACCGGACGAAGCAGAGCTGGCGGCCTTTATCCGGCAGCGGGACGAGCAGCGCAAGGGCGATACCTGGACCGGCTTTGAAAACAGCAGCGGCGTGGGCGCCTACGAAAACTACTGGTTTGACTGGTTCTGGTCAGACCCGGAAATCGACGCGCCGGCACTGATCGTGAATCCGCCAACCGGACGGCGCCCCCCATTGACAGAGAAAGCCAGCGCAGTCCGCGCCTACAATATCCGCCACGAACACGATTCCGCGGCCAACGTGGAGTCCGGTGACCGCTGCCTGTCCAGGGGCGTGTTCGGCATGATGATGCCCACTGCCTACAACAACGGCAAGCTGATCGTACAGGCACCGGGCTACGTGGTTATTCACAGCGAAATGATTCATAACGCCCGTATCATTCCCATCGACAGCGGACCGCACATCGATGACAGCATCAGGTTGTGGGAGGGCGATCCCCGGGGCCGCTGGGAGGGCAATACACTGATCGTCGAGTCCACCAATTTTCGTTACGTGGGCAATATGCGCGCCCCCGGAACACCGGGCCCGGGCAACGCCCCACAGCATGAAGGCCGGCGGATGATCGAAACCTTTACCATCGAGGGTCCCGATACACTGCGCTACACCCTCACGGTGGAAGACCCCGACACCTACACCGCGCCATGGACCGTGGCTTTCCCGTACAAACGCGACAGTGAGTACGTGCAGTACGAATACGCCTGTCACGAAGGCAACTACGCCATGTTCAACCGGCTCAGCGGCGCGCGAGAGCAGGAAGAATCGGGAGATCGATAAATTCCGCTGTTGGTGTACTGGAGCAACAGCACTTAAGGAACTTCTGATCAGTCAGTCAGAGGTTCCCTGGCTGTAGAAACTTACACCTGACCGGACAGCCCCTGTCCGTTTCGATGAAGAACAGACAGAAGCTGTATGGCGATCATGATGACGACTCCTGGCCGAAATCAGCCTTGTTGAGTACAAAAAATGAATATCGAAAGACTGAATACCTGGCTGACATTGATCGCGAATGTAGGTGTGTTAGCCGGAATAGTTTTCTTAGCTTTAGAAATTCAACAATCAAACCGAATCGCGATTGCAACAACTGACCTGGGCATAGGAGATGGCTTTAACAGCTTCAATGAAGCGGTATACGAGGACAAAGACATGTCAGTATTGCTTGCTCGAGCGATGTCTCCTGGAACGGAATTTAGTCCTGACGAAGAAGTTGCTTTAAGGTTGTGGTTGTATGTGTTTTTGAATACACATGTTTCAGCTGAAACTGCCTATATCAATGGATTGGCCACAGAGAATACCTATGATGGTAATTTCAGAGACGCGAGATCTGTTTACGAACGCTATCCCGGGCTACATCCGATACTACGTGGAGTCGTCGATAACTTTCTGGAATCCGCTGGAGATATTGAATTTGTGAAATATTTGGATCAGCTTCTTACTGTTGCAGAAAACTAGCAAGACGAATTGAATGAAATTGGAATAAAGTCGGCTATTGGCCGAAAGGAGCCACTCAGAACAGTGAATGGTGGCGTTTTATACGTCTTCTTTGGTGTGCAGAATCTGACATCGTCTGTCAGCGCAAGTCTGAGTATTTGCATTCAATTCTTATTTACATTCAACCCTATTTTTGGCTATTTGCTTTTTCCGAGTGATAGGCGTTGTAAAACAATTTCGCTTTCAAGGTGGTATGGAGACCGATGAAAATACTATGGGCGCGATGCGAGGGAGCCGCGATCCCATGCGCTTTCTTAGCATTCGAATTAATCCTGCCATGTCGTCAGATGCCCTGAAACACATTGAACGGGTGTGGCTGAGACATAGACCGGACGTGCCCATTTATCGCACCTTTGTTGAAGAATCATTTAATTCGATCTTGGAAGCGCGCACTTCAGGTCTAGGCATGGCAGCTTTACTGGCAAGTATAATTACTGTTGTTATTGCAGGCTTTGGGCTTTATGCGTTGGCATCCTATTCGAGCCTGAGACGAACCAAAGAAGTGGGTGTTAGAAAAGTATTGGGCGCATCGGCCAATTCGATCGTAACCGTGTTGGCTTGGAATTTTGTAAAACCGGTTTTGATTGCCTGCTTCATTTCCTGGCCTATTGCAAACTATTTTATCCGGGATATTTATAGCCAATTTTCATCTCAGGCTGATTTTTCTTTGTTGATATATGCAACTGTAACGGTAGCCGTTGTATTGGTCGCGATTCTCACTGTAGCTATTCAGTGTTTCAAGACAGCGAATGCAGATCCTGTGCAATCATTGCGATACGAGTAACAAGGACAGTACTTAAGGCGGTGCGAACCGAACAATGCTTTTTGACTTGCACAATTAGCCCGGCAGATTTTCGCGATTCGATCCTTATTTTCATTTGAGAAGCCCCTTTATTGAAAAGGCGCATGGGTATTGAAAGGACTGGCAGTACGACCCTTGATGGGTTTAGTTTGAATCAACGTCATGAATTCCCAAAGTTCGGCTGACACAGCAACTACAATTGAGCCAAAGTCAGATTAGCCGACTATTCAAATCAAATAATTTGGCGCTTTACTAGATTCTGAATGACTGCTTTCAAGCCGTTCGGCGACAAAAGAGACCCTGCTCAAATATCTGTTTGATAGAAAATTACCAGCATTCGTGATTAACTCCATCAGGCGCCAGCAAGCAGACGTTGGCCTCAGACTTGTGACTGGCAGAACCGGTCCTGACAAGACGGTCTACTCCGTTCTCTTGTTGCAAGTAACGGGTCTCTATACGGTTTCGTGCAACACGTGTTGTAGTCGCTCCTTAACCGCGCTGCGTCTACAATCGATTTCACTTGATTTAGCGAAGGAGTCATCTTGGCGATGCCTTCGGAAGAAAAAGCTACATCCGAAGTTCCTATCTCTGGTGCCTGGGCCTTCTTGGTGATGGCGTTCGGCATGATCGCTCTGATCCTGGTGGTTTTGCTCACCTGGGCAGATGAAATGGAGCAACTGTTCGGTCCGTTGCAGGCGTCTCATCCGCTTTTCATACTGGCCGTCTGGTCTCCTGCTTTATCAGCATGGGCAGTTATTCTCTATACCTCGGGATGGTCGGGCTTTCGTGGCTACCTGACGCGATTCCGTGTCTGGCGTTGCGGACCATACTGGTCGATTTTTATCATTGTTGTAGTCCCCCTCATTTACTACATTGGCGCGTGGCTTAAAGGAGAGCCGAGTTGGACACTCTGGCCGTTTGAGAGCTTGAGCGTTGGATTCGCTGCAATTGGCCTGATGGCTATTCTGGGGCCCATTGAGGAGTTCGGCTGGCGGGATTTGCTGCAACCACTGTTACAACGTAAATTTGTACCTTTCTGGGCCGCACTTATCGTTGGGTTTGCCTGGGGTATGTGGCACTTGCCCGCATTTTTCCTTTCGGGGCTGCCACAAAGTAATTGGGATGTGATCCCATTTCTGATTGGGGTCATTGCCCTTAGTATTATTATCACTCCACTTTTCAATGCAACGAGGGGCGGCATTTTGTTGCCGATGGTATTTCACTTTCAACTCAATAATCCGATGTGGCCGGATGCGTTACCCTTCGATATTCCGCTTTGGATCCTGGCGGCAATGGTAGTCACCTGGGTTTATCGGAAGGAAATGTTCGACTTGGAAAGTGGGGTAAAACGCGTTACCGGGCTGGAAATGAACTGAGCGAGAGAGTCGGTTCTGCGCAATTCGCTGAACCTGAATGTCTCTTGTTAATGTGTGCAGCGTTAAGGTCGAAAACGAGCAGCGCAATCGTTAAGATAACGAAGTTGGTGGCGCCGCTGGCGAAACCTGTCACGACAGGCTGGTTCAATGTACTGCATTTAGCTCTGTAAATTGACGCTAATGGTACGCTGCTGGCCGGGGGCTGCGATTAATCATTACCGATTTTGACCTGAATGATCACGAAAACCGCACAGGATCACCGCCCATTATTGAATGGTTAAATGAAAGCGCGGACCCCGGGTCGCGGTAGCAACGCCACTATGACTGAAAACAGGGAACTGAGTTGATGGAAACCAAAGTTGATGAAATCGCGTCGAATATCTTTCGACTTTCGACGTTCATACCGGGCATCTCTCCGGACGGATTCACCTTTAATCAGTATCTGATCGATGCCGACGAACCCTTTCTATTTCATTGCGGCGGCCGCAATCTTTTTGAGTCGGTTTCAAACGCCGCAGCGACTGTTGTGCCGCTGGAGAAGCTTCGATGGATTTCGTTTGGGCATGTAGAGTCCGACGAATGCGGCTCCATGAATCAATGGTTGGCTGCCGCTCCGGAAGCACAGGTAGTACACGGGGCAGTTGCGTGCATGGTCTCGCTGAATGATTTGGCTGATCGCCCGCCACGCGCATTGGCAAACAACGAAATACTGGATTTGGGTGGCAAGCGCGTGAGATATATCGATACACCACATGTTCCGCATGCATGGGAATCCGGGCTTGTGTTTGAAGAAACGACAAAAACACTGTTCACAGGCGATTTATTTACTCAGTTGGGTAACGGACCGGCGGTGACTACTGAGAGTATCGTATCAAGCGCGATCCTTGCCGAAGAAGCGTTCCAAGCAACGGCACTTACACCCTCGACAGCATCGACCATACGCGCACTTAAATCCCTGAACCCTGAGTGCCTGGCAGTGATGCACGGTTCATGTTTTAAAGGCGACTGCGGTGCAGAATTGGAAGCTCTCGCTGCATACACCGCGGATGCACTGACGAAAGCGCAGGCCGGTTGAAGGGTTCTGGAAAAAAACAGTCCGGCCAGATCTGCGGCGGTCAATAAGAAACGCCCCGGGTCATCGCTGATCCGGGGCGTTTGTTACTGACTAAAAGACTTGCAACTGCGCGGGACACGCTATTTCTGCCCCCGGCTTTAGCCATCCATGCTTACGGGTTGACCGTCACCGGCACGTAGGCGTTGGACCAGCAGCACACGTTGTCGAACTGGCTGTCCGGCGCCGTGAAGTTGTCCACCCGCAGGCGGACCACGTAGTCACCCGGCTCCGGAAACGTCACCTGGGTGCTCACTTCCTCCCAGCCGTTGCTGCCGCTGGCTCCACTCTCACCGGCCATCTCCGCCCGTTCACGACCGGTAATCCTGGCCCGCTCAAAGTCCGGCTGCGCCGGTCCCTGGTGCAACAGCCATTCCGTGCCCAACGGGTACAGCAGCCGCTCAACGTCATAGTCCGCCCGATTGCCGCGGTCCTGTACGTAGGCGGTCAGCGTCACCGGCCGGTCCACCGTAGTGGTTATCTTGGTCGCGTAGATCCCCTCCTCAGTAGTGGATTCGGGGCCGCTGGCATTGAACCGTATGGCCGGCTTCAGCGTGCCCAGGGCCCGCTCGCCGTTACTCATCTCGTAGGCCGTGGAGGTCGCCCGACCCGGCACCGAGTAGGTGTGACCACCGGAGGTCAGGGTCCAGACCACCTCGGTGCCGGCCATGTCCGCCGGTACCGTTACCGCAAAGGCGCCGCGCTCCTGAATACCCACGAAGCCGCCCCGGCTGTACGTGGGGAAGTGGGTGGGCTGCGCGCCGTCAAATTCCGCCGGCTCGATGAAGTTGTTCGGCCCCAGGGGGATGTCCACGATCTCTTCCCGGTTCTGGTTGGCAAAGCCGAAAATCATCGTCACCGATCCGTCTTCGTTGGCGATCCAGCCGTTGAACATCGGTGCCACCGGCGAGCCGCTGGCCTTGCGCTGGGTCAGCGGGTAGTCCCGCAGGTGGGCCGGCAGCTGGGCGTACAGCGGCGCAGCGACCAGTGCCATGAGTAAACCCGTCAGTCCGCCGCCAACAAGCTGCCTGATCTTTCCAGTTCTCATTGCTCGCCTCCTTTAGTGACAGTGCCCCGGGTCTGCTGACGTTCGTCCAGCAACCTTTCAAAGCCTTCCTCGTCCAGGTGGGTCACCGCGATCCAGGCATGGGACATCTCGTCGGTGGTCCGCTGGCCGGCACCTACCCACTGGTCCGGGTCCGGGTTGCGGGGGTTATTGGCCGTGTTGTCATACCAGGCAGTGAGGATAATAGTGGCCCCTGCCGGTAACAGCGGCTGATAACCTTCCTCGTAGGTGTGGCTGTGGTTCCAGCCGGCATTCCAGTTGGACGCCTGGCTCAGCACTTCACGCCTGCCGGTCTCGGGATCGAATACCTCCATGGCCATGCCGACACCACGCAGATGCAGGTGAGGCTGCCAGCTGTCGATGCGCACCGGGTGGTCGAAGGAATGGAAACCCTGGGTCATCAAGGTGCCATGGGGAGGAATCAGGTAGTCACCACCGCTGCTGAGCCGATAGGAACGCAGATCCTGGCGATAGGCTTCCTCCTCGTTAAAATTGTCGTCTTCGTCGTGGTACCAGATACCAACAGTCACCTGGTCGTCGGCTACCGCATTGCCATCCGGGTAGTAGTGAATGCTCCAGCCGACCTTCGAGTTGGCAGGTACTTTACGGCAGGCACCTTCGGGGACTTTTTCACCCAGCTTGCCAAAGGCGAACTCGGAAAGGCGATCGCCCCTCACCCAGTTGCCGTTGTCATCCTGGACCAGGAAATGCGAGTTGGCGTGGTGTGTCGAGCCATGGGCTGCTGCCGAAGGCAGTGTTTCAACGGCCTTGATGCAGCGGGCCTCGGTGATGCCGGAATCCACTTCGGGCTCCCACCACAGGTCCTGACCGGCGGCCGGGACATCCCAGGGCGTGGATTTAATGGTGTGGTCCGGTGGACCCAGTTCAGCGGCCAGGCGCCACTCGCCTACCTGGGGGTATTCCCTGGGCGGCGGGAGATCTTCAGGATTACCCAGGGGAGCGCCGGCGTCCACCCAGGCAACGACAGTATCGATATCCTCCTGCTTCATCCGCCAGTCATTTTTCAGGTGCTGGACACCTACGTCCCGGTCGTACTGATACGGAGGCATTTCCCGCTCCGCCACTTTCAGACGGATCAGCGGCGCCCACGGGCGCACTTCTTCATAGCTGGTGAACGACATGGGACCGATCTGCCCTGGCTGATGACAGGCCTGGCAGTTTTCCTGCATGATGCGCGACACTTCCTTCGCGTAGGTCGGGGCTTCCTGTGCACCGGCAAGGGATGGCACCATGGCTATCGCCGACACCAACCCCAAGAGATGTGTTTTTTTCATGATCCACTCCTGATTTACAAATTGGGCACTGCTACCGTGCCTCTGCTAATTCGTTTTAACTGCCTGATTTGTCACGGTGCCCTGTCACTGCACTGCACTCTTTCGCAGCACCCGGACTTCCGGATTCCCGCAATCGCACCGGCGTGCTGCCTGCAGATCCACCAGGACCGTCACTGCTGTTACCGACAATCGTTCCGGATCTGCCACTTTCACTGCACAACAAGCGGTGCTTCAACCGGCGCGTCGAGAACGCCTGGGTAAACATTCTGCTATGTGGCCACCAGGATTTTCTGATTTAAGTCAATTTTCCAGGCGGGAAAATGTTACAAATTGTGTGGCATCTTCCGGATTTGCGGGCTGCCAGGATGCCGCCGGCACAGGGACGGCCATCGTCGTCGACGGTTGCCGTTACCGGCGCCGGTTAAAAACCAGAACCTGATCCTTCTGGTCCGAATTCGGAAACTGGATGGAAATTATCAGGCGCTGGTAGTTTGGCGAAATGAACTTGGCGCCAATCTGAGAAACTGCTCCCCCCACGCGCACAGTGTATTCCACGGATGTATCACCGATTCTGCGATAGGAAATCCTCGCGGGCTCGGGTAATTCATCGAAACTCACTATGGGGTACTCGGCACCACTGTAGGAGTAAATTGCCGACGAGAGGTTCAATGTGCCATCCTGGCTGACAGTAGCCACCTGGTAGGCATAGTTACCATCGCCAAGATCTGTATAGGCCCGGGACATATTCTGTGGCGGGTTGGCGCTGCCAAAATCCGATTCGTCGAAATCGATATCCCACGCGCCGATAAACGGATTTTCACCCTGGGCCATTAAACTGGACGACCCAAGCAGGAAAACGGTAATGAAGAGGAATGCTGTAGACCGGTTTTTCATCTTTTTTTAACCTATTAGTTGTTGAAAACAGGGGACTGGTGCCCTCACACTCAAACTACTCCCCGTGGTCATGTGGTCATTGATGGAGATCAACCGGTTACAAGTTAAGGAACCTCTGATTAATTTTGGAAGTGCTCTGCGGGAGTCTGTCGGGCGTCACTCCAAGGCGTCGTGCGCCGGGAATGGCCGTCACCCTTGCCAGGCGCGACAACACCGCAGTGGCGCCCGACAGGCCCCGCCCGAAGTCCACAACGTATTCACCCATGGAGCCGACGGATCATCAACATAGCCACGTCATGGCTGCCACATTGACCCCTGCGCAGATTCATGCGCAGGCAGAATAATGGTGTACAGGACGAAGTCACGTCACATCCGCTGGTGACTTGAACAAAAGAGGATCACAGCACCAATGACAAAAAAATCAATCGATAACCAAGCGGTCTTCGGCATCGCCACGGTTGCACAGCTGACCGGTATCAGCCAGCACCTGCTGCGTATCTGGGAGAAGCGCTACGATGCCGTCAGTGTTTCCCGAACCGAAACCGGCAGACGCCGATACAGTGAAGCGGACGTGGATAGACTCATTCGGATCAAGACGCTGGTGGATGCTGGAGAGCCCATCGGCAAAATCGCCCAGATGTCAGACGAACAATTGCATTCCCTGCTGACCAGTCTGCGTAACAGGACCCGGACCCGCAGCCGACTGCAACCGGCATTGAAGATCGCGGTGCTGGGTGACTATCTGCCTGCCAGGCTGGCATCTCCGGGATCCCGGCGCGAAGGCATCGAAGTGGTGGCAGGCAGCACGTCCAGCGAAACCTTTCGTGCCGATATCAGGCGTTTGCAGCCCGATGCGCTGGTAATTGAACTTTCTGTTTATAACCGGGATGCGAACCAGCTGCTGCAGACCATGAAACAGGAGAGCAATGCCAGGCTGGTTGTGGTGGCCTATCGATTCGCCAGCAGCTCGGAGCTTGTCGACCTGCGTACCCAGGGTATTCGCCCGGTGAGATTACCCTGCGAGCCGCAACAGATCTACGAAGCCCTGCTGGCGGAACCGGTACCGGAAACACCGGAGATCACTGACACGCCGGGGCCCACAGGACCGATTCCCGAGGAACCGGGTGAATTACCGGGTCGCCGATTCGAGACCAGCGAGCTGGCCAGGCTGGCCAACGCCTCCTCGACGGTGGAATGCGAATGCCCTGCTCACCTGGTCGACCTGGTCATAGACCTGTCGGCTTTCGAAGCCTACAGCGCTGCCTGCGCAAGCAAGGATGACAAGGATGCCGCGCTGCATGCCTACCTGCACGCAACCGCTGCCACTGTCCGGGCAACCCTGGAACAGGCACTGGAACGCGTGGCTCGCGCCGAAGGATTGATCGAGTAAGTGACTGGAATCCAGCCCGGAACCATTGACTGCGAGCCGGGCAAGACGTCAGGAATCTCAACGATACTCTATTGCTTCTGGAACGCCGTCGATGTCGGGGTGATCCAGATGTCACGCCGTGACGTTTATATTTGTGAAGTTATTTATTAGACATTATTTATACATTAGCCGATATTGACATCGGCGCCTTGTCCGACAACACAGGAGCTTCACCGTGGCCACGTTACTCGCAGTGCTTTCCCTCGCCCTGTTCGCCTCGATCTACTTCGGCATGGTCAACAGTCTGCTGACTTTCGCCCGGGCCCCGGCCCGGGCCCGTCTCGTCTCCGCGCAGACCGCCGGCCTAAACCGTCCCGTTGGCCACGCGCGGCGGTAGCCTCGACGCCGCCTCCCGCATGTAGGGAGATTTGTGAAACTGCAACAGGAACGCCCCGGGCCATCGCTGATCCGGTTCAATTTCTTTGGGGTCATTTAATAGCACCATTCGCAGAAACTAATGCAACCAGGAAACATATTTCTGCGCGAATCGACACTCGACCAGATTCCCCTCACGACTTTTTCAACAGCCTGCTAAAGTAACAATACTAGTCAATATTGCCGATGTTGAGCTTTCTTCATCCGCGCCTTAAACTGGGACCTCGATGGAGGCATAGCGATGTTCAAATACGTTCTGATCTATTTCCTGCTTTTTCTTTGCCTCGTGACCGTTCAACGATTCCCGGGCGGGCAAAATGCGACGGCCCTTACCGGCAACACCTGCATGCACGCTACCGACTGTGTCGTGACATCTTATCTTCCGTTAACGATCACGCGAGCGGGCGAGGAGGTTGAGAACACCCTTACCCGGTTCGAGGTGCTTGTCATGCTCGCTGCCATCGGTCTTTTTGGCCTGTTTACAGGCTTCGTGCACACCGATATCTCCTTCTGGCGGCCCATGCCTTTTGTCATGCTCGGGACTTTTGTAGCACTTCTTCCCGGAGTGAACACCATCCCCATGGGTTCGTTGCTTATTCCCTACATTCCCCTCGAACTCTGGGTAGGTTTCCTGGGGGCGGCGGTGTGTTTCTTCTGCGGTGCCTTCAGATTAATTCCCATCGGCTTTCTGCTGGGCTACTTTTTCAGCAAGCTTGCACTCATGTCGGACGGAGAGCCCCTCTTCCAATTGTATACGGCGGGCATTCTGCTGGTGATCGCTGATCAGGTAATTGGCGGTTTGCTGCAGGGACAGAAGGAAAGGGTTGCGCTGGCAACAAACGAAGCATCGATTCCGGATGAGCCCGTTCAGGCCGATGGAGACATCGAACACACCATGGAAGAGGAAGCCGTCAAGGTTGACGGTGACGTCGAGCCTCCGGCTGAAGAAGAACTCGACGGCGTCGAAGATGACATCAAGCCTCCTATCGAAGAAGGAAACGTTATGGTTGACGGTGACATCGAGGCTCCGGATGAAGAAAAAGTCGCCAGGGACGAAGATGACATCGAGCCTCCAACCGAAGAAGAATCCGTTGATGTGAATGATGACACCGAACCCCGGACCGAAGAACAAGCCGTCGAGCTAGACGATGCCACTGATCCCACTGAGGAGAAGGTTGGTAAAAAGCAGAGTGATCAGGCATCTGATTGAAAACAGCCGGGCACGGCCGCTTCAATTTTTGACCAGGCGTTACCCGACTCGCTTTGACGGGGCGGGATTCCTCCGATTCCTGTATGGGGCCGTTCGTTATTGTAGATCCACAGCCACTGAGTCGCCAGATCCTGCGCATCTTCAATTGACTGGATGAGGTGAAGATCCAGCCATTCATGCCTGGCGGTTCTGTTAATTTGATCGATATTTCCGTTATATAGCGCCATCGCTGATTTTCGGATCAACAGCTTGCAATGCTCCAAGGTAGGCGCCTAAGAGTGCTCCACCGAGCTTTACAGCAATCGAAAACGCAAACCCGAATGTTAAAAACATTGCCAGATCGCCGCCAAAAGCAGGCACCATTGATAAATCAATAATCAGGTAGGCAACAATCGTCGCTACTGCAAACGCGATTGCATTCCTTTCGGGTGATTTTTTGGCAAGCCAATAATTAAGAGCAAAGAAAGTAATTGGTCCTAACAGGTACGAAGACCATGGGGCAATCCATTGTGCCGCCGCCGTATAGAATTCCTGTTCATGCCCGGGTTCAATAAGATAGGCGTACACAGCCACCATCGGAAAAGACGCCGCCATGGTGAATGCAATAGTACCTATCGCCACTCCAATTGCCTTTAAGTAGTCGATCGCTTTCATTGTGACCTCCAGGTTATCCTTTTGATTATCAGCGCCACATAACGCCCTTGGCAATTGGCGCAGCCTGTGGAGTACGGTTTGCGACAGCATGGCCCAGCCATTGGCAAACCCTATGGAACGGGCTGTGTTCTTTATTGACTGGACTGTTACTTACCGCCATCCCTTCTCTATTAGCTGGATTAGCCAGATTTCGCCCGCACATACTCTGCAAAATTATCGAGAATACTCTGCCAACCTTGACGTTGCGTCTCCGCATCCATTTTACCTTCAGCTTCAAAAGTTTGTGAAATGACTACCTTTCCATTATTGCTGGCAAATGAAACCGAAACGACCCTGCTGTCGTCCAGCGCGTATTCGATGAGCTTATTTGGTACGATTCTTGTGTAGGTGCCTGCGAAATCGAACCCCATACTTCCATCCTTTGCTTCCATCCTTGAAGAAAAGGTACCGCCTTCACGTAAGTCAACGAAGCTATCCGTGGTATGCCAATCATCTGATGCAGCATTCCATCGCTTTATGTCTTCAGGATTGTTCCAGGCTTCCCATACTTCGTCGATACCTGCTTCTACCACTGTTTCGATTTTGATTTTCATGTTTGGCATGCTGTCTCTCTAAGGAACCTCTGATCAATTATAGAAGTGCTCTGCGGGAGTCTGTCGGGCGCTACTGCAAGGCGTCGTGCGCCGGGAATGGCCGTCGCCCTTGCCAAGCGCGACAACACCGCAGTGGCGCCCGACAGGCCCCGCCCGAAGGGGCTTTCAGGCGAGCCCACTGCCTTCGTTGCCTCGCCTTGACAGGCCGACGCATGCCGGCGGCAAGGCGCCTCGTCAGTGAACTCGCCTGAAAGCCAGAGTATTTCCATAATTGATCAGAGGTTCCCTAAATAAGTAACGCCGGTTTTTAAGGGGCGGTTAGCTAAGCATTGTTTGCGGACAAGATGGCGCAGCCATCCGAAAACGATATGTGATCAGGCTGAGTCATTGAACTGTTTGTTGCGTCTCTTATTTTCTGGCTCTCCAGCCAATAATTCTAATGCCTGCAGACATCAGAGAGCCACCAAACTTCTACAAAGTGCAGTGAAACCGGCTAATTACGAAAACCAGAAGCGAATGTTGGCGATCAATGCGAATTAGCTACAGCTCAACAATGGGCGTGAAGCCACCGTAGATCAACCGCTTACCATCGAACGGTGTGGGATTCTTCTCCGGATCCATACGCTCGTCACTGAAATCGTCAGACATCAACTTTTCCATACCGGCATCACGTGTGGCCTTGTCTGGCCATTCGATCCAGGAGAAGACTATGGATTCATCCTCCCTGGCATCGACCGCTTTGCGAAAGTCGGTGACCTTGCCAGACGAGACATCGTCTTCCCAACATTCGATGACACGAGTGGCGCCAAAATCGATGAAGACACTGTCGCCAAATTTAGCGTGCTCGATGAATTTCTCCTTGTTTGCGGTAGGGACCGCGATCACAAAGCCGTCTATGTAGCTCATTTACCTATCTCCGTAAAAAAGAATGACGTAGCCAATCGCACGGCCATTTTTGGTCTGATTGCTATGCGCTGCTCGTATAAGCCAAGCACTTACTCAATCCAAGCGACCTGAAAAAGTGCCACCGTGCATAACCATCGAAAATCAGTAAATCTTTGCCTCTCAGGATCAGAGGCGGGATCGCAATTCCTTCTTCATAAAGCTCCCTTTGCTTTGCAATTCTTGGTGTTACGTCCTTGATGAATATTGGTGATTCGAGTAGCTGCTTTTGTACCTGGATATTTTTGACAAGCACTTCGCTAAGTTTCCAGGTCTGTCCATACAGGTCGTCGCCGAATGTTTCGAAATCTTCGTTGTCCCATTCTTCCTCGCATGTAGAAACTACGAATTTCTCAATTTTTTCAGAATCGACCAGGACAACGTAACGAAGCCCTTCAACCTGCATCTTGGCTCCAGCTTCGCACTCTATGCGCATAACGTTGAATTTAAGGGGCGGGTGCGCGAGTACGGTGAGCGGGAAGAATGGCCAAGCCATTCGCCCCTCGCACGGAGTGCAGCCGACTCATTGGAATTTCTGTCATGTGTCGTCATTTCTTAATCTCGCTTGAGACCAGCCGTGTTCCTGCCGCAAGCTCGTCGGCTACTCTACATTGGCTTTCCAGAATTGACTTTCCAATATCCGTGCCGTAAAAATCGAGTAGAGCCTGTAACTGTTCAGGTTCATAGTGTTTGATATACAGCTCTATTTGTTCCTGGCGCATCCCAAGCCTCATTTTCTCGGCTGTTTCTGGATCAGGGATGCCATTCGAGCTCGCTGAACAACGCACACGGTTCATCACAGTAAGATCAACCACGTCCTCAGCAAGTTTTCTCTTTCTATCCGTATCCACGATGCTCACTTGAGACACATAGCGCCGGTTTTCAGGCTAGCAGTCTGCCCTGAAAGACTTGCGATAGACTGGCCGCAGGCCATTGCAAGCGTGCAGAACAGGCTCCATCCCTTTGAAATTATGCCTATTTTACTGGAAGCACTATGCCTTGCTCCTCAGTAAGGGAGCAAATGCCTCTCTGTAATACCAAAGACAATACAAGCTGACTACACCGAAAAAAATTGCCATAGGGATCATCGGGCTAGCCGTAAACACATGGAACAGGAGAATGTTCACAGCTATAGGTGCGACTGCCAACGATGCCAATGCGCCAAATCGATCCACAATGATTCCCGAACCAGCCACAATAAAGACCGCGGTGACAATGGGGAGCAAGTAAACGGATTCCTGTATCGCTATCTGAAATTGTCGTCCTGCCGGTCCGACCTCCGGTGGCTCAAACCCGAATAAGCCGAGATTCATAAGGCCACTTACAAGAATGAACAGCCCGCACAAAATTCTGACAATCTCGACTGGCTTAAGCATAGGCACTTATTCCATCGAAGCACATAACGCCATTTAAAATAGTAGCAGCCGTGGACTGCTACTTCCGTTTTTAAAATAATTGTTATGTACTGCTCTCGTTTGGTTTAAAACCTACCCTGGCAATCATTCTTATACCGTAGTTCTAGATTCTAGTCCGAGCCTATATGCTTTGCTTACCGCGAATAAACCCAGGATAGCCGGCGGGAGGAAACCTGCAACCCAGACAGGACCGCCTATGTTCGCGACCAATACACCCAGGCTCAAAGAAATAGCAGCGGCGACGGAAAAATAGAGAATTTGAAGCCTGATCATAAACCTGTCTCTATGAAGCTTTGTATTGCACATTTTGTTTTGTTCCGCTTTCTATGACCTCTTCAGCTCGGATTTCATCGATTACTTGAAGAAATTCTTTTGAATGACCGCTGGCTCCTAACGAAGTGCGCCAGCTATCAAACATTGGCCATTTTACGAGCAGATGAAGCGTCTTTTTGCGGCCTTCCCATGCTTCATTATCGAGATAACCCGTACTGTACTGAAAATATCGATTCGCCGAATCCAATAAGTAAAGATTATAAAGAATCGTTGCTTTACGGTTTTCTTCTCTATCGGAGAATGATTCCCCGGAAACCACCCGGTCCCAAATTTCAGCATTCTGAATAATTATCGAAGCAAAGTTCATTTCAGAATGAAGCACTGTTTGCAGGCTATCATTTTTAGCAATTTTATTGTTGTGGCGTATTTGACTCGCTAAGTAAATTAGTGATGCTACAACGGCTAAAGCACCGATTACTTCTCCAATTGCTCCGATAGCTTCCCAATTCATAGTAATTCTTCTACCCGATTGCTTTTTGCCATACCCGGAACATAACACCAACGTTCAGGCTTGGCAGGGAGGGCTGAGAGCCTCTCGGTAAAATGACCGAAGGCGATTTTCAGCTTTGGTGTACTGGCTGCCGCCCATAGAATTGTTTGTTATGTGTCGGAAGCATTTCATTCGCACCCAAAATTCAATTCTGCTCTTCAGCTATTTCGCGAATCACGCCTGTAATTGGTCTTGGAATATTCAGGTATACGGCTCTTTGCAAAGGGTTAGCCAGGCCTCTTCGCAGCGCATTTTGAGCCCCGTTCCAGTAGATATCTGGCAGCAGGCCTTGTTGATACTGAAAGTAGAATGCGTCAAAGGCCTCTAGTGAGATTGTATGGTCATAAATTTCCGCCCAGACTTCGGAGCCGGTAAGTCCGATATCTTGAGCCATGGTCTCCAGTTCGTCATTCCACCAGTTCGGCCTTTCTCCATAATCCCAACGCTTACCAAGGGCGCTCAGGTATGTGTCGCTTTCCATCTTGACTCGAAAGTTGGACATAATTGATTCTGCTCTGGCGTCATATCTCTCCGCTACAGCTAACCTTCGATCCAATATTAGCTGGATCCCGACGAACACTAGAGATAGCACTACCGCGACAAAACCTAAAAGTTCGATTAGCTGTTTCTTATCTTTGATCATGGATTATTATATATTGGAGCCTTCACCGATGTAATTATCCTCGAGTACCCATAACATTTGTATAATCAGTCAGCGCGGTAATTTCATTCGCATTTCGCTAAGTTAGTCCCCCAATTACCACTTTTCAACCAAAAAGTTAGATTGCTCGGTTTTTGATCGATCGAAATAGCCAGGGTCTCAGCTGTTCTCAATACCAGGGTTCCTCCTATCTCCTATAGCGAGCTTCCCCGTATTCAGGCTTAGATCAGTACTATAAGTCTGATAAGTAAAGGGAATTTCAATAACAAGAAACGGGTAACCTGGCCTGGTAATGAAATTGCTGCGACTTCGTGCGCAATTACTGACCATTAACTACCTTAAGCCGGGAAAACAGTCAAACCGGGGGTATCCCGAAATGGCCAGCAAGTTTATCGAGAATCTTCGGGCCGATTTGCGCATGCTTGAATACAGCATGTCTACCGAAAAGGCCTACCTATTGTGGATACGTCGATTCATCTGTTTCACGGGTAAAGGGTATCCGTCTGTTGTACCTTTATCGAATGCTGGCGCCTGCCTTACGTATCTCGCTGCGAACCATCGCGTCAGTATTACTACACAAAAAACGGTTCTGAGCGCGCTTGCCTATCCGTTTGAGAAGTACCTTGAGCGCATGATGGGCGACCTGGGATTTGAGCTCGCGTAACTACTGCGAACATTACCCGTGGTTCTACCAAGCAGCGAAGTCACAGTGATTCCAAGAAAATTGGACGGACAGAACAAACTGATACACCATTGTCTGTTTTACGTATTAGGGCAATGGCGTATAGAGTCTCCGCGGGTCACGATATTGATTTAAAAAAGAGAGACTTGACGCAGCAGTTCTGAACCTGTAACAAAGTTTGAAGCACAGCTCTGCGGTCCTGCAACGGCAGGAGCCGTCCATGCCATCGCTGAAAAATGGGAAGCGTACTGCCCAACCTCCATCATTTTGGAGGTTGTAATGCAGATAAGCAGGAATCCAGGAGGATCAGCCAGTCAACGCCCGAAAAACGGGAACAAGACACAGACCGCCCACCAGCCATATAACAGCCAGATAGGTTACCCTGGCCAGTATCACTTCGGTGAGGGAACGATCACTGTGGTCATGGTCATGAGAACCGGACTCGGCTTTCTTCCACAACAACAGCAAAATGGCACTGGCAGTAAGAAAGGCAATATTGAACCAGGTAGAGTAGTTCCACTGGAAATAATCCCGTTCCATAATCGATGTTACTGCCTGCTTGGTCGGTAATAAGTCCATGGCAGCAAGACCGTAGTGGAGAATCAGGGCGGTAATCACCAGGCCGGAAAATAGCATCAGCAATATATACAGCGCCATCTTCCAACCATAGTAGGCCGCATTGATGCGCAGCACGGGAAAGACCACGAGGTCCGAGAAGATAAACGCCATTACGCCGGCAAATGACACACCTCGATCAAAAAGCAGCGCAGCCAGGGGGATATTGCCCATAGAACCAATAAAGGTCATGAATGCTGCAATCGGGCCTACCAGTACCTGCAGCACCACGGCAAAAAATCCAGGATTGCTGTTACTTGCAGATGCCGAGCCGATGAACAGGGTTTCGAAAAAACTCGTCGGCACGAAGGCGGCAATTACCCCGGCAAGTGTAAAGCCGATCAGTACGTCCCGCCAGATCATCTGCCACTCCATGACATAGGTTTCGCCGATTGACTGCCACCCTTCCAGGCTGGTCAGCCGGGCTTTCCAGTTCATCTCATTGCTTTTCTCGTCGGCGTCTTCGCTGTTTCCGCGGGCGCTCCTGATCAGTTTTTCGGGTCGGGTGATCCGTATAAACAGCCACGCGAAAAGAATCAACAGCAACCCGCCCACATATTCGCCAACTACAAACTGCCAGCCAAGAAATAAAGCAATAACGATCCCAAGCTCTATGACGAGATTGGTCGACGCCAGCAGGAACGCCATGGAAGGTGCCAGACCAGCGCCTTTCTGAAACAGAGCGCGGGTGGTGGCGAGGGCTGCAAAGCTGCAGGAGCTGGAGATAAACCCAAAGAAAGCACTCATAGCCATGCTCTTCGGACCAGCCTTGCCCATGGCGTCACGCATCCGTTGGCGTGTCACCAGCACCTGTATCAGACTGCTGATAAAGTAGCCCAGGCAGAATGCCCAGAGTGCCATCCAGAAAAAGCCAATACTTGTAAGAGCGGCCTCTCGCCAGGTCTCAAGAAAAAAAGCCATAACGTATTGATACCTCTGAGAGTATGAGCGCGGCGTGTCGCTGCTGCGAAGTCGGCAACGATGGCAAATTTGACCCCATCCGGCAAATCAGTTCGGATATCGTGTTGAATGACGGTAGAAATATTGGCGGCAAGCGGCTCATCCCGGTCCATCACCCTGTTCAATCCAACTGACAACGAATTGGTTACTCTCGATTAAACGCATCCGCGAACATAGGGTTCCACGTTTAAGATTTATCCTCTATTGTCGCGACTGCGCCGTTAAGGCCTTATTGATTTAACCCAGGGTGAATCTGATCAGGGGCCAGCCCGCTAGCAGGCTGTTGAAAAACTATTGCGCTTGCCAATACTTCGTTGAAAACTGTCTCAAAATGCTCATTTACACCGGGTAAACTGCGCTTTTTCGACAGTTTTCGCCTCGTCTTGGCTGCGCTCATGACGTTTTTCGACAGCCTGCTAGAGGTCAGGAAGGAACTGTCCTACGCTGACCGCAGGGGAACCACTGGAGCTGAGAAAAATCTGCAATCGCATCTGTAAACCGAATTCGGTAATGGCGAAGCGGTGCTTACTGTTGTGGGCGAAGACGCCAAAAACCTTCCCAGGTTGACTCGGTGCATTGGCACCAGGGCAGCCAGCCTGGCCAGAATGTCGTTGAACTCCTGCTGCACGCGACCGGGCAAGGTACTGCCTTCAGTTGCCAGTCGGGCATAGAACGCTGGGTAATGCTGCTTGATGATCCGACATAAATGCGTTGTTTCTGGCTGGTGGCGCCGGTAGCGGATTTTCCTGGCGGCATGGCACCTCGTCGGTGATCTCGCCTCAAAGCCAGGGACTTTCCCTGATTAATCAGAGGTTCATTGAGCCGGTACTCATGACCGCAACGCCCGTCCGGGGTGCAAAGAGGTGATCCGGGGAATATCCGGAGAAAAAAGGGAGATGATTCGGGGGACTTTCCCGGAAGTACAGTGCCAGAATACCGTTGCGCCATGCCTGACACGGTAACCGTATCGCCGCGGAACTGGCTGGTTCGTCGGTGCGGATTCAGTCAGTATTTCAGTCCTAACTTCTGTGTGAAGGGGGTATTGACCGGCGCTGTAATTAACGGACAGGATCGGAGACTCATCCGCAATGAAAGCGCAGTTACTCCCGATATTTCCCGAGCCCATCGTGGAGTATAAGAATCTGGGAATCGATCAGGATCGAATCCGTTCGCTGTATGAGCAGCAATCCTGGGTATCCACCAACCCGGATGACAATCCGGATTACTTTCTCAAAATTTCGCAGAACAAGAGAGTCCTCAATGACGACAAGGATCTCAAATCCGCGTTTGAGAACGTCCTGAACGCTTACACCAGGGAATATATGTTGTACGAAAACAGGTTTTACATAACAACATGTTGGTTTACCAGGACTGAAAGTAACAAAATCTCAATTCTGCATAATCACGGCAACGCCATGTTCAGTGCCGTCTATTATTTCGGCCTGCCGGATCAACAGAAAGCCAGAATCACCTTTGAAAGGCCGGTAATCAGCCAGATAGACCTGAAGCCGAAAGCCTACAACGTCCTGAATGGTCCATCTCATGTATTCGAGATGGCAAACGATTCACTGCTGATATTCCCTTCCTATCTCAAACACAAGGTCAACCGGCACGAAGACCGGGACGTCAGGAAGTCCCTGGCCATGAACTTCCTGCCCCAGGGCGTAGTGGGAGCAGGGACCAATGAAATCAACCTGATTCCTTCGGCAGAATGAGCAGCATGGCATTCCAGGGAAGCTCTGCTAATTCGACTCCACAATCGACAACAACCAGGCCAACTGACAACGACCTGGTTCGGGCGCCTGTCCCGCGTGTCTATTCTCCGGATACCGTCACCCGGGAACCAGTTCCGCGATTGGGATAAGCGACCTTGTCGTGATTCCAGAGATTGTTGTTAATCAGAAACTGCTGGTTTTTGTAGGCCAGTGCTGACTGTTCATGCAACTGAACTCCCGTGGCAACGGCCAGGTCCTGCACACTTTCCATGAGATGCCGCTGCCACTTCATCCCCATGCCCAGCTCGTCCAGCAGCGCCTGGTAGCGGCGGTCCGCGAGAACCGTTTCCGGGAAAAACACTTCCAGCTTGTACAACAGGGTCTGGAGACGGCGTCGATCGGTGGCTGACAACGACCGCCAGGAGGAAATGCCCGATCGGATGTCGCCGGCCAGAAAACTCCTGACTCCATGGCTCAGGTTGTAGGCCGGGTTGACCAGATTCAGCCGTTCGAAATCGTCACCCCCCTTGAACGAACTGCCCCATAAACCACTTATTATTACCTGGTTCAGCATGGCGAAGGCGCCCTCCGCATCGATCTCCATCAGTCGCTCCAGGTAGTACACTGCCTGGGGCCGGTCGCCGGCAAACACCAGCCCCCTGATAAGCGCGTTCAGGATGCCGATATGGTCGGGCCTGCCAATGAGGTTGCGTTTCTGGGCCTGGATAATCCTGTCCGGAGATTCTTCGAAAGTCTGGGCAACCCAGTCTGATTGCGATGCAAGTTGAAACGGCGGCTGCTCTCCGCCCAGGGCATAGTAACGATCGGCTTCGTAATACAATCGCGCTTCAGTCAGCAATGAGGCATAGCGTGCGTAGGCGTAGTCAGGCACGCTGCCACCCTGGATAAGGCTTTTCAGCGACTCTTCCATCAGGGCACGGTTATCGGTCTCCAGCTGCAGGGCCAGGTCACGCACCACCTGCTGCGCATCACCTGCCGGCCCGATGCGCTCTACCTCCCGCAGGGCATCATTGGCAATTTCACGCAACTGGTTGTAACGGACATCATGGCTGTAAATAGCCAGCATACTTGCGGTTCTGGCCAGGCCGATGTACGCATTGACAAAGTCTCTATCCTCGTCCGCTGCATCGGCATAACTCGCAAGGGCAAGCTCCAGGTCGGTGTGATTCGACTGGGCCGCGTGGAAATTGCCTTTCAGGAACAGGCTGTAGGCCTGGGGGCTGGCAGTGCCCCAGTTATGCATGTCCCGGCGTTGCTGCTTGTCAAGGTAAATACTCAATGACGTGGCGATGCTGGTACCGACTTCGTCGTGAATGTCGAACACCGACGAGGAGACGATATCGATCTGGTCGGAAAAAATGATTGACAGCTCATCGGCGTCCACCAGTTCAAATTGCAGCCGCAAGCGGTTGTCTTCCTGCTGGACACTGCCCCGCAATACGTAGTCAACGGTATCGATCTGCTGTGCTTGCGGCGCCGCGGCAACGGCGGTTTCCCGGAGTCCGCGGACAACGTTCAGGTTATCGATTCTGGATAAGTGTGACACCAGGCTCGCCGGGAGTTGATCCGCCCAGTAACCGTTATCCGGTTCAACATTGATGGATTCGAAGCGATCGATCAGAACTGTGTCAATGCCCACCGGGGCATTACCGGGAACAGGCATGACAACTGCAATGCCGATCAGCGCAATCATGGCAATGCCCGCGATACCGAGCTTCCAGCCCAGGGGGACAGCTCGCGGTTCTGCTGGCCCGGCCGGTACCGGGGTGTCGTTGTCCTCCGCCTGCATTGCAATCGGCGTAGCGATCAACGCATAGCCTCTTTTGGTGTAGGTTTTTATATACCGGGGATTGCTGGCGCGGTCACCGAGAGCCGCCCGCAGGTCTGCAATCACGTTGTGGACAATGTGATCGGACCGGTCGGCATTTCCCCAGAACCTGTCCAGCAGGTCAGCACTGGTAATCACCTGGCCGCTGGAGGCAATCAGGTAGCCAAGCACGTCCATGGCCCGGGGAGACAGCTTGACTTCTTCGCCAGTGCCGAGGTTCTTCAGCGTGTTGGTTTCAGGATAAACGATCCAGTCCAGTAATCTGATCATGGAAACTTCCGTTCAGGGAACCTCTGGTCAATTTTTGAAGTGCTCTGCGGGAGTCTGTCGGGCGTCACGGCAGGGCGTCGTGCGCAGGGAATGTCCCTCGCCCTTGCCAGGCGCGCAATACCACAGTGACGCCCGACAGGCCCCGCCCTTAGGGGCTTGCAGACGAGCCCACTGCCCTTGTTGGCTTAATAGGGTTGCCTCGCCTTGACATGCCGCCGCATGCTTCATCGGACCAGGTTTCAGGCCAGTATTCGCAGGCAGTAGTCGTTGACTTGATACTATCAGGAAATCGACTTTTTTTTACGAAAAGCGCCCAATGCACCCCAGGACAGGATTTGTTGAACTGTGCATGGACCCGAATCCGCCAATCCTGACAGTGCACACAACGGTAGACGTCAGCAGCCGACTCCCTCGCACGACAATGAATCAGTTTCTCAGCTCTCGGTATCCGTCCGGGGTGTACTGAATTTCACTAGGCAAATCGGAGGGCAACTGACGTCAACCGCTGCTCCTGAAAGACTGTTCAGCTTCGGCGGGATAGGGTGTACCCTGTGACCAGCACTGTGGATTCCCCGCAGATCAACAACAATCAGCACGTGCCGGGAAAAACCCATGACCAGTCGATTTTCACGCCAGCTGCTGCTGGCATCAGCCTGCTCCCTGCTGACCGGAACCTGCGCCTTCGCCCAGCCCCAACCTCTTATCGATTTCCAGCCCCTGACCCAGGCGGCATTGAATGATCCCGACCCGTCCGACTGGCTGATGTGGCGTGGCAACTACGCCAACTGGGGCTACAGCCCCCTGGACCAGGTCACGGTCAGCAATGTCCATGAACTGCAGCTTGCCTGGTCGTGGGCCTTTGCTCCCGCCGCGCCCGGGTCCAATGGCATGCAGGTGGAGCCCACCGTTTACGACGGCATTCTCTATATCCGTCATGCCGACGAACACTATTCCGCCCATGACGCCGCCACCGGCGATTTACTCTGGCAATATGCCCGACCGCTTCCGGACGCCATAATTGCGGGCCAGACCAGACTGACCGTGCATCGCGGCCGGGGAATCTTCATTTACGAAGACAAGCTGATTTCCCATGCCACCGACGGCATGCTGTTCGCGCTTGACCCGGCCACCGGCAGGCTGATGTGGGAATCTGCCATGACCGATTACCGGAGCGGACAGCAGCCCAGCGGTGCACCGGTGGCCTTCGGCGGCGTCGTCGTGGTGCCCTATAACTGCACGGCGTGGACGGCGGCGGACCCCTGTCACCTGTCGGGATACGATGTCGATGACGGCCAGCTGTTGTGGCGGTGGTATACCAGCCCCACGCCGGCGGATCCCATGCACCGGACCTGGGGCGACGATCCCCAGGTGTATCCCCTGGAGCAGCGTCGCAACATGTCACCCTGGGTAACCCCGGCGGTGGACACCCGGCGTGGCCTGTTTATTTTCGGCATCGGCTCCAGTGCGCCACAGCAACCTGAGCTGGCGGGAACCAACGGCCAGTGGCCCGACCGGCTCTACCAGGGTTCCACCGTGGCGCTGGACTATCGCAGCGGCAGCCTGGTCTGGTGGGCACAGCACCATTCGGACATGTGGAACAACGATGCCGTATTCGATCGTATCCTGGTGGACTCACCGCTGGATCCCTCACCTCCAGATCCCCTTGGCCTGAATCCCTCGATCATACCCGGTGAGAACCGGCCCCTGGTGATCGGTTCCTTCGCCAAGGACGCGATTTTTTACGCCTACGATCGCAGTGACGGTGAGTTCCTCTATGCCAGGCCCACGGCTCACCAGAATGTGATCCAGGGATATGACGGGGCAACTGGCGCCTATGTAACAGCGCCGGATGCAGTGATCCCGGCCGACAGGAATTTCCAGGCGACAATCTGTCGTGAAAACCGGCAGATTCCCCAGGGTGCCTACAGCCCGCTGATCAATGCCTACTACGTGCCGGCCTTCAACGGTCCCTGTTCGGTGATGACCGTAGCGTCCCTGGAGCCTACGCTGCAGACGGGCTATAACACGTCCTACACCAGCTCGGTGCCCAGCCCGGCACCACACCTCGGCCAACCGGAGGCCATCGACGTCACCACCGGGGAGACGCTGTGGCGACTGGAGCGGGATGCCCCGCTCTACGGCATGCTGACCACCGGGGGCGGCCTGCTGTTTGCCGCCGATACCAACCGTCGTTTCCAGGCCCTGGACCAGCGCACCGGCGAAACCCTCTGGCAGACCATCCTCAGCGGAGCCAGTGACATGGCGCCGATCTCCTTCGCCGTGGACGGCCGGCAGTTCATCGCCGTACTTTCGCCCAGTGGTACCCAGGCGGCCATGCAGCATGTGGGCCAGCTGGGACTGTCCGCGGTCACCGGGGTGCGCAATACCGGGCATACCCTGTTTGTTTTTGCGTTACCGGAAAACTGAATCTGGCATCGCGGGATTTCCGCAGGTAGTCGTCTTAGGGAACCTCCGACTAACCAGGGAATACCTCTGGCATGCAGATGAGATCACGGCGAGGGGGCATCCCCGGCGGCCTGGCGAAAACGCTGGATACGCAGTCGGCTGGGCGGGTGGGACTGGAAATAGTCCAGCAGCGTGGTCCGGTCCGTTTCTCCGACAGTCGCCGTCTCATCGGGGTCGGCGTCCAGCATTTGTTCCATGATGGCGGCGAACAGGGCGGGGTCGAGGTCGCGCCGCAGCATTTCGTCCAGCGCGTAGCTGTCAGCCTCCCATTCCAGCTCCCTGGAATACCGGGACTGAATGAAGAAACTGGGCAGCATTACTACCAGGGCGGAGGAGGCACTATTGATGTCACCGGTCAGGACGAATACCAGCATGGACAGACCGGCCTGGCCGATTACCGCCCGCATGGCATGACGCTGGGCAACATGGCCTATCTCGTGGAGCATGATAGCCGCCAGCATCTCATCGTCAGGGGCCAGTTCAACCAGTTGATCGGTGAAAATAATCTGTGCATCCGGCAGCGCAATGGCGTTGGCACCGAGCAGTTCGCTGGACCGGAAGGCTATACGAAAGTCACGTTCCAGGTCAGGGAGCAGCGACCGGAACCTGGCACGCAACTGGTCCTGTCGCGTAGCGGCAAGCGTTGATGGCTGGAAGATCAGGCCGTCAAGCTGCTCCAGCACCTCGCCTCCCAGGCGATCGTCCAGACTGGTGGGCAGCAGCGCCGTAATGGATCTGCTCAGTGCCGGTATCCCGAAATTTACCGCCAGGTAGACCACCAGGACCAGGCTGAACAGCGACAACAGAATCATCCGGCTGTTCTTTTCCAGCCGATGGGCCAGGCCACTCTGTCCCGGCTGCCACTCCCGCAACAGGTCGTCCAGCAGGTCCGAGTCGTCGGTTTCCAGCCGCAGGCCTCCGGGAAAATCCACGTATCGCGGTGAATTACCCACCCTGGGGGAAACGGCAACATCGGCGAAATGGTGCCTGGGCAACTGATATCCTTCGCTGGAAAGATAGCCGTCGGTATCCACGCGGATACCGACTTCGTGACAGTCGGCGGATTCGCCGTCGTACAGTTTGCCCCTGATAAGCGTCATTACAGTCCGATGTCCAGGTCGAACAGATCGGTCATGGCATCGCCACTGGCACTCAACTCGCCGCGGTCTGCGGCCACGACGTCCAGCTCACCATCGACGAGCATCTGCATGTGCGCGGCGCGGTACCGTGCCAGCCTGATTTTCGACCAGGGCACCGCCAGGCCCAGCGTGACCAGGATGGCCAGGGTGTTGGTCAGGTAAATCCAGGCCATCCGCCCGAATTTAAGGGTGCACTCGAACGCCACGTTATCGGTGCGTAAATTGTTGTACAGCAGGTTGGTCAGATAAGTCTTGATGAAGGCGAAGACCACGATGTAAGGCAGCAGCGCGGTAAGATAAGTGAATACAATGGCGGCGAACAACGAGCCCTGGGGCACATCGCTGGACGTCGGCAGTACCAGCACCACGGCAAAGAAGTACAGCAGGGACAGTCCCACCACCAGCAGTAAGGCCAGAAAATACATCAGGTAAAAACTGCCGGCGTGCAGCGAAATGGCAAAGGACGAACGGCCGAACCTGACCCGATCACCGATAAACTTGTAGTAAAACCGTTGCCAGAGCGGAAAAGCCAGCATCCCCACCAGGACCATTAATGAATTAAATGTCAAAAATTGCTGCAGGCGCTGCGACAGATCCGCGCCGTCCTCTTCCACGTCCAGCTCATTCAGGTCGATGCCGAACAGCAGCGGGGCACTGATCAGGAGAATAAGGTACAGGATCAGCGGCAGAAGCAGCAGGTAGGCTTTGCCCACATCCCGCTGGAATCCGAAATGGATGTTGCGCCACTGGGAGTACCGCATGCGGAAGGCGATGCTGGAAAGGTAGACGAAGGGAATTGCCAGCCCGAACAGCACCAGTACCGTAATGCCCGCCGCTGGCATGAAAAACAGCAAAACCTGGTAGACCAGCAGCATGGTCACGGCAATGGCACGCCCCAGCAGGATCTTTTTCGGGTCCGCCGTGTAGTCGAAACTCGACCCCGCCACCCGGGTGTTACCGTAAAAGTACCGATTGGTACGAACCTTGGCCCAGGCGGAGTAAATGCCCAGGGTAAGAATGGTCAGCACCAGGTTGACTATCCAGATGCCGAAATAGTCCCTCGCATTGCCGTTGAACTCGAAGGCAAAGCGCCGCGTCTGATTCCCTGATTCCAGCATGTCGATCCCCTGATGTGCTCGCGGTCGCTTGTCCGACATCGGCCGGTGCCGAAGGATCCGCAGGCGTGCATTGACGAATGGTAGCGCGCATTCAGCAATTTCCCAAACTGTGAACCACTACCTCAAGCGCACCGGGCCGCAGGTCGTTCCAGAGCGTAAGATAAGAAAAATTCCTGCAACCTGGGAAGACACAGTTGGCTACTACAAACCTGACAAGATACCTGGAGTCCAGCCCTCCACTGTTCGAAGCGGTCTTCTGGGCATCCGCTGTGCTGCTGGTGGCGATCCTGCTGATGGTCCTGGGCATACTGCTGTCCAGGCTGAGGTACATCTATCTGAAGCGACGCCGCGAGCGAATCCGACGAAACTGGATTCCGGTTTTCATCGCCGTGCGCGACGGTAAAGAAATTGAACTACCCCGGGTCCGGCGAGGGGAAATGGCCAATGTCCTCGAGCTGTGGGTGGATTACCGATCCCATGCCAGCGCCGCACAGGCCGCTACCCTGGATGCCCTGGCCAGCCGGCTGAACCTGGCCTCCGTCATCGAAGACATTCTGCGGCCAGCAGTACTCAACATCGTTCCACCACCCATCTGGCTGAAACGGATCGCACTGACCGCCGTTCAATGGCTCAACTCCGATTCGATAATGCGCTACGTGTACGAAGCCGCTGACTCGGACAACCTTTACCTGGCGGTAAATGCCTGCGCCTGCCTCACCCGTCTCAAGGCGGAAAGCTACGAACAGGAGATCGTCACCCTGCTGTTCCGCTTTCCCGACCAGTCCGGCTACATCACCGCCGAACTCCGCCAGGCCGGTGCCACCGAGGTTCTGCAGCTGATGGAACCTTTTATCGATGATCTGCCGGACAACGTGGCAACCAACTTTCTGGCACTGGCGGATTTCAGCCGGGACAGGGAACTGCTACCGTTGCTGACCAGGCGGATCAACAAGGCTGCAAGTGGTCGGGAGCTGGCGATTCTGATTCGAACCATCGGTCGCCTGGGTGACAGCAATTACCGGGACCTGGTGGCTCCCTACCTGGATGATGAACGCTACTACGTGCGTATCCAGGCCATCAAGGCCCTGGGCAGAACCGGCAACAGCGACGACATTCCCCTGCTGCTGCCATTCCTGTCAGACCGCGAATGGTGGGTACGCTACCGGGCGGCCAGGGCGATCATCAGGCTGAGCGATCGGGATGAGCCTGCCATTGCACAGCTTCGCAGCGGTCTGAACGATCGGTATGCCAAAGACATCCTCATGCATGCCATTACTGAAATGAACTGGTGCCACAATTGAGCCTGCTGGAACAGATCATTGTCGTTGCGTTCCTTGTCTACGGGTTGCTGGCAACCGGCGCCTACCTGTGCCTGAATCTCCTGGCGCTGGATGCCTTGAAGAAAATGCGCAATCGCCATCCGGTACGTAACAGTGAAACCCATCTCACCGGTATGGAGCCACCGATTTCGGTTATCGTGCCGGCCTACAATGAAGGCATGACCATAGTATCCTCGCTGCAGTCCATCCTGCAGCTTGACTACCCCGGAATGGAGATCGTCGTGGTCAACGACGGCTCCACGGACAACACCCTGGAGGTCCTGCTGCGGGCTTTCGATTTCGAACTGTTCCCTGAAGCCAAGCGGCTCAGTATCGATTGCAAGCCCATCCGGAATGTCTACCTGTCGAAACGACTCAACCAGCTTCGCCTCATTGACAAGGAGAATGGCGGCAAGGCAGATGCCATCAACGCCGGCATCAACCTGTCCCGCAGTCCACTGTTCTGCTGTATCGACGCCGACTCCCTGCTGGAGCCCAACAGCCTGGCCAGGATTGTCCAGCCGTTTGTCATCAATCGCGGTGTAATGGCCAGTGGAGGCAGCGTTCGGGTTGTCAACGGCTGTGCGATAAAAAGCGGCAATGTGGTCAGGCGCAGGCCTCCGAAAAACTGGCTGGCCCTGTTTCAGTACGCCGAATACATTCGCAGCTTTCTGTTCGGTCGCCTGGGGTGGGCCCGTATTCACGGCCTGATGATCATCTCCGGCGCCTTCGGCGTATTTCACAAGGAGCTGGTCATCAAGACCGGCGGTTACATGACCGGGACCATCGGTGAAGACATGGAGCTTATCCTGCGCATGTACAAGATGGTGGCCCGGGAGGGCCGCGATAAAAAGCTGGTGGAGTTTGTCCCGGATGCCGTGTGCTGGACCGAGGCGCCGGAAAACCTCAAGGTATTCGGCAGCCAGCGCAAACGCTGGCACCGTGGACTCTCGGAAAGCCTTGAGAATAACAGGGAACTGCTGTTCAACCGCAATTCCGGCACCGTTGGCTGGCTGGCATATCCCTTTTTCGCACTGATCGAGTGGCTGAGCCCGTTTATTGAGCTGTTCGGGTACGTATTTACCGCGTACCTGCTGATCTTCCAGAAAGTAACACCGGTGGATGCCGCGTTGCTCATGGTGTTTGCCGTGCTGCTTTCCTCCTTCATCTCGATGGTCGGCCTGTTTCTCGATCAACTGATGTTTCCAGGATCAATCAGGGTACGCGACATTCCCAGGCTGGTTCTCGTAACCATTCTCGAGTGTTTCGGTTACCGCCAGCTGAACATGATCTACAAGATCCAGGGTGCCTACGGCTGGATGACCAAGACCAGGAGCCACTGGGGAGAAATGACCCGGGTCGGCTTCGGTCAGAAGTAGCGTTTGGTATGAGGAATACTTGATGACTACTGCTGACAAGAATGAAAGCCTGGATATGAACTTCCTGTTCTATTACGGCATTACCAACCGCCTGGCCCACATCGGACAGTCCAGCATGATCATTTCCCTGCTGGCCGGAGCCATGGTGTATTTCATTTTCCAGGGACAGGTGAGCGCCCTGTTGCTCAATGCCTGGCTGGGTATACTGATCGTCTTCTCATTGATCCGTTACCTGCTGATCATCAGGTTCTGGCGCATGGATGCCACGGCGTCGAATATTCGCAGCTGGTTGCGCAGGTACTGTCTTTTTGTCTATGCATCGGCCAGCTGCTGGGGCGTTCTTCCCCTGGCGGAAATTTTTCAGACCAGCGATTGGGCACGGACCTTCGTGGTTTTCGTACTTACCGGTATATCCGCCGGTGGCATGGCATCGCTCTACCCCGTGTTGCGTGCGGCGATCCCCTATATTCTTATCATCCTGCTGCCACTTCTCTACGCCATGGCCGGTGAAGAGAATATTGACAAGTTAACGATGGCGGTTATGTGCGGTTTCTACATCATCATGCTGGTACGGTCGACTTACGTGCTTAACTTCAATTCCAACAAGGCCATTCGTCTCGATATTGAAAACAAGGAACTTTTCAGGTTTTTGAAAAAGACACATGGCCCTGAGATCGATAGGTTGTCAACAGGCAGCGAAAGTACGGCTCGATAAATTCTGGACTACGGGTAAAGATCATGAAAGCGCTACAAAGGGACAAGCAGGTAATGCGGCCGGGACTGAATCGCGGCATGGATCGCGTCATCCATTCGCTGGTGCGAGCCGGAACAGTCCTGACGGTTATACTGTTTTCCCTCATGCCGGTGGCAACCATCCAGGCCGACACCAACGATGACGCTGCGGACTACGACACGCTGTTGCAGCGGGCCCTGGACCAACGCAATGCCGGAAATTTCAGCGACGCCGAACAAAACCTGCGTGCCGCCCGCGTCCTGGCTGTTGAAACCTCTGAAATCGACTTTCTGCTGGGCATGGTGCTGGCCTTCCAGGAAAAGTTCGATGAATCCATGGACGTTCTGAGCAAGGCCCTGGCCAGGTATCCCGATGACATTCAGCTGCAGCTGGCGAAAGCCAGGGTGCTGTCCTACCAGGGCAGGCACTACGAGTCCCTGTCCGTGATGGCAGCCGTGCTGGTCCGCCAGCCCGGGAATAGAGAAGCGCAGATGCTGGCTGCCCGCGTCAACTTCCATGCCCGCAACCTGCGGCAGTCACAGGCACTTTACGCCCAGGTGCTGAAAACCGATCCCGATAATCCGGAGGCGCTGCTGGGCCTTGCCGATGTTGAATCGGCACTGGGCAACCGCGACGAAGCCCTCGCCCTGCTGGACCAGGCTCACGCCATCAATCCCGACGACCCGGATATCGTTTCCCGGCGCGACGCGTTGAGTCCTGCTCCCCACCAGTATCACGAAATCAACAGTGGCCTGCTGGTCAGCTCGTTCGACAGCGACGGCCTGCAGCGCTGGTCCGACCGCTTCCTGGAATACCGGTACCGCGGCGGCAACGGCAACCAGTTGTTTGTGCGCAGCGAGCACCTGCAACGCTTCGGTGCCCGGGACCTGCTTGCGGAAGTCGGTGCGGTGGTCTTCTGGGGCAAGGCCAACCCCCTGGAACTGGCTGTTGCCCATGGTGACGACGCGGATTTTTCCCCGCAAAAGCGCGTGCGCCTGGCGACCAGCCTGCCGCTGATCGACAACGGTGACAACTGGGGAACGTCGCTGCTGGACGTTGGCGTACAGCACGCCGAGTACCACACGGGAACGGTCCGATTGTTACGCCTGGGAATCACTCACTACTTCAGCGGCTTTAACGGCTGGTTCAATGGCGGGCTTCTGCGGGTGGAAGATGAAAACAATAACCTGTCCAGCGGCTGGACCAGCGGACTGCACTGGCAACGTACCGCCAGAATCCGGATCGGCTATACCTACACCGACGCCCCGGACACGGAAAACAACATCACCACCGAAACCCGTGCTCATCATCTGTACACCAGCTACCGGTTCTCCGACCGGCTGACCCTGCGACTGGATGGCGCCCGCAACGCCAGGGAGAATTCCTATACGCGGGAGTCACTGGGTGTCTCGCTACAGGTGAGATTCTGAATGGCGTTGCCTGCGGTGAAAACACAGCGCATCAAGCCGGGTACCGGTGGTTACGGTGCGGCAATACTGCTGGTCCTGCTGGTAACGGGGCTTGCCATGGCCGTGCCGGCCAGCGCCCGGCAACCGGCATTTCCCGGTCTCGACGGGCCGCAGCAGCAGACTTCCCTGCCACCAAACCGGGTGGAGCCCACCAGCCCCCAGCGCTATGCCGATGGCGGCAGCAACAGCCTGGCGGTTTTCCTGCGTGATGCGCAGAGCTCCTGGCTGGGCATCGCCCATGGCCTGAAAGCCGCCGGCGTTCCGTTTATCGTTACCCGGGAACTGGAGACTGCCCTGGAACATGACGTGGTGCTGCTCTACCCCAGCCTTACTGGTGCCAATGCTCCCAGGTCACTGACAGACCGGCTGCAGGCTTTCGTCGAAGAAGGTAACACGCTTATCGCCTTCTCGGTGATTGGCAGAGGCATGTCGAACCTGTTCGGGTATACCGGCTACCGGGAACGCGATAACCTGCAGTGGCTTGAGTTTGACGACAACCCTTTGACCGAAGAATTTTTACCGGATTCCACCCGACGTACCGTGAACCTGGCAGCACGTGGTGGCGATGCCGGAGGCGTCAGCTACCGCAACCTGGAACATCCCCCCCTTGCCCGGTTCGATGACGGTACTGCTGCCATCATTCACAAGCCCTACGTCGGAGATAACAAGGCCGGTCTTGCCGTGGCCGTTGGCTTCGACATTGGCCATTTTACCCTGCGGGCTTTCAATGGTCGCATCACTGGCGTGGAAGAAGACTATGTCAACGCTTATCACGACACCGTCGATTCCCTGTTCCGCTTTCTTGCCGCATTGTACTGGCAGGGAGAAGCGGATCCGGTGCAGTTCAGGACCACGGCGTATAACCATGATTTCACTGTCCTGATAACCCACGACATCGATTTCACCCGATCGATGAAAAACATCAGGCCATACGTGGACCTGGAAGTGGAACAGGGCGTCCCCGCCACCTATTTCATCCAGACCAAGTACGTTACCGACTACAACGACCAGGCTTTTTTCGACAGCACAAACCGGCCAATTATTGAATACCTGGTTAACCACGGCATGGCTATCGGCAGTCATTCGGTAGCCCATTCCAACGAATTCCGCCACATGCCCATCGGTACCGGTGCTGAATCCTATCCCGGGTATCAGCCTTTTGTAAAAGACTTTGCCACCGTGAACAATGCCAGTATTGCCGGCGAGTTGCGGGTCAGCGGGTTTCTGCTGGAACACCTCGGCAGCAACCCGGTGACGGCCTTTCGCCCCGGTCACCTCAGCCTGCCGAGAAACCTGCCGGAAATGCTGGAAGCAACCGGCTATCAGTTCAGTTCCAGCATCACGGCCAACGAGGCGCTGACCCACCTGCCCTACCAGACCATGTTCAGCAGCGAATACCATGCAGAAACCTCGGTCTACGAATTCCCGGTGACTATCGAGGATGAAGACGGCGACCTGCTGGACCGGCTGGATGCCAGTATCGCCCTGGCCCGACGTATCGGCCGCCATGGTGGCCTGGTCAACCTGTTGATCCACACCGACGAAGCGGATAGAAAGCTGCAATTCCAGCGGCGCTTTGTTGAGGCCTTTCGTGACCAGGCCTGGTTTACCACGCTGCCGGCTTTCGGCGACTGGTGGCGGGCACGGGATTCCCTGCAGGTGGACGTTGAAGCCCCCTCACCCGCCAGCCGCAAACTGGCCATCAGCACGAACCTGCCCACCAGCGGCATCGGCCTGCTGGTGCCGCGGAACTGGATTCTTGACAACCCGCCCGCCGGCATTACCCAGACCGGCAACCAGGTGCTGATCGACCGCCTGACCGATGAGACGGTCCTGCTGTTCCAGGTCCAATAGACCGATACTGGTATCTCGATGAGGGGCAGGAATTCGCTGAGAATGCCAACCCCTGGATTTTTCCGGCCGGTTCCGACACGGGCTGAGATGATGCCGTACACAATAGCGGGACTGTCTAACCAAACCGGAAATAATCGGTTAGACTGCACTCTGCCTCGCCACTGAGCAGGGAGCCATAACCGATGGAAAACACCAGCAACCACCGTGCCGGACGGCATTTTCTACAGATTCCCGGCCCGTCCAATGTGCCGGACCGTGTGCTGCGCGCCATGACGCAGCCGGTTATCGATCACCGTGGCCCGGATTTTCCGGCGCTGACCTCACGTCTGCAGGACAGGCTGCGTCGTGTGTTCGCCAGCCGGGATCCCGTGCTGACTTATCCTGCCTCCGGTACCGGTGGCTGGGAATGTGCCCTGCTTAACGCGCTGTCACCGGGAGACCGGGTACTGGCTTCGGAAACCGGGCATTTTGCCACACTGTGGAAACAGGTTGCGGAAAAACTCGGCCTGGAAGTCCTGTGGCTGGAAGGCGACTGGCGTCACGGCGTGGACCCCCGGCGGGTGGAACAGGAGCTACGTGAGGATACGGCTCACGATATCAAGGCCGTGCTGACCGTGCATACCGAAACTTCCACTGGCGTGACCAGTCGCATTCCTGCCGTGCGGGAGGCAATAGACAATGCAGGCCACCCGGCACTTTTCATGGTGGACGCGGTTTCGTCGCTGGCCTGCTCGGAGTACCGGCACAGCGACTGGCGCGTGGATGTGACCGTCAGCGCGTCGCAGAAAGGCCTGATGCTGCCTCCCGGACTATGCTTCAATGCGGTCAGCGACAAGGCCCTGGAATCCGCCGGCCGATCTGCCGCATGCCACTCCTACTGGCGCTGGGATACCATGCTGGAAAGCAATGCCCAGGGGTATTTTCCCTACACGCCTGCCACCAGTCTGCTGTACGGGCTGGACGAAGCCCTGGGCCTGCTGCTGGAGGAAGGTCTGGATAACGTCGTCGCCCGTCACGCCCGGCTTGCCGAGGCAACCCGCCGCGCCGTGGCAGCCTGGGGCCTGGAAAACGTCTGCCTTGATGACAGCGAATACTGCAATTCCACCACCGCCGTGCTGGTTCCCCAGGGCCATGATGCCGATGACCTGCGCAGGCTGATACTGACGCATTTCGACATGTCCCTGGGCACCGGACTGGGCAAGCTCAAAGGCAGCATATTTCGCATCGGTCACATCGGTGATTTCAATGCGCTGATGCTGGCCGGCACGCTCAGCGGCGTGGAAATGGGGTTGCGGCTGGCCGCGATTCCCCACCAGGCCGGTGGCATCAATGCCGCGCTGGAATACCTCGCAGCCTCGACCTGATGCCGGCAGAGGCGTTGGTGGCGGGCTGCATTCGACCGGCCGTAGTGCCGCTTACGTCGCCACCTGGACCGAATAACAACAAGACACATACAAAAAAAACAACAGTACCGAGGAGAACCCATGGATCCAGCAACCGCGGTCAACACCAGCGCCGCCATTTCCCTGGTCGGCTTTGCCGTCGTCATTTTCTTATTGCTGTTTCTTATCGCCAGGTGGAAATGGCACGTGTTCTTCGCGCTGCTGATTCCCATCATCCTGTTCGGCCTGCTGCCTGGAATACAGCAGAACAATTTCATTGATGCATTTGAATCCGGGTTCGGCAATACCCTGGGATCCATCGGCGTGGTCATCGTGCTGGGCTCCATCATTGCCGAGGCCATGAAACACACCGGGGCGATCCAGGTGATTACCCGATCCATGGTGAACCTGGTGGGCAGTCGACGGATGCCGCTGGCGCTGACGCTGACCGGTTTCATCATCGGCGTTGCCATCTTTTCCGACGTCGCCTACGTCATTCTCAATCCCCTGGTACATTCCTCCGCAAGAGCTATGGGCGTGGGCATCACCGTGATGTCCACCGGCCTGGTAGGGGCCCTGCAGCTGACCCATGCCATCGTGCCGCCGACTCCCGGCCCCCTGGCCGCGGCGGCCATTGTCGGCGCCGATATCGGCACCACCATCATCTTCGGTGCCTTCGCCTGCCTGGTGGGATCGCTGGCCAGCTGGGCCTGGGGCGTTTACGTGGCGGGACCGCGCATAAAAACCCTGGCCAGCGAGGAATTCGAAGGCCTGTCCATCGAAGACCTGGACCAGGATGGACCGGCGGAGCTGCCGTCGACACTGAGCTCCTATACCCCCATCCTCATACCCATCCTGCTGATCGGCACCCAGAGCGTGGTCGCCCTGAGCCTGGAGGAGGGACACCTGCTGCGCACCCTGTTCCAGTACCTGGGCTGGCCGGTGGTGGCACTGTCCATCGGCGTGTGGCTGGCCTATCGCAATATCCGCAGCCAGGAACATCGGGAGAAGTCCCGCGATCAATGGGTGGAGGCGGCGCTTAAGACCTCCGCCATGATCCTGGTGGTCACCGGCCTGGGCGGTTCCCTGAGCGCGATTCTGCGGGGTACGCCGGCGGTGGATTTTATCGCCGCCCTGTTTACCGATTACGGCCTGCCGACCATCCTGCTGCCCTTCGTCATCGGCATCATCGGCAACATGATTACCGGCTCCACCACGGTAGGCGTTATCACCGCTGCCTCGCTGGTGGCGCCCATGCTGGGCAGTCTCGCGCTGTCGCCGGAGGCCGCCATGCTGGCCGGCGCCAGCGGCTCGGTGATTATCAAGTATGTCAACAGCAGCTATTTCTGGGTCTGTACGTCGCTGTCCCGACTGCAGGTTCCTGATGCGGTATTCGCCTATGGCGGCGCAACCCTGGTGGGGGGAATAGCGACATTCCTCACCGTGTGCCTGTTGTGGGTCACCGGGCTGGTTTGACCGGCATCAAGAAGGGGTTAAATTCTGCCAATTGAGGTTTTTGCCACGGGGCAAACAGGGTATTCTTGGCAAGGCGCCTCACCAGTGAACTCGCCTGCAAGCCAGAGCATTTCCATAGTTAATCAGAGGTTCCTTAATCAGTAGCGATCCGGAGCTTTTACCATGACACCCACCATCGGCGGCAACTTGATCACCCCAGTGGCGAGCCTGGTCCTGGCGACTTGGCTGTCCCTGTTCACCGGCGCTGCCGTCGGCCAGGAAGTCGCCGTCATTCACTGCCAGGGAAGTTGCCCACAGTACGGCTCACCCATTGCCGCCAGCAACGCCAAGGTGGTTATTCACCACCTGTATGCCGCTGGTCTGAACCGCTACAACCGCCGTGCCGACTGGGTCGCCTATCGGCTGGTTGCCGATGCCATGGGAATTGCCTCGCTGCTGCCGCGTGATTGGCAACCGGACAGGCTGGCCGGGTTTGCCGAAATATCCGAGCTGGCCGACCTGGCAGAATTCGAACCGGAGGATGATTTACCGGCAATCAGCACTGCCGCCAGCGCCTACGGCAGCGTGGCGACCCCGCCAGCGGATGAATTCAAGCCGGTGCGACTGGCACCACTGACCGGCTTTGCCGGGGCCCCCTACTGGGCCGAGCTTAACAACACCAGCAACATGCTGCCCATGCCCTCGGCATTGCGTCTTGGTGCCTGGCTGCGCCTGGAGCAGTCGCTGAACTCGCTGGTCAAGCAGCAGGAGGAAGTCTACGTCATTGCCGGGCCGGTTTATTACAATGGCACACCCCCGGGATCGGAGACGCTGAAACCCGGTGAGAACCTGGCGGGCTATTTCAAGATCGTATCCACGGATTCCGCCTACGCCGGTTTCCTGTTTCCCCAGGACCTGCCGCAGACGGCATCCTTCTGTGAACAGGTGACCAGTATCGGCGAAATCGAAGACCTGACCGGCCTTACGCTGTTGCCGGGACGGTCTCCGGCCACTGCCTGGAACCTGCTGGCCGAACTGGGCTGCGCCGGACCCGTCGGCCCCTGAAAACGCCGGTCGTCCCATTGCCGGACTGCTGTTGCGGACCTGACCAACCGGGCCGCCGCCAATGGCGTGATCCTCACCCTGGCCGATCCACCGGCACACCCCTGAGCAGGGCCTGCTGCAGCACCCGGGCAACATGCAGTGCCTGTCGACCGGTGCCGTGCTGGATCTGGGCCCGGCAGCTGGTGCCGTCAGCGACAACCAGGTCGCCGGGGCCGGCTTCCCTGACGGCGGGAAACAGTGACAGTTCGCCCATTTTCATGGACGTCTCGTAGTGCTCGACCTCGTAGCCGAAGGATCCGGCCATGCCACAGCAGCTGGAGTCGATGGTCTGCACCTCCAGGCCCGGAATCATGGCCAGCAGGCGCTGCACCGGAGTCATCACGTTGAATGCCTTCTGGTGACAATGGCCATGGAGCAGGATGCGGTTGGCCTCGATGGGCTGCAGCTCGAGCTCGAGACGCCCGGCTTCCTGTTCCGCCACCAGGAATTCTTCAAGCAGAAACGCCCGATCCGCCAGCCGGCGGGTGTCGTCCCCCGGCAGCAGTGCCAGGTATTCATCCCGCAGGGTCAACAGGCAGGACGGTTCCAGGCCGACCACCGGGATATCCCGCTGAAGGTATGGCAACAGCGCGTCCAGCGTGCGCCGCGCTTCCAGTCGCGCCTCGTCCAGCAGGCCGTTGCTGAAAAAAGTCCGGCCGCAGCATAGCGGTCTTGCGGACGCCGGCGCCACCGGACAATGTACCCGGTAGCCTGCCTTTTCCAGCACGGCATGGGCGGCCGCGGCGTTGTCGCTTTCGAAGCAGTCGTTGAAGGTGTCCACCAGCAGCACCACGTCCCTTGACGTGGCGGTCCAGTCCTGCGGCGCTTCCCCGCTGCCAAAACCCGACCTGCCTGCTGCCGTGCGGCTGAACCGCTGCCGGCGCCAGCGGGGCAGTTCCCGCTGGTCAGTCAGGCCCAGCAGCCACCGGGAAACGGTCTTCAGCCCCGGCAGCTGGTCACGCAGGTTCAGTAACCAGCCCAGCTTCTGCAGGCGATAGGCGTACCGGGGCAGGTAGGCAAACAATCGCTCGCGCAGGGGCAGACCGTGGTGCGTCCGGTAGTGATGGAGAAACTCTGTCTTCATCCTTGCCATGTCGACCCCGGTGGGACATTCCCGTTTGCAGCCCTTGCAGCCGACACACAGTTCCATGGCCTGGTACATGGCGTCCGACGACAGGGCATCCTCGCCCAGCTGACCGGTCAGGGCCAGCCGCAGGGTATTGGCTCGTCCCCGGGTGAGATGCTGTTCCTCACGGGTAACCCGGTAAGAGGGACACATGGTGCCGACATTGGCTTTACGGCAGGCGCCGTTGTTGTTGCACATCTCCGCCGCCCGGTGGAAACCGCCCCATTCCGACCAGTCCAGCGGGGTGTCCATGGCAATAGGCGCATACCCGGGTGGGTAACGCATCAGGCTGCGATCATCCATCCGGTGCGGCTTCACGATCTTGCCGGGATTGAACAGTCCGGACGGATCAAAACCGCGTTTGACCTCCTCGAAGTTGTCCACCATGCGTTGTCCGAACATCGGCTGGTGAAACTCCGACCGGGAAATCCCGTCGCCGTGCTCTCCGGAATGGGAACCCTTGTATTCCCTTACCATCTCCAGGGTCTCTTCCACGATGGCCCGCATTTTCTTCGTTCCGTCCTCCTCTTTCATGTTGAGGACCGGCCTGACATGCAGCGTGCCCACCGACGCGTGGGCATAGAAGGTTCCACTTGTCCCGTGTTTATGAAAGATTTCGGTGAGCCGACGGGTGTATTCAGCCAGGTCCTCCAGCCGTACCGCGCAATCCTCGATAAAGGAAACCGGTTTACCGTCGCCCTTCATGGACATCATGATGTTGAGGCCGGATTTCCTGACTTCCCAGATGGCATGCTGAAATTCCGGCTCCACGGCCTCGACAACCGCGCCGGGAAATCCCAGGTCTGCCATCAGCTCCACCAGCTCGCTGAGCTTGCGCAGCTGCTGATCGCGATCATCGCCGGCGAACTCCACCAGCAGCAGGGCGTCGGGCTCACCCTGTACAAACCGGCTGACCGTTGGCGCGAACAGGGGGATATCCCTGGCCAGGTCGATCATGGTGCGATCCACAAGTTCCACCGCCGTGGGTTCCAGCCTGACGATATGCCGGGTACAGTCCATGGCTTCGTAGAAGGTGGGAAAATGACACACCCCCAGCACCTTTTCCGGGGGGATGGGCTGCAGGTTGAGATGGATGCGCTGGAAGAACGCCAGGGTTCCTTCCGAACCCACCAGCAGGCGGGCCATGTTGGGGTGTTCCCGGGTCAGTTCATCGATATTGTAGCCCCCCACCCGCCGCAGCAGGTCCGGGAAACGGGCATTGATCTCGTCGGCCTCGCGTCGCCCCAGGGCCAGCATGTCCGCCACCAGTCGCCGATGGGCAGGATCGTCCATGCCGTCGCCGTTCAGCTGCTGAAAATGGCCGCGGCTGCCATCCGCCAGCAGGGCTTCAATGGAACGGACATTATGTACCATGTTGCCATAGCGGATGGAGCGGGCCCCGCAACTGTTGTTGCCGGTCATCCCCCCCAGGGTGGCGCGATTGGCGGTGGAGACATCCACCGGGTACCAGAGGCCATGGGGCTTGAGATAACGGTTCAGCTGGTCCAGCACGGTTCCCGGCTGGACGCATACCGTGCGGGCGTCGGCGTCGAATTCCAGGATGTTGTTGAGATGACGGGTGGTGTCGATCAGCAGGGCCTCGCCGATGGCCTGCCCGTTCTGCGAGGTTCCGGCCCCCCGGGGCAGAACCGGCAGGCCTTCGTCCGCAGCGATCTGCACGGCGATTGCCACATCCTGCTCGTCCGCCGGCACCACCACGCCGATGGGCATCAGCTGGTAAATGGACGCATCGGTGCTGTAGCGACCACGGCTGAAGGCATCGAACAGGACATCGCCGCGCAACTCCCGCCGGAGCCGGGCTGCCAGGGCGCTGCTGCCGACGTCTGCGGGTCTGCCGGAGCCGCCGTTACTGCTGCTGCCGGCGCTGGACTGGTGCTGAGAAATCTGGGTCATTTGTCGGTTACGGAACCGCCTGGTCTGGTGAACTTCCTTATATCACAACTGCGGGCACCGCGACCAAAGCGACAATGCCTGGATTACTCCCGGCGACGGCTGGAGAGGGTGATCTGGCGTTGCCGGCAATGGCTCCGATAATTGCCGGCAGCCCCGGGTTCAGGCGGACTGCACAGTCAGTCCCGGGGGTCTGCACGGGACTTTCGCCCCGCGTGGAATCGCAGCAATGCCTCGGTCTGCCAGTCGGCACAATAGCGGCGCACGACGCCTTGCAGTGGCGCCCGACAGATTCCCGCAGAGCACTTCCCTACTTAATCAGAGGTTCTCTGGAACATCGGCCGGGAAAGGGGTAATCTCGACCCTACCTGGTTGCCCAACCCACTGGAGAAAGCCCGATGAGCCTCATCAATAGGGGACGAACTTCGCGCAGGCTGGTGATGGTGCCTGTGCTTTTCCGTAGCCGCACCGCTATCCCTGGTCTTGCCCTGCTTACTCGTCTTACCCGTCTTACCTGTCTTACCCGTCTTACCTGTCTTACCCTTGCGGCGGCCCTGCTCGCCGCGGTTACCGCCGCGCCGAGCCTGGCCCAGCAGTCCGCCATGGACAACTGGCAGAATGACCTGTCACCCCTGTCCGCCGCCGACTGGAACTACGAGCGGGCCGCCCACCTGCTGGAGCGGGCGGGATTCGGCGGCACACCGGACCAGGTCCAGGCACTGGTCGGTATTGGCCTGGAGCAAGCCGTCAACCGACTGGTTTATTTCGATCCGGCAGGCAACAGCCATCTGCAGGCCTTTGACCATTCGGGCATTCATGATCCCGGCCTGGATCCCTTCCCACCCAGTCGGCCGGCCACCACGGAACTGGCCAGGGAACAGGGGGAGGCCCTGGGCATCAAGGTGAAACCGGCGGGCAATCGTCCCCTGCAGCCCATCGTCAACAAGTTCTTTTACTGGCTGCGGGCCAGTTCACTGGAAACCAACCGCGTCGCCTACTGGTGGGCCAACCGGATGGTTGCCTCCGATACGCCCCTGCAGGAAAAGATGGCCCTGTTCTGGCACGGGCACTATGCCATCAACGAAGGCAAGGTCCGGGATTATCGCAAGCTGCTGCAGGAACTGACCCTGTTCCATGACATGGGTACCGGCAGTTTCCGCGATCTCATGGTGGCAGTGGCCCAGGATCCGGCCATGCTGGCGTTCCTGGACGCCGGCGTCAACGTCAAAGGCGCACCCAATGAAAACTTCGCCCGGGAAATCATGGAGCTGTTCACCATGGGGGTGGGCAATTACTCGGAATCCGATATCCGCGAAGCAGCCCGGGCCTTTACCGGCTGGAACTACAGCGGCCTGGACTTTGTTGTCAATCAGGCGCAGCACGACGACGGCCTGAAATCGTTCCTGGGCCAACAGGGCCGTTTCGATGGCGTCGAGGTGATCGACATCATCATGGCGCAGCCGGTGACGGCGGAATACATCGCCGGCAAGATTTACCGGTTTTTCGTCCGCGAGGAGTTGCATCCTGCCCTGCAGCAACAGCTGGGCGCCGTCCTGCGGGAGGCAGACTATGAAATCGCCGCCCTGTTGCAGACCATCTTCCTGTCCAGGGACTTCTACAGTGCCGCGTCCGTGGGCACCCATATCAAGAGCCCGGTGGAACTGGCGGTATCCACCTACCGCAAGCTCGGGCTGCACGAAGTTCCAGGTGTCCCTGATTTCAACCAGGCCACCGGCGCGCTGGGACAGACGCTGTTTCGTCCACCGACTGTTGCCGGCTGGGCCGGCGGACGCAGCTGGATAACCCCCGGGCTGTTGCTGGAGCGTGGCAACTTTGCCCGGGACGTGCTGTTTCCGGACATCAACTTCATTCCCCCGGATCGACGTAACGGCAGCCCGGAGATACAGAGCGTCGCCAGGCGGATCCGGGAAGGACTGGATATCACCTCGGCCACCCAGCCCGCCAGTATCGGCGAAGGCCAGATCATGGCGGAATCCAACATGCTGGCGGACCGGGACGAGGATTTCAATACCCGCTATGGCAGTTTCCGGGGCTGGCAGATGGCCATCGAGCGGGTCAAGCCCATCGCCCGGCACACTGCCAGGCTTAACCTGAGTAGTATGGTCCTTGACCAGGAACTGCGGACTACTGCCGAGGTGGTCGACTACTTCATACTCCGCTTTATGCGGGTTGCCCCGGGACCGGAGGCGCGTTACATGCTCATCGCCTTCCTCGACGGCGAACTCGGCACGTCGGATATCAATTCGGCGTCCACCTACATGGAAGACGCCCTGCGCATGACGCTGCATATCCTGATGAGCCAGCCGGAGTACCAGCTGGGCTGATCACCCGACGCGCATCATTCAAACCGCGACTGCCAATTGCAGTCCAACAGAGAGCAACGACAATGAAAACTACGCTGCTGACCGAAGCCGGACGCAACCGCCGGGCACTGCTGAAGAAAGGACTGGCGGGACTGGGCATTGCCGGGCTGAACGCCAATTTTCTCGCGCCCTCGCTGCTGGGCCAGGCCGCCCAGGGCGCCGCCGCGGCCCTGGCGGGCAACAAGATCCTGGTGGTGCTGGAGCTGTCCGGGGGCAACGACGGGCTGAACACCGTTGTGCCTTACGGCGACGATGCGTATTACCGCCATCGACCCGCCATCGGCATCCCCAAAAACCAGCTGCGCCTGCTGGACGACCATTTTGGCCTCAATCCCGGTATGGCCGGCTTCGAACGGCTTTACAAGGACGGCAACCTGGCCATCGTTCACGGCTGTGGATATGACAACCCGTCCTACTCCCATTTCTCCTCCATGGCTTACTGGCACACGGCGGCCCCCAACAGCGGCGACGAATATGGCTGGGTGGGCCGGCTGGCGGATGCCATGGCACCGGCAGCACCGGCCAACTACGTGGTCAATATCGCTTCCCGGCAGTCACTGGCGGTACGCAGTCAGCGTCACGTACCGGTGGTGTTTGATCAGCCGGAACGGTTCATGCGCGACGCTTTTTACGAGGAGAAAGATGCCCTTGCGGCGGTCCGGGATGCCGGTACCGTGGACAATCCCTCGCGACGCTTCCTGCTGGATATCGCCCGCAGCGCCAACGACGCCTCGGCGCTGGTGCGGGAAGCCTGGTCCAATTACCGCTCTCCGGTAGACTACGGCATCAACAGCCTGGACCTGCCAAAAGTGGTTTCCCTGATCGACGCCGGCATGCCCACGCGCCTCTACTACGTTTCCTATCGCAACAATGCCTTCGATACCCACGTCTTTCAGAACGATCTCCACCGCCGCCTGCTGACCTATACCTCCGACGCAGTTGCCGCATTCATGCAGGACCTGGAACGCATCGGGCGGGCCGACGACGTGGCGCTGATGATCTTTTCCGAATTCGGTCGCCGGGTACCGGAAAATGTCAGCCTGGGTACCGACCACGGTGCTGCCAACAACATGTTCGTGGTGGGCAAACAGGTTCAAGGCGGCCATTATGGCCAGCTGCCCAGCCTCACCGATCTTGCCGAGGGTGATAACCTGGCACATACCACCGATTTCCGCCGTGTCTACCAGACCATGATGGAACGCTGGCTGGGTTACCAAGATGCGGCCGGACTGCTCAACGGCAATTTTGGAACCTTCGATATTTTCAGTTGAGGAATTGGTAATGGATCATATTCTTGTCCCCACGGATGGCTCCCAGGACGCCCTAAAGGCTGCCGCCGTGGCGGGCGACCTGGCCCGGGCGCTGGACGCCAAAGTCAGCGTGTTGATGGTGCAGAGCGAAGACCTGGTTATTTCCAGCGCATGGGGTGTCGGCGAGTTTCCCGAAGGCAGCCCCTACGCCACGATGCCCGTAGACGAGATTCGCAGCATGCTGGAACGGCGCGCGGGTGAAAAGGAACTTCCCGAGACGGTCAAGGCTCTGGGCAAACTGAAAAGTGACGCCCATTCGACAATGCAATGGGGCCATCCGGCGGAAGCGATCTGTCAGTTCGCCCGGGACAACGACGTTGACCTGATTGTAATCGGCTCCCATGGCCGCACCGGGCTGAAGCGCGCAATACTTGGCAGCGTCAGTCACGCCGTGGTCAACCAGGCACCCTGCCCGGTAACGGTGGTGAGATAGGAAACACCTGATCAGCAGACAACACGCCTGCCACAAGAATCACGATTACAAGAAGAGTATTTTCATACTTAATCAAAGGTTCTTTAAGGACCTTATACCTCATATTGATTCCGCCTACCGATCTATTGCAACCCGGGAAGGTCGGGCCATACAGGGTTTTTCACAAGGTGGACGCGGAACAACCAGGATAATGTTCAACTACCCGGAGCTAATTTCGTCTGCCGCAGCTGGGGGTCCAGGGTATGCGGTGGAGAAACAGATTTGTAAAAATGCCGGGGTAGAGCTGGATACGCGTAGCGAAGACGCTAGGAGTTTCGATTTCGGCGAGGGGAATGATGCTTACTCGTTGGCGAAAAGCTATGCGGAAAACGATGCTCCGGCACTGAAAATCGTTATCTGGGTTGGAACAGAAGGATTCAACTACGAAGCAACTCTCAACTACATGCAATTTCTCGATTCTTTAGGTGTTGATTATAAAACTCATGTAGTAGGTGGAGTTAATCATAGTTCCGCAAGGCTGTACCAGCGAATAGGCGTAGAATTAATGAATTCTCACTCAGACTCATTTGGATAAAGAGGCCAATAGTGTCCGCACCTGGCCGACTGCGGATATAACAGGTAAAGGGACCCGTCGAATTTTTTTGGCCTCCCCATCATTTATTGATGCCAGGCCACCTTCGGATTACTGCGTATGCGAACTCATTGGGGTAGCCCCTTTAGCGAAATGATTTTCAGCACTTCCGAACTGGAATTCGGCGAGGAGGTTTACCATGACTGATCCGTTTGTTCCTCGTGTCGGAGGAATCGTCAGCGCTGATATCGCCGTTCCCCAACACGAACGTGTTGTGCGTTTCTACGCACGAGTACTCAGCACCGGCAATAGCCCTCTTTGGCGCGAAGATCTGATGAACAACCTTGGCATTCCTGTCATCGGCGTGGGGCAGCAAAGCACTGAGTATGCCGATCTTCCAACTGTGTGGATGCCGCACATACAGGTCGATGACGTGGCAGGAAGTGTAAAACGTGCGCTCGACCTGGGCGGCAGTGAGTTCGCGCACGCCAAGGGCGATGATGGAACGAGTCAATGGGCGGTGTTGTTCGATCCTGACGGTGCGGCTTTCGGACTTATCCCGGTCGTCTCCCGGGATGATGTCCCCTCACCGGAGGACTCCATGTCTCACGACGGGGCAGCAAGCATCGGCTGCATCTCCTGGGTCGATCTGACGGTTACTGATGCCTCGACGAGCCGTGACTTCTACCAGCAGGTGGTTGGCTGGTCGGTGAAGCACGTCGAGATGGAAGATGCTGGAGAGCGCTATGCGGACTACAACATGATTGGTGGCGATGGGCATCCAGCGGCGGGAGTCTGCCATGCTCGAGGTGCCAATGCAGTTCTGCCACCAGTCTGGATGCTGTACCTTTCCGTCGGTGACATCGCTGAAAGCCTTCGCCGGGTTCAAGAGGAAGGGGGTAAGATCATCAAAGAAACGACCGGAACCGATGGGAAATGCACCTATGCTGTGATTCAGGACCCGGTAGGCGCGTGCCTGGCGTTGGTACCCGGATGAGGCAGAAATGGCGGCCTGACAAATCGCTCAAGACGGACTGCCAGGACGAGGCAGCTTGGCTTTATGACCATTCATGGCCGTAACCAGAATTACTGATACATGAAACTTCAGAGCAATTGCAGGCATCCAGCTGCAGTGGCCGCACAGCGATCCCTGCACACAACGGTATCGAATCAGATCACCTTATCCGGTGTGCGGCGCCCGGCGGGTTCGCGATTGACACATACTAGAAGGTACTCAACATGTTTAAGCGACGCGATTTTCTCAAAACCTCACTGGTGACACCCTTTGTACTTTCAGGCAGTGACGCCTTTTCCCAGGCCGCTCCCGAGGGGAAAATGCTGTTCGCCATGCATCAAAGCACCTCACGTGCCGCCGGATTCCGGGGAGCGTTGGAAGGCTGGTCCCGCGCCGGTATCGAGTACGTCGAGCTCAACGGCGGAATGCTTGACGAATTCCTTTTGAACGATACCCTGCAAGGCGCGCGGGCGCTGCTCGATGACCTCGGCATGACGCCGGTCTGTGCGTCAACTGGCCTGCCCGACCTGTGGATTCCCGGGCCGGAACGCGAGGCATCCCTGGAGGAATGGCGCAGGCGCTGCGATCAATACGCGACCCTGGGGTTGGATAAACTCTATTCGGCATGCGTTACCCGTCGACCGGTGAGTGCGGAGGATTTCGCAGCAACACCGGCCAGCGTCCGGGAAGCCGCTGACATCGCAGCCGAATACGGTCTCATCTGTATGATCGAGTTCATACGTACCTCGACGCATTTCGCTACCCTGACCTCGGCACTCAGTGTGACCCGGGCTGCGGATCACCCCAACCTTAAAATGATGATCGACTTTTTTCATTTCTGGTCCGGGCTGAGTAAGCTGGAAGATCTGGACCTGCTCGAACCGGGAGAACTGGCCCATTGTCACTTTCAAGACCTGCTGGACGCGCCGAGGGAACTGACTGACAACAGCTACCGGGTAATTCCGGGGGACGGTATCGCCCCGCTGGATGCAATTATCCGAAAACTCGCGGACAAGGGTTACACTGGCGCCCTGTCGGTAGAGCTGTACAGGAGTGAAATCGTCAACGGCGATCCTTTCACTGTGGCTACCGAAATCAGGGAGAAGGCTGAAAGGGTGATGAGGTCGGCAATGGTCCTTTAGACTCCGCTCATGCTCACACCCCTTGCTAAGAATGCATCAAAAAAACGATTCACGGCAGCGCTTTCAACCAGATAGTGTTCCAGAGCCAGAACCGGGCACCCACTCATTTTCAATTGGTGCGTCAGAGAGTCACTGAAGTGCGGAAGGCGAGCTCTGACAATTACCGGGCTTGTTACCAGGCGATTATGACGCGCACTGCTGCATCTGGTTCCACATCAAGCGGGCAAATTCCATTCGCTGTACAGCTTCGGGTGGTACCGAAATACGTGGCACCCGGGTCCAGGGATTGGGTATCCGTGTAAGTAAACAGGACTCTATTGCCAGTCACTTTGGTGAAACCCGAATCACGAGTCGTATGACTGGAGCCAAGGGAAGTCCAGCGTCGACTCGCGGACCGCCATACCAGCAGGGTAAGGGGTTTCTGCGGGCTCAGATCCTCGCCGATGGCGACGGCTTCCACATTGATGGGATCTCCACTTAGCACATAGGCAGTCGCCTGGATTATTGCCGATTCTTTGCCTTGAACGGCAACGGGGCAGAGGGCAGTCAATCCGACCAGCAGGATGATTCTGATAGCGTTTTTCATGGCAACAGGATAAACCGAGACGATCCAGAAAACTTTGCGGCGCTTTGATTCCCCGAACAGCTTCCTCGCAGTCGGGCCCCAGGCACAGCAAAACCCTGGTGAAAACCTTTAAGGAACCACTCGCCGTTCACGCGGAAATTCGAGAGACAATGGTAGCGGTTTTCCGTCAGCCGAATCCCAGCTGAGACAGGACGGCTGCCACGAGGATAGCCAGTACCAACGCGCCCAGTGCCAGGGCGGCGAACTGAAAAGCGATGCCACACGCCCCCAGAAAAGCTGCACCACCGGCGACCCGCAGAGGTTCTTTCAGCGCGAATCCGACGACGCCCAGAATTATCGCGATACCACCGAAAATCGGTACGGCCATTTCAATACCGCGATCCAGAGTGAATTCCGCCGGTTCCTGGACTGACTCCACTTCATCACCCCGCAGCGCGGCTATCGTGGAATCCCTGATGGCCACCGCCCGTTCGGCAACCGTCTGCTCCAGGGCAGGCTGCGATGAAAACGGTCCGGCCCAGAAATGTACCAGGGCCACGATGAAGGCAATGGCGCCGAAGGCGATTCCCGCAAAACTTAACCTGGCTTCCTCATTGTTCATGGAATCCTCGCTGTTCATGGCTTACCTCCTAGGGACGACTTGCCGATTCAAGACTCCGTTCACATCACGCCGCAATCTGGACACACGATCAGGTAACCAGCCCAACAACCCGCTTATTGCATCCACGCCGTGGATCGTCCTGTGAGCCGGACAAACCATACCGCTTATGGTCCCATATTCCTGACCAGAAAATCCATTTCTTGTCAAAAGGGTAATGCGAAGCCCGGATGGATCTCGCAGCACATGGTCTGACCAATGTTCAGACCTGACACTGTTTGCATACCGGTTTCCAACAATCTGATTATCATGCAGCCGTTTCCAGTGAGATACGTTGGCGGGAAAAGGTATTGTTGTTGGTAGACGTTTAGGTTCATTGCCCGGGGGAACCGGCCCCGGGATTACCGACCATCGTAGCTCCTAATAACCGCCTGAACAGTATCACACCGAAAAAGCCAACGAAAACAGAAGAAAATAACCCCGGAAAATAAGCAGCAACCCGAATGGCAATGGCCGGGTGAATAAGGCCGTTTGCCATTGATGCCATGGCAAGGAACCAGAGCGGAAAAATCGCGACCCTGGGAAATACGCTGATACCTGCTATCGCCAGGGCCCAGATCAGAATCCACGACAGATTGAAGACTATGAAAAATTCCATCGGCCAGGCCTGAAGACCCAGCAACGAGGGGAATTCAATGTAGAACTGATACAGGTACTCTTCAATAAAGTGAGTCACCTGCAACACAAGCAATACCGCCGCCTGAAATCGTACACCAACAACGGCATCTTCGGTTATTACCGACCTTTGAAGGGTCAGAACCAACGCTGCCAGGCAAACCAGGAACAGTCCGCTGGTGCCAATCAATACGCTGCTGAAAACTTCTCCCATTGTGCTGCACTCGAATGTGCCACCTGGCAGACTCGCCGGAGGTTGTTGTGCTTTCCATATCAGAACAGGCACGGCTCTGGAAAATTACACAGTTTCCCGTCGTTTCGCCGACTGGCGGACAACTGGCTGCAAACAGGCAGGATCATAACTGGTGTAAATTCGGATTACTGCTATTCCGTGTGGGCGACGGCAGACCACAATCGGCACCCCTGGCAGGCGCCACCGCCATGCCACACTTCGCAGGCGACGACCTCGGCAGGTATTCCCGGTATCATGCCTGTATGTGTTGTGATAACTCTATGAACCTCTGATCAATTACCTTATCTGCGAACCATGCCTGGTCACTGTCTGAACAGATATCTCTATTGCCTGCTGTTGAGCTGGCTGGTAGCCGGTTGCGCCGGCGATACACCGCCACTTGAACCTGACCACAATGTTGACGACACCAATAGCGGATCGATCAGTCTGCATGCCGTCATGAGCGAACAGCTGGCGCTGGAGAATGCCCGCCTGCATGTCCTGCTGTTCGATCTGCATCGCACCGAGACAGTGCTGGCCCGGGAACGCGGGGCCCTGGTCGCAAGGATTGCAGAGGCCGCCCGTCGGTTGCAGCGGAGCGCGGCGGTAATAACTGCCAGCAGTGCATCACTGGCTCTGGCGCCGGAAGAGGTGGACCGCTTCAACGCCCTCGCCCTGACCCTCGCCTCCCGGGCAGACACCCTGGCCGACCAGGCAGAGGCCGGAGCTCTTGGGCCGGAGCAGCTGGAAGCCGGGCTGGCGGAAATTGATGCAACCTGTAACAGCTGCCATACGCTGTATCGTGATCCGGGGAACCAGCGACGGTGATCAGTTTGTTTAAACTTATCCAATCCCTTGTTGACCATTTCCCTGTCACCGTCGTGGTAGTTGCCCTGTCCTTCAGTCACTCCGTGTCCCTGGCGGAGCCGCTGCAATTCAGCGCCGGCGGTTTTTTCAAGCTGAACGTGCTCAGCGGTGGCATCAGCGCCGGTGGCAACCTGAATGGCGACAGTGAACTGTGGATTCCCGATATCCCGGTAGACGCCGGCGCCGACGCGGATTTTTCCCGCCTGAACAGTCATGCCAGGGAATCGCGCCTCTGGTTACGTGCGGTGCAGGATACGCCCCTGGGACGGCTTGAAGCACTGGTGGAGGGCGACCTGGATGCAGACCGGGTCGACAACAGCCATGACCCCAGGCTGCGCCACGCCTATATCGTCCTCGGGAGACTGCTGGCCGGGCAGACCTATACGACATTCACCAATACGTCGGCCCTGGCAGACCTGAACAGTGGCATCGCCGTGGGCAACGTGGTCACCCGGCACCGGCTGCTGCGCTGGCAGCAGCCATTGACGGCCACCACCAGCATCAGCGTTGCCCTGGAGGAACCACTGAACCGTCTGCATTTTGTCGGCGAAGCCGCCATCACCGGCACCGGGGATCGCCGTCCCCCCGACCTGGTTGTTAAGATCGACAGAACCGGGAACCGGGGAAACTTCTCAGTGAGCGCCCTGGTGCGGGAGATCAGCACCACCGGCCCGACTGCCCCGTCGCTGCAGACCGACTCGGCAATCGGTACGGCGGTCAGCCTGGCAGGGCGGATTGCCACTGGTGCCCTGGACAACCTGCGGTTCATGTTCAATCACGGCAATGCGCTGGCCCGTTACTCCACCCTGTCAACCTACGCCGATGCCACGGTCACTCCTGCCGGTAAAATCGAACTGGCCACCCTGTCCAGTGCAATGATCGCCTGGCAGCATTTCTGGGAACCCCGGTGGCGGTCAACCTTTGCCTTCAGTTATTCCCGAGCGGATCCCCACGGGACCAGCAGCCGGGAACTGACCCGTGACAGCCGCTCGGCTCATGCCAACCTGATCTGGACTCCCGGGCGGCGACTCTCTGTCGGCATTGAATTTCTGCATGGCTGGCGCAGCCTGCTGAACGGGGCGGATGGTGAACTGCAGCGATTGCAGTTGACCACCCGGATCAACTTCTGAAAGCCGCCACGGTGTACCGGGGACAACGACCAGGCACTGCGGGCATCAATACCCCTTGTCGAAATCAACCAGGTGCTGCAGCTTTTCTCCGCTGGTAAAGCGCCGATAGTTGTCCACGAACAGCCGGGCAATATCCGCCGCCAGGCTGACCGCGGCAACATGCCCGGTGATACGTAATCCCGGCGCGTCCCAGAGAACGCTGTCCGCGGCCAGGGGTTCATCCCGGAACACGTCAAGGACGGCACCGGCCAGCTGTTGTTCCCGCAGGGCGTTGACCAGTGCATCATCGTCCACGAGATTGCCCCGTCCCACGTTGACCAGGTAAGCCGATTTTTTCATGGCGGCGAAGGCGGCGGCGTCCAACAGGTTGCTGGTTGCCGGTGTTGCCGGCAACACACCCACCAGGTAGTCACACTGCTGCAGAAATGCAGTCAGGGTGTCGCCGGTATAGACCTGTGCAAACGGTTCCAGTGGCTCACCACGGCTGTTGAAACCGATGGGCGTAATGGCGAAGGCGCGTGCCATGTGCGCCAGGTGGATGCCGATAGAGCCTGTGCCCATGATGCCCATGACCTTGCCGCCCAGGGTGCCGCTGGGTGTGTCGTCCCACCGGTGCTGATGTTGACTGTCCCGGCGCTGTTCCAGCCTGAGTTCGTGAACCAGCAGATAACCGAAAACATACTCCGCCATCTGCCTGCCGAACACGTCCTTTACTCCGGTCAGCCGGTAGTCCCTGAAATCGATTTCCACCAGCGGGGTGACCCCGGCCCAGGTGGACTGCACCCACTGGACCGGCGGCCGTGACTTCAGCAGGTCCACCAGGAAATCCGGCCTGCCCAGCAGGATGGGCTCGCCGTCGTAGCCGGCCAGGACGGCAGCGCGCCGGACCACGGTATTGACCGGTACCTGGTCGCCCAGTTCCCGGGCAAGCAGCCGGGCGTAGTCCTCGGCGTCATGGCTGGCGATGAACACGGCGGGGTTGGCTGGGTGAGCTGCAGGCATGGTATCGATGGTGATCAGTTTCAGTTGATCCAGAAAAACACGAGGTCACCGGCCAGGGTATAAGCCGGAACCGGCGGAGTGGTGGACGGCCTGGTCGTTGTTGAAGCGGGATTCCACGTGGCGGCACCCTCCGGGAACCACTGTCAGGGTTTCTCGAACACCAGGACGAAGCGGTCGGTCCGCCCGCGCAGGTCCTCGTCGAAGACAATGCGGTGACGGTCGTCATCGGGATTGCGCAGGGCCGCCGACGACTCGACGAAAAGAAAGCCCCGGGCTTCGATCTCCTGCCTGGCGAAGCTTTCGTTCATCCGGTGCAGGTCCGCCACCGTGTCGTCGTCCATGCCAGGTTCGCCGGCGTGATCCACGACCACGAACCGACCCCCGGCTTTCAGTGCCTGGAACACCTGTTCAAGAAAATAGCCGGCATCCGGTGCAGACCCCACCGGAACATACTCCTCACCGTTGTAGCGCTTGGGGATCACGTAAAGGTCGTGCAGCGCCATCACCACGAGGGCTGCATCCAGCGACTCCGCCGGCAGATCGAGATTGATACCGCTGGTTGTCTGTCGGGTGATGTTTCCCGGCTCGCGACGATAGAAGCGGTCGTTGAGCCCGTTGATGCCCCAGGCTTCGAAGCCCATGTTGTTATGCAGCACCACCTCCCCGGTGGGACCCAGCACTCTGGCCAGCAGCTCACTGTAATAGCCACCGCCGGCGAAGATATCCACCACCCGGTCACCGCTTTCGATCTGCAGCAGGGGAATAACCTTTTCCGGCCTGCTGCGGGCATCCCGCTCCACGTCCGCCGCCAGCCTGTCCGGCAGGTTCATCGCGGCGATGACGTCGGCTTCCCCGATGTCTGCCGCATGACCCCCCGCCATGCCGAGGACAGCAAGCAGTGCACTGATTGCACACCAGGCCTGCCGGTCAGCGATGAACAGCAGGAAAAGTCGCCTCAGCTCAGACATTCTCTCTGGATACCTCAAACTTCCGCATACTGCCCAAGCTTATAACACCTGCACGGCCGATCATAGACGGTGGTATATTTACAGGGATAACCACGGCATTCAGGCATGTCCGATACGTTCAAGGAGCAGGCGTTGACCCGAGTAAAAACTGCATACCCCAAACCCCGTTTTCTTGCAGTTGTGGTGGGCCTGTGCGGCCTGTCGCTGCTGTACCTCGGTACCGGCCTGCTGGCCGCCGGGGGGTCTTCCTACTATCTGCTGGCCGGTATCGTACTCGCGGCTTGCAGCGGTTTCCTGTTCCGGGGAGACTCCCGGGGTGCCCGGCTGTACGGAATCTTCCTGGTAGTCACCTACCTGTGGGCCATCTACGAGGTCGGCCTGGCGGCCTGGCCGTTGCTGCCCCGGGTGGCCTTCTTTACCGTGCTGGGTCTGTGGTTCCTGGTTCCGCGGGTACGGCGGGGACTGCTGCAGGTTGAACCGGAGCCCCTGCTGGGCAAACCTGCCGCCCGTATCACCCTGGCAGTCTATGCCGTGTTCCTCGTGGCGCTGTTCCTGGCCAATACCGGCTACCAGGTGGGCACACCGTCGGCACCCGGCACCGGCCAGGTTAACAACAGTTCCGGGGAGTGGCGCCATTATGGCTCGTCGAAAGCCGGTACCCGCTTTGCGGCCACCGACCAGATCAATGTCGACAATGTCAGCCAGCTGCAGCGGGCCTGGGAGATACGTACCGGCGTACCCGGCGAGTTCAAGGGCACACCCATCCAGGTAGGGAACGGCCTGTACCTGTGCACCGGCCGGAACATCATCCTGGCCCTGGACCCGGACAGCGGCGCGGAACGCTGGCGCTTTGACCCCCAAATACAGACGCCACGCATCGGGTTCTGGGACACCTGTCGTGGCGTGACCCATTACCAGGCCCCCGCCGATTCACCGTCCGCCGACTGCCCGGAACGGCTGTTCACCGCCACCACCGACGCCAGGCTGGTGGCGGTGAACAGGGAAACCGGAAGGCCCTGCACCGGCTTTGGCGATGGCGGCGAGATCGATCTGCTGGAAGGAATGGGTGAGGTCAAACCCGGTTTCTACTTTGTTACGTCGCCACCCACCATTGCCAACGACGTCCTGGTGCTGGGCGGCTGGGTCCTGGACAACCAGGAAACACAGGAACCGTCCGGCGTGGTCCGGGGATTCGATCCCGTCAGCGGGGAGCTTGTCTGGGCCTGGGACATGGGCAGAGAAGACCGGCCCGGCCTGCCGCCGCCCGGGGAATCCTACACCCGGGGCACCCCCAATGTCTGGAGTCTCACCAGCGCTGACGACGAACTGGGCCTGGTATATGTGCCCACCGGCAATGCCACGCCCGACTACTTCGGCGGTCATCGCAGCGAAGCCATGGAAAAATACTCCAGTTCGATCGTGGCACTGGATGTCCGCACGGGGCGGGTCAGGTGGCATTTTCAGACCACCCACCATGACATCTGGGACTATGACGTACCGGCACAGCCCACGCTGGTTGATATTCCTGTCAACGGCGACATCCGCAAAGCAGTCATCGTCCCCACCAAGCGGGCACAGATTTTCCTGCTGGATCGGGAGACCGGAGAACCCCTGGCCGAGGTGGCGGAACTGCCGGTGCCGCAGACTGATCTGCCGGATGAAACCACGTCCCCGACCCAGCCTTTCTCAATCGGCATGCCCCGTTTCGACCATGAGTTACTGGCCGAGACCGACATGTGGGGAATAACGCCATTCGACCATGCCGTGTGTCGTACGCAATTCAGGCGGATGCGCTACGAGGGACCCCTGACACCACCCACGACCGGCGACGGCACGCTTTCCTATCCCGGTGTCACCGGCGGCATCAACTGGGGCGGTGTCGCCGTCGATGAAATCAACCACCTGATGGTGGTCAACACGCTGCATAACCCGTCGGTGGTGCGGCTGATTCCCCGGGACCAGGTCCGGGGTGATGAGTTTCTTGGCCTGGGCGGCGTCCAGTCCGGCACTCCCTACGGCGCCTACTCCTTCTTTTTCCTGTCGCCGATTTTCGCGCCTTGCCTGCAACCGCCCTATGGCGAACTGGCGGTGGTGGACCTGGTGTCCCGGGAAATCCTGTGGCGAAGGCCGCTGGGTACTGCCCGGGACATGGGACCCCTGGGCCTGGCCACCCGCCTGCCACTGCCAATGGGCATGTTTTACAACCTGGCCGGCTCCGTGGTCACCGGCGGCGGCCTTATTTTCAATGGCAATGTCGTCGACAGCACCATGCGCGCCATGGATATCCTCACCGGCGAGGAAGTCTGGACCGATCCCCTGCCCGGGTCATCCACGGCAACGTCGATGACCTATGTCAGTCCTGTCAGCGGCAGGCAGTACGTTCTGGTCACAGTGCCCGATGGCGGTGGCGGGCTGCAGCTGGAAACCGCCATCGACGAGGGCGACAACAGCGAAGCCGTGTCCGGCGGCCATGTCATCGCCTATGCCCTGCCTGAATAGTGGAGAAACGCCGGGGTCAGCCAGGCAGATACGGATAAGCCTTTCCCGGATGGCCGGGTTCTGCCGACCCGGCGAATCCGCTATCCTGTCATCGGTGGTTCCTTAAGCGTCAATGGTCAACAGCGAAATCTCTCATGGACATCAGCTATATGGAAAGAACCCGGCGGTATTACCGGGCCCAGGGCTACACCGATGACTACCGCTGGGCTCATTTCGAGTCTGTGCCTTTCACCAGGCCGGTAAAGGCCCTGGATCAATCCAGGATCGCCGTGGTTACCACGGCAATGCCCGGCGACGCCGCCAGTCGGAGTGATCGCGAGGTTACCGCGGTGCCGGTGTCGCCCCCTCCCCGGCGGCTGTACACCGACCACCTGTCCTGGGACAAGGACAACACCCATACCCGGGACATTCCGTCTTTCCTGCCGTTGTGGCAACTGGCGCAGCTGCGGGACGCTGGCGTTACCGGCAGCCTGGCACCCCGGTTCTACTGCGTGCCCACCGAATACAGCCAGCGCACCACCATCGACACCGATGCACCGGAAATCCTGGCGCTCTGCCGCCAGGATCAGGCTGACATCGCCCTGCTGGTGCCGTTGTGACCGGTCTGTCACCAGACCGTGAGTCTGGTAGCGCGACACCTGGAAGCCAACGGCATGGTAACGGTGATCCTGGGCTCGGCACTGGATATCGTTGAACACTGCGGGGTACCGCGCTTCCTGTATACGGACTTCCCCCTGGGTAATCCCTGTGGTAAGCCCGGCGATCGTGACATGCAGCTGGCTATCGTCCGCCAGGCGCTGACAATGGTTCACGGCGTTGACCAACCCCGTGCCACCTGGCGGGCACTGTTCACCTGGAGCGAGGATGACTCCTGGCGCGCTGCCTATGCGCGGGTCGATGACAGTAACCGCGACGCCCTGCAACGCAAGGGCGAACAGCGTCGCCGGCAACAGGCTGACGCCAGGGGCGCGGGTCAGCGCCGGGCGCCGATGATCGACTGAGGAACGATACTCAGTCGCCCAGGTAGGGGTTGACCAGCTCCATGCTGATATCCCACAGCCTGGCGGCGTCCTCGTCGGTGGCAAACGGCGCTACCGATGCTTTTTCACGCTTGAAAAAGTAGTCCCCATTGGCATTGGCCGCCGCTTCGTCGTCGGAGCCGGCCAGCCAGATCATGGTATCGGCCCCCGCTTCGACGCTGATCATGAAAGGGTACAGCACGGTACCCAGCAGCCTGCCCATCACCCCACCCTTGGACCAGATGGAGGTGCGCACGGCGCCGGGGTGAAACGAGCTGGTGACCAGTCCGCTCTCACCGTAGCGGCGAAACAGCTCACGGGCAGTCAGCAGGTTCATCAGCTTGGAACGCCCGTAGGCCTTGAGCCCCCGATAGCCGGTGCTCATCTGCAGGTCATTGAAGTCAAGGGGACCGCTTTTGTGGCCGAGGGAACTGGTGAAGACAACCCGGGCGCTGCCCTGTTCCGCTGCGGCCAACAGGGGCTGCAGCAACAGCTGGGTCAGCAGAAAGCCGCTGAGGTGATTGGTGGCAAAGGTAAGCTCGAAGCCTTCGCTGGTGACCTCGCGCCTGGGCATGGCAGCACCGGCATTGTTGCAGAGGACGTCGATTTTCGGAAAGGCCTGCCGAAGTTTCCCGGCAGCCTCGGCCACGCTGGCCATCAGGCTGAAATCCGCCAGGTACAGGTGGACATCCTGATTACCTGATTCCGCCCTGATGGTCTCCAGGGCGCGGTTGCCGCGCTCCTCGCTGCGACACATCAATACCACCGTTGCCCCCCGGCGGGCGAAATTCAGGGCGGACTCGTAGCCCACGCCGCTGTTTGCGCCGGTAATCACGTACACTTTGTCCTGCAGGTCTTTGACGTTTTCCATAGCGGTTGTTTCCATCAGTGGTGAATCAGAGTCCCGACCCGGTCGCCATTGGCAAAAAGGCATGGACTGGCTTATCCTCTGGCGTCATGGCAGCACTTGTTTACCCCACCACCAATTTCAAGCAGGTCGAGCAGCTCAACATCGTTCGCGGCGACGGCATCTACGTCTACGACGACCGGGGCCAGCGCTATCTCGAGGGCCTGGCCGGATTATGGTGCTCAGCCCTTGGCTATGGCAACCGGGAAATGATCGACGCCATTACCGGGCAGTTGCAGACGCTTTCCTACAGCCACATGTTCGGTGGCCGCACTCACCAGGTGGCCATGGATCTGGCAGATCGCCTTGCCGCCATGGTACCTGTCGAACAGGCACGCCTGTTTTTCGCCAATTCCGGGAGCGAAGCCAACGATTCCCAGATCAAGATGCTGCATTACTATTTCAACGTCATCGGCAAACCGGAAAAGAAGAAGATTATCACCTTCGATCGCGCCTACCATGGCGTGACCCTGGCCAGCGCCGCGTTGACCAGCCTCCCTGCCATGCATACGCATTTCGACGTACCCGTGGATGCCCTGGGTATTCTGCGTACCGCAACGCCTCATTATTACCACGGACATGAACCGGGTGAAACCGAGGACCAGTTCGTTGCCAGGCTGCTTGGCGGACTGGAACAGATGATTGAGCAGGAAGGTCCCGAAACCATTGCCGCGTTTGTTGCCGAGCCCATCGGTGGCGCCGCCGGCGTGGTGGTGCCGCCGGCCGGTTACTTTCCTGCCCTGGAAAAACTGCTGGCCAGGCACGACATCCTGTTCTGGGCAGACGAAGTCATCTGCGGGTTCGGTCGTACCGGCAATGATTTCGGCTGCCGCACTGTCGGTATTACCCCCCACTTGATGAGCCTGGCCAAGCAGTTGTCATCCGCCTACATTCCCATCAGTGCCGCGGTGATTCCGGGCTTCATGTATGACGCCATGAAACAACCCAGCGCCGATGTCGGCGTGTTCGGGCACGGCTATACCTATACCGGGCATCCGGTAGCCTGCGCCGCGGCCCTGAAGGCCATCGAGATCTACCAGCGGGACAACCTGTTTGAACACGCCGCTGTTGTCGGTACCTACCTGCAGAAACGGCTGCGGGAATTCGCCGATCACCCGCTGGTCGGCGAGGTGCGGGGCAAGGGCCTGATCGCCGCCGTCGAGCTGGTGGCCGATCGCTCGACCCGGGAAGTGTTTCCCGACGGCAAGGTCGGCGCCATGGCCAAACAGTGCTGCCAGAATCACGGACTCCTGGTCCGGGCTGTGGGCGGCAACTGCCTCGCCTTCTGCCCACCGCTGATCATCCAGCCGGAACAGGTGGACGAGATGATCGAGATGTTCGGCAAGGGACTGGAGAACACCTACGCTTACGTGCAGAAAGAAAAACTGCTTGCATCCTGAATTCCGCCAAGTCGAGGTTGATTATGTTTACCAGGTCCAGATTGTCGTTTCCGGTGTCTTCTTTTCCGGTTTTACTCGCCCTGTTACTGAGCGCCTGCGGGCAGCCCGAGCAGACCGCGCAGGACGCGGACAATCCGCCAGCCGACAGCCAGGCCGCGGTCGACCTGATCCTGACCAATGGCAAGGTGCTGACGGTTGATGAGAATTTCTCCATTCACAATACCGTGGTGGTGGATGACGGTCGTATCGTGGCAACCGGCGGCGGCGAACTCACCGCCCGCTACCAGGCAGATCAACTGGTGGACCTGGCGGGCAAGACCCTGATGCCGGGTTTTGTCGATTCGCATATTCACATCAGGGGCCGGCCACAACGGTACATCGAACTGGGCGAGGTGACGTCCATTACCGAAATCCAGGCCCTGATCGCGGCCAAGGTCGAGGAGATCGGTGAAGGCGAATGGATCACCGGCTATGGCTGGTCGGAAGACGAGCTTGCCGAGGGCCGGCGCCCGCTGCGGGCCGACCTGGACGCGGCAGCGCCCGATAATCCGGTCACCCTGACCCGCGCCGGTGGTCACAGTGCCGTGGTCAACAGCCTCGCCCTGGAACTGGCCGGAGTGACGCTGGACACACCGCAACCCGAAGGCGGCATAATCGAGCGTGGTGACGATGGCGAACTCAACGGCATCATCCGGGAACGCCAGGAGATCGTCGGTCGCCTGGTACCGGATTCCACCTACGAAGAACTGATCGCCTCCCTGGAAGTCAACCTTAACGCCCTGCTGGCCAAGGGCATCACCAGTATCACCGATGCCTCCAAAACCACCAGCGACTACCTGATGTTCGAGGACCTGTACGCCAACGCCAGGCTGCCGCTGCCCCGGTCGGCACTGCAGTTCCAGTGGCGCAATCCCGAGGAAATCAACGCATTGAAAGCGCGGGTCGGTGACGGCAATGAGTTCCTCAGGATCGGGCCCATCAAGGTGTTTGCCGATGGCGGCTTTACCGGTCCTGCCGCCTACACGCTGGAACCTTATGTCAACCAGGGTGAATACCGCGGCTACCTCAACATGCCCGAAGGGGAACTGGTGAGCCTGCTCAACGAGATACACGACGCCGGGTGGCAGATGGGCATCCACGCCATCGGGGATGCCGCTATCGTACTGGTGGTGAACACCCTGGCCGATGCGCTGGAACGCAATCCCCGGGAAGACCACCGCCATTACCTCAATCACTTTTCCATGCGTCCTCCGGAGCTGACCATGGAACTGATGGCGGAACACGCTATTCACATCACTCAGCAGCCCAATTTCACGTACACTCTGGAAGGTCGCTACGCGGAAAACCTGGACGGCTGGCGTCTGCAGCACAACAATCCATTGCGCTCACCCATGGATCACGGTATCACCGTGGCCATCTCCAGCGACATACTGCCCATCGGTCCCATGGTTGGCCTGTACGCCGCGGTGACGCGCCGGGGTATGAGTGGCCAGGTCTATGGTCCGGACGAGGCCATCACCATGGAGGAAGCGATTCGTGCCTACACGCTGCTGGGCGCCTACCTGAATCGCGAGGAAGCGGTGAAAGGTTCGCTGGAACCGGGCAAGTACGCCGACATGATCGTGCTGTCCGACGATCTGCTGACTATCGACCCTGAGCAGATCATGGCGGTGACAGTGGAACAGACCTACCTGAACGGCGAACTTGTCTTCCAGCAGTGAGACGGCGGCTGCCGCCGATCCCATGACCGATTCCCCCAGGAAATCCAGCTTCCTGCGGGTGCTTGGTCGCCGTGACGTGATTGCCCTGGCCTTCGGCGCCATGATCGGCTGGAGCTGGGTTGTGCTTACCGGTACCTGGATAAGCTCGGCGGGCACCCTGGGCGCAATCCTGGCCTTCCTTATCGGCGGTGGCGCCATCGCCATCGTTGGCCTGACCTATGCCGAGCTGGCCTCGGCCCTGCCCTATGCCGGTGGCGAACACGTCTACAGTCACCGGGCCCTTGGACCCGTCGCCTCGTTCATCTGTACCTGGGCCATTATCCTGGGCTACGTGTCGGTGATCGCATTCGAAGCCGTGGCGCTGCCCACGGTACTCAGTTCACTGGTTCCAGGGCTTGACCGCGGTTACCTGTGGACCATCGCCGGCTGGGATGTTCACCTGGGCTGGGTACTGGTGGGCGTCGCCGGTGCTGTGACCATGACCGTGCTTAACATCATCGGCGTCAGGACTGTCGCCATCGTGCAGACCACCGTGGTCTCACTGATACTGCTGGTGGGCCTGTTGTTCATTGGTGGCTCGGCGGTGAGTGGATCGGTGACGAATCTTCAACCTTTGTTCACCGATGGCGTCGGCGGCATCACCCTGGTCCTGGTCATGGTCCCGTTCATGTTCGTCGGATTCGATATCATTCCCCAGGCCGCGGAAGAAATTGACCTGCCGTTCCAGGATATTGGTTCAGCACTGGTGCTTTCCATACTCATGGCCATCGCCTGGTACAGCCTGATCATTCTCGGCGTCGGCCTGCTTATAGAGGATGACACGCTGCTGCAGGGCGAGGTGGTTACCGCCGATGCCAATGCGCTGATCTATGGTGAAATTGGTGGCACGGTGCTGCTGCTCACCGGGCTGGCCGGGATACTGACCACCTGGAACGCGCTGATCGTCGGTGCCAGTCGCGCCATTTACGCCATGGCCCGCGCCGGCATGCTGCCAGCATTTCTTGGCAGGGTACACCCGACCCATCACACCCCGGTAAACGCCATCCTGCTGGCCGGAATCCTGTCGTTGATCAGTCCTTTTTTCGGACGACCGGCCCTGGTCTGGCTGGTGAATGCCGGCGGCCTGGGAATCGTCGTGGCCTATACCTTTGTCGCCTTGTCGTTCCTGGCACTGCGCAGCAGGGAGCCCGGGCTGGCCCGGCCCTACCGGGCACCCCTGGGAAGGTTTACCGGATACCTGGCACTGGTACTGTCGGTGGGACTGATATTGCTTTACCTGCCGGGCAGCCCTTCTGCCCTGGTCTGGCCCCAGGAGTGGGGAATTATCCTGTTCTGGTCGATACTGGGCGCCCTGCTGTTTGCCTTCAGGGACCGGCTTTGAACAGCCGCTCTCCCGGTTCTCCGCGTTAACCCGAGGCCAGCCATGGCAGGTTTAATTGAAAAGGGATTCAGTCGTTGGTCAGGTTTTCATACCGTTCCCTGAATCGCTGGTAGAGTTCCTGCTGGGTACCGAACAGATCGATTTCCCGCCCCTGGATAAAGGCCCAGACAACATTGCTGGTACGCATGTCCAGGGCATCCCCGGTGGACACAATCAGGGTTGCATCCTTACCGACTTCCAGGGTACCGACACGATCAGCAACCCCGAGAATTTCCGCGTTGTTGCGGGTAATGAATGACAGTGCCGTTTCCCTGTCCAGTCCATACGCTGCCGCCGTTCCGGCGAAGAACGGCAGGTTTCGCTGCCGGTCCAGGGAAGTACCGCCCCCGCCTATGCCCACCTGCAGGCCGGCATCATGGAGCAGGAACGGCATCTTGAAGGATTCATCCACGTCACTCCAGGTATTGTCGGGCAGGGAATGAATTTCCTCGTAGAGAACCGGAATCGATTCGGCCAGCAGCAGGTCCTTGACCAGCAGTGCCTGGCGGCCGCCAATCAGCACCACTTTCGGCACGCCGTAGCGGCGGGCAAAGCGCACCGCGCTGACTATCTCCCTGGCTTCATTGGCATGAATATACAGCGTGGCAAACCCGTTGAGCACAGGTTGCAGTGCCTGCAGGTTAAGGTTTACCGGCTCACCGGTATAGGCAACCGCGTTCTGGAACAGTTCATTCAGTACCTGAGTAGCCCCGTCGTAATCGGGATTGTCAACAGTCTCGAATTCACCGGTTTCCTCATTACGCTGACGCCGACGCAGTGCCGGCCAGCGCAGGTGCATGCCGTCATCTTCCTGCAGCACCGCGTCCTCCCAGTTCCAGCCATCCAGCTTCATCACCGAGGAAGAACCGGACACCAGGCCACCGGCGGGTGTTACCTGGGCAGTGAGAATGCCATTGAAGCGTTGGGTGGGAATAAATTCAGAATCGGTGTTGTAGGCAATGGCCGAGCGTACGCTGGCATTGATATCGCCTTCCTCGACAACATCCCGGGTGGCACGGATATTACCGACTTCCTGCAGGCCCAGCTCGGTATTGGGCAGCACGAAGCCCGGGTAAACATGCTGGCCCTGCAGGTCAATCACCCGGTGCCCGGCCAGGTCGATGGCATCGCCGGATTGACCGACGGCGGTGATTACTCCGTCGGTGAAGGTGATGACGCCGTCACCGAATACGGTCCCGTTGCCGGTATGGACAATGGCCCCGACGATGGCGATGGGCTCACTCTGGTCCGGTGCCGGTACCGGCACCACGGCGAAGGCTCCGCCGGCGGCGACCAGGGTGGTCACGGCCAGCAGCAGGGCGGAAATACCGTGTCTGCTAAAAGAATTGAATTGAGTCAACTGTTTCATCCGGCTAGTCCTCCCCGTCTTCGACGGCATTGGCAACAGCAGTATCGTCGCGGGTAATCCTGGCGATCAGCCGGGCCCGTTCGGCAGCAATCTGGTCACGCAACTGTTGATCCCGCTGGCGGTCATAGTAGGGAATGCCATCCACCCAGGTAGTTTCGGCCACGGCATAGACCGACAGTGGATGATCGGACCACAGCACCAGGTCCGCATCCTTGCCGGCCCGAATGCTGCCCATGCGGTCATCCAGGTGCAGCAACCTGGCGGGGTTCAATGTCACCATTTTCATTGCCTCTATTTCACTGACACCGCCGTACTTGACCACCTTTGCGGCTTCCTGGTTAAGACGACGGGACATTTCCGCATCATCGGAATTGATGGCGACAACGACTCCGGCCTGGTGCATCAGTGCCGCGTTGTAGGGGATGGCATAGCGCACCTCCCACTTGTATCCCCACCAGTCGGAAAATGTCGACCCCCCGGCACCGTGGCGGGCCATCTTGTCCGCCACCTTGTAGCCTTCCAGGATGTGGGTAAACGTATTGATATTGAAATCGAAACTGTCTGCCACGTGCATCAGCATGTTGATTTCGGACTGCACATAGGAATGACTGGTCACGAATCGCTCGGCATTCAGTATTTCCAGCATGGTCTCGTTAACCAGGTCCCGGCGTGGGGCAATCGCCTGGTTGCGCGCCGACAATGGCAGGCTGTTGTATTCATCCCAGGCCTTTTCGTAGGCCCTGGCGTTGGTGAACGCATCGACGAACACCTGTTCCACGCCCATGCGGGTCTGTGGGTAGCGGATCGAATCCGGATTGGTACTGCGCTTGACATTTTCCCCCAGGGCAAACTTGATAAACGGGTCCGCACCGTCGATCAGCAGGCCTTCGGCCGGCTCGCCCCAGCGCATCTTGATCAGTGCCGACTGGCCGCCTATGGGATTCGCCGAACCGTGGAGCAACTGGGCAGCGACGACACCACCGGCAAGGTTTCGATAGATATTGATATTTTCCGAATCCACCACGTCGCGCATCCGCACCATGCTGGAGTTGGTGGCTCTTTCATTGATGTTGAACAGGGCGATATGGGAATGTTCATCGATTATGCCGGGAGTCAGGTGCTTGCCGCTGCCATCTATTTCGGTGACACCCGGCGCCGACAGGTTGCTGCCCACCGCGGCGATTCGACCCTCCCTGACCAGAACATCGGTTACCGTCACGCCGGCGTCCTCGTTGGTCCAGACCGTGGCGTTTCTGATCACCATGTCCTGCTGCTGCGGCAGGGACTCCTGTCCGTAGGCCACGAACGGATAAATGACCGGTCCGGGCGGCTCGGACTGCTCCTGATCCCTTTCATTCCCGACCGTGTCAGCCAGTGGGGCGACGCGTGCCAGGGTCCAGCTGACCGGGGTCCCGTCGGGCCGCCGGCCATTGCCTCGCCAGCCATCGTCCTCCGGCCAGCCGGCCAGCCTGGTCCGGTTTCCCGATCCGTCGCTGACATAACTGAGCGAAATAAAATCGGTGTCGACTTCAAGGTTGATGGCGGTTCCCGACTCGACGAATTCCGCTTCCGCTGCGCCGCCATCGAAGGACAGTTCCAGCAGCAGGTCGCGATCCGCTACGCGAAGCCGATATTGACCGGACCTCTGGTCCTGGTCGGCAGCCAGGGTATAGCGTCGGCCCTGAATCCAGTTTTCTAGCAGTACCGAGTCTTCTGCCAGCAACGGCCCGGTGCTTACCAGGAAATTTGCCAGCGATCCCGGTGCCAGCTGACCCACCAGGCTGTCTACACCCAGCAGTTCGGCCGGTCGTCGGGTCACCGCTTCGATGGCGGTGGCGGCCGGCAGGCCGGCGGATACCGCCCGGCGCAGGTTGGTCCAGAATTCGGCACCGCTGCCATCGGCGGTAATGGCAAAGGGTATGCCGGCCTCGGCAAGCATGGCCGGATTGTGGGGAGCCAGCTCCCAGTGTTTCAGTGCCTCCAGGCTGACTTCCTCGCTGTCGATGGCATCGTCAACCGCCGGGGGTTCGGGGAAGTCCACGGGGATGATAAGCGTCGCCCCTGTCTGCCGGATGAGGTCCAGCCGCCGGTAGCTGTCCCCGGCGGTTTTCAGTATGTACTGCCTGGCGAACTCGTCTCCCACCCGGTCCATGGTCAGGGCCAGCTGCCAGTTATCCACTTCCATGATCTGTGGCAGGGCCTGGATTCTGCCCCAGGCTTCCAGGGATTCATCGGTAAACGGCCGCGGGCTCTGGGACATGAACCACTGGCCGTCCAGGTAGGTCTGCCGGAGCAGGGCGATGGACCCCATGATGGAACCGGGTACCGACTGCACCGAAGTGCCCTTATCCAGGGAGTAGTGTGCCGCCACGTCGGGGACGATGATGGCTTCGTTGGCCCGTTCGTCACCCAGGGTAACCAGCGCCGAGGTACCCCGGGCTATACCGTCCGGTTGATAACTGAGGACCGTGGAAAACCCGAGTTTACGCAGTGCCTGGCGTCGGTCGCTGTCCGGCATGAATGCCGTAACGGCGCGGAAGTGAGACTTGATGGCGTCATTGACATAGAACGCCCGGGGGCCGGGCAACAGATTTTCAGCACGCCCGTTGGGATCATCGACAGACCGGGGCTCGGGCAGGCCGTATTGCGTGTAGATGTCCACCAGGCCCGGATAGATGTAATTGCCATCCAGGTCGATTTCGAAGTAACCGGGACGGTCTTCGTTACCGGCGACAACCTGCTCGATCCGGCCATCACGGACCAGCAGTGTCCCGGATTCAAGCACTTCACCATCCGGAAGGTATATCCTGGCATTGGTGAGGGCATAGGCATCCCGCCTGTTGTCGGCAACGCCATTGGGAGTCAGGTTGCTCTGGGCCGTACCGGACTGGCCGGCGCCCAGGGCAACTGCCAGAACCAGCAGGGCCAGCCGCCTGGCCCTGCGGTCGGGGCTTTGCCCTGGCCTGGCCGGAGTGACTGCTGCCGCCCATCCCCGGGCGCATTCCATTATCCTTGAATTGATTCTGTTCATGGCCGGATTACCGTCGTAGTAGTTGCAGGATTTCCCGCGACGATACGCTGCCGGTGGCTGCGCTATCCAGAACCGGCTGGCGCCCTGGCGGCAGCATGTCTTTCCGGCTGCTGCAGGATTCCCTGCGGTTTGGGCAGGCCCCATGACGGGCAGGAACGGCGGGAGTCTGGTTATGTAACCAGCTTTGAAACTGCCAGGTCAAGCAGGGCGGTAATCGACTGACCCGGGCAGGCCAGTCGATTGTCCCGGTGACCCTTCATCTGTCGGGGTGGCTACTTGAGATTGGAGTAATCGGTGTTACTCATCATGTAAACCTCGGCGGACACCCGGACCGGGTATTTTTCCCGCAGTGCCAGCCATTCGGCATCGGTGCGGAACGCATCCCACACTTCCGTACGGTGGGCCCGATCACGGTAGGCAAGCATCCATACCAGGGTGTTGGGATCATCCAGCCGTTGCCAGACAGCGATAACGTCCGCGCCCAATCGTTCGAATATGGCCACTTCCTGTTCGCGGAAGCGCTGATGCAGCTCACCGATTCCGTGATCGCCGTTATCGTCCGGCAGTGCCGTGTACATGCGCAGCTCGAAACAGCGGGCATTGTCGGCCACGTCGGCGGCGAGTTCCGCGGACAGCTGGCCTGCCGGTCCGCAGGGTGGAGGTGTCTGCTGGCCACTGGCAATCGAGGTCAGTGCCATAGCCAGCACTGAAGTCAGAGCGGTTAAAAACAGTTTGATTTTCATTATTTACTCCTGGGTCCAAGGTTCAGGGAATCTCTGCGCAAGCAGAGAAATGCCCGAATAGTTCAATATACCAGCAGGCCGTTAAATACTGCTGGGCCTGCCAATACTTCGCGAGAAACTGGCGCAAACCGCAGATTTACACGGAATAAACTGCAGGTTTCCGCCAGTTGTTGTGTTGTCTTGACTGTGCGAACAATATTCGTCAACAGCCGGCTAGTTCCGATAGAGTACGACAAACTTACTGGTCTGACCCTGGATCGAAGAGTCAAAAACGCCGATGTCCAGCGGATCGTCGTCGTTCTTGTGCAGGTTCGAACTGCGCACCACCGTCATTCCGGCACGCTGGGCGTGTTCGGTAACCAGCTCTTCGCTGATGCGGTGCAATGTGCCGCCAACCTCGACACCGGATCCTGCCTCGGCAATATGATCGACAGCCAGGAACAATCCGCCGGGCTTGAGAATGCGGGCAATCTCCGCGAATGCTGTTTCCGGGTCTCCCAATGATTCACCACCTGGCTCGAAGCCCAGCTCGTGCGGTCCCAGGATCCAGGTAACCATATCGAATGCGTTATCCGGCGCTTCCAGTGAATTGAAGTTGGTACGGCTCACGCGGACGTTGGACAGGCGGTTATCGGCCACCCGGTTTGCCACGGAGTCGCCGAGAAAACTGTCAAAAGAAGGCGGATTGTGCATGACCACAGTACCCGCTGGACCCACGACACGACTGATTATTTCGGTGTAATAGCCGCCACCGGCTTCCAGCTCAAAGACCGACATGCCCGGTTGCAGGCCGGCGAAAGCAAGAACTTCAAGCGGCATTCGCCGGGCGTCGTCAGCCGCATCTGCTGCCGGCCGGTCTCCGTGGACCAGGGCATTGCCAACAATATCAGCGGTGGTCTGCTGGGCGTTCAAACCGTAACTGGCCAGCAACAGGCCGGCACTGAACGAGGTAAAAAAGATTTTCTTTAGGACATTCATTGGATATTCCCGAACTCTGCTTGTTGTTAAAGGGACCGCCTAGTGTAGGCGTATAAACGCAAGAAAACCATGTTTGCAGGACGGTTGACCGCTGATTTGCCGTCAAAGACCCGGCTGGCGGCCGGAAAATCCGTGATTTTCTTCCATCGCTGTTGACGATAGACTTGACCGCGAGTTTCCAGTCAGGTCCCTAATCATGTTCAGACGCCTTCGCAACTGCCACAACGTCAACGACCTTCGCCTGCTGGCCAGGCAGCGCCTGCCAGGCCCCATCTTTCACTACATCGACGGAGCGGCGGACGACGAAGTCACCTACCGCCGCAATACCTCCGCTTTTGAAGAATGCGATCTGGTACCACGGGTACTGGCCGGTGTCGAGAATGTGGACATGTCGGTCACTGTCATGGGGCAGAAGTTGGCTTTACCGGTATTCTGCTCGCCTACTGCACTGCAGCGCCTGTTTCACCGTGACGGCGAGCGGGCAGTTGCCCGGGCCGCGGAAAAATTCGGTACGATGTTCGGGGTGTCGGCGCTGGGCACCGTTTCACTGCGGGAAATCGGTGAGATGATAGCCACGCCAAAGCTGTTTCAGTTCTACTTTCACAAGGATCGGGGCCTCAACGATGCCATGGTGGAACGAGCCCAGGCAGCAGGCTTCGATGCCCTGGCGCTCACCGTGGACACTATCACCGGCGGCAACCGGGAACGCGACCTGTACACCGGATTTACCTCGCCACCGAAGCTTTCCCTGCGCAGCATGGCCAGTTTCGCCCTGCACCCCCGCTGGACTGTTGACTACTTCTTCGGCGAAGCCTTCGAACTGGCTGAGCTTAAGGATTTCGTCCAGCAGGGCTCCAATGTCGCCGTTTCCATCGGCGACTATTTCGCCAGCATGCTTGACCAGTCAATGGACTGGAGCGATGCCGAGGCGCTGAGGGCGAAGTGGGGTGGGCCCTTCTGCCTGAAAGGCATTATGAGTGTAGCCGATGCGCAGAAAGCCGTGGATATCGGCGCCGACGCCATCATGGTTTCCAATCACGGCGGCCGTCAGCTGGACGGTTCACGTTCTCCCTTTGACCAGATCGCCGAAATCAGCGACGCCGTCGGCGACCGGATCGACGTGATCCTGGACGGCGGCATACGTCGGGGCACCCACGTATTGAAAGCACTGGCGGCCGGTGCCCGCGCCTGTTCCGGGGGACGCATGTACCTGTATGCCCTGGCCGCTGCCGGTCAACCCGGCGTGGAGCGGGCACTGACCAATCTCAAGGTGGAAATCGAACGGGACATGAAGCTGATGGGGGTAACGCGTATCGATCAGCTGACTCGGGACATGCTGCGCTACCGTTGAATCGATTAACCCTGCCGGCGATCCGTTTCTCAGCCATACCGTCTTCGCCGGGATGCGGGTGGATACTGTCCACCCGGTACCGTCGTGGTAAACTCGCGGCAACCGCATGCGCCGCCAGAATGCGACCTCGACTACCCTCAATAACAAACTGAAGGAGAACCACATGGCCAACGAAGGATACCACGAACCCGTTGAGGAACTTTCAGACGAAACCCGCGATCTGCATCGGGCAATCATTTCGCTGATGGAAGAACTGGAAGCGGTGGACTGGTATAACCAGCGAGTCAATGTCTGCAAGGATGACGAGTTGCGTGCTATTCTCAAACACAACCGCAATGAGGAAATGGAACATGCGGCCATGGTGCTGGAATGGATCAGGCGTCACAGCCCGGACTTCGACAGGGAACTGAAGGATTATCTTTTTACCGACAAACCCATTGCCCATGAATAGGTCCGGTCCCGGCGATGGATGCGGCACCGCCTGCCACCCCTCCCCCGGCAGCCCTCCCCGCGGGCCCGATGCCGCATTCCCGCTACGCCTCCTCCACTGACTGCGGCCCCGCATCGCTGTCCCCGGTATCTTTCTTTGACTGACCATTCTCGGGTGCCGGGCCTCCGGCGCCTCCCTCCATGAACGGTGCCAGCAACTCCCTCATGTCCTGGTCAGTCAGGGTTTCCCGTTCCTGCAGGGCCGATGCAATGGTATCCAGCTCCGGGCGATGTTCCTTCAGGGTATCGAAAGTGCGCTGTTCGTTGTCCCGCACCAGGCAGCTGACCTCTTCGTCGATCAACTCCGCGGTATGTTCGCTGTAGTCCTTGTGCAGAATCATTTCCTGCCCTGGAAAGCTCTGTTCCGGATTGCCGAAACTCAGCGGACCCAGCCCCCGGTTCATGCCCCACTCCCTGACCATGTGGCGGGCCAGCGTGGTTGCCTGCTGCAGATCGTTGGCCGCTCCGGAACTGACCTCGTCGAAAACCAGCTTTTCGGCGCAGCGCCCTCCCAGCATGATGGAGATCCGGTCTTCCAGGTAGTGCTGTCCATAATTCAGCTTGTCTTCGCTGGGCGTCTGCTCGGTGTACCCCAGCGACATGCCGCGGGGAATGATACTGACCTTGCGTAACGCATCGGCATAGGGCATGTAGTAAGCGGTCAGCGCGTGTCCGGCCTCGTGATAGGCAGTACGTCGCCGCTCTTCCTCGGTCAGCATGGACTCGCGTTTCTCGCCGAGAATGACCTTGTCACGGGCACGCTCCAGGTAACTGTTGTCCACCTGCTGCCGGTTTTCGCGGGCCGCCAGCAAGGCCGCCTCGTTAATCAGGTTGGCGAGATCCGCGCCGGAGAATCCCACGGTGCCCGCGGCAATCCTTTCCAGGTCGATATCGTCTGCCATCGCCACCTTCCTGGCATGCACCTTGAGAATGTCCAGTCGTGCCTCCCGCTGGGGCAGATCCAGCACGACCTTGCGGTCGAAACGACCGGGTCGGGTCAGCGCCGTGTCGAGTACATCCGGCCTGTTGGTGGCGGCGATGACCACGATGGCCTCCTCACCGGTGAAGCCGTCCATTTCCGCCAGGATCTGATTGAGCGTCTGCTCGCGCTCGTCGTTGCCCAGGCCGGCGGCTCCGCTGCGGGCCCGGCCCACCGAATCGATTTCGTCGATGAAAATCAACGCCGGTGCAACTTCTCTCGCCTGTTTGTACATGTCCCGAACCCGGGAGGCTCCGACACCGACGAACATTTCCACGAACTCTGAACCGGTTATGCTGAAAAACGGGACGCCTGCTTCCGCCGCCGTGGCCCTGGCCAACAATGTTTTTCCCGTTCCCGGTGGACCAATAAGAAGAATACCCCTGGGAATAGTGGCACCGATACGGCGATACTTGTCCGGGTTTTTCAGGAAGTCGATGATTTCGGCAAGGTCGTCCTTGGCGTGTTTCAACCCGGCAATGTCGTCGTAGGTAATCCTGATGTTCTCGCCACGGGTCATGCGGGCCTTGGACTTGGTGAAGCCGAATACCCCGCCTCCCGGGTAACCCTTGCCCCCTGCCCGCAACATCCTGGTACTGAGCATGAAAATACCGATCAATAACAGCCAGGGCAGCAGATTGATCAGCAGCAGGGTCCACATGGACTGCTGGTCGGAACTTACGCGAACTTCCACGTCCATCTCTTCCAGCAGGGGGAACAGGTCGTCATCCGCCAGCGGCGGGAAGGTAGTGGTAAATTCAGTGTAGTCACCGATGGCAACGCGGTAGGTTCCGTTGATGCGGTCCCCCTGCATGACAATGGACTCGATTTCATTGTCGCGAAGTCGATCCTTGAAGGCGGAATAGGCGATGTCCTCCCGACCCTGCTCATTGAAATCGAAAAAAGAGATCAGCGTGAAGAACAGCAGCACCATGATGAACACATCGGTCCAGCGCTGCAGGCCCGACGGTACTGGCGGTCGCTGCGGACCCCCGGAATCGTCAGCCTGCCGGTGGTCATCGCCGCTACGGATCGGGTCGACGGGATCGCGCTGCTCTGGAGCAGCGGGTGGTGGCGGGGAATCCCTGTCGGGCCGTTGATCGCTCATTACCTGTTGCTTTCCTTGTCTGCTGCCTGGCGAGAATAAACCTCGCCCTGCACAACTGTCCACCGGCAACTGGTCAATAACACCCCCCGCAGCTGCCTGGCGGACGTGTTTTAGGACCTGTCCGCCACACAACGATGCGGCCCCGGACGCTGCCGACTGATTGCTGTCATTTTTTTAAGGAACACCATTGCTGTCCCACAATCCTCGACACCTATTGGTGTGTTCCAGGGCATTTCTGCCTATTTAAGGCATGAGCCCAAGCAGGTCCGGTGGGCTTTGATTCTCGCGAATAGCAAGGAGTGGCCGGCAGGGTATTTGTGCCGCTGCAATAAAGGACCTGCGCTGAACGGCGAAAAATGACCGTTTTTCAGGGCATTTTTCAAAGTGAAGGTACCCCGAAGTAACTGTGTTGGCTGTCAAGCTAATCAGGGTTGATAGTGCCAGTGAGTGTTGTTTCTCATCATGACGTTCAAGACCGTTATCAGCTTGCGCATACAGGCAGTCAGAGCGACTTTCCGAGGCTTGCCTGCAGCACACAGTCGTTTATAAAACTTGCGCAACATGGGATTGTGCCGAATCCCGGTCATTGCTGCCATATACAATACCGAGCGCAACTCCGCCCGACCTCCCCAGATTCTGCGCTTGCCGCGATGTAAGCCACTGTCCTGGTTCAGTGGCGCCACGCCGACCAGATGGGCAATCTTTCGCCGATCCAATTGTCCAAGCTCTGGCAAGTTGGCTAAAAGACTCATAGACACAACTGGGCCAACGCCAGGCACACTTTGCAGCAACTCATCCCGTGCTCGCCATAAAGGACTCGACTTAATGAACTTATCCATATCCTTATCAGTTTCGCGGATTCGCTTCTTCAGCCAGCCGATATGCGCCTTAATGTCCCTAAGAACATCTTTTGGTAGACCCCCATAAGCCGGCTTTGCTCAGCCACAAGCATGTCAATCAGTTGACGCCTGCGGCTCAGTAGTGCACTAAGATAGCATTCTTCATCACCTTTCATCGCCCGGACTTCTGGGCGTACCGCTTCGGCAAACTGCGCCAACATCAACGCGTCGAGCCGATCAGTTTTGGCGAGTCGACCAATGGCTTTGGCAAAATCCCGGGTTTGCCGCGGATTAACCACTACCACGGGAAGCTTGGCATTCGCCAACATCCCGGCTAACGCGACCTCCAAGCCCCCGGTAGCCTCCAACACGATTAGCTCTATGGGCCTCTCTTTGAGCCAACAAATCAAGGAGTCGAAACCTTGACTATCATTGCTTGTTTGCCAAGCTTCTGCCGAAGGATACGTCGCGACGTCCAATGTCGATTTGGATATATCAATACCGATAAATAATGAAGTATGTTTCATATCTGAGTCTCCCTGCCTTGCTATGCGGGCTCGAGGCCCTGGCAACTGTTCGGGTTAACTTCAGGAAGAGTGTGACGACCCAAACTCCGGGACGGGCTAAATACCCAAGGGGCGAACGATCTGTCACACTCAGTACCGACTGCATATCCATATAATTACGCCGGTAACTGAAACATACAAGGGGCGCGGTCCGCAGCGGCGCAAACACCCTGCCGGTCGCTCCGTTCGGCGCACCACTCAGCTAAGCGCTGGCGTTGGTAAAACCTAAAACTGTGGGACAGCATTGAAGGAACACCCTAAATTAAGGAACCTTTGATTAACGCTGAAATGATTTCCGTAAATCGTGGTCATCTGAATTTATGAGCACCCGCTCTGAACCTGGATTTTTGACCAGGGCAAAAATAACGATCCGGGCAAATCCTGGTAAGTCCTTGTAAGTCCGGTTAAAGGAGTAAAGATTGGTGCCTCCACTTCATCCTGTTTTCAGGTTTCCAGTCGGTCAACGCCTGCTTGGCCTGGCTGCGTTACTGTTGCTGGCAGCGAAGTCTGCTGAGGCACTTGCCGATGCAGCCGATGCTTTTGTCAGTGGCAATACCCTGAACCTGCCGGTAATAGTCGTGGAACCGCAATCCTTCAGCGCCACATTCCTGCTGGTGGAAAACACGCTGCCGGTGCAGCTGGAGCTGACCAGTGCAGTAGAACTGCCTGACGCCGACACGGCAGGCGCAAGCCGGCTCGACGGCACGATGCTGACAATCCCCAGGATAAACGTTGACGGCACGGTGTACCGGGCCGAGCTGGAATTGAGCAGTGAAGATCCCGTCCGATTTACCCTGGTGGCAGCTGATGCCATAGGCACCAGCCCGCCACAGGTTTGTACACCTCCCGTTCCAGATCCAAGTCATGGCGATAACAACCCGGAACTCATCAACGGCAGTCTGGTTCCACTGGACCTCGTGCTCGATGGGGGCCCGGGACCGGACGGCATACCGCCGCTCACGGATCCTGCATTCATTCACCCGGATGATGCGATACTCAATCCGGAAGACCTGGTGGTCGGAGTGAAAATAGGCAGTCATGTTCGCGCCTATCCCCACAATATTCTCGACTGGCATGAAATCGTCAACATTACCGCAGGCCGGCCCTATACCCTCAGCTACTGTCCACTGACCGGGTCCGCGGTGCTCTGGAAGGCGTTCATGGAGCCTGTGGATAAGACGTTTGGCACCTCCGGCCTGCTGTACAACTCAAACCTGGTGCTTTACGATCGGGAGACACAAAGCCTGTGGTCGCAGATGCTGGAGCAGTCCATCCGCGGCCCCGAAGTGCGCCGCATTCCGGAACGACTCCAGGTCGTTGAAACCCGCTGGAGTACCTGGCTGGAAATGTACCCGGAAGCCCCGGTACTGAGCATGGATACCGGATTCAGTCGTGACTATTTCGAGTACCCGTATTTCAATTTCAAGACCAGCAACGACATTTTCTTTCCCGTCAACAACAGCGATGATCTGCGCCTGCATCGGAAAACACGGGTGGTAGGCATCAACGTCGGCGAAGCGTCCAAGGTCTATCCCATTGAAAATTTCGGTGACGGGGTCAATACCATCAATGACCGCGTCGGCGAATTGGAAGTGGTGGTCGTCGGCTCGACCGACAGTAATTTCGGCCTGGTTTACAGCCGCCACGTCGAAGACGGCTGCACCATTCTGGACTTCGCTGCTGTCCAGGACGAGCTGCCGGTAGTCATGCGTGACAGCGAAGGCAGTCGCTGGGACATTTTCGGAACGGCCGTCAGCGGTCCGCGGGCCGGCACACAGCTGGCCAGGACCAATTCCTATATCGCCTACTGGTTTGCCTGGACCGCATTTTTCCCAGGCGCGGAGATTCACCAATGACCCGTCTGACAACCACTGTACTGCTGTTGCTCCTTGTTACCGGACAGGCAGTCGCGCAACGACCCGCACCGCTGTTCAGCGGCACTGACATCCAGTCCGGACAGACAGTCAGTCTTACCGACTATCGGGGCAGGGTGGTATTTGTCGATTTCTGGGCATCCTGGTGCCCGCCCTGCCTGGTTTCCCTGCCGGCCTACGACCGGATGCTGGCGCAGATCGGCACCGATGACTTTGCAATCATTGCCATAAACGTCGACGAAAAAACCGAAAACGGCCTGCTGTTTCTGCAGGATACAACGGTCTCCTACCCGGTTATCGCCGATCCGGAGGGGGAGATAGGCATTCCCTACGGAATTCGCAGCCTGCCCGTGTCTTTTCTGCTGGACCAGGCGGGTAATATCGTGGCTTCCTACCGCAGCTACCAGCCGGGCGACGAAAACACCATCGCCCGGGCTGTTCAGGCCCTGCTGACTGACCCGCCCCAATAGTGGCGCGTCGCTATTTTACTGGCGCAGGCGGCCAGGTTGCGTTACTTTTTACCCATCAATAATAATCAGACTCCCGCGCCATGCACCGCTCGCCCCCCTATTGGATTTCGACCGTCAGCTGCAGCCTGCTGCTGGGGCTGGCCTCTCTCGCCTTTTCCCAGGATGACGAACAGACCGCCGGAACGGTAACCTACCCGGCTGACTACTTCAGCCAGTATTCGCCGGTTTCCGTCACCGATATGCTGGACCGGATACCGGGCATAGGGCTGGCCCTGGAAGAGGACAGTGCCAGCAGATTCCGGGGAGGCAACGATCGCGGCCTGGGTGGCAGCAGCCAGATCCTGATCAACGGCAAGCGGCTGGCGGGCAAGGCCAACGAGGCCAGGGCTCAGCTGAACAGGATTACGGCGGACCAGGTGGGGCACATAGAAATCGTCCGCGGCACCTCCGGTGATCTCGACGTGCAGAACGCGGGTCAGCTGGTCAACATCGTGCTCCTCGAATCGCTTTCCTCCACCGCTTATTCCAGCGAGGTGGGCATGACCCACTTTCACGACGGCCACATGGAACCGACGGGATCGTTTTCGGTCAGCGGCCAGACCGGCCGCCTGGACTATCTCGTCAGTGCCAACGTGGCAACCAGCTACGAAGCCCTGGACAGCTTCGAGCTCAGCCTGCTACCTGACCTCAATTTCAACGAAACCAGGGCTTTTCGACGAGTTCGCGAGCAGCGCAATATCACCGTCAACTCCAACCTGGTCTACCAGATCAGCGACGCCGACCGGCTGGCCTTCAATGCCCTTTTTGGTGAAAGCGATCCCCCCAACAGCCTGGTTCGCGTCATTACCGACCTTAAGCCCGGCGCCGGGCCGGTGGTGTTCGAGCGGGAAGAGTTGCCCGCCACCGCCGACAACTGGGAAGTGGGCGGCGACTACGAACACGTGTTCGACAACAGCGGGCGGTACAAGCTGCTGTTTATCGTCAACGAGAAAAACAACGCCATAACCCGCGAACGCTTCCTGTCCACCGCCACCAACAGCCAGGAAACCAAGAACCTGTTCATCGATACCAACAGCCGTTACCGGGAACGAATCGTCCGTACTTCCTATGCCTGGAATATCCTGGCGGGCCAGAACCTGGAGCTGGGTATCGAGGGCGCACAGACCATCCAGGACTCAAGCCTGAAACTGGGCCTGCCAGTACCCGGTACGCCCCTGCCGGAGTACGGCGGACTGGTGCCCGCCGACCCGGCCAATGCTGTTTCCACCGTGGAAGAAATACGCTACGAGGGGTTTGCCATCCACAACTGGCAGCTCAATCCCCGCATGTCCCTGCAGACCAGTCTGCTCTACGAAACATCGGAAATCACCCAGGCAGCCGACGTCAACAAGTCCCGCAGCTTCAACTTTCTCAAACCCAAGCTGGATTTCCGCTACAACCTCACCAGCACCTTCCAGATGCGGATGTCCCTGGAAAAACAGGTTTCGCAGCTGCGCTTTTCGGACTTTTCCGCCGGGACCAATGACCGCGACGAAGACCAGGATACCCTGGCAGGGAACCCGGAACTGGTGCCGGAGGAGAGCTGGCGCTACGAAGTCAACTTTGATTACCGGTTGCCCAACGACGGTGGCGTGCTGAATTCCCGGCTGTTTTACTACGACATCGACAACGTCATCGACAGAATCGATATCTCCCCCAGCCCGGACAGGCTGGCCACAACCAATGGCAATGTCGGCGATGGCACTGTCTATGGAGTCAACCTGAACGCCAGTCTGCGACTGGCCCGGTTCAACCTGCCGCAGGCGGTACTGACCGCGGGACTGCTGGTCCAGGACTCCTCTATAGAGGATCCCATGATCCGCATGGAGCGAAAGGTCGTCCCCTACGATCGCGGCAGGTACAACCTGGGTTTCCGCCATGACCTGCCCGATATCAATATGAACTATGGGTTCAATTACTTCGATGGCATCGACGGCAACCGGCCGTTTTTCGATATCGACAACGTGATCTACATCGGTTCAAACAGTAATCTTAACCTGTTCGTGGAAAAAGTCGGTTACGCGGGCATGACCTTTCGTCTCGAAGCAGACAACGTCCTGGATCATGAACAATGTCGGGAGCGACGCCGGTATAACGGCTACCTGAGAGACGACAGCCTGAGAGAGATCGAGCGCTACTGTACCACCAATGGCACGCGCTTCGTGTTTCGGGTCAGGGCAAACTTTTAAGCCGGGTGTCAGCGCCGGTGGATGATCGCCTCGTCAACCAGCCGCTTGAAATTTTCCCGGAATCCATTGCCGCTCGCCGGTGATACCTGGGCCATGATCACCACAACCATGTTCTGTACCGGGTCGATAAAGTAGCGCGTACCGGCTGACCCGTCCCACCAGATAGTGCCGTTGCTCACCGGAAAACTGTACGTGGAGTTATCCATGACGACGTTGAAGCCACCGAGAGACCATCCGGATCCCAGCCAGTAACCACGGGAATTCAGGGGCAGTACCGTGTCCGGCACCGCGTTGGCAAACAGCGATTCCACCGTATCCGGTGCCAGGACACGAATGCCGTCAATCTCACCCCCATTGAGAATCATCTGGGAAAAACGCAGGTAGTCGGTAACCGTGGACAGCAGTCCGACTCCGCCTTCAATCAGTTCCGGTTTCACCGTGAAGGGAACCGCTTCAATTTGGTAGGGCCTCAACTGGCTGTTGGTGGGTCGATACACGGTGGCCAGGCGCTCGATACGAGCGGGATCGGCCCAGAAAACCGTGTCGATCATGCCAACCGGGCCGAACAGACGTCGCTGCAGGTAGTCCTCGAAGGGCATGCCGGTAACCACTTCCACGACCCGACCCAGTATCGTTGCGGATATCCCGTAGCGGAACTCGGTACCCGGATCGGAAAAAAGCGGAACCCGGGCGGCATTGTCCACCATTTCCGACAGGGTGATACCGCGATCCCTGACATTGTTCTGCCGGTAAATCGGCATATTCCGACTGCCCAGCCCCCCGGTATGAGTCAACAGGTGCGCGATGGTGATATCGCCCTCCCGGGGACGGGTTGCAGCCATATCCGGATTGGCGGGATCAAGGAAAACCCGCTGATCCTCAAACTGGGGCAGGTAACGTTTCACCGGGTCATCGACACTGAGCAGTTTCTGCTCGGCAAGCTGCATGATGGCAGTGCTGGTGATCTGGCGGGTCATGGAGTACTGCCGGAACAGCGCCTGATCGATCATCGGTTTGCGCGCTTCGATATCCATCAAGCCCAGGGATTCGAAATAGACAAGCTTGTTGTCCCTGGCCACCGCGGCCACCACGCCGGCAATATCACCGTCATCGATATGTTGCTGCAGCCGGGCGGTGGCCGCATCGAGCCTGGCACTGGAGAGACCTGCATCCTCCGGGGCAGCAAACCCCAGGTCCTGTGTCCAGCCCACGGCCGGCCATACCAGGATGGCCAGACAATACAGCGAGGGCAGGAATTTGCCGGTGGTTCTCCGCATCAATCGGTGATCGCGACGGATCCTGGCTGCCACCCTGGTAATTAGACGAACTGTTCTTGTTTCGTTCATGGTCTCTTCCTTCCTTTTCCTTACTTTCCCTGCCGTCCTTTCATTCCCTTGCATGCCTCTTTTTCCCTTGCATGCCTATCATGCCTTCCCATGCAGCCCCACCGGGGCGCCTGTGATCACTTGCAGTGCGTCACAGCCCCGTTCCCTGTTGTTCCCGGATCCAGCGCTGCACGCGGTCACGCAAAATCGGCATCGGCAATGCGCCCGCACCCAGGACAACATCGTGAAAAGCCCTGATATCAAAGGTTTCACCGAGCTCCCTGCCGGCCAGCTGCCGCAGTTCCAGGAACTGCATCATGCCTATCTTATAGGCAGTGGCCTGTCCCGGGCCAGTGATATAGCGCTGAATCTCCGATGTCACCGCCCCCTCGGCCAGGGGCGAATTGTCCAGCATATAGGCAACAGCCTGTTCCTGACTCCATTGCCTGGCATGAATTCCGGTATCCACTACCAGGCGTATGGCACGCCATATCTCCCCGGTAAGGCGCCCGAAATCCGCATAGGGATCCGTAAAGAAACCCATTTCCTTGGCCAGGTATTCAGCATACAGCCCCCAACCTTCGGTGTAGGCGGTATTGCGGGATTGTGTCCGAAACCGGGGAACGTCGGTCAGTTCCTGCTGAATGGAAATCTGCATGTGATGGCCGGGATTGCCCTCGTGGTAAGTCACGTCCTCAAGCTGGTAGATGGGCATGGCGGTCATGTCGGATAAGTGCGCATAAAACACGCCTGGTCGGGACCCGTCGGGAGCCCCTGGCATGTAGTGCTGGGCCGCGCCGTCCTGCTCCCGGAAAGCCTCTACCCGCCGGACCTCCAGTCCCGCCAGGGGCAACCTGCCGAAATACTCGGGAAGCTGTTGATTCATGGCATCCAGGTATTCCCCGGCCAGGTCCAGGTAGGCCTGGCGCCCGGCATCCGTATCCGGGAAATAGAACTGGTCGCTTTCCCGCATGAACACGAAGAATTCCTGCAGGGAACCCTCGAAACCCACCGTCCGCCTGATTGTTTCCATCTCGGCGGTAAGCCGTGCCACTTCGCCCAGACCGATGTCGTGGATTTCATCGGCCGTCAGGTCCAGTCCGGTCATCAGCCGCAGACGGTAGTTGTAGTAGGCCTCCCCGTCGGGCAGGCTCCAGGCACCCAGCGCCTGTTCCGTGGCATTCTGCCGATCCGTTTCCAGCCAGGCCAGCAGCCGGCCATAGGCGTCGGCTATGGGTCCGGCCAGCAGCTCACGCCCGTCCTCCAGCAATGCCTCGGCGGTCCCGGCGGACACGACCCCACCTTCCCGCAGCGCTGCAATCTTGCTGCTGAAATCGGCCCACAGTGGCGAATCGCCCTGGCTGTCGAATGGCCTGCCGGCGGTCACCCGGCTGATCTCTTCGATGGCGAAATCGTAGGCAAAGCGCGGCTGGCGAATGCCGTCCCCGGCGGCCGCCCGGGCCCGCTCCAGCAGCTGGTCAAAAGCCCGGGGAATCTGGCGCAACCTGGCGATATAGTCCCGGGCATCCTGCCCGGTAGCCACCTCGTGGAAGTTGATGAGGAAATTCGGCAGCCCGGCATGGGGCCCGCCGCGGCCGAATATATAGCCATGGCGCCAGAAGGGTCGGCCCAGCTCGGCCATTTCCAGGTTGTATTCCCAAAGGTCCCAGGACAGTTGACCGTCAGGCGTCAATGCCTGGTAATCAAACAGCCGATTCATGGCGGCGATACTGTTGCGGCGCCATTCCAGCTGTCTCAGGGCGGCGGCCTCGGAGCGGTCGTCCAGCAGCCCATAGTCGGTCCTGTCACCCAGCCGGGTGCGGAATTCCGGACTGAATTGCAGCATCTCCTCGAACTGTTGATCCAGCCAGGCGTTGAGTCGTTGGGTTTCGGTTTCGATGCCGACTTCGCTGACGGTTAGCCGGCCACCAGCCACGCCGGCACCGTCCGCAGGACCCGTGACCGCGGGTTCTTCGCTGCCACAGGCGGTCAGCAGGGCTGCCAGCACAATACCGATAATCTGTTTCATGGCCAGTCCCCTGCTATAGAGAAGAAAGAAAGAGAGAAAGGGTAAACCAGGCTCCGCTGCAATTCCACCGGCCGCCTGGCCGGGCAATGGCTCAGTTTGAAAATACACGGCATCACCCCCAACCACAGAACCAGCTTTCACCAGCGTGCTAGGGGAAAAATGACTGCCAGGGATAGCCGCCATCGGCGATGGCGGTGAAGTGGGGATTGAGCAGGTCCGCCTTGGTGTTGTAGCGCAGCGCGTTGAAGTCCGGATCCACCAGGCTGCCACCCGCCGCCAGCAGCACGGCATGGGCTGCCGCCGTGTCCCACTCGCAGGTGGGACCCTGGCGCGGGTAAAGGTCTGCCTCGCCGGCCGCCACCAGGCAGATTTTCAGCGAACTGCCCATGCTGACCAACTGCAGATCAGGGAATTCTGCCCGGAGCCGATCCAGCAGGCTGTCCAGTTCCGGTGAACGATGGCTGCGACTGGCAACCACCCTGAGCGCTGTCTGGCCCGGCTCGACGGATCGGCAGCGAATTCCGGTTTCGACACCTGCCTGGCGCCGGCAGGCTCCCGACCCCCGTTCCCCCAGGTAAGTGACACCCGAAACCGGTACATGAACTACCCCCAGCACCGGCTCATGGTGATCTATCAACGCGATGTTGACGGTGAATTCGCCGTTACGCTTGATGAACTCCTTGGTGCCGTCCAACGGGTCCACCAGCCAGTATCGGGTCCAGCTGCTGCGTACCGCATAGTCCAGCTGTTCAGATTCCTCCGATAAAACGGGAATCCCGGGTTCCGCCCCGGTAAGGCGACTGACAATCAGCCGGTGCGCCTTGCGGTCTGCCTCCGTCAGCGGCGAGTTGTCGTCCTTGACGGTAACATCTATAGTGCCGGTCTTGTTGTAAACTTCGAGTATTTCCCGACCGGCGGCCTCGGCAGTCCGGGCTGCCAGGTCCAGTAACGACTTATCATCCATCAAAAATTCCAGCGGTTAGAAACTGCAGTTGCAGGCCTTACTATGCGTGAGAAGATCGACAAAATCCACCGGGACGAGAGCTGCGCACCGCCCTGGGCACGGATAGATACCGTGATGTTCGACATGGATGGCACGCTGCTGGACCTGCATTTCGACAATTATTTCTGGCAGGAATTTCTTCCACGGGCCTGGGCCCGCTCCCGGAACATGGATGCCAGGGAGGCCAGCGAACTGCTGCAGGGGCGCTATACCGAGTTGCGGGGAACCCTCAACTGGTACTGCCTGGACTTCTGGGCCGACGAGTTACAGCTGGATATCACGCTGCTCAAGCATGAAGTGAAACACAAGATCGCCATCCGCCCCAATGTTACCGATTTACTGGACAGACTCCGCCGGCTGGACAAACGCGTGCTGTTGATCACCAATGCCCATCCAGACAGCCTCAACCTCAAGCTGGAGCATACCGGTCTGGGTCGCTATTTCCATCGCACCATCAGTTCTCACCAGCTGCAGCTGGCCAAGGAGAATCACGGCTTCTGGTCAGCCCTGCTGAAAATGGAACACTACGACCCGGCGCGTACCCTGCTGATCGACGACAGCCTGCCGGTGCTGCAACAGGCCAGGCGGGAGGGCATCCGTTACCTTTACGGAATTCACCAGCCGGACAGCCGGCAGGACCCCGAGCTCATCGATGAATTTCCACAAATTGTTGATTTTGAACATATCATGCCTGCTGATGACAGACTTGGACGACCTGATCAGGAAGGGGAACCGACACCGTGACGGCAAACAGCAACGGACAGCACGACGGCGCCAAGGTGAGACTGGACAAATGGTTGTGGGCGGCACGCTTCTACAAGACCCGCTCGCTGGCCAAGCAGGCCATCGATGGCGGCAAAGTCCATTGCGACGGAACCCGGGCCAAGCCGGGCAAGGAAGTCACCGAGGGCCTCAGGATCACCCTGCGCCAGGGCTATGACGAGAAAACCGTGATTGTGACCGGCCTGTCAGAAAAGCGTCGAGGCGCGCCTGAGGCCCAGAAGCTTTACGAGGAAACGCCGGAAAGTATCGAGCAGCGCAAGCTGGCTGCAGCCCGTCGCAAGGCATCTCCCGGTCAGTTGCATACCGACGGTCGGCCCAGCAAGCGGGATCGCCGGTTGATACACCGGTTCAAAAAATCCCAGCTCGAGTGATGTTAAGGAATCTCTGCTTAACAGAGGTTTCTTATTTTTTACTCCCGGGCTTTTAATTTGGCATAATGCGATGCTGCTGCGACCCATGGACTACCGGCTCGGGACTTTCGGGAAACCATTATGGCAGCGCATCCATGATTGCAGGTAATGGCGTGAGTCGGCTCATCCAGCTTCAACTACAGGTAACACGAAAATGACGGACACGTCCGCAACGCCAGGTCAAACTGTTCATAACAATCTCCCCGTCAGTCAGTTAATTGAAATTGCCATTCAGAATCGCGAAGGCCGCCTGGCCGATACCGGTGCCCTGGTCGTTGAAACCGGGGAGCGCACGGGCCGGAGCCCCAGGGATCGCTTCATTGTCCAGGAACCCAGCACGGCAGACTCCATCGACTGGGGCCAGGTCAATCAGCCGTTCCCGTCCGACGCTTTCGACACCCTGTGGAACCGGGTAAATCAGTTCCTGTCCGACAAGGAATCCTTCGTTGCCGAACTGCATGTCGGCGCCGATCCGGATCACTATATCCCGGTAGCGGTGACCACCCAGTACGCCTGGCACAACCTGTTCGCCCAGACGTTGTTTATCCGTACCGAAACATTCAACCCCAAGGACAAGCAGATCTGGCAGATAGTCAGCGCGCCGGAATTTGTCTGCGAGCCGGAGCGGGACGGCACCCACAGCGATGGCGCCGTCATTATCAACTTTGCCCAGCGCAAGGTATTGCTGGCGGGCATGCGCTACGCGGGTGAAATGAAGAAATCCATGTTCTCCGTACAGAATTTCCTGCTTCCGGAGAAAGATGTGTTGCCCATGCACTGCTCCGCCAATGTTGGCAAGGACGGTGACGTCTGTCTTTTCTTTGGCCTGTCCGGCACCGGCAAGACCACGCTGTCGGCCGACCTCAACCGCTACCTCATCGGTGATGACGAGCACGGCTGGGGTAAGGGTACGGTGTTCAACATCGAGGGCGGATGTTACGCCAAGTGTATCAACCTCAGCCGGGAGAACGAGCCGGTAATCTGGGATGCAATCAGGTTCGGTGCGGTCATAGAAAACGTGGTGGTTGATGACAGGACCCGGGCGGCGGACTACAGCGACACTTCCCTCACCGAGAACTCCCGAACCTGTTACCCCCTTGACCACGTTGCCATGCGCGTAGCGGAGAACCGGGCCGGCGAGCCCGGTGCCATCGTGTTTCTCACCTGTGACCTCACCGGCGTGCTGCCCCCGGTCTCGATCCTGTCCAGGCAGGCTGCCGCCTATCATTTCCTGAGTGGCTACACCGCGCTGGTGGGTTCAACGGAGGTGGGTGCCGGTGACGGCATCAAGTCGACGTTTTCGGTCTGTTTCGGCGCACCGTTTTTCCCGCGACCGGCATCGGTTTATGCCGACCTGCTCATCAAGCGGATTACTGATTTCGGCAGCCAGGTCTACCTGGTGAACACCGGGTGGACCGGGGGGCCACATGGCGTGGGGCAGCGTTTCGATATCCCCACGACACGGGCGATTCTTGCCGCCATTCAGAATGGTTCATTGAAAGACGTGGAAACCGAGCATCTCCCCGGGCTCAACCTGGACATCCCCACATCGGTACCCGGTGTCAGCAGCGATCTTCTCAACCCGAAAAGGACCTGGGAAGATGGCCGGGCATACGACCAGAAAGCGGCCAGCCTGATCGCCCAGTTCAATGAGAATATGCAACGTTTCGATGTCTCTGCGGAGATTATCGCTGCGGGCCCCCGACAACAGAACTGATTGCCTGACCGCAATCAACCAGGCCGTGAACAGCGTAGCAGCAGAAAGCGGCAGTAAACGAGGAAGTGCATTGGCCGGGAAACTTGACCAGAGTCTTGAACGATTCAAGCTGAAAGAATTTCCACCGCAGTGGGGCAATATTCACCGGGGTATCGAAAAGGAAAGTCTGCGGGTGACACCGGAAGGCAGCATTGCCCTGTCGTCACATCCCGTTGGACTGGGTTCGGCGCTTACCAACCCCTACATCACCACGGATTTTTCCGAAGCACTGCTGGAATTCATCACCCCGGTTCGACAGGATATCGACGAAAGCCTGCAGTTCCTGGAAGCAATTCATCGTTATACCTACCAGCAGCTGGAGAATGACGAGCTTCTCTGGGTTTTCAGCATGCCGTGTCCCACGGGCAATCTCGATGATATACCCCTGGCCAGATACGGCGACTCCAATATCGGCCGGCTTAAAACGCTCTATCGACGCGGATTGAGTCATCGTTACGGCAGCCTGATGCAGACCATTGCCGGCATCCATTACAACTTTTCCATGCCGGAAGAGTTCTGGACGGCGCTGCAGCGACACCGTGGCTTCGACGGCAGTCTTCAGGATTTCAGAACCTCGGGTTACCTGCACCTGATTCGGAATTTTCATCGCTTCAGCTGGCTGCTGCTGTACCTGTTCGGCGCCTCCCCGGTTACCTGTAAATGCTTCGCCCGCAACCGCAAACATGAGCTGCAGGAATACGATGACGGCACGCTGTATCTCCCCCATGCCACCTGCCTGCGCATGGGCGACCTGGGATACCGCAGCGACGCCCAGAAATCCCTGTTCGTCTGTTACAACGATCTGCAGAGTTACGTGGACAGCCTCAATTCGGCCATGCAGACCAGTTACGCGCCCTATCGGGAAATCGACGCCGCTGCCGGCGGCGAACCGTTACAGATGAACAGCAACCTGCTGCAGCTGGAGAACGAGTTCTACAGTACCATCAGGCCCAAGCGCATTACCGAACCCGGTGAGCGGCCCCTTTCTGCCCTGCTCCGGGGCGGTATTGAGTATATCGAGGTTCGCGCCCTTGACCTTGACCCGTTCGAACCACTGGGCATCAGTGCCGTGCAGGCCAGGTTCCTGGACTCGTTTCTGCTCTATTGCCTGCTCAGCGACAGCCCCGACTGCGATGCCCGGGAGCAGCAGGAAGTCGGTGAAAATCTGGAAGCTGTCATCGCCCGGGGTCGTGATCCGGAACTGCAGCTCAACTGTCGGGGTAAACCGCTAAGCCTGGTGGCCTGGGCTGAGGATCTGCTCTCCGATATTCAGCACGCCGCTAACCTGCTGGACGCGGCGGAGGGTCAGAACCTTCACAGTGCCAGCCTGGCAGGACAGAGAAAAAAGGTAGAAAACCCCGGACTGACACCCTCGGGACGGATACTGCAGGAGATGCGGGATTCTCAATCCTCGTTCTATCGCTACGCCATGGCCCTGTCCCTGGAGCACCGCCAGCAGCTGACCAGGGGCGCAATAGACAGCAGGCTGCTTGCCCAGCTGGAGGCTGCCAGTTCAGTATCCGTGGAACGACAGAAAGAAATAGAAGCCAGCGACGACATGGATTTTCACAGCTTCCTGGCCCAGTGGAATGGCTACCATGTCTGACCCGATTATCCCTTATTGCCAGCCTGCCTGGGCTGGCCCCGCTGCCACCTGAAAAAGCGTTCCAGAAAAGGGAAAAGTTTTTCCGGCAACCGGGCATTTCGCCAGCTGTTGGCAGCGAACTTGTTAGCCTCCATGAGCGTGGGATAGATGTGAGTTGTCGCCGCGATTTTCTTCAGCCCGAGGCCATGGGTCATGGCAAACACGTATTCGGCAATCAGCTCTCCCGCATGGTGACCGACGATAGTCACGCCCAGAATGGCGTCCTTGCCGGGCCGGGTCAGCACCTTGACAAATCCATGGGCCTCCTCGTCGGTAAGGGCACGATCCAGCTCGGCCAGATCATAGCGGGTCACTTCGAACTCCACGTTTTTCTCCCTGGCTTCCTGTTCATTCAAACCAACCCGCGCAACTTCCGGATCGGTAAAAGTCGCCCACGGAACCACCCGGTAATCGACACGGGATTTTCGAACCCAGCCGGCCAGTGAATTAAGTGCTGCATACCAGGCCTGAAAAGAAGCCATGTGAGTGAACTGATACGGACCGACGACATCGCCACAGGCGTATATGTTCGGGAACGCCGTTTGTAAAAACTGGTTCACGTTGAGAGTGCCCTGTTTTGTCAGTGGCATATTGAGTTCTTCTAGGCCGAAACCGTCGACATTGGCCTTGCGTCCCAGTGCCAGCAGCACCTTGTCGAACCTGACTTCCACCTGCTCTCCGCCATGGTCCGCCTCCATTATCCCGCCCGCACCGTCGGCACGAAAAGCTTTCACCCGGTGTTCAGTCAATACCCTGATACCATCCCGCTCGAATCGTTTACGGATCAGCTCGGAAACTTCCACATCCTCCCGGGACATGATTCGTGAAACCTGATCCACCTGGGTTACCTCTGCGCCCAGGTTATTGAACGCCTGGGCAAGTTCACAACCAATGGGACCACCGCCGATAACCAGCAGTCGCTTGGGCAACTCGCTCAGATTCCATACCGTGTCGGATGTAAGGTAGTCAACCTGGTCAAGACCGGGAATGGGCGGTACCAGCGGCCGGGCACCCGTAGCGATTATGATGGAACGCGTATTGATGGTCCTGCCATTCACTTCAACCTGGTAGGGCGAAACTATACGTGCTTCGCCAATTTCACATTCCACGCCCAGCGACGTGAACCTTTCCACCGAATCGTGGGGTTCTATTGCCCGGATAATTCCCTGGACCCGATTCATTACAGCACCGAAATCCACGTCGCCCTGGACATTGCGCAGGCCGTATTCGGAAGCCCGCTTCAGGTAGGAGGCGATCCGTCCACTGCGTATCAACGACTTGCTGGGTACGCAGCCGGTGTTCAGGCAGTCACCGCCCATCCTGTGCTTTTCAATCAGCACTACCCTGGCCTTGGCTCCGGCCACGATCAGGGAGGCTACCAGGCCCGCCGAACCGGCTCCCAGCACCACGACATTGGCATCGAAGTGCGCCGGTTTCTGATAGGGCCTGAGCACTCTTCTTCGCCTGATGAAGTTCACCATAAGCCGGGCGATCAGCGGGAACAGGCCAATCAGGGCAAATGACACCAACACCGACCCGCTGACCAGGCCCGAGAGCGAGGTGATCTCGGCCAACTGGGATCCGGCATTGACGAAAACAATTGTGCCAAGGAACATGCCGGCCTGACTGACCAGGTAGAATGCCGCGGTCGAGATCGGAGTCAGACCCATCAACAGGTTGATTACGAAGAACGGAAAAATCGGCACCATCCTGAGACTGAATAGATAAAAAGCGCCATCTCTCTCTATTCCCCTGTTAATAGGGGTCAGGTAGTCACCGAACTTTTCCTGCACCCAGTCTTTCAATAGAATCCTGGAAACCAGGAATGCCAGCGTTGCCCCGATGCTGCTGGCAAAGGAAACCAGCAGGACACCCCAGAGCAGTCCGAATACGGCGCCACCCAGCAGCGTCATCAGCAGTGCCCCGGGAATAGAGAGCGCGGTGACAAGTACATAGACACCGAAATAGACAGAGGCGAACAGCAGGAAGTTTTCGTTCTTGAGCTGTTCCAGGGCATCGAGCCGGGACTGCACGTAATCCAGGGTTAGAAACCTGTCCAGGCCGAAAGCGAAATAGGCGACGAGGAGTAAAGCGACAATCGTGAGCGTCAGTATTTTCGAATTTTTCAAGTGCCAGTTTTCCTTTTTATCATGTTGCCATTCCCCTTGTGGATCGCGGGGAGGGAGGATTACTCCGGTTGCCACGGGTCAATGGCAATCCTGTCCGCTGCCAGGCCAGACCTTATCGGCCCTGAAGACTGTCACGGCCTGGTCGGGTTGTCATCCTGACGCCAAGATACGTCGGCGGCATGAAATCGGCAAATTTCTGCGGACCGGCAATAATTCCCAGGGCCTGTTCACGCTGATTTTATTGTCACTACCGTGGCTGAAAAAGCGCCGATCCAGGTGCGAGGAGCGTGGCTGGGGCAAAAATGACTTCCAGCAGCGTTAATCAAGGGAACGCTTGCTGTTATTTTTTCTTTCATGGTCGGTAGTATTGATGCACATTGAAGCGGTTCCAGTTAAGGGATGTGACACTGCCTGATGTCAATACCGCTTCCCGCAGGCATCACCGCGTGTCACAACTTCACGTGAAATCACAGTGAGTCGGGATTTCTATTGCGATATCATTGCAGGCATCCGGTCGGATGGCCGCCAATTGCCCAGGAAAACAGCGTGTCAGATTTCAGTCGAAGATTCCCCGTTACGAGAATGCGTCGCATGCGCCGCGACGATTTCAGTCGCAGGTTGATGCGGGAAACGCGGTTGTCCGTTGACGACCTCATTTTCCCGATCTTTATAGTCGAGGGGAAACAGCAGCGTCAGCCCATCGATTCCATGCCGGACATGTTCCGTCTCAGCATTGATTCCCTGCTGAAAGAGGCGGAGCAACTGGTCGAACTGGGCTTACCGGCAATCGCATTGTTCCCGTCACCGGATCAATCCTGTAAAAGCCTGGACGGGCGCGAGGCATACAATCCGGAAGGGCTGGTACAGCGGGCTGTCCGGGCACTGAAACAGGAATTTCCCGATCTTGGCGTGATTACCGATGTCGCCCTGGACCCCTACACCACCCATGGCCAGGACGGCATCATCGACGATAGCGGTTACGTGTTGAATGACGATACCGTCGAAACACTGGTGAAGCAGGCTGTTTCCCAGGCTGAAGCCGGTGCCGACATGGTGGCACCCTCGGATATGATGGACGGTCGCATCGGTGCCATTCGCCAAGCGCTGGAGGAATCGAGACTGATCTACACCCGGATACTGGCCTACTCCGCGAAATACGCGTCGAGTTACTATGGTCCGTTCCGGGATGCGGTGGGTTCCAGCTCCAGCCTGGGCGGCGGGAACAAGTACACCTACCAGATGGATATAGCCAACAGCGACGAAGCCTGCCAGGAGGTGGCGCTGGACCTGGCGGAAGGCGCCGACATGATAATGGTCAAGCCCGGGATGCCCTACCTGGACATTGTCAGTAAGGTGAAGAATCGATTCGGCGTGCCGACTTTCGTCTACCAGGTGAGCGGTGAGTACGCCATGCACCTGGCGGCCGCACGCAATGGCTGGCTGGACGAGGAAGCCGTGGCACTGGAATCACTGGTCTGTATAAAACGCGCCGGTGCCGACGCTATCCTGACCTATTTTGCGCCCAGGGTGGCCAGATTGTTGCGGGATGCAGGCTGATGGCCGAATACAACCCATGACCTCGTGATTCCGACAGTTTTTACTTGAATACTCTTTATTTGGCCTTATCATAGGGCCCAATCGCTGGCTACCTGAACCTCTGACGCTGAGGATTTCCTGAAAACTGTCCTTTTCCGGCCATTCTCATAAGGGATAGCCGAATTGCAGCGTTTTACGTTTACAGCATTAAACTTGAGACAGAAGGAATCGATAAATGAGTGAAAAGATCGTCCACACGAGTGATGACAATTTTGGCCCGGACGTGCTGGAAGCTGACGGCCCGGTACTGGTGGACTTCTGGGCAGAATGGTGTGGCCCCTGCAAGATGATTGCCCCGGTACTTGAAGAGCTTGCCGATGATTACGAAGGCAAACTCAAGATCTGCAAGCTGGACATCGATGCCAATACCCAGACGGCACCAAAGTACGGTATTCGTGGCATTCCCACGCTGATCGTATTCAACAACGGCGAGCCGGTCGGCACCAAGGTAGGCGCGCTTTCCAAGTCCCAGCTATCGGCATTTATTGACAGTGTGATCTGATTTACGTTTAATGAGCGGCGTCCTGTACTGATTTTCATGACGCCGTCTCCCTACGTGGATTCACCCGTGCCTTATCCTGCAATTCCGGTTTGTGTCGCTCAGTACCATGGCGACTATCCTGACAGGTGACACCAGGCCAATGCCCGGAGCCAGCGCAGGTCAACCTTGACAACAGTCCCGACGAGGACGAAAAGCAACGAATAACGCCTCCCGGCCAGATAGACCAGGTAAGTCAGGGGGACATCGGCCGATATAATGCTAAATCGTTCTCAATCGGGAAAAAAAATCTGGACGAGACGTAAAAGTCGTTCTATATTGAGAGTATCAACAGCATCTGACCACACGTTGCTCTCTGGGTTAAACAAGCACCCTGTCAATTATTGATCCCGACGCAGCTTTTGCGACCTGATTCGCAGAATCTCGTGGACACGGTGCCGGTCTCAATACAAAATAATCCGAAAGCGCAGATTACTTAACAGCATCCTGAATTCGAATCGCAAAGCTGCTTTCCAGCCGGCTTACCAATATCCTGGAACTCAGCAACACCTGCACGCGATGGAAACTTTTTGTCATTAGTTAATAAAGAATTTTGAAATTATTGAACAGAACAAGAAGTATCTTTACCGGTTAACTAACCAGATTTTCCAATGCCGACTGGTCTCCCACTCCACCAGTCCATTTCGGCCAAACACCTCATAAACCAATTACATTTTTTCAATCACTCCTACTTCGTATCCATATTGTGACTCTCAAATCATGAATCTAACTGAACTCAAGCAAAAACCTATCGCCGAGTTGTTAAAGACTGCCCAGGAAATGGGTCTCGACAATGTTTCCCGAACGCGGAAACAGGACATTATTTTCGTAATACTGAAACGCCATGCGAAAAATGGAGAGGATATCTATGGCGATGGCGTCCTTGAAATTCTTCAGGACGGGTTTGGCTTTCTGCGTTCCTCGGATTCGTCCTACCTGGCAGGCCCTGATGATATTTATGTTTCTCCCAGTCAGATACGCCGCTTCAATTTGCGGACCGGCGATACCATAGCGGGAAAGATCAGGCCTCCAAAAGAAGGTGAACGCTATTTTGCACTGCTGAAAATCAACGAGATTAATTTCAGCAAGCCTGAAGCAGCCAAGAACAAGATTCTTTTCGAAAACCTGACACCGCTGTTTCCCCAGGACAGGCTGAAACTGGAGATCGGCAACGGCAGTACCGAAGACCTCAGTGCCCGGGTGATGGATCTGGTCGCACCGATAGGCAAGGGTCAGCGGGGATTGATCGTGTCGCCGCCGAAAGCGGGCAAGACCCTGATTCTGCAGAACATCGCCCAATCCATTACCAAGAACAACCCTGAATGTCGACTAATCGTTCTACTCATTGACGAGCGCCCGGAAGAGGTTACGGAGATGCAACGCTCCGTGAGAGGCGAGGTAGTGGCCAGCACCTTCGACGAACCACCTTCCCGCCATGTGCAGGTTTCGGAGATGGTTATAGAAAAAGCCAAGCGCCTGGTGGAACACAAGGAAGACGTGGTCATCCTGCTGGATTCCATTACGCGACTGGCGCGAGCATACAACACGATAATTCCCTCATCCGGAAAAGTGTTGACCGGTGGTGTTGATGCCCATGCCCTGGAACGACCGAAACGTTTTTTTGGCGCCGCCAGAAATCTTGAGGAAGGTGGCAGCCTGACTATCATTGCCACGGCCCTGGTCGAAACCGGATCCAAGATGGACGAGGTCATATACGAGGAATTCAAGGGTACGGGTAACATGGAACTGCACCTTGATCGCAAGATCGCCGAGAAAAGAGTTTATCCGGCAATCAATGTCAGACGCTCCGGAACCCGAAGGGAAGATCTGCTTACTACCGACGAAGAACTGCAGCGCATGTGGATATTGAGAAAGATCCTCAGCTCCATGGAAGACGTCCAGGCTACTGAATTTATCATCGACAAGCTGAAGGACACCAAGACCAACGACGAATTTTTCAATGCCATGAAGCGGAAATAAGAAGAATCGATACCGCATTTATATAAACTGCTCGTACCATAATAAGCCCCTCTACATCCTTGCGTAATTTTCCCGGAAACGACCATGGCGCTTCGTGACCTGCGTGAGTTCATCGACCTGTTGGAGCAGCAGGGCGAACTCAAGCGAATCCGTACGGAAGTGAATCCGCACCTCGAGATTACCGAGATCTGTGACCGTACCCTGCGGGCGCAAGGTCCGGCCCTGCTGTTTGAAAATCCTGGAAACAGCATGCCCCTGCTGGGCAACCTTTTCGGTACAACACGCCGGGTCGCCCTGGCCATGGGCCAGGAAGACATCGCCGGCCTGCGGGAGGTCGGTAAACTGCTGGCCCTGTTAAAAGAGCCCTCTCCGCCCAAAGGCTGGAAAGACCTGCTGCAGAATCTGCCCAATTACCGCCAGGTGCTGAATATCAAGCCCAGCATCCGGCGCAGCGCGCCGTTCCAGGAAGTCGTCGTCGACAAGGACGATATCGACCTGTCGAGTCTGCCCATTCAAACCTGCTGGCCCGGCGATGCCGGTCCCCTGGTTACCTGGCCGCTGGTCATCACCCGGGGTCCGCGCCAGGAACGACAGAACCTGGGGATCTATCGCATGCAGCTGATCGGACGTAATCGCCTGATCATGCGCTGGCTATCCCACCGCGGCGGTGCCCTGGATTTCAGGGACTGGCAGCAGCAGCATCCTGGCGAAGCGTTTCCCGTATCCATCGCCATCGGCGCCGACCCGGCCACCATCCTGGCAACGGTCACGCCAATTCCGGACACCCTGTCCGAGTATGCCTTTGCCGGTTTGCTGCGGGGCGAAAAGACTGAGCTGGTAGTGAGCCAGGGCAACGATCTGCAGGTTCCCGCCAGTGCTGAAATCGTGCTTGAGGGAGTCATAGAGCCCGGTGATATGGCGGATGAAGGACCGTTCGGGGATCACACCGGCTACTACAACGAAGTCGAGAAGTTTCCGGTCTTCACCGTGCAGAGACTGCTGCACCGCAAGGACGCCATCTATCACAGCACCTATACCGGCAGGCCGCCCGACGAGCCGTCGGTCCTCGGCGTTGCCCTCAACGAAGTGTTCGTCCCGTTGCTGCAGAAGCAGTATCCCGAGATAACCGACTTTTACCTGCCACCGGAAGGATGCTCCTATCGCATGGCGGTGGTGAGTATTCGCAAGCAGTATCCGGGCCACGCCAAACGCGTCATGATGGGTACCTGGTCGTTCCTCCGCCAGTTCATGTACACCAAGTTCGTTATTGTCACCGATGATGATGTCAACGTGCGGGACTGGAACGACGTTATCTGGGCGCTTACCACGCGGGTTGATCCCACCCGTGATACGGTGCTGGTGGATAACACGCCCATCGATTACCTGGACTTTGCCTCGCCGGTTTCCGGGCTGGGATCGAAGATGGGCATCGACGCCACCGCCAAGTGGCCGGGGGAAACCAGTCGCGAATGGGGCACACCCATCACCATGGACAGGGACGTGAAACAGCGGGTGGATGCCCTGTGGGACGAGCTGGATATTTTCTGACCGGCAGGCGGTTTTTACTCCCCCACGCCATGGCAAACAGGGTGAACCGGCCCGCTACTTCGGAAAATGTCCTGAACACCAGTTTTCTATCCGGGCAGGAAACTGCGCAGAGATCTGTGGGACAGCAATGTCCGTTACTCTTTCAAATTGTCCGCAGTTTCCTCAGGCTCGTCAGGCACGGTCGTCTGCACGGCATCCAGTCCATCCCCTTCAGGAGCAGGTAAGGGGAGGTCAGGCAGGGGCGTGTCTGCCAGCTGCAGGTACCGGTGGAAGCACTGCCTGGCGGCGACAGGCTCTCCGAGACTGCCAAGCAGCCTGGTCAGTTCGGCAAACACTTCCGGCCCCGGCGCGATGGTACTGCTGGCCTCGAAATATTCCCGTGCCAGTTCCCAGTCCCGGCAGCGCATGGCAATGCGACCCAGGGCCAATAGCAACTGCCCGTCATTGGGCCATTCCTGAATCCAGTCCCGGCCACGCCGCAGTTGTTCGCTGCAGACACCGAAATCCTCCAGGCCGTACTTGGCCACGAGGGACTCGTCCCAGCTACGTTCCAGGGACGCTTCGATGACCCGGGCAGCTTCTTCACCAGCGCCGGCTTTCACCAGCAGGTCGACATAGCGGACAATCAGCTCGACGTCCTCGCGAATCAACTGGGGTGCCTGGCGCCACAGAGCCATTAACTTTCCGGACAGGGCGTCAGCGGATTCCTCACTGGCGGCAGTGTTTTCCGCCAGTCCGTTCAGTCGTCCAAGCAGAACCTGTTGCTGCAGGTGCCGGTCCTCCTGTTCGTCGATAACCCCGGCTTTCACCAGTGACGGCAGCAGTGCTTCCAGTCGGTCCCAATCCCCCAGTTGCAGATGGATATCCCTGGACAGGGCAAGTTGACGGTTACTGCCGGCGGTGGTGCGTTCAAGCTGCTGGAGAATATCCAGGGAATCCCCGAAGTGATTATTCTTCGCCAGCAATTCCGCCCTGAGCATTCTTATGGATGACAGTGAAGCCGGGAACTTCTTTGCCGCCTTGTCCAGTACCGTCGACCACTGCGCCTCAAGACCCAGTCGCTGGGCCGCACAGGCAGCCGCCAGGAAATTCACCAGCGTGGCATCATCATCGTTGAAGCTGCGTTCCAGGATGCCCAGGGCTTTTTCCCACTGCTGTTCCACGAACAATTGCAGCCCTTCGGTGGTGCGGGTTTCGGCATGCCCCTGTCGACCCGAACTGTCACGATTCCTTCCGGAAAACAGCCGTCTGGGGTTCAGCACAGTCACCAGCCATGCCGCCAGGCGCCACAGCAGGAACAGAATCAGTGCGGCAACCGCCGCCGCCACGAGACTGGTTTCCAGGGTGGTACTGCCCCAGGCAACCAGCAGGTAACCCGGGTCGTTGACCAGGTCCAGGTAAAAGAACAGCAGTCCTGCGACGACCACCGCCAGCAGGGAATAAACCAGCAATTTCACCATAGTCTCAGTGCCATCGAGTACAACCGTTGCCAGCCTCTACTGGACGGCATCACGGGTACCAGCCAGCGGGTTGGGAGTCAGCTGCTCAACCAGGTCCATGGACCGGGACAGGTCCGGCAGGTCGGGTACCGGCTGGCTGGCCAGCAGTTGATCCAGCTCCGCGATTATCGGTAAGGTCGCCTCGCCCAGGCCGACCTGGTTGGCGGCCAGCAGTTCCCGGGCGCGACCCAGGCTGTCCCGGAACGAGGACGGGTGATGGGCAAGTAATGCCAGCTGAGCCTGGTGCAGCAGCAGGTCGATATTCTGCGCGGCAAAAAACAGGGCGCCAGGTGGCTCGGTAATTTCACTGATGTCCTGCCAGTCCCGCCAGATAAAGACGGATGACAGGAATTCCCTGGCCGTATCCAGCAGCGAGCCGGTGGCCGCCTCCCCGGAACTGTCAATGGCCTGGTTCGCGGTAGTCGTCGCGACGGCAGGGTCATCAAGGCGCGCCAGAAACGCGTTCTGCTGCGAGGCGGGCGTTGCCTCCAGGTCACCCACCTGCTGGCGCAGTGCTTCTATATCACTGAACAGTGCATCGGGGTCGTAGTCCACCAGGGATCGCAACTGCTCCATTTCCACTGCCAGGGCGGCACGCGCAGCCGACACCCGGCTGTCCCCGGAATCCGCCAGCAACTGATCCACGTTTTCCAGCAGCGCAACCGTCGTGGGAATATCCGCGGTAATACCGAGATGCTGGTTAGCCAGGCGGTGCAGGTACTCGGCTTCCAGGAGTCGCCAGCGGGCGTCTTCGCCGGCGATGGTGCCACTAAACTGGCTGCGCAGATCGGTCAGATCACTGTTCAGCTGCTCCAGTCTGCCACCGAATTCGGCGTCCAGGGTACTGGTCACCTCTGCGGCCAGGGCCGGGGCAGTGGGAACCCGGGCAAGGCGGTCCTCCAGCGCGGCGAGGCGCGTATCACTGGCTACCAGTTGATCCCGCAGTCCGCTGTTTTCCGCGCTCACCTGTTCCAGCCGGGTAGTGAGAATCCAAAGCTGGTAACCGATAAAACCAAGCCCGCCGGCCACCACGAGGAACAGCACCAGCCTGACCAGCAGCCGCCACAGTCGTGCCAGCAGGCCAGGCTTCGACTCCCTGGTAGCCGCAGTGGCGTTTTTACTGCTCATCTCGTCCAGAAGCCTCGGGGTTTCCACTTCATCTGTCACGGCCATGCCCTTTCACAAGTTTTTCAGGGTGACTCACTGCCATCGGGATTCCACGCTGACACCGAGGCCACCGGCTGCTACGGAGACTCCCGCCTACCGGGAATTCCGCACTTGCCAGGCCACCTCACCAAGAGCCGCAATGATAGCCTCGTCGGTGGCGCCTGCGCAGGAAATGACCTTGATGAAACCGGCATCCAGCGCCTTTTCCCGGACCCGCTCCGACGGCACCAGCAATGGTAGCAGATTGAGGCCGTTACGCTTAATGTCAACCAGCCCGCAGAACGTGTCCAGTATCTGAGCACTGGTCACGGTTATCACATTTATCGATTCACTGCGAATCAGGCTGTGCAGTTGTGTGCCGCTGTCACCCGGTGGCCGGCGTTCATAGGTTTCAATGTAGTCCACCCGGGCACCGCGGCGACGCAGGGTTTCCGCCAGCAGTTCCCGGCCACCGACGCCACGGAACAGGGCGATTTTCCGATCATCCACCCGGTTCAGCAGCGGCAGTGCCAGGATGTCCTCGCTTTGCATGCCGGCCGGCGACACCTGCACTTCGCAGGGCAGTTGCTGCAGGGCGGCGGCGGTGGCCGGTCCCACGGCAAGAACCTCGACACCGGCAGGGAACTGGGGCCAGAAACGGTCGATCCATGCCAGGCCGAAACGTGCCGCGTTGGTGCTGACAAAGATCAGGACATGGTAATTGTCCAGTTCCTGGATCTGCTGTGTGATAACCGCCTGACGGGACGGGTCGGCAACCGGCTCGATTACCAGCAAGGGGAAATGTACCGCCCGGGCACCCATTGCCCGGATGGCCGCCACCAGCGACTCACCCTGACCCGCCGGGCGCGTCACCAGGACAGTCAGGCCCCTGAGGTCACCCGTCTCTTTACCGGACTGCTTACTGGACTGCTTACCGGACTGCCTCCCGGATCGGCTTCCGGATTCATTCCCGGACTTGTTCCCGGTATCCGCCATAGTGATTCCCGATAACGTCGGCAGACCGTCAATGCCGTCCGACAATGTCACGGCTCAGCGTAATGCCGCCAGGATGCGATCCGCGCCCTGGCTGAGCAGATCCTCTGCGACTTCCAGTCCCAGGGCCTCCGGATCTGCCGCGTGGCCCTCGTGGCGACTCCGGAGCAGCACGGATCCGTCCGGGTGGCCAACCCGACCACGCAACACCAGCCGTTCTCCCTGCAATTCCGCAAAGGCCGCCAGCGGGACGTGACAGCCCCCCTGTAAACGATTGTTAACCGCCCGCTCCGCGCGAACCCGGATGGCAGTGTGTTCATCGTGCAGGCAGGCCAGCAGTTGCTGCAACTGTGCATCGTCGCGACGACACTCGATGCCAACCGCTCCCTGGCCCACGGCTGGCAGACTGTCGCCATAATCCAGCCGTTCCCTGATGCGATCCTGCAGTTCCAGCCGCAACAGGCCTGCCGTGGCCAGGACAATGGCATCGTAGTCGCCGGCATCGAGTTTTGCCAGCCGGGTGCCGACATTACCGCGCAGGTCGCGAACCTGCAGATCCGGTCGCAGGTGGCGGATCTGACACTGGCGCCGGAAACTGGAAGTGCCCACCACCGCCCCTTCCGGCAGGGAGGCCAGGGACTCGAAGTGATTGGACACCAGGGCATCAGACGGGTCTTCCCGCGGACAGATCACTGCAAGCTCCAGGCCCTCGGGAAACTCCACCGGCAAATCCTTCATGGAATGAACGGCTATGTCGGCTTCGTTGTCCAGCATGGCACGCTCCAGTTCCTTGATGAACAGCCCCTTGCCACCCACCTTGGCCAGGGGCCTGTCGAGAATCTTGTCACCACGGGTGGTGAAGGTCAGCAACTCGATAGCCAGGTCCGCATGGTTTTCCTGCAATCGATCCCTGACATAGTGCGCCTGCCACAGCGCCAGGGGACTTTTCCTTGTGGCGATAGTGAGTTGCCTCCGGGTCATGAATTCTCCTGTGTCAGCATTCTGTTAAGCAGGTGGATAGTGGCTTCCTGGCATCGGACCGGTAACGCTGTCGAATCCCATCGTTACAGTTTCAGCATCAGGCGGAAGTTCCGCCCACCGCCGATGGCGAGAGCTGCGGTGACAGAATGACAGTCACCGAATCACGCTATTCTACGGGATATCCCGTCACAGTCCGAATAATATTGCTATAATCGCCCCGCTATTCAACCTGACCCCGCAACAGCAATTCCGTGAGCACTTATCATGAGCAGTAACAAGGACGCCGACAAGCTCTGGGGCGGACGATTTTCCGAACCCACTGACCACTTTGTGGAACGCTTTACCGCTTCCGTAAATTTTGATCAGCGACTGTCACGGCAGGACATTGCCGGCTCCATCGCCCATGCACAGATGCTGCAAAAAGTCGGAGTCCTGACGGAAGATGAGGCATCGGCTATTGTCGAGGGATTGCAGGATATCGCCCGTGACATCAATGCGGGGAATTTCGACTGGTCTGTCGCCCTTGAAGACGTCCATATGAACATCGAGGCGGAGCTTACCCGACGGATTGGCGTTACCGGTAAAAAACTGCACACCGGCCGCTCCCGCAACGACCAGGTGGCAACCGATATCCGTTTATACGTGAGAGAAGAAGCGGATACCATGGGGACTTTGATCACCCGCCTGCAGCAGGCCCTGCTGAATCTTGCCGACCAGGAAGCGGACACCATTATGCCCGGCTTCACCCATCTGCAGACCGCCCAGCCGGTAACATTCGGCCATCACCTGATGGCCTGGTTCGAGATGCTGGACCGGGATTACGGCAGATTGATTGATTGTCGCAGGAGACTGAATCTTTCTCCCCTCGGCGCTGCGGCGCTGGCTGGCACCAGCTACCCCATTGACCGGGAGTTTACGGCGTCGGCCCTGGGTTTCGATGGACCCACCCGAAACTCCCTGGACTCCGTAAGCGATCGCGATTTCGCCATTGAACTGGCGGCCTTCGCCAGTATTCTGCTGACTCATCTTTCCCGGTTTTCCGAGGAACTGGTTTTATGGGCGTCGAGTCAGTTCAATTTTGTCGACCTGCCGGACAAATTTTGTACTGGTTCTTCAATAATGCCGCAGAAAAAAAACCCGGATGTGCCCGAGCTGGTGCGTGGCAAGACCGGGCGGGTGACCGGTCACCTGGTTTCGCTGCTGACCTTGATGAAATCCCAGCCACTGGCCTACAACAAGGACAACCAGGAAGACAAGGAACCGCTGTTCGACCTGATCGATACGGTGAAAGACTGCCTGAAAGCGTACGGTGACATGGTCCCCGAAATCAAAGCCAACCGCGACAGCATGCGCGACGCTGCTCTGCGTGGCTATGCCACTGCCACCGATCTCGCTGACTACCTGGTAAAACGGGGAATTCCCTTTCGCGACGCCCATGAGATTGTCGGTAAGTCCGTTGCCTATGGGCTTGACAGGGGCAAGGACCTCAGCGAGTTCGAACTGGCGGAATTCCATCAGTTCTCCACCAGAATCGAAGCTGACGTTTTCCGCCACCTGACCCTGGAGGGCTCCGTGGCTGCCCGCAATCATTCGGGAGGCACGGCGCCGGAACAGGTAAGGAAAGCCATTCAGCGGGCCAGGACCGACCTTGAATCCCGCGGCTCCCCTCAGCAATAGTTTTTCAACAGCCTGTTAGTCAATGACCGGCAGGCAGTCGCGCTGAGTCACCGACAGGATCGCACTGCCTTTCCGGGAGACTGAACACCATCATTCAGGTGGTGGCATCAGGCGAACCTGGTATTCCAGGTTCTGGTTCGCACGTCGGGACAGTACCGTGACCACGTCACCCGCCCGGTGATTTTCCAGCACGGTCAACAGGTCGTCTTCATTCCGGACCGGGGTGTCGTCGATGGCCACGATCACATCGCCCAGCAGCCAGCCGCGACTTCCCTGAGTGAGACCGCGCATCCCCTGTCTGTCCAGGTCGCCGCCCGGGACAACATCCAGGACGATGACGCCTTCTATGCCGTTGGTCCGCCGATAGTAGTCGGCCTGGGCCTGGGAAAACAGGGAAACTCCCAGTACCGGTGTCTGCACCTTGCCGTACCTTATAAGGTCCGGGACAATCTTGCGCACGGTGTTGATGGGAATGGCGAAACCGATGCCGGAACTGGCACCGCTGGGACTGTAGATGGCCGTGTTGACCCCGATGAGCTCGCCCAGGGAATTGAGCAATGGTCCACCGGAATTGCCGGGATTGATGGCGGCATCGGTCTGGATCACGTCACGGATCTTGCGGCGGGTCATGGAATTGATTTCGCGGCCCAGGGCACTGACCACGCCTACCGTCATGGTGGTATCCAGGCCAAAGGGATTACCGATGGCAATCACCTTGCGACCCACCTCGAGAAGTGACGAATCACCCAGCCTTACCGGTACCAGCTGTTCCGGAGGCGCATCGATTTTCAGTACGGCGAGGTCCTTGTTGGGTTCGAAACCCACCGGAGTGGCATCGTATGTGGTGCCGTCGTGCAGCGTCACGGTAACCCGGTTGGCTTGCTGGACAACGTGGTAGTTGGTCACAACATAGCCGTCCTTGTTCCAGATGAAACCCGAACCACTGCCCTGGGGAACTTCCTGGGGATTCAGTGAATAAATCGAGCGAACCAGGCGCGAGTTGGTAATAAACACCACGGAGGGGCTGGCCTGCTTGAAGACCTGGATATTGTTTTCTTCGTCATTGGTCCTGAAGTCCTGGTAATCCTGGGCTGCAACGAAACCGACGGGTACCGCCACCAGTGAAAGGGTCAACAGAATAAGTAATTGCCTGAAAAATCTATGCATGGGCTCCTCCACGCTATGCCGCCAGCGCGCTGTCTGACATCAGACCGGCAGGTCGGCTTTCGGTGTTCCAGCTGTATTCCGCCAGCCCACGGCGCGCAGCCACCGCGGAACAGTCTTGGTTGCCTCGCCCTGACCGGCCCCTTCGGGGGGACCTGTCGGGCGCCACTGCGGTGTTGTCGCGCTTGGCAAGGGCGACGGCCATTCCCGGCGCACGACGCCTTGCAGTAGCGCCCGACAGACTCCCGCAGAGCACTTCCATAATTAGACAGAGGTTCCTTAAAAATAGGACCGACTGCTGCGAAATTCAAGAGTGCCAGGCGGTCCCTGTTACTGGTCCTGGTAAGCCTCGCTGAGTTCCAGCCATTTTTCCTCCAGGTCGACAAGCCGGCTGCGCAGTTCACCCTGCTCCTGCAGCAGCTGCTTGAGCTGTCGGCGATTGGCCTCCTCGTAAAGTTCGGTGTCCAGCAGGGTTTCGTCCAGGGCGGCCAGTTCAGTGCCGGTTTTTTCCATCTCCCGTTCCAGCCTGTTGATTTCTTTTTTCAGCGGCGCAAGTTCCTGCCGTCGGGCAGCAGCCTGCTGGCGTTGGGCACGCCGGTCACGGGCGGGCTCGGTAGCGGCGGTGCTGTCCTTCTGATTGCGGTCCTGCTGACCCCTCGCCGATTCAGTCTGTACCAGTCTCTCGTAGTCCACCAGGTCTCCCGCGTAGACATCGAGAGCGCCGTCGCGAATCAGGTAAAAATCGTTTACCGTGCTGTTCAGCAGATGGCGGTCGTGAGACACAATGATTACGGCACCCTGGAACTCCTGCAGCGCCACGGTCAATGCCTGCCGCATTTCCAGGTCCAGGTGGTTGGTAGGTTCATCCAGCAGCAGCAGGCTCGGCCTCTGCCAGGCAATCATGGCCAGCGCCAGCCGGACTTTCTCGCCACCGGAAAACGTTTCGATCCTGCTGTCAATGTGGTCTTTGCGGAAATCGAAGCCACCCAGGTAATCCCGGGCGGACTGTTCACTGGCAGCGGCATCGAGACGCAGAAACATTTCCAGCGGAGTACTGCGGGCATCCAGGACATCGACCTGGTGCTGGGCGAAATAGCCGATCTGCAGATGTCGCGCCCGGGTAATATCGCCGGCCAGGGGCGACAGCTCACCGGCGAGCACCTTCAGCAGCGTTGACTTGCCACAGCCGTTCACGCCCAGCAGGCCGATCCTGCTGCTGTCCTGTATGGCAAGATTGATGCCCTGCAAAAGCGGCTTTTCAGTAAAGCCGATTGCCAGATCGCGAAGAGTCAGCTGGTGCTCGGGTATCCGGTCGGGTTCCCGGAAGCGAAACCGGAACGGCGAATCGACATGCGCCAGTTCGATGTCCTCCATCCGTTCCAGTTCCTTGATGCGGCTTTGCGCCTGTTTTGCCTTGGACGCCTTGGCCCTGAAGCGCCTGACAAAATCTTCGATTTCGCTGCGTCGACGCAGCTGTTTCTCGTAGAAGGATTTTTCCAGCGCCATGCGGGCGGCGCGCTGTTTTTCGAATTCCGTGAAGTTTCCCCGGTACAGCTGCAGTCTGCCATTCTCGAAGCTGATGACAAAGCCGATGACCCGATCAAGAAACGCCCGATCGTGGGAAATTATAAGCAGCGTTCCCTGGTAGGCGATCAACCACTGCTCCAGCCACAGAGTCGCCTCCAGGTCCAGGTGGTTGGTTGGCTCGTCCAGCAGCAGCAGATCGGAAGGACTCATGAGGGCGGCAGCCAGATTCAGCCGTACGCGCCAGCCGCCGGAAAAACGGCGTACCGGCATTTCGAACTGCTCTGGTGTAAATCCCAGTCCGGACAGCAGCTTCTCGGCCCGGTGAGTCACCGTGTAGCCATCGATCCGATCCAGGGCGTCATGGAGTCGGGCAACACCATGGGCATTGCCCGCCTGCTCCGCCTGTTGTAACTGGCGCTGTAACGTGCGAAACCGGGCGTCGCCATCGATGACATGATCCACTGCCGTGCGCGAGCTGCCGCCGGTTTCCTGGGCCATGGCGGCAATACACAGGTCATCGGGACTGCCCAGGTCGCCCTTGTCCAGGCCCAGGGTACCCTGCAGGCAGGCGAAAAGACTGGATTTACCGCAGCCGTTTCGGCCCACCACGCCCAGTTTCTGACCATGGTGAATGGTCAAACCGGCATCGGCAAACAGGACCTTGGAGCCCCGCATCAGGGTCGCGTTACTGAGAGTAATCATGATTGTCGCAGACCAGGCCGACAGGCCGACAATGCTTCAGGTCCGCTATCGGGGTAACTCATTGATTTCGACAGTCCTTACTCGTACTATTGCTGGGTTAATGGAGTCAGCCTGCAGGCATGTGATTCCGCATAAGCATAATTATAAGCCATTGCCGTATTTTTAAAGTGCCGCCTTCGGTCCTTTCATCGGGATTACCTGCCATCTATGAAAAAAATCCTGATTATCGACGACGATGAGAAGCTTGGACAACTGCTGACTCAGTACCTTGAACGCTACGAAATGGAAGTTCATGTCGCCCACACCCCGTCTCGCGGCTTCGAACTGTTGAAACGTGTCAAGCCTGACCTGCTGATCCTGGACGTCATGCTGCCGGAAAAAGACGGCTTTGAAATCTGTCGTGAAATTCGTGCCAAGTCTTCCCTTTATGGCCAGTTACCGATAATGATGCTGACCGCCCATGGCGAAGTTACCGACCGCATTGTCGGCCTGGAACTGGGGGCGGACGATTATCTGCCCAAACCGTTCGAGCCAAGAGAGCTGGTGGCAAGGATTCAGAACATCCTTCGCAGGGCCGGGGACGAGGGCGGCACGCCGAAGGAAATCAAACCCGTTGATGGCCTGGAGATCGACGTTTCGCGACGCGAAGCAAAACTCGATGGTGAATTGCTGGAACTGACCACGATGGAGTATGAGCTGCTGGTGCTGTTCATGCAATCACCCAATAAGACTTTCACCCGAGACGAGCTGATGAACAGGTTGCGCGGTATCGATGCGGAACTTTTTTCACGAGCCGTCGATACCCTGGTCAGTCGCCTGCGGCACAAGTTGAAGGATACGTCTAAAACACCGCGGTTTATCAAAACCGTGTGGGGACGTGGCTACACTTTTGTCGGGGCGGATAAATGACGCCACTGCTAAACCAGGTCAAACGCTCATTATTTCTTCGCCTGCTGCTGATATTCGGCGGCACTGTTGTCCTGATATTCGCCATAATTTATGTCTCACTGCAGCAGCTCAACCAGATCAACAACAACCAGATAATTGAAATTCCGGACTATTTCGTCCGCAATTTCGAAACGATTATCATCGATGACATCGGCACTCCGCCGGACCTGGAAGTGGCCGCCCTGCTGGCACAGGACCTGGAGTGGACAATCCGCATTGAACATCCCGCCATGGTCTGGCGTTCTGACAATGATTACCGGCTACCGGTGGAACTGGCGGAATTCAGCCGGACCTTGTCCGGGGGTGCAGAAATCCGCACCTGGAACGGCGAAGACGTTATCGTTGTCGATCGCAACAATTACCGATTCTACATGCACCAGCGCTACCTCGATTCCACCGATTTCAACTATGTCGTCCTGTATTCCGGACTGGGGCTGGCGGCGATCGTGCTGTTCCTGAACTACTTTCTGATCAGTCGTTTGCTGGCACCGGTCAGATTGCTGAAACAGGGTGCCGAGAAAATACAGCACGGTGATCTGGGCTACCGGGTGCAAACCGACCGGCAGGACGAACTTGGCGAACTGACTGCCAGCGTCAATCACATGGCAGACTCGCTGCAATCCATGCTGGAAGCGAAACGCCAGCTGTTACTGGCTATCAGCCATGAATTGAGGACCCCGATCACGCGGGCAAAACTGCAGCTGGAGTTCATGGACGACGAACAGACCAGGGACGCACTGCTGGACGACATCAACGAGATCGATCTGCTGATCTCCGATCTGCTGGAAGCCGAAAGACTGAACAACACGCATTCGGTCCTGGTGACAGAAACCGTGGAACTGTCAGCGTTTATCCGGTCCGTCGTGGAGACCTTTACCAGTGACAGCTCGGAAATCCGCTTCAACGGCCTGGAAAGAGATGAAGAGGTGACCCTGGACAAGCTGCGAATCCGCCTGCTGGTCACCAACCTGCTGAATAATGCCGTGCGTCATGGTCGCGGCAGACCCATCGAGGTCTCCTTGCGGTTCGGTAACGAAGTAGCCACCATTGTGGTTCAGGATCAGGGCGAAGGAATTGCCGAGGAGCACCTGGCAGACATTACCGAACCGTTCTATCGTGCTGACAGCGCCCGGCAACGCAATACCGGCGGGTTTGGCCTGGGCCTGTATCTTTGCAAGCTGATCGCCGAGGCCCACGGCGGCACTATCGACATCCACAGCGTAGTTAACGAAGGCACGAGAATTGAAGTTGAAATTCCGCGGCAGCCACCGGAATTCAAAACCACGAATTGAAATACGTAATGAGCGCAGCCTGGACGAGGTGAAAACTGTCTAAAAAGTGCAGTTTACCCGGTCTAAATGCGCAGTTTGAGAAAGTTCGCAACGACGTATTGGTAAGCCCAATAGATTTCAAAAGCCTGCCAGGCAATTTCTGAGTAAGTATGGAAGGGTTCTGCGAGTCTGTCGGGCGCCATTGCCAGGCAGGGCAGCCCGGCAATGCGCCTCGCGGCATTTATGCCGCCTGCTGTTTGCGACGCTGGGCTCTCAGGTAGGCGAGTACCAGGGCTGCCACTGTCAGCAGGAATGGCACCAGGAACGTATTCAGGATCATCAGGTTTCTGCCCAGCCGTTCAATATCCGCATTCAGCTGAAATCGTACTTCGCGAAGGCGACGACGGGTTTCCAGGATTTCGCCATTCACCCGGTCGATTTCCTGCTGCACTTCCGGAGTAATCTGCAGTATCGGATTACCTTCTTCGTCCTGGCTCAGTTCATTGAGGGTCTCTTCCGAAGCAGACAGCGTGTCCAGCAATTCGGCTTCTTCCTGACGCAGCCGATCATCGGCTTCACGCTGCAGATCAAGCACACGCGTGAAAGGCCTGGAGTAGCGGCCCCGACTGCGAATGCTGACCAGATCGGCACCACCGCTGAGATTGTCCAGTGAATTGATTACGAAATCGCCGTTGTTGGCGAACGGGCGTGGAATCCGTTGACCCAGAAACTGTGCGACCTGGACCCAGAGACGGTCGCTCAGAATATCGGTGTCCGCGACAAGAATGATATTGACATCGCCGGCAGACTCGACCAGGTGCTCGCGGACCACTTCATCGTCGGCTTCTTCCGCTTCCGTTGCATCCTGGTCACCGCTATCCGCCACTTCGACCTGTTCATCCGCAGACGCCGCGTCGTCGCCAGCAGCGGCTTCCGCCTCCTGGTCGGCAACCTCTTCTCCGGCATCCTCTGCCGTTTCCTGGCCATCATCTTCTGCACCCTCCGCCTCTTCGGGAACAGGTGCCCCATCGGGAAACGCGGTATTTATTGCGCCGCTGACCCGGGCGGCAATGGTGAAACGTTGATCCGCCGATTCGAACTCGTCAAACAGCACGGACGGGTCGTCCACGTCCTGGAACAGGCCGAGATCCATCAGCATGGCATTGTTGCTGGACTGGATCAGCGGTTCGAACCGGGTGCCGGCATCTTCCATCGGACCTATGGCGCCGGTTGAAGCCAGGTTGATGGATTCCAGCCGGCTGGTAATGACATCTTCCGTGGTGAGACCGTTGCGCTGTATCCCCAGCATACCCAGGTGGGCAATGGGGCGCGAACCCTGGCCCAACATCACCCGCAAGGCCAGGTCGGCATCTGTCAGTACCTTGATACTGTCGTATTCGACGCCCCAGGCGGACAGCAGATCCGGAATGTCGGAACTGACACCGGCGGGGATACGGGTGCCGAACTGGGAGCGCTCGATCATGGACTCTGCATTGGGATCTAGAAACACCATGGCCTTGCCATTGCGCAGGACATGTTGGTCGATGGCGTAACGCATCTGGTCGGACAGCCCCTCAGGATGCACGATAAACAGGATGTCGATATCCTCGTCAATTTCGCCGGAAGCGATATCCACCCGCCGCACCTCGTAAAGCTGGCGCATGATGTCCATGACCATCCACGCTGGCGTGGGTTGGCCAAAGGCGGGGTTGAAGCCGCCGTCTATATCCAGCTCAGTTATCAGTCCAACCACCTGGCGATCCGGATTTTCCACCCGCGTTATGAGCTTCATGAACTCATATTCCAGAAATTCTTCCTGGTCCGGCCTGATCAACGGCATGGTTTCCGACACCCTGGCTGCCATGGGTACGTCTTCATCACCCGAGTCCTCGACGGCTACCAGACCGAAATAGACTTCCTCTCCACCCTGGGAAATGGGAACCGACTGAATGCCAAACCCGGTGGCCAGATCCTCATCCTCGGAAAACGGTTCCGGGTCCACCACTCGCAGGGACAGGTTGCCATTACTGGCAAGTACGATCTCCTCGAGTAATTCCTCGACCCGATTGGCGTAACTTCGAATCTGCGGTACGTCTTCCGTGGCCTGGTCGGAATAGAAGAATATAAGTTCAATGGGCCGGTCAAGGCTGGAGACGATATTGCGTGTGCCATCGGACAGGGAATACAGATTGTCTTCGGTCAGGTCAATCCGGACCGACGGCAGCAGGCTGATAATAAGGACCGAAAACAGCAGGAACACTGCAATGGAAAGGAGACCGGTAGTGGAAAATAACGTTTTACTGTTCATAGTCGGCTTCTCTAACGCTTCTTTCTGGCAAATCGAAGTGGTCGCTTCAAAAGCCCGGGTTCACGAATTTCGGTTAAACGGATCAATTGCCTTTCTTGATTTCGATTACCACGGCACTGGCCAGCAGCCACGCGCCGATGAACACCGCGAAATACAGCAGGTCCCTGATATCCAGCACCCCTTTGCTGATTGAATCGAAGTGAGTGTAGAAACCCATGGCGGCAAAGGCGTCGACGATAAACTGCGGCATCCAGTCGGGAAAGGCATCGAGCACGATGGGGAAACCCATACCGACAAACAGCAGGCAGATACTGACGGTCAGGATAAAGGCAATCACCGGGTTCCTGGTGCTGGCGGACATGCAGGACCCGATGGCCAGGAATCCGCCAGCCATCAACCAGCTGCCAAGGTAGGCGGCGAAAATGACGCCGTTGTCCGGATCGCCCAGGTAGTTGACGGTAATCCAGATCGGAAAGGTCAGCGCCAGGGCGATGCCGGTCAATGCCCAGGCCGCGAGGAACTTGGCAATCACGGCTTCGGAAAGCTTGACGGGCAGGGTCATCAGCAATTCGATGGTTCCGGTTTTGCGCTCGTCGGCCCAAAGACCCATGGCAACTGCCGGCACCATGAACAGGTACAACCACGGATGAAACGAAAAGAACGGCAGCAGGTCGGCCTGGCCGCTGAGGTAGAAACCCCCGATCTCGAAAGTAAACACACCGTTCATGATCAGGAAGATAACGATAAAAATGTAAGCCAGGGGCGTGGAAAAGTAACCGGCCAGCTCACGCTTGCAGATAATACCCAGATTGTTCATCGCTAACTTGTCCCCTGGGTCATATTCCGGAATACGTCTTCCAGTTGACCCTTATTGATATGAAACTCGGAAATCGGCCAGTCTCTCGTCTGTGCCAGCTCCGATATCGTGGGAAAAATTGTTCTGCCATCTTTCGACAGAATGGTGAAATGCAGTGGATCGGAATCATCCTGCTGGACCTGGGCAACGTCTGCGACACTTTCCAGGTCGGCGGCCAGGTTATAGTCCCGGGTGAGCCGAACACTGACCGCCTGGTGGAGTCGTGAACGCGCCTCCAGTTCGGCAGGCGTGCCGTCGACGACGATCCTGCCATGATCGATGATTATCGCCCGGGTACAGACCGCGTTCACCTCCTCAAGGATATGGGTGGAGATAATGACTATCTTGTCTTTCGCCAGGTTTTTGATCAGTTGCCGGACGTGATGCTTCTGGTTGGGGTCCAGGCCATCGGTGGGCTCGTCGAGAATCAGCACCTTGGGGTCATGCATGATTGCCTGAGCCAGGCCGACCCGGCGCTTGAAACCCTTGGACAGGGTGTCGATGGTCTGGTGACGCACCGAAGCCAGCGCCACTTCGTCAATTACCCGCTGGACCCGCTGGCTCACCTCTTCTCCACGAAAACCACGGACTTCGGCAATGAAATTCAGGAAATCCAGGGTGGTCATGTCGCCATAGCTTGGCGCGCCTTCGGGGAGATAACCGATCAGTGACTTGGCCTCGATGGGGCTGGTGGTAATGTCGTTGCCGTCAATACGAACCGTTCCGCTGGTTGGAGCCAGGAAACCGGTGATCACTTTCATGGTGGTGGATTTTCCGGCACCGTTGGGACCGAGAAATCCCAACACTTCGCCTTCGGAAACTGTAAAGCTGAGGTCGTCGACCGCCGTAAACTGGTCGAATTTCTTGGTCAAGTGACTAATTTCTATCATTCTGTCAGTCCGCGTTATTGTCTGAACCGGCTGCCGGCAGGAACTGCCGGAGGCGCCGTAATTTTCTGTAAAACCGACGAAAATTGGAGACCGGCTAATATAGGGGTGTACCCCGTATTTTTCAAGGCACCTGGTCAGGCCGCTAAAATTACGCTGGCACCTGCTATCCTGTATAATCCCCGGTTCTTCCAGTCAATGACCCGATTTTCAGTAACGAGAGGCCCGCCGGGAATGGTACCGAAAACCTGCAGTCTGATCCTGGTAACGCTGCTGGCGTTGACCATGACGGCATGTGGACAGAAAGGTCCACTGCGTCGCCCGGACGCCAGCACACTGACCGCTGCTGCTGACACCGGGGTGCTGACAGTCCCGCCGGCAGCGGGTAAGTGGCGACCTGTTGCAGCCGGGGAATCAGGCTATTGATCACCGGGTATGCGGCCACCCGGGGTGCTGCTGACCTCCATTTACAGGGGTAGCCCCGGCACTCCGCTTTCACCCATCCCGAACTCACACTCACTGAAAGTCCAATAAAGACCGAAAAAGTCCCATGCAAACGTTCCACTACAGCCAGGGCGAGATGTTCGCCGAACAGGTTCCGCTGACGAAACTGGCGGCAGAATTCGGTACCCCCTGCTTCGTCTACTCCCGGGCGGCCATCGAGGGCAATTTCCAGGCCTACCAGGCAGCGCTGCAGGACGCGCCTCATCTCATCTGTTATGCCGTGAAAGCCAATTCCAACCTGGCGGTACTGCAGGTTCTGGCCGACCTGGGCGCCGGCTTCGATATCGTTTCGGCCGGGGAACTGCAGCGCGTGATCAAGGCCGGTGGCGACCCGGGGAAAGTAATCTTTTCCGGGGTGGGCAAGACCGCCGCTGAAATGCAGGTGGCCCTGCAGGCGGAAATCCGCTGCTTCAATGTGGAGTCGGAGGCCGAATTACTGCGACTTGACCAGATTGCCGGCAATCTGGGCTGTCAGGCACCGGTATCTCTGCGGGTCAACCCGGATGTCGATGCCGGCACCCATCCCTACATTTCCACTGGCCTGAAGGAAAACAAGTTCGGCATCGACAGCGATCGGGCACTGGCAGTATACCGGACTGCGGCCTCACTGCCACATATCGACGTCGTCGGTATCGACTGTCACATCGGTTCCCAGTTGACGGAAATCGCCCCGTACCGGGATGCCCTGGATCGCTTGCTGCATATCATCGACCGACTGGCGGAAGACGGTATCAGCCTGGATCATCTTGATCTCGGTGGTGGACTGGGAGTGACCTACAACGACGAGCAGCCACCCTCACCGGCACAGCTGGTGACGGCAATCCAGGAAAGGCTGGCCGGGCGCAACCTGACCCTGCTGCTGGAACCGGGCCGCTCCATCACCGCCAATGCCGGTATATTCCTGGTCGAGGTGGAATACGTGAAGCCCACGCCACACAGGAATTTCGTGATAGTCAACGGCGCCATGAACGATCTGTTGCGACCGGCTTTGTACGGTGCCTGGCAGAATATCAAGCCGGTGCAGCAGACCCGGGGTCTGCCGGAGACGCACTGTGACGTGGTCGGACCGGTTTGCGAGTCTGCCGATTTCCTGGGCAAGGATCGCAGGCTGGCGGTTTCGGCCGGCGACCTGCTGGCAGTATGCGACGCCGGTGCCTACGGGTTCGTCATGAGTTCCAACTATAATTCCCGCAACCGAGCCCCGGAGATCATAGTTGATGGTGACCGGGCTCACCTTGTAAGGCGTCGGGAAACAATAGAGGAACAATTGGCCCCTGAACAACTGCTGCCCCGCTAGCAGGATGCAACAAGATTCCGGTCCCGTGTCGATACAGTTCAGGAACCTCTGATGAATACGACTGTCTTTCAAGCACCTGGCCGGCACGCAGGAGTCGGACAATGTTAGTTTCCTTTACCAAGATGCACGGCCTGGGCAATGATTTCATGGTGCTGGACCAGGTGACATCGCCGGTGCAGCTGACGGCACAACAGATTCAGCAGCTGGCAGACCGGCATTTCGGCGTGGGCTTTGACCAGCTGTTGCTGGTGGAGCCGCCTTCCAGCCCCAATGTTGATTTTAACTATCGCATATACAACGCCGATGGGTTCGAAGTGGAGCACTGTGGCAATGGTGCCAGGTGTTTCGCCAGGTACGTGCACGACAACGGACTCACCACCAGCAACCCGATCCGGGTGAAGACGGTCAATCGGGTGCTGGAGCTGATCCTGGAAGAGGATGGCCAGGTAACCGTGGATATGGGTAGACCATCGTTCGATCCTGCCGACATACCATTGAAAGCCGTGCATCCCGCACCGCTCTACCAACGCCGGGTGACGGTTGGCGGAAACGTACATGATCTGGAGTTTTCGGCACTTTCCATGGGCAACCCCCATGCCGTGCTGGTGGTGGATGACGTTGACAGTTTCCCGGTGGATCCTGTGGGTTCAGCCCTGGGCAGCCATGCCGACTTTCCAGAGGGTGTCAATGTCGGCTTCATGGAATTGCAGGGCCGTAACCGGGTAAAACTCCGGGTATACGAACGTGGTGCCGGCGAAACACTGGCCTGTGGAACCGGTGCCTGCGCCGCCGTGGCGGCCGGCTGCCATCGCGGCCTGCTGGACGGAAAAGTCACGCTGCAGCTGCGCGGCGGAGAACTCACGGTGTCCTGGCACCAGGGCGATAGCCCGATACTGATGACCGGACCGGCAACTACCGTTTTTCAAGGGAGACTTGAACTATGACAACAGAGACAGGGGCTGTAGAACAGCTACCGGAGGTAGAGACAACGGAACTGGACGATAAGGACGTTGCCGCCTACCTGAAAGAAAATCCCGATTTTTTCCTCAGCCACCAGGATCTGCTGGCAGATCTGACCCTTCCCCACGAAAGCGGCACGGCAGTCTCCCTTCTGGAACGACAGGTTTCTCTGCTCAGGGAGCGGAACAACAGTACCCGGGCACAATTGGGCAGCCTGTTGGCCAATGCCAATAAAAACGATCAGCTTTTTGCCATTACCCGCAGACTTATCCTGGCTTTACTGCGGGCGCAATCGAAGGATCAGCTGGCAGAAGATGTGCGCAGAACATTCACCGACCAGGAAAATATCGATGCCTGCGCGCTGGTCCTGGCTACCGACGAAAAGGAATGGGCCGACGGGGAGCATCGGCGGTCCGCAGACATCTCCCGGGTCTTCGCCAATGTTTTCAGGCTCAATCACACCCATTGCGGAAAACCTGAAGGCGGGCAGCTGGAGTTCCTGTTCGGCACCGAGGCGGATACCATCAGGTCTTCAGCGATCTGCCCCATCCGCATGGACGGAAAACCCCTGGGTATACTTGCCATCGGCAGCAACAGGAACGAGTATTTCAATCTCGACCTGGACACGCTGTTCCTGGATTTCATCGGTAATGTCATAGCGGCGGTGTTGGAAGGACAGCTCTCCCGGTAGAATACGCGGTATCAGCCATACCGGGAGTAGACACACATGACCACTAGCGATGCCAGCCGTGGAGGGGATTCTCCGCTAGTTTCGGTCATTGTACGCAGCATCGACAGGCCTGAACTGGCTCAGGCGCTGACCTCCGTGGCAGCCCAGGACTATCGCCCCCTGGAAATCATCCTGGTTGATGCCAAGGGTCGGGGTATCCTCAATACCAATGCCGACAGCGCTGCCGCCGACGTGCCTTTGACGAAAGTGTCCGTCCGGGCACCCCTGAGTCGACCTGAAGCAGCCAACCATGGCCTTTTCGCCAGCAGGGGCAGCTACCTGATGTTTCTCGACGAGGACGACTGGATCGATCCGCCTCATATCAGCGGTCTGCTCGAGGCCATGTCGGCACAGTCAGATATCAAAGCGGCGTACAGCTCGACCCGTAAAGTGGATACCGCCGGCGAACCGTTACAGCTGGTGTTCGACCATGCCTATGATCCCGACCTGCTCAAGCGGGATAACTTCATTCCGATTCATGCCATGCTGTTCCATCGCTCCCTGGTCCACGAAGGCTGCCGATTCGACAAATCCCTGGATATTTACGAAGACTGGGACTTCTGGTTACAGGTGTCCCGCAAAACCCGAATTCTGCATGTTGACCAGCTGACAGCATTTTATCGACAGGGTGGTGCATCCCAGACCGACGCCGAGGATGATGAACTGCGTTTCAAAGACGGGCACCCGCTGGCGCAGGCACGGGAAAAAATTTATCGAAAATGGGTAACACGGTGGGACAGTGCCGAGCTTAACCGGTTTGTCGGCAATACCATTACCCATGGCGAATTCGCCCGGACCCTGGAGCAGTTGGAGAACAGGTCCCGTGAGGTGCAGGAACTGCACGACGTCACCGGCAGCCTGCGCATCATGTTGAACCGCACGACACGGGAAAGTGAAGCACGCAAGCGGGAAGCGGAAGAACTGCGCAGGTCAGTGCAGCGCCTCAAGCGCGACCACGCCCTGTCGGACCTGCACAGGGACAGAAATATCCAGGACCTGGAAAAGCAGCTTAACGATATTTATACCATGCCGTCATGGCGACTCATGGCCCCCTTTCGAATAGCCAGGCGACAACTCGACAATCGACTGCTGTTTCCACTGAAAAAGAAAATTCATTATTGGAAATACGGTACAGAACTGGTAAACCCGGAAAATACCCCGTCGGAATTCAATCCGCGGGATACAGCAGACGACGAGCTTGCACCTGTCGGGCAGGACACGGAACTGAAGGAACGGTATCGCCAGGACGCCCGGGACCACCTGCAGCTGTTTTTGCAGTCCGATGCACAGCTACCGTTCCCCGCATCGGCTTCACCCGCGGTCTCGATCCTGCTGGTGCTGTTCAACCAGGCCGAACTGACCCTGTTGTGCCTGGAGTCAATTCTGAAATTCGCTCCCCCCGCCTGCGAAGTAGTGATAGTCGATAATGCCTCGAAGGATGATACCGGTGCCCTGCTGGAGAAACTTGCCAATGTCACCGTGGTACGAAATGCCGAAAACCTGGGCTTTGTCAGGGCGGTGAACCAGGGCCTGGAACACTGCCGAGGAAAGTACCTGTTACTGTTGAACAATGACGCCATGCTGCATCTGTACGCCATCGAGTCGGCAATCAGGACACTGGAAACGACACCGGATGCCGGGGCAGTCGGTGGCCGTATCCTGCTGCTGGATGGCAGCCTCCAGGAAGCCGGCAGCATCATCTTCAGTGATGGCAGCTGCCAGGGCTATGGTCGTCAGGGCATACCGGACGCTCCGGAGTACATGTTCAGTCGACCGGTGGACTACTGCTCGGGTGCGTTTTTCCTGTGCGAGACCGATCTGTTCCGACAAATGGGTGGCTTCGACGATGACTATGCACCGGCCTACTACGAGGATTCGGATTTCTGCCTGCGATTGAGAAAGCAGGGGCTCAAGGTCATCTATGATCCCGGGGCCGTCATTACCCACTATGAATTCGCCAGTTCCGGCGGCCAGCAGCAAGCCGGCGAGTTACAGGAACGCCATCGCCTGGTCCTGTTGCGAAAACACCGGGATATTCTCCGCGACCAGCCCGACGTGGATGCCGGTCCGGCGCTGTTCAGCCGTACCGCCAATGACCAGCGGAACCTGTTGATCATCGACGACCGCGTACCCCACACCAGCCTGGGCTCCGGTTACCCCCGCAGCCGGGAAATCATTTCTTTGCTGGCGGCAAACGGGTTCAACGTCTCGCTGTACCCACTGCAGTTTCCCGAGGAATCCTGGGAGGCCACCTACCAGTCCCTGCCCGGCAACGTGGAAGTCCTGCTGGGTCACGGCACCGACGGCCTGGCTGACTTTCTCCGTCGCCGCCAGGGTTTTTTCGATACCATCCTGGTCAGTCGCATTCACAACATGGAGTTCCTCAACAGTGTGCTGGCCGGACAGCCGGACCTGCTGGGGGAAACCCGGCTGATCTATGATGCCGAGGCCATCACCGCACCCCGGGAGATCATGCGCCGCGAAATGCTGGGTGAATCGTTTACCGAGCAGGAGCGCTACGGCCAGGTGGAGCAGGAAATCGGTGCAGCACGAACGGCCGACACCATTATTGCCGTGTCGCCGAAAGAAGCCGGGGTTTACCAGCAGCATGGCTTCAGCAACACCGTGGTCCTGGGACACAGCCTGTCGGCCAGGTCCACGGCTAATACCTTTGACGACAGGGAGGGGCTGCTCTTTGTCGGCGCCCTGCGCGATGAACAATCCCCCAACGTGGATTCCCTGCATTGGTTCATTAATGAAATATGGCCGCTGATCATCGCTGAAAAACCGGCCATGACGCTGCAGGTGGCGGGTGATAACGAGGCGTCGTCGCTGACCCGGCTGGACGCCCCGGGGCTGCTGTTTCTTGGTCGTGTCGACAGGCTGGAAGACCTGTATAACTCCGCCCGGGTGTTTATCGCGCCTACGCGTTTTGCCGCGGGCATTCCGCATAAAGTACACGAGGCGGCAGCCAGCGGGGTTCCCTGTGTAACCACGACACTGCTGGCGGACCAGCTAGGCTGGAACAACGGTAATCAGCTGCTGGCAGCGGACACGCCCCGGGAGTTTGCCGACCATTGCCTTGCGCTGGCTGGCAATCCGCAATTGTGGCAGCAGGTGCGCGACGCGGCGCTGACCGCCGTGGACCGGGACTGTTCGCCACGACAGTTTCGCCAGGTACTGCTGGATACGCTGGGCTGACCCCCAGGTCCTGGATTGGCGCTTTTTCAGCCACAACAGTGACAGCCAATGGTGTGCGCAGGCCCTAGAATCTCAGCAACCGGAACAGGATGCGCTGCAACAGAAAGCTCTCGGTTCGCAGCCGTCGGGCCAGGCCCAGTTGCAGTCGGTTCAGCGGAGAAAGTTGTCTGCCATAACACCTGGCGAATTCGCCGGCCTGCTCGGCAACGGCAAACAGCAGTGGTTCCGGGTTTTTCCGCAATAGCTGATTGAAGGTTGAGCGACTGAGCAACCGGGGCGGCACGTACTCCCTTGCCCCCAGGGCGTTCTGTCCGTGCTGACGATATAGAACAAGCTGTTGCGGCAGAAAGTGGATCGTGCCGAAGGCGGCTGCCACCAGGGCCAGCCACCAGTCGTGCATCAGTGCCCCATCGGGGACCGGCAGGGCTTTACGCGCCAGCGGTTCGTTCAGCAGCGCGGTGCAACCGGTTACCGTATTGCTGAAAATAATGTTGCGCAGGTCGTTGCGTGATGCATCAAGACCCTGGTAGCGCAGAAACGATTCGGCGATGGGCTCCCCGGAAGCGGCAACGACAGTCAGATCACTGTGCACCAGGATCGGCATGCCCGGATTTGATGCTTCTTTTTCCATCATTGCAGCCAGTTGCAAGCGGGCTTTATCCGGCTTCCAGACATCATCCTGGTCGCATAACATCAGGTAGGCGGATGACAGCCCCAGTGCGGCCCGATTATCCAGGGCGTACTGCATCAGCAGGGAAAAGTTTCCGCACGGGCCAAGATTGCTGCCATCATCCCCGACCATGTGCAAAAGACCGGGATAATCGCTGGCGTAGCCTGCGACAATGCTCTTGGTGGCATCCGTGGAACCATCATCACGGGTGACGATAACCAGGTTCACCGCATGCTGGGCGATCAGCGAATCCAGTTGCTGCGACAGAAACCTTTCACCATTGTAGGTTGGCAGCAACACGGCAATTTTCGGATAGTCAGTCATGCTGTCCTATTTCAATGCCCGGGAATCGATGACGCCCCTGCGAATGTTCTGCCAGTATTGCCAGCGCTGATCGGACATCAGCAGCAGCCAGATGGTCTTGAACAGGAATCGGACGCAGTCCCGGACTTTCCATCCCCATGGTGCATAAGGGGTGCGATACAGGTGGACACGGTTACGGCTTGAATAATAGGTTCGCGCGGGACTGTGCTGGGCAATCAGGCCTTTTCTTACCAGCGGACTGCTGCTGCGTTCACCAATGGCGTGATACAGAATCGCCTGGTCGGTACCCACCAGTGCGTAACCCCTGGCCCGGGCCCGGAAACACCACTCCAGGTCAACATTGTCAATGAAGTAGCTGGACTTCATGACACCGATTTCCTCCAGCACGTTCAGGGCGATCAGTGTCCCTGAAGTGATAAGGAAGTCAGCCCGGAACAGATCCGCTGCACCGGCTATCGGCAAGTCACTGCGCCGCACCAGCCGATTGAACAGCTTGAAAGGCATCTGCCGCAGGCTATGGGGATTGATTATCCTGGGACCCACCGCTGCCACTTTTTGCGGCGAAAGTGCAGCCGCCTGGTGATAGGCCGCCACCAGACTCTCTACGTACAGGTCGCTCAGACCACTGTCCTGGTCGAACAACAGGGCGAACCGGTAACCTCGTCCCCGCACATCCTCCAGGCCGAGATTCAGAGCCTCTGCCAGGCCTACGTTTTCATCAAGCTGCCGGCAGCCAACACAGCGCGGGTAGGCCAGGATAGACTGGCGATATCGGTCGGCATCCGGCGAGCAGTTGTCGATAACCAGGAAATCCGTTTCCTTGTTGATCTGGCTGAGCAGCTTCAACAGTACCGCCCTTTCCGGATAATGGGTGACGACTATCGCACAGCTTTGTGTTGCTGACTGTTCATCATGGGCGGCTGACATGAAAAGCCCCCTCGGCCGTATTTATTGTTCGATAGAAGAGACACCCGGTACTTCTGGTGAAACCGTGAGCAGATCGGGCCTGACAAACAACTGGACAAGATAGTAGAAAATAGAACAGACGCCGAGGACCAGCCCGGTTACCACACCGGCATCAACGATGCCCCGCCAGGGCTGGGCCAGCATGCGTACCAGGATGACGAAGCAGACGATCATGCTGGTCAGGGAAATGGAAAGAATCATTCGCCGTCGGGTTGCATGGATAAACCCCATGCAGAACAGCGGCGCCAGGAAAATGCGCAGCAGGCTGGCGTTCTCCCGCAGGTAGCGGGCCCGGGCCACCAGCCGGGGCGCGAAACTCTTGTGAAAGCCGCGGTACCCCTCGGCGTAGGCCATGTAAACGACGCTGAATGCCAGGCCGGCAAGCTGTAGCGGTGAAAGCGTGAAGCTGGCAAGATCCAGCGCCATGGGAGAGAGGCGATAGATAGCAAACAGCAGAAGCATCAGCACGCCACCGATTCCCCAGCCAAAACCAATAACACCCACGACCATGACTCCACCACAATTCGGCGGCCATTATAGCCGTTACCGACCCCAGACTTAAGCACCCTCTGATCACCCCCTGATCACCCTCTGATTGTGCACTGCTGATCGCGATAGACGGCAAACATTGCTATCATCCTGGCGGGATTACGGACTCTGCCTCACCCCGGCAGCCAGGCAGCACAACAGGAAAAAGCCAGAATATGAGCATCAAGGTCGGCGTGGTCATGGATCCGATACAGGACATTTCCTACAAAAAGGATACCAGCCTGGCCATGCTGCTGGCCGCGCAGAAACGGGGCTGGCAGATTCACTACATGCTGCAGACCGACCTGTACATGGAAAGCGGCGTGACCAAGGCCGTAACCCGGAGGCTGACGGTACGGGAAAATCCCGATGACTGGTACGCCTTCGGTGAGACACAGGATATTCGTCTGGGTGAACTGGATGTCATCCTGATGCGCAAGGATCCACCCTTCGACAATCACTATATCTATTCCACCTACCTGCTGGAGGAAGCGAAAAAAGAAGGCACCCTGGTGGTCAATGATCCCCAGAGCCTGCGGGACTGCAATGAAAAACTGTTTGCCGCCCAGTTCCCCCAGTGTTGCCCGCCCTTCCTTGTAACCTGCAACGCGGACAAACTGCGGCAGTTCCACCGGGAAAACCAGGATGTGATCTTCAAACCGCTTGACGGCATGGGCGGCACGGCAATTTTTCGACTGCGGGAAGGCGATCCCAATATCAGCGTGATCATAGAGATCATCACCGAAGGTGGTGAAAACCAGATAATGGCCCAGAAATTCATCCCCGAAATAGTCAAGGGGGACAAGAGAATCCTGCTTATCGACGGTGAGCCCGTACCTTACGCCCTCGCCCGCGTGCCGGCGGTGGGTGAGACCCGCGGTAACCTCGCCGCCGGGGGCAGCGGCCTGGCCCAGGAACTGACCGCCAGGGATCGCTGGATTTGTGAACAGGTTGGACCAGTTGTCAGGAAAAAAGGGTTACTCTTCGTGGGACTGGACGTAATCGGCGATTACCTGACCGAAATCAACGTCACGAGCCCGACCTGTGTCAGGGAACTGGATGCGGCCCATGATCTTGATATTGCTGGAGATTTAATGGACTGCATCATAACCAGACTGGATAAATAGACACCGACGGCAATGGCTTCTCCGGTTAGTGAACATCAAAACGAACGATTCGGGTTTACGATATTCCTGTCTGCCTGCGTGCACGCCATGATCATTCTTGGCGTCGGCTTCACCTATCTTGAAGAAACCAACAGTGAACCCACCCTGGAAATCACCCTGGCCCAGTACCGTAGCGAAGTGGCCCCGGATGAGGCCGATTTCCTGGCCCAGGAAAACCAGACCGGCAGCGGTACGCTGGAGGAACGGGCAGCGCCAAGTTCGCCCTTCACCTCCGAGTTCAATGCCGATGTAATCCAGGAGGTCTCCCCCGTCAGGCAGGCCATGGCAGCCCGGCAGAACCAGGTGACCACGGACATTTCCGTGCTTACCGCGACCCGGGCACAGGACCAGGTTAACCAGACCCTGGACGAGGAATCCACCGAAGCGGAAAATCCGGAAGGCGACGACTTCAGCGAGGAAGAGTTGAGCCTGGCCATCGCCAGTCTCCAGGCGCAACTGGACCTGCAGCGGGAGGCCTACGCCAGAAAGCCCCGTAAATACACCATCTCGTCCGCCTCTACCCGGAAAAGCCACGACGCCCTTTACCTGGACAGCTGGCGCAAGCGCATCGAGTCCGTGGGTAACCTGAACTACCCGGAAGCGGCCCGTCGCCAGCAGATCTTCGGAGACCTGCGATTGCTGGTCGCCCTGAATCCCGACGGCTCCATCAATGAAATCCTGATCCTGCAGTCTTCCCAGAACGCCATCCTCGATCAGGCAGCCATCGACATCGTCAATCTCGCCGCACCGTTTGAACCCTTTCCCGAAGAACTGCGGGGACAGTACGATATCCTGGAAATCATTCGCACCTGGCGATTTCAGGAAGGGGCGGCATTTACCACCGAGTGACGATCTGGCATAGTGGCTGAAGTCAGCAAGCCCTGTTACCGAGATCGGCTTTCAACCGGCGGTTGAGCCCGACAGCGAAGATGTCAGATTCTGAATTGGAAAACTCCCTGGAAGATCAGCTCCTGATCGCCATGCCGCAGCTGGCAGACCCCTATTTCTCCAATACCGTTATCTATGTGTGGAAGCATTCCAGCGAAGGTGCGCTGGGCATTGTCATCAACAAGCCCCTGTCCATCAGCGTCGCCGATATTTTCGACGAGCTGGATATCGAGTGCTCGGTGGATGACACGCCGTTCAAAAATCTGCGGGTGCTGGCCGGCGGACCGGTGGAAAAGGACAAAGGTTTCATCATTCACGATGCCGATGCGGAAGGAGCATCCTCGCTGCGTATCGGTGAGCGGTTCAGCCTGTCCACCTCCCGGGAGTTGCTGCAGGAGATCGCCGACGGCAAGGGCCCCAACCGCTACCTCGTGGCGCTGGGTTGCGCCGGTTGGGACGGCGGACAGCTGGAGCGGGAGCTGAGCGAAAATGCCTGGCTGACGGCACCGGCAACGGCGGAACTGATATTCTCCGAGGATTACGAACACAAAGCCGCTCAGGCTGCACGCCAGTTGGGCATCGATCTTTCCCAGCTGTCACCGGAGGCCGGTCATTCGTAAAGGAACCTCTGACTGAGTATTAAAGTGCTCTGGTTCACAGGCGAGCCCACTGCATTCGTTACCTCGCCTTGCCGCCGACGCATGTCGGCGGCAAGGTTTCTCGTCAGTAAACTCGCCTGAAAACCAGAGTATTTCCATACTTAATCAGAGGTTCCTTAAGTCGCAGGACAGCGGACACCGGCAATGGCAAATGTCATTTCACTATCTCAGCACCTTCCCGATACAACCAGGCCCGTGACGGCCATGGGGTTCGATTTCGGCACCCGTCGTATCGGCGTGGCCTATGGCCAATCCCTCACCGGCACTGCCCGACCTCTGCCGGTACTTGCGGCACGGGACGGTATTCCCGACTGGCAACTCCTGCAGCAGCTCATCAGCGACTGGCAACCCGATGTCCTGGTTGTCGGGCTTCCGTACAACATGGACGGCACCGACGGAGACCTGGTGCAGCGTGCAACCCGGTTTGCCAATCGCCTTCACGGTCGCTTTCACCTGCCCTGCTATGGCATGGACGAGCGGCTCTCGTCCCACGCAGCCGCGGAACTCAGCGACAATCCTTTCAACGAACCCTTGGACAGCCTCGCTGCCCAGCTGATCCTGGAAAGCTGGTTTGCAGAACTTGGTGCCAGACGCTGACGCACCGGGACAGGGACACTGCAATGATATTTTGACGGAATCCAGCCAACCGATTACTCTCGACTTGCGGAAAATCGACATTGCCGGGGAATTCCCCATTCACCATCGGAGACGACTATGACTCGCCTGTTTTCAGCCCTGACCTCTTTTTTCCTGTGCTGCGGATTTGTCAGCGCCCAGGACTATCGCCGTATTGAAATGGATATCGTCATTGACGAGCCCGCTGCCGAGGTCTGGGAGGCAGTAGGTGATTACTGCGCCATCAGCGACTGGCTGAACCTGGACTGTGCCATTACCTCCGGTGATGGCGGCATAGGAACCGTGCGCGCCCTGGCCGGTGGCCGAATTCTTGAAATCCTGGTAGCCCAGACGGAACTTTCCTACGGCTACACCCAGCCGGCGCGAGAAGGTCAGTTCTACAATCTCTACCACGGGTTCATGGAAGCCCGCCCCATCGATGAAGACAGCACACGGCTTATCTATACCCTGGTACTGGACGTCTCCAACCTCGAGGACGACGCGGCCAGGGACGCCGACATTGCCAGGAGACGGGCGACCTTCGAGAACGCCCTGCAGAACATGAAAGAACTGGCCGAGTCCCGGAACCAGTTCTAGAAGCTGTCAGGTACCTTGGCCTTGGATCGGGCGTCGTCGCGGGTGACCAGACCCTTGGCCAGCAGGTCACGGAGGCACTGATCCAGGGTCTGCATGCCGGCTGAGGCGCCGGTCTGGATCGCGGAATACATCTGGGCCACCTTGTCCTCCCGGATCAGGTTCCTGATGGCCGACGTACCGATCATGATTTCATGGGCAGCCACCCGACCACCACCCGGTCGCTTCAGCAGGGTCTGGGAGATGACGGCCTGCAACGATTCCGACAGCATGGAGCGAACCATGTCTTTTTCCGCCGCCGGGAAAACGTCGATGATACGGTCAATGGTCTTGGCGGCCGAGGTAGTGTGCAGGGTACCGAATACCAGGTGACCTGTTTCCGCCGCGGTCAGGGCCAGCCTGATGGTTTCCAGGTCCCGCAATTCACCTACCAGGATGATATCGGGGTCTTCACGCAGCGCGGATCGCAGAGCTTCACTGAATCCATGGGTGTCCCGGTGCACTTCCCGCTGGTTAACCAGCGACTTTTTGCTCTCGTGGACAAATTCGATGGGGTCCTCGATAGTCAGGATGTGTTCGTATTTTTCCGAGTTGATGTAGTCGACCATGGCGGCCAGGGTGGTACTTTTACCCGAGCCGGTGGGCCCGGTAACCAGGACCAGCCCACGGGCCTGATCGGATACCTTACGGAACACGTCACCCATGCCCAGCTGTTCCATGGTCAGCACCTTGGACGGAATGGTTCGAAACACGGCGGCGGCGCCGCGATTCTGATTGAAGGCATTAACCCGGAATCGGGCCAGCTTGGGGATTTCGAAGGAGAAGTCGGTTTCCATGAACTCTTCGAAATCCTTGCGCTGCTTGTCATTCATGATTTCGTAAATCAGCGCATAGACCTCTTTGTGGTCCATCTCGGGGACATTGATCCGGCGAATATCGCCATCGACTCGAATCAGCGGCGGCATGCCGGCCGTGATGTGCAAGTCGGAAGCACCCTGTTTGACACTGAAACTTAAAAGTTCGCTAATATCCATAACCTGCACCCGTCATGTTGCGTAAGTTGTTTGGTTTTCTGATCGAACACCTGCCAGTGAGCGTAATGTGGGGATAAATCAATTTATTAGCCAACCCCCGTAAATGCGCAGAATAGCAGACAATATTTCCGAAATTCGCGAACGAATCCACGCTTTTGAACAAAGGTACCAGCGGCCTGCTGATGCCGTGAAACTTCTGGCAGTCAGTAAAAAACAGCCGGAGACGCTGATTCGCGAGGCGTTTGCCGCCGGCCAGCGTGATTTCGGCGAAAACTACCTGCAGGAGGCAGAAGAAAAAATCACAGCCCTGGCCGACCTCGAGATCAACTGGCACTTCATAGGACCGATTCAGTCCAACAAAACCAGGTCCATTGCCCGGCTCTGTCAGTGGGTTCACAGCGTGGACCGACTGAAAATCGCCCGTCGCCTCAGTGAGCAGCGGGATCCGGCACTCCCACCACTGAACATCTGCATCCAAGTGAACCTGTCCGGCGAAGACAGTAAATCCGGCGTGGCGCCGTCGGCCACGGAGGAACTGTGCCGTCAGGTAGCCGCCCTGCCAAACCTGGCAGTGCGTGGACTGATGAGCATTCCCGCGGCGGAAACCGATTTTCAGCGGCAGCGTGCGCAGTTTCAACGGCTGGCCACCCGGTTTTACCAGCTACAGGAATCTTTCCCACAGTTTGATACCCTGTCCATGGGTATGAGTAACGACTACGAAGCGGCCATCTCCGAGGGATCGACCATGGTGCGACTCGGCACGGCCCTGTTTGGTCCCAGGATATAACCCGTGTCCTCTGCTTGAGGAACCGCTGATTGATAATGGCAATACGCTGACTTCCCTGATTAATCAGAGGGTCCATAGGTCTGCCAGTTAAGATAGAATATCGCTTTGTTTTTATCCTGCTGAGTGGCAATTCAAGTGAATTTGGAAACCAGTAAAATCGGCTTTATCGGCGCCGGCAACATGGCCAACAGCCTTATCCGCGGCCTGCTTGCCCGCGGCGCCTCTCCTGACAGCCTGATGGCAGCAGACATTGATTCGGACAAGCTGGCAGTACTGCGCGGCGAATGCGGCATAGCAACCGTCAACTCAAGAGACATCGCCACTACTGCTGACGTCGTGGTGCTGGCGGTAAAGCCCCAGGTGATGAAGGACGCCTGCAGGCAGCTGCAACCGGCACTGCAAGGCAGATCCTGCCTGGTCGTTTCCGTTGCCGCCGGGATAACCTGTGAGCACCTCCAGCGCTGGCTTGGCGACGGCACAGCACTGGTGAGATGCATGCCAAATACACCGGCACTGGTGGGCCAGGGTGCTACGGCGCTGTATGCCAATTCCCGGGTGGACGCCGCCCAGCGAACCCTGGCAGAAAACATTTTGAGCGCCGTGGGCCTGGTTAGGTGGCTGGACAACGAGGAGGCCATGGACGCGGTCACAGCACTGTCGGGAAGTGGTCCCGCGTATTTTTTCCTGTTGATGGAAGCCATGCAGGACGTCGCCATTGACATGGGGCTGGATGTCGAGACAGCGCGGCAACTGACCTGTCAGACCGCACGCGGTGCCGCCGAGCTTGCCGCCAGCAGTACCGCCACAGCGGCTGAACTGAGGCGCCAGGTGACTTCACCTGGCGGTACCACCGAAATGGCCTTGCAGCAATTCGAAGCCGGCGGGCTGAGGAAGCTGGTGGCGAAAGCCCTGTTGGCCGCCCGGCAGCGGTCACGTGAGCTGGCGAAGGAATTTGGAAGCGACTAACCGGTAATTGTCTAAGGAAACATCATGGAAATATTTGCAAACCTCGTCAGCACCCTGGGCGGGCTCTACCTGCTGGCAATACTGCTGCGATTTCTGTTGCAGATCGCGCGCGCCGATTTTTACAATCCGCTGACCCAGGCCGTGGTACGCATTACCGATCCCCTTGTCAGGGTTTTTCGCAGTTTCATTCCCGGCTATCGCGGCGTAGATTTTTCCAGCCTGGTGCTGGCCCTGGTCATCGAAGCCGTGCTGGTAACGGCATTGATCTTCCTGTACGGATTTCAAATGCCCGGCATCGGTTCCATTGTCACCTGGTCGCTGGCAGGCGTGATTTTTTTCATCATCAATATTTACTACTGGGCGATCATTGCTTCCATAATCATGTCGTTCGTCATGCTGTTTTCCGGCAACATGAACCCGCACCCTGCACTGCAACTGATCTGGCAGCTTACCGAGCCGGTCATGGCCCCGGTGCGCAAGGTAATTCCACCCATGGGTGGACTGGACTTCTCACCTATTTTCATCTTTATCGGTATCCAGCTGCTGCGACAGGTACTGCTGGAGGCGTTTCGTATCACCGAGTCCATCGCCCTGGTTGTCGTCGGCGTCTAGCGAGGGTGTCAGTGTTGTATTATCACTGGCGGGGTGATGCACTGATCCTGTCCTTGCGCGTTCAACCGGGAGAAAAGGAAGATGGCTGCTAATGCCTGATGTCATACCGGAAAATTCCGTCGGCCTGGTGAAACCGGAGGTTTACCATTTTGACGAACCTTTGACCCTGCGCAGTGGCAAGGTCCTGCCCGCTTATGACCTGGTGGTGGAGACTTATGGCCGGCTCAATGATCAGGGCAGCAATGCCATACTGATCTGTCATGCCCTGAGCGGTGATCATCACGCCGCCGGCTACCACGCCGAGTCGGACCGGAAACCGGGATGGTGGGAAGAATGTATCGGTCCTGGAAAACCCATCGATACCAATCTGTTCCACGTCGTCTGTCTCAATAACCTGGGCGGCTGCAGCGGCAGTACCGGCCCCCGGAGCATCAACCCGGCCACCGGCAGGTATTACGGACCGGATTTTCCAGTCATCACCGTTCGTGACTGGGTCAACAGCCAGGTACGGCTGGCCGATCGACTGGGCATCCGTAAGTGGGCGGCGGTCATCGGTGGCAGTCTCGGCGGCATGCAGGTATTGCGCTGGGCGATCAGCTACCCTGAACGACTGGGGCATGCCATTGCCATTGCCACGGCCCCGAAACTGTCGGCCCAGAATATTGCCTTCAACGAGGTGGCAAGGCAGTCGATAACCAGTGATCCGAATTTCCACGAGGGTCGCTACCTCGATTTCAACACGTCGCCGAAAAAGGGACTGATGCTGGCCAGGATGGTAGGCCATATCACCTACCTGTCGGAAGATGCCCTGCGCAGCAAGTTTGGTAAGGACACCGCTGAAATCGGCCCGGGGGGCAGTAATTTCGGTCGCGACCTGCGAACGGGCAAGCTCAGTTTCGGACTCAACATCGACTTTCAGGTGGAAAGCTACCTGCATTACCAGGGCGAGCGGTTCTCCGAGAATTTCGACGCCAACACCTACCTGTTGATGACCAAGGCGCTTGATTATTTTGACCCGTCGGTGGACTTTGACGGCGAGTTGAGCAGGGCCTTCGCCAACAGCGACTGCCGGTTCTTCCTGCTGTCGTTCAGCACCGACTGGCGCTTTCCGCCGGAGCGGTCCAGGGAACTCGTGGAAAACCTGTTGCAGGCCCGCCGCCAGGTAAGCTATATCGAAATCGATGCCGACCAGGGCCATGACGCCTTTCTGTTGCCCATACCGCGTTACATCGAGGCGTTCCGCCGCTACCTGCTGCGCGTTCACGAGGAGCTGTCCTCATGAGGCCTGACCTGGAAATCATCCGCCACTGGATTGAGCCGGACAGCCGGATTCTTGACCTGGGATGCGGTGACGGAAACCTGCTGCAATACCTGAAGGAAACCAAGAACGTGTTTGATATCGGTCTCGAAATCGATGCGGACAATATCAACGAGTGCCTGTCCAAGGGGGTTAATGTCATCGAGCAGGACATTGACAACGGCCTGGCCAACTTCCAGACAGACAGTTTCGACACCGTGTTGTTGACCCAGACTCTGCAGGCATTGAGCAATCCGGACCTGCTGATCGAGGAAATGTTACGCATAGGCCGGAAGGGCATCGTGACCTTTCCCAATTTCGGCAACTGGAAATCACGTCTATACCTGTTTAATCGGGGCCGCATGCCGGTATCCAAGTTCATGCCCTACCAGTGGTATGACACGCCCAATATCCATTTCTGCACGGTGAAGGATTTCGACGTTCTGTGCGAAGAAAAAAATATCCGGGTACTTGCCCGCACCGTCGTGGACAACGAGCACCAGGGTAACTGGTACATGCGGGCCTGGCCGAATTTTCTCGGCGAGATAGCCATTTACCATCTGACCCGCGAGCCGGGTTAATCAGCTTACGGAACAGGTATGTCGATAACACCACAGAAAATCGTCCTGGCCAGCGGCAACCCGGGCAAGCTGCGCGAAATGCAACAGACCCTGGGAAGCAGTGACGTGGTATTCATTCCCCAGACCGAGCTCGATGTACCGGAAGCGGAGGAAACCGGCCTGAGTTTCGTGGAAAACGCCATCATCAAGGCAAGAAACGCCTGTGAGGCGACGGGACTGCCTGCCATCGCTGACGATTCGGGACTGGAAGTGGATGCCCTGAATGGCGAACCGGGCATATACTCGGCGCGCTACGCCGGGGACAGTTCCGCCTCGGCGGACAGTTCGAACAATGCCAGGTTGCTGAGGGAACTGGAGGGCGTACCGGATGCCCAACGCAGCGCCCGTTTCCAATGTGTGATTGTCTATATGCGCCATGCCAATGACCCCATGCCGCTGATCTGCCAGGGAACCTGGGAAGGACGTATTCTACCCGGGGAACGGGGCGTCAACGGCTTTGGTTATGACCCGCTGTTCTATGTTGAAGAACATGCCTGCGCTTCCGCCGAACTGGATCCTTCGGTTAAAAATAAACTGAGCCATCGCGGACAGGCGATCAGGCAGTTGCTGAAATGCTGGAACTCCCGCCGCTAAGCCTGTACGTTCACGTTCCCTGGTGTGTCAGGAAGTGTCCCTATTGTGACTTCAATTCCCATGAAGCACCCCGGGGTAACCTGCCGGAACAGGAATATCTCGATGCCCTGCTGGCGGACCTGCACTGTGACCTGTCCTACGTTCAGGGCCGCAAGCTGCGGTCCATATTCATCGGTGGCGGTACACCCAGCCTGCTCAGCGCAGAATTTTATGGCAGGCTGCTGAACCAGGTTGAGCGCATGGTCGGTTTTGGCGAAGGGCTGGAATGCACCCTGGAAGCCAATCCCGGCACGGTGGAGGCGCAGCGGTTCGGTGATTTCAGGTCTGCCGGGATAAACCGGCTGTCACTTGGTATTCAGAGTTTCAACGACTCATTTCTTGCCTCGCTGGGACGTATCCATGATGGCGGTCAGGCGGTTGAGGCAATCGATGTCTGTCGTCAGGCGGGCTTTGACAATTTCAACCTGGATATCATGTATGCCCTGCCCGATCAGGACCCGGCCCAGGCCCTTGCCGACCTGGAACAGGCCCTGGACTTCGCACCGGCACACCTGTCCTGGTATCAATTGACGCTGGAACCGAATACGGCGTTCTACAGCAGCCCGCCGCGGCTGCCGGACGAGGACACCGTCGTCGCTATCATGGACCAGGGCCTGGCCGCCCTGCAGCGGGCCGGGTTACACCGCTACGAAACCTCGGCTTACGCCAGGCCCGGAAGACAATCGATTCACAACCGCAATTACTGGGAGTTTGGCGATTACATCGGCATAGGTGCCGGCGCCAGTGGCAAAGTGACGCTGCCAGCGGAAAACCGATTGATACGCACCCGGAAAGTCAGGCAACCGGCACACTACCTGTCCCGGTCCGGGTCTTATGTTGCCACCAGTGACACAATTGCCGCCGACAGTCTCGACCTGGAGTTCATGATGAATGCCATGCGACTCCTTGACGGATTCGACCGGCAGCTTTATGAAGCCCGTACGGGCAGATCTTTCAGTGACATTCAAAAGGAGCTAGAATCACTGGAATTGAGCGGTTTCCTGCAAATCCAGGACTCGAGGATCCGGCCCACGTCCAGGGGAGTCCTTTTCACCAACAGCGTGCTGGAGCACTTTCTGTAATTCTTCCCGTTCATCGCGTAAAGAGCCGATCATGGTGTATTCAGGCAAATTGTACAGTTTATCCTGTGAAGCCTGCCGCGCAGATTCGCAACCGGTGGATCTGGACCTGGCAAAACAGTTGCTGTTGGAAATTCCCGAATGGGAACTGGTATCTCAGGACGGTGTTGATGTCCTGTCGCGACAGTTCAGTTTCGACAATTTCCGTGAAGCGTTCATGTTCGCCACCCGGGTAGCGGATATTGCCGAACAGGAAAACCACCATCCGCTGCTCCAGGTTGAGTGGGGCAGGGTCACGGTCCGCTGGTGGACTCACCGCATTGACGGTTTACACATGAACGATTTCATCATGGCGGCCAGAACCGATCGACTCAGAATGCCCTGATGTCCATCGAATAAGCAACTTCTGAGTTTCGTATCAACATGTCCGGTAAAATTCCCGACTTCATCGACAACCTGGGCGAGCTGGTCAGTCGCGCCAGCGTCAGTTCGGCGAACCCGAAGTACGACATGAGTAATCGGGCAGTAATCGATTACCTGGCCGCCTGCTTTGAGGATCTTGGCTTTCGCTGTGAAATACTGGAATGCCCGTCAACCACCGACAACAGGAAATACAATCTGGTGGCTACGCGGGGAACAGGTAATGGTGGCCTGGTCCTCTCCGGGCATACCGACACCGTGCCGCTGAACGAAGAATTGTGGTCAGTCGATCCGTTCCGGGTAACGGCAAAGGAAAACCGGCTTTATGGCCTTGGCAGTACCGATATGAAAGGATTTTTCCCGGTGGTCATGGAAGCGATCAGGACTCTTGGTGACGTCGAATTCCAGGAACCGCTGATTATTCTGGCGACTGCCGATGAAGAAACCTCGATGCACGGTGCCCGGTCACTGGTGGAACAGGGTATTCCCAGGGGCAGGTATGCCATAATCGGTGAGCCCACCGGGCTGGTCCCGGTGCGGGCTCACAAGGGCATAATGATGGAATCCATCAGGCTGTTGGGCAGCAGCGGTCATTCCTCCGACCCTGCCCTGGGCAACAATGCCCTGGATGCCATGCACGCTGTCATTGGCGAACTGATGAACTGGCGCGAGGAACTGCGACGGGATCATGCCAGCGACCTGTTCAAGATCGCCTACCCCACTTTAAACCTCGGCTGCATTCATGGTGGTGACAATCCCAATAGAATCTGTGGACACTGCGAACTGGAAATCGATATACGACTGACCCCGGGAATGGAGCTTGATCAGATCAGGGAAGAACTTGTCAGGCGTGTCAGTGGCGTTGTCGATCCCCTGGATATACAGTTTGAACTGGTTTCACTGTTTCCCGGCATTCCAGCCTTCATGGCGCAGAGCCACAGTGAGATCCTGCAGAAAGTCGAGGCGCTGACCGGCCAGACGGGTATCAGCGTAGCGTTCGGTACCGAGGCCCCACACCTGCAACAACTCGGCCTGGATACTATCGTGTTCGGACCGGGTAATATCGATCAGGCCCATCAGCCGGATGAATACATGTCCCTGGATATGGTAAAACCCGGTATCGATTACCTCAGGCAGGTCATTGAAAGTGTCTGCCTGAAAAGCGGGATTCAGCGGTAGACTTACTCATTCAGGGAAAACGGGAGCGTCACTACGCTACGGGTCATGAACAAGGATACTCAACACTATATTGAATGGTTTCGTTATTCCTCCGCGTACATCAATGCTCACCGCGGCAAGGTGTTCGTTATTCTGATCACCGGTGAGGCCCTGGCTGACGATAACTTTGCCAATATCGTCTATGACATCAGCCTGCTTAACAGTCTTGGCGTAAAACTTGTCCTGGTGCAGGGTGCAAGGCCGCAGATTACCCAGGCGCTGCGCAATGCCGGTATCGAACCCCGCTATCACCGTAATCTGAGAATCACCGATCCAGCCAGCCTGGGGCCGGTCAAGGAGACCGTGGGCCGACTGAGTATTGACATCGAGGCACAGTTCTCACTTGGACTGGTCAATTCACCCATGCATGGCGCCGACATCCGGCTTGCCCGCGGCAATTTCATCACGGCGCGACCCTACGGAATACACGACGGCATTGATTTCTGTAATACCGGACTGGTGCGCAAGATCCAGGCAGAAGCGATTGAGCGACGCCTGGCCGCGGGCGAAATAGTGCTGCTGTCCAATCTTGGCTATTCCCCTACCGGCGAAGTGTTCAACCTGTCGGCGGAACAGGTGGCCATGGAAACGGCAAAGGCGCTGAATGCAGACAAACTGTTGCTGTTTATCCCGGGCCAGGGGGTTCTGGATGACAGCGGCGTGCTGATCAATTCCTTCAGCCCGGAAAGCGCCGAGGATTATCTGCGGAAGCATTCCGATTCGGAGGACGCTCAACAGAAAGTGACCAATGACGCGCTGAGCGCGGCAGTCAATGCCAGCCGGGCAGGAGTCAAGCGCGTACACCTGATCAGTCATCAACAGAACGGCGCCCTGCTCCAGGAACTGTTTACCCGCGAGGGCAATGGCTCGCTGGTGAGCGATGACAGCTTCGAGGAGTTGCGACCCGCCACGGAACAGGACGTGAGCGCGATTCTGGAGCTTATCAGGCCCATGGAACAGGCCGGATTGCTGGTTCAGCGATCCCGGGAATTACTGGAAACGGAATTTGCCAATTTCCGCGTGGTGTCCCTCGAGGGTATGTTGATCGCGTGTGCCGCGCTGTACCCCATTGACGATGTCAGCGGTGAAATAGCCTGTATCGCCATCCACCCCGACTACCAGAAACGCGGCCTTGGGCGACGACTGCTTGGCAGCCTGGAAAAAGCCGCCCGTGACCACGGCATGAACCGGGCTTTTATCCTGACCACAGCTGCCGCTCACTGGTTTCTTGAAAACGGATTCCGCCTGGCGTCCATCGACGAATTGCCGGAATCCAGGAAACAGCTGTACAACTTCCAGCGGAATTCCAAAGTTCTGGTGAAAGATCTATGAGTTGGCCTGCAGGCAGTCATCGCGACTATTAGGGACAACTAGGGACAACGATTAGGGACAACGACAATCGGCGTCAGAGCAAACACTGTATTTTGCTCTGACGCCGATTATCAATTTGAACCTGTTTAACTACCGACTGTCGCCGGCCTTCGGTTTTTCCTTACTGCTTATCAGCCTGGTTTATCACACCGATCGGCGGCGGGTAAGCAGCAGCCCGACCAATCCAATGCCGAGAAGACCGATCGTTCCGGGCTCAGGAACTGCGTCGTATTCGAATTCCGTCACTGCACCTGAACCGGAAAAAGTCACAACCATCTGAGTTACACCGGAAATTGAGCCGAAATCAATCTGCTGGTAACTGTTATCGCCAATTGCCTGAAAGCCGAACACGCCCAGGGAACCGCCGACCCCGAACAACTCAACGCCCTGGCCTTCGGAACTGTCGATGTCAAGGATTCCGAGGGATTTCATCATCACGTCACTGGTGAAATCGAATGTCAGCGTTCCGCCGCCGGCGGCATCGTCAGGATCGGAGCTGTTTCCGTCTTCGCTGATAATCAGGATATTACCCAGTGCTGCACTGTTGGAGGGAAAACCGCCAGATCCGATGCCGGGCCCACCGTATCCGGAATTCGGTGTCCCCAGGTCCGGGTCATCACCGGTTGGTGAGGAACTGTCAAAAATCATGGCGTCACCGCTACCGCCGGTCGCGGACACGGTGATTCCCAGCGAAGAATACTGGGTAGTGATTTTGTCACCGGCATTCAGCGTGAAACCGTTCCCGTCGACTTCAAAATCGATGAGGCCTGCCTGTGCCGTGGAAGCCAGCAGAAAGAGCGCCACTAAAGCCTGGCTTGATAGACGTAAAAATTTGGATATCCGGTATCGCATAGGGTTCTCCCTGAAAGTGAAAAACGAGTTGACGATCTATTCAATGCAAAAATCACGCCCATTATCTTATGCTATTGTTTTATAAGTATTTATCCTGCCATGATTCTGATTTAAACCAGTCTGACTGTTAAAATTTCTGACAAAATTCAGGCAGGCGCTTCGGAAACTGCAAATTTTCCTGACAGTTTCGCAATCTGAACGTTAAGAAACTGGTTCTGGTGTATTCACAGCCGCGAGTGGCCGAGAAACCAGCGCATCAAGCCTACGTTTGGCTTGCTTTGATTTTTTAGTGTCATTTTACCTTTCTGGAATGTCAATGCGTTTAGATAGGAAATTACAAGGGATACCCAGTGATAAGGCCGCTTTCCGAGTTAACCGCTGGTATCAGCCGCCGTACCGTCGATACTGATTGCATGGCAGGCAGGTTTAAACAAAAGCGCAGCCGGGGATTTTCATGATAAGCGCCCGGACCGTGACATTACGCTTCGGGCTATCCACTGCTTCAGACTGAAACATCCGGGAATGGAACACCGAAACCACGAAAGGTAAACCTTATGTAACGCAGTACTACTGTAATAAAGAAATTGCAAGAAAATTACGGAGACACCTGGAATCTTATCCGCTTGACCAATCATGGTAGGCGTTAAGAATTAGTCGGTCTGTTATTCGCATCACACTGTGTTGGCTGACATCCGGGTACCATGAATTTTATGATCTGCCCACAGCAGTCGACCACGTGAGGTGTCTTTTTTCAAGTCAAGTGAGTGTGAACAATGCAGACAGATTTCAGCCAGGCCGGTTTTACGATGATCGAGGTAATGATTGTCATTGCCATCGTGGGTGTATTGGCAGCTGTTGCGATGCCGGCCTACAACGCTTACAGAAACGAAACCATGTTCGCAGAAGCGATTCTTGCCGTGGGGAATTACCGTACCGCAGTGGCAGTTCAGAGCCAGACCGGCAGGTTTATCGCTCTGGGTGACATCGATTCAGGGACCAATGGTGTACCACCGACGCAGGCGCGCACCGCTACCTTACACGGGATCGACATTGTCGATGGCGTAATTACGGTAACCTGGCGCAACGACGGTACAGACCTTGATGGCGTGACGTTTTCACTGACCGCGTCAGGACCAACCCCTCCGATCAGATGGACTAAAGGCGGCAGTTGCCTCGCCCTTGGCTACTGCTAGTAAATTGGGGTCAACCGGGTTGTTTGGTTGTCCGCAGGTAAGGCTTGATCTTGTTGAACCCGTCCGGAAACAGCTGCTGGGCTTCCTCGTCGGAAACAGCCGGGACGATGATGACGTCTTCACCCTTTTTCCAGTTTACCGGCGTCGCCACCTTGTGCCTGGCGGTAAGCTGCATGGAGTCGAGAACTCGCAGTATCTCGTCGAAATTACGTCCGGTGGTCATGGGGTAAGTCAGCATCAGCTTGATCTTCTTGTCCGGTCCTATGATAAAGACGGACCTGACGGTGGCATTGGTTGCGGCAGTGCGTCCTTCCGATGTGCCTTCCTCTTCGGCCGGCAGCATGTTGTACAGCTTGGCCACGCTCAAATCGGTATCGCCGATCATCGGGTAATTGACCGCGTGGCCCTGGGTTTCCTCGATGTCCTTCTCCCATTCGGCGTGGCTGGACACCGGATCTATACTCAAGCCGATTATCTTACAGTTGCGCCTGGCAAACTCGTCGGCCAATCCTGCCATGTAGCCCAGTTCGGTGGTGCAGACCGGGGTGAAGTCCTTGGGATGAGAGAACAGGACAGCCCAGCTATCCCCGATCCATTCGTGAAAATCGATGTCACCCTGGGTGGTCTGCGCGGTGAAATTGGGTGCCTCATCGTTGATTCTAAGTGTCATGATCATGCTCCTGATTGTTGATTGTTGCGTTGATCCACATTGCCGTCTCGCCAGCTGCCCGGATTCCTGCATTCCGTGCCGTGCAACCTTCTATAAGAGTCCGGATAGCTGGTAATCCGCAGTTCCCTCCATGTCGACCCGGGACTACGGTGATAGCTGTAAGAACCTCTTGAATAATCATGCAAACGCTCAGAGGGTCATTAACAGGCTGTTGAAAAAACTATTGCGCTTGCCAATACTTCGTCGAAAACCCGCTCAAAATGGTCATTCACACCGGGTAAGCAGCGCTTTTTCGACAGTTTGCGCCTCGTCCTGGCCACGCTCATGACGTTATTCAACAGCCGGGCAAGACTATTCTGGCTGGCAGCCCCGTATATCTGGTTTCCCCGATTCAGGGAATGGTTCCTGACAGGCAAGCCTGGACTTTGCCAGCCTGGCGGCGTATTGCCCAAGTTTAGACCCGTTTGCCCCGGAATCCCACCCTGTCGCTGCTTAAGGAGCCTCTGATCATGGAGTCGATGCGGCTGGCCCGTATGTTACTCCCCCGCCTGCCTGGTCTTGGTGTATCTCTCAATCCCGCCGCTGGAACACGCATATACTGTAAGGATAGGGGTTTGCTTCGTCGGCATCGAAATACGCTTTTTCCACCTCTTCCCATTCCTGCACGTCAAGGTCCGGGAAATAGGTGTCGCCATCCTCTATTTCGGTATGGACCATGGTCAGGTGCAGGCGATCCACGAAAGGCAGCGCGTGGCGATAGAGCTCGGCGCCGCCGATAATAAAAGCTTCATCGGTGCCGTCGATGAAGGCGACATTCTCGGCCATTTCTATGGCGTCTGAAAGACTGTCCACCACCCGGGCGTTATCCACCTCGTAGTCACGGTTGCGGGTGACGATAATATTGGTGCGTCCCGGCAGCGGCCGTCCGATGGATTCGTAGGTCTTGCGTCCCATGATGATGCACTTGCCCATGGTCGTGCGTTTGAAATACTTCAGGTCTTCTGGCAGGTGCCAGGGCAGGCGGTTGTTACGTCCGATGACCATGTTTTCGTCCATGGCACATATCAGTGAAAGTTTCATGTGATTCCGCCTGGCCGCCTGACTGGCCGTTGATAGTCTATTGCGCCTGCCAACACGTCGTGAAAAGTATACTCATATCGCTCATTTACACCCGGTAATCTGTGTTTTTCCGCCGGTTTCCCGTGTCATCCGGGCAGCGCTGGACGCGTTGTTCAACAGCCGATTAAACGGCAACGGGCGCAGGAATGTGTGGATGGGGATTATAATCAAGCATCTTGAAATCTTCGAACCGGTAGTCATAGATGGAATCCGGTTTTCGATCGATGCGCAGGTTTGGCAGCCCCCGGGGTTCACGGGACAGCTGCAGTTTTACCTGTTCCAGGTGGTTGCTGTAAATATGGCTGTCTCCCGTGCAGATAATAACTTCACCGGGCTGAAGGTCACATTGCTGGGCCAGCATATGCGTCAACAGGGCTAGCGACGCCAGGTTGTACGGCAGCCCGAGCAGGGTGTCGGAGGAACGGATCAACAGCTGGACCGACAGCCTGTTATCCGCCACGTAGAACTGGTAAAGCAGGTGACACGGTGGTAACGCCATTCTGCCCTGGCGGACATTTTCCTGGGGCGAGATGCGTTCGTCGGGCAGATATTCCACGTTCCAGCCGTGAAACAGGATACGCCTGCTGTCAGGATTTTCTTTCAAACAGCTTACTACGTAGTCGATCTGATTAATGGTGCCGCCGTCACGGGTAGGCCAGGCGGTCCATTGCTTACCGTATATAGGCCCCAGGTCTCCCTCCTCGGTAGCCCACTCATCCCAGATGCTGACACCGTTTTCCTTTAACCAGCGCGTATTTGTATCTCCATTCAAAAACCAGATCAGCTCATTGGCAATACTCTTGAAATGGAGCTTCTTGGTAGTCAGAAGTGGAAATCCATCCCGCAGATCATGTCGAAACTGTCGGCCGAACACGGAAATGGTTCCGGTCCCGGTGCGATCCGACTTCTCAACGCCATTGTCGAGAATATCCTGTAACAAATCCAGGTACTGACGCATTACTGCTGGATCTCCTTCTTAAACGGGGTTTTGCCGTATGCCAGGCAGAGCAGGAACGCTCCGATGACGATCATTGGCAGGCATAACAATTGTCCCATCGTCATCCAGCCGAAAGCAATGAAACCGATGTCGCTGTCGGGTTCCCGGAAAAATTCGACGATGAAACGGAAGACCCCATAGCCAAGGCCGAAAAGCCCGGACACCGCGTAACGGGGGCGTGGCTTCGACGAGAACCACCAGACAATGGCAAACAGGACAACTCCCTCCAGGAAAAATTCATACAGTTGCGACGGGTGCCGTGGCTGGGAATCGGGATAGGGAAATACCATGCCCCAGGGCACGTCCGTGGGTCTGCCCCACAACTCGCCACCGATAAAATTTCCCAGGCGACCCGCGCCGAGGCCGAACGGGACAAATGGCGCAATGAAATCCAGTACCTCGAACCAGGGCCGTTGCAGTTTTCTTGAATACCAGTAGAAAGCCACCAGCACGCCTATCAGGCCGCCGTGGAAAGACATACCCCCTTCCCAGACCTGGAACAGCCACAGCGGCTCCTGCAGCAAACGGTCAAAATTATAGAACAGCACTGAACCGAGCCTGCCACCCAGCACTGCTCCCAGCGCGCCATAAAAGACCAGGTCCGAGATCTGTTCCGGCGTCCACCTGTCCGAAGACTTTCCCGCCCGGTACGTGGCCATTGCCCAGGCGCCGGCGAAAGCGATGATGTACATTATTCCGTACCAGTGCACATCAAGTGGACCGATGCTGAAAGCAACCGGATCAATATCAGGGTAAGTAAGCATTGGGTGTTCCCGCTGTGCCGTGGCTGTCCCGGACTTCATTCGGCCGAGTACCGTGTTGCCGGGGATGCTCCACTATGGGAAATGCGCTGTCAAGAATAGCGGTGGTAAAACTGCGGAAAGGCCTGCGGGGGAATTAAATGAAGGCCGACGCTTTCGTTCCTGAATGCGCCGGCCTCCTCAACGTCCCTATTGAATACCCTGGCACTGCAAGCAATCTGCCGGGGAAGTCCGTTATGGGCTATTATGCTGAATCACCCGTTCATTACTATAGGAGAATTGACCGGGTTCCCTAAAATGTGAGGCCGTTCGAATTTATTCCGGGTTTTTGTGAAGTAACCGCGGATTATCACTATGTGTCTAATCGTCATAGCCCATCGCTATCATGCCCAGCTGCCGCTGGTTGTTGCGGCCAACCGGGACGAATTTCATTCCCGTCCCACCCGCGACGCGCATTTCTGGGCAACGCAGAACCCGCAGACCGACCTGCTTGCCGGCCAGGACCTGACCCAGGGAGGAACCTGGCTGGGCATGACCCGTGATGGCCGGATTGCCGCGGTTACCAATATCCGCACCCCGGCCCCTGCCCGGGGTCGCCGGTCCCGGGGATTTCTCACCCGTGACTACCTGCTGGGGATGTTGGCGGCGGAAGACTACCTGGCGGGCCTGCTGCCCTCGCTGCATGAATACGCCGGATTCAACCTGCTCATCGGCGATGACCAGGGTCTGTTTCACCTGAACAGTAAGGCCGGACAGATCGAGCAACTGCCGCCTGGCATTTACGGGCTTTCCAACAGCGAGCTGGATGCGGACTGGCCCAAGGTGCGGCGCAGCAAAACAGCCTTGCAGTCCCTGCTGGACGCCGGGGAAAACGACATTGCCACCGGAAACCTGATTGCCATCATGACCGATGGTCGCCAGGCCCCGGATGATCAATTGCCGGACACGGGCATTCCGCTGGCAATGGAACGGCAGCTGTCTTCCAGCTTTATCGCCAGCACGGAACGGGGATACGGAACTCGCTGTACAACGGCCATCGTTGGCGACGCGGCTGGTAAAGTCCGCTTCTGCGAGCAGAATTACGCTAGCGATTCCCGGGTCGCGTCCCGTCGGCTATATCAGTTTGACCTGCTGAACCCTGCCGGCCGGCAAGGCTGATCAGTGAATGCGGGAGGACCGCAACAGCCGGTCGACGCCGGCGTTATAGAGCGCCATGTCCACTGCGCTGCGAATGGTCGCTGCGTCTTCCAACAGCATAACCTGTTCGAGAAGATCCTGGGCAGCTTCGAAGGTTACGGTACGAATGACCGACTTGACCTTGAGCAGGGTCGATGCGTTCATGGACAGCACGTCGAACCCCATGGCAATCAGTAATACGGCGGCGCCCGGATCCCCGGCCATTTCGCCACAAATGCTGACCTGCTTGCCTTCGTGGTGGGCTTCGGTTACTACATGACGCAGGGCCTGCAACACCGAAGGATGGAAAGAACTGTACAGGTTGGCAACCCGGGGATTGTTCCGGTCCACGCCCAGGATGTACTGGGTCAGGTCATTGCTGCCCACGGAAATAAAATCCACCATGCGGGCCAGGGACCGCGCCTGGTAAACCGCGGCGGGCAACTCGATCATCACACCGACCTTGGGGTACTTGACGTCATGCCCTTCCTGGAGAAGTTCCCGGTAGGCTTTTTTGATCAGCTGGCTGGACGCTGTCACTTCGCTGATGCTGCAAATCATCGGCAGCATGATCTGCAGATTGTCCAGCCCGACACTGGCTTTCAGCATCGCCCGGATCTGCGCTGAAAATATTTCCGGGTGATCGAGGGTCACCCGGATTCCCCTCCAGCCAAGGAACGGATTGGCTTCTTCTATGGGGAAATAGGGCAGATCCTTGTCTCCGCCAACGTCCAGGGTGCGCATGGTCACCGGCATGGGAGCGAATGCCTGCAGCTGTTCACGATAAATTGCCGCCTGCTCCTGCTCACTGGGGAACCGTTCGCTGAGCAGAAACGGGACTTCGGTACGGAACAGCCCTATGCCTTCCGCGCCCTGGTCCAGTGAACGGATAACATCGGATATCAGCCCGGTGTTGACCCATAAATGAACCCGGTGATGATCCGCCGTTTCGCAGGGCAGGTCACGGATATCCGCCAGTCCCTGGGTCAGCACGTCTTCTTCGCGGATGGTATCCTCGAAGCGCTGACGCAGATTATCTGTCGGATTGCTGATTACCTGGCCATTGTAACCGTCGACGATCACTTCTCTGCCGTCCAGCTGATTGATCGGCAGGTCCACCACACCCATCACCGTGGGCAGACCCATGGCCCTGGCCAGGATGGCCACGTGTGAACTACCTGACCCTTTTACCGAGATCAGTCCCTTCAGGTTGTTCTTCGGTACGTCGGCCAGCATGGCGGGTGTCAACTCCTCGCTGACCAGCACCGTGTTCTCGGGATACTCGGTTTTTACCGGTTCCCGTTCCTGCAGGTAGGCCAGCACCCGGCTGCACAGATCCTTGATGTCGACAGCACGTTCCCGCAGGTACTTGTCGTTCATCATTTCAAACCCGCGAACGTGCTCTTCGGCCACGTGGGCCAGGGCCCCCTGGGCCCAGATTCCTGTTTGAATCTGTTGAACCACTTCCTTCCCGAGGGCGTCATCATCCAGCATGTGCAGGTACACGTTGAATAATTCACGCTCCCCTTCAGGCATCTGACCGGCGGTTTTTTCGTAAAGTGACGATATGTCAGCGCGGACTGCCGCCAGGGAATTGTTGAACAACTCGATTTCGTGCTGGATATCGTTCACCTTGCGCATCGGTACGTGACGCAGATCGGCGGGTGGAAAAACCACAACCGCGGTGCCGATGGCCACACCACTGGAGCCGGACACACCGGAGAATGCGGTATCCGCGGTCTTGTGGCCGGAGGGACTGGTGCCCTCGATGGCGCCGGTAGCTTCGGCATGGGCGATCACCCCTGCCAGCTGCGCTGAAAGCGTGATCAGGAAAGCCTCTTCACCCTCGTCAAAGCGACGCCGCTCCCGGTTCTGCACCACCAGCACACCCAATACCGAACGATGATGAATAATGGGAACGCCGAGAAAGGACTTGAACGGTTCCTCACCGGTTTCCGGGAGAAAATGGAAACTGGGATGCTGGTCGGCGTCGACCAGGTTGACCGGCTCTGCCTGTTTGGCTACCAGGCCTACCAGGCCCTCACCCATGGCCAGGCTGACATGACCCACGGCCTCTTTCTTAAGGCCTTCCGATGCCATCAGCACATGGCCGTCAATGTCGGTGTCCAGCAGGTAAATCGAACAGACTTCCGTGTCCATGGCCTCGCTGACCCGGGAGACAATGATGTCCAGGGCCGATCGCAGGTTCTTGGCGGAATTCACTGCCTGCACAATACTGCGCAGGTTGTCCAGCATATTGCCGTTCCGGTCCATACTAAAACGCTGTCCGATGGAATTCAGAAATGATCAGGGAATTTTTCTACAACCTGAGCGGTATTTCTGATTATTGTTGTAAATACAGGTTCAAGGGTTTGTTCAATTCCTGCAGCGCCCGACGATAAACGTCGCGCTTGAAGTCGATGACTTCTTTCAGCGGGTGCCAGTAGTCCACCCATCGCCAGTCATCAAACTCCGGCTGTTTGCTGCGAGCCAGATCAATCTCGCTTTCCCTGCCCTCCAGGGCCAGCAGGAACCACTTCTGTTTCTGACCAATGCAGACAGGAAGCGAGTGGCGCCGGATGAAGTTCTTGGGAAGTCGATAGCGCAGCCAGTCGCGGGTCTGGTGAATCACCCTGACATGCTCCTGCTGCAACCCCACTTCCTCATCGAGTTCGCGGTAAAGAGCCTCTTCCAATGATTCTCCAGGCTTTATGCCCCCCTGAGGAAACTGCCAGGCTTCCTGACCAATCCGCTTGGCCCAGAGGAGGTTACCCTGCCTGTTGCAAATGACGATCCCGACATTAGCACGGAAGCCTTCTTCATCAATCACCTGCGGCAACCCTTAAACACTGAAAAGAAACCATTGTTTCATAACTCAGCTTCCATGATCAATGTCAAAAAACCACGGGCAAGTTGTTATTTTCTTTATAATCAAAGAGTTACCCTGAAAGCAGCAGCCCAGCGGAGCCAGCCTGCCCACCGCTAACGTGGTGGCACCCAATCTGCGTATAATGGCCGGATTTTCAGCTTCGGGGAACGGTGCGCACATGGGCCTGGCGATATTCGATCTGGACAACACGCTGCTTGGCGGCGACAGCGACCATGCCTGGGGGGAATTCCTGATCTCCAGAAAGCTGGTTGATGCAGCAACACACGGTACCCGCAATGACGAATTTTATCGACAGTACACCGAGGGCCGTTTGAATATCCAGGAATATGTTCGCTTCACCCTGGGGCCGGTACTGGGATTTTCCCTCGACCACCTCGATGAACTACACCGGGAATTCATGGAAGAATTTGTCCGACCGATGATGCTCCCCCGGGCCATGAAACTCGTCGACGATCACAAGTCGGCAGGTGATCATTGTCTCATCATGTCGGCAACCAACACCTTTATCACCAGACCCATTGCCAGGGAGTTCGCCGCCGACGACCTACTGGCCACGGACCTGGTAATACAGGGCGGGCACTACACTGGCGATATCTCCGGCGTACCCTGCTTCCAGGAGGGCAAGGTCATCAGGCTACGACAGTGGCTGGAATTACAGAATGAAAGGTATAGTTTTGACAGCAGCACTTTTTACAGCGATTCTATAAATGACCTGCCCCTGCTGGAAGCCGTGCATTCCGCTGTGGCTGTCGATCCGGACGACCGGCTTGCGGCAGTGGCCGGTAAAAAGGGCTGGAAGATCATCAGCCTGCGCTAACAGGCTGGCGACAGATTACTGAAACTTGATATCCACGATCAGGTCGTCGGCGATCTGTTCAAGACGTCGCTGAATTGCATCGAGATCTATTTCCGGAGGAACCCGTAGCCTGGCTTCGGCATTGAACAGTGTTTCCCCGGACATGGGCGCCACCGTACATTCGGTATTGAGCTCTTCCACGTTTACCTGTTGCTCAGCCAGGGCTGCAGAAATTTCCCGGATTATCCCCGGGCGGTCGTTGCCTATGAGGCTCAGCGTAAGGGTCTGGCTGTCTGCATCTTCCTCGGCGCCACTGACTTTCTCGATGACCAGCTTCAGGCTCCCGCCCAGCGCTTCCAGGTCTTTTATCAGCTGGTCGGCTTTGTCGTCCGGCACACTGACACGCAGTATTCCGGCAAATTTGCCAGCCAGCTGGGACATGCTGCTTTCAAGCCAGTTGCCGCCATTGCGGGAAACGGCCTGGGCCAGCTGTTCCACCAGGCCAGGCCGGTCATTGCCAATGGCAGTCATCACCAGAAAAGTCGTCATTTCAATTTCCCTCAGAACAGTCCGATTTGCCTGTCCAGCAATTTTTTCATCGAAGTGGATTTAAACACAAGAATTGAATCGGCAATGGGCATGAGCTGGCGGTCGATATAAAAGTCATAATCGATGGCGGAACTGCGATATTGCCGGGTTTCCGGACCATTGACGGTCATCAGGTATTCAACCCAGCCGCCCTGCTGGTAGAGCGCCGGAAGACCCCGTCGGGCGCGAATTTCCTCGGCCTTGCGTGCTGCCTGCACGTGGGGCGGGACGTTTTTCACATAGTCGTCGAGTTTTCGCCGCAAACGACGCCGCAGCACCAGCTCAGCGGTCCGGTCTTCATCCTGTATTGACCTGACCGTGTCTTTAATGAATTCCTCGTAGGGCTGGTCAAGGAAAATTCGCTGGTAAAGTTCCCGCTGGAAACCACGGGCCAGGGGGGACCAGTCGCTTCTGACGGTTTCCAGACCCTTGAATACCAGCTGAAAGTCATTTTCCCCGGTTCCGGTCAGGACCAGCCCGGCATAGCGCTTCTTGCTGCCGGTTTCGGCTCCTCGAATCGTGGGCATCAGGAACTTGTGAAAGTGTGTTTCGAACTCGATTTCAAGGCAGCTATCGATACCCTGTTCATCCCGCAACTTTTTCGACCACCAGTCATTCAGGCTGACCGCCAGCTCCCGCCCACGGGCAGTGACATCATCCGCCGACACATTGTCGAGAAACACGAATACCGAGTCCGTGTCCCCGTAAATGACGCGATATCCGTCGTTTTCAATAAACTCCTTGCTCTGCTTGATGATCCTGTGTCCCCTGCGGGTGATGGAGCTGACCAGGCGTGGATCGAAAAAACGGCAGGCACTGGTGCCAAGTACACCATAAAAGGAGTTCATGATGATCTTGATCGCCTGGGACAACACCCTGTTGCCTGCTGCCTTGGCCTGATCCCGGGCCTGCCACAGCTTTTCGATGAGCTCCGGTAACAGGCAGTGATTACGCGAAAAAACGCCGCCATCAAATCCGACGATGGGGTTTTCCTCCTGCAGGCCGGCCACCAGGGCCAGCGGGTCGACATGAAAGGTTCGAATTATACTGGGATACAGGCTCTTGAAATCCAGGACGATGACATGATTATAGATTCCGGGTTCAGAGTCCATGACATAACCCCCGGGACTGGCATTCTCCGCCTGATTCTGCCCTATGGACGGGGCCACGTAACCGGCCCTGTGCAGCCCCGGCAGGTAAAGAAAATCAAAGGCTGCCACCGAACCGCCGTAGCGGTCCAGTTCCAGGCCGGTCAACCTTGCCCTTTCCACCGCAAAGTCGATGAGCTGTTCGTTGGCAAAAATATCCCAGACCAACCTGCAGTCCTCCAGGTTGTAGCGTGCCAGTGCCGGTTTGTCGTGGAGAAACTGTCGCGTGATTTCCTCGCCACGCTGATCGACATCGTCAACCAGCTTCCCACGGCGGAGGATTTCCCTGGCCACGTGATCAAGGGAGAAGTTTTCGAAGTGGTAGGTGGCCGTTCGCATCAGTTCGATTCCGTCAAGGATCACGCGGCCGGGCACCGTTACGTAAAAGCGATTTTCGTTATCCCTGGCCTGACGCCAGCCTGCCACTTCGCGACGACGTCCAAGGCGCAGACGCACGCCAACGCGATCAGCGACCTGCTGGAGAAATCTCAGGTCGAAATTGACGATATTCCAGCCGATGAGGACGTCGGGGTCATAGCTTTCCAGCCAGTCGAGGAAAGCCTGCAGCAGGGATTTTTCGTCGGGATACAGTTTAAGATGGGAAGGCAATTCCCCCCCGCTCCCGCCAACCATGAAAACCACCTGCTGATCTTTGCCGAAGTTGCCGATTGAGTAGAGGCGATCTCCGGTATAGTCGGTTTCGATATCCAGGGAAATGCAGCGCAATTCGGGCCGGTAATCGGACGACTTGACTCTGGGATTGACGATCTCCAGGTAGTCCCCTTGTCGTACCGGTGGCTCGTTGATGGTGAAGCCACCGGTAATGAATCTCTCCATCAGGAACCGGTCCACCGGGTTGATATCGGCCTCCAGCATGACGATGCCGTTGGCCGTCAGCCGATCCCGGGCCTCGTACAATCGGCGTTGGGATTTAAAATACAGAGTCACTACAGGCTGGCCGCGAAAATCCCGAAGCGGGGAGCCGGCCATGCGCCAGCCACCCAGTCGCTGCAGCAGTGTTTCCGCCCGCCGGGCCTGGTCGGCGGGGATAAAACAGACGCTTTCCTGGTCTGGCAAACTGATGCGCAGCGGACCCCTGGGAGTCGCTGCCCAGTAAACCAGGCTTTGTCGTCCGTTCTGCTCCTGACGGTGCCGGGTGAGGATAAAGCCCGGCAACGGTCCGGATGCTGCATTGGCAGGCTGGTCAGTTGTGGCGCTTGAGGAGAGCTGGTGATTCACTGGCTGATATCACTGCAAAACAATATAGCCAGAACAGGGAAGCCGGCTTTAACACCGGCTTCCCTCGATACTTACGAAACCTGAACAGGCTTCAGATTCTGACAGTCCTTGGCCACTGAGCAAAATTCTCCCAGTAGCTGACTTTTTCCGGAACTTCGTCCTGGGTCGGCTGCACGTTACCATCCACGTCTGTCACCCGTGAGACGATGGTATGTTCACCGGGGGCAGGGTTTTCCCAATCGAAGCTGAACAGTTTCCAGGTGTACAACCCGTTGCGGGGATTCAGCTGAGCCCGCTGCCAGGGTCCGTCGTCCACCTTCACTTCCACGCTGCGAATCGGCGTGCCGTCATTCAGCACGAAACCCTGGATTCGGTAATCGCCGCCCATGCGCGTGACCCGCACGATGGCGGATTTAAGATTGATCGTGGTAACGGAGTTTTCCACCCAGCGCTCCACGCCGCCGACCACTTCCTTTTTCAAGGTCACGTAGTCACGACCCATGAACCGCCCCATGTAGCGCGTGTCCTGAACATGGATCTGAGTCAGCCACTTGACATTGGCAACCCCGTACCAGCCCGGCACGATCAAACGCAGCGGCCTGCCGTGATAAAGCGGCAGTGGCTCACCATTCATCTCAAAGGCCAGCATGTTTTCCTGGCGCATGGCATCGGGAATGGACAGGCTTCGGGCAAAGGCCTTGTCCACTTCCGCACCGCGAATCTCTTCGGAGCCGATATCGCCACCGAAAAACACGACTTCCTTGGCGCCATCCTGGATCCCGGCTTCCTGCAGCAGGTTTCTCAGAGTTACACCGCGCCAGCGGGCATTGCCAATCAGGCCATTGAAGATGGTTCCCCGGTTGCCCCCGCATTCCCAGCCGATGTCCATTTCCACGACATCCCGATTCATCACTTCCTGCAGGTTCAGTTCGATGGGATTGTCCACCATCCCGGTGACTTTCAGCGTGTAGCTGGACAGGTCCAGTTGTGGTTGCCCATAGTGCTGGACCACGTAGAACTCGTCATTGGAACTGTAAAAGGAATCAATATTGCGGGTATCCTGAAAGTAGGTTCCCCCGGCCCGCTTGTCACGCACCTGGAACGTGTCGGGAATATCCGTGAAAGGCACCAGTTCCTCGCCCTGGGCCAGGGCCGGCATTACCCAGTTGGGAACGGATGCCGCGCCGGCAGCGAGAACACCGCTGCCAACCGCACCTTTCAGTAAGTTTCTTCGGCCTTCGTCTTCCGGTTTCATGGTATGTCTCTCTCTGTTTCTTGTCCGGGCCATGGTCTGTGTGACGACCGGATTATTGTTGGAAGTACTGCATTAAAGCTGCAGGCTGACGTGTCTGGCAACAATAACACAATTGAAAATTCAGTCTAGGGAACCTCTGATCAATTATGGAAGTACTCTGGCTTGCCCCGGACGGTCCCGTGAACGGGTTTCAGCAGCGGAATCCGGCGGTGTCCGCGCCTCATCGGTGAAATCGCCTGCAAGCCGGAGTATGTCCAAAATTGATCAATGAATCCTGAAAGATGGCACAATATGGTCCGTTTCCCGCGGAATACCCCCGGACGCTACCGGCCCTGACGTGGAGCAGGTACCGCATTCCGGCGAACAACCGGCGATATTCCCGGATCATTCGGAGTCAACCCGCGTTACCGCGTATCACGAGGAACCAGGTCTTGGACTTTGATGAAGCCAGGCAATACCTGCTCAGCAAGCCTGAAGCAACGGAAGACTATCCTTTCTACCCCGATGTCCTGGTGCCCAAGGTCCGCGGCAGGATGTTTGCGACGCTCTCGGAAAATGATGGTGTTGCGCAGATGAACCTGAAATGTGACCCCGACGAAGCGCTGGCGTTGCGCGACATCTTTCCGGCAGTGAAGCCGGGTTATCACATGAACAAGAAGCACTGGATTACCGTTACCCTGGACGGCAGCGTGCCTGCCAACGAGATCCGGCGATTGATCGATAATTCCTTCCGGCTGGTGGTGATGAAACTACCCAAGCTTGAACGTGTGGCGCTGCTGGCCCGGCTGAAAGACTGAATTTCCAGCAGGCAACCAATTGCCGGCCGCTCAAAATACCCGGTTTCGCCCCGGAAATTTGCAGTAATAGTTGACTGCAATTTCAAAAAACTGCCCATTCCCGATTTCCTGTTACCCGGCCTGATGTGCTGTGCTAGCCTTTTTCATGTTAGACAGGACCCCTTCGTTCTGTAGTTGACGTCCGATTGGCCTTAGGGCCTCAACTGGCAAGTATAAGCAGTACCGGGGCGTGCGCCGAAATGGTGCAGAACCTCTGCGGGAACCTGGATAACGCGAACGGACCGCTTTGCAACGGTGAAAGATCAGTAAAAAAAAATCAGGTAAGCAATGGATATGAAGCGAAAGACCGACAGTGACCATGAAATTTCGAAATTCTCCCCGGTAACGATTCACGTCAAGCGTAATATTCGCAAGCTACGCCTGCAGCAGGGGTATTCCATGAACGAAGGTGCAAGCCTGCTGGGCGTGTCGCGCAAACAGCTGGAAGACATAGAAACGGTACGTAACTACGGCTGCCATCTTGACCTTGAACTGCTGGCCAAGATGAAGGTCATTTACAATGTATCCCTGGACGAGGTTTTCGGTGATCTGCCTACGGATTATTATTCCGATTACTACGTACGTCCACGTAAAAAGCTGAGAGGCGAAAGCTGACACCCGAACCATGCTCGGCAGTATAAAACGGCCGGCGATCCGGTGAGCGGCTCCGCGGCGGTGGGCAGGGGATCGGTCACTCGGTTGCAGTCTGAACCACCAAGTCACTCAATGTTCGACATGTCTGGGTAAGGCCGGGACAACCTCCCTCTTCCCGGTGCTTTCCCAATCGTCCTTGAGAAAGCGAAAAAAACCATACAAGGCATGGATGCCGTGGGCACAGGGCTTTGGGTCTGCTTTCCTCAACCCGGGATCCGACCCCACTATTCGAGCCACAACAGAGCCACAACGTGTTGCAAGCCGGAGCAATACGCCAGGTTCACGGCCATCGCGGCTACCGGCATTTTAGTGTATACTGGTGGACCCGTTTTATTGTGCAGAAGTAGGTAGTTATGGCAAACAAAGCAAAGAAAGCAGCCCCCGTCGCCAACAGAGAGCATCTCGAGCAGCACGTCGCCGCGTTCCTGAAGTCGGGCGGCAAAGTGCAGAAAATTCCATCCGGGGTGAGCGGCCAAACTTCCACCAGCGGTCCGCGACAGATCGTCCTGAGCCACAAGACCAGCTCCTGATAAGGCCCTTCCCTCCCTGGTTCTGACTCCACCGGATAGTACAGGTAGTTTCACAGACAGGTATTGATATAACAGGTATCGAAATAAGGGTACCGATATAAAGGTAGAGAAAGACCGGTGTTGAAAGACAGTACCACCGGCTCTTTACCTCACGACGGATGCCCGGGCGGCCTGATGCAAATCCCGTCGCCCGCCGGCAGTCATTTTAAACACCTCTCCGGACCTGCCATTTCCAGGATACCCGTATCATGCCTATTGGCAGTCCTGTACTGGCAGGCTGACAGCCAGTCCCGCCTCATGCACCTGAACTGCGTTTGTCCACGGGGTTTCCCCGTGGCGTGCAGCCGGAGACGTAAAAACCTCTATAAAAGAAATTTTGTAAATAGTCAGATATCATAACTATTGGTAATAATTTTAGTGCCTGGCTCTCCGGGGGGACAGTCTCGTGGACACGCAAAACCTCAAGGCATTTCTGGCGGTGGCGGAATCCGGCTCATTTTCCAAGGCTGCCAATAATCTTCACCTCACCCAGCCGGCAATCAGCAAGCGCATCAGCCTGCTGGAGCAGCAGCTTGACACCTTGCTGTTTGATCGGGTCGGACGCCAGGTATCCCTGACCGCGTCCGGTCGGACGCTGGAACCCCTGGCCCGGAATGTCCTGTTTTCAATGCGGGATGCGGAGCAACGCATCAGGGACCTGGGAACGTCCGTCAGTGGCCAGCTGCGCCTGGTCACCAGCCACCACATTGGCCTGCACCGGCTGCCGGTCATTCTGCGACGGTTTGCGGGTCGTTATCCCCAGGTTCAGCTTGATATTCAGTTCAAGGATTCCGAAGAAGCAGGGCAGAGCGTGCTGGCGGGAGAGTTCGATCTGGGTATCGTGACCCGCTCCACGGTTGCCGACGACAGGATTGAAGCGGAATGCATCTGGCGTGATCGCCTGGTGTTCGTGGCTGCCGCTGACCATCCGCTGAACAGAAAAGACAGTATATCGCTGGCAGAAATCAGCCAGCATCCCGCGTTGCTGCCGGACCGCAAGTTTCTCACCACCCGGATCGTGGAGAATCTCTTCCGGGACAAGGGCCTTGAGCTCAACATCATCATGAGCACCAATTACCTGGAGACGATCAAGGCACTTATCGGCGTTGGTTACGGCTGGGGGGTTCTGCCGGAAATCATGGTTTCCGGCGACAATGTCGTGCGGCTACCCGTGGGACGAGTCAGGCTGTCTCGCAATCTTGACTGTATTCGCCATCGTGAACGATCCCTGAGCCGGCCAGCGGCATGTTTCGTCGCCGAGTTGCGCGCCGCTGACGATACCGTGAAGCATCGTTAACAGCAGCATTGCAATGACCGGAAGACAGCGTACCGTTGACCGGCACACTACAGCTGTCGTATCTCGTACCCCTTATCCTCCAGCAGGCTCAGGAGTCCATCCCTGCCTACCAGATGGGCGGCGCCAACCAGCACGAACTCGGTGCCGTCTTCCTGGAACATTGCCTCTATGGCCGGCAGCCAGTTCAGATTCCGTTCCAGCAGCAATGAATTGTAAAGTTCCTCGGACTCAATGCGCATGTCTTCGACAAAAAGACTGGACAGGGTATCCATGTCACCCTGTCGCCAGGCGGTTACCAGGTCTTCCATGCTGGTAGAAATTTCCTCCAGGTCGTCCAGCGACAGCAGGATGAACTCACTTTCGTTACCTTCGCCCATGGAAGCAATATAATCTATCTGTGCCTGTACCGATTCCAATTCCCCCACGGCCTTGGCGTCGCTGATGGCACGATTGCTGAAATAGACATCGACACCCTGGGGTGTGAAGCCCATTTTCTGAAATTCCAGTATCTGCAGCGTGCTGACAACCAGCCCCGGCTTGAATTTTTCCATCATCATCAACGGCATGCCGACCGAGGCGAGATAGCTGGACAGGGCGTTGTAGGCTTCTTCGTCCAGAACACTGCGCAGCGATCGCGAATCGTTATAGGTCAACTGCTGCAGCATGCTGGCCTGCACTGCAAGATCATTCATGGAGCTTACATCGGTTTCAAAAAACAGGCGCTGGGAATCCTGGTAGGCCTGCTCGAACTCCTCCGGCAATGGATAGTCGCCGGGTCGCAGCAGATGTACCGTGCCGCCGAGATACACTTTGCTGTTGCCGGAAGATGCCACCCAGACAGACGTGTCTGCTACAGCCGTGGAACCGGAACCCGCCAGGGCCAGCAGCACGGCCAGGAGTTGCCAGGGAAACCAAACTCGGGAGATAAACGGAATACGGGTGGACATAGAGAAACCTGTCGATAACGAAAAAGTGTCGGTTTAAGATCCTTTTGATTAAGGAACCCTGATTCATCAGGGGTTCCTTAAACTTACCACGGCTGCCGGGTGTGAAAAAGCGGAAGCGTTCCCGTTTTGTTAAACTGTCGGGAATGGCGATCCTTTTATTCAGACTGCGACACGTTCCGGAAGATGAAGCCGATGAAGTTCGTCAGCTTCTCACCGATGAGGGTATCGCCTTTTATGAGACATCGGCGGGTAACTGGCGAATCTCAATGCCGGCCATCTGGCTAAGCGACGACTCCCAGCTGGACCAGGCAAGGGAATTACTGGACCGCTACCAGGAGGCGCGTCTTGCCAAAGCCCGGATGGAATACGAAGCCAGGATCAGGGACGGCAGTCACGAGACTTTATGGAAAAAATTTTTGCGTGAACCTGTCAAGGTCAGTTTCTACCTTGGGGCAGCGTTACTTGTTCTATACCTTTCGGTACAGGTTTTTCTGTCTCTGGGGTCCAGTTGACGGTGAATCACCGGGCGTCGACCGCTGCCGTGGTGAACAGGAACTTAAGTGGTCCGTCAAACCGGCGTAGTAGCGTTATTTCTACAGCCGGTTACACGGGAAGAGATCAGCCGGAGGTAGTGGGGACGTATACGCCGTCAGGCGATTTCTCGATACATCGGATCAAAGTCAAAAGCCAGTTCGTCTTCCATGTAAGTCAATTCCCAGGCTTCTTCGTCGACATCAAGGAATTTCATGGCCACTTCACGGTTGTTTACCCGAACAACCTGCACGGGCAGGGCCGGCATGGAATCGTCCCAGCCTTCACCGTGAATCCGCGCATCCAATTCCATCATGGTAAACAGGGACACATCCTCGTCCAGCGATAACGACAGGCCACCGTGGGACATTTCGTGGACCTGACCGGTAACTACTCCCAGCAATGGATGAGACAGGCTTACCCAGAACTGTACCGGAATGCGCTTATGGCGACGCCGTTCCATCATTTGCGATTGCATCTGCATCTTGAAAACCTTCGAACTACCTGATGACAGATGCAGTCTAGGACATCGAGCCTTTCCTCCGTTGTGAACTGTTCCACAATAACCGGGTGGCTGATGTGAACTGTCCCACACAAACTATGAGAAACCGGACAAGACAAGTTTGTTTTGACAGACAGCGGGAGGTGGGATATAAAACCCACTGCACTATTGTAGGCAGTTCTAACAGGGGGAGCTTCCTTACATCCGATTACCACCCTGAGTTGCAAGGAGGTGATCCCATCAATAGTCAATCTATTAAGGGAGCCTCCGGTTATTCCGTCTAGGCTGCCGAAAAAATTCGGCGGGTTTAAGACATTGCAATAACTGGAGTTCGCTCCCCTAAGCAAAAGGTCCCGCTGTCGGCGTGCGTCGGCAGCGGGATTTTTTTTGCCTGCCCTGAACTCACGATCAGCGGCAATTGGTGAGCCGGGGAACAATTTCCTCCCCAGACTGTTCATATGTCAGCAAGCTGTTGAACAACGGCCTTGTCCCGACTGCGCTAATGACGATTTTCAACAGCCGGTGAACAGCCCCGTCCAGGTACGGCGGGAATCAGACAGGAGGAGTCCCTATGAATGTAACCGCAATGACGAATTACTTCCTGAATGTACAGAAAAGTGTATTTCGAACCACGTCCGGGAGTCGGCATAGATGTTGTAACCGGCGTCGGCACAGTCCCATGGCAATGTCACCTTGCCTGGTGGCATTGATACTGTCCACGCTGTCGGCACCGGGTCAGTCACTGGCGGCAGAACCCGCCGTGCTGCGCGACGGGATACTCACCATTCCCGCAGCGGTGGTACTCGAATCACAACCCGGTTCCTACTACCGCAATGTTACGCTGGAGCAGGATGCCAACGGCAAGCTCCAGGTAATTACCGCGGAACCGGCCAACCTGGCCATGGTGGATTCGGTGGATGTTGAAGTCTCGGTGTCTATCGAAGTTGCCGGCAACAAATCGCTACCCTGCGTTGATCTGCAGACGCCTGCCGTCAGCCGCGAAGGCAACGTATTCACCGTCATTTTGGCGGAAACCCCCATTCCCGACGGCGTGAACTGTGCAACCGTACTGGAACCTTTTACATCCAGCGTAACCCTGCACCAGGGCAGCCTGGAACCCGGCACGTATACGGTACGGGTCAATGGTACGGAAATGTCGTTCACTGTCCCGGAGGCCCGGTAGCGGATTGCGACAGGTCCCGGATCGGGGGTGACCGGACATTCGACCCGGTGCTTCGGTCAGTGGACCTGCCTGCCGAGATAGCTGCGCAGTCGGGGTGGGAAGTGTCGTTGCAGCAACAGTTGCCGGAGTTTCCATTCCTGCTCGGCCGTCACTTTTCTGAGAAAGCTTACCTGGCTACCCTGCAGAACCGCCAGTGGCACGCCGTCGGCGAACAACACGCGGTTGCTGGCCAGCCGGGGAAGTCTACTGTCCGGTAACACCAGGGGCAGCAGATTGAGCGGGTCGGCAGCCGCCAGCGTCAGGTAGTGGGTGGCACCGCTTAATGACGGAACAGCGACGCCGCCATCAGACTCTGCGCTGACCGCGGCTGGCGACTCCAGCCGCCTGGCCGCCTTGCGCAGTGCATCAACTGTGTCAGCGTAAGCAAACTGCTCTCCGCCGATACCGGCTATGAACCGGCCACCCCGCAGGATGCCCTGCAGCTCCAGGCGACGCAGCACCCGCAGCAGCAAGCGCCAGGGAGGTGCATACAGTTCGCGATCCAGCACCTTACGACACAGCACGCCCCAGCGCTGCAGGTAGATATTAACCAGGCGTTCCAGCTGGTCATCGGACAGGGCAGTCTCGTCGCTCCGGCGGTCAACAGGCAGTGTAACGGCACCGCCGGATGCGGCCCGTTCTGCCGCCGGGCTGGCCAGGAGCGACCAGCGACCGGCGTCTTCGATACCGAACATGGCACGACGGCCACGTCGATTTCCTCCCCGTGGTTTACGGTCAGCAGGAGTCAGCAGTGCCCGCAGGCCGGTAAAACTGTCGCTGCTGGCGCGACCCAGGCTGACCAGTTCCGCCAGTCCCTGTTCAATCTGGGATTTCAGCAGACCGGTTCGTGACTGTAATTCGGCAAAAAAACTCGCCCCGTGCTCCCGCAGATCCTGTTCGATCGCCGCAGCCTGGTGTCCCGGCTCCGTTTCCTGGCCGGCGCCGGCAGTATCCGCCAGCAGGGCCTGCCAGATATCCAGGTTCTCGCGACTGACCAGCAGGATCGGCGTGCTGCGCACCGGTCCCGCTTTTCTGCGCTCGTTGCCGGCGATTCGCGCCGGCGGCGGTGCAAACCTGCCCCAGGCTGTCTTGCCGCTGATACACATGACGTCCAGCCAGTTGGGATCGTAATCGCGAACCCGGGCCGGCAGGATATCAGCCTCCCAGGCTGCTGCCGGCGCGGCAATGCCATCCAGCCGGGCCAGGGTCGCCTGCAACCTGGTCTGGCCATCGATGACCGGGACCTGTTTCCGGTCGACGCTGTCCTCGCTGTGGGTGATCAGCTGGTGCAGGTCAAACAGGTAGACCAGGTAACTCTGCAGGGAGACCGGTTTGACTGCCTTACGGTGGGCATCGATGGTGTAGCGGTGAATCCGCTGCAACAGTCGTCGTTCACACCATTCCGGCCCCGGCACAGTATCAGGCTGCCGGTTGCCGGCGGACTGCACCAGCGGCGAGGTGGTGAACTGCCCGCGAAAGACATAGCCCTCAACCTCAAGGGCCAGCAATGCCGACTCCACCTTGTCCGTTGGCAGACCCATTTCTGTGGCAAGCTGGGCGGCACTGACCGGTCCCAGGCCTTCCAGGCGGCCGCGGACGGCCTCCCGCAAGGCTTCTTCACCGTCCCAGGTTTGCCGGGCCAGCACCGCCGGCAGCTGCAATGCCGGAAGTATCCGCTCATCGGGGAATATGGCCCGGAACCAGGGCAACCGCTCCGCGGCGATCCACAACCCCCGACCCTGTACCTGGCAGCAGCGCTGTTCCGCCAGGAGCGATTGCAGCAGGCCACCGTAGTCATGGCTGCTGACTTCTGCCTCCGTGAGATAGCCGATACTCAGCAAGGCGTCGTGCAACTCGTCGGCACTACTCACCTGGGGCCAGGCCTGTTCCCTGACCAGGGCAATGGCTTCCGGGTCCAGGACCGCCAGGTTGCCGGCTTCCGCCGGATCCAGCCAGCTGCGATTCCTGATGGCATTGGTTCGGCGCTCTTCGAACGGGGCATCGTCAAGAAAGGCATAGGGCCTGGCATTGATGATTTCCTGGGCGAAGGGCGAGGGCTCACGCAGGTCCCGGGCAACCAGCTTCAATTCCTTTCTTTCTATCCTGCCGATGAGCGCTGACAGCTCGTCGATATCCATGGCCTCGGTGAGACAGTCATGAATAGTCTGGTTGACCAGCGGATGGTCGGGTACTTTGCGCTTGCCCTGGATGTTTTCAAAACAGGCAATCTGATCAGGAAAGACGTGGGCCACCAGGTCTTCCGCGTCCATGCGCTGAAACTGGGGCGGGACCCGCTTGCCGGAACGGTTACGTTGAATGGCCAGGGCCCGGGTCGCATTCCAGCGCCAGCGAACTTCGAACATCGGCGCATCCAGCAATGCCTGGACCAACACGTCCTTGAGACTGGCGGTCTGCAGGTAGTCATACACTTCCTGCAACTCGAAGCTGTGGACGGAGCCCAGCGAAATTACGATGCTGTCTTCATTGGCCGCCGCCTGTAATTCAAAATTGAAGGCCCGACAGAAGCGTTTACGCAGTGCCAGGCCCCAGCCACGGTTGATGCGACTGCCAAACGGCGAGTGAATCACCAGGTGCATGTCGCCGACTTCATCAAAGAAACGCTCCATGACCAGCGTCTCACGGGTGGGCATTTCACCAAGGGACTGATACCCGGCATGAAGGTATTCGACCAGCTGGCGTGCCGCCGGGCCGTCGATGCCGGCACATGCCACCACGTCGGCCACGGCCTTATCCACCGGTGCCTGGTCCAGCCCTTGGGGCGATTGGTCTGCCGGGCTTCCTGCCGCGCCTTCCCCGGCGGCATCCAGCAGGCTGTCGGCAACCTGTCGGCGAAGCCGGGAAACGGCCTCGGAGAGTTCCCGGGTTCGGCCAGGCCCCTCGCCAAACCAGAAGGGAATGGTTGGCGGCATGCCCTGGGCATCGCGAACGCGTACTTTCAGTCCATCCACCCTCAGCAACTGCCAACTGTGGGTTCCCAGGGTAAAAATGTCGCCGGGCAGGGCCTCAAGGGCAAAATCCTCGTTCAGTGTACCGACCACGGTATCCTCCGGGTCCAGCACCACCTGGTAATCAAACATGTCGGGGATCGCCCCGCCGTTGGTCAGGGCAATCAGGCCGCTGCCGCGCCGGGGCCGGACCCGGTCGTTGATCAGGTCCAGGTGCAGATGAGCGCCGCGACGGCCCCGCCGGGTGGTGTAGCCATCGCTCAGCATCTGCAGGATCCCGTCGAACTCCTCCCGGGTCAGATGCCGATAGGGGTAAGCATTGGCGTACAGTCGAAAGAGGCTGTCGGCACTGAAGGCCATACCCGGTTCACTGTCTGCTGAACCCGGCGCCGAGACCTCGGCAACAATCTGCTGACTCAGTATGTCCAGGGGCTTTTCCGGCATAATGATTCGATCCAGCTCTCCCTGCCTGATACTGGCCAGCAATGCGGTACACTCCACCAGGTCATCCCGGGTCAATGGAAAAAGGACGCCCCGTGGCGTGCCGCCCACCGTGTGGCCGCTGCGCCCGACCCGCTGCAGGAACGTTGCAATACTCTTGGGCGAGGCAAACTGGACGACCAGATCAACCGCGCCCACGTCTATCCCCAGTTCCATGGAGGCAGTGGCCACCAGCACCTTGAGATCTCCAGCCTTCAGGCGCTGCTCCGCCGTGTGCCGGTGCTCCTTGCTCATACTGCCGTGATGTGAGCACACACTTCCCTCCCCCAGCCTCTCGGTCAGGGCCAGGGCCAGCCGTTCTGACAGGCGCCGGGTGTTAACGAAGACCAGCGTGGTGGCATGGGACTGAATCAGCTGTACCAGACGCTGGTACAGTTCCTCCCAGACTTCGTTACTCATCAGGGCTGACAGCGGTGAGCGGGGAATCTCCAGGCTCAGTTCCAGGCGGCGGCGGTGGCCGGAATCGACAATGACGCAGTCGGCGCGACCATCCTTGATGTTGTGCCTGCCCACCAGGTAGCGGGCTACCAGGTCTACGGGTTTCTGGGTCGCCGACAGGCCTATTCGCTGCAGGCCACCGCCTGCCAGCCTGTCCAGGCGTTCCACGGACAGCGCCAGGTGGGAACCCCGTTTGTCACCCAGCAGGGCATGAATTTCATCGACGATCAGCGTCCGGGCACCACCCAGCATGGCCCGGCCACTGGCGCTGGTCAGCAGCAGGTACAGGGATTCAGGGGTGGTCACCAGGATATGGGGTGGCTTCCTGGCCATTTTCTGGCGCTCGTTCTGGGGCGTGTCGCCGGTGCGTACACCCACCCGGATATCCACCGGCGGCCTGCCTTCTCGATGCAGCTGTTCCGCTATCCCTGCCAGCGGTATTTCCAGGTTGCGGTAGATATCGTTACTCAACGCCTTCAGCGGTGACACGTACACAACCTGAACACCATCGGGTAATGGCCCCTGCAGGCCACGTTCGATCAACCCATCGATTACCGCGTAGAAAGCCGCCAGGGTCTTGCCGCTGCCCGTGGGGGCCGCGATCAGCGTATGCTGCCGCCTGCGGATGGCCGGCCAGGCTTCCACCTGGGCGGGAGTCGGTTGTCCGAACCGGTCTTCGAACCAGTGGCGGCACACACTGCTGAATTGACTGAGAGGCATAGGCAGTCGGGGAATCGGTTGGTGAAGGCGAGTAAACTGTCGGCAAGTTTATAACTATTCCAGGCAGGCCGACACTGTTCACCGCTTCCTGTCCGCCGTCGGTAGGACGGAGTTTCCCCGGGAAGCAAGCGATTCTGCCTGGACACAGGGAAGCGTTATGGGCGCTTGCAGTAAGCGAAAGTTGCCCGTCGAAGTTGTATTTTGCTGAAACAACCGCATAATTGGGGTCAGATGGACGATTATAACGATCAACAGGATTCTCCCCCCGAAGGCCTGGAGCCTGCCGCGCCAGGCCTGGCTGAGCGTGCCCGCGGTTTCGGCGGCAGGATAAAAAACGGCATGGCGGTATTCTGGCGGGAAAACCGGCAGTTCATGGCCATGTTGTGCTGCATCGTATTCTTCAAGAGTGCCATCGCCGACCTCAGCTCCATCTCCGGCGCATCGATGCAGCCCACCCTGCTGGACGGCGACAAGGTCTGGGTCAACAAGCTTGCTTACGACATCAGGGTGCCGTTTACGGAAATCACCCTGGGCAGTGTTGCCGATCCCCGGCGGGGAGATATCGTTATCATCGATTCCCGGCAGGCGGGCAAGAGGCTTGTGAAACGCATTGTCGGCATTCCCGGCGACACCATCTACATGCAGGACAATGCCCTGGTGATCAATGGCGAAGCGGCTGATTACCAGGTCGTTGCCGAGAACGAAGACTCGCTGATCATTCTTGAACAATTACCCCAACATGCCCATCAGGCCAAGCTGTCCACCAGCTATTTCAGCCGCACCAACCGCAACTACGGTCCTGTCACCGTGCCCGGGGACCATTATTTTGTCCTGGGCGACAACCGCGACAACAGTGCCGACAGCCGCGCTTACAGCTTCGTGCCCAGGGAGGAAATCATCGGCCGCTCCAGCTCCGTGGTGTTTTCACTGGACTCGGAGAACCGCTTTCTGCCGCGGACCGACCGCTTCCTCTCCGAGCTGCAATAGAGCTGCAATAGCGCTGCAACAGACCGGTTGGGTTCTACCGCGCCGCACCCTGCCGACTGCCGACTCCGACGGCAGAGACCGGATAACCCATGAAATAATCGGCATGAATTCGGGTCCACGTATAAGGATTGAGTCAAACCCACGCGCAAACCAACTGAAGAGGCCGAACTATGAAGAACAAGCACTACCTCAAGCTGGCCGGACTGCTGTCCACGCTGGCCGCATTGCTGCTGATGCCGCTGGCGCAGGCCCAGGACTATGAATGGGCACCGGATTTGCCGGTTGGCAGCGGGATTCCGATCCTGGAGGCGCCGGATCAAAATGGCAACACCCGGACTTTCGATGACCCGGTCGGTGACAATGGTCTGTTATTGATGTTCAGCCGTTCCTTTGACTGGTGACCGTTCTGTAAAGCTCAGCTCGTGCAGCTGACAGAGATACAGGACCAATTCACCGGGATGGGCATCAACATCGCCGCCATGACCTACGATCCCTACGAATTTCTCAAGGAGGTCGAGCTGGACCAGGACATTGGCTTCACCCTCCTGCAGGACGAGGAAAGAAAACACGTGAATGCCTACGGCATTCTGAATACCACGCTGTACGAACCGGGAGACCGGGCCTGGGGAGTACCCTATCCTGGCATTTTCCTCATCGATACCAACGGCGTGATCCGGTACAAGTTTGCCGAGGAAGGCTATCGTCTCAGGCCGGACTTTGCCGATGTCCTGGAGGCAGCGGCCAACATGTGATGCGTCGCGTCATGAGCCACGGACAGGACCGGGAGCCCCGCTTGTAACGGCCCGGTCCTGTCCTTACCAGGGCAGACCATGCCCCCTGGGCAATTCCTCTGCACTTGTGCATTCGCACCCCCCGCCGTCTTCTCCTGACCAATCGCAACTTTTTCAGCACTACGTCTCCCTGCAGGGATGACCTCGCCGGCGCAACGGCTTACTACGGCAATATTCGGTATACTTGCTCCTTTACCCGCACGGGGCACCAGGCACCATGAACATGTCGCTGCACCGGCATTGGTTTCACACGTCAACTTCGAGCAACGATGCAACCAGGCACCAGTAAATACCTGCGACGCTTGATGGCCGGCTGTCTATTCCTGTCGGTATCGCCATTGTCACCGGCCCAGCAAACTGACGTGGATTTTCAGATACCGCGAATCGCCACACCGCCGGTAATCGATGGCAGCATCGGTGAACTCGAGTGGGCCGCCGCGGAAACGGTCCTGCTGGACGTGGAAACCAACCCCGGTGAAAACATTCCGGCCCGGGTAACATCCGAAGCCCTGATCATGGAGGATGGCGAGGTTCTCTACGTGGCATTCGTGTCCTTCGACCCGGACGTCAGCCAGATACGGGCGTTTTACCGGGACCGGGACAATGTCGGCAACAACGACCGCGTCGGCGTCGTGCTGGACACCTTCAATGACGAACGCCGTGCCTACGAATTCTATGTCAATCCGTTTGGCGTTCAGATGGATGCCATCAATGATGACGTCAACAACCGCTACGACAGCTCCTGGAATGCCATCTGGGAAAGTGCCGGCAGAATTAATGAAGACAGTTACACCGTTGAAATGGCCATTCCCCTGAAGCAATTGCGCTTTGCCGAAGGTCAGGAGCGCCAGACCTGGGGCATAAACTTCGTGCGTCGCTACCCCCGGGACCGGGACTACAACATCAGCAACCGGCCCAGGAACCTTAATATCTCCTGCTACCTGTGTGATATCGGCAAAGCACAGGGGTTCGCCGACCTGGAACCGGGGCGGAATCTCGAAGTCATTCCAACAGTCACCACGACCTATTCACAGAATCGCGACCCCCGCCTGGATGAATGGGAATCCGACGACGTGGATCCCCAGGCCAGCCTGGACGTCCGCTGGGGCATCAACCAGAACCTCTATCTCAACGCCACCATCAATCCCGACTTTTCCCAGGTGGAAGCCGATCGCACCATTCTGAATACCAACACGACCTTCAGTATTTTTGTTCCGGAAAGACGCACGTTCTTCCTGGACGGTGCCGACTACTTCAATACCTACCTGAACCTGGTCCACACCCGCAATATCGCCGCACCGGACTGGGGCACCAAGCTTACCGGCAAGTCCGGCAGCCACACCTATGGACTGTTGGCGGCCAACGACACGTCCACCAGTTTCCTCATCCCCCGCAGCCTTGGTTCCAGCGTGGCTTCCCTGGGCGAGGTGGAAAGTGATGTGGCCATCATGCGCTACCGATACGACGTCATGGAAAATTCAGCCATCGGTGCAGTTGTGACCGATCGTCAGGCCGACGGCTATCGCAATACCGTCACCGGCATCGACGGCGTGTTTCAGTTTACCAACAGCGATACGCTGACGGTCCAGTCCCTGCATTCCGAGTCCAGGTACCCGGTCAGCGTCCAGAACCGCTACAACCAGCAGCCTGATATAAGTGACCAGACCCATGTCATCGACTACCGTCACCGTGACCGTCGCTGGGACTGGTGGGTCAACTACGTGGATTACGGCGAGGACTTCCGTGCCGACCTGGGTTTCATCAACCAGGTGGATTTCCGCCGCCTGACGGTCCGGGCAGGCCACACCTGGCGCTGGAACGACAGCTTTTTCAATCGAATCTGGTTTGCTGCCGACTGGGATAAAACCCACGACCAGTCCGGGCTGGAACTGGAAGAGGAGCTGGAGTTCTTCATGGAAATGGATGGCCCGCTGCAATCCCGGCTCAGCGGCCTGTTCGGCGGCAGCAAGACCTACTTCAATGGCCGGTATTTCGATGAACAGTTCAACCAGGTACGTCTCAGCTTCCGGCCTTCCGCGGATCTCTTTCTGAACATGTATTTTCGAATTGAGGACGTAGTGGATTTTGCCAACACGCGACTGGGTCGATCGATGAGGCTGGGACCGGAAATAACCTACAACTGGGGACCCCATCTGCAGCTTAATCTAGAACATACGCTGCAGGAATTCGACGTGGATGATGGACGCCTGTTTACCGCCAACCTGACCGATGCCCGGGTGAACTACCAGTTCACTCCGCGCAGTTTCCTGCGGTTTACCCTGCAGTATACCGATCAGGACCGCGATCCCTCGCTTTATATCAACCCGGCCCAGAGTCGATCACGAACCCTCGCCACGCAGCTGTTATACAGCTACCGCCTCAACGCCGCATCACGATTTTTTATCGGTTATTCTGACAACGGATTTCAGAACGATGAGTTCAACTCACTTGAACCCACCAACAGGACGCTATTCGCCAAGTTCAGCTATGCCTGGCTGCCCTGACGCGCTGTAGGCTGCCGGCAACCAGTATGGCCACGCAGCCAAGGACCAGCAGTCCTGGCGTCCCGGGTACGGTGATGGGCAATACCGGCTGCGGACCGGTTATAGTCGAATCCAACAGGGTCAGCAACAGCAGGCTTGTGGCTACCGGGAAAAACCCGTCGACATCGGCCGGACTGTCACTGAACAGGCCGGAAACCAGCTTTATCACCCGTATTAGACCTTTTGTACCAATTATCGGCGGAGCTGGCCTGTTGTTCATGACTTCCTGCTTCCAGGCTGGTATCTGAACACATTAATCGGTGTCAGTGAACCTTGGATTGGTGAGCTTTAGTCGAGTAATGACGGGCAGTACTGGCGGAATCACTGAAAGCCAGCCCCGCTCCGTCAAGGGAACTCTGATTATCAGGCAGCAACATTCGCGCCAGGATCATCCTGTCCAGTAAAAATTCTGTTATTTCATAAAGTTATGCTTTCAGCCGACGGTCGCCTGAAACCGCGACTGTAAAATAAGCTGACAAAAAGGCGCAAGCTGTCTCTCCCGGCGATAAATCGGCTGACACTTGCCGGTTGTTCTCCCGCCGGTGGTTTCCTCCTGATTGCTGTCCTGGCTGCCGAGGCAGACGGCGCCTCACCTCACCTGTCAATGGTTGTCAACAATGGGTAAACTGTTCGATTCACAGACCAGCCAATCCAGCTGCCGACAGAATCTGCCGGCTGATTTTCCAATTGCTGAACTGTATCAACCAGACCAGACCCGTTGACGCTTTCTTGACCTTGCCAGCGATGGGGCTGATCCAGGAATAACGAGGAAAAAAGTGGGAAAGAAAACCGCCCTGTATCAGCAGCACGTGGACGCCGGCGCCAGGATGGTGGACTTCGCCGGTTGGGACATGCCAATCAATTACGGTTCCCAGATCGAGGAACACAACCTGGTCCGTCAACAGGCCGGTGTGTTCGACGTGTCTCACATGACCGTCATCGATGTCTCTGGCCAACAGGCCTGCGAATTCCTGCGCTACCTGCTGGCCAACGACGTGGCACGACTGGACGAGGACGGCAGGGCACTCTACAGCGCCATGCTGAACGATGATGCCGGTGTCATCGACGACCTTATTGTGTATCGACTTCGTGACCGCTACCGGCTGGTGGTCAATTGCGCAACCCGGGAAAAGGACCTGGACTGGATGATGCGACAGGCGGAATCCTTCAGCGTGTCCCTGGAGGAAAGACCCGAAATGGCCATTCTCGCGGTGCACGGACCCGTTGCCATCGACAGGGTCTGCAGTATCCTGCCGGATGACCAGGCCGCCATCGTTAGCGGCCTGGGTAATTTCCGTGGCGCCGAACTGGCGGGTGACTGGTTTATCGCGCGCACCGGTTATACCGGGGAAAAAGGCCTTGAACTCATCTTTCCGGACCGGCAGGCAGCGGCAATCTGGGATCGCTTGCTCAACGCCGAGGTCAGGCCCGTGGGCCTGGCAGCCCGGGATACGCTGCGGCTGGAAGCCGGGATGAATCTGTACGGCCACGATATGGACGAGACCACCTCGCCGCTGTCCGCCAACATGGCGCAGACTATCGCCTGGGAACCGGATAGCAGGGAGTTTATTGGCCGGGCGACGTTGACGGAACATCGCAGGCTGTATGAGCAGGGCCGGCTGCCGGTGCTCGTCGGGCTGGTACTGGAGTCCCGGGGTGTGCTGCGTGAAGGGCAGCGGGTTCGCACCGACAAGGGGGACGGCATCATCACCAGTGGAAGTTTCTCGCCCACATTGAAGCATTCCATTGCATTGGCTAGAATTCCAGCCAACTCAACATCCTGCGAAGTGGAACTGCGGGGCAGGCTTACTCCGGTTCGGCTGGTCAGGCCCGGTTTTGTCAGGTTTGGCAGGAAAGTCTTTGAGTAGTTACCGCAGGCAGGCAACTGTCGCCAGACGAGGAACATCAATTGAGCAAGTTTCCCGACGATTTACGCTACACCAGTTCCCACGAATGGGTAAGGGTGGAGGAGGATGGCACCGCCACCGTGGGCATCAGCGACCATGCCCAGCAGGCACTGGGGGACATCGTATTTGTCGAACTCCCGGAACCGGACACCCAGGTGACCGCCCGTGACGAAGTGGCCGTCGTAGAGTCGGTAAAGGCCGCATCGGATATCTATGCGCCGCTGTCCGGTGAAATCATCGCGGTCAATGATACCCTCGTGGATGTGCCGGAAACTGTCAATTCCGACCCCTATGAGCAAGGCTGGTTCTTCAAGATCAGGCCGGACAATGAAACCGAACTGGAGGAACTGCTGGACGCCGATGCCTACAAGGAAATCTGCGACGAAGAATAGCTATTCTCCACCAACGAATTTACAATCGCCGGGATATACCGGATCCGAAGCCGAATGGCCGGGACCGATCCGGCCCTTTTCCACCCGTCTCTCTACCCACCAACCCGCCGAGTCTTGATGAACGAAGCGCTACCTGACACGCCCATGCAAGCCGAAGACACACTGGATGATCTGCTGCACCAGGCCGAATTCGTCCACCGCCACATTGGTCCGGATGACCAACAGATAGCCGCCATGCTCGAGACCCTGGGACTGGATTCCCTGGACGAGCTGATCGACGCGGCAGTGCCCGCCAGTATCCGGCTGCAGGCGCCGCTGTCCCTGGACGAACCGGTTAATGAAGCCACTGCCCTGGCCCGACTGAAGAGCCTGGCGGCGCTGAACAGCAACACCCGCTCCTTTATCGGTCTCGGATACTACGACACGATCACACCACCGGTTATTCTGCGCAACGTGCTGGAAAACCCCGGCTGGTATACCGCCTACACCCCCTATCAGCCGGAAATCTCCCAGGGGCGACTGGAATGCCTGCTGGCCTTCCAGCAGATGGTACTGGACCTCACAGCCATGGAACTGGCCAATGCCTCGCTGCTGGACGAGGCAACTGCCGCTGCGGAGGCCATGGCCCTGGCCCACCGGGTCAGCCGGAATCGACAGGGCAAAACATTTTTCGTAGACCGCCAGTGCCTGCCTCAGACCATCGATGTCATCAGAACCCGCGCCCGGTGTTTCGACTTCGAGTTGATCGTCGATGACCTGGAAGCGCTGCCGGAAGAAGGCTTGTTTGGCGCCATCCTGCAGTACCCCGGGGCCGGTGGCGAAATTCGCTGGCTGGGGGACGCCGTGGCCAAACTCCATGGGCAGAATGCCATCGCCGTGGTTGCCGCCGACCTGATGAGCCTGGCACTGGTGAAGCCACCGGGGGAAATGGGTGCCGACGTGGTGGTGGGGACCACCCAGCGGTTTGGCGTACCCATGGGTTTCGGCGGCCCCCATGCCGCCTACTTCGCCACCCGGGATAAATTCAAACGGGCCGTGCCCGGCCGGATCATCGGGGTTTCCGTTGACAGCCGCGGTAACCGTGCCTATCGCATGGCCCTGCAAACCCGGGAGCAACACATTCGCCGGGAGAAAGCCAACAGCAACATCTGTACCGCGCAGGTCCTGCTGGCTGTAATTGCCGCGCTGTACGCCATGTACCACGGACCGGTGGGCGTAAAACGCATTGCCCGACGCATCCATCGCATGGCCCGGCTGCTGGCTCGGGGACTCACCGACGCCGGGCTGAAACCGGTACACGAACACTTTTTCGACACGGTCACCGTCCGGCTCTCCGACGCGGAACTGGCCACTGTCAGATCACGCGCCCTGGAGGCTGGAATCAACCTGTGGTTCCAGGGGGAAACCGTGAGTATCAGCGTGGATGAATGCACGACACCCGCGGAGCTGCAGCGGTTATTGCAGATCATTCTCGGGGAGGATGGCGCTGCCGTGGACCTGGAGGTCCTTGACCGGGAAATCTGTTCCGCTGGAGACGCCGGTGCAATCCCGCCGGCACTCAGGCGCGAGAGCGGTTTCCTGGAGCACCCCTGGTTCAACAGCTATCACAGCGAGACTGAAATGCTTCGCTACCTTAAGCGGCTGGAAAACAAGGATATATCCCTGGCCCATTCGATGATTCCGCTGGGATCATGTACCATGAAACTGAACGCCACTGCCGAGATGCTGCCAGTCACCTGGCCCGAGTTCAGCCGACCCCACCCCTTTACACCTCTTGACCAGGTTCGAGGCTACCGTCAGCTTATCGACGAGCTGGAAACCATGCTGCGGGAGATCACCGGTTTCGATGCCATCAGCATGCAACCCAACTCCGGCGCCCAGGGGGAGTACGCCGGCCTGCTGGCGATTCGCAAGTACCTGGACGACAAGGGGCAGCAACACCGCGATATCTGCCTGATCCCCCAGTCCGCTCATGGCACCAATCCTGCCAGTGCCCAGATGATCGGTATGCGGGTGGTGGTGGTCGCCTGTGATGAAGACGGCAATATTGACCTTGATGACCTGCAGGCAAAGGCGCAGGAACATGGCAATAACGTAGCCGCGCTGATGATCACTTACCCGTCCACCCATGGCGTCTACGAGGAAGGCGTCCGCCAGGTATGCCGGATTGTTCATGAACAGGGTGGCCAGGTTTACATGGACGGTGCCAACCTCAATGCCCAGGTCGGCGTAACCCGACCGGCGGACATCGGTGCCGACGTGTCCCACGTCAACCTGCACAAGACTTTCTGTATTCCCCATGGTGGTGGCGGTCCCGGCATGGGTCCCATCGGCGTCAAGGCGCACCTGGCTCCCTACCTGGCCGGGCACAGCATCGTTCCACTGGAAAATCACGGCAGTAACAGTGCTGTTTCCGCCGCTCCCTGGGGCAGTTCCGGAATCCTGCCGATCTCCTGGGCCTATATCACCCTGATGGGTGCCAGCGGATTGCTCAAGGCAACCCAGGTTGCCATTCTGAGCGCCAACTATATCGCCAGGCGGCTGCAGGATCATTTCCCGGTACTCTACACCGGGCGCAATGGCATGGTGGCTCACGAATGTATCATCGACCTGCGTCCGATCAAGCAGGCCTGCGGAATCACTGAAGAAGACATCGCCAAGCGTTTGATGGACTACGGTTTTCACGCACCAACCATGTCATTTCCGGTAGCGGGAACCCTGATGATCGAACCTACCGAAAGCGAATCACTTGCAGAGCTGGACCGGTTTATCGACGCCATGATCAGCATTCGGGAAGAAGTCCGACAGGTGGAACGGGGCGACCTTGCGGCCGCTGACAGTCCACTGAAAAATGCTCCCCATACCCTGGCCGATATTCTGGATGAGTCCTGGGATCGATCTTATTCCCGGCAGGTTGCGGCGTTCCCCATGGACCATCTGTTGCAGGGCAAGATCTGGCCCAGCGTCAATCGCATCGACAACGTTTACGGTGATCGCAACCTGTTCTGCGCCTGTCCGGCAATCGAGAATTACCAGTAAAGAAAGTTACATTGCCTCAACTTTTTCCAATTAGCGGTTGCAGGCTGCCTGCTTATTACCAATAATTGCCTTCACATTGTGTGAAGGCAATTCACCATGCCACATAAAAAAGAGACCTTCGCAGTAAAACTGGAAGGCAAAGCAAAACCCCGCGCCCTCCTGGTCTTCATGGACGGCACCTGGAACGATGAAAACGGCCGGGACAACAACGGCGCAGTCACCAACATTTACAAGATTTTTTCCACGCTCTCAGGTAGTCACCGGAGCGGCGATATTCCCCATCAGAAACGTACCGCCAAGCACCTGGGCCTGTATTTCCGGGGCGTAGGCAACGATGAGGAGAATATTCGTGCCATCGGTTTTTACCAGGGCGCGTTCGGCGCCGGTGAACGCAATATTCGCGATCATGCCTATGCCAGTATCTGCAGGCACTACCGTCCCGGTGACCAGATTGCAATTCTGGGTTACAGCCGGGGCGCCGCGAGTGCCCGCCTGCTGGCGAGTAAACTGAATGAACACGGTCTGCCGAAAGAGATAACCCTGCACTACCGTGAACTGAAAAATAAAGTCAGTGGTGAGCGCGAATGGATTTTCTCCCACTACGACGCCGAAGAGGAAAACAGCCTTGCCGTCGATGTCAGTTTTCTCGGTCTGTTTGACACGGTAGGCGCGTTTGGCATTCCTTGTGACATTGGCCTGTTGAACTTCCAGAAGATCAACCTGTTTCGTGATCTGACCATTTCACCTAATGTCAGACAGACAGTGCACCTGGTGGCAATCGACGAAAGTCGTGAACCCTTCATTCCATCGCTGGCCAATCACAGGGACAATGTGGACGAGGTGTGGTTTGCCGGCAATCACGGCGATATCGGCGGCGGCTACCATGAAAGCAACCTGGGTAATATTGCCCTGGACTACATGGTTACCCGGCTGCAGGAATCCATCAAGGATCCGGAAATCAACTTTTCAAAGCATATTGGCCGGTTTCTCGATTACGACCTTAGACGGGATGACTTTCATATTCATTATCACGGGGACGGATTCAAACGGAAGCCCCGTGATATGCATGTGCTGCGCGATCAGCAGCCTACTGAACTGCCGGTATCGGTCCACCATTCAGTGGCCAGGCTCCAGGAACAGGAGCATTTTTTCCTGGCGGAAAAATACAACAGTTTCACCACGTTGACGCCGATCCGCTACAACCCGGTAAACCTCCGGTCAGTGGGTGAGAATTTCGTTATCGTCAAGTAGCACTGCCGGCCGGTAGCTCCCGGTGCGCTGCTGCCGTCGGCCAGGGGACCAGGGGGAAACCCGAGATCAATCGCTGTTGCAGAAAACGTAGCTGCTCCGGGGTGAACGGTGAGGAAATGTAATCCCGATAAGCCTGGAAAGGTGCCGGTGACTGCCCGCAGAAGCGTTGATACTGTTCATGCCTGGTCACGCCGCGGCCATGTCCGCCCAGGGCATTGACGCAGTAGCCAGACCAGGGATAGTCGCCGGGAATGGTGGCCAGCCCGGCACGTACCGGTGCCAGTTCGATAAATTTCTGGCAATCCAGCGCCAGGTTACCTCCGGTCACCGCCCGAATGCGGCGATCACCCGTGACCGGTCGTCTGCCAAAGCGATTATGGAAATATTCATCGTAGCTGGCATCCACGGCATCCAGCAGTCGCTGCAATCCGCCAGTGGAAAATACACTGAATAAAAAGTGTTTTTCTGCTGGCAACAGCGCGTAGGTATGCAACTGCAGACCGTACGCCCGCAAACAATTGAACAGGCGATTCAGATAAAAGCGATAGCAGCCCTCGTCAAAAAAGTACTGCCCGTTGACAGGATGGTACACATAACAGGTTCTGTTCTGGCGTGTGTATTTTCGCAGTTGTGGCATGGTTCCGATCCCTGGACTCTGCTGATAGATGAAACCTTTGATTAATTAATCAAAGGTTCCATAAGTGTAGAACAGGTTTCGACCACCGGCCAGTGTCATCATCGTGGAGCAGGATTGACAGCGTTGTCCTGGCAGGCTGTTGAAAAACTATTGTGCTTGCCAATACTTCGTTGAAAACTGTCTCAAAATGCTCATTTACAACGGGTAAACTGCGCATTTTCGACAGTTTTCGCCTCGTCCTGGCTGCGCTCATGACGTTTTCAACAGCCTAGTCGCGCCTGAGGCGGGTTTTAACCGCGGTACCGCTGACACTTACCATCATCATTCCCCCCTTTACGCCGATGACCTCATAATCCAGGTCGATGCCGACGATGGAATCGCCGCCCAGTAATCGCGCTTCCTGTTCCATTTCCTCGAAAGCGATATCCCTGGCGTTGCCGAGCTCCTCTTCGTAGGCGCCGGCGCGACCGCCGACGATATCCCTGACTGCACCGAAGATATCTTTGAAGATATTGGCGCCGAGAATGGCCTCACCCACTACCACGCCCAGGTATTCGGTGATTTCCCGGCCCTCAATGGAGGGTGTCGTTGTCTTGATCATTGTGTCCTCGCGGATTCGTTGCAGTTAAGGGAACCTCTGATTAAGAGGGTAATCCAATTGAATTGATTTGTCCGGTTGCTGTCAACCGGCACCGCACATTTCCTGCATTCTCCATGGTCGCCTATTCGGCGCTGGCCTGTGACGTCATCCAGCGCAACTCCAGGCGCTTGACTTCTCGTAACAGTAATTGCGTCTGCATCTGCTGCCAGGCACCGATTTTAACAATTACCAGCCCCAACCCGCAGAAGAGCATGGCAATCCCCCAGGTAAGCCTGGTGTCCAGCTCATCGCTGTTAAAATAATTCAGCGTACAGAGAACGAGCAGTCCGAAAACAACCAGCCCGAATACCCAGATGCCGGCGGTAAACCACCATTGACCTCCTCTGAAAGTCTGCAGCGCCATTCCGATCGGACCCGGGTCGCTACCGAACTGATCCAGTATTTTCTGGTCCTCGTGATTCAGTGCCTGTTGAATTTTCTTATCAATATCACTCATGTCTATTCCTCCAGTACAACCGCCAGTATTTTCCTTCCATAAAACAAGCGGGATTTAACTGTCCCCGCGGGAATCTTCAGTATCCCGGTGGTTTCGTTTAGCAGGCTATTAAGAAACACCATTAACGCAACCACGATGAGACGAAAACTGTCAAAAAAGCCCAGCCTACCAGGCCAATTCACAGCTATCGGGCACCAGACTGCTGTCGTCAATCCCCTGCGTCCCGCTGCTTGCGAGCGACGAAGGCCAGCCGCCTGGAGGCCAGGGGATAGGTACCATAGTGATCGGTTGCCTCCGCTTCGAAGCCGGCGTCTGTCAGCATCTGCAACAGGTCTTCCGGTTTGAAAACCCGCACCCGGTGTTCCTCTTCGGTTCTGCGGTAGTGATCACCCAGCTGTCTGAATATCGTCATGTTGCGTTTTAACTGCCCGGGCTGCTGCTGTTCGCTGCACTGGATGAGCACTGCCCAGTCTTCACCTGCCTGCCAGTCCCGGTAATCCATCGATGCTCCACCGTTGGCAACGATCACGTCGAAAATCAGTAACCCGCCCGGAAACAGGTGGTCCGCTGCACGCCTTAACAGGTCCAGCAATTGCCCGTCCCGGGGCATACCTTCCGCCGCGTAACCAAGCACTTCACCCAGCGCGGTTATCACCTGGCTCCGCGGCAGGTCACAGTCGAAGGCCGAGGCCTGTCGGAACTGCCCCCGGGGGGCATTGGCCCTGGCGAGTTCGATCATAGCCGGTGAAATATCGATTCCGCAGACGTCATAGCCGGAATCCAGCAGGAGTTCAGCCCAGATACCGCTGCCACAACCGATGTCTGTTACCAATCCGGAATCAATACCGTGATCATGGAGGAGCGCCAATAACTGTTTCCCGACCAGCTTCGCAAACCGGCCAAATCCGCGGTGGTGTATGTAGGCCAGATCCTCCTGGTAAAAATTATTCATCATATTCTTACTGTCCCCTGATTACAGTTGCGTTACACCGCGCTGAACGGCGGCTCCGTTCCTTTACAGGAGTCGATGCAATTTTACCTACCAGTTCAACATCACTTACTGGATCTATTCAGCTCCATTGCTGCCATCCACAGGCGAAGTCCGGGTCACCGGTTTCCTGTGGTCGCACGAATCTCCGCCGAGAAACGCCGGAGTGCAAATTCATCCTGTCTTCCCCACTGTCGATTCTGCTGCCGGGCTTCCACCAGGCAATAATGTTATCCGGATTATCGTCCTGTTATAGTAGGGAACCTCAATCAGTCAGAGGTTCCCCATGGCATGAGCACCACCTTTGCAGAACATGTCAGGCAGTTGCAGGAGCGCTACGAGACCGCCATCGGCCTGCAGGCCGATATTGATGGAATTCTTCTCCACAGTGGCCTGGAGAAATATTACTTTGCCGACGATCAGTCTGCACCTTTTCGGCTCTTTGGACATTTCGCCCAGTGGTTGCCGGTAGATCGCCCGGGCCAGCTGATACTGATCAGGCCAGGTCGAAAGCCACGTTACTTTCAGGTGATTCCGCCAGATTTCTGGTACGATCAGACCGTGGACAACGCTGGCTGGTGGGCGGACTGCTTCGAGATTACCGTCCTGTCCGATGAGCAGCTGGTTGCTGAGCACCTGCCCGCTGCCGACACCCTGGCCTTTCTTGGCGAAGACGAAACCCTTGCGGAAGAGCTTGGCATTCGTCCCGAAAGCATCAACAACAGAAGCCTGCTGAACTATCTTGACTACTTCCGGGCTTATAAGACTCACCACGAGATCGAGCAGATCAGGTCAGCCAACCAGCTGGCACTTGAAGGCCATGCCGCGGCGTGCGACTGTTTCCTGAACGGCGGTAATGAATTCGAAATTCATCTTGCCTACCTGTCTGCCTGCGGTATTACCGAATCGGAATGCCCATATCCCAATATTGTGGCACTGGACAGAAAGGCTTCCATCCTGCACTACCAGAACAGGAATCGAAACGGTATCGGAAATAAGAGCCAGGTATTACTGATTGATGCGGGCTGTAGGATCAACAACTATTGTTCGGACATCACCCGCACCACGGTGAAGGATAGCTGCCCTGCCGTTTTCAGGGATATTGTCAGGGGTGTCGATGAGCTGGAACAACAACTGGTTGGTAAAGTAAAAGTCGGTTCCTCGTACATTGAACTGCATCGCGAGGCTCTATCAGCTCTGGCTGAGCTGGCCGGCAGGCTGGGTCTGATTCGATGCGGTGTTGAACAGGCAATGTCTCTTGGCATGCCGCAGCTGTTCATGCCGCACGGTGTCGGACATCTGCTGGGGGTACAGGTTCATGATGTGGGTGGTCACCTGGCCTCTCCGGACGGCGGCTCAGCACCGCCGCCACCGGAATACCCGTTTCTCAGAAACACCCGGATCATGACCGACAGCATGGTATTCACCGTTGAACCGGGCTTTTACTTCATTCCGATGCTGCTGGACCCGGAACGGACGACACCCCGTGGCAAGGAACTGAACTGGTCACTTATCGATCAGCTATTGCCGCTGGGCGGAGTGAGAATCGAGGACAATGTGCTGGTTACCCCGGCAGGTCCAGTCAATCTCACACGTCAGTGACGCTTTTGCCGACAGCGGAGTCTGCCTCTGTCAGCCTGGCCTCGATGAGTGCGGACAGCCTCTGCAGGCAGCCACGGTTCGACGCAACGACCTGTTTGCCCGCTTTTCCCATGGCTTTGCGCCACGAATCATTACCTAGCAGCTGCAACAACTGCTGAGCGAGATCCTGTTCATCGGCAACCGTAATCAGCGCACCGGCCTCCTGCAGCAGGTTGCAGATAGTTTCGAAATTGAAACGGGACGGACCGACCAGAACCGGGAGCCCCAGTGCGGCGGGTTCCAGGACATTGTGACATCCCGTGTCAACCAGGCTGCCACCGACAAAGGCTACGCTGCCCAGGAAATAGTAATTCCACATCTCCCCCATGGAGTCTCCCAGGAAAACCTGCGTGTCGGTGTCAGCCCTTGAGTCACTGCTACGCCGAAGTACCGTGAACCCCTGGTCCTCACACAACCGGGCCACCGAATTGAAGCGCTCCGGATGCCTGGGCACCAGAACCAGCAACAGGTCCGGCACCCTGGCAAGGCAAACCCTGAACGCGGCCAGCACCTTTTCCTCTTCACCTTCCCGTGTACTTGCCGCGACCAGGACCGGGCGTCCAAGCTGAGCTACCTGGTAAAAAACCGGGGACACCCGGCCACTCAGTTCAGGGGCTTTCATGTCAAATTTCAGGCTGCCGGTAACCTCCACCTGTTCCGGCCTCGCTCCCAGGGCCAGGAAGCGCTCCGCATCCGGCGCGGCCTGGGCGGCAATGAAATCCAGGTCCACCAGCATTTTTCGTGTCAAGGGCCCCAGGCGTCGATATCCCCGGGCGGATTTCCCGGACAGCCGGGCATTGACCAGCATGGTCCGGCATCCGGCCTTGCGGCACTTGTGCAATAAATTGGGCCACAGTTCCGTTTCCATGATCAGCAACAGCGCCGGATCGATGCGCTTGATGAATCGCGCCATGGCCCCGGGCAGATCATAGGGCAGGTAGACGTGAAACACCGAATCCCCGAAAAGTGATCTAACCCGCTCCGATCCCGTTGGCGTCATGGTGGTCACGACAATCTGCCGCTCTGGATAACGTTCCAACAGGAATTTAATCAGGGGCATCGATGCCACGGTTTCTCCCACTGACACCGCGTGTACCCAGATCGATTTTCGCCCTCCCCGCCAGGTTGCGGGTAACGGGAACAAGGCAAATCGCTCGCCCCAGCGTTGCCGGTATTCCGGTGCCCGCCTGGAACGATAAAGCAGGCGAAGGAGTGCACAGGGTATCAGCAGGTAGAACAGGGCACTGTAGACGAGACGAGGCATGCAGTCGTGTGGCCGGGCAGATGAGGAGTGTGCGAGTTGGGAATACTCTCTCAGGTGGGTATACTTAGGCAAGTTTTTCGCCCACCATGCCCACCCGAATTGTCCAGCCAATGAATGCAACGCGTGCTGACTGCCTGTCCTGCTCCACGGATATAGTTATCTTCGGCGGTGGCATCGCCGGGCTGTGGTTGTTGAATCACCTGAAAAACCGCGGATTTTCCGTGATTCTGCTGGAGACCTCCGCCCTTGGTGCCGGTCAGTCCATTGCGTCCCAGGGAATAATTCACGGGGGACTCAAGTATGCGCTTGGTGGCAGTCTTTCCAATGCGGCTAAAGCCATCGCCGGTATGCCGGATCGCTGGCGAGCCTGCCTCGACGGCAGGGACATTGTGGACCTGGCAGGCTGCAGATTGCTGTCCGACCACTATTACATGTGGTCAGAGGGAAGTTACCGCTCCCGCGTAAAGACGTTTCTCGGCAGTAAATCACTGCGAGGGAAAATTCAAAGGGTCAGTGACGACGATTTCCCCGAGCCCATGCTTCCAGGAAGGGGTCAGGGTTCACTTTATAAACTGACTGACTTCGTGGTTGATATCCCGTCCCTTCTTGAAAAGCTGGCAGAGCATGGCCAGGGCAGAATTTTCAAAATTGCCCCGGGATCGACCGGGTTCAGTCAATCCGACAATTGCGACGGAACGAGGCTTTCTGTCAACACGGGAAAGGCTGAGCTGACTATCCAGGCAAAACGCGTCGTGTTTGCTGCCGGAGAAGGTAATGCAGACCTGCTGAAACTCGCGGCACTGAAGCAGCCGGTCATGCAGACTCGACCGCTCAACATGGTAATCCTGCGTAGCAGCTCATTGCCCAGGCTTTACTTACACTGCATCGGTGACGATTTTTCACTGACCCCGCGACTCACGGTCACCAGCCACCCCTGTGAAAATGGCGAAGTCGCCTGGTATCTCGGCGGTGAGCTGGCTGAACAAGGCGTCGAACGATCCGACCGGGAGCAGATAGCCTGTGCCGGGCAGTTGGCACGCTCGCTCTTCCCCTGGGTTGATTTTTCCGGGGCCCGCTGGTCCTGTTTACGTATCAATCGTGCCGAGGGAGCAGCAACCGGACAACACCGGCCGGATTCGGTCTTTGTGCGGTCTACAGGCAACTTCCTGGTTGTGTGGCCAACCAAGTTCACCCTGAGCCCGGCGCTGGCCGATGAAGTCTGCGCCACGTTACATAATCAGGGCATTGTACCGGGACCGGACAGCGGGCTGGACAGTCTGACCCAGCTACTTGATCCGGCCCCGGTGGCCCGACCTCCCTGGCAGAGACCTGATCATGGTGCTTGAAAAAAGGCCCCTTGGCGGAACCGGTATCGAGGTGTCCTGCCTGGGACTGGGAACCGTGAAGATCGGGCGGGATCAGGCGGTCAAGTACCCGGCGAAGTTCAGTCTTCCCGATGATCGACAGGTGGAGGAACTGCTTGGTACCGCCAGGGATCTCGGTATCAACCTCATTGACACGGCACCCGCCTACGGCATCAGTGAAGCACGCCTGGGTAAACTGCTTTCCGACAGGGATCACTGGGTATTGTGCTCCAAGGTGGGCGAGGAATTTCAGGACGGTATTTCGAGTTTCGACTTTTCTGCCCGGCATACCAGGTTCAGCATCGAGCGGAGCCTGAAAAGACTCAAAACCGATTATCTTGACCTGGTCCTGGTTCACTCTGACGGCAACGATCTGGACATCATCAACCACAGCGACTGTCTTGACGAACTGGCGAAACTGAAACAGTCCGGCCTGATCAGGGCCTACGGCATGTCAACCAAGACGACCGGGGGAGGGCTGCTTGCCGCACAGCGAACCGACGTTGTCATGGTGACCTGCAACATACGCGATCGCGACGATATCCCGGTGATCCAGCAGGGGGCCCGACTGGGCAAAGGAATCCTGATCAAGAAAGGCCTGATCAGCGGCCATCTGACGGAATCCGCCAACCCGGCGGATCCGGTACGCCAGAATCTGGAATTTATTTTCGCTCAACGGGGAGTCAGCAGCATTGTCATTGGCACCATAAACAAATCGCACCTTATCGACAACGTCGGCAAGACCCAGCGGGTTCTGCAAAATTCCTGAGGCTTTTTCGAATTACCTGGAACCTTCTGATTAATCAGAGGGTTCCTTATTGAGTCTTTCAACCTTTTCGACAATGGCCGAAGTAGAACAGTCATCTAGGAACTCAAGAACTTCGACACTCCCGCCATAGCTCTTCACGTATTCGCCACCGACGACTTCATCGATACTGTAGTCTCCGCCTTTTACCAGCACCTCGGGCTGGAATTTCGTTAACAGGGACTCGGGTGTCTCTTCGGCAAACGGCACCACCCAGTCCACGGCTTCCAGGCCTGCCAGCACCGCCATCCGTCTTTCCAGAGGATTTATGGGTCGCCCGGCCCCTTTAAGCAGACGCACGGATTCGTCGTCATTTACGGCAACCACCAACCGGTCACCCAGCTTTTTCGCTTCCGCCAGGTATCCCACGTGGCCTGCATGAATAATATCGAAACATCCGTTGGTAAATACAATGGACTCACCATGCGCGCGGGCATCCTGGATCGCGATCAACAACTGATCTGAAGTCATCACGCCCCTGCCGGTGCCCTGTTCCCGCAGCGAAGCACGACGCAGTTCCGGGCCGCTGATAGCGGCGGTACCAAGCTTGCCTACCACCAGGCCAGCCGCCAGGTTTGCCAGGGCAGTGGCTTCCGGCAGCGGTTCGCCGGCGGCCAGTGAGGCGGCCAGCACCGAGATGACCGTATCACCGGCGCCGGTAACATCGAAGACCTCCTGGGCCCGGGCCGGGAGATGCAGTTCCGGTGCATCCGGCCGCAGCAGCGTCATGCCGTGTTCACCGCGGGTAATCAGCAATGCCTGCAGGTTCAACTGCTTCAGCAGGGCCTGTCCTTTTTCCACCAGGGCATCCTCGTTGGGGCAGGGGCCCACTACGGCTTCGAATTCAGCCAGGTTCGGTGTTATCAGCGTGGCATTGCGATAGCGATGAAAATCGGCACCCTTGGGATCGACAATCACCGGAATCTTTCTCTGGCGCCCCAGTTCGATGAGAGACTGAACCTGGGCAAGCACGCCTTTTCCGTAGTCAGAGAGCACCAGCGCCTCGGCATTGGGCAATAGACTTTCCACCCTGGCCCGCAAGCCATCCAGGTCGGCCTCGTCATGCAGCTCTTCAAAGTCCAGCCTGATCAATTGCTGATGCTGACTGATGACCCGCAGCTTGGTGATGGTAGGTTTTCGAGGTGAAATCAGAAAATCGCAGTATACGCCGGCAGCGCTGAGCCGAGATCGCAGGTCCTCGCCATTGGCGTCAGCGCCGATGACGCCGATCAGCGAAGCCGCACTGCCAAGTGCGGCGATATTCAGCGCCACGTTGCCGGCTCCGCCTGGGCGTCCTTCCTCACTGCCAACCCGGACCACAGGTACCGGCGCCTCCGGTGACACGCGGGTGGCCTTGCCATGCCAGTAGCGGTCCAGCATGACATCACCGACCACGAGAATGCGCGCCTGCTGGAAGGGTGGAATTTCGAATTTCATTTCTGCCTGATTTCCGGGACGTTGCTACGGGGCGGCCATGGCGGCAGATCATAGCACAGGCCCCGGGGTTTGTAGATCAGGCAGTGGTAGCCCAAAATTCCCGTTTTATTCGATATAGTGGGAAATATAATCCTTTATATTCGCTATATTAGCAATAAAGTGGGTTTTTCAGGCGTTTTCAGTGGCATCCCGGCAGGAAGCCGCAGGCTGGGTTTGTTCCATGGGTTTGCTACAATGCGCCACCCGTTATAAAGGCGACTGAGACCATGACGCAACCGCAGCCGCCCCGACGCAGACCCGGAATCCAGTGAACGCCCAGAATCACGACAAGACTTCACTGACCAGATTCTATTCCCCCAGGTATTGGCCCACCTGGCTGGGGCTGTGGATCATGTGGCTGTTGGCACACCTGCCCTTTCCAGTTCAGATTCGCCTAGGTCAGATCATCGGTTACCTCAGCTATCTGCTGGCCAGGGAGCGCCGCGAGGTCTGCCGGATTAACCTGGAACTGTGTTTCCCGGAACTGTCGGACAAGGCACGCAGGTCACTGCTGCGGCGAACTTTTCTATCCAACGGCATTGGTGTCATGGAAGTGGCCATGTCATGGTGCCGCGATCCCGCGGACTTCAGGGATCGGGTGACAGTCGCCGGCCTGGATAACCTGCGGCGGGCCAGGGCTGAAGGTCGTGGCGTCCTGCTGATCTGTGCCCACTTCTCCACGCTGGAGTTCGCCGGCGCGCTGCTCAGCCTGTTTGAAAAAATGGACGTGACCTACCGAAAGCATGGCAACCCGTTGTTCGAAACCGTCATGACCAACAGCCGCAAGCGGCTCTATCCCGGGGTAATTGAACGGGAAAATGTCAGGGAGGCTTATCGCAGCCTGAAAAAGGGTCACATTGTCTGGTATGCGCCGGACCAGGACTATGGTCGACGACATTCCGTTTTCGTGCCATTTTTCGGCGTACAGGCGGCAACCATTACCGCCACTTCCCGGTTCGCCAGGTTCAACGACTCGCCGGTCATCTTTTTTTCTCATTATCGACACGGGGACAATAGCGGTTATCACCTGGACTTCAGTCCGCCCATCGAGAATTATCCCAGTGGCGACGACAAAGCGGATGCGATTAAAATCAACACCATTATCGAACAGGCGATTCGAAAACATCCGGAACAATACCTGTGGCTGCATAAACGCTTCAAGACCCAGGTCGGCGGCAAAGCTGCCAGGCCCTACCCGGAAAAACCCAGGCGCAAATGATGGACGACGAGGCTGGCCGCAAAAACCGGGACATTCGCTGGCTGGCGGTGGTCATCAGCTTCCTGCTGTCCGGCTTCATGGTACTTACCGGCTGGATACCCAATGAGGATGCCTTCACCTACATTCGTACCGTCGAAATATTCAACCAGCAGGGCCTGGCGGCAGCCTTTGCACACTATCCCTGGGCAAGCTATGCACTGCTGATCGCCTTCGTTGAAAATACCCTGCGCCTTGACCCGTTCCTGGCCGCAGTGCTGATCAATGCCTGCTTCTATGGCCTGCTGGTCTATGCCTTTATCAGCCTGGTCGGCGAACTGGACGATTCAAGACGGGCAGCCCTGCTGGCCGCCGTGGTTGTGCTGGTCTACCCACAACTGAATGAAAACCGCCTGCTGATCATTCGCGACAGTGCATTCTGGGCGCTGGCCCTGGCAGGATTATGGCAATTCCTGTGTTACCTGCGAACCGGCCGATTGCCGAACGCCGTCGGGTTTTCCGCCTGCTACCTGCTGGCCGCACTGTTTCGCGTGGAGGCCCTGGCGTTGCTGTTGGTCATTCCTATTTCCGTGATTATTTCCACCCCTTCGGGAACCGGACGACAGTGGCTTGCCCTGGGTGGGTTTTCCCTGGCATCTGTGGTCATGGTGGTCCTGGCCATCAGCCTGGGGTCCCTGGTGGGCCTTGACCTGCCACAGCTCCTGGCAAACCAGTACGCCGCTTACCTGCCATTCATCCGGGAAACCTTCTCACCCACCGACCTGACCACGGCACAGCTGGGAACTGCCATTTTCGGCGAGTATGCCGCGAATTTTTCCGGGGACTACCTGCCGCTGTTCATGCTGGCCGGTTTTCTTGCCGTACTGACCGCTTTCCTGGTCCGGGGCATTGGCGGACCTTTTCTCATTGTCATGCTGGCCGGGATGATGCAGAAACTCTGGTACCTGCCGCGCTGGCAGCTTACTCCACTACTGATAGCGGTACTGGCCAACATTTTCATCGCGCTGGCTTTCCTGGTAACCACGCGATTCCTGTCCAGCCGCTACGTGTTGCTGGCCTGCCTGGTACTCGTGGTGTTCATGCCACTGCTGCTCATTCGCCTGCACCGGATGGCCAGTGGCAGCGGCCGGGGTAAACTCTCGCGGCGCCTCATCGGTTTCCTGCTGCTGTACTGTGCCGTGGATGCCTATATTTCCTTCGGCGCCGACAAGGAATATGTTCGGGAGGCGGGTCAGTGGATTGCACGAAACAGTCAGGCACAGGCTGCTCTCCTGACCAACAACAGAATCGTGGCTTATTACAGCCAGCGAATAGAAGACTATGACCGTGTTCCGATAGTACTGTCGATTACCGATGTATTGCAGACGCCGGCCGACACTCTGATCGCCTTTGAAGAAGACAATTCCTCGGTGGGTTTTTTTGCCGATCCACGTCTGGTGGGCGCAGTGGAGGAGATCAATAGAATCGGCCCGGAACCCGGACAACAGATCGTCATTTACCGCAGAGTCCAGGACACGACGAACTAGAGATCCTCTGATTAAGGAACCTCTGATTAATCATGGAAATACTCTGCCTACCAGGTGTCAGACTCTGCACGCTTGGTAACCAGGATATCCTCCATAATCATGTATTCCAGCTCGGAACCGATGAACAGGTTGACGGCGTCTTCGGGGGAGCACACCAGCGCTTCACCCGGACGATTCAGTGCGGCGTTGATAACGATTCCGAAACCGGTCCTTTCCTCCATAAACTTCAACAACTGGTAAAACCGGGGATTGGCATCGTGGGTCACGATATGCGGCCTGGTTGTTCCGTCCTTGAAAACCACCGCGGCGAACTGTTCGCGCCACTGGGGTTTGACATCCTGGCTTATGCACATGAATCGATGATCGGTGTCTCCTTCAAGAAATTCCGGGGCGAAGCTGTCGATCAGACTCGGGGAAAACGGACGCCATCTTTCCCTGAACTTGATTGAGCTGTTCAGCTGTTCTGACACGTCGCGGCGTCCGGGATTGGCCAGGATGCTGCGATTCCCCAATGCTCTCGGACCGAACTCCATCCTTCCCTGGAACCAGGCTACCAGGTGTCCCTGGGCCAGCAGGTCTGCCGCCTTCTCCGGGGCATTGCTCAACTCCTCCCACTGGGGGCGGTCGCGATGATTGCGACAGGCGCTGATGCACTGGTTCTTGGTAAATTTCGGGCCCAGAAATACATTGGCGAGCGGCTTGATGGGCAGACCCTTACCGGCTACCGCATAACTGGCGGCGCCGATAGCGGTACCGGAATCACCGGCAGCCGGATGAACAAGGAGTTTCCTGACCGAGGGCAACTCCTGGAGACGCTGATTCAGCTTGATGTTCATGGCACTGGTACCGGCAAAGGCCAGGTTGCCATTTTCCTTCAGGATCGGGTACAGATACTGGATCACCAGCCCGGCGGCAATGTCTTCGTACAGCTTCTGGATTGCCGCCGCGTAGTGAATATAGGGATCATCGACCAGTGCCCCTTCCCGACGCGGCCCCAGTTTTTCCAGCAGCCTGGGACTGAAAAAATGACCCCTGGATTTAGCCTTGTAGCGTCTGAAACCGACGGTACTGATGAGACGGTTATCCACCTTGAACTGTTTGCCAGAGTATTCGGCAAGAAAGGACAGGTCATAGCGATGCGGATCTCCGAACGGCGCCATGCCCATGACCTTGAATTCCCCGTCCAGGATTTCAAAACCCAGATAATCGGTCATCGCCGCATACATGCCGCTGAGGGAGTCAGGATCATAAAATTCCCTGATTTTTCTTATTCGGCCCCGTTCGCCACAGGCAAGGAGAATGTTGGCATATTCTCCCCTCGAATCGATCGTGAGTACCGCCGTCCGTTCCCGGTATCCCCCCAGGTGATAAACACTGCTGGCGTGAGCAAGTTGATGCTGGACCGGAACGAGCCGTATCCTGTTCCAGGGAATATGCAACTGTTCCAGCAGGGTTTTCACCTGTTTCAGGTAGCGCCGGTAACGACGCTTGCCGTTCAGAATGCTGTCGATAGCCCGGTCCGGTGCATACCAGTGTCGCCAGGCATAATGCCACCTTGCCCTGCCGAACAGACTGATGGGCGCATTGGCTATGGCGACTATATCGACATCCTGCGGGCTTACCTGGGCATACTGAAGACAGAAACGGGCAGCGTGATAGGGCATTTCACCCTTGGCGTGCTTGCGACGAATCATGCGTTCTTCTTCGGCTGCCGCCACCAGCTCTCCGTCGACGAACAGTGCCGCCGCGGGATCATGGCCCACGTAGCCGGTCAGCCCAAGCGTTATCAGTGGCACGGACAGACCCCCTGAGCCATAAGATTCCAGCGGCTACTCACTGAAGGACTTGACCAGGCTCAGTGCCTGACCCTCCATGCAATTCAGCCCGGAGTCGCTGGAAAAATTTTTGACGAAACGTTCCAGGTCCTTTCGGAATGCCCTTCTGAAAGTCGCTTTCAGGGCATGCCGTGTCGTTGCGTCCAGGTCCAGCAGTACCAGCTCATCATTTGCGAAAATAAAATTACTGGCTTTGAGGTCGCCATGGGAAATATTGTAACGCCGCATCACCTGGAAAAATTGCCTGAAGCTCTCAAATATTCTATCTCTGGTTTCTGCCGTCAGCGTTTCAGATTGGAGAATTTCCGGTACGGTTGCCCCCGGAACCAGCTCATATAGAATATAGGATTCCCGCCGTATCACCCACCAGGCCCGTCTTTCCAGCATCATCAGCGGTCTTGCCGTGGTCACACCGAGCATTTCCAGCACCAGACCCGACTGCCAGGATTTTGATGCACGGCTGGGCCGCAACATCCTGCGCATCGCGTGAGAACGGTTCTTGATGTTGTACCGTTTCAGCACATAGTCCCTGCCGTCGACGCTGACCAGCCCCACCGTGGTGGTATTACCCGCCTTGAAAATAGTCCCCCGCTCCAGTACTGCATCAGGGTCTTCGATAAAACGGTAAAATTCGTCGGTCATTATCTTCCTGTTACAGAGCATGCGCCGTCCTGCAGACTGCTCCTTGTGGAAGGCACTGGTGGCCCTGAACAGCTTGGACTGGTATTTGTCCAGGCGCCGCTCCCGTGACTGCCTGATCAGGACCTGCAGGTTGTTAAAATCATCTATCATTTCGGATTCGGCAAGCTGCTGGTTATAGGCGTCCATCAGCTGGCCCACCCGCGCATCGCGATAGACGGAAAACTGGGCAAAGAACAATGCCAGGTTAGTCAAACGCAACGATTCGGAAAGCAGGGAACCTGGCGTTTCCGATTTAAACTCGGCGCTATCCAGCAGGTACATGGTGTCCTTTACCGCCATGAAATTACCCAGGTGGATATCCTGCTGCCACAGTCCCTGTTTGTGACAGCGGGCAATGAGCCGGAGAGCCCGACTGACGCTGATATCGAGGTCGGCATCATGGCTTTCAACAAGCGTATCCAGCCCGGTTCCATTTGCCAGGTATTCACTGATGAGATAGCCTCCCCTCTGACCGGCGATGTTGCCGCTGGCAAGCATTTCCGGCACCGGCAGCCCGGAACTTTCGGCCAGGGCGAAGCCGGCGGTTTCGCGTTGCAGGTGACGGGACCATCGGTTCTTGTGATAAAAAAGCTTCACGATAACCTCTTGCCCCCGCCAACTGGCAACACCTACCAGTCGCTTTCCCGGAAGCAGCCGCAGAATCCTGCTGACAACAACCTGCACCGGCCGTGTCGTCGTCGGCGGACTGGTGTCCGGCGGAACCAGCGATACGGTCAGGGGGGTTCCCGCATCATGGCCGAGCCCGATCAGTCTGTTATGAATAGCAGGGTTCATTGGCCGGTACGTTGTGGATTTCCCAGTTTTTCATAGAGTGACTGTCCCCTGGCTAAAACACTGTTCCAGAATCGTCGATCCTGTTCCAGTGATACTCTGAGGTCGGTGTTTGCGTAGCAGCGCATAAATCGCAATCGGTCCCTTTGCGTAAGGCCAATCTCCATGCTGGAAAAATACAGGCCAGCGATATCCTTTTTCACCCAGCGTGAATCAGGCTTCTTTCCGAACAGGGCACGGTGCAGATCGATCAGGAATATCCTCGGCCGGGAGCCTGCGGGTTCCCGCTCGGAGCCTGATAATAAATGAAAATGGCAAAGATAATAGTCCCTATGGCATATCCCTGCCTGATGCATTCGACGGCTTATATCCGCAACTTTTTCGATCAGCGCCTTTTTCAAGGAAAATTCGGGTGGCTTCTCGGTCCACTCTGCGCAATAGGCTTCCAGGTCTATGGTATTCTCCAGTTCCCTGGTTACGATAAACGATTCCAGCCGCGCCGGGTTCCAGCCCCTCTTCCCGTATGCCACTGTCGTCATAGTGTCGATTCCCAGCTCTGTCAGCCGGTCAACTGCGCACCATTCGTTGGCTGCGCTGACAACCGGCAGGCGCAGCTTCAACAGGTTTTTGAAAATCTCCTTCCAGCCCACTCCGTGATGCAGTTTCAGAAAGTAGCCTTTTCCGGCCAGGACGAACCTGAGGGTTCTGCGCCCCTTAACATCACGGTAGACCTCGCCGTGCATATCAGTCAGTAGCTGAAACACATCCTGCCCTTTCCACAGCTCGGCAAGTTCGTCATCAAGATACAGGATCATCAGCCCATCGCCCGCGCAAAACTCTCGAGATAATCAGCGGCAACCCGCGGCATGGAGTAGAGTATATCCTGCTTACCATAGGCCATGCCGTTCTGTCGCCAGCTGTCTCTCTGGTCGGATGTCAGCATCAGGCGGAGATTGTCATTCAACTCGGATTGCCGGAACGGTTCGCCACAGACAAGGCCGGAACCGGCTTTCAAAACATGACTGGCATAGCCACAGGTGCTGGTGGTCAGCACCGGCAGACCGGCTATGGTCGCTTCCAGCAGCACGTATCCGGCGCTCTCGCTGTACGCGGGATGAAGCAACAGGTCTCCTCCCGCCAGGAAACGTGGCACATCATCCCGACCCGGGAAAACGCGAAACCGCTGGGCAATGCCTAATCGCCTGGCCTGCCTGAGGTAGCGTGCCGGGCGGTCCTGACCAATCAACAGAAAGTTCACGCGCTTCTGCAGTTCATCGGGCAGCGAGGCCACCGCCAGCAGGGACCTGTCCACGCCCTTGACCCTGAATCCCGAGCCGATCTGCAGGACCAGCAGGTCATTGTCATTCAGTGCCAGTTCGGCACGAAGGTCCCGGCGAATCGAGGTGGCGTCAACCGGTTTTCGATCTTCGTCTATTCCCGGTGGCACTTCGTAAAGACGCGATCCACAACCGGGATAGTACTTTTCAAACGCCTGTCGCTGTCGACTCGACAGTATCAGCGCACGGGTCCTGCTGTGAGGGCCGAATACGGCGCTTTCGTATTCCATAAAGTGACGATAACGTGGAGTAAACCGGTAATAGGCGCCACGCTGATGCTCTGCTTTCTCGGCGAAACAGGGATCTGCGGCAAAGTATACATCCAGCCCGGGCATCTTGTTGAAGCCAACGACGATATCGCAGGGATTGATCTTCAGGTCATCAATTACCCGGCGCGTAAACTGCCGATACACACGTATTCTGGAACGACTATTATCCCGTATGAATTTTATCTCGATGCCATCCAGACGGTCGCCCTGCCATTTCCGGGTATACACTACCACCTCGTGATTTCTCTTCACACATTCTTGAACTATTCGATAAAAATCACGCTGCTGCCCGCCGTAGGGAAAATAGCTGTAAATCAGAAAACCGAACTTCATACGGTGGCTGGCTCGGCAACCAGTTGACAAAAGTTGTGCCAGACTGTTTCCGGCCGTAACGTGGAAAAGCAGGCGGGGAAAACCAGGAACGATTTGCCATTGTATTCATCGGTGACTCCTGGTCCCGTATAAGTACACTCCCGCTTGACGCAGGGCGCACAATTCAAATTGGAATTCAGGTGCAGCTGATTCTTCCCGTAAGTTCCGGACAGGCCGGGGTCCGTTGGACCGTAAAGGGAAACGGTAGGAATTGACAGTGCCGCAGCCAGATGCCCCAGGCCGGTATCCACGGCGATGACTCCCGTGGACTGTGCAATATGTTGTGCCAGCCCGGTCAGCGACTGTCTCGGCAGCACTTCTATGGCGTCACTGCCATTGGCGATCAACTCGGCCCGCTGTTTTTCGGTTTCATTGCCCCACGGAATCAAAACCCGGTAGCCGGCCTCAACCGCGATAGCTGCCAGCTCACACCAGTAACTGGCAGGCCAGTTCTTGGTTTTCCAGGTAGTGCCGTGAAGAAAAACCAGCTGTTTTTTCCTCGGCTCATTCGCAGACACACCGATACGGGACAGATCGATACCGTAATCGACCTGACCCGGTTCGTACTTGTAGTGCAATGCCCGGGAAAAAAGTTCGCGGACCCGTTCCACCGCATGCTCCGTCCAGGGAACCGAATACACCTTGTTGTAGAAAAGCGTCGCCAGCGGCTCGCGTATCGTCTTGTTACTCAGACCTATGGTGATGCCCTTGGACATTCGGCTGACAATACCGCTCTTGATCAGGCCCTGGGCATCGATCACCAGGTCATAATGAACCTGCTGCAGGGTATCCCTGAAATCCTCTATCTCTCCTTTGAGGTAGCTCTTGATCCAGTGACGGCGCCAGCGCCGGATTCCTACCGGGATGACGTTTTCCACGGCCGGATGCCAGGAGGGTACTTCGGTAAACGCCTCTTCAACCACCCAGTCGAATACGAGGTTACGGTTGGCGCGCCTGGCGTCGGTTACAGCGGGAAGAGTGTGAATAATATCGCCCAGAGAGGAAACTTTGACTATCAGTACTCGCAAATTTCTGGCTCCGGGAGTTCAGCTTGAGGACAGCTCCTGCAGACTAGCATAAACCCGCTCCGGCGTAATTTCAGTGAGACACTTTTTATGGCCCAGTGGGCAGGTACGGGCAAAACATGGCCGACATTCGATGTCTGTCCACAGGGATTTTACCCTGTCTGCCAGCGGCGGTGTAAAGTCCGGCGAAGTGGAACCATACAGGGCAACCAGGGGGCTGCCCACAGCCGCAGCGATATGCATAAGGCCGGAATCATTGGTCACCGTGACTGTCGCCAGGGACAACAGGTCGATTGCCTGGTCCAGCGAGGTGTTACCGGTCAGGTCTGTCATGGTACTGCCGGCAGACTCGCCGACCAGGGAGAGCAGCTGCGCGGCCGTTACCTGGTCTTTGGCGGAGCCCAATATCCACACATGCCAGCCCGCCGATGCCGCCAGCTCACAGAGTCGTGCATAGTGTGCCGCGGGCCATTGCTTGGATTCACCGAACTCGGCCCCGGGACAGACAGCCAGCACCCTTTCGCCCACTTCCAGGTCCAGCTGCCCCGCCGTGGTCAGAGCTGCCTCACGGTCCACATCCAGGCAGGGACGGGTATAACCAGGCAGCTCGTTTCCTGGCTCGACACCCAGGGCAACGAATCGTTGGACCATCAGCGGGTAGCGACGGGGATCCAGTTTCCTGCAGTCCGTGAGGATCAGGTTACGGTGCTCCCCCCGCCAGCCCACCCGCACCGGGATGTTGGCAAAATAGGGTATCAGGGCCGATTTGAAGGAATTCGGCAGCACTATGGCCACGTCGAACCTCCCCCGAAGCCTGCTACCCAGCCGGTATCGTCGTAGCAGTGCCAGTTCACCATGACCAAAGGGTGAATCCAGACTGGCGTCAACCTCGGGCATGCGGTTTACCAGTGCCCGGGACCAGGCCGGGGCCATGACGGTAATGTGGGCATCGGGGCGCTGATGCCGCAGCAGGCTGATCAGTGCCTGGGCCATGACCATATCGCCCACCCAGGAAGGTCCCACGACCAGGATCCTGCATTCCACCTGTTGTCCCGTTATCGCCATATCGAATGTAGCCGCATCAGCCTTGTCGGACTCCGGTCATTCCGCCAGGATACTGCCGAACATGCGGTCCCAGATAGCCGTCACGGCTTCGCACCGCTGCTCCAGTACACTGCTGGACTGCAGTCCGTCCTGCTGCTGCAGGGCAAGCTGATGGGAAGCAGCCCGTAAATCCAGGTAGGCGCCGATGAGGGTGTTCATTTCAGCCTCTTCAAGCAGCTGGCACTCCCGGGCGACTTCCAGGATACGATAGTTGTCCGTGTAGGTAAGCAGCTCTGGATATTTGCCACCGTAGGCAAGAACCAGGAACTGCACCAGAAATTCGATATCGACAATTCCCCCCCTGCCCTGCTTTATCTGAAATGCCAGCCTTTCCAGCTCATCGCTGGAGGCGGTTTTCAATTCGCTGCGCATGCGCTCACGCATTTCAACCACCTCGGTGGCCAGCTTCCCGACATCTCTTGCGGTGGACAGGATCTCGGTGCGGACCTCGTTGAAACTGGCCAGCAGTTCACTGTCACCGGCAACCCCTCTCGCCCTGACCAGCGCCTGATGCTCCCAGGTCCAGGCCTGGGATTTCTGATAGTCGCGAAACGAATCGACGGAACTGACCAGCAGCCCGCTCTCTCCCGAGGGCCGCAGCCTCATGTCCGCCTCGTACAGCTTACCGGACATGGTATACGTGCCCAGCATAAGAATGATTCTCTGAGCCAGCTTGATATAAAAAGCACGACTGTTGATGGACAGCTGACTTTCACTGGCAACCGTATCCTCGTCCAACGCGGCACGATGAAGAAAAACCAGGTCCAGGTCGGAGCTGTAGCTCAGCTCGATGCCACCAAGCTTTCCATAACCTATTATTCCAAAACTGGGCTCGCCATAATTACCATCAATATGAACCGGAAAGCCATGCTTTTCGACAAGGTGTTGCCAGGACAGCGACAACACCGCATCCAGGACTACCTCTGCTATGTAAGTGAGATAGTCACTCACTTTCATCAGGTGCATTTTCCCGGACACTTCCGCCGCGGCAACCTGGAGGTGGTGAGACTGCTTGAAATAACGCAGACAATCCAGCTCCTCTTCAAAATTTTCTTCTTCCACCCGCAGCAGCTGCAGCTTCAGCTCTTCCGCGAGCCTGGTTTTTTCCGGAGGTGCGTTCAGCACATCGAGCAACTCATCCAGCAGAATGGGAAACCTGCTCAAGTTCTCCGCGATCAGCGGACTTGCCGTACAGTACTGTACTAATTGTTCCAGAGCCTGAGGGTTTTCCAGCAACAGGATAAGGTAGGCTGTGCGGCGACAGACGGCATCCACCAGCAACATTACCCGGCGCAGACACAGGGAAGGCCTGGTGGATTCGGCCACGGCATCCAGCAATACCGGCATGAAAATATTCAATCGTTCCCGGCTTGTCGCAGGCAATGTGAGGAATTTGTTGTCCCGCCGGAAATTGCGGATCTGATCCAGGCTTTCCCCGGGATTTTCGAATCCGGCCTGTGCCAACAGGGCAGTGGCATCTTCATCGGTGAGCTCCTGGCGCCACAATGGTGCCCAGTCATCTCCCTGGTGCCGGGTCTGTTCCACTTCTTCTTCCGTCCCCAGGACATCCCTGAAGTGACTGTTAACAATCTGTCTGTGCCGGTCCAGCTCATCCAGTAAAGCGCTCCAGCCATCTCTTCCCATGGCGAACGCGATCCGTTCCTGCTGCTCGTTGTCATCCGGCAGGCTCTGGGTCTGCTGGTTGGCGAATATCTGTAATTTGTGTTCGAGGTGACGCAGGAATTCGTAGGCGGATTTCAAGTCATCGGCAACCGTTGCCGGCAGGTAGCCACCTGCCACCAGGCTGTCCAGCGTCTGTATCAGCGCGGGATTGCGCAATGCCTTGTTTCTTCCGCCGTAAACAAGCTGCAATGCCTGGGCGGTAAATTCCACCTCCCGGATTCCACCCGGACCCAGCTTGATGTCGCCGGAGAAATTACCGCGGCGAGCCTGCTTGTCGATCTGCGTCTTCATGTTGCGCAGGGATTCGAACATGGCGAAATCCAGGTATTTGCGGAACACGAAAGGCTTCAGGCGTTCCAGCAGCTTCTGCCCGTTAGCCAGGTCCCCGGCAACCACCCGGGCCTTGATGAGGGCGTAACGTTCCCAGTCGCGACCCTGGTTCTGATAGTAATTTTCCATGGCGTCGAAGCTCGCCACCAGTGCACCTTCACCCCCATAGGGTCGCAGGCGCATGTCGACCCTGAACAGGAAGCCTTCTGCGGTGGTGGAATCGATGACATCGATGAGCTGCTGCCCGAGCCTGGTGAAAAACTGTTGATTGGTGAGAGCCTGATCTGAACTGTGGTGGTCGGCAACAACGCTGCCGGCACCGGGATAACTGAAAATGAGATCGATGTCGGAGGAGACGTTCAGTTCCCGGGCACCCAGCTTGCCCATGCCCAGCACAATCAGCTGCTGAGGCTGGCCATCAGCCATGGGCTGACCCCACTTGCGACAACTCCAGTCATACAGTATTTCCAGGCTTGCCTGCAGTGTGGCATCGGCCAGGTCACTCATCTGCCGACAGATTTCATGGACAGTGGCAAGACCACAGATATCCCGCCACATGATCAGCAGGAATTCCAGGCGATGAAACCTGCGCAGGCGGCTCTTCAGTTCATCGGCTGCGGAATCGTAGTCCTCGGCGTCAAGGGACGCCAGCTGTTCGCGCAGCGGACCGAGAAAATCCCCCGGGCTTTCATTGCGCCGGGACGCTACCTCGAGCAACAGTCCGGGCTGCGTCAGGGTAAGAGTGGCAATATAGTCGCTGGCTGCCCAGCACCTGGCCAGTTCCTCCTGGAAACGTTGATCCTGGTGGAGAAGCGCCTGCAGTGGCGCCTCGAAATCTTCGTGGGCCTCCAGGCGCTGCCGATAGCGGGAAACTACCTGACTCAGCCGCTCCGGTATCTGCATGGAAACCCTCATGTTGTGCACCGGACCGGCTACTTGCGATACTCGGGAGTCACTCTCAGTACTTCACTGACAGTGGTCTTGCCTGCTGCAACTTTCAGTGCACCGGCCAGGCGCAGGCTGCGCATGCCCTCTCGATAAGCCTGTTTACGCAGTTCCGTCAGCGCCGATTTGTCATCTGCCAATGCCTGCAATGATTCGCTGAACGGCATCACCTCGTAGATGCCCTCACGGCCCAGGAAGCCGGTGTCTCTGCACTCCAGGCAACCCTCGGCAACCGCCACGTTTTCTGGTTGCCTGACCTTCCAGGGGACGGTCAGCAGTTTCCAGGCTGACTCGTCAACAGTCGACGACTTCTTGCAGTAAGGACAGAGCACGCGAACCAGTCGCTGGGCCATTACCCCGATTACGGTGGCCTTGATCAGGTAGGACGGGACCCCCAGCTCCAGCAGTCGGGTAATGGCTGACGGGGCGTCATTGGTATGCAGTGTCGTAAACACCAGGTGACCCGTCAGCGCCGCCTGAATGGCCATGTCCGCGGTTTCCAGATCCCGCACCTCGCCGATCATGATAATGTCCGGGTCCTGGCGGAGCAGCGCCCTGACACCATCGGCAAAGCCCAGCTCGATGTTTTCCTGTACCTGCATCTGGTTGAACCCCGGTTCCATCATCTCGATGGGGTCTTCGATAGTGCAGACATTGACTTCATCGGTGGCCAGTGATTTCAGCGTTGAGTACAGCGTCGTGGTCTTGCCGCTGCCGGTGGGACCGGTAATGATCACAATGCCATGGTTATTGTCGGTAATGTCCTTCCAGCGGGACAGATCCTCGTTGATCAGTCCCAGTTTTTCGAATGGCTTGAGCAACACCTGTGGATCGAAAATCCGCATGACCAGCTTTTCACCGAAGGCGGTAGGCAGCGTGGAAAGACGCAGTTCGACTTCGTCGCCCACCGGGCTCTTGGTTTTGATTCGACCGTCCTGGGGCTTGCGTTTTTCGGCAACGTTCATCCGGCCCAGGATTTTCAGTCGGCTGGTAACGGCATTCATCACCTGCATCGGCAGTGAGTACACGGTATACAGCACACCGTCTATGCGGAATCTAATATTGCCCTGATCCCGGCGTGGCTCGATATGAATATCGCTGGCACGCTGCTCGAACGCATACTGCAGCAACCAGTCGACGACATTGACGATATGCTGATCATTGGCCTCGGGCTCCTTGATATTGCCCAGTTCAAGCATCTGCTCAAGGTTACCGACGCCCCTGCGGACCGAGGCACCCTCGGAGGCCCGGTTGATTGAATTGGCCAGGCTGTAAAATTCCGTGGCAAACTTCCTGATGTCAGCCGGACTGGATACCACGCGATTGATTTTTCTCTGGGTGGTATGAGCCAGGTCGGTTTCCCAGCTGTCGATATAGGGGTCGGCACTGGCAACGGTAACCTCTGCGGGGGTGACGTCCACTGCCAGGATGCCGTGACGCTGGGTAAACGCATACGACATGACTCCGGTGACCGCCGGCACGTCAATCTTCAGCGGATCGATCCGGTAGTAACTCTGACCGCACTGTTGACTGAGCACCATGGTCAGCGCTTCCAGGTCCAGGTTCTTTTCCGGCGCAAGTCGGTCCGCGAGATTGAGACCGGCCAGGAACTGCAGCACGTGAACGTCCTTAGCCGCTGCCGACCGGTAGCTGCCCAGGGCAAGCTCCATGTCTTCGGGGGTAATGCGGCCGGATTCCAGCAGTCCCTCAAGAAACGGTTCAAGCTGTACGGGCTGCTGCTTTTTCTGTTCGGTGTCTTTCGCTGCTGATCGTGCCGTACTCATTGGTGACTACCTGCTCTCAATCCGAATTTCGGCTACCTGACGCGCACTATGCCTGCTAACGTTGTCGGCAATTCTGGTGATCCTGTTACCGTGCGCCCGACCCGGCCATGGCGGGGCTGGTGGGGAGAATCCGCCACGACCGGCGGGGCGACAGCTGCCTCTGGACCAAGTGTATCCGCCGCCAGTGGCCAATGAAAGAAAGTCGGGGAAATGCGGGAAGTGAGTGCAGGAAATTATCGGATTCGAACCCGGGTGAGACGCTTCACCCGGACCCCCGGGGGCTATTCCACCAGCTTGATCCATTCACCGGCTTCCGGTGTGCCGACGGGGTAGTAGCCATTGAGCAGGCGCAGCGTTTCTTCGGGAAACTCGGCAATTCGACTTGACCGGGCAACAGTGGCGAAATCGAAATACTCGCTGGCCTGAACGAATGTTATTTTCAGTTCGCCGCCAGGCACCATTTCACCCCGCTGTATGGCCCGAAAGGTCCGGATGGAGGCAAGGAGCAGGTCGTCAGTTTCCTCCAGGGTTTCGGCATTGACGGCCCTGCCCCGCAGTATGTAGGCACGTGGCCCCATGTAGATCACCGCCACGCGTTCAAGTTCGTTGCCCGCCGGGGACTCGATGACCCCGGTGTGCCCGATGAGCCGGTACTGGTTGAGGTCTTCCGACTTCTGCAGATTGGCAATACCCAGTTTGTCCCGGATAAAAACCCGGGGCTGGATATTGGCCGTGAGACGTTGAACCTCGACACGCAGGTAATCCTGTCCCGGTCCGGTGGCGGTGGCGGTGGTGGGGGTCTCGGTAACTTCCCATTCCGGCGGGAATACCATGGTATAGCCCAGCAGGTTCTGGTAGTAACGATTACGATCGTCGCGGGTCTGGGAGGCATTGCTTTCACCCACCACCAGCCCGTCGATATGCTTGCGGAAAACGGCATGATCGACTTCCCGTACCTGTTCCTGGTCGAGCTCACCGACGCTGGCGATAGCCTGCTGCAACCGGGTATCGTTGCGCGGGTGCGTGGCAAACAGGCCGTGATAGCCTCCGCCCTGTCCGGTTACCCGTCGCCTGAAATCTTCCTGATTCTTCAACACCGTGATCACTTCGATCATGGCCGCCGGATCATAGCCGGCCCGGTATAGATACTCGGCGCCAAGCTGATCCGCTTCCAGTTCGGCCTCGCGTCCGTAGCCGCTCAGTCCGGCCTGGGCCCAGATCGATGTCACCTGGCTGACCTGGGAGCCGATATAGCCGCTGCCGGTGGCGACGGCGGTCACGATGCCGCCCACGGTGGAAGCCGCCCTGGCCACGCCGGTTCTTGCCTGCTGCTGAACGGCGTGCCGCGCGGTAATGTGGGCGATTTCATGGCCGATGACCGCGGCCAGCTCGGCTTCGGAATTAGTGAAGGTAATAAGGCCCCGATTGACATAGACATAGCCACCGGGCAGGGCGAACGCATTGATTTCGGGACTGTCGATGAGGGTGAAGGTAAATCCCAGGTCGGGACGCTCGCTGACGGCAACCAGGCGGTTACCGATGTCGTTGATGTAGGCCTGCAGTTCCTCGTCCTCGTACACCGGCATGCTGGCCATGACCTTTTCATGTTCCTCCAGCCCGATCTCCTTTTCCCGGTTCTCGGTCATCAGCACCAGGTTCGGTTGACCGGTTGCCGGGTTCACGGCGCAGGACTGCAAGGTCGACAGGGCCAGCCCCAGCAGCGCTGCCAGGGCAAGGCTTCGCCCGGCAAGCCGGCCAGTGAAGCGAGTACTTGCAGTTCTGCTGTCGTTACTAACCGTTGTGTCCATCGCGGCCGATCATCCGTTACGATCCATTGACAAATGATTTCAGCTGGTTGGCCAGGCTGTCACAGGCGTTCGCCTCCACCCGCGCCAGCAGCGGAATCGGTACAACCACCGCCGGCAGGTAGGACTGGCCGGTGGCATCGGTGCTGATTGTACCCACGGAAGTAAGTGCGTCCACGTCCCAGATACGGGCGTCGAATTCCGAATCATCCTCCCAGGAACCGAAGCCAAAGCAGCCCCCGCCACCGGGTCCTATGGCACAGGAAATGGAACCGGAACGTCCCGTGGTTTCATTAAATCCGTCGACCCAGACAATATAGCGGATGCCAAACTCATCAATTTTTTCCGCCACGATTTCTTCCGACATCAGGCGTTCCAGGTCCTGGGTCCGCAGTGGCGCTGTACGCGGTTCGAACCAGGGAAACAGGGCATCGACAAACTCCTGCTCCGGTACGACGTTTATACTGTTGCTGCCCCTGTTGACTTCGTCACCGACGCAGTTGACAAAGTCGGCCCGGGTTTCATAGTCACTGGCCTGCCGTCGCCCAAGGATAACAATGGACTCGTGACTCTCGATGCCGGTTTCACCCTGGCGGAATTCGTCCACGGTGGTGCTGGTACAGCTGGCCAGGACAAGCCCCAGCATAAGCGCACCTGATACTGTTAAAAAAGTGTTTTTGGTTGCGCGTTCAGTATGCATAACGAACCTCTAAGAATGAACAGTCCGGTCCAGTGACCGGCACTATTCCAACACTTGCTACAGGGATGCCAGCCAGTCCCTCACTTCGGGCACGTTGGCAAATTTCAAGGTGAAACTGGAAGCCAGGTCCCGCAGCGCAATAACCGCTGCGGCGTTTATGGAGGCTTCATTGGACCGAAACGCCTCGGTAGTGGTTTTGCCATAAGACGTTTCAACCCAGTCGGCGATGTATTCACCATCCGGGGTGGTCAGACGCAAATTATATTTTATCCAGACTTCGTAAACGTCCAGCTTGGTCTTGTAGGGCAAAGCCAGTTGAAACTCTTCAATGGCCGGCTCGAACACTGCGTCCACGTCCAGGTTTGCTGCCTGTTCCAGGGAATCCACCAGGAACACTTCTTCAAACATGCCCGGTAGAATCGCATTGAACAGATCCACGTGCGACTGCCCACTCTGGATGTTGTACTCTTCCTGGCCCTGTTCGGTAAACTCGGTATAAGTGAACTCTCGCAGTGCATCATCGTAATAGACTGCTATTTTCAGGGGCAACCTGGCCACGGTGGGCGTTGGATAGCTGCCTTCGATCGTGACCGAGCTGGCACCACAGCCAGTCAGCAGTCCGAGGACAGCAAGCAACACTAATGGTCTGATGCTGATACGGTTTGCCTTGGTCATTATCCTGGTTACGCTCATATGATGGTTTCGACGATGCCGGCCCGGCGGTTTACCTGCCCGCCGGCAGACTGGCTGGCTGTTTCATCCAGCTTAAGGAACCTCTGATTAAGTATGGGTCAGAGGTTCCTTAATAGGGTGATACGACCGGCCGCTGGTTCAGGTTTATTCAAAGAGCCGGATTTCCACTTCTATACTTTACCTCGCAATCAAGGAATACTGAATGTATTTAAGGCAGATTTGATGCCAATCTGCCGCTTTTTATCGAAAATCATTCAAGCCGACGAAAGTTCCGCCATTTCGCTGGGTTAATTCTCTCATCAGGTTTGAATACCGGTAGGCACTCTGCTGGAAACGGGGCGCCAACTGGAAAATATTTGGAAAGCCGACACCGTGGATTCTCACCAGGCGATTCCCATCGGCGTCCTCGACATTTATCCGATCGATGGTCTGCAGTACCTGGGTAATGGATCCGCCAGGCTGGAAGTCGTCACCGAGCACGTAAATGCTTATTTTCTTGTCCGGGGAGTAGAAGGTGTTTATCGCCCGGGTTACGCCTTCCACCGGGCTGCTGTTACTGTAGGGATTCCAGGTACGCAGGGTGGAGATAATCAGGTTGCGTCGGCTTGGCGTGTCCGGAATCCATTGTCCGCGATACGAGTCGAACATGTAATCGCCCATGTCGTTCATGACCTGGATTCCCTGGACGTTAGGGTAGACGTCCAGGGTGTCGCTGATCACCTCCAGCATCCGGTTCCAGGCTGATTCGTACATGCTGCCGGACGTGTCGATGACGAAGATGATGTATTCGCTGTCCACCGGAATGCCGCCGATAACATTATTTTCCCGGTTGAAGGATTGGCCCAGCAGCCGCTCCATTTCCGCGGTGAGGGTCTGGCGGGCAATGGACAGGCGACCGATTTCATCCGAGCTCTCCTCGGCCAGCTGCCGGGAGGTCTGAAATTCACCCCGGATGTTGGTCAATTCGCGACGCAGCCGCGCCACCCGCTCACGGTAGGCCGAGAGCTGCTCCCGCTTGGCGTTGAGCTCCCGGTTCAGGATCGTGGTTTCGCCGCGAATGGCAAACAGCTGTTCCTGCAGTGCGTTTACCGATCCTTCCGGGTTGACGTCGGTGATTTCGATCACCACCGGTGCGGCGCTGCGGGTGATCATCAGCAGCAGGATAATGGCACCGAATCCGCAGGACATGACGTCCAGAAACGAAATACTGAAAGAATCTGTTTCTCTGTTTTTGCGCATTACGGCCAATCCTTTGAAGGTGACAGGAATGAGCCCCGGGTGAACTGGGCCAGCTGCCAATAGGCGGCAGCCGCCGACGGATCACCCTCAAGGGGCAGCAGGATGATGTTCATCGGGATGTTGCCCGGCAGCTCCTCCACGGCATCTTCAAACAGTCGCAGTCGTTGCCTGGGCGTGACCAGTGCGTCCCGGTTTCTGCCCTGGCCCAGGGTGGGCAGGCCATCGGTTATCAGGAAGATATTATCCGGGCGCGGATCCATTGCCGCTACCGTCGTAAACATGTTTGCCAGGTTGGTGCCGGCATCGGGGACGATAGCGCCGACCTCGTCGATCACTGCGTTCAGCTGGTCCCGGTCCGCCACTTCCAGCCATTGACCCTCGGTGCCCGGCAGCACGGCAGACGTGGAGTCACTGAAGCTGTAAACCTGGTAACGGCTGGTAATGGGCAGTTGGCTGCTGATCCAGTCCACGATATTGACAACACGCTGCCATTTTGGCGCATTGCGCTTGGCGTTGTCGGACATGTTGCGGGTCCGGATGATGTTAATCAGCGTTTCATCCAGCATGCTGGCGGAACGGTCCACCATGATCAGGATACGATTGCCCCCCAGAAACAGTCCGGACAGGTATTGCCGGTCCCCGTCACCCAGGAACTGGCGGACACTGTTGCCATCCTGCTCCAGGGCACTGGCCTGAAGACGCGCCAGTTCCTCTTCCAGCGCACGGACGTCGGCCCGCAGATCCTCGACACTCTCGACCCGGGCCAGACTGGAATTTTCCAGCGCCGCCAGTTCCTGCATGAAATCGTCGATCTGCTGCTGAATCTGGCGGGCCAGCCCCTCGGCAGTCACCACCTCCAGGCTGACCTCGTCTATGGTGTTCCGAATTTCCACCAGTCCGGCCTGACCGTCGAGAATCTCCTCTTCCAGCAGGTCGATTTCCGCGGCAACGCCGGGATCTCCCTCGACGGCTTCAACCTGGGCGGCATGATCAAGAATCAGAAACAACAGCACCACCGCCCCGAAGCCGCAGGACATGACATCCAGGAATGCCAGGCTGAGAGGATTGAACGTTCTGCGTTTCTGTTTAGTTGATGCCATCCCGTACTCTGATTAATCGTATGGGCTCCCCGGTTTCACCAAACCGGATCCGGTCACCCACAGCCAGCGCCCGGGTGCCGGAAATTTCCTCCCCGTTTACCGAGGCACCGGCATCACCACAGACCAGGCTGATCTGGTTGTTTTCCTTTTCAATCTGACCAAGGTAGGCCGGCAGTCCATTCACCGCCAGCCGGATTTCATTGCCGTTCACGGCAACCGTTGCCCCGTCAGCACCATCCAGGCCGCCATTGCTGATGGTTATCCTGCCCAGCGGCAGTGCTTCGCTGCCAACCAGCGCATGGGTCGGTTGCAGCGGTGCATTGTCCGGTGTTTCCGCGACAGCCGGTGGTGACGGTGACGCCGCCGGTATCGGCTCATCCACCAGCGGCAGACTGGTGACGAACTGAAAACCGTCACCGGCACTGTTGATGTGATGGGCCAGTTCGATGCAGGTTGCGCCGACGATTTCCCGGGGAGCGATGCGGATATCCTCATGGCCCGGCAGTGAGCGGGGATAATCGGGCAACGCCGCCAGTGCCGATGAGATAACGATCTGGGTATCCGGTTCACCGGTTATGGTGGCCAGCTGTTGATTGATCCGGCCGTAGAAATCCGCCAGTTTCTGCAATAGCGTTTCCCAGGGCAGCTTGGCCTGATGCACGGCGCTGGCGGTCTTGATTTCCATCAACAGGCTGTTGCGGTTTTCACCGAATCGGCTCATCCATTCCGGCAGCGCATTATAGAGCTGCTGTTCCGACTCGGCATTGTGCTGGGGATTGAACCGGCACTGCTGAATGAACAGCCCGGTGGCCAGCTGCATGACGAGATTATTGAAGTCCTGCAGTCCAGCCTCGGGTATCTGGATAACGGAATCCCGTCGCAGTTCGCCGTCGATAATGGAAAAACGGGTCAGCAACGCCTGGTGCAGCTGAATATCCGCATAGACGACGTGGCGCCCGCCTGCCAGCTTCATGGTACTGGCCAGCGCCGCGTCAACCACGCCCACCGGATTGAACGGACATTGCCGGGCAAGACCCAGCAGGATCGCAAGCTGCTGGCTGGTGAAGTTTCCAGGGACGGCGAATATGACGTCGTCCTCCAGGCCGGCCTCCTCGGCGATATGCAGCAGGTGGGCAAAGGCCAGGTCGGCAAAATGCCGGACATTCCCTACCGAGTAACCCAGGGGTTCAAGGCTCAGCTGATGCCAGAACTTGTTGAAACTGCTGGTGGGACGCAGCCGGGCCTGGGCTTCTGCCGCCCGGCCGACCTCGAGACCACGGTCGCCCACCAGGGCGAAGCCGGGACTTTGCGTGATCAGGCCGGACGCATCGGTCACCGACACCGCGCTGTCGTTCAATTCAATGACTTTTATGCTCATAAGTGGCCGTCCTGACCGGGAACCTGCAGTTTCCTCACCAGGTTTTCATTGCAGTAATTCTGCGCATCCAGTACCAGGCGATCCTGCAGCAGCTGCAGCTGGTGAAGAAGGAACATCAGCAGAATACTCACCACCAGGGCCACGAAGGTGGAGTTGAACGCAACCCCCAGGCTCACCGTTACCCCGACAATATCGCCACTGACCGCCTGGTAGGCCTGGCCAAGAGCCTGGCCGATCCCCCGTACCGTGCCCAGGAAGCCGATTGACGGTATCGCCCAGGCAATGTACCTGACAATGGTCAGCTCGGTCTCCAGGCGCTCCGATTCAGTCTCGCAGACATCCTTGATGGTAGCCGATACATCCTGGATGCTGCGGGTGGTCTGAAAGCGGTGGAAACCGGCAAGCAGTGCCCGGGGCAACAGGTAATCACGCTGTGACTCGGGCAGGGCCTGGACCGGTCTGGCGAAATTACGGGAATCCTCCGGCAGAATGCTCATGCCATCGCCAACCTGCACCAGGTTCTGGTCCAGCAGGCTCCTTTCCCGCAGCGTGCGCTGGGTTTTCAGCCCGATGATGGCTATGGCCCAGAGCAGCAGCACAATACAGGTTTCCTGCTCGAAATCCTTGAGGATTACGTAAACCGATCGCTCGGGGACATAGTTCTGGTCAGTCTGCTGCAGCAGGGTCTGCTGTTCCTGAATCAGTTCGGCGTTAGGTCTGACCACCGTGACGTAGACAGAATGCACCAGGATTACCGCAATAATCAGCGCGATAATCTGGTACACCAGCTCCATTAATAATCCTTGCTTCATAGTAAGCTGTTCCTTGTCCGGTGAGTCACCGGGATCGAGATTCAGTTCAGAGAAAGCGCCGGGCCAACCCGGGGTCCTGTGCTTAAACAAATGTCTTCGTTGTCTCACCTTAACAGGCTGACGCATGCCGGTGGCAAGACGCCTCGTCAGTGAACTCGCCTGAAAGCCAGAGTATTCCCATCATTAATCAGAGGTTTCCTAGATGTCAGCAGGAAACGAGACACCCAGGTCCTGGGAAATCTGTTCAGTGGGGATAAACCTCGATGGACTGTCTTCTTCGGAATCCTGTCCATCCGCCTGTTCTGCATCATTTTCCTGGGCATTGCCAGCAGGCTCTTCAACCTGTTGCTGCTGAGGTGTACCCGCACCATTATCGGCATCCTGCTGTTGTGCCTCCACTACCAGCACCAGGCAGAAGAACAACACGACGGCAGGCCATAGCGGTTTCAATCGTGAAAATATCATGGCAGATCCATCCCCAGGTACCGGGCAACCCGAAAACCGACATTGTCCCGGGCATCGCTGCCAAAATCCCGGAATGACAGGCGCAGCTCCGTGATGGAACCGTTGGACCAGCTGGAGCCCCTGATGGTGTGATATTGACCGGATTCCGGCCCCAAGGGATCGGTTTCGACACCCCCGCCCAGGGACCCCACGGCGCCGTAGAAGTCGTGAACCCATTCGGCGACATTACCCGTCATATCGTAAACACCATGGTAGTTGGCCTCGAACTCACCGACGGGAGCGGTCACCGTGTATCCGTCAGCGTATTCCATGACGATTTCACCGAGAATTGATCGTGCCGAACTGTCTGCTATGTTGCCTGGCCTGCCCACCGGTGGCAGCCGGTCTCCCCACGCAAACCGCAGTTCGTCCTCCCCATCGGTAGTCCGTGCAATCCAGGCCCACTCCGCCTCGGTCGGCAGGCGATACCCGGTGGCATCCGCATTGAATCCCACTACTGAGCCCTGCTCCACCTGGTAAAACAAGGGCAGGCCTTCCTGTTCACTCAGCCAGTTACAGTACAGGGCCGCGTCCTGCCAGCTGACGTTGACCACCGGCTGGGAATTCAGGCCCAGTGCCTGTCCCTGAAAGGTGCCCGATTCATGGTCAGGCCTGAAACGCTTGAATGCTTCATTGGTCACTTCGTGCAAGCCGAAGTAGAACGGTTTGTCCAGGTTGATTTCACGCAGGGTCTCGTTGGGCCGTCGTCCGGCTTCCCGCCGTGATGCCCCCATGGTGAAGCGCCCGGCGTTGAACAGCTTGAGCGTCTGACCGGCAACGGTGGTAATCAACGGCTTGATCTGTTCCCTGCGCTGCTGTTCCAGTGACTTCAGGGTGACCCGGATTGCCTGGTCAAGGCCCGGCCGGGAGGTAAACTCGGTGGTGTAAGGCACATAGCCCTGTTTGCGGATTTCGATCTGTTGACTGGCGGCCATGAGCTCCAGGGTCTGGTTGGCCAGGCCCCGGTATTCACCATTGATATACAGCTCGGCATCCTCCGGAACAGCGGCAATCTCGACACTGGCCAGCACCGGCTCCAGGTTGAGGGTAACCGCCGACTCCTGGTCAGGTGCCGTGGTGATGGTCCGGCTGGCCTCGCTGTATCCGGCCTTGAACAGGGTGACCCGGTGCTGCTCACCCGGTGGCAGGGCAACCTCAAGGGGTGTCTGTCCCTTGAACTCACCGTCGATAGTCACACTGGCATTACTGGGATTTGACCGGATGAATACCAGCCCGTCCGCCGGTTCCAGGGCAACCCGGGGAATCACCTGGTCCTCTCCCGCAGTAACCGACAGCCTTTCCTGCCAGGCCTTGTGACCGGTCAGTTTCAGCGTCAGCTCGCGCTGCCCCTGCAGAATTTCGGCATTGATCGGCGTCGTCCCCAGGGATTCACCGTCCACCAGTACCTCTGCGCCGGGAGGCTCACTGGTGAGGCTGACCACGGCCCAGGCAGGCTCCAGATCGACCTCGAAACGCTCCCGGACCTCTCTGCCGGTGACCGTAATCCGTTCCGTATGGGGCAGGTAGCGGTCCCGACTCACTACCAGCTCGTGTTCGCCGGCTTCAATTTCCGCGTCCACCAGGGGAGTTGTGCCAATGTCTACGCCATCGATCCGTACCCGGGCGCCCTCCAGTCCCAGAGATTCTATGGTCACCAGGCCCGGCAATTTCTGCAATTCCACCGGGTGGGTCTGGGAGGGTTCATCGGTAACGAACAGCCGGGTGTCCAGGTCATGATACCCGGGGTTGGTAAGGTACAGGTCATAGACGCCTTCACGAATCAGGTAGCGTTGTCCCATGCGGACCGCCGGACCCCCTTCGATGGTGATCTGCGCCGTGATGGGCTCCACTTCAATGAATACCGATTTCGCCGTGAGGATATACCAGGCCGTGAAACCGGACCCGGCAAAGAATAAGACAAGAAACAGGTGCAGCCAGCCAAACTTAAGCGCAAAGGATTTTCCGGTGTCGCCACCCGGATCGAAATCTATGGGAACAATCTGCTCCGCCTGCCCGTCGCCGCTGTTCAGGTTCACCCCGTTTCGGGAATCGCCGGGGCCGGGTGACCCGTTGTGCAGCCTGTCGTCGTTGCTGGCCATGGCATCAACGACCCCGGCTCGCCACGATGGGCTCGTCACACCTGACCACCACGGCTTCCGGAGTCTGACCAAAGCCCACCATGAACTCCTGACGGACGTCCCGGTAACCCTCGCGAATCCCTACCGCCACGTATCGACCGGGCTTGAGATCAAGGGTGGTGGATTCGAATGTACCGAGCTCGGCATGGCGCAACAGGGTAACCTGCGTCGCGTTGTCGGAGACAAAACTTACCGACACCGGGACCTGGGAGTTTTCCAACAGGGCCTGCAGCCGGTCCAGCTGATCAAGCAGCCGGCTACCCGGGTTTTCGATGGCCCGCCCCGTGAAGTAGACGTCCAGGGTCTGCTGGTAAACCTCGTTATCGGCGAAGCGGTCGGGGTTGGCGATTGCTCCCTGGAGTAACTGGTCCAGGCGGAGACGCTTGGACGCATAGTCAAGGCCCCGCTGGGCGAACAGCAGATTGGCATCGATTTCGAGAACACTCTGGTATGCGGTTACCGCCTGTTGCCACTGTTCGGCATTTTCTGCCGTGACGGCCTCGGCCCGCAGCCGCTCGATTTCCACCCGGGCCACTTCATCCCGGGTCTGCTGGATTGCCGCTTCCGCCTGGTTTCGGTTGATGCCCAGGGCAGCGGCACGCTGAAACGCTTCGATAGCCCGCTGCGGCTGGTCATTCTGCAGCAGGTTGAAGCCCTCGGACATTACCCGGGCAAAGCGGTTCTCCAGAAGCTGCCGGTCGACCTGTTCGGACAGCTCCCTGGCGGTCCGGTTCAGGGGATCCAGATTCAGCGCCGACCGGTACAGCCCGAGGGCGTCCTCCAGCTGTCCGGCGGCGCGCTGCTGATCGGCCTGGGCCAGGATCCCGTTGACTTCGTCCAGGGTGCCGGCACGCTCAAGGCCGACCATCGCCGGTTCGCTTTCCGGGTCCAGCTGCAGGGCAATGGTGAACTTTTCCAGTGCCAACGCGGAATCACCGGCCTCCAGGGCAGCCTCACCGGCTGTCAGCTGCTGCGCCAGGACCTGGGGAACCCTGGCCAGAAGATTCTGCAATCCTTCCAGCCCCTCTTCGTAACGGTCCCGGGCGCCGATAAAGTCCTGCTCCAGGTAGGCCTCGTCACCCAGCTGCGCCAGGGAAAGTGCCGCCTGGTAGCTTTCCTGACCCCAGGACGAGACACCCCTGTCGTCCAGTTCGGCCTGGGATTCCAGCAGTTCTGCCAGTACATCCTGGGCCGCCTTCCGCTGAATGGCACGCTGGGCCTCGGTAAACGGCGAGACTGAATTGGCCGCCGGTCGGGACGATGTTGCCGGAGTAGAGGGTGGGGCGGCGACCTGCACTCGCCTTTCTAGTGGAAGTTCGTACTCACTAACCAGCGCCGGCAGAACGAAAATTACGGCCAGGGCAACCACAACCAGTCCGCCCAGCCCAAGCCACAGCCAGATAGAAGGCCTGGCCTCCCGGGTGACAGCAGGTGCGGCGTTCAGTGCCGGAGAATTGCCGGCGTCGAATTCCACCGGCTCTATCTTGTCGATGTCTTTGTCAGGCATAGGGCTTCTGTTACGAAGAACTCATTCGATCAGGAAATAAAGCTGAAGATAACGCCGCTATTGTATACCTGCTTCCGTGGCGTAGATATCCGCCAGTATCTCTTTCCACTGGCCGTACTGTTCTTCCACATTGCCCGTCAGCGTGACCGTCCGGTCCTCCAGGTTGATGACCTTGGGAGCAACCTCGCTTTCCAGGGACTGGCCCAGTTCTTCCAGTGCGGCGACGTGAATCTGAGCTTCGGCACGCTTGTCAAACCCGCTTTTAATCAGGTAGGCACCCGCGCCGACGCCTACGGCGCCGCCGGTCTGGGCGGTGTAGTTACCACTGGTGGCGGCGGCAATACCACCGATTACCGCTGCCGTGCCGGCAATGAACCGGCGTCGCGCCGACTGCCGCAATTCCCGCAGCGTGATGGTTTCAAAATAACTCTGCTCCCGCCACGAATCATAGGGCAACCGCATTTGACGACTGAACGTTGCGTAGTAGTCCTGCACCGTGTCAATGAACATGAAATCGCGTTCCCGGATGTCTTTGATGCGCTCCATGGTGGGATCGTTTTCGGCAGGCAACCGGCTCAGCTGGAAGTAACCGTTACGATCCTGGGTGACGTAGTCATCGAATACGTCCGGGGCGAAGCGCTGGGCAAACAGCATCTCCGATATTTTCCGCAACTCGGTAATGCGGGTTCCGGTCAGGTTTTCCTGGCGGTAACGCAACAGGTCATTGGCGATGTTGTTGTAAATTACCTGGAAAGGATCTGCCAGACTGCGCTGGGTGGGATCGTAGCTGAACTGGCTGATCACCTCGTTGTATTCCTTGGAATACCACTCGCGCCCGCTTGAATCCCGGACATTGACGCGAACAGTCATTTCCTCCCCGTTGGATTGCAGGATTGTGCCCGACAACACCACGTCCATGGGGCTGCTGTTGTTCGGCATAACCCTGACCACGCCCCAGTTCCCCGATCGTTGCAGGGTGTCCGACAGCAGGTAAGCCGAGTATCGTGCTTCAGCGACCCTGATCTGACCATTGACGGTCTCTTCCTCACCCCGTTCGATTTCATCGATACCGGGATCGAACACCATTACGCCGACATCCATCAACATTTCTTCAGGTAAGTACTCACTGTCCTGAATAACGGGCGTATATGTGGTCGACTTCACTACATGCGATGAGCATGCACTGATAATCAAGCCGGCGAGTAATGCCGCAAATACTCTGAGAGTCATGCTATTTATCACTCCTGCTCACTGATTCCTGTGTACTTCCGATACTCGTCCCAAAGCGCTTCTCTAAGCTCGGGATCGGGTTCCCGCATGGCAGCTTCGCGAAGCTGGCGGGCGACTACGTCATCATCTCTGCCGCTGGGAATATCTTCCGGAGGCGGAAAGGTTTCACCCGGCGGTGGACTGGAACTTGCCGAGGGGAACGAGCCCACCGGTACGCCCGTCTGCTGGCCGCCGTCTCCCGGCATGGTCTGCGGCTGACCGGCCGATCCGGATCCGCCGGCAGAAGCGATTTCGCCGGCACTTCCCTGGCTACCCGGGGTACGCTCGACCTCTGCCTGGGCACGCTCCCGTTCACCCAGGATCAATCCGTCAAACACTTCGTAGCCGCGGTTCAACTGCCCGTCCAGAACTCGCGCACGCTCGGCGGCGGTCATGGTGCCACCGCCACCGGGCTGCCCGACCTCGTCACCGGAGCCACCCAGCACCCCGGCGGGTAGCGTGTCCAGACTGTAATCGCCGCCACCGGCGGCGGTCTGGCCACCCAGACCGCCCGGTCCACCAGCATTGATATCTCCTGCGGAACCATCCCGCTGGCCATTGCTGGTGCCGGTACCATCAGTCCCATCGCTGCCAGCGCTGCCGGAACGCGACTCATAGCCGGGGGACCCGGGGCTTCCAGCCTGGCTCCCACTCCCCGATGCCCCCGCAGTCTCGGCACCTGGCTGACTGCCTGCGCGGGCACCATCGGCAGTGTCCTGTCCCTGGCTGCCGGAGGACTGACCCTGTTCAGGTGCACCCTGGGACGATGACGACCCGTCTGCCACTGAAGGAAAGCTGGCGGTACTGCCTGCCGAACTGGCGTCGGCAGGGGAGCTGCCGGACGCGCCGGACGACGAACTGGTAGCCGATGGGAGGCTGGAGGACGAGCCCGGTTGCGAACTGGGCGTCGACGGAAAACTGCTGGCAGAGCTGCTTGACGGGCTGCTTGACGAACTGCTGGAACTGCTCGACGAGCTGCTTGATGAACTGCTGGAACTGCTCGAGGAGCTGCTGGAGCTGCTGGAAGAACTGCTCGACGACGAACTGGACGCCGGCGGCATGGGTGGCGTGCTCTGGGAACTGGACGATTGCGATGACTGACAGGCAGTCAATACCGCGGCAATACCTATGGCCAGTAGTGTATCCCTGTGTCTGCTGATTACTCTGTTCATTTCACTGTCTCTGTGAGCAATGCTTAAGAAACCTCTGATTTACTTATAATTGACGGTTAACCTGCGTCTTTTCAACCGTTTTTCCTGTTTTCCTTACTTTATCCTTGCTCTTGTCCGTTCTTTTGTCCTTACCTTCCCGGTTTTACCAACGATTGCGGCGTGATTCGGTTTCAACCCTCAGTATCCTGCTTACTCTTAACTCCTAACTCTTAAGAGCACATTCTGTGCCTGAAATTGATGCTGTTTCCTTTTTTGCCCGTTCTAGCCTGACCATCGGTGATTTTCGTGTTGCCGACGAATTCCGATCCGGGCAAGGTCGGAATTCCCGCTTAACAACGGCGACGGCCAACCTGCCTGGTGACCGGTCCTAAAGTGAGACCCTGAATCAGGGTAATAATTTCCCGGGGTCACCCTTCGTTTCGCCGCATGCTTCCCACCGTCAACCAGCAGCAGTTGGGTGTGGACGCCATGAACTGGCTCACAGGCAATATACGTTGGTGAAATGGCGTCCGGACCTGTCCTGCCGCCTTCGGCAAAGGGCTGAGCCAGAATTATTGTACAGGCCTTGCATTCACCCCCTGTGTTCGCGATCACACCTGACTGACACAACCGAATCACAGAGTTAACAGGTTTACGCTGAACCTATGCTTAAGGAACCTCTTATTAATGCAGAGGATCCTCAACAATAAATCAAGCAGACTGGTGTTACCAGAAGTTCAGTAAACGAATCGATACCTGAAGCGATTACCTTCACTGCGGACCATTTCGCCATTCTCGACGATGGGCCTGAACGTCGTGGCACGGACCTTGCGACGCAGGGAACTCAGCACCCGGCTGTCCACCAGGCTTTCATCGGTAAGAATAGCCAGGTCGGTGACGGCACCATAGGCAGATACCGCGAATTCGACATCGACGAAACCGATTTTCCTGGCTTCCTGTTCTCTGCTGCTCACTGCGGAGCTGATAAAGATAGTCTCGATTTCATCGGAAAACGTCGGCAACGGCATTACCTTGCCAAACACCTCGCGGATCAGTTCATCGCCATTTTCCTGGGCTGCCAGAACGCCGTAGGCTTCCGCATACAGCGTCTCCGCAGTCCTGCGGCGATCGAACAGCAGGTACCAGTCTCCCAGGTGATTGAGGGCGGCGGCGTATTCCGTTGTCAGCCTGTCCTCTTCCCCGAACGAGTCCACGATCAGTTGCAGTGCATCCAGTCCTTCTTCGTAGCCCTCGATAAAGGCCGGACTGAATGTGCGGGACTGATCGGGATAGCGCTCCTCGATGATGCGGTATTCCGGCTGCGATGCCTCGGCGACCAGTCCCTGGTAGCGAGCCACCAAGTATGCCGTGCCGGCGGTATCCCTCAAGTAGCGAAAATAGCGTTCGTCTCCGCTTCCGAAGTGGGTACTTACTATCGTCGAAGCAATTCTATACAGGCGAAGCGCGCTGATAAGATTGAGACCCTGCTGATCGCCCCAACGTGCGTTGAAAACACTCAGCTTCCAGCGGGCCAACCGATCCAGTACCGGCAGCATGCGCGGATCATCCAGGCCGAAAGCCTTGCGATGGGTGTAGTACAGGTATTCCTGGTACCGATCAGCGCTTTGCCAGTCTCCCAGGGCCACGTAATTGTCAATCAGCCTTTCCACGGTGGGGATGTGTTCCAGGCTATCCAGTCCCAGGTTGACACGACTGACATGAATAGCCCGCTCGTAGGCATCCACGGCCTCCTGATACGCGCCTTGGCCGGAATAAAGTTCCGCCATGGCGACCAGGTTTTCCGCCAGGCCAAGGTCCCAGGCGCCGCCCTCGAATTCGATCGCGCTGATGGATTGCTGGACGCTCTCGAGACTTTGCAGCTGGCGCTCAAAACCCCCGGACGGCGCTGTCTCCCTGCGGGCCTGGCCGTGCATTCCGGACCAGTCTGGATCCATGTCCGTCGTCAACGCCACCGGTGCATCGAATATCAACGTTTCGTAAATCGACGGTTGTGGCGCCTCAGCGGAACCGGCACGGTCACTTTCCGTTGCCGGCCGGCCTGCATCCGACAGCGGGGGCGTTTCATCCTCCTCGAAACTGCCGGACTGCCCATAGCCAGGCAATGCCCACACCAGCAGCAACAAGGCTAACCGCCAGACCTTCTGTATTTCAGACAGTTTGTTCATAGGTAAACCAGTAAGCTACCAGCAACGCCTCAATCAGCCAACGGCTTTTCAGGTAAATCTACCCGCTGCAGGCGCAGATTTCCAAAATCGTCCAGCCTGGCCTGCCACCCTGCCTCCAGGTAGGTGGTGGCGGACAACTCGGTGATTACGGCAGGACCGGCGATGGCGGCGTCCGGTCCCAGCAATTCACGACGGAATACCGGCACACCGGTGTTTTTCTCCGAATGGCATGGGGTACTGGTGCACGAAGCCTTTTCCCGGTCGTCATTTCCGGTACTGTTCCGGGCGGGTTGCCGGTTCGCCTGTTCCGACGGCCGCCGGACGTGGGTTATCCGCGCCCGCAGGTTAACAATCTCCACGTCCCGGTCCAGGGCGAATCCGTATCGCTCATCATGTTGACGATGAAACTGCTCTTCAGTTCGCCGTTTGCCAAGCCAGGGTAGATTCAATGTAGAGGACTGGCCGAAATAGCAGAGGTCGACGCTGGTTTCACTGCAGAGGCCGACCCTGGGAAGGCCCTCGGCGATAAGCTCGTCAGTACCCTGTCTCTCAAGTTCCGCAATGGCCGCCTCGATTTCCATTTCCCCGACCTCTTTCAGCATCAGCCGGACAGTTCTCGAGAACTGCCTCCCCTGGGGGGCAACCAGCATGCCCAGCGCCGACAGCACGCCGGCGTTGGCGGGAACGATTGCCCGGGTCATGCCCATGGCGTCCGCCAGTGCGCAGACGTGCAGCCCACCGGCACCACCGAAACAGGCCAGGATAAATTCTCCCGGATCATGACCACGCTGCACCGAGATCATACGCAGGGCGTTGGCCATGTTTTCATTGGCAATGCGAACGATACCCAGTGCTGTTTCCTGCGCATCGAGGCCAGTGGCTTCGGCAAGCGATTCCATGGCCTGCCCTGCCGCCCCGGAATCGAGTTTGAAACTGCCGGCCAGCGCGGCATCGGCTGGAATGCGCCCGAGAACCAGGTTGGCATCGGTAACCGTGACTTCCGTGCCCCCTTTGCCATAGCATGCCGGTCCGGGACTGGCGCCTGCCGAGCGCGGGCCGACCTGTAACATGCCACCGCTGTCCACGAAGGCAACCGAACCACCGCCCGCACCAATAGTGTGCATATCTACCATTGGCACGGCCACGGGGAATCCGGCAATGTGTCCTTCGTTGGTAATTTTAAGCTCGCCGTCCACCAGCGCCACGTCGGTGGAGGTCCCACCCATATCGAAACTGATGAACCGGGATTCGCCCAGCTGCTGCCCCAGGTGTCGGATCGCCGCAAGACCGGCAGCAGGTCCGGACAGCAACAGGTTTACCGCCCGCGACGCGGCCACCGGGGCACTGATGGTCTCGCCACTGGACTGCATTATGGTCAGTGGGCAGTTTTCCAACCGGCTTTCCAGCCGGGTAAGGTATCTGCTCACTACCGGACCGAGGCTGGCATTGAGCCAGGTTGCCACACCGCGTTCGTATTCCCGGTATTCCGGAAGCACCGCTGACGATCGACTGACGAACACATCAGCAGCGGAAGCTCGAATCGCCTCTTCCAGTTTGCATTCGTAGCGGTCATCCAGAAAGGAAAACAACAGGTTGATGGCCACGGCTTCCGGCTGGAGATTTTCCAGGGCCGCTGTTACCGACTGAAGATCCGCGCTGGTCAACGGGTCCAGAAGCTCGCCATCGGCGGCCAGACGGCCGCCCACTTCGAGACAGAGTTCGGACTCTACCGGCCTGGGCCGGGGCGGCTGTTCCAGTCTATAGAGAAACGGACGGGTTTGACGACCGAGAGTCAACATGTCGCCGAAACCACGGTTGGTAATGAAGGCAGTACGGGCACCTTTGCCTTCCAGCGCCGCATTGGTTGCCACCGTGCTGCCATGGATGATCCGCAATCCACCCTGCCTGACTGCTTCACCGAGTCCCAGTTCTTCGATGCCCTGCAGAATGGCAAGTTCCGGTGCTTCGGGCGTGGACAACACCTTGTGAATCTTCAACTGTGCCGATCCAGACTCCGGTGTCAGCAGGACAAAATCGGTAAAGGTGCCCCCGGCATCAATGCCGAGAATGGCTGCTTGTGGCGTTATACCGCTCATGTTTGGACTATTCCTGCCTGGCTGGCAATCGACATACCGGAACGTTGGGCCCGCTGTCAGCTCCATGTCTTTTCCGCAAGTCGATGGCGGGCAGCCTGTCGACGATGACTTGGCGGTGTCTGCCAGGGTATTTTTGCACTGCCTTGTTACTGCTTTACAGGCCGGGCCGGATCGGATTATAACTCGCGTTCACCTCAGCCGCGCCAGTCCGTTGCTGCTATGCCAGAACTGCCGGAAGTCGAAACCACGCGCCGGGGAATAACACCGGAAATTCTCCATCGCCCCGTCAGGTCGGTTGTCGTTCGCGATAACCGACTTCGCTGGCCCGTGCCTGACGGCCTGTCCGGGATTCTCGCTGGCACCCGCTTCGATTGCATCGAGCGCCGTGCCAAGTATCTTTTGCTGCACAACGGAGCGGGGATGCTGATAATTCACCTGGGCATGTCCGGAAGCCTGCGCATAGTGCCCGCTGGACAACCCGCTGCCAGGCACGACCATGTCGACATAGTGTTCGACAACAACAAGGCCATGCGTTTTACCGATCCCAGAAAATTCGGCTGCATACTCTGGCACCCCGGCGCTGCCACGGAACACCCGCTGCTGCGCAGACTCGGTCCCGAGCCTCTTACCGCTGCATTTGACGGCAAATACCTAAAGGACGCCAGTCAAGCCAGGCAGGTTGCGGTGAAGAATTTCATCATGAATGCCTCGGTGGTAGTGGGTGTCGGCAACATTTACGCCAACGAGGCCTTGTTCAATGCAGGTATCCGCCCGGCCCGCGCCGCCGGAAAAGTGTCTCTGCCACGCTTCCAGCGACTCGCCGATGAAATCAAGCTGGTGCTGCAGAAAGCCATCGACGCGGGCGGCACTACCCTGCGTGACTTCACCGGAGGCGACGGCCGCCCCGGCTATTTCAGCCAGTCGCTCAATGTCTACGGCAGGGGAGGCCTGCCCTGCATAGCATGCGGCACAACATTGAGCGAAATTCGACTGGCCCAGCGCAGCACCGTGTACTGTCGTCGATGCCAGCACTGACAGCGCCTGAATGGACTGCAGGGCAAGCGGTATTCAGTTACCGGAGGCCGTCATCATCGCCCTGGCTACCGCCGGATGGACGAACTTTGAAATATCCCCCCCGTAAGACGCAATCTCCCTGACCAGCGTGGAGGATATATAGGACAGGTGCTCGGCCGGTGCCAGGAACACGGTTTCAATCTCAGGCTCCAGCACGCGATTCATGCCAACCAGCTGAAACTCGTACTCAAAGTCCGCCACAGTCCTCAAACCCCTGAGTATTATCTTGGCACCGCGCTGTTTGACGTACTCCGTCAACAGGCAGTCAAATGCGCAAACCTCCACGTTCCTGACATGCTTCAGCACTTCCCTGGCCAGGTCAACGCGTTGCTCGGCGGACAGGGCAACATCCTTCTGCCGGTTGCTGCCTATGGCAACTATGACATGATCAAACAGCCCGCAGGCCCGTTCTACCAGGTCAGTGTGGCCATTGGTGATGGGGTTGAAGGTTCCCGGATAGACGGCTACTTTCATGTTGGGCTCGCGCTTGAGGCCGGCGGTATGATGGTGACGGGCATTCTATAGGAACGCCGGTGGGCACTCAACGCAGCGCCAGGTGGCCATGGTTGATGAAATCGACAATCCGCTTCTCCAGCCAGAACCGGTCGACAGCGGACGCAAAGCCGACATGGCCGCCGCGCTCACTGCTGTCCAGTCGCACCTGGTCCGGCAGCAAGTGCGTTGTTGGCAGCGTGGCAGCCGGAATGATGGGGTCATCAAGGCTTTGCAGCAATAGCGTCGGTGTTCTGATTGCAGGAAGAAAGTGAATACTGCTGCAGCTGCTGTAGTAGTCCCTGGCGTCGTTAAAACCATGCAGTGGCGCGGTTACCCGATCGTCAAAGTCCCACAGCGACGTGAGTTCATCGAGGTTGCCACATGCCCTGAGCAATTCCAATTGCCGCTGATTGCCCGAATGGTGAAAGTGCCGCTTTTTCGCTTCAACATCGGCTACCAGCTTGCGCAGGAAATAACGCCCGTACATACGGCTCAGACCTTCCAGCATCGCCGTCGAACAACGCAACAGATCGAATGGGGTAGAGACTGCCACGGCACAGCTGATGTGCTCCTTTCGGGGTGCTTCACCCAGCCACTTCAACAGCACATTGGCACCCAGTGAAAAACCGGCCAGGGCGAATTGATATCCCGGAAACTGTTGACGCAGCAGGGCCAGCACCTGGTCGAGATCGTCGGTGACACCGGAATGGTAGGCGCGGGCCAGGCGATTGACTTCGCCACTGCAGCCCCTGAAGTTCATTGCCACGCTGGAATAACCCGCCAGGCCCAGCTGGTGCTGCAGGGACTGTATGTAGCTTGACCTGGAACAGCCACACAGGCCGTGCAGTAATAGAACGATAGTTTTATTACCGGCAGGGTGATTGTTGACGGCAGTTTCATTCCCGTCACGCCAATCCAGGTCGATGAAATCACCGTCCACCAGATCGATGCGTTGCCGACGATAGGTAACCGGCGGCACCGGAGCAAACTTTCTCCACAGGGTCTGGACATGACGGTTGCCCAGCCCGCGGCGCGGTCGGAACGGTTGCTGCTCCAGGCCATCCGCGGGTGCAGCATTGCCGCTTTCACTTATTTTATGTTCCACCTGGAGACACGTCCTCGCGCCTGAATAATCCGAAGTACACCTTGCCCGCTTTCTTCTGTTTCAGCATACGCCAGTTAGCGGGCAACGGATCGCACTGCAATTCCTGATCAGCTTCCAGGTAGATCAGCGCATCGCTTTTCAACAGCCCTGAATTTTCCAGCGCGTTGCAACAGGAACCTGTCAGCCCGTCGCCATAGGGTGGATCGACGAAGACTACACCAAACTGTTCCTCCCCACGGTTTTCCGCCAGCCATTGCAGGGCATCAATGCACACTACCGGCATGGTCGCCTCGCCAAGCAGGGCGAGGTTTGCCCGTATCGCTGCAGCAACCCGGGGATTTTTTTCCACGAACGTGACGGTTTGCGCGCCCCGGGACAGGGCTTCGAGGCCACAGGCACCACTGCCGGCAAACAGGTCTAAACAGGATTCCTCAACTATTCTGTGCTGCAGCCAGTTGAACAGGGTTTCCCGTATCCGGTTCGCGGTGGGTCGCAATTGTCGGGTGGCGGGGAAAAGCAGCGTGCGACTGCGCCAGCGACCTCCGATTATGCGCAATGATCCCGTCTCCCTGCCTGTTTTCATTCGCTCTCCGTCGGCCGTGGACATCGTGTAAACCGAACCGCTGTAATGGTAGGATAGCCTGCTCTCGCAACCAAGTGGATACCATCCGGTATCCGCACTGACGGAATAAATTCAATGTTCGGCTTCGGCAAGAAACAGGCTTCCGACAAGGCAGCAGGGGAAACCCCGGAAAAAGATTCACAAGCACCCCGCGACGAGACTGCCAGCGACCGGGGAGAGACCGGGGAGACAGCCGGCGAAGCCGCGGAACAGCCCGGCAAACGCGGGTTTTTCGGCAGGCTGATTGCCGGTCTTGGCAAGACCCGGGAAGCGCTCAGCAGCGGCCTGGGCAGCCTGATCCTGGGCTCCCGGGAAATTGACCAGGACCTGCTTGATGAGATTGAAACCCGGCTGTTGACCGCCGATGTCGGCCTCCAGGCAACCGATCAGATCATTGCTCACCTGCAGCAACGCCTCAAGCGCAAGCAGCTTAACAACCCGGAAGATCTGCTGGCAGCCCTGAAAAGTGAACTGGTAGCCCTGCTACGACCAGTGGATTTACCGCTGGAGATAAGTGGTGACAAGCCGTTTGTCCTGCTGGTGGTGGGTGTAAACGGGGTCGGCAAGACCACTACCATCGGCAAGCTGTGCCGCTACCTGGAAGAGCAGGGGCTCAGTTCCATCCTGGCGGCCGGCGATACCTTCCGGGCCGCCGCCGTCGAGCAGTTGCAGGAATGGGGAGCCCGCAACGATGTACCGGTGGTTGCCCAGGCCACCGGCGCAGACAGCGCCTCGGTCATTTTCGATGCCTACCAGGCGGCCAGGGCAAGGGGCGCCGATGTCCTGATCGCCGATACCGCCGGCCGCCTGCATACCAAGGACAACCTGATGCAGGAGCTGGAAAAGATTGTTCGCGTGCTGAAAAAGCAGGACGACAACCTGCCCCACGAAGTGCTGCTGGTGCTGGACGCCACCACCGGACAGAACGCCCTGAACCAGGCTCGAAGTTTCCACAAATCGGTCAATCTGTCCGGTGTTTGCCTGACCAAGCTGGATGGCACCGCAAAGGGCGGTATGGTATTCGCCATTGCCAAGGAGCTTGGATTACCGATTCGCTTCATCGGTATTGGCGAAAAAATAAACGATTTACGCCCCTTTTCTGCCGAGCAGTTTGTTGAAGCCCTGTTCAGTGAATGATCAAGTTTGATTGCGTCAGCAAGCGTTACGAGGGTGGCAATGAAGCCCTTAGCCAGGTTTCCCTGGAAATCGAAAAAGGCGAACTGGCATTCCTGACCGGTCGCTCCGGTGCCGGCAAAAGCACCCTGCTGAAACTGATAACCCGCATGGAACAACCAAGCCAGGGCCAGGTGTTCGTCGAAGGACGCAACCTCAACCGCCTTGGTCGCAGGCAGATACCCTATCACCGGCGCCGCATCGGCGTGGTGTTCCAGGATCACCAGTTGCTGTACGACCGCACAGTCTATGACAACGTGGCGCTGCCGATGCGGGTCTGCGGCCAGTCAACCTACCAGATTGATCGGCGGGTCAGGGCAGCACTGGACAAGGTCGGTCTGCTGGGCAGGGAAAAATTTCTGCCCACGGCACTGTCCGGTGGCGAACAGCAACGGGTCGGTATTGCCAGGGCCGTGGTGAATCGGCCGGCTATTCTGCTGGCAGACGAACCGACGGGAAATCTCGATCCACTGCTGTCCAGGGAGATTCTGACACTGTTCGAGGACTTTAACAGGGTGGGCGTCAGCGTGCTGATCGCCAGCCACGATCTCAGCCTTATCGCCAGTCGCCGGCAGCGGATAATCACCCTGCAGGAGGGCAGGTTGGTCAACGGGGGGGATTCTGCCGGTGAGCGCTAGGGCAACGTCGAGAAAACCGCGGTCTACGCATCGCAGCCGTTCCGGCAGTGGACATCAGCATCAGCAGGGCCGCTTCAGCGCGTATTTGCGCAATCACTGGCTTACCCTGCATGACTGCATCACAGGCCTGGTGGCGACACCGCTGAGCTCGGCCATGACGGTATTCGTAATCGCCATCGCCCTGCTCCTGCCGGGCCTGCTGTCGCTGGTCGCCGGCAACCTCGAGACCCTGGGCTCGGGATTCCGGGACAGTGCCAGTATCACGCTTTTTTTGAATGACGAAGTCTCGGAAGAAAGGGGTAGAGAGCTAAGTAATGACTTACTTCAGGAATTCGGATTCGAGACTGCACAGTACCTGTCCCGGGACGCCGCGTTAGCCGAATTTGAAGCGGAATCCGGGTTTGGTCAGCTGTTGACGGAGCTGGCCGGCAATCCGTTACCGGCCTCGATTACCGTCTCCCCGGGTATAGCTGAGCCGACCCGGATCCAGGAGGTTGTGGGGCAGTTGCAGGACCGTCCGGAAGTCGAGTCCGCGCAGTTGGACCTGCTCTGGATACAACGGCTGACGGCAATCCAGGAATTGCTGCAGCGCGCCAGCCGGGTGCTTACCGTGGTACTGGGGATGGCAGTCCTGTTCATCGTCGGCAACACCGTGCGCATGGGCATCGAGAACCGACGTCGGGAGATCGACGTGGTGAAACTGGTAGGGGGAACTTTCAGCTATATTGCCAGACCCTTTCTATACGGCGGGCTTGTGCTGGGAATGGCCGGTGCGGCGGTGGCCTGCGGCCTGTTACTGATCCTGCAACTGTCAGTAGGCGGCGCAGTTGACAGATTATTGTCCCTGTATGGCTCATCCGCGGTGTTGCAGGGGATGTCCCTCGACGATGCCTTGCGACTGGTTGGCCTGGGTGGCGCGCTGGGCTGGCTGGGAGCCGCCCTGTCCATTGCGGCTCGACTGTATTCCAGCCCACCCTGAAACCGGTGGAAAACCCCGCAACCAGGCTTGAAATTCAGGGCTTGCGCCCCAATAAACTGATCGTTTGGATAATCAGCGGTCCCGCGATCGGGGATTGACGTCGAAAATCCTGATAACACGCTGTATTGCAATGCATTATTTCGTGGCGACAGGAAATAATGAATGCTAAAATACGGTCTTGTAAGGTAATGGGTTTACTACCCGATTGAGATTAGTCCGGGAGAGTTATGGATACCAGTAAGAGCTTACAAGTTATAGATCCGATGGTTCCGGGTCGTGATTTGACTGCTTACATCGCATCCGTCAACAGCATTGCAGTTCTGACCCCCGAAGAGGAGAAGGAACTGGCCAACCAGTACTATTACGAACACGATGTGGATGCAGCCAGGCAACTGGTTCTTGCCCATCTGCGGTTTGTCGTGCATATGGCCAAGTCCTATTCCGGTTACGGGCTACCTCTTGGCGATCTTATCCAGGAAGGTAACGTCGGGCTGATGAAAGCGGTCAAGCGCTTTAACCCGGAAGTCGGAGTCCGGTTGATTTCCTTTGCAGTGCACTGGATCAAGGCGGAAATGCACGAGTTCATCCTGAAGAACTGGCGTATTGTCAAAATTGCCACCACCAAGGCCCAGCGCAAGCTTTTCTTCAACCTGCGAAGCTCCAAGAAGCGCCTCGGCTGGTTGAATAACGAGGAGACTGAAGCCGTCGCGCGGGACCTGGGCGTCGATGCCAAGGTGGTGCGTCAGATGGAAGGCCGGATGAGCGCCTTCGACACCTCGTTCGATATCGAACTCGATGCCGACGAGGAAACCAGCTATCGCGCCCCGGTAAATTACCTCGAAGACCAGAATTCCGACCTGGCCACCAGTCTTGAAGAGGCGGAATGGGAAGAGGTGACCAACAGCAGCCTGCACATGGCGCTGGACGAGCTTGACGCGCGTAGCAAGGATATTCTGGCCAGTCGCTGGCTGAGTGACAAGAAGGCCACGCTGCACGAGTTGGCAGACAAGTACAATGTTTCAGCGGAACGAATACGTCAGCTTGAAAAGAATGCCATGAACAAGGTAAAGGCAATGATGGAGGCCTGACACCGTACAGCCAGAACAGTTCAACAAAGCCGTCCCGCCAGCGGGGCGGCTTTTTTGATTGCGCATGAACAATCCACCAGGCCGGACTGGCCCGAACCTGCTGCTTGATTTGCACCCCTCGAACGGACAGAATGCCCTCCCATGCCTAAACTGTACCTGACTGTGGCAGCACTGACCGGCTTTCTGGCCGTTGCCCTTGGCGCCTTTGCGGCCCACGGCCTGCAGGCACGCCTTACCGACCAACTGCTGACGACATTCCAGACCGGCGTGCAGTACCACATGTACCATGCCCTGGCGCTGCTGGGCGTCGGTATTCTCAGTATCCACTATCCGGGATCCACGGCCCTGCGGGTAAGCGGTCTGCTCTTTATCCTGGGCATCCTGGTTTTCTCGGGTAGCCTGTATATCCTGGCACTGAGCGGTATCCGCTGGCTGGGGGCCATTACCCCCATTGGCGGCGTAGCGCTGCTGGCGGGCTGGAGCGCCCTGTTGTGGTTTGCGCTGACCGATGCCACGGCAGCGTGAGCGGACCTTAACTGGGAAACGGTGACAGGGTGGCAAAGGAAGGTAACCAGGTGCCGGACGTCAATGTAACGCATCCACCGGTCAGAAGTTACGTCATTCGCGGCGGTCGCCTGACCACGTCCCAGCGCAAAGCCCTGGAAACCCATGCAGATGACTTCGTGGTGGACTACAGGCCGACCGTACTGGATACCCGGTCGCTATTCGGCAACGGCAAACCGCTCACCGTCGAAATCGGGTTCGGCATGGGGGACTCCCTGCTGACCATGGCCAGCGACAGCCCGGATACCAATTTCATCGGCATAGAAGTCCATCGACCGGGAATCGGCAAGCTGCTGCTGGGCATCGTCCGGCAAGGGCTGGACAACATCCGCATTATCAACCACGACGCCAGGGAAGTAATGACTCACTGTTTTGCGGAGGCCAGCCTGGACAGGATTCTGATTTTCTTTCCGGACCCGTGGCACAAGAAGCGCCATCATAAACGCCGCCTGGTTCAGCCTGCTTTCGCGGAATTGCTCGCCACACGTCTGAAGCCCGGTGGCATCCTGCACGCGGCAACGGACTGGCAGCCCTACGCCGAACAGATGCTGGCGGTGCTTGAACAGAATTCCCGGTTGCGTAACGGCGCCGGACCCGGAAACTTCGGCAGCCCCGGAGACCGACCGTCAACGAAGTTTGAAAAGCGGGGTAAAAGACTGGGACATGGGGTCTGGGACCTCCAGTTCATCCGCCGACAGGACTGACGCCTACAGCCAGAGCCGATGCTCGTGTTGCTGCAGCCAATCACGGTAATATTCATAGTCGGGACAGATGGATTCCACCAGCTCCCAGAATTCCGCCGAGTGATTCATGTGCACCAGGTGACAAACCTCGTGGGCAATCATGTAATCGATGATGGAATTCGGCGCCAGCATGATCAGCCAGTTGAACTGCACGACGCCGGTTGATGTGCAATGGCCCCACTTAGTCTTGGTCTTGCGGAGTTTCACTTCCTTCAGCCGTCGACTCACGCGCAGATAGCGGGCAACCGCCCTGGCCCGATCCGGCAGATACCTGCCGGCGCGCTCCTGGAGAAAGGCTTCAACCTGTTGTCGGGCGCTGGCCTGGGTAAGCTTTGGCCCCTGGATGATGAATTCATCCCGGGTGACGACGACGCGTTGACGAGGGAACTCCTGGAAGACAATACGTCGCTCCCGGGCACGATAGAAAATCTTGCGCCCGTTTTCGATGCGCAGCGACTCCCGGTAACGTTGCGCTTCCTCCCTCAGCTTCTGTTTTATCCAGTCCTGGTTGGACTGCAGAAACTGCAGTATCTCCCGTTGGCTGGTCCAGCGGGGGCAACGCACCTCAACCTTGCGATGGCGAACGTGGATGGCCAGGCTTTTCCGCGACGATCGCTTAATCTCACAATCAATATGTTTAAGGTTGGTGGTTCGTTCACCAAAATTGAGAGGTATAACTTTCACCGGATCAATTCCAAAGATTAAGGAACCTCTGATTAAAGGGGTTCAGTTGCTCAGGCCGCCGGTTTCCTGGCCACCAGGCTGGCATAAAAACGCCGGGGTTCGGTATCCCCGCCCTCGAAATCATGAAGAATCTCCCAGTCTTCAAACCAGTTCCGCAATTCCCCCGGCTCCAGGAGAAAGTCCGGGTTGCTGGGACGTCCAATAGCCGCCTGTTGCCGCGTAAACGTTTCAAAGAGCAACAGTCCACCCGGTACCAGGCAGTGCCGGATCCCGGGAATTAATGGTCGGTGCAGGTAATTGAAAACCAGAATGACGTCGAAGCTTTTCCCCGCTAACGGCCGACCACCCGGTTTCTCCAGGTCTACTTGCCAGACTGCTGCCGGCGTTCCCTCCGCTGCAGCCTCTTTGCTGATTTCATCCAGTGCCGTCCGCCTTATATCGGCACAGAGTACGGGAATCTTATGCCTGAGCAGATACCTTGCGTTTCTACCGGATCCACAGGCGAGATCGAGGACACCAAAGTCCCCTGCGGTGTCCTTTACCTGTGGCAGAAAAGTTTCCAGCAGCCGGGCTGGAGCAGCTCGCTCAGGTGTCATGGGAATTCACCAAAATCTGCAGACGAACGCGTACCGGAAACCAGGTTGGGGTAAAATAGTTTAACCTCGTATCCTGGACAAGTTTTTTCAGTCGTTTTCTTTCCTTTTTTATCGATTCGCTGACAGCCCGGTTAAGGGACCAATTCCAACTCGGTGAGAACGTAGCTAGTGAAGTCAAAAAAAGACAGGCTGTTTGCGGCTGACACCGCACCGCTGGAATTCGAGTTCGACGACAGGGTAGCGGATGTCTTCGAGGACATGATCAGTCGCTCGGTGCCTGGATACTCAACCATCATCTCCATGATCGGCCTGTTGGCCAGACAATATTGTCAGCCCGGTTCCGTGGTCTACGACCTGGGGTGCTCCCTTGGTGCTGCTTCACTGGCGATAGGCAACCAGGTTCCCCACAGGGATTATCGACTGGTGGCTGTGGACAACTCGCCGGCAATGGTAAATCGCTGTACCGAAAATCTCTCCAGCCTGGACGCGCTTACCGACAGAACCGACATCCGCTGTGCGGACATTCTCGAGCTGGAAATTTCACGGGCATCGGTGGTCGTGCTGAACTTCACTCAGCAGTTCATCCCGGTCGCCAGACGTGCCGGGCTGCTGGACACTATCTACCAGGGGATGCTGCCCGGTGGCATTCTTATCCTGTCCGAAAAGATCCGGTTTCCCGATGAACGCCTGGATCAGCTTTTTATCGATACGTACCATACATTCAAGGAGAAAATGGGTTATTCCCGCCTGGAGATCGCCAAGAAAAGGACAGCACTGGAAAATGTCCTTGTACCCGAATCCCTGGATACCCACAGGCGGAGAGTCGCCGAAGCAGGTTTTGGTAGCATCGATGTGTGGTTCCAGTGTTTCAACTTTGCCTCACTGGTGGCCATCAAGTGAGCCCTTCCAGCGACCCGTTCCGGCTGGCACCGCTGCACCATGTCGACCGGACCTCGCCCCTGGCAGAACTCAATACCATCACCGATCCCGATTTTATCAATCGCTTCAACCATGGGGACCTGGAGCGCTGGCTTGGTGTCCTGGCCCGGCTGCCCTCCCTGCAACACGGCAGCCTGGACCTGCAGTCCAGGGTAAGGATCGGCAGCGCCGAAGAGGCAGGAGGGCAGGGTGAAGCGCTGGAAAAGTTACTGAAGACCTTTATACCCTGGCGCAAGGGGCCGTTCGAGCTGTTTGGCGTCCAGGTAGACTCTGAGTGGCAGTCAGGCATGAAATGGGACCGTCTGCTGCCCCATGTGGCTTCGTTGCAAGGACATCGCGTGCTTGATGTCGGTTGCGGCAACGGCTACCACTGCTGGCGGGCCATTGGCGAAGGCGCCAGCCTGGTCATTGGCGTGGAACCCTATCTCCTGTACGTAATGCAGTTTCTGGCGATAAAGCATTTCCTGCCGGACCTGCCCTGCTATCTGCTGCCGGTGCAGATGGCGCGCTATCCAGGACCTTTCCAGTACTACGATACGGTATTTTCCATGGGTGTTATTTACCACGTGCGCTCGCCCATCGACCACCTGCTACAGCTGAAGAAATGCCTGCGGCCGGGAGGACAGCTGATTCTGGAAAGCCTGGTGGTGGAAGGCGGGGAGGGCTACAGCCTGACCCCTGCAGACCGCTACGCGCGAATGCCGAACGTGTGGTTTATTCCATCTGTTGCGACGCTGAATCGGTGGTTGGCCCGCTGTGGGTTCACCGACATCCATACAGTGGATGTCACTGTTACCACCGAACAGGAACAGCGCCGGACACCGTGGATGCCCTTTCAGTCAATGGTTGACGGTCTGGATCCCGTGGACCCCACTCGAACCTGTGAAGGGCTGCCCGCGCCGAAGCGGGCCATTCTGCTTGCCAGAACCCGCAACTGACGCCATCGCTACAACCTTGACAGCCGGCCCGCAACGATCCCTGAATTTCCCGCGAAAGCATGAGGCCCTTAATAGTGCAAGGTTTGTTCCACAAGACAGGTTTTTGCTACGGTACTGCCTGGTGCATCACGACGCGTAATCCATCCGGCAGGCTCCAGGCCCGAATTGTCGCGGGCTATGACCACGACAAGTAATGGCGCATCCACGGCCTGGAACCCTTGCCAGGAAGCGCCACCCGGCGTCCAAATCCTGCCGTTTGGGGCCGAATGCCGCAGAAAAGGCGCCATTGCTCCTACTAAACAGGTCTGGAACAAAAAGTTTAAAAGTCTGGATTAGCGTGTGTCCTCCATAGAGTTTTTCCATGCCTTATACGGGAATTTATTTTTGCAAACAGGCTTCGATCTGTTGACGTATAACCCTAATTACGATAACTATACAGACAAGGTTAGTGGGGTCAGCTGTAACGCGTTCACCCGGCAGCCGGACTTTACCGGCCCCGGCATTTTCCAGGCAACGCTCCGTCGTTGGGAACACTGGTGGGAATGCGGGCGCAGGAGCGTTACGATAATAACAACAGTACAGGAATCTCATCATGGCCAGACCGCTTCGAATCGAATATCCCGATGCTGTTTATCATGTTTCCAATTATGGGCTGGATGACCAGCGGGTTTTCCCCTCAGACCGTTACTTTGAAGCATTTCTTGCCGGGCTGGAGGAGACGTGCTCGCGGCTCAACGTCCAGGTGCATGCCTATTGCCTGCTGCGTAACCAGTATCACCTGGTAATAAAAACACCGGAAGCCAATCTGTCGCGGTTCATGCGGCAGATTGACGGGCTTTACACTCAGCAATACCAGCGACTGAAGAAAACCGATGGGTCACTATTCAGAGGACGTTACAAGGCAGTACTGGTTCAGCCGGAAAATTACCTGCTGCCCCTGACCCGCTATATCCACACCCTGGTGCGCTCCGGGGACGTGAAATCCTACAAGTGGTCCAGCTACACCCACTACGTCAGTAAAAAGAATCCTCCTGCCTGGCTGGACCGGGATGCAGCACTGCGGCAATTACCGGTTGCGGCTGCAAAGCGGCGTGCAGCCTACGGTAAATATGTCGCCGAGGGCGTAGACGAGGAGTTGAGCCGGTTTTATGGCAAGAAAAACCTGGCATCCATAATGGGGGACGACAAGTTCAGGAAACAGGCCCAGCGAAAACGCGCAACCACCAAGGTACGCGGCGTATCCCGGGGTGCCCACGCGAAATGGCGTCCATCCTGCAAGGAAATAGTCAGCGCCGTCGCCAGGCAGTTCAAGGTATCGGAAGACAGCATTTATAAGGCCGCTCGAGGTCCTGGCTCCAAGAACGTGCCCAGGTGGGTGGCGATGTACTTATGTCAGGAGTTATCTGCCGTAACGCTGCAATCCATCGCGAAGCTGTTCAAACTGAAGCGCTACGGTACAGTGTCCACGACAGTGGGCAAACTGAAAAAGGAGTTCGAGGAGGACCCCAGGCTTCTGGCTACCACGGAAAGGCTCGCCAGAAGACTCAGCAAGGGCAGATAGAGCAGGGGGCGGACTGGGAAGACTACTTGATCTTGGCTTCCTTGTAGACCACGTGCTTGCGCACCACCGGGTCGTATTTCTTGATTTCCATCTTGTCCGGCATGTTGCGCTTGTTCTTGTCCGTTGTGTAGTAATGCCCGGTGCCGGCGCTGGATACCAGTTTTATCTTGTCACGCATAGCGAATTACCTGCCTGTTTACCTGTAAATTATTTAAACGCGAACGCCCTTGTTGCGCAGGTTGGCCAGCACGGTATCGATACCCTGCTTGTCAATGATTCGCATACCCTTGCTGGAGATGCGCAACTTGATGAATCGCTTTTCCGACTCAACCCAGAAACGGTGGGTATGGAGGTTCGGTGAAAAGCGGCGTCGCGTGCGACGATTGGCGTGAGAAACGTTGTTTCCGGTAACGGGCTTCTTACCTGTCACCATACATACCCTGGACATGAAATAACCTCGATTCTGGTCTAAGCTGCCTGAACATCGTTACCGCCCTGCGCCGGCCCGGCGACAAGGTTGTCGTGGGATTTGTGGCAAAACCGGGGGCGGTGAAAAAAGAGCTGCGTTTTATACCAGAAACCCGGAGGCTAAGCAACGCCTGACGCGCAATTGCCCTGTTTCGCTGCTGTCCGGGTAGTCCACCCCAAGCAGGGCCTGTTCACGCTGACAGGCCTTAGAGCAGTCCCCGTTCGGCAAACGATACCACCTCCGGATCGCCGACTACAAAGTGGTCCAGTACCCGCACATCGATGGTGGTCAGGGCAGACTGCAGTTTACGCGTGATCGCGATATCGGCCTGGCTGGGCTCGGCAATCCCTGAAGGGTGATTATGGGCGAATATTACCGCAGCCGCATTATGGAACAGACAACGTTTCACCACTTCCCGCGGATAAACGGCGGCGCCGTCGATGGTCCCGCAGAACAACTCCTCCACGGTAACGACATAGTGCTGGTTATTGAGAAAAATGCAGCTGAACGCTTCCTGCTTGCGTGATTTGAACCGGGCGCGCAGATACCCGCGGGTGGAATCCGAACTGGCGAGGAGTTCTCCCTGTTGCAGGGGTTCCAGCAGCTGCCTTCGGCATAGCTCCAGTGCGGCCTGCAACAAGGCGAATTTCTCGGGGCCCAGGCCCTCCAGCCGACAGAATTCCTCGACTTCATAAGCAAACAGGCGGCTGAGAGTCCCTGCTGCAGTGAGGAGTTCCCGTGCCAGGTCCAGCGCTGAATGTCCCCTTGACCCGGAACGCAGGCAGATTGCCAGCAACTCGGCATCACTCAGGGCAGTGGCACCACGGGCAATAAGACGTTCCCGTGGCCGCTCACCTGGCGGCCAGTTCGAAATAGCCACTTGCCTGTTCTCCCCCTAACTCCGTTCCCGTTGACAGCGCGGGGATCGCACTGTCTTCATCAGCATAGTTCACCCCGGTCACGCCAGCCATCGGTCCGGCAAAACAGGGCCGGTCCGGACCCATTGAATCCATTCCCCGGAGTCAACGGGTCCGGCCCTCCCGAAGCCGGGCACCAGGCCGATAGACCCCAAATTGCCTTGACCGGGGCTTGCTGATAGTCTTCATCGCCTGCTTTCACCCTGTCAGGAAATGGTGCCAGCCATGGCGGACGTAGCCGTCAGTCTCTCCAACAAGCGCGTGTTGCTGGGTATTACCGGCGGAATCGCTGCGTACAAGTGCGCGGAATTGACCCGGCAGCTGGTTAAAGCCGGTGCCCGGGTACAGGTTGCCATGACCCGAGCCGCCACGGAGTTTATTACGCCATTGACCATGCAGGCACTGTCGGGAAACCGGGTGCACCTTGACCTGCTGGATCCGGATGCCGAGGCGGCCATGGGCCATATTGAACTGGCCCGGTGGGCGGACCTGATCCTGGTTGCGCCGGGCAGCGCGGATTTTATCGCGCGCCTGGCCGGTGGGCGTGCAGATGACCTGTTGACCACGCTGATCCTGGCCAGCAGTGCACCGGTGGTCGTGGCACCTGCCATGAACCAGGCGATGTGGGCGGACAGCGGTACCCGGGCCAACATCGAGATCCTGCGGCAGCGGGGTTACCGGCTGGCGGGTCCGGCGGAAGGCGATCAGGCCTGCGGAGACACCGGTCCGGGCCGCCTGCTGGAACCCATGCAGCTCCTCGAAGCCTGTGCCGCCCTGTTTGAACCCGGGCTGTTAAGTGGCCGGCGCATTCTTATCTCCGCCGGACCCACCCGGGAAGCCATCGACCCGGTGCGCTTCATCAGTAATTACAGCTCCGGGAAAATGGGCTATGCGCTGGCGGCTGAGGCGGCCGCCGCGGGTGCCCGGGTCGTCCTGGTCAGCGGGCCTACCTGTCTGGACTGTCCGGAAAACGTCGACCGCATTGATGTTCAGTCCGCGCGGGAGATGCTGGATGCCTGTCTGGCCCATGCCGGCGATGCCGACGTGTTCATCGGTGTGGCCGCGGTGGCGGATTATCGCCCGGTGAAAGTCAGCAGGGAAAAAATCAAGAAATCCAGCGAGCACCTGTCCCTGGAACTGGTGAAAAACCCGGACATTATCAGTGCCATTGCCGCCCTGGAACAGCGCCCCTACACGGTGGGCTTCGCCGCCGAAACCAGCGAATTGGCTGACAACGGTCGCGGTAAGCTGCATCAGAAAAATCTTGACCTGTTGTTTGCCAACCATGCGACCGATACGTTTAATAGTGATTCCGTGGTGGCTATCGCAATCCATGAGGATGGCCAGGAAGAACTGGGGCCGGGCAACAAGTCCCACGTCGCCCGACAGATGCTGAAACTGATCGCAGCCAGGGCACCGCTGCCACAGAAGGGATAACCCGGGGAGTTCAAGATTCAGTGACCGCTGATTTGGGTGGACCCACCGACGGGTCCACCATACCCGCCGAAGTATTCCGGGCCTACGACATCAGGGGAATCTATGGCGATCAACTGGACGAAGAAAATGTCCGGCTGATCGGTCAGGCCATCGGCAGTGAGGCGCTGGACCTGGAAATCGATACCCTGCTGGTCGGTCGGGACGGTCGACTGTCCAGTCCCGGACTGTGCCGTAGCCTGATAGCCGGCATCAGGGCCAGTGGCTGCAATGTCCTGGACCTCGGGCTGGTGCCTACGCCACTGGTTTACTTTGCGACCCACACGACGGACTGGTCTTCCGGCGTCATGCTCACCGCGAGTCATAATCCGGCCCGGTATAACGGCGTCAAGATCGTATTCCACCGTTCCTGCCTGGCGGCCAACCAGATCCAGGATATTCGCCGTCGCATCGAGGCAGGACAGCTGCATCGGGGCGCAGGCAGTTACCGGACGCTGAGCATCCTCGAGGATTATATCCGCTGCGTCAGCGCGGACCTGCACCTCGCCAGAAAACTTCGCCTTGTAATCGACTGCGGCAATGCCGTGACCGGGCTGGTGGCGCCGGCCCTGTTCACCGCCCTGGGCTGCGAGGTCGAGACGCTTTACTGCGATCTGGACGGCAGTTTCCCCAACCATCAGCCGGATCCCACTATTGCGGAAAACCTGCAGGACCTGCAGCAGCGGGTAATCGCCAGTGGCGCAGACCTGGGGCTGGCCTTTGACGGCGACGGGGACCGACTGGGAGTCGTCACCAGTGACGGGCAGGCGATTGATACGGACCTGCTACTGGCAACGCTGATCGAGGACATCACACCGCGTCATCCCGGCGAAGCAGTGATCTTTGACGTCAAGTGCAGCAGCAGACTGGCCGGCCTTATTACTGACTGTGGCGGAATCCCGGTGATGCACAAGAGCGGTCATTCCTTCATGAAACAGAAGATGCAGGAAACCGGTGCACCCCTGGGTGGCGAATTTTCGGCACATATTTTTATCCGGGACCGATGGTTCGGCTATGACGACGGCATGTACACCGGTGCACGCCTGCTGGAAATCCTGGCGCGCAGGGAAGGACCGACGGCGCAGCAGATCACCAGTCTCGGCACCCGCGTCGCCACGCCGGAGATAGCCATACCCGTAGCGGAACCGGCGAAGTTTGCCTTGATGGAAAAGCTGCTGGCAATGGCCAGTTTCGACAACGGCGTGGTCAACCATATCGACGGCCTGCGGGTGGATTTCAACGATGGCTGGGGCCTGGTTCGGGCCTCCAATACCAGCCCCGCACTGCTGCTGCGCTTCGAAGCGGATTCCGCTTCGTCCCTGCAGCGCATCCAGGATGCATTCCGCGACTTGCTGCAACAGGCGGATAATTCCCTGCCGATCCAGTTCTGACACTTGCAACAAAGTAAACGTTCACTTACCTTATGAACCTCTGATCACCACCAGAAACCCGAGTGGATTGCCACACATGTCTCTCAGCCTGGATAATGCCAAGAATGTCGCCAGGGTACTGACCGAAGCCCTGCCCTATATTCAGCGCTTTACCGGCCGCACCATCGTCGTCAAGTACGGTGGCAACGCCATGGTGGACGAACAGCTGAAGAACAGTTTCGCCCGCGATATCGTCCTCATGAAGCTGGTGGGAATGAATCCGGTAGTGGTTCATGGCGGCGGCCCCCAGATCGGTTCACTGCTGGAAAAGCTGCAGATCGAATCCAGTTTTATCGAGGGGATGCGGGTTACCGATCAACGCACCATGGACGTGGTAGAGATGGTTCTCGGTGGCCTGGTAAACAAGGAAATCGTCAGCCTGTTGGCAAAAAACCAGGGCAAGGCCATAGGTATCACCGGCAAGGACGGTGGCTTGATAACGGCGGAAAAGCTGCTGCTGCGCCAGTCTGATGCCACCGGGGACGTGGACATCGATATCGGCCAGGTGGGGAAAGTTGCCAGTATCAACACCGAGATCATCGAAACCATGAAAAACAGTGATTTCATCCCGGTTATTGCACCTATCGGCACCGATATCCACGGCAACAGCTACAACATCAACGCCGACACGGTGGCCGGGGAAATCGCCAGGGTACTGCATGCAGAGAAACTGATGCTGCTTACCAATGTCGCCGGTGTACAGGATGAGGAGGGCAGGGTTCTTACCGGCCTGACCACCGCCCAGGTGGACCGGCTCATCGCCGACGGCACTATTCACGGCGGCATGCTGCCCAAGGTGCAGTGCGCCCTGGACGCAGTGAATGGCGGGGTCACCAGGGCCCACATTATCGATGGGCGAGTGGAGCACGCAGTACTGCTTGAAATTTTCACCGATGAGGGCGTAGGCACGCTCATCACCAACAGTGCACGATAGCTACCGGCAGCTGAACTATGACCAAGACCAGTCAACCCTCAAGAAAAGAACAGATACTGCAATCCCTGGCCCACATGCTGGAAACGTCACCGGGGCAGCGCATTACCACGGCGGCCCTGGCCGAGGCCGTGGGCGTTTCGGAAGCCGCGCTGTACCGTCACTTTCCCAGCAAGGCGAGGATGTTCGAGGGACTCATCGGCTTTATCGAGGACACGCTGTTTACCCGCTTCAACCTGATTCTGAGTGACGAAAACGGCACGGAACAGCGGTGTGAGCAGATTCTTTTCCTGGTTCTTACCTTTGCCGACAAGAACCCGGGTATCACCCGCATCCTGGCCGGCGACGCCCTGGCGGGAGAATCAGAACGGCTGCGGTCCCGGGTGGCCCAGATTTTCGATCGTATCGAAGCCCAGCTGAAACAGGTCTTGCGCGAAGCCCCGATCCGGGAGGAGATGAAGGCAAGCATTGCCCCGGCGGCACTGGCCAACCTGCTGCTATCCTGGTGCCAGGGACGCATGAGCGAGTACGTGCGCAGTGAATTCCAGCGCTCTCCCCTGGACAACTGGGACAGCCAGTGGGCCTACCTGAAGCACAACCTGTTGATTCCCCAGTCCCAGCTGGAATTGCACACACTCCCGTTTTCCGAGATCTGACCTGCCACTACCCGGGAACCATGCTGCCCGGGCCCAGGGGTACCGTGCGGTGCCGGCAGCAGTTTGCCGCCGTCGGTCAGGAGCGGTTACCGGGCTCCATACTCGTCCCGATAACGATCTATCGCTTCGAGGTGCTCGATATAGCCCGGATCGTCACTTGCATCGAGAAAGTCGACAATGTCCTGCAGACAGATGATACAGGTGACCGGAACACTGTAGGTGCTGGCAATTTCCTGGATGGTTGAGTGTTCCCCCGATCCTTTTTCCTGTCGGTCCATGGCCACGACGATCCCACACAGGCCGGCGCCCTCGGCGCTTATTATTTCCACAGCCTCGCGAACCGCGGTACCTGCAGTAATGACATCGTCAATCAATAAGACCTGCCCCCTTAAATGAGCACCGACAATGGAGCCGCCCTCGCCATGATGCTTTATTTCCTTGCGATTGAAGCAGTAGGGTCGATCGAAGTCGTGCTCCGTTGCCAGGAATGCCGATGTCACGGCGGCCAGCGGTATGCCTTTGTAGGCAGGGCCGAACATCACGTCGTAGTCAAGGCCGGATTCCCTGATGGCAGCGGCATAACAGCGGGCCAGAAAGGCCAGCTTGCTGCCGCTGTTGAACAGCCCGGCATTGAAGAAATAGGGGCTTTTGCGTCCTGATTTCAGGGTAAATTCGCCGAAGCGCAGAATATCGTTGTCAATGACAAACTCGATAAATTGTCGCTGGTAGTTCTGCATGGTCAAGCCGCTCCCATATCGTCAGTTCCTGCTTCTGTACCTGCTGCGGTCCTGGCCCCGGAATGAAGTCCCGGATATCGCTCTGCATCAGCAATGGCAACAGCAATCGTATCCATGTGTGTATCCAGTCCGACGTACTTGATAAACTGGTTCATGACCTACCCTCCTCAATTATGGCTCTGAGCCGAAGATGTTCCGTCCTCAGCTTAATCCACGGCGTTGAGGACGGGTAGGTCACTACATAATGTCTAGGTCAATGCCTGGCGCTGTTTTTCAACCAGCCGGGTTATGCCCTGCTGGGCCAGGGCCACCATGTCCTGCAACTGCTCAAAGCTGAAATCACCGTCTTCGCCAGTACCCTGTACCTCGATAAAATTGCCGTGCTCGGTCATCACCACGTTCATGTCCGTTTCCGCGTTGGAATCCTCGGCATAGTCGAGATCCAGCACCGGAACACCGTCAAAGATGCCGACGGAAACCGAAGCCACCATCTGGCGTAAGGGATTTTCCCTGATCAATTCCCGGCCCAGCATGTGGTTCAGGGCATCCACCAGCGCTACGCAGCCACCGGTGATGGCAGCGGTGCGGGTGCCACCATCAGCCTGCAGGACATCGCAATCGATTTTAAGGGTGTGTTCCCCCAGCTTCTGTAAATCCACGGCAGCCCGCAGCGAACGACCAATGAGGCGCTGAATTTCCTGGGTACGACCGGATTGCCTGCCTCGAGCCGCCTCCCGGTCCATCCTGCTGTTGGTGGAGCGGGGCAGCATGCCGTATTCGGCGGTAACCCAACCTTTGCCGCTGCCTTTCAGAAAGCGTGGTACAGATTCCTCGACCGTGGCATTGCAGATAACCCGGGTGTCGCCGAACTCGACCAGGACCGAACCTTCGGCGTGCTTGGTGAAGGCGCGGGTAAGAATGATGTCGCGAAGCTGAGCGGGTTGACGGCCGCTGGGACGTACTGAATCGGGCATGGAATCCTCGGGATGATAGTGGCGAAGGGTTGACGAAAACCGGTGGTGGATTATCCCTGAATTACATGGTGTTTGCGAACAGCCTGTTATCCGGCTCTGTGACTGACATCTGACCAATACGTTGTGTATTGCGCTAAAATGGGAGTTTCGGAAGCGGAACTGGCAGTTATGATTTACAGTATGACGGCATTTGCCAGACGGCAGCTTGAGGAGGAATGGGGTTCTCTGACCTGGGAGATACGCTCGGTCAACCACCGCTACCTGGAAACCAGTATCCGCCTGCCGGAAACCCTGCGCAGCATGGAGCCGCTGGTTCGCGAAGCTATTCGCAAGAAACTGCAGCGGGGCAAGATTGAATGTCAGCTGCGCATTCAGGCCAGTGAACAGCGGACGGCCGAACTGGTTCTCAATCCGGCGCTTGTCACCCGGCTTCGCGATGCTGCCGCTGCGGTGCAGGAAATCCTGCCTGATGCCGGGGCCATGTCCGTTGCCGAGATACTGCGCTGGCCGGACGTCATCAAGGAACAGGATACCGATGCCGAGGAACTGCAGGAACAGGCACTTGGCCTGTTTGGTGAGGCCCTCGAAGATCTGCAGCAGCACCGCAGTCGGGAAGGGCAGGAACTGGGCAGATTCGTCGAGCAGCGCCTGCAGGCCATTGCCGGTATTGTTATCGAATTGCGGGGATTGATGCCGGAAATTCTCCGGCGTCAGCGCGACAACCTGGTGACCCGACTGGCAGAACTCAAGGACGAGCTTGACCCCGGACGCCTGGAACAGGAGCTGGTGCTGGTAGCCCAGAAAGCCGATGTCGATGAAGAACTTGACCGGCTTGATTCTCACCTGAAGGAAGTTTCCCGCGTACTCAGGGCGGATGGGCAGAAAGGACGGCGACTGGATTTCCTGATGCAGGAGCTGAATCGGGAAGCCAATACCCTGTCATCCAAATCCATCGTGGCGGAAACCACGCGCAGTGCCGTTGAACTGAAGGTGCTGATAGAACAGATGCGGGAACAGATTCAGAATATCGAGTAACCGGGACCATCCACCCGGCATCCAGACTGTCGATGGCCAGGCTACGACAGCGCAGGCCCGTGCAGCCTGGCACCACGGAGAGCGTGTTCCCGACCAGGCAGCACAGCAACAAAGAAGGAATTGGAAAAATGGCTGAAGGCAATCTGTTTATCGTCATGGCCCCTTCCGGCGCTGGAAAAACCAGCCTGGTCAAAGCCCTGGTCGACGGTGACGCCGGGCAGAACCTGTGTGTATCAGTGTCCCACACCACCCGGGAAATACGCCCCGGCGAAGTCGACGGCGAGAATTATCATTTCGTGGACCGGGACACCTTCATGGCCATGCTGCGCCAGGGGGAATTTATCGAGTCCGCCGAGGTATACGGCCATCACTACGGGACCTCCCAGCAGTGGGTTCGCCAGCGCCTGGAAGCCGGTATGAACGTGATCCTGGAGATCGACTGGCAGGGCGCCGGCCAGGTTCGCAACGCCATGCCTGACTCCAGCACCGTCTTTATCCTGCCGCCATCGGTGGAAACCCTGCGGGAGCGACTGACCCGCCGGGCCCAGGACAACCCTGAAACCATCGACCGGCGGATGCGTCAGGCGGTGGACGAAATCTCCCACGTGGCGGAAGCGGATTACGTCGTTGTCAACAACGATTTCGACACCGCCCTGGATGACCTGCGGGCCATTGTCCGAGCCCAGCGCCTGACCCTGGCTTACCAGCAGGTCAACCAGGCGGAGCTGTTGAGGAAACTGTCCCGAGCGGAGTAGAGACACCCGGACTCACCGCTGACCTGCAGCGGAATGCCGCTCCGGGGCACGACCGGCACGCGGGTGGTGCCCCCGCTTGAAATCTTATGCGGTGGTTGCGGGTGAGGCCGGCAGCAGTTTTTATGGCGGTGCGGAGCAGAATTAAGTAAAATCCCGGTCCTTTTACCGAAGATCCGACAAATCTCTCTTTCGTTACAAGCTGCCTATTCAGCCCGCCTGAAGCCGGTTGCGAAAGAGACCCAGACAGTAACAAAAGACAGGAACCGATATGGCACGCATTACCGTTGAAGACTGCCTCGACAAGGTTGATAACCGCTTCCAGCTGGTCATGATCGCCAGCAAGCGAGCCCGCCAGATCCAGACCGGCGGCAAGGACCCGCTGGTACCGGCGGACAAGGACAAGCCCACGGTTATCGCCCTGCGCGAAATCGCCGAGGATCTGGTCGACGTCAGCATCCTGCGGGAAAAACCCGCCGTGGAAATGGATGACGCAGCGCTGGAGGCCCAGCACGCCGCCGAGGCGGAGGTTGCTGCAGAGATGCCCGCCGTCCCCGAGGAGGGCATGGAAACGACAGAACCCGCCGCCGAGGAAGACCAGCCTGCTGAAGACGAAGAGCAGTAGCCGGAGGAACTCCAGCTGTGGACGTACGCGCCACCGACACCATCGATTCCCTGACGGGGAACCTTTCTTCCTATCTGGTACCGAACCAGGTCAACTCCGTCAGACGGGCGTACTATTACGCGGAACAGGCCCATGACGGCCAGTTCCGCCGAAGCGGCGACCCCTATGTAACCCATCCCCTGGCCGTGGCCAATATCCTGTGCGATATGCACATGGATCACCAGAGCCTGATGGCGGCCATGCTCCACGACGTCATCGAAGACACCGGCATCACCAAGACGGCCATCAAGAATCAGTTTGGTGGAACCGTTGCCGACCTGGTGGATGGCGTCAGCAAGCTCAACAAGATCAATTTCAGTTCCCGGGCCGAAGCCCAGGCGGAAAACTTCCAGAAAATGGCCATGGCCATGGCCAAGGACCTGCGGGTGATCCTGGTGAAGATCGCCGACCGCCTGCACAACATGCGTACCCTGGGTGTGCTGGCTCCGGAGAAACGACGACGGATTGCCCGGGAAACCCTGGATATTTATGCCCCTATCGCCAACCGCCTGGGCATGAACAATGTCAGGGTGGAATTTGAGGAGCTGGGATTCCAGGCCCTTTATCCCATGCGGGCGAAACGAATTGCCGCCGCGGTCAAGAACATTCGTGGCAATCGCAAGGAAATCGTTTCCCAGATTCAGACCTCCCTGGAAGCCTGCCTGGAACGGGAAGGCCTGCCGGGCCGCACCATCGGCCGCGAAAAGCACCTGTACAGCATCTACCAGAAAATGCGCACCCAGCGTAAATCATTCTCGGAAATCATGGATGTCTATGCCTTCCGCATCATCGTCGACAAGGTGGATACCTGCTACCGGGTACTGGGTGCGGTGCACAATCTCTACAAACCGGTGCCGGGTCGCTTCAAGGACTACATTGCCATTCCCAAGGCCAATGGTTACCAGTCCCTGCATACCAGCCTGTTCGGCATGCACGGCGTACCCATCGAAATCCAGATACGCACGGAAGAAATGGAAGCCATGGCCAACAACGGCATCGCTGCCCACTGGCTGTACAAGACCGGCGACGAGTCACCCTCCAACGCCCATATGCGGGCCCGGGAATGGGTCAATGGCCTGCTGGAGCTGCAAAAAAGCGCCGGCAATTCACTGGAGTTTATCGAGCACGTCAAGATCGACCTGTTCCCCGACGAGATTTACGTGTTCACGCCCAAGGGATCCATCTCCCAGCTTCCTGCCGGCTCCACTGCTGTCGACTTTGCCTATTCCATCCACACCGACGTGGGCAATTCCTGTGTCGCCTGTCGGATAAACCGGCGGCTGGCTCCATTGAGCGAGCCGCTGCAGAGTGGTCAGACGGTGGAAATCATTACTGCCCCCGGGGGACGGCCAAACCCGGCCTGGCTGAGTTTCGTGACCACCGGCAAGGCCCGGAGCAACATCAGGCATTTTCTCAAGAACCAGCGTCATTCGGAGTCCGTGGCACTGGGGCGCCGCCTGCTGAACAAGGCGCTGGCCACGTTCGAGACCCAACTGGACGAAATCCCTCTCGAAGACATCGAGCAGGTACTCAAACAGACCAGCCAGGCCAGCCTGGAAAAACTGCTGGCGGAAATAGGCCTTGGCAACCGCATGGCCTACATGGTGGCTCAACGCCTGGCACCGAATTCCCGGGCCCGGGATGAAATGGATGATGCAGAATCACAGCACTCCCTGGCGATACGTGGCTCAGAGGGCCTGGTGATGAACTATGCCAAGTGCTGCCACCCGATACCCGGGGATCCCATAGTCGGTCACGTCAGTTCCGGCCGCGGCATGGTCATCCACACCGACGACTGCAACAATATCGCGGACATTCGCGACAACCCGGAAAAATGTGTCACGGTTACCTGGGACCCTGATGTCGAAGGAGAGTTTTCCGTGGAGTTGCGGGTCGAGCTGGAAAACCAGCGCGGCATCATCGCCACCCTGGCCACCGCCATAACCGGTGCAGAAGCCAACATCGAGAAGATCAGCACCCTGGAAAGGGACGCCAGGCTGAGTATCGTCAACCTGTTGATCAGCGTCCACAACCGCGTTCACCTGGCACAGGTCATGCGCCGGATACGTCTGATCAATGCCGTGGCTTCGGTAAGCCGGGTGAAAAGCCGGGCCACTCGCAAGGTTATCAGGAACAATTTCGACGGCCACCAGTACGAGCGCGACAATGACAAAGATTCAACCCGTTAACACGACCGGCGCACCCCAGGCCATCGGCCCCTACTCCCAGGCGGTTATTGCCGGCAACCTGGCTTTTTTATCGGGCCAGATCCCGCTGGTGCCGGAAACCATGGAAATCGTGGAAGGTGATCTGCAGGCCCAGGCTCGGCAGGTTTTCACCAACCTGGCGGCCGTTATCGAGGCCTGTGGCAGCACACCGGCAGATGTTGTGAAGCTGACGATTTACTTGACCGACCTGTCCGAATTCCCCCGGGTCAATGACATGATGAGCCAGTTTTTCCGTGAACCTTACCCGGCTCGGGCCACTATCGAAGTCAGCGCTCTACCCAAGGGTGCGCAGATCGAGGTGGATGCCATCGTGGCGCTGGGCAGCTGAATTTCAACGGGACACCCGGCCTCACCGCCATCCGTCGAGCGGTATTGCCAGCAGGGCCTCTACGAACGGATCGTGCGGTAGTCGGTGGTGAAAAAACTACCTATACTGTTTAGAGGCGCCAGGAATCCTCCGTTCCGCGTGCACGCAGCATAAACACGAATTTTCGCCAGGCACATTCTATTCGATGCCCCCAGCCACGACGACCTCCGGCAACTCAACCCAACCGGTACCTGGCGGCAGCCTGGCCCGGACGCCGCTGACATCACTGAAAGGGGTAGGGCCCGGTATTGAAAAAAAGCTTCGTAACCTGGGGATCTCCACTGTTCAGGATCTGCTATTCCACCTGCCGTTTCGTTACCAGGACCGAACCCGGATTGACAACATCAACAGAGCCCGCTTCGGTGAACATGTGCAGCTGCAGGGTGAACTGGTGGCTGCCCGGGTTCTTTACGGTAAACGGCGCAGTCTCCAATGTACGCTGAAGGACGATACCGGTTTCATCAACCTGCGCTTTTTCTTCTTTACCGCGGCCCAGCAGAATGCACTGAAACCCGGGGTCCGACTACGCTGCTACGGCGAAGTGCGGCGAGGCAGCGCCGGTTACGAAATCTACCATCCGGAGTATCGATTGCTGGAAGATGACGGCGATGTGCAATTGGAAAATACGCTGACGCCGATTTACCCTGCCACCGAAGGATTACAGCAGGCCCGATTACGCAGCATTATCGATCAGGCCCTGGGCAGAATGCGCGGGGCCGATGACGTGACGGAATACCTGCCGGATGAAATTCGCGCCGGTCTCGGCACCTTGAGCCTGGCCGACGCCATCAGCTATCTGCACCACCCGCCGCAGAATGTCACCCTGGAATTGCTGGAATCGGGGCAGCATCCGGCACAGCAGCGGCTTGCCTTCGAGGAACTGCTCAGTCATCGCCTGTGTATGCGCCGATTGAGGCTGGCCGCCAACGCCCGGCCGGCAGCCGCCATGCCGGCGCGGAGCACCCTGGTGGAACGCTTCCTGGCACAACTGCCGTTTCAACTGACCGGAGCACAGCAGCGCACTTTCGTCGATATCGCCAACGACATGGCCAAAACCACTCCCATGCTGCGGCTTGTTCAGGGGGATGTGGGCTCCGGTAAAACCGTGGTCGCCGCTCTTGCCGCCCTGCGGGCGGTGGAAAACAGATTCCAGGTAGCAATCATGGCACCTACCGAGCTGCTGGCCGAGCAGCACTACCTGAACTTCAGCCAGTGGCTGGAGCCACTGGGCGTGGAGACCGGCTGGCTGAGCGGCAAGCTGCCGGCCGGCCAGCGCAACAGTCAGCAGCAACGCATCGCCAGCGGTGCCGCGGCGATTGTGGTTGGAACCCATGCCCTGTTTCAGGATTCTGTCAGCTATGCCAACCTGGGCCTGGTGATCATCGATGAGCAGCACCGCTTCGGCGTACACCAGCGCATGGCCCTCAAGGACAAGTCAACCAGTGACGCCCGGGAACCCCATCAGCTGGTAATGACGGCCACGCCAATTCCCCGAACCCTGGCCATGAGTGCCTATGCCGACCTGGATTGTTCGGTGATCGACGAACTGCCGCCGGGACGCACCCCGGTGCAGACCCTGGTCATCGGCGACGACCGCCGACCGGAGGTGATCAGCAAGATTCATCAGGCCTGCAGTAAGGGCGAGCAGGTTTACTGGGTCTGTACCCTGGTGGAGGAATCCGAATCTTTGCAATGCCAGGCGGCAGAAGCCACCGCCAGCAAGCTGCGGGAACAGTTGCCCGACCTTGCCATCGGCCTGGTGCATGGCCGCATGAAAGCGAAGGAAAAAACCGCCGTGATGGAACAGTTCAAGTCGGGTCAGCTGCAGCTGCTGGTCGCCACCACGGTAATCGAAGTCGGCGTCGATGTACCCAATGCCAGCCTGATGGTCATCGAAAACTCCGAACGGCTGGGTCTCGCCCAGTTGCATCAGCTGCGGGGAAGGGTAGGTCGTGGCAGCAGGCACAGTTACTGTATCCTGCTCTACCAGGCTCCGTTGTCCGAGACTGGCAAGCATCGCCTGTCGGTAATGCGGGAGAGCAGCGACGGCTTCTATATCGCCGAAAAGGATCTGGAAATCAGGGGGCCGGGGCAGGTGCTGGGCACGCAGCAAACCGGGCTGATGAGCTTTCGGGTCGCCGATATTGCCCGTGATGCGCACCTGCTTGAAGATGTCCGCAAATACGCCGAGGTGATTCTGCACAGTTACCCGGATGTAATCGACCCACTGGTTCATCGTTGGCTGGGAAACCGCGCTGAATACGGCAGGGTCTGATGTGATTCCCGGCCTTAGGCCGGTTCTTTTGCCAACCGCTGCCCGGGCAGGCAAACGGAGTCGAGGGGCAGAACCGGACAGCGGAAATGCGCTAGAATGGTCAGCCGCATCCTGGCTTTCTGCAAAACCGATGCGCGTGCACCAACTGGACTTCTACTACCAAACCAATTCCGTTTCCTACAAAGCACCCCTGCACTATGTCCTCTGCAACACCCCTGATTGAACGACTGCAAACTAAACTGGAAGGCCGGTTTCCGGAATTCTCCGCCAAGCTGCCCGGCTATCTGCAACTTATTCGTTTTGACCGTCCCATCGGCGTGCTGCTGTTGCTGTGGCCCACCATCACCGCCCTGTGGATCGCCGCGGAAGGTCTGCCGGACCTGGACCTGCTGGTAATTTTCGTTCTTGGCACCTACGTGATGCGGGCTGCCGGCTGTGCCATCAATGACTATGCCGATTACGAATTCGACGGCGATGTCGAACGTACCCGCCACCGGCCCCTGGTCACCGGAAAGTTAAGGCGTCAGGACGCATTTAAAGCTTTCCTGGTACTGGCAGCATGTGGCTTTGTGCTGGTTCTGTTGACCAACCTCCAGACGATTCTGCTTTCGTTTGGCGCGGTTGCCGTTGCCGCCATCTATCCCTTTATGAAGCGCTATACCAACCTGCCCCAGGTGGTCCTGGGCATCGCGTTTTCCTGGGGTATTCTCATGGCGTTTACCGCGCAGACGGGCTCGATTCCTGCGGCGGCTTTCCTGCTGTTTGTGGCCAACTGCCTGTGGACAGTCGCGTACGATACGGAATACGCCATGGTGGATCGTGACGATGACCTGAAGCTGGGCATCAAGTCCACGGCTATCCTGTTCGGCACCGCCGACAGAATGATGATTTTCATTCTTCAATTCATGTTCATCTTTTCACTGCTGCTGGCGGCCCGGCAGTTTCAGCTTGGTGGTTTCTTCTATCTGGGGCTGGCGGTCGCGGCAGGACTTATCCTGTACCAGCAGTGGCTGATCCGCGAGCGTCAGCGGACAGACTGCTTCAAGGCGTTCCTCAACAATAACCTGGTGGGGGCTTCGATATTCACCGGGGTTGTGCTGCATTATTTCTGAACAGGATATTGCGTCGTGACTGACCGCCAACATGACGCCGATCCTGTCATTGCCGGTATAGGACGTTTCACCACAAGATACGCATCAGGCAGCGCGGAATACGAATTGGTCAAGCAGAGGATTCGTCAGTTGTGAAGCTTGATAGGGTTGTGCCCTGGGGCAGGTCATTTGCTGAATACCTGTCAATGTTCAACCTGACCGAATCGGAACTTGGCAGAAACCTGCTCGGCTGCGGAGATGGCCCGGCGAGCTTCAATAAAGAACTGACGACGATTGGGGGCAATGTTGTTTCTGTCGATCCCGTTTATGAATTTACCGCTGCCCAGATTCGATCAAGAATTGAGTCAGTTTACCCACGGATCATGGCTGAAATGGAAAAATCCAGGGAAAAGTATGTCTGGAAAAGGCTTAGAGACGTTAAGCACCTGGGTGAAGTGCGCATGCGGGCCATGAAAGCATTCCTGGCGGACTATGAATCCGGTTTCCGTGAAGGGCGCTATGTAAAGGCAAGCCTGCCGGATCTTCCGTTCACAGGTCGTCAGTTTGATCTCGCACTGTGCTCACATTTACTTTTTCTCTACAGTGATCAGATTGACGTGAAAAATCATATTGCGGGTATGAAAGAACTTTGTCGCGTGGCCGGCGAGGTTCGTGTCTATCCGCTGGTCGCGCTGGGCGGCGGCTTGTCGCCGCACGTCGAGCCGGTAACAGAAGCCCTGGAGGAAGCCGGTATTTCGGTATCCCTGGAGCACGTGGAATATGAGTTTCAAAAAGGTGCCACAAAAATGCTGGTTGCCAGAAACTCCGCGTAAAAATGCTGCAAAAAATTGATTCAGAATGTGAAAAAGTACTGTATTTTTACTCTGACCCCAACAATTACCGGAGAAAGACTATGACGACAGAATTAAGCTATCTGACATGGGTCGTCCTGTTGACCGCGGTCATGTGGATTCCTTATATCCTGAACATGATCAGCGTCCGAGGCCTGGCTGATGCTGTGGGATATCCCGCGGAGCCGAAGCCGTTGTCCCCATGGGCCAGCCGAATGAAGGCAGCCCACGGAAATGCCGTTGAAAACCTGGTGATTTTCGCTCCACTGGTGCTGGTAATCGAAGTTGCGGGTCTGAACAATGGGGTCACTGCTACTGCCTGCGCCGTGTATTTCTGGGCGCGGGTGGTTCACCTGGGAGTTTATACGTTTGCCCTGCCATGGGCTCGAACACTTGCGTTCGCCGTGGGGTTTGGCTGCCAGATGGCGCTGGTCCTGCAAGTTATCCTGTGACCGGCTTGCCGAGCCCGGACAGGAGAAGGCACAACCATGGACCCGGCAGGTCAAGCCTGACCTGCCGGCCGTGACACCCGGTTACCGCCTGGTCTATCTCTGGTCTATTTCTGATCTATCTCGTAAATGCCTGAATACCGGTCTGTTCCCGGCCGAGAATCAGCGCATGTATGTCCTGGGTCCCTTCGTAGGTGTTGACCACTTCCAGGTTCTGGGCATGGCGCATGACCGGGTATTCATCGGAAATCCCGTTGCCACCCAGCATGTCCCGGGCCTCGCGGGCGGCGTCCAGGGCCTTAAGGCAGGAATTACGCTTCAGCATGGAGATGACCGGTGGCGTGATTTTGCCCTCGTCTTTCATCCGGGTTGCCCGCAGGCAGGCCTGCAGGGCTACGGTCAGATCGGTCTGCATGACCGCCAGTTTTTTCTGAATCAGCTGGTTGGCGGCCAGGGGACGGTTGAACTGCTTGCGATCCAGGGTGTACTGCAGAGCCGTTTTCCAGCAGGTTTCACCGGCACCGATGGCGCCCCAGGCAATCCCCAGGCGTGCCGAGTTCAGGCAGGTGAAAGGTCCTTTCAGGCCGCCGACATCCGGAAACCTGTTTTCTGCCGGGACGAATACCTCGTCCATGACGATCTCACCGGTAATGGACGCCCGCAGTGCCAGTTTGCCTTCGATCTTCGGCGCACTGAGACCTTTCATCCCCTTGTCCAGCACGAAGCCCCTGATCACACCGTCGTCATCCTTGGCCCAGACCACGAACACATCGGCGATGGGCGAATTGCTGATCCAGTTCTTGGCGCCGCTGAGCAGGTAGCCACCGTCCACGGACCTTGCGCGGGTATTCATGCTGCCCGGATCAGAACCGTGGTCCGGCTCGGTCAGGCCGAAACAACCGATCCATTCACCGCTGGCCAGTCTGGGCAGGTATTTCTGCCTTTGTTCTTCGGTGCCGAATTCATGGATAGGCAGCATCACCAGGCTGGACTGGACACTGAACATGGAGCGGTAGCCTGAATCCACAGCTTCGATTTCCCGCGCGGCCAGGCCATAACACACGTAATTCATGCCGGCACAGTCGTAGCCTTCTATAAACGGTCCCAACAGGCCAAGCTCGCCCATCTCCCTGAAGATTTCAGGATCCGTTTCCTCCCGCCGGTAGGCCTCGCGCACCCGGGGCAGCAATTTCTCCCGGGCATATTGTCGAGCCGTATCGCGAACCATGCTTTCTTCTTCGCTCAACTGATCGTCAAGCAGCAATGGGTCTTCCCAGTTGAACCGGGCCGTGTCTGCAGAAGCCGACATGTTGTTCTCCTATCGGTTAATCAGTTCGAGTGTCTTATCCCGGCGTCACCCCGGGTTCCCGGGCCGCCGCCGGAATTCCGGAAACCTGCGCAGGAGGAAATGGATACGGACAGAAACGGCGGATGGTCCAGCCTGAATTCCAACCGGGCGCAGATTCTAGCAAAAAAGGGACGATAAACTAAGGAACCGGTGCAATAAAAATTTAGCCCACGGTTTCAATTCCACGCCACCTCGATCCGGTGTTTGCTAGAATACCGGGCACTATGATGGAAGACGTTTCCCATATCCTCGACAAGCTCAACACGCCCCAGCGGCAGGCTGTCACCACTCAGGCGCAGAACCTGCTGGTACTTGCCGGTGCCGGGAGCGGCAAAACCCGGGTCCTGGTGCATCGTATCGCCTGGTTGCTGCACGCCGAGCAGGCTTCACCCTACAGTATCCTGGCGGTGACATTTACCAACAAGGCCGCCAGGGAAATGCGGGGGCGCATCGAGGGACTGCTGGCCCAGCCCATCGGCGGCATGTGGGTGGGCACGTTTCACGGCCTGGCACACCGGCTGTTGCGGGCTCACTGGCAGGAAGCCGGGCTGGTGGAGGATTTTCACATTCTCGACAGCGATGACCAGCTGCGACTCATCAAGCGATTGTGCCGCAGTCTGGGCGTGGACGAAGACAGGTTCCCGCCCCGCCAGGTGCAATGGTATATCAATGCCCAGAAGGACGAAGGCCTGCGGGCAGCCAGCGTGGAAACATTCGACGACGACTACGGGCGAAACATGGTGGCCATCTACGCCGCCTACGAAGAGGCCTGCGATCGCGGCGGCATGGTGGATTTCGCCGAGATTCTGTTGCGCGCCCATGAGCTCTGGCTCAAGAATCCGCAGGTCCTGGAGCACTACCAGAATCGTTTCAAGCATATACTGGTGGACGAATTTCAGGACACCAACACGATACAGTATGCCTGGCTGCGGGTCCTTGCTGGCCAACGTAATCACCTGATGGTGGTAGGGGACGACGATCAGTCCATTTACGGCTGGCGCGGGGCGAAGATCGAAAACATCCAGAAATTCAGCAGTGATTTTCCCGGAGCGGAAACTGTCAGGCTGGAACAGAACTATCGATCCACCTCCACCATACTCAAGGCTGCCAACAAGCTCATTGCCAATAACCAGGGCCGGCTTGGCAAGGAATTATGGACTGATGGGTCAGATGGGGAACCCATTTCCCTGTACGAGGCATTCAATGAACAGGACGAGGCCCGATTCATCGTGGATCGCCTCCAGGACTGGGTAAACAAGGGTAACCGTCGCACGGATGCCGCAATACTGTACCGCTCCAACGCCCAGTCCCGGGAACTGGAGGACGCCCTGCTGAGGGTGGGTATGCCTTACCGGATTTATGGCGGCCACCGGTTCTACGAACGCCTGGAAATCAAGAACGCACTGGCTTACCTGCGCCTGCTGATAAATCGTCATGACGATACCGCGATGGAGCGGGTAATCAATGTTCCAACCAGAGGGATAGGGGGACGCACCATAGAGCAGGTGAGGGCGCTGGCCCGCGAGGAGAATTCGTCGCTGTGGTCCGCCTGCGTGAAATGTGTCAGCGAAAAGCTGTTGAGTTCCCGGGCGGCCAATTCGGTGCGGGGATTCCTTGATCTGCTGGATTCCATGGAAGGCGACTGCGAAGACCTGGAGCTGCACCGCAAGGTGGAATACGTCATCAAGCACAGCGGCCTGGTACAACACCATGAAAAGGAAGGCGGGGAAAAGGCCCGGGCCCGACTGGAAAACCTTGATGAACTGATCACCGCGGCCAACAGCTTTGACGAGTCGGAGCTGGACGTCGATGACGACCTGACTGCCCGGTCCATTCTCGCCGCTTTCCTGGACCAGGCGGCTCTTGATGCGGGTGACGCCCAGGCCGGAGAGGACGAGGATGCCGTTCAGCTGATGACGCTGCATTCGGCCAAGGGACTGGAGTTTCCCCTGGTCTTCCTGGCCGGCATGGAAGAAGGGTTGTTTCCCCACCGGATGTCCATGGAGAATCTTGCCGGGCTGGAAGAAGAGCGCCGGCTCTGTTACGTCGGCATCACCCGGGCCAAGGCCAAGCTGTACCTCTGCCATGCCGAGTCCAGACGCCTGCATGGTGATGTTGCGTTATCACGGCCCTCCCGATTCATCCGGGAAATTCCCGGCGACCTGATGGATGAAATCCGGTTGAAGTCAACGGTGACCCGACCTTCATTCGGTGGGCCGGTTGCCGCGGGCAACGGCGGCGCGGAAGTACCCGAGACCTCATTATCGCTGGGCCAGCGGGTAATCCACGGGAAATTCGGGGAAGGCGTGATATTAAACTACGAAGGGCAGGGTCATAATGCCCGGGTCCAGGTAAACTTTGACGGTTTCGGCAGCAAGTGGCTGGTGCTGTCCTACGCCAAGCTGGAATCCGTCTAACGGTTCCGGCAGCCTTGCGGTTGCCATGCACATCTGTTTCGATCAGACATAGTAAAGTGATCGCTTTACTATGTCTGATCGCCAGCTTAAAAAAGGGTTTGGTTATATGCTGCTTAAATTAGTTCTGCCTGTACTGTTGGCGTCCGTGCTGTCCTCCTGCGGTGTCGACAGTGACTCCCCGGCCACCGGCGCCCTGGCCGCTGATCAGCGCACCTTCAACTGGAAAATGGTGACTTCGTGGCCGAAAAACCTGCCGGCACTGGGCACTGCACCGGAACAGTTTGCCCGGAGCGTGGCAACAATGAGCAACGGCCGGATGCGTATTCGTGTCTACGGTGCCAACGAACTGGTTGGCGGCCTGGAAGTCTTCGACGCCGTGTCCGCCGGAACTGCAGAAATCGGTCACAGCGGACCGTATTACTGGCAGGGAAAAATCAACGCCACGCCGTTTTTTTCCACTATTCCCTTCGGCCTGACCGGAACCGAGATGGATGCCTGGCTGGCCTACGGTGGCGGTAATGAACTGTGGCGGGAGATTTACGAACCCTATGACCTGATTCCGGTGCGCGGGGGCAATTCCGGAACACAGATGTTTGGCTGGTTCAACCGCGAAATCAACTCCCTGGACGACCTGCAGGGTATGAAGATGCGCATTCCGGGCCTTGGGGGTGAAGTGTTTGCCCGTGCCGGTGGAATTCCCGTCACCATGCAGGTCAGCGATGTATTTACTTCCCTGGAAACCGGGGCACTGGATGCGACGGAATGGGTCAGTCCCTACAATGACCTCGCTGCGGGTTATCACACGGTGGCGGAGTACTATTATTATCCCGGCTGGCATGAACCGGGTTCCACCCTTGAAGTGATTTTCAATAAACCCGCGTTTGAAAGCCTGCCGGAAGACCTGCAGGAAATTCTGCTGGCCGCCTCTGAAGTGATGAATCAGCGCATCCACGACGAATTGACGGCGCGGAACAACGAGGCGCTGCAAACCCTGGTCAACGAACACGGTGTCAAGATCAGGAGGCTGCCTGATGACGTACTGCGGGAGTTCCGCCGGCTATCCCGGGATGTCATCGAGGAAATGGCGGCCAGGGATGAAACCAGCACACGGGTCTACCAATCCTGGAAGGGTTTTCTGGATGGTGTCTCAGCCTACCATCGTATTGCCGAGGATGCCTTTATCGAGGCCCGTAACCTGCCGGCGGATTAGCCGAGAGTACAGACAACTAATTTTGTAAGTAAGTATTTACTTTTCTGAGTACCGTTTCGCAGGGCCAGTGCAAGTCCCGGCAGCTTGTCTGGGAAGAGGCCCTTTCCTTGTGTAAGCTCGCCAGGTGGTTACGCAGCCGCCCGGCGAAACAGTCGCGAAAACCGACCTCAGCTTAGAAAGTAAGTACTTACATTGATTTTGGAATCAGTTCATCTGGGCCGGCGCGCCACTAGCCAGCACATCCTCATGGAAAACGATGTCCCTGTGCCAGGCAGTAACAAAGCACCGACAGATTAATCGGGAAGGCCGACACAGTTCAGTGAGCGAACGCTTACTTTCATCTAAGAGCTTATTAATTCGTCCTGGCGCGTATCCTGTCAGCGTATCCGCCTGGAATTCGATGGCCGCGATGCCCCTGGCCCGGTCTTCGCGCAGCCGATCGGTTGCTGAATCGCGCCAGCGGGCACACCCTGTAAGTAATTACTTACTCTTTTCAAGGCTCTGGTTCACAAGGGGCAAGCGCTCGACTTGCCAGCGTCTCTGCATGGGAGGCGATGTCCTCGGGCCAATTGGCCAGATAGTGGCACAGCCGCTGCAGATCGCCCGCGAACAGCGCCCGCACCGCTTCCTCGTAGCCTGGCGCATCGCCGGCCAGGGTGGTCATGAACCGATAGGCTGAATCCCTGGCGTTACGCTGCTCGTCGATTCCGGTACTGGCCCGCCGTGCCCGGTCCACCAGCCTGCGCAAGGTCGCCGACGCACCTCCTGGCTGATCGGCAAGCCACTCCCAGTGGCGTGGCAGCAGCGTGACTTCCCGGGACACCACACCCAGCCTGGGGCGCCCCCGCCTGGGCCTGTCACCGGTATCGGCACTGTTGCCGTTAAACCGGTTCCCTGCTGTCCGGGCACGGGAACCCCGGGAGGCTACTGGCGCCGTTGAGGTAGCGCTGGTTCCGTGGCAGTCGGATTCATGATCCCGGATGCGGTCTTCCCCTGTCTTATCGCCACTACACGCACCGGGCGCCAACCGGGAAGCCAGAATGTCGTCAACGCTGCCACGGAAATCGAATTCCACCAGCTGGCTGGTATCCGCATCCAATACCAGTATCTGGTGCTGCGGGTTCGCTGTGGTGTATTCCTTGATGTTAGTAATGACTTGCTTCGGTGTGCCCAGAGCGAGACGGCGGGAACCAGAAAAAGCGATCAGTTGCATTGTGGGTACCTGTGGAGGCGTCACTGCATGACGCATTGAGAAGTCCCGGCAATATTACCCGGGTAATAATCAATTGTCACTCACCCGGGTAAAATCAGGACAACCGCAACCAGGCTGGGGCGCGTCCGCTTATTTCGGAATCGGTCGCGTACGCCCGGCGTCATCGATGGCCACAAAGACAAACTGGCCCTCGGCGACCTTTCGCAACTTTTCATCGGCACCGCCATTGAAAATCCATACCTCGATATCAATGTGTGCCGACGTGCGGCCAATCTCCCCCACGTCTGCATAACAACTCACCGTGGAACCGACATTGACCGGGTATAGAAAATTGACGTTGTTGATTGCGACGGTGACGGACCGTCCCCTGGCTACCCGCTTCATGGCGATGCCTGCTGCCAGGTCCATCTGGGACACCAGCCAGCCGCCAAAAATATCACCGTTGGCATTGGTATCCCGGGGCATGGCCAGGGTCTGCAGCGTCAGCTCACCACTGGGTTCAGGATCCAGGTCTCTTGTTGAATCCTCATCCTGTTCCGGTTCATCGCTGGCGTTTTCAGATTGGTTCATTGGTATTCCGTTTTCCTTGAAGTCGGTAGGCGAATCTCTGTTTCGGCGGCCAGTCGTTCCAACCTGGCTGCCCCAGTGTACAGCGTCTGCTGTTTGTGCCTGTCGCCATCCCGGAAATCAGCTCAGTATCGCCGGCAACCAGGTGGCCAGCCCCGGCCATAGTGATAACACCAGGAGGGCAAGCAGCTGAATGACGATAAACGGGACGACACCACGATAGATCTCGGCGGTTAGTATCTCCGGTGGTGCCACGCTGCGCAGATAAAACAAAGAGAAGCCAAAAGGCGGCGTCAGAAAGGACGTCTGCAGGTTTATCGCCAGCATGATACCAAGCCATACCGGATCCAGTCCCATGCCCAGCAGTACCGGCCCCACCAGTGGGACCACCATAAACGTTATTTCGATGAAATCGAGTATGAATCCCAGCAGGAATATTACCAGCATGACCAGCAGCATGGCGGCAAACACCCCACCGGGCAGGTTGCCCAGGAAATCCTCCACCAGCAGGTCCCCGCCAAAGCCACGGAATACCGAGGAGAAAATGGTTGCGCCAATCAGTATCAGGTAAACCATGGAGGTAATACGCATGGTTTCCCGTGACACGTCATGCAGTACGCGGATGCCAAGCTGGCGTTTTACCAGGGCCAGCAGAGTGGCGCCCACGGCTCCTACGCTGGCGGCCTCCGTCGGTGTCGCAACACCGGTAAGAATCGAACCCAGCACGGCAATGATCAGCAGTATCGGCGGCAACAACCCTTTTAAAAGTGTCACGGCCAGGGTAGCCACCTGGTCCCGGTCGTGGACTGAATCGCTGCTGACAGCCGGTGCGTGGCCTGGTTTCAGTAACGCCGTCAGGAAGACATAAAGGCCATAAAGAATCACCAGCAGCAAACCGGGTATCAGAGCCCCTGCAAACAGGTCGCCGATGGTGACTACCTCCGGCGAAAAAGTACCGGCATTCAACTGGGACTGCTGATAAGCGCTGGACAGGACCTCTCCCAACAGTACCAGGCAAATGGACGGGGGAATAATTTGCCCGAGGGTTCCGGTAGCACACAAAGTGCCACAGGCGAAGGAAGGATCATAGCCACGTTTTAACATGGTGGGTAAAGAAAGCACGCCCATGGTTACTACTGTCGCACCGACAATACCGGTGCTGGCTGCCAACAACATCCCTACCAGCACTACAGAAATTCCCAGCCCTCCGGCTAATCGACCGAAAGCCCGCGCCATGTTCTCCAGCAGTTCCTCAGCGAGACGGGACTTTTGCAGCATTACGCCCATGAAGACAAACAAAGGTACGGCAAGCAGATTCTGGTTGATCAGCACACCGTACACCCGGTTGGGGATCACGGAGATGAACGCCGGATCAAAAACGCCGACGAGACTGCCCAGGCCGGCGAAAACAAGCGATACACCAGCCAGCGTAAACGCCACCGGATAGCCCAGCATCAATGCCAGGCAGATAATGACAAATAGCAGCAGGGAGAGCAGTTCGCTCATTCATGTTCCCCGTCGCGAACCCGGGAAATTGCCTTAAGAGCCTCCGCCAGCCCCTGCCAGGCAAGAAATGCTGCCAGCAGCAGTATTGTTGTTTTCAGCAGGTAGACAAAGGGCAGTCCGCTGGTCTCAGCGGACCTTTCCCGAATGCGCCAGGCCAGTGCCACGTAGTCCCAACTGGTCCACAGAATGAATCCACAGACAGGAAACAGCAGGAACAGGGTACCACCGAGGTCCACCAGGGCCCGGTTCCTGCGTGTCATGCGACTATAGAAAATATCTACCCGCACATGTCCGTCATGCTTCAGCGTGTAGGCCCCACCCAATGTAATGAGCAGCGCGTTAATGTAGAGCAGTGATTCCTGCAGGGCTATGGAGCCTGTCTGGAACGCGTAGCGAAGCAGTACCACCAGCGCCGTCACCGCCACCAGCAGCAGGCCCAGCCAGGCGGCCGAGCGCCCGAGCCGTTCGGTAACGGCCTCCAGCAACCTGCACAGCGAATTCAATATTTCCACGCTTCGACAATTTTCCCGGTAAGGCATTCAGCCGGGTCAATAGTACATCCTGAAACGCGGACGGACCATCCTGTCGCCCTAGGCCATCGTGACAGCATGTAGAGAAGCTTCACGGTGGTTCCTTGATGAAACAGCGGAAGCCGGTAGCGATGGACCAGCCTCCCCTGGTGAACGGCTGGCTGACTACCAGTTGTACTGCATCCTGGCGAACAGATTCCGACCTACGCCGAAGAGCCGGCTGCCCCTTGGCACGGTGCTGCCGATGACCCGGTTAAAGCCCGTCAGGTGGTCAATATAACCCTCGTCGAAAAGATTTTCCGCCCCGGCACTGACGGTCAGGTTTTCGTTGACAAACCAGGATACGTTGACATTTGTCAAGGCGTAGCTGTCTGTCTCGACAAATGAGTTGTTGGGGTTGGCGGGATCCAAGGTGTTGGTGGCTGACAGCCTGTCCTGTTCGGCAACGAAAACCTGCTGAATCCGCGCGATAATATCTCCCGCATCGTAGATTAGCGAGGCACGAATAGAGGGCGGCGTAATGCGATAGATATTGTCGCTGATATCCTCTCTTTCACCCCTGACGTAGGTCGCCAGCCCTTCAACCCGCCAGCTGTCGGTGAGCTCGAATCCGTAGGTCAGATCCACGCCGTGAAATTGTGCCTCGGTATTGGCGAAGACAAGTGGCGTGGGATCACCATTGGCATTGGCACTGACCCCGATGACGGCCATATTGGCAGCGGGGACTCCCTGTATGTAGTCGTCAATGTTGCGTCGGTAGAAACGCGGTGAAAAATACCAGCTGCCGAAGTCCCAGTCCAGGCCCAGCTCGAACTGAAGAGATGACTCGGGATCAAGGGCCAGGTTGCCCACGTAATTGTTGCCGTCACCGATACCGGCATTGGCTTCGAGGGGAATCCACAGGTATCTTTCCTGGTAAATTGGTGAACGCTGTTTCTGCGCAGCGCCAACCTCCACGACCAGGTTTCCGGTGAGCTGATAGCGCGCTTTCAACACGATATCGGTATTGTTGTCGGTACGATCCCGATCGGCGTTATTATAGGCTTCGCGAAGCATCCATACGGCCCGGGGCGGCGTGCCCATGGGCCACATGTCCGGGTTCATGTCCACCAGCCGTGCCGGGAACGCATCCACTTCGCCGGTATCCATTGCCACGCGTTCACGACGTACACCGGCCTCAAGATACCAGAGCCTGTTGATAGTAGCCGTCCATTGAGCGAAAACCGACTGATTGTCGACATCCACCCCGGAAAAATTGTTGACAAAAAATGGTGAGAAATCCGGGTCGAACACGGCGGCATCGTGCTCGGCTGTCTTGCCTTCCAGTCCCACGACCAGGTCGCCGGCACCGATGGGCATATCCAGCGTCAGCCGATACCCGGTTTCCTCGCTCTCGGTGCGCACATTGCGACGGTCATCACCGGTGAACGGCGGAAGCGGCAGGCTGGAAAAATCCGGCGCGGGCCGCAACAGGTAGTTGCTCATGCCATGATCGATATCGGAACCATAGACCCGCCCTTCGACACCCACGTTACCAACCTGGGTCCGATAGGAAATGTTCCACATGTCGGTTTCGAACCAGTCGATATCCATTGGCAGGCTCGGGGTACCGGTGTCGTCAGTTTCCAGTTGATGAAAGTTGATATTCAGTGCATGGATACCGCTCTGGAAGCCATAGCCTATACCCATCAGCTGGCGCTCGTATTCCGTGGCATCCACTTCACCGTCAGGCGTGTCGTAGTCGTCTCCCTCGTCGAAACTGCCCTGGAAGAAAAAGCGATGGTTGCGGGAACTCAAACCCAGCACACCGGAAAGGCTGGTGCCGCCGTCCGCCGATCCATATGCCGCTTCGGTATCCCCGGTGAAAGCCCAGCCGTCATCGCTGTTGAAATCCGGTCGCTTCCAGACGCCGGTTACCGCCCCGCCGATGCCACCTCCGGTGGCAATGGAGGCAATGCCCTGCTCAACCACCATTTCCTCCATCAGGCCCGCCGGAATATGATGCAGCGGCGGTGCCATCCAGTTGGGTCCACCGCCATGAATCAACATGCCGTCCACCCGGACGTTAACCCGCGGACCCTGCATTCCGCGATACTGGATCTGTCCGGTCAAGGGCCCGTTATTGGCCGCACCGCCGCCCGGCACCTGATTGATGAGCTTGGCGGCATCCACGTTGGCTGCTTCGCGTCGCGCGGTAAACTGCGTTTCCAGGAACTCCTGGCGCCCGATAACGGTGATTTCCTGTACCTCGTCTTCCTGTTGCGCCGCCAGGTGCGAACTCAATAGTACCGCTGCAATCAGCAAGTGAACCTGTGTTTTATCCATGACCGAACCTCTGACACTGTCTTCTGACAAATCCGCACAAGTGTAGCTGTTTCGCACCGTTTTTCTAATGCGACGAATTGTCGCACCGCCTTGAAAAACCCATATGGCAGACCTCGGCACAAGTTCCGGCAGGAAGTGAAAGTGGAACCCGGGAATGGCGAAGCGAACCAGATTAGTGGTATCCGGGAAGCTCATCACCTCCTGGCCGGACGCTGAATTGATAAGAGGGACGATAATCCCGATGAGGCTATCCAGACGACTGAATACGGATCCAGGCCTTATGGTTCCATTTCAATCGTGAATCTGATTATTTTGGAATGTATATTACATTAATGTAATGCTGTCCCGCAGTTTCAGCTTTTACCAACGCCAGCGCTTAGCTGAGTGGTGCGCCGAGCGGAGCGAACGGCAGTGTGTTTGCACCGCTGCGGACGTCGGCCCTCCGGGGTTCCTTCACTCTGAAAAATGCCCTTGAAAACGGTCATTTTTGGCCGTTCAGCGCAGGTCCTTTATTGCAGCGGTACAAACACCCTCCCGGCCACTCCTTGCAATTCGCGAGATCCAAAGCTCACCGGACCTGCTCGGGTTCATGTCTGCAATAGACAGAATAGCCCTGAACCACAACAATATCCGTCTGGCTTCACACCGACCTGCCGGGCCCGTCATCATTCTGAGCGCCCACCAGAGGCGCTTGGGTAATAGACGCACTACCGATGTCTTGCTACGATTACCCGATCGTAATGTAAAGCACTGCCGCGACCCCGGTATTTACGGAATCCCTGATCAATTACGGAATTATTCTGATTTCCTGACGAGTTCATGACCAGACTCCTAGCCGTGGCACTGGACAGACTTCCGCAGAGCACTTCCGTAATTAATCAGAGATTCTTTAAGTCCGTTGCGCCAGGCATCCCTCTTAAACCGGGGCATGCTTAGGGACCTGGACAAGCAACCATAACCAGGGGGTTACATCATGGGTATTCACTATCTTGAAGTCGTGACCGCGGCGGTTGACGATATGTGCGCCGTCTACGCTGCTGCCAACGGACTGGTATTTGGCGAGCCGGATCCACTACTGGGACAAGCCCGTACCGCCAGCCTGCCTGATGGTGGGCGAATCGGTGTGAGAGCGCCGATGAGCGAGTCGGAAGAGCCGACCATCCGACCCTACTGGCTGGTAGACGATATCGAAGCCGCGGTGACTGCCGCCGTTGACAATGGTGCAGAGCTGGCTCACCCGCCGCTGGAAATACCGGGCTATGGCACCTTCGCCATCTACATTGTCGGTGGCACGCAACACGGTCTTTGGCAGTTGTAGAACTGGCCCTGCTGTCGTGCCTTGCACACCGTGTGGTGCGTCGATATCGTAACACCATCCGCTGTCCCCGGGTTTTCTACCGGCCCCGCCGTGACGCCTGCATAACAATGCAATCCCGGTGTGATCGTGGAAGCGGGACCCGGGTTTGAATTCACCCGGGGCACCAGGCACCGACGAAGCTCAGCCCGATACGTTTTCCATTTTTCCATTTTTCCAATCGAGTCAGGTCATGAAAAGAATTCTTGTTTTCGGCAACTCCGGTTCAGGTAAAACAACCCTCGCCAGAAGACTCAGTCATGAAGAGGACCTGGCACACCTGGACCTGGATGAGCTGGCCTGGCTGGACACGGACCCACCGGAACGCGCGGCAATAGCGGCCAGCCTGGAAAAGATCCGTGATTTTACCAACGCTCACAACAGCTGGGTAATTGAGGGCTGCTATACAGACCTTCTGGAACTGGTGTCCGCCGATGCTACTGAAATTTTTTACCTGAATCTTCCGGTTGGCCAATGCATCGAAAACGCTAGAAACAGGCCATGGGAACCGCATAAATACGAGTCAAGAGAAGCCCAGGACCGGAACCTGGACATGTTGCTGAACTGGATAGCCCGGTACGAGCACCGTGATGACGAGTTCTCCGGCAACGCCCACCTCACCTTCTATAATAATTTTCCCGGGAAAAAGACCATGCTCACTGAAAATCAATAAGTTGGCAGCGCCTGAAACATTCCTGGCCCTGCGGTTTGACTGATTTTCTGCTGTGTTATAGTACGCAAAAAGCGAGTGGAAATTCGTGCTGACGTTATTTTCGGCCCGGATTCAAAGGAGCTTACCATCGAAGATCAACCATCCTTTTTCGGTACCCTTTGGCAAAGCCTGGTATCTTTTTTTCAAAGCTACGGCGATACCAACACCATCGCTGTCGGCATCATTGTCGCTGCTATCGTGGTGGCAGCGTTGATAGGGTCTGAAATTTCAGACCGGCGGCGTCGACGTAGAATGCGCTTCGATAACCGGTTACGGCGACGCCGTAAATGAATCGACTTAACGGCACAAAGCTGTTGGGGGCGTCGATGGAGACGCTTCACCAGTGCCATGTCAGGTAACAGAAGTATCAGGGATCTCGACAAACTTCTGCTGTCGCTGGCGCCACGGCTATACGACGATGATTACGTCTTCTGCAGCGTTTCACCGGAGAGACACCGGCTCGATGAATTCGAACCCCTGGCAACTTTTCGAGAGCCCGAGGGCGTATCCCTGGTCCTGTTGCGGAAAGACGCCGAGCACAGAAACCTGGCGTTCGATAGCGTATTTCGTCTTATTACCCTGACGGTTCATTCCAGCCTCGACGCGGTTGGGCTCACCGCTGCCGTTTCCGGAGCACTTGCAGCTGCGGGAATAAGCGCCAACGTGATCGCTGCCTGTCACCACGATCATATCCTGGTTCCTGCGTCGCAGGCGGACAGGGCCCTGGAAATCCTGAAAAACCTCGCACGGAGAAATAAATAATCCCGGCAGGCGCAGTGAATCGAGCAGAACCTGAGCCTGCTGGGTGCCACCGAGCGCTACTTACGTCGACTGGGCGGACGAACATTCAGGGCATGACTCAGCTTGAAAATACACCGTGGGCTTCACCCCCAAACCACAGAACCGGCTCTCCGGCGGAGCCATTTTCAATATGCCTGTAGCCTCGACGCCCTGTTGAACCAACCAACAGACTGAAATTGCTGAAAGAAGGTCGGATACTCCATGGATAACAACAAAGAAGCCGTCGACGTGTTCAACAAGTATGCAGAGCCCTACCACGATAAGTTCAGGAATCATTCGTCTTATCTTGCCACTTACGAGGGATTTGCCAGGCTGATTTCAGCCGCCGGCCTGGACACTGGTAGAACGCTGGACGCAGCCTGCGGGTCCGGAATCTTTTCCGAATTCCTTCTGCACAGATTTCCATCGCTGAAAATTACCGGCATAGACCTTGCGCCGAACATGATCAGATTAGCTCGCCAGAATTGTCCCGGTGCCGAGTTCAGCGTGATGGATTGCCGGGAGATCGGCAGCCTCGACACGTCGTTCGATATCATCCTGCTGGGTTTCTGCCTGCCTTATCTGTCCAGGAGTGAGGCCTGGTCTCTACTTACCGATGCCGGGGGCATCATGACGCCTGGTGGCCTGCTGTACCTGAGTACCATGACCGGGGACTACAACAGCTCCGGCTATCAGAACCCGGGAGACAGGGATCGAATCTTCACCTACTATCACGAGAAAAAGGTGTTGCTTGAACAGTTGGAGTCCAGTGGGTTCAATGTGGTAAATGTGGAAACGAAACCTTTTACCAATGGTGATGGAACCCAGGTTGACGACCTGTTCGTCTTTGCCAGGAAATCAGGCGCATAGCGTCTCTGTCCGCTGGCTGTGCCCGGAAGATGTGATTTCCGGGCTCAGGATCCATTGACCTGCTTCAGGGCTCCGGCGTGATCAGGATTCAGCCGCAGGGCCTGTTGGAAATAACCACTCGCCTGCATGTCGGCGTTTTCCTCCAGGGCAATCAAGCCAAGCAGGTAATACGTTTCAGCACATTTCGTATCGTTCCGGACCAGGCCTTTCAGGATGGCCCTGGCCCGTCCATGGCGGCCAATGTTGAACAGTGATCTGGCAAGACACATTTGCAGGTTACGGTCATCGGGCCGGATCTCAAGGGCTTTACACAGATGCTTGAAGGCCACGGCAGAATCGCCCTTCTGCAGCGCAACCCGCCCAAGATTGGCCAGAATCTCAAAATTCTCCGGTTCGCATTGCCGCGCTTCCTGAAGCATCGACCAGGACAAATCAAGACGGCCCACGGCCTTGGCAATCAGCGCCTGGTTGTTCAACGACATGGCGTGCTGCGGGCTGATTTCCTGTACCCTGTCGTATAATTCCGAGGCACGCTGCAGGTTGCCCTGCTGGTGAAATCTGACAGCGGCATTGAACAGGAATTCTATGTCGGAGAATAGACCAGACATTATGGCAGTGTAGAACCCGCGTCGGCCAGAGGCAAGACGACGCCATCACGATATTGAAAACCTGTAGGCAACCATTTTACTTTTGCCAGAAATGATTCCCATTGCTTGAACCAGGTCACATGCCCGGTCCGGCTCCAGATCGGTCAGGGTCGCAGCTCCAACGTTTCGAACAGGACTGTTTCGATTTTTTCCCGGCTGTAGAACGCCGGAAAAACCTTGTCCCTGGCCCACAGGTCAAAGAGGTTATCGTACAGGGGATGATCCGGGTCGCCCACCTGCCCGGGTGTATTCATTCCCAGAGTATTGTCCCAATCCCGGGTGTCGACAAAAATGCGAAATGAAGCGCCGGATGTCTGATTATCGCCACTACCGGTATTGCCCAGAGTATAGCTGTTCCCCCCGCGTGGTGCCGGACCTACATTGAGTAATTCCCGGGTCGCCTCATCGACGGCACTGGCCAGCGGGTGTCGGATGAGTACATGTTTGTAGTCGGCCTGCCCGTAAACCCAGTTGCTTTCGTCGTTGCCAAGCTTCTGCCGCAGATCGTCCAGTCCCTGGGCCAACGCCTGAATCAGAAACCGATCACGACCCGTCAGCGGATCGTCGCCAAAGTCACCGTCCGGCGCCAGGAGAAAATCGATCATCCGCTTCATACCGATAGTCAGAAATTCCTGTGCCGGCTGCGGAATCTTGAGCAGTTCGATGTTATCAAGCAAGCGTCTTTCGAAAGCCACGTAGATGCCCGCTTCGATGGAATTCCTGTCCAGCACGTAGTCCCATTCAAGCAAGCGCTGTCTTGCCCTTTCAACCGCGGGATCGTCCGCTTCGAGGTCCCTGAGCATCGGCACCAGAGTTCGTGCTGGAATCGAGAGGTAATCATGCTGTAACTGGATCATGTCCATCATGTTGAACTTGCGGCCGGACCCCAGCACCTCGCTTCCCCGGGCCCAGCGGAACGGATCAGTCCAGGTAAAACCGATGGCATCGAGATAGGGATAATCCGGTGGTGTGTAATTACTGTTGGACGTTTCTATATAGCCACGTGCCGGGTTGTATTCGTGGGGCTTGGCCTTGATCGGCAGGAAACCGTCCCATTCATAGCGACCGTCACCGGGTACCGGTACCATACCGGAAAAATTGCGACGAATCGGGGCAATGCCCACCGCCTGCCAGCCGATATTGCCGGCCCGGTCTGCCCAGATCATATTCTCGCCTGGGATGTTGCTGAAATTCGATGCCTCCCTGAATTCCTCCCAGTTCGTCGCCTGGTTCATGCGCAGGGAAGCCAGGTAAGGTGCTCCTCCCGGCTCCATCCAGGCAGGTCTGACAGCATAGGCCAGGTTTTTCTGTGGATCCTGAAATGTCACGGGACCATGACGCGTGTAGCGAAGCTCTACGGTTACCGGTGCCGCACCCTTGACATTGATCACCTCCTCAATTATCCGCATGTTTTCCCAACGACCCATGTAGCGGTACTGGTTCGGGTCGTCCGGATTGGTCTGGTAAACATACAGGTCTTCACCGTCCGTGTTGAATACCGTGAGACCCCAGGCACCGTGTTCATTGTGACCGATAGAGATACCGGGAATTTCCGGCTCGCCACCACCGATCACGTTCCACCCGGGACCGACCAGGTGCGCCCAGTATCGCAGTGAAGGCACCGCCTGGGCACGGTGGGGATCATTGATCATCATGGGCCAGCCATCCTGGGTAAGATCACCACTGACCACCCAGTTATTACTGCCTATATCGTCTATAGCGCGCTTGTTCAAGTCGCGCTGTTCCTCATCGAGCACGGCAGCCAACTGCTCGAAACTGGACTGATCATTCCTGTAAGCTTGAATCACATCATCAGGCTGGAAGCGCAAACCGGCACGATAAGCGTTATACAGATAAAGAATGTCATTGTTCAACAATGAATCACAGTCGATGGCCGCATCCAGGTCTAGCTTCGGTTCGTGAGGATGAAAATAGGACAGCTCCTCTACCTCCCCGGGGCCAAGCAGACACACGGCACGGCCGGTGCGCAACTCCAGTCCTATATTGCCCAGAAGCCCCTGATGTCGGGATATCACTACCTCTTCAGTCCAGTGCCTGGGCTCGATGCCCAATATCCTGAACGGCAACGGCAGGTCATCGGGGTCCTGCATGACCTGATCGATATAGGCGTTAACTCCATGAACAAAGGCATTGACGATATCCACACCTCGAGGATGATAGTGACTCAGTTCCTGTCCGAGATTGCCCCGGAATTTGAATAACCGGGTACCATGATCGCGATCGATTGCCCTGGGGCCGAGAATTTCAGCAGTAGTGCCCGTGGCCTGGGCGCGCCAGATTTCGAACTGGAACAGCCGATCCCGGGCGGCATTGTAGCCCTGGGCGAAAAACAGATCGTGCTCGGTCTCGGCATAGATATGGGAAATACCCCATCTGTCCTTGAGAATCTCCACCGGCTGATCGAGTCCATCCAGTTGCAGTACCTGGTGTGGCTGTGAAACTGCCTGCGTATTCAGCAGCATACTGCTGGTCAATAAAAGGAAAAGATACACCCCGATTTTATGGCTCATGGACCGACCTCTTGTTGGCATTGTTTACCGGTTGCCCGATTGTTGTTTTTCTGATTGATCTCTGATTATCACTGGATACAGTCAGAGGTTCCTTATCCCAGCAGCAGTTTGTCGACATTCCCGTGGAGCCCCCGGGAGGCGACCTGGTCCGCTAAAAAGTACCAGACAGTTACAGCCAGATACGCTTTCCGGAATACCGGGCAGAAGCAGAGACAATCAGCTGATGCGCAGGTATGGCAGCGGGTGAAGCATGTTCAGCTTACCGAGCATGGCCCGCTGTTGTCCACAGCTTGAATCTATACAATATCAATCACGGTACAACCACAGCAGGGCGGGAACAACCAGGCCCAGCGCTATCAATGGTTACTGCATAACCCTGCAATTGCAATCACGTTGTGAAAATCTTTATCATGCTGCCTGTTACTGCTGCTGCCGGGTTGAGACGAGAAAACCATCATGTTTACAGTCTATGGCGATATGCTTTCGGGAAACTGCTACAAGGTCAAACTGATCCTTGAGTTCCTGTCCCTGCCCCATGAATGGGTTCATGTCGATATCCTGGCCGGCTCAACGCAAACCGCAGGTTTCCTGGCCATGAACAGCAACGGGAAAATACCGGTGCTGCAGATAGACGATGAGCATTATCTCTCTGAATCCAATGCCATACTCAACTTCCTGGCTGAAGGCAGCGAGTGGCTGCCCGATTCGGGTCTGCCCAGGGCCCGGGTCCTGCAATGGCAGTTTTTCGAACAGTACAGCCACGAACCCTATATTGCCGTGGCCCGTTACATCAATAAGTATCTCGGTCTTCCGGAGGACCGGCTTGCCGAGTACCAGTCCAGGCAGGAGGGAGGACAACGGGCGCTCCATGTCATGGAACAGCAGTTGGCTGATACCAAGTATCTAACCGGTCGTTCACCAACTATCGCCGACATCAGTCTTTATGCTTACACGCATGTGGCGGAGGAAGGTGGATTCAGCCTGAATGCCTACCCGGCTATCAACCGTTGGCTGTCTCGAATCGAGGACCTGCCCCGCTACGTGAAAATGTCGCCTGGGGTCGCGGAGAAGTGAAGCTCAACTATTTTGCCTACGGTTCCAATATGTCCCTGGCCCGGTTGCGCCAGCGGGTGCCCAGTGCCGACCCGCTGGGCACTTATTGCCTGACGGCTCATCGTCTGCTCTTTCACAAGGCGGGGTGGGATGATTCCGCCAAGTGCGATGCCTTCGCTAGCGGGGATCACGGTGACGTGGTCATGGGCGTAGTGTATCGCATGGAGAGCCAGCACAAATCCCGGCTTGATGCCGCAGAGGGACTGGGCGCCGGCTACGAGGAAAAAACAGTCGTCGTGACAAACACCCTGGGGAGCCGGCAACAGGCGTTTCTCTATTACGCGACTCACATCGATGAACAGCTCATGCCCTATTCCTGGTACCTGGACCATGTACTGACCGGTGCCCGGGAAGCCCGCCTTCCGGCACAGTATATTCAGCAGATTCATGCCGTAACCGCAAGGGAAGACATGGACCGTGAACGGGACACCCGAGAGCGGGTGATTCACCGGCAACGGCGTGGGAACTGACCTGGGATTCCCCCTGCCAGTCGACTCCGGATCGTGGTAGCGCTGATCAGGCTCCCTTGGTCATGATCCTGGACTGCATCCGCGGCAGGCTCTACACTGGCTTTTACCGGCTTCCAGTGACCATGGAGATTCCGTCAATGACAATAACAACCCGGCTATTGCTCTACCCGTTCACGTTTCTGCTGTTGCTTATCCTGGCAGGTTGCGGTCAACCGGAACCCGATGCACCCCCGCTGACCTTCGAGGAAATACTGCAGACCCGCCTGATTGCCGCCGAACCGGGGGACATTATTGAAATCCCGCCCGGAATCCACGAGTTTTCCCGCAGCCTGTCGCTGAACGTGGACGGCGTAACAATCCGTGGCGCCGGGATGGATCAGTCGATTCTGTCTTTTCGCAATCAGCAACAGGGGGCAGAAGGACTGCTGGTCAGTGCCGATGATTTCGTAATCCAGGACCTGGCCATTGAGGACACCATTGGAGACGCGCTGAAGATCAACCAGAGCAACAATGTGACCATCCGGCGGGTCCGCACCGAATGGACCGGTGGTCCCCAGACCACTAACGGCGCGTACGGCATTTACCCGGTACAGTCCGCCAATGTGCTGATCGAAGGGGCCGTGGCCATCGGGGCGTCGGATGCGGGAATCTACGTCGGACAGTCGCGGCAGATAATCGTGCGTAACTCCCGGGCCGAATACAATGTCGCCGGCATCGAGATTGAGAATTCAACCTACGCAGACGTTTACAACAATGTCGCCACCAACAACACCGGTGGCATCCTGGTTTTCGATCTTCCCGGGCTGCCGGTACAGGGAGGGCAGGCAACCCGGGTTCACGACAACCAGGTATACGCCAACAACACCGAAAACTTTGCCCCGGCCGGTAACATCGTTGCCAATGTGCCGCCGGGAACAGGTCTGCTGATTCTGGCCAACGACAATATCGAGGTGTTCGAGAACCAGTTCACTGACAACGATAACGTCAACATCATGATCTACAGCTACGTACTGGGTGGTCGTTCCTTCGATGACCCCGACTACGATCCGTATCCCGAACAGATCTACATCCACGACAACCGTTTTTCCGGCGGCGGAACCAGCCCACGGCATCCCATGCTGATGGCACTGCATGAACAAACCGGAGAACGTATTCCGGATATCGCCTGGGGAGGTATCCTCCGGCCGGGTACTGAAAACCGGGATCTCATCTGTCTTGCCAACAACGGGGATGCAGGTTTCGTCAACCTGAACGGTGGCGGCGAACCCGGCTTCGATCTGGGGCCGCACGGCTGCACCCTGCCCCGTTTGCAGGAAATCAGCTTTCCCATTCCCGAAGAGTAACAGGGAGAAGGACCATGGCAGCCTTTATCATCGCCGACATCACGGTCACCGATCCGGACCGTTACCAGGACTATGTTCGTCTCGTACCGGCATTCATTGAAAAGCACAGCGGGCAATACCGGGTTCGGGGGGGAGAAGTCGACTGCCGGGAAGGCGACTGGAATCCGCATCGTCTCATCGTTATCGAGTTTCCATCGAAGCGTGAAGCCGTGGGCTTTCTGGAAGATCCGGATTATCAGCGCATTGCCGCGATCCGCCAGGAGGCCGCCTCGACCAATCTCATTGTCGTGGACGGCGTGCCCCCGGAGTCGGTCTAGGGATCTTCTGATCAAGGAACCATTCTGGCCTGCGGGCGCGTTCATTGACGGGGCGCCTTGTCGCGGGGCCTGCTACTCGCCGGCTACCCCACGCCGGCGACCAGAAGCTTGTAGCTGAGTATGATCAATGCCAGGCTCAGGCCAAGAAACGCCAGCGCCAGGAGATTGCGAAAAGCCCGGTGCAGGCGGATCATCTGGCGACGAAAAAACCCGGTATTCCTGTCAGCGGCCGGCGGAGTCGTCCGGAACATGCTGACGAGAGTGACCACCAGCAGACTCCAGCAGAACAACAGCAGCGCCGGAATTAGCCAGGTTTCTGCATCGGCATCCGGAGCGACGGCAAAAAACAGCGCCGCCACCAGGGCTGCAATGGCCACTGCTGTTGCCAGGGGCTGAATCCAGACCAGCCTGGTTGCTATTTGATGAAGCCTTTCCTGCATGACACTTGCCAGTCTCTTCCGACCCTTGCCGGTTTCCCGGGTGCCGGGACCACCAGAACCGGACTGTTAGCCGGGATGATCTGATACCGTGGAAACCTGGAGTGGCAAGGCTTCAGCTTACCGGCAATTGCCCATACATCCAACTGGCGGAGAACACCGTATACCCGCCATGCACCTGCTTTCCCCATCGGACTCCCGGGCAATCACATTAATGACCACGACTTTGTTATGATTGCGACGTTGAGACCACGGCACGGTCCCCGTGAACATCGCCCCCGTTATAATCAGAGGAACAGGCGGTGGCGCAGGGACAACCCTCGGGACAAGACGCCTGGAAACAGAAACAGCAACAACTTACCGGATTTCGAACCATGCTAGTCGTGCTATCTCCCGCAAAATCACTGGATCTTGAAACTCCGATTCGACGGCGCAAGTTTACCCAGCCCCGATTTCTCGACGAGGCCAGGAAGCTGGTGCAGCAGCTGCAGAAGCTTAACCCGGAACAGCTGTCCGGGTTGATGAACATGAGCGACAAACTTGGCGCACTCAATTATGAACGTTACGCCAACTGGCACACACCTTTCGACCGGGACAATGCCCGGCCGGCATTGTTTACGTTTATCGGTGACGTCTACCAGGGGCTGGACGCGAGTTCGTTTTCCGCGGCTGACATCAACCACGCCCAGAAGCACCTGAGAATTCTGTCCGGACTGTACGGCATCCTCAGACCTCTTGACCTGATCCAGCCTTACCGACTGGAGATGGGCACCCGGCTGACTGCCGGGGAGAGCAGTGATCTGTATGATTTCTGGGGATCCCGACTGACCCGGTGCCTCAACCAGGAACTCGCCCCGGCGAAGAAAAAGATCCTGGTCAACCTGGCCTCAAACGAATACTTCAATGCCATACAGCCGAAGGAACTCGATGCCACGGTGATAACACCGGTATTCAAGGATTTTTCCAGTGGAAAATACCGCTTCCTGAGCTTCTACGCCAAGCAGGCCCGGGGCATGATGGCAGCCTTCATCATCAAGAATCGCATCAGGCGGGCGGAGCGGCTCGAGGAGTTCGATATTGACGGGTATCGATACAGCCCGGAGGAATCCACCGACACGAGGCCGGTGTTTCTGCGCAAGAAAGCAGCGTGAGCTCCGGGATGGAATCACTGCCATTCAGCCAGGCTTGCGAAAACAACAAGTCATTCATCCTGGATGTACTGCGGCGCCATCTCCAGGGTGTCAACCGGGTTCTGGAAGTGGGCAGTGGCACGGGGCAACACGCTGAATTTTTTGCATCGGCATTACCGCATCTTGTCTGGCAGGCAACGGATTTGCAGGAAAATGTCCCGGCATTGAATCTTCGCCTGACTGCCGCCGCACTGAGTAATCTGCCGCCGGCCTCGACTCTGGATGTCAACTGGCAGGACTGGGGCTGCTCAGATGTGCCGGCGATATTCAGCGCCAATTCCCTGCATATTATGGCCTGGGAATCTGTAGAGCTGTTCTTTCGAGGCGCTGCGCGCCATCTTGATCGTGGCGGCCTGCTGATGGTTTACGGACCGTTCAAATACGGCGGCTCTTATACCAGCCAGAGCAATGCCGACTTCGACCTGTGGCTCAAGTCACGGGATCCGGCCAGCGGCATCAGGGATTATGAGGCAGTGCAGGAAGCGGCTGAAAAAGGGGGCATGACCATCCTCGAAGATAACGGTATGCCTGCCAACAATCAGCTACTGGTCTGGCGGAAAGCGGTGGCGGAGCCTGAGTAACGATCAGGATTTCCTGAAGGGCAGCAGCTCTTTCGCCTGTTGCCGGTATTCCCGCATATAGTCCTTCTCACGTTGCAGGAATTCCCCGATTGCCGCGGCAAAAGAAGGGTGTCGCAACCAGTGATTGGAAAAGGTTCGGACTGGCTCAAAGCCCCGTTGAATCTTGTGCTCTCCCTGCGCGCCCGCATCGAACCGGGACAGCCCCTGTTGAATGCAGTACTCGATACCCTGGTAGAAACAGGTTTCGAAATGCAGGAACTGAAATTCCTCCAGGGAACCCCAGTAGCGCCCGAACAATTTCTTATCATCTTGAAAGAACAAGGCGCCGGCTATAATCTGGTCTCCCAGTTTCGCCAAGACCAGGAACAGGTTGTCTGGCATCGTCTGCCCGATTCTCATGAAGAATTCCTGGTTGAGATAGCCCTGCATACCTCTGACCAGGTAGGTGCTCTGATAGAACACGAAAAAATGCTTCCACTGCGTTTCGCTGATATCGCCACCCCTGACCACCTGGAATTTAATTCCCTGGCTGAATACCGATTGCCGCTCCTTGCGTATATTTTTTCGCTTTCTTGAACTCAGGGCGGCGAGAAAGTCATCGAAATCCCGGTAGCCACGGTTAAACCAGTGGAACTGACATCCTTCCCTGGACATCAGCTGGTCACTCTGCAGACATTGATTTTCTTCCTCGGTGGGAAACAACACGTGCCAGGACGATATTTCGAGGTCTTCCGCATGCTCCATGACGCTGTCGGCGATGCGGCGGATAGTGGCGGCGGAAGACAGCTTCGGATCCAGGAGAAAGCGGGAACTCTCGCTGGGTGTGAATGGAATCGCGGTCAGAAACTTCGGGTAATAGGCAAGGCCGTTTGACCGGTAGGCGTCGGCCCAGGACCAGTCAAAGACGTACTCGCCATAAGAATTGGTTTTCCTGTACAGGGGTACGACGCCAACCAGCGCACCCTGCAGGTCGTGCACCTTGACATGATGTGGCTGCCAGCCGGATTCCCGTGTCGTACAGCCGGTAGCCTCAAGGGCAAGGAGAAACTCGTGCTTCAGAAACGGGCTCGTTTCAGCAGCCAGACGGTTCCAGTCTTCCGGTTGGATTTCCTCGATACTGTCTGCGTAGGAAATCCGCAACCTGGGCTCGCTCAGCTTTCTGGACAAATCCTGGCCCTGTAATTAAAGTTAACTGACATTTAACCAGAAAGCGGGCGCCTGTGTCCTGTTGCTTCCGGGTAAATCTTTGTACTTCGATCCGGGCGATACACTGACCCCGGCGATTCCCGACTGGCAATACCAGCCAGCGGTTCCTTAAGTCAGCCGGCACCGGCTGCACTGGCGGAATCTTGTGTTGTCCTGAATCGATCATCAGCGTTCACGCGGAAGAACTCATGGAAAACCTGCTGCACAAGATCAAGGAAAAAAGACCGGCACTACGTAAATCCGAGGCACGGGTTGCTGACTATGTACTGCAGCACCCCAGCGACATTATCGGTATGCGAATAGTCGACCTTGCCGCCTCCGCTGAAATAAGTGAGCCGACCATTATACGATTCTGTCGGGCCATTGGTTTTGATGGATTCAAGTCATTCAAGCTGCAGCTGGCACAAAACCTGGGCTCTGGAGGTGTGTTCACGCAATTTGCCGTTGACGACAGCGACACTATGCAGGATCTCAGCGACAAGGTTTTCGATTCGACCATCGGTTCCCTGCTGACGGTACGCGATGAACTGGATCCCAGGGCCCTGGATCGCGCCATCAATGCCATCGCCAATGCCGGCAGGGTTGAATTTTACGGCTTCGGCGCTTCGGGGTCCGTTGCTGCCGATGCACAGCACAAATTTTTCCGATTGCGACTGTCAACGGCGGCCTATACCGATCCGCACATCCAGCACATGTCTGCCATTTCCCTGGGCAAGAAAGACGTAGTGGTGGCGATTTCACAGTCCGGAAAGAGCAGGGCACTGCTGCAAAGTGTGAGACTGGCCCGCGAGGCGGGAGCAACGGTAATCGGACTTACTCCGCAGCACACACCGCTAAGCCGACTCAGCAGTATCTCCATTCACGTCAACATGGAAGAAGACGACCATGCATTGAGTCCGGTCTCATCCCGCATTGCTCACCTGCTGGTCATTGATGTACTGGCAATGGGAGTTGCCCGCCATCGACGACCACAATTGAAGGATCACCTGAAGCGCCTGAACAGGAGTTTGCGGGGTCTGCGAACGCCCATGGAAAAACCGGTGCGCTAGGCAACTATTTATTCTGGCGACTAATTTATACTGAAGACTATTCCACTGTAACCGATTTGGCGAGGTTGCGTGGTTGGTCCACGTCGGTGCCCTTCAGGATAGCCACGTGATAGGCAAGCAGTTGCAAGGGTACAACAAACACGATGGGGTCGAGGATATCCGGTGACGTCGGCACATGGATGACCTTGCAGTTTTTGTCCCCCTCGTAACCGATACTTTCATCGGCAAATACGAACAGTTTGCCACCGCGGGCACTGACTTCCGCCAGGTTGGCTTTCAGTTTACCCAGCAGCTCGTTGTTTGGCGCGACGGCTATAACCGGCATCTTGCTGTCCACCAGGGCCAGCGGACCATGTTTAAGCTCTCCCGCAGGATAGGCCTCGGCATGAATATAGGAAATTTCCTTGAGTTTCAACGCACCTTCTTTCGCCACCGGGTACTGAATACCGCGACCCAGGAACAGGGCGTGGTGTTTGTCGGCGAAGCGCAATGAAAGTTTCTTGATCTGCTTGTTGAGCTTCAGGGTAGCGGAAACCAGGTCAGGCAGTTTCCGCAACTTGCGCACAATCCTGGCTTCCTGACTGTCGGAAAGGCCGTTGCGTCTGCCCAGCACGATGGCCAGCAACAGCAGCAGGCAGAGCTGGGTGGTGAAGGCCTTGGTGGAGGCCACGCCGATTTCCTGCCCCGCATGGGTAAGCAGACAGAAGTCCGACTCCCTGACCAGGCTGCTGGTTGCCACGTTACAAATGGCGAAAGTCGATTCGTACCTGGCTTTTTTAGCGAAGCGCAGGGCTGCCAGCGTGTCCGCGGTTTCACCGGACTGGGAAATACTGACAAACAGGGTGCCGGGTTGCACTATTACATCCCGATAGCGATAATCGCTGGCAATATCCACCTGACAGGGAATTTTGGCAATGCTCTCAAGCCAGTACTTCGCTACCTGACCTGCCAGGAAACTTGTTCCGCAGGCGACTATCTGGACATTTTTTATACGGTCAAAAACATTACCGGCCTTTACTCCGAAGGCCTCCTCGAGCACCCGGGTCTTGCTGATACGCCCGTCCAGGGTATCTTTTATGGCAACCGGCTGCTCATAGATTTCCTTGAGCATATAGTGACTGAAGCCACCCTTCTCTGCTTCGCTTTGCTTGCTGGTTATTCGCGTAACCCGCCTGTTAATCTTCTTGTTGTTGTTCCAGATTTCCACGTTGTCGAGAGTAATGCGGGCGATATCCCCTTCTTCCAGAAAAATAAACCGGTCAGTAACCTGGCCAAGGGCCAGCGCATCGGAGGCTACAAAGTTCTCACCGATGCCTTTGCCAATAACCAGCGGGCTGCCACTGCGCGTGACAATTATCTGGTCAGGCGTCTCGACATCAATGACGCAGATACCGTAAGCGCCCTCTAACTGTTTGACCGTTTTCTTTACTGCTTCCAACAGGCTGACTTCACCATTTTTCCTGGCCTGGTGAATCAGGTGTGCGATAACTTCCGTGTCTGTTTCCGTGTCGAAGGTATAGCCTGATTTTTCCAGCTTTACACGCAGTGTTTCAAAGTTTTCGATTATGCCATTGTGAACCAGCGCTATCTGTTTGCTGGATGTGTGGGGATGCGCGTTTTTAACCGTTGGTTTACCATGAGTCGCCCAGCGAGTATGGGCGATACCCAGGTTACCTGTCTTCCTGCTGCGAGCGACCTGGCTGACCAGTTTTTCAACCTTGCCCACCGCCTTGGTGCAGTTGAGCACCGGTTTCTCCGTATTGATCAGTGCCAATCCTGCAGAGTCATAGCCCCGGTACTCCAGGCGCTTGAGCCCCTCGATAAGAATTTCCGTCACTTCGCGCTGTGCTATCGCACCGACTATTCCACACATAAATTTAACCTGAACTGCTAGGGAACCTTTGATTAATTATGGAAGCCCACTGCCCTTGTTGGGTCAAAAAGGGTTGCCTTGCCTTGACAGGCCGACGCATGCCGGCGGCGAGGCGCCTCGTCAGTGAACTCGCCTGAAAGCCAGAGTATTTCCATAATTAATCAGAGGTTCCCTGGTTTTTGGTTGGCCGCTTCCAACCGCTTATATTACGTTGTTTGCCGCGCCCTACCGCCAGTTCATTTTCGGAGACGTCCGAATTGATCGTTGAACCGGCCGCTACAAAGGCACCGTTGGCAATGGCCACCGGAGCAACCAGCGTGCTGTTTGAGCCTATAAAGACATCGTCTCCGATCGTACAGCGGTGTTTCCGGGCTCCGTCGTAATTGCAGAAAATCGTTCCCGCACCGACATTCACCGCGCTGCCCAGATCGGCATCGCCAATGTACGCGAAATGATTGGCCTTGGATCCAGGACCCAGTGTGGAGTTCTTTATCTCCACGAAGTTACCGACCTTTACCCGGTCGGCAAGGCAAGCCCCGGGTCTCAATCTGGCAAAGGGACCGACACTACATTGATCGGCTAGCTCTGCACTCTCTATAACGGAATTGGCCAGGATTTCCGTATGACTGCCGACGGTGCTATCTTTAATGGTGACATTTGGCCCTATCTTCACTCCATCTGCAAGCTTAACATCACCTTCAAAAACGGCGTTAATATCGATCGACACTTCCTTACCAACTGTCAACGTGCCACGAATATCGAGTCGATCGGGGTCTGCGACAGAGACACCCTGCTTCAGCAGCTGTTCGGCCAGACAACGCTGATAATGGCGCTCCAGCCGTGACAGCTGCAGTTTGTCGTTGACTCCCTGTACCTCGAACTCGTCGGCGATCGTCCTGGTGTAGATTCTGCAGTTCTCCCTGACAGCCATGGCGATTACATCGGTAAGATAGTATTCACCCTGCTTGTTGTCGGTACCGAGACTGGCGAGCCAGTGTTTCAGGCGAACTGTTGGCAGGGCCATGATTCCGCTGTTTATCTCCCCGATTTCTCTCTGTTCCGGAGTCGCGTCCTTCTCTTCCACTATCGCGCTTACCTCACCCTGCGGATCCCGGATGATTCTGCCCAGCCCGGTGGGGTCACTGGTTTTCAGGGTCAGCAACGCGAGTCGGTCAGGACCGGCGTTGGCAGTGAGATCCTGCAGGCTGTCGAGGCTGATCAGGGGTACGTCACCACACAACACCAGAACCAGCGAGTCATCGGCGTCGTCCAGGTGTGGAACAGCCTGGGCAACCGCGTGCCCGGTTCCCAACTGCTCATGCTGGGTCACCCAATTGAGATACGGCTGATCGACAAAGGTTTCCCTGACGGTTTCACCGCCATGGCCGATCACCACGTGAATCCTTGCCCCGGCAAGCTTGCCGGCAGTATCTATTACGTGCGCCAGCATCGATTTGCCCCCCAGCTCATGCAGGACCTTGGGGCGTTCGGAGTTCATACGGGTGCCTTTACCGGCGGCCAGGATTACTACGTTGACTGTCATGTTGTGCCCGGGATGTTATTCAGGAACCTGTGGTTAATAATGGAAATTCTCTGCGGGAGTCTTCCAGATGAATCAACTGTCTTTGCAGTCTCGCCTAGACAGGCCGGCGCATGCCGGCGGCCAGGCGCCTCTTCTGTGAACCCGCCGGAGAGCCAGAGTATTTCGATTATCAATCAGAGGTTCCTTAAGTGTTTGGAATAAGCCGTTGATTTAATTTTGAAAGCTCAACCTGATTGGACAACAGAATAGCAAAAAAAAAGGTAGCTATTGCTACCTTTTTTGTGCTGCAGTTCAGTTTTTTGACAGTTGCTTACTTGCGCATCTGGCGCAGGGCCCTCAACTGTGCAGCCGCTTCGGCCAGTTGTGCCGCTGCCCGGCCATATTCCAGGTCGGCTTCCTGATTGGCCATGGCCCGCTCCGCCTCTGCCTTGGCTTCCAGCGCCGCCGCTTCGTCCACATCATCGGCCCGTAGTGCGGTATCTGCCAGCAACGTTACCACGCCGCGCTGCACTTCCAGAAAGCCACCGGAAACGTAGAACACCTCTTCCTCGCCACCGGCCATCACTACCCGTACGGGCCCCGGGATCAGTGCGGTTAACAGCGGTGCATGGCCCGGCGCAATACCCAGGTCCCCCAGGCTGCCGGCGGCCACAACCATCTCCACCAGCCCGGAAAAAATACTCTTCTCCGCGCTTACGATGTCACAATGCATTGTCATGGCCATAATCTGTTACTCGCTCTATCTGGCTGGATCAGGACTTTTTCAACTTCTCAGCTTTTTCTACCGCTTCTTCTATGGTGCCCACCATGCTGAACGCCTGCTCAGGCAGATGGTCATAGTCACCGGCCAGGATACCCTTGAAGCCGGCAATGGTGTCTTTCAGTGACACGTACTTGCCAGGCATGTTGGTAAAAACCTCCGCCACGGTGAACGGCTGGGAAAGGAACTGGGAAATCTTACGGGCCCGGGCCACGACCAGCCTGTCTTCGTCCGACAGCTCGTCCATACCCAGAATCGCAATAATGTCTTTCAATTCCTTATAGCGCTGCAACACCGACTGTACACCACGGGCAACATCGAAGTGCTCCTGCCCGATTACCAGCGGATCAAGCTGGCGCGACGTGGAGTCCAGCGGATCAACCGCAGGGTAAATACCCAGGGAAGCGATGTCTCGCGACAGTACCACGGTTGCGTCAAGGTGGGCGAACGTGGTGGCAGGCGACGGGTCAGTCAGGTCGTCAGCCGGTACGTAAACCGCCTGAATCGAGGTGATGGACCCCACCTTGGTTGAAGTAATGCGTTCCTGCAGGGCACCCATCTCTTCAGCCAGGGTCGGCTGATAGCCCACCGCGGAAGGCATACGACCCAGCAGTGCCGATACCTCTGTACCCGCCAGTGTGTAGCGATAGATATTGTCCACGAACAGCAGAACATCACGGCCTTCGTCACGAAATTTCTCCGCCATGGTCAAGCCGGTCAGGGCGACTCGCAGACGGTTACCGGGGGGCTCATTCATCTGCCCGTAAACCATGGAAACCTTGGATTCCCCTTCCAGGTTTACAACCCCTGATTCCTGCATCTCGTGGTAGAAGTCGTTACCTTCCCGGGTACGCTCACCGACACCGGCGAACACCGACAAACCACTGTGGGCCTTGGCGATGTTGTTGATCAATTCCATCATGTTGACAGTCTTGCCCACCCCGGCGCCGCCAAACAGACCGACTTTACCGCCCTTGGCGAACGGGCACACCAGGTCAATAACCTTGATACCGGTTTCCAGCAATTCGTTGGTGGCGGAAAGCTCTTCGTACGAGGGGGCATCGCGGTGAATGGGCATACGCTCCTTCTCACCGATGGGTCCACGCTCATCGATGGGGCGACCCAGCACGTCCATGATGCGGCCCAGGGTTTCGTGACCCACGGGGACCTGCACCGGAGCACCGGTGTCTTCCACGTTCAGACCCCGCTTCAGTCCCTCGGTACTACCCATGGCAATGGTTCTTACCACACCGTCACCCAGCTGCTGCTGAACTTCAAGGGTAATTTCGGTTCCCTCAACACTCAGTGCGTCGTAAATCTTGGGGATGGATTCCCGTGGGAATTCCACGTCTATAACCGCACCAATAATCTGAACTACGCGACCGCTACTCATGTTCGGTTCCTCTTATCCAACAATTCTGTTCTCTGTAACTGTTAATGTCCTGCGTTCCAGGACTTTGTACGACGCCTTTATACGGCAGCCGCGCCGCCGACAATTTCCGACAGTTCCTGGGTGATCGCTGCCTGGCGGGCCTTGTTATAGGCCAGTTCCAGTCCTTCGATAAGATCGCCGGCGTTATCCGTGGCACTCTTCATGGCCATCATCCGGGCGGCCTGCTCACAGGCGTTGTTTTCTACAACCGCCTGGTAGACCTGGGATTCAATAAAGCGGCCCAGCAACTGGTCAAGCAATTCCTTGGCATCCGGTTCGTACAGGTAATCCCAGTGGTGCTTAAGATCTTCTTCTTCAGACGGCAGCAGGGGTAACAGCTGCTCCACTTCCGGCATCTGCGTCATGGTATTCACAAAAGTATTGCTGACCACCATCAGCTGATCGATTTCAGCCCTGTCAAACTTGTCCAGCATGATCTTGACGGCGCCGATTACGCTGGAAACCTCCGGCGCATCGCCGATGTCCCGCAGCGAGGCAACCACGTTACCGCCGTAATTATTAAAGAAGGCGCCGGCCTTGGCACCGATAGTGCAAATGTCGATTTCCACGTTCCTGTCGGCCCAGGCCTTCATCGAAGCGACCGCCGCCTTGAACGCATTAGTGTTCAATCCGCCACACAGGCCGCGATCGGTGGATATCACGATATAGCCCACCCGTTTGACCTCGCGAGTATCAAAGTAGATGTGCCGATACTCCGGAGTCGAGTTGGCGATATGGCCGATTACGGAACGGATTCGATGGGCATAAGGCTTTCCCAGCTGCATGCGATCCTGGGCTTTGCGCATCTTGCTGGCAGCCACCATTTCCATGGCACTGGTGATCTTCTGGGTATTTTTAATACTCGAGATCTTGGTTCGTATTTCTTTTCCGCCGGCCATTGCTGCCCTCTATACCCTGATTGCCTGTGTGATTCTCAGATTTATCGACTCACTTGACTGACTTGCCGTGTCCTGTCCCGGCCAGCACTGTCAGATAAGCCAGCCACATTAACACCAGTCCCGGTGTTACCAGGTCTGGGTTTCCTTGAACTTTTCGATGGCCGCCTTGAACTGGCCCTCTATTTCGTCGCTGTAATCGCCGGTCTCATTAATATTGGCCAGCAGATCACCATGCTGGCTGTTCATGTAGGACAACAGCGAGGATTCAAAATCCAGGACCTTGTTCAGCTCGACGTCTTCAAGAAACCCTTCGTTGGCGGCGTAAAGCACAACGCCCATTTCTGCAATGGAAAGCGGGGTATACTGCTTCTGCTTCATCAACTCCGTAACCCGCTGACCGTGTTCCAGCTGGGATCGGGTGGCTTCATCGAGGTCGGAAGCGAACTGGGCAAACGCTGCCAGTTCACGGTACTGGGCCAGCGCGATACGGATACCACCGCCCAGCTTCTTGATAATCTTGGTCTGTGCTGCACCACCTACCCGCGATACCGAAATACCCGGATTCATGGCCGGACGAATACCGGCATTGAACAGATCCGTTTCCAGAAATATCTGACCGTCGGTAATTGAAATCACGTTGGTAGGTACGAAAGCGGAAACGTCCCCGGCCTGGGTTTCAATAATTGGCAATGCCGTAAGTGATCCGGTTTTACCTTTTACTTCGCCGTCGGTCAGTTTCTCAACGTAGTCGGCATTGACCCGGGCTGCCCGTTCCAGCAAGCGGGAGTGCAGGTAGAAAACATCACCGGGGTACGCTTCTCGACCCGGGGGTCGACGCAGCAGCAGGGAAATCTGTCGGTAAGCCCAGGCCTGCTTGGTCAGGTCATCGTAAATAATCAGTGCATCTTCGCCCCGATCCCGGTAGTACTCACCCATGGAACACCCGGAGTAAGGTGCAATAAACTGCATTGATGCCGGGTCGGATGCGCTGGCTGCCACGACGATGGTGTATTCCATGGCGCCGTGCTCTTCCAGCTTGTTCACCACGTTGGCGATGGTGGAGGCCTTCTGCCCCACCGCCACGTAGATACACTTCATGTCCTTGCCTTTCTGGTTGATGATGGTATCAATCGCTACCGCTGTTTTACCGACCTGGCGGTCACCAATAATCAACTCACGCTGACCTCGACCAATGGGGGTCATAGCGTCAATGGACTTCAAGCCCGTCTGCACGGGCTGGGACACCGACTTACGAGCAATTACCCCTGGCGCAACTTTTTCCACCGGTGCGCTGAGCTTGGTTTCAATCGGCCCTTTACCGTCGATGGGTTTACCCAGTGCGTCCACCACGCGACCTTCCATGGCCGGGCCTACGGGTACTTCAAGGATTCGACCGGTGCAACGGCAGGTCTGACCTTCCTTGAGGCTGAGGTAATCACCCAGCACCACGGCACCCACAGAGTCCCGCTCAAGGTTGAGCGCCATGCCGTAAATGCCGCCTTCAAACTCAATCATCTCACCATACATCACGTCCGCAAGACCATGAATGCGGATAATACCGTCGGAAACACTGACGATGGTGCCCTCATTCTTGGCCTGCACAGAGGTGTCGAGACTGTCGATTCTCTGCTTGATGATTTCACTGATTTCTGATGGATTCAGTTGTTGCATGCTTATTTCCTTGTTCCTGACCTGTTCAGGAATTCATTGCTTCGGCTAATTTGTTCAACTTGCCGCGGATGGAATTATCTATAACCGTGTCACCGGCCCGGATCAGGGCACCCCCGATCAACGCCTGGTCAACCTTGGAGGTGAGCTGGATATCGCGCTGCAAGCGCTGCTTCAGTGCACTGGCCAGCCGGTCGGAGGCTTCTGAACTCACTTCGAAGGCGGTAGTGATTTCCACATCGACAGATTTCTGCTGATTGGCCTTGAGAATTTCATAAATTGACGAGATTTCAGGCAACAGCTTCAGGCGCTTGTTTTCCGCCAGCAGCCTGATGAAGTTCTGACCTTTCTGGTCCAGCTCGTCGCCACAGAGATCGATAAGGACCTTCGCCAGGTCATCCGCAGCCAGGGTGGGCGATGAAAGCACCGCGCTGACAGCGTCTATGGAGGAAAGAGTTGCGGTCAAGGAAAGCATAGTGGACCATTTTTCCAGGTCATCACTTTCCAGCGCCACCTCAAAGGCGGCTTTCGCATAAGGTCTGGCTAAGGTTGTCAGGTCTGCCATCGTCAGTCACTTATAGTTCGGAGGCGAGCTTGTTGATCAGCTCCTCGTTAGCGGCCTGGTCGATCTTCGCTTCCAGAATCTTTTCTGCACCGGCCACCGCAATAGCGGCCACCTCTTTACGCAGATTTTCCTTGGCCCGATTGATCTCCTGTTCGATTTCCGCATTGGCGGCGGCCACGATGCGCTTGCCCTCTTCGCGGGCCTGCACCTTGGCTTCATCGACTATCTGTGCTGCGCGCTTGTTGGCCTGATCGATGATTGCCGCGGCATCGGCCTTGGCTTTTTTCAGCTGATCGGTGGATTTTTCCTGCGCCAGCTCCAGGTCTTTCTGCGCGCGCGCCGCCGCTTCCATGCCGTCCGCAATGCGCTTTCTGCGTTCTTCCAGTATGTTGGCGAACAAAGGCCAGACATACTGTTTACAGAACCACAGGAAGAACAGGAACGCGATGGACTGGCCGATGAAAGTCGCATTAAAGTTCACGGTTTTTTCTCCCGCTGGTTACGCTGTTGGCTTAGCCCGCCAGTGAGGCGACAAATGGATTGGCGAAGGTAAACCACATGCCGATACCGATACCAATCATGGTTACCGCGTCGATAAGGCCGGCTACCAGGAACATTGAGCCCTGCAGTTTGGGCGCCAGTTCAGGCTGACGGGCAGACCCCTCCAGGAACTTGCCACCCAATATGCCGAAGCCGATGGCCGTGCCCAGTGCGCCCATACCCAGCACCAGCAGAACGCCCAGTACTGTGAAAGCCAATATCATTTCCATGTTTTCCTCCAGGTTCTCTATAGGTCAGATCTAACGTAAAAAATCAGTGTGCTTCTTTATCATGTGCCTGATTCAGATACACGATGGTCAACATCATGAAGACGAATGCCTGCAACGGGATAACCAGTAAGTGAAATGCCGCCCAGGCAAAGTGGGCCGGCAACTGCCAGAAGCCCAGCATGGACGCAATCAACAGAAACAGCAGCTCACCGGCATACAGGTTGCCGAACAGTCGCAGTCCCAGTGAAATCGGCTTGGCAAGCAGGGTTGGCACTTCAATAATAAGGTTGAACGGCATCATCCATTTACCGAATGGATGGAAGGCGAGTTCGCCGAGGAAGCCACCCAGGCCCTTGTTCTTGATGCTGTAGTAAACAATCATGACAAAGACGGTGACCGACAGACCCATGGTGATGTTGGGGTCGGTGGTGGGTACGATCTTGAAGGGTGCGTGCTCAAAGCCGAAGGCCGTGGCAGCAAAGATTTCGAAGGCCTTGGTAATCCAGTCTACCGGCACCAGGTCCATGGTGTTCATCAGTAATATCCAGAAAAACAGCGTCAGGCACAGCGGACCGATCAGATCGTTCTTGTGATTAAAGCCTTCGGTGACCCGGGCTTCGACGAACTCAACAACCATTTCCACGAAATTCTGAATGCCGCTGGGAGAATCCACCGACGCTTTCTGTCCAACCCAGCGGAAAAACAGCAGGAATCCCGCACCGAGAAAGATAGACCATCCCAGCGTGTCGACGTTGACCGACCAGAATCCCATGTCGGCAGCTTCTTCGGGCGTGTGGGCAAAGCCAAGATGACCGTCGTGGGTCCGACCGAACGTCAGAAACGATAGATGGTGAGTAATGTATTCCTGAACCGTTTGTTCAGCTGCACTGTGTTCGAGGCCTGCCGATTCTGCCATTGTTGAACCTGTTTCTCTCTATTTCCCGATCTCGACGAAAAACCTAGCTGCTTGACCCGTTTGGACTGTAGTCAATCAGCCCTGACATCATGATGCCGACGAAATGCGCGGCAATAAATCCTGCTATCAATGCTGCTTCGTCTATCCCTCTTATCAAGGTAAAAGTCAGGACAAACAGCAGCAGGGTAATGGCGATTTTTCCCATTTCCCCTTTCATGAAACTCTTGACTACTTTGTCGGCATTCCTGGCACCCCGATACCGAAACGCCTGTATGGCGAAAAAGCAGTTCGGGATCGCACTGACCAGGCCGCCAATAGCGATCGAAAACGCTGCAGTGACGTATGAAAAAATCAGGAATAGTACGGCAATCAGCGCTGTTGCGACCAGCTGTGCCACAATAACCCGGTGGACCGGCGGGGGCTTCATATTGGACATGATCGCTGTACGGTTTAACCTGATCTGCAACCCCGTTTCGCCAGATAATTTGTCGTACTGATGCAGCAGTGAACTTCAGGGAACGCGCATTATAGGGACTTTAATGCACCTTATCAACACGAAGACCGTATCATTTGATGTGACCTAAAATACCCTCCAGCTCGTCCAGGCTGTTGTATTTTAGAATAACTTTTCCACGGCCCTTGGCGGTATGCTGAATCAGTACCCTGGCCCCCAGCCTGGAGGACAGGTCCTCTTCCAGGTTCTTGATATCAGGGTCGGTCACTGCCTTGCTGCGTTTGCCGCCGGTACCGGCCAGCAGGCGTCTCACCAGCGATTCTGTCTGGCGCACCGAGAGTCCTCTGCCGACCACGGTCCTGGCGGTCTCGGACTGTTGCAGATCCGGCAGTGACAGCAGCGCCCGGGCGTGCCCCATTTCCAGATCACCGTGCTCCAGCATGCGCCGCACATCCGGGTTGAGGCCGATGAGCCGGATCAGGTTGGTCACCGTAGCCCGGGACTTACCGACGGCCTCGGCAACTTCCTGCTGGGTCAGCTCGAACTCGTCCTGCAGCCGCTTGAGCGCCATGGCTTCTTCAATGGGGTTCAGGTTCTCCCGCTGAATATTTTCAATCAGTGACATGGCGATGGCGGATTCGTCACTGACCTGCTTGATAATAGCCGGAATGGTGTGCTGTCCAGCCAGCTGCGTGGCCCGCCAGCGGCGCTCGCCGGCGATAATTTCGTATCGACCCGAGCCTACCGGACGCAGCACGATAGGCTGCATGACACCCTGCTGCCTGATGGAACTGGCCAGTTCCTCCAGGGTGGTCTCGTGCATGTCGGTACGTGGCTGGTATTTACCCGGCTGAATCAGGTCCACCGGTATGTTTTTAAGATTGGCGTCGCTGTTTCGATCATCGGTGCCGGATGACCCCGGGTCGACTTCCCTGCTCCGGTGGTTTCGCTGCCCCCGGCTGTCCCGCCGACGCTGGAACTGCTGCCCTGCTTTGACAGGAGCGCATCCAGGCCCCGACCCAGTTTCTTTTTTGCAGTCATGCTGTGATTACCGTTCGCGGTGAAAAATGATCAGGCTGCCGGCTGCTGGGTCTTGTCGTTGCGTCTCAGCACTTCACCGGCAAGGGCCAGGTAAGCAATGGCACCCCGGGACTGCCGATCGTATTTGAGTACCGGCAGGCCATAACTGGGTGCTTCCGCAAGACGGACATTACGCGGCACCACCGTGCGATAAACCATGCTGCCAAAGTGGTTGAACAGCTGCCCGTTCACTTCTGTTGTTAGTCTGTTCCGCGGATCATACATGGTGCGCAGAATTCCCTCTATCTCCAGGCGCGGATTCAGGCTGTCGGCAATCGCCGTAACCGTATCCATCAGCGCTGACAGTCCCTCCAGGGCATAGTATTCGCACTGCATTGGAATAAGTACACCGTCCGCGGCGACCAGGGCGTTGACGGTCAGCATATTCAGTGACGGCGGGCAGTCTATAACGATGAAATCGTAACGGTTTCTGACGGCTTCGACTATTTCGCTCAACCGCCGCTCCCGCTGTTCAAACTCCAGCAGCTCAACTTCGGCTGCCGTGAGATCGCCGTTGGCCGGCAGCAGTTGGTAATCCAGTTCATCGGGCTTGACTACGACCTGGTCAAACTCGGCGCGCCGGGTAAGCAGGTCGTAGATCGAGAGTTCCAGGGCATTCTTGTCTATCCCGCTGCCGGTGGTGGCATTTCCCTGGGGATCGAGATCTATCAACAGAACGTTTTTCCTGGTTTCCTGCAGCGACGCCGCCAGGTTGACCGAGGTGGTGGTTTTTCCAACCCCCCCTTTCTGGTTTGCTACTGCCAGTACCTTTGCCACGATTCGCTACCGTTTCTGATTTACTGTTAGCCGGAAAATTGCTTCAGTTGGCGGCAAGCCGGCGGCTGCCGGGACCGACCGGTTGTATTTTACCGGTTGCAGGAGTTCCAGTCATCGGAACCCGGCAGATCTTTCACCTTGGCAATCGGTCTCGACCACTGACACAGTCCCGTACTACATCACCCCGGTTCTCTGCCGTGGCTGCTCCGTGGGGGTTGGTCAGCGGGCGGCCGTCCGCAATGGAATTTCGATCAGGTAGCGTTCGCCTGCTACGCCCGGGACATCCAGGGGCGTGGCCCGGGTTACACTGTAGCCGTCAGGCAGCCCGTCTATTTCGGCTGCCGGATAGGTACCCTTCATGGCCAGCAGCATGCCGCTACCACCCGTAACCCTGCTGGCTACCTTGACCATTGTCGCCAATGGTGCAAATGCCCGGCTGGTCACGATATCAATTTGATCAGGACATTCATAGTCCTCCACCCGGCTATTTACCACGCTGACATTACCAAGGTCCAGGGCCAGCTTAACCTGAAAAAGAAACCGGGTTTTCTTGCCATTGCTGTCCAGCAGGTAAAAGCGTTTGTCAGGGGTGTAAACCGCCAGTGGAAATCCCGGCAACCCGGCGCCGGAACCCAGGTCCAGTACCGTCCCTCCGCACAGATACGGCGCAATGGCCAGGCTGTCAAGGAGATGGTAGCCGACCATTTGCAGCGGATCGGTGATACCGCTGAGATTGAAGTGTCGATTCCACTTGACCAGCAACTCAAGGTAGGTTTCCAGGGACTCGACCTGTTGGTCGGTCAGCTTGATCCCCAGTTGCCTGCAGCCTTGCAACAGCAACCGGGTTCGGGTAAACGCGGTCAGTGCCGTTACTCCCTATCCGGCCTGGTTATCGATTTTACCGGTGATGTCCCCGGGCTTGCTGCCCATGGTCCGGTTGTTGCCGGCATGGGGGCTGTCCTGCCTCCCGCTGGAATTCTCGCTGGCTGATCGATACTTCTTCAGGTAAATCAGCAGCAGGGAAATGGCTGCCGGCGTAATTCCCGGAATCCGGCTGGCCCTGCCGATGTTTTCGGGTTTCGCGGCCTCCAGCTTCTGCTTCAACTCGTTGGAAAGTCCCTGCATCTGCTGATAATCGAAATCCACCGGCAGCGGCGTGTCTTCCTGACGCTTCAGCTTTTCGATCTCTCCCTGCTGACGATGAATATAGCCCTGGTACTTGATCTGGATCTCGACCTGTTGAGCAATTGCCTCTGATTGCACCCACTGTCCGGAATCCGCTTCCCCGGCCAGCGCAGCCTGCAGGGACCTGTACCCTACCCCTGGCCTGGACAGCAGGTCCGCCAGGCTGTACTCACGGGACGCCGGCTTTTCCAGAAGCGGATTTACCTTCGCCGCGGCGTCGGTACCGGGTTGAATCCAGCAGCTGCGCAGGCGCTGCAATTCGGCTTCCACGCCCTCCCGCTTCTCGCAGAAGATGCGCCAGCGCCGCTCATCCACCAGCCCCAGGTTCCTGCCCTCTTCGGTCAATCTCAGGTCAGCATTGTCTTCACGCAAGGTCAGGCGATACTCGGCGCGACTGGTGAACATCCTGTAGGGTTCAGTGGTTCCCAGGGTAATGAGGTCGTCAACCAGAACACCGATGTAGGCCTGGTCCCGCCGCGGACACCACGGCTCACGGTCCTGTACAGCCAGCGCCGCGTTGCTGCCGGCCAGCAATCCCTGGGCGGCGGCCTCCTCGTAGCCGGTTGTACCGTTGATCTGGCCGGCGAAATACAGCCCTTCGATAAAACGGGTTTCCAATGAGTAGCGCAGGTCCCGGGGGTCGAAGAAATCGTATTCGATGGCATACCCCGGCCGGGTGATGTGGGCATTTTCAAATCCCCTGATCTGCCTGACCATCGCCAGCTGGATATCATAGGGAAGACTGGTGGAAATGCCATTGGGGTAGAGTTCATGAGTATCGAGTCCTTCCGGCTCGACAAATATCTGGTGGGACGTCTTGTCCCGGAAGCGCATCACCTTGTCCTCGATGGAAGGACAATAGCGGGGTCCGACGCCTTCGATAACACCGGTATACATCGGCGACCGGTGGAGGCCACCACGAATGGTTTCATGGCAGGCTTCGTTGGTGGAGGTGATGTAGCAGGCAACCTGGCGGGGATGGTCCTGTGGACTGCCAAGAAACGACATCACCGGAACCGGCGAATCGCCACGCTGCACAGTCATGGCCGAGAAATCCACGCTGCGGGCATCGATTCTCGGCGGTGTGCCGGTCTTGAGTCGTTCCACCCTGAATGGCAGCGCGCGTAATCGATCCGCCAGCGCCACCGACGGAGGATCACCGGCTCGCCCACCGGAAGTATTTTCCATGCCGATATGGATCCTGCCTCCCAGGAAGGTTCCGGTAGTCAATACCACCTTGCGCGCCTTGAGTCGCAAGCCCATCTGGGTAACGACGCCGCCAACCCGTGACCCGTCGATGATGAGGTCGTCAACCGCCTGCTGGAACAATTGCAGATTCGGCTGGTTTTCCAGGAACCGGCGAATCGCCGCCTTGTACAGCACCCGGTCCGCCTGTGCTCTGGTTGCCCTAACCGCCGGCCCCTTGCTGGAGTTCAATACGCGGAACTGTATTCCTGCACTGTCGGTAGCCAGCGCCATGGCACCACCCAGGGCGTCGATTTCCCGTACCAGGTGACTCTTGCCGATTCCGCCAATGGCCGGATTGCAGGACATCTGCCCGAGGGTTTCAATGTTGTGCGTCACCAGCAGCGTGCTGGCGCCGGCTCTCGCTGCAGCAAGCGCGGCTTCGGTGCCGGCATGGCCGCCACCGACCACGATCACATCAAATGTCCTGTTCAAATCCATAAGCCAAAACGATTCGTAAGCTGCAGTAGCAGCGGGGCCGGTAAGTATACGCCCTGGATTGCCATGATCAACTCCTGAATCGGCAATTCGCCACGGGGAACGCCAGTATCCAGTTGCTTGCCCGTGAAGTTGTCAACAGGCCGTATCCAGTAAAAGAATTTTAAATAAAATTGTTGAATAAATATTTATATAAAGTAGTAAGAGTTATATGTTGTTGTTATAGGCAAGGGCTAATTCTGTAGATAAGCCTTATTTCATCTTAGCCTTCAGTATCTTGTCCGGTGGGTAGACCTATCAGTAAGTTCTGTTTAAGCTGCCGGAAAGCTCTGCACCGGCTGTAGATCAAATTCACGTTGGCGCAGGGCCGTAAAAGTATCCCTCAGTTATCCCGATTCCCGCCCACAGGCCTGGCGGGCTTATCAACAGTATCAATCCAACGCTGATGCAGTTATACCCATTCCCGGGAGAATTCTGCTATTCCTGTGACCAAGCTGTTACTTGCCTATACAGAAGCTGGAAAAGATCTGTCCAAGTAATTCATCACTGGTGAGCTGGCCGGTAATTTCACCCAGGCTGACCTGGGCCAGTCGCAGGTCCTCCGCCACCAGTTCGAGGTTTTCACCGATGCGCAGCTGGGCATCGGCAGATTCAAGATAGGTCACCGCCTTTTCAAGCGCGCGCAGATGTCTTTCCCTCGCCATAAAGCTGCCTTCCTCCCCGGCCGTATAGCCTACGGCGTGCTTGAAAGCGTCCCGTAGTGGGGTCATACCGACCTGGGTTTTCGCCGAAACCAACAGTCCGGGAATACGGTGGCCGTCCATGGTTATCGTGATATCCGTATTCAGGGAAGATTCCGGTAATAAATCCACCTTGTTAAATACCGCCAGGATCTTATGGGATGCCAGCAGGGAGGACGGCAGCTCCGTTTCCTTGAACAGCGCTTCGATGGCCTGCCCTGCACTGGTTTCTAATCCAGGATCCGTGCCGGACCCGTCACCGGCTTCGACAAGGGACTGGCTGTCGACAACCAGCAGCACCAGATCGGCGTCCCCGATAGCCCGTCGCGCTCTCCTGACACCTTCCTGTTCTACCCGGTCGTTGCTGGTTCTGAGGCCGGCGGTGTCGGTTACGTGAACCGGGATACCGTCAACATCGATAAGTTCTTTGAGAATATCCCGGGTAGTCCCGGGAATGTCGGTCACGATGGCAGAATCCCGGCCGGACAGGGCATTGAGCAGGCTGGATTTACCTACATTGGGTCTGCCGGCTATGGCAATGGTTATCCCTTCCTGCAGAATGATTCCCATCCTGGCCTGTTTGAACACTTCGCCGGTTTGCCTGATGATGGCCTGCAGCCTGTCTACTGAGTTTCCTTCGGATATGAAATCGATGTCTTCATCGGTGAAATCAATGGCCGCTTCCAGGTAAACGCGCAACTCGGTGATACTGGCTGTCAGTTCATCGATACGTTGTGAGAAGGCTCCCTCCAGAGTGCGGAAAGCAGACCTGGCGGCCTGTTCGGAATTGGCGTTGATCAGGTCGGCAATAGCCTCCACCTGGGCAAGGTCCATTTTGTTGTTAATAAATGAACGTTCTGAAAATTCGCCAGGGTTGGCAAGCCTGCAGCCAAGATCAAGCGTGCTCTTTAATATACTGTTCAGAACAAAGATACCACCGTGACCCTGGAGCTCCAGCACATCCTCTCCAGTGAACGAATTCGGTCCTTTGAAAAACAGTGCTATGCCTTTGTCGATGACCTCACCGTTCCGGTCAAGAAAGTCGGTGAAGTAGGCTTTTCTCGGAACTGGCTGAAAGCCCAGTACCTGCCGGGCGATATGATTGCAATCGGGCCCGGAAAGTCGAACGATACCTATACCACTACGCCCGGGTGGTGTAGCGATGGCGCTGATGGTATCGGTATTCGTGATCGTCATGGTCAGAGATCACTGTGACGGGTCAGTCAGCAGTTCAGGATTTACCCGAAGTCGCATAGGAAGCTTCGATTTTCCTGGTAATGTACCATTGCTGCAGTATGCCCAGGAGGCTGTTTGCCAGCCAGTAAAGTACCAGGCCGGCGGGAAACCAGAGAAAGAAAACTGTCATCATTACCGGCATGAACTTCATTACCTTGGCCTGCATGGGATCGCCAGGGGTGGGGCTCAGCGAGGTCTGGAGGTACATCGAAGCCCCCATCAACAGTGGCAGGACGAAATAGGGATCCATGACCGAAAGATCTTCAATCCAGAGAAAAAAAGGAGCGTGACGCAACTCCACGCTGCGCATCAGCATCCAGTAGAGTGCGATGAACACCGGCATCTGGACCAGCATGGGTAAACAGCCGCCAAACGGATTGATTTTCTCTTTCTTGTAAAGCTCCATGGTTGCCTTCTGCAGCTTTACCTTGTCATCTCCGTAGGACTCTTTCAGTTGCTGCATCTTTGGCATGACCCGACGCATGCCAGCCATGGACTTGTACTGCGTTTCCGTCAACTTGTAGAAAATTCCCTTGATCAATACCGTCAACAGGATAATGGCCACGCCGTAGTTGCCAACGAACGGCTCGATGTGTGTCAGCAGCCAGTAGATGGGTGACGCCAGGAACCAGAGTATGCCGTAGTCGATGGTCAGGTTGAGGTTTGGAGCCAGTTCCGCCAGCCTGTTCTGATCAGTGGGTCCGGCATAAAACCTGATGGACTGGCTGCCGCTGGAGCCGGGGGGAACGCTGAAGGCCGGGCTGACGAATCCGCCGATATACTGGTTGATGGCATTTTTACGGGTGGAAAAATTGTTCTGTTGTGACTGGTCCGGAATCCAGGCGGATAGAAAATAGTGCTGGCTGAAGGCCACCCAGCCGCCGGTTATATCGATGGCCGGTTCGCCATCGTCAATGTCGTCAAAATCCACCTTGATATAGGGATCGTCCTCGGCGGTCAGCGCGAAGCCGAGGAAGTTGCGGGTAAACCCGCCGGCATCACTCGGGTCTCCGAAATTGTCTCGCTTGATCTGGCCGAAGATATTGGCCTGCCAGGGCGAGGCAGAGTTATTGTCCACCAGGAACGTCACGTCGACAACATAGCTGCCGCGCTCGAAAGTAAAACGCTTGGTCACTTCCACACCGTCGTCGGTGGTCGTGACCAGGTCGACGCTGAGGGTATCCTGATTGTCACCCATGCGGAACGTGGATGCTGTGCTTTGGTAAAGTGCCCTGCCGTTGGCATCGATCCCATCGCTGCCGATCAGGCCGGACTGGGCCACGTAGCTGCGGCCCGGATCATTCTGCAGCAGGACAAACGGCTGATCCGGAGTATCCAGTTCCATGAGGTGCTGAGGTAAAGCCAGGTAGACGATGTCCCCACCGATCAGGTCGATACTCAGTTCAAGGGTGTCGGTATACACATTGACGACGTTGGCGCCCATCGCCCCGGAAGTGGCCGGGTCGCTTCCGGGAACGACTGGTGTATCTGCAGTTCCCGGAGCTGCGCTGTCGGTCGGTGCCACTGCCACCGACGACTGCGCTGGAGGTATGCTGGTTGGAATGTCCGTCTGCGGGGTCGCATCGATTGCCGGAGTGCCCAGGTCGGCAAGGCTGGCTTCCGGACGTGAGGCTGTTTCGGGAACCTGGTTCGGGTAATCCTCGTTCCATGCCAGTAACAGGAGGTAGGAGACCACGGCCAGCGCGGAGTACAGAAAAAATCGTGAAAGGTCCATGGTAACCGTTATTTCCCAGTGGCTGAGTCGTGTTTACCAGGCAAAGTACCTGGAACCGGATCGAATCCACCTTCGTGCCAGGGATGGCAGCGGGACAGGCGGCGACCGCCCAGGTAGATTCCCTTTAACACCCCGTGGGCGGCAATGGCTTCCTTCATATAATTGGAGCAACTTGGGTAGAAGCGACAGTGAGTACCCAGAATCGGACTGAGGATGTGCTGATAGAGAGTAATCAGCCTGATGACAAGTTGGCGAATCATGGGATTATTGATGACCTGCTGGCGTCTTCTTACTCAATTTCTCGTGTCATTGAGTCGGAGCCGGTAGAGCCATTCCCTCCTAATCACTGGTTGTGGGATTTACTGGTGCAGTGGAATTGCGTTTTTTTCCTGATTTCGACTTGTTCACCACATCCAGCCACAATTGCTGAATACTTTCTGTTATTTCCCTGTTATCCAGGGAATTCATATTGCTGCGCGCAAGAATAACGATGTCCAGCCCCGCGAGCAAACCCTGGTTTTGTCGAAATGAGGTCCTTATCAGACGTTTTACCCGGTTGCGCTGGACAGCTTTGGGAAGGTGCTTTTTCCCCACTACCAGTCCAAGTCGACCCCGGTCCAGTTGATTGTACCTGGCCAGAATCAAGAAATAGCGGTTGGAGACCTTGTGGGTGGCCTTCTTGAAAACGGCAGTGAACTGGCCTGCCTCAGTCAGCCGCAGCTTTCTTGGAAAGCTGTAGACCGGCAAGTCGGAGACTCCACTCTGGTTCAGGACAACAATTCGATCGGTGGCAGGAATCAGGCCGACAGTCGGGCACGGCCCTTGGCGCGCCGACGCTTGATGACCAGTCTGCCACCCTTGGTGGCCATGCGGGCTCGAAAACCGTGGGTACGGGCCCTTTTGAGTACGCTGGGTTGAAATGTTCGTTTCATGGCTATTGGTTCCAGTGAATCGCTTTGCCGGCAGGAAGTGGTCTGCCGTAAAAAGGAGCGCGAATTCTAGTGGTTTTAAGGCAAAGATGCAATGGTGGCGGCTGGTTACGGGAACGGCCTTCAGGTCGGCAGTCTACCCGCTTATCGGCGTGATAATGACAAGTTATCCACAGCTTGTTACCAGGGACAATTCCGCTGCAGAAAGAAATTTTCGAGCCTGTATTTATCGGCGATTTTTTTGTCTTTGTTTTTAACTAGCTAATTATAAAAGGAAAAATTTGTAGTAAAAAATCCTGAAAGAATCATTGAAGCTGTGGATAACAAATTTTCAATTGAGTTAGTATTGTCATCCTTCATCAAGAACAAAAAAAATAATTCTTAAAGAGTTACTCTGGGGAACGGTAAAGTGCTGGCAGTTGATTGGCAGAATTGTGTTGAGATTTTAAAAAGCGAAATTCCCCTTCAGCAATTTAACACCTGGATCCGGCCGCTAAAGGTCGAAACCGAGACGGAAGCGGTGCAATTGATTGCGCCCAATCGGTTCGTCAGGGATTGGGTGGAAGAAAAATACAAGGATCGTATTGAGGAATTGCTGAAGGGATATTGTGAAACCGCGAGGGTGGCGATCAAGGTCACCGACAAGCGGAGTTCACTGACGGCCCTGAATTCCGGTGAAATCCCGCAGGACAGCGGGTCAACAGCATCGGATGCCTCGGTTAAATCTGCTGAAAACGGCAGAAATAAAGGTCCTGTCACTGGTCGGGAGACGGCCCGGCCCGGATCCCCGATGGGGCCCGGGCTGCTGAAAAGTCCGGAATCTGACGGTTTCAACGGTGCTGTCAATGACAGCCCCGGCGATAGGTACCCGGGAAAAACCTTCGAGGCAGATACCGGGAACGAGTCGGGTGGCGAGCTGTCCCGCATCGTGGAAAAGACCGATCAGGACATACGGTTGTCGGTAACGTCCACATCACGGCATCAGGGGGCTGCGTCACCCGAGCGCGCGTTGATGAAAGCCGGTGGGCAGACGGTCAGTGGCCGCATAAGTCATAAGAGCAAGCTGAACCGGGATAGCACGTTTGATAATTTCATCGTCGGCAAATCCAACCAGCTTGCCAGGGCTGCGGCACTGCAGGTAGCCGAAAACCCGGGCAAGGCCTACAATCCGTTGTTCATCTACGGCGGCGTAGGGCTGGGCAAGACGCACCTGATGCATGCCATCGGTAATTACCTGCTACAGACCAAACCCGATGCAAAAATAGTCTACCTGCATTCAGAGACTTTCGTGGCTACCATGGTTACCGCGTTGCAGTTGAATGCTATCAATGAATTCAAACGCTACTACCGGTCCGTCGACGCGTTACTCATCGACGATATCCAGTTTTTTGCCGGGAAGGAACGATCCCAGGAGGAGTTCTTTCACACCTTCAACGCACTGCTCGAGGGAGGTCAGCAGATAATCCTGACCTGCGATAGATTTCATAAGGAAATCAGCGGGCTGGAAGAGCGCTTGAAATCCCGCTTCGGTTGGGGACTGACGGTTGCCGTAGAGCCGCCGGAGTTGGAAACGCGGGCGGCGATCCTGATCAAGAAGGCAGCTCTGGTGGACGTGCACCTGCCCAGTGAAGCAGCATTGTTTATCGCCCGACGTTTACGTTCCAATGTGCGTGAACTGGAAGGGGCTTTAAAGAAAGTGATTGCTCACTCCAGTTTTGTTGGGCGGCCAATTGACCTGGAACTGATCAAGGAAGCCCTTAAGGATCTGTTTGCCCTGCAGGACAAAATGGTGTCAATTGACAACATACAGCGGTCAGTAGCGGAATACTACAAGATTAAAATGGGTGATATGTTGTCAAAAAGACGAAACCGCTCAGTGGCCAGGCCTCGACAGGTAGCCATGTCGTTATCCAAGGAATTGACAAATCACAGCCTGCCGGAAATTGGCGACGCGTTTGGAGGCCGTGATCACACGACAGTGCTGCATGCCTGTCGACAGATCAGTAAATTAAGAAAAACCACCACCGATATCGAAGAGGATTACAACAACCTGCTTCGATCCCTGACAGGATAACACGTGTTGGTTTTTGCCCGGAATGGATGGGCAATGACGATTATTCAAGGAATCTAAAGGAAAACAATCGAGTCATGCAATTCACCGTATCCAGGGATGCTTTGTTGAAACCCCTTCAGTTGGTCAGTGGTGTTGTTGAGCGACGGCAGACCCTGCCGGTGCTTTCCAATATTCTGGTTGTGCTCAAGGACCAGGAATTATCACTGACAGGTACCGACCTGGAAGTGGAATTGATCGGTCGGGTAGAAGTGGAACCCGGAGGAGAATCGGGTGCAGTGACCGTTCCGGCGCGAAAGTTGGTTGATATCTGCAAATCTCTTGCTGAAGGATCGTCACTGGATTTTTCTCAAAAAGAGGACAGGGTGACCATCAGGTCCGGCCGCAGTCGATTTACCCTGGCAACGCTGCCGGCCTCGGAATTCCCCACCATCGAAGATGAAGCCGGCACTTCGACGGTGAATGTTGAACAGCAGAAACTCAAGGAGCTTCTTGACAGCACGAGTTTTGCAATGGCGCAACAGGACGTTCGTTACTACCTGAACGGCATGCTGTTCGAAGTGGCACCGGATTATTTGCGGGTTGTCGCCACCGATGGTCATCGACTGGCCATGCAGACCGTGACTACCCGCAATGAGACCAGTTCGACCCAGCAGCTGATTTTGCCCAGAAAGGGAATCATGGAGCTTTCCCGATTGATCAGCGAAGGGGACGGGGAGTTGACCCTGGTTTTCGGCAACAACCACATCCGGGCCAGAATGGCGGATTATACGTTCACTTCCAAGCTGGTGGATGGCAAATTTCCCGACTATAACCGCGTGTTGCCGAAAGGCGGGAACAAGCATGTGGTTGGCGATCGTCGTGAACTGCGCCAGGCTTTTTCCCGGGTTTCGATTCTATCCAATGAAAAGTACCGTGGAGTGCGCCTGGTTCTGGCATCCGGAGAACTGAAGATCCTGGCCAATAACCCGGAACAGGAAGAAGCCGAAGAGGCGGTTTCCGTGGACTACGACGGAGATGCCATGGAAATTGGTTTCAATGTCAGCTACCTGATTGACGTATTAACCGCGTTAAACAGTCAACAGGTGCGAATCACTCTTTCTGACCCCAACAGCAGTGCGTTGCTGGAAGGAGAGAATGATGAATCGTCGGAAGCGCTTTATGTTGTTATGCCTATGCGACTCTAGATTCCTTGCCTGTTCAGTTACATAACATCCACCTCCACTTAACCGGCAGTTCAGTTGTTCCATTGAATTTAGTTCTGGCTGGACAATTTCCAAGCCAGGCTGAACGTTCAACTGTCTTCGAGTTTCCGAATTTATCGACACCGGTGTCCCGCGGGTATGGCCCTGTTTAAATCCCTCTCAGTGTCTCGATTCAGAAATATTGAGCAAATTTCGCTGGATCCCGGTGCCCGGGTAAATTTGATCTATGGTGCCAATGGCAGTGGCAAAACCAGCCTGTTGGAGGCAGTCCATGTCCTGGCTACCGGTAAGTCGTTCAGGAGTGTCAGGACCACGCCCCTGATTAACAATGACAGCAATGAATTGACGGTATTTACTCAACTTGGTGACGGCACCACTATTGGCCTGCAGAAGTTTCGCAACAGGAAACCGTTGTTGAAGCTACGGGGAGAAAAACAGTCTAACTGGGTGGAAGTGGCCGGCCTGTTACCTGTCCAGGTTCTGGATTCCGCTACCTTTAGACTGCTGGAAGGCAGCCCGAGAGAAAGGCGGCAGTTTCTCGATTGGGGAGTGTTTCACGTGGAACCAGGCTTCGTCCATCACTGGCGCAACAGCAGAAAATGTATTGCCAACCGAAATTTCCTGCTGAAAAGTGCAAACCCGGATTGGAGCCAGATCCAGGCATGGAATGTTGAGCTCAGCCGGGAAGCCGGGGAAGTGGACAATGCCCGCCAACGCTATTTTCAGCGGTTCCTGCCGGTATTTCAGGAGGTATTCAGCAAACTGGCGGTAGTTGACGATATCTCACTGGAGTATCGGCGGGGCTGGGACGCTGATAAAGACCTGATTGCAGTGCTCAGGGATAACGAACAACAGGACAGGCGCTACGGCAGTACACAATTCGGACCACATCGAGCCGATATCCTGGTTAAGTATGATCGGTTGCCGGCGTCGGATGTGTTATCGAGAGGACAGCAGAAAATGCTGGTAAGCGCCTTAAAACTGGCCCAGGGCGTATTGCAGGCTGGAGCTGGTGAACGGCATAGTATTTTTCTGGTAGATGACCTGCCAGCGGAACTCGATGAGACTAACAGAACACGAATTTGCCAGTTTCTACAGCAGATGCAGGGTCAGGTTTTCCTGACCAGCGTTGATGACGCCACGCTTAATAATTCACTGGATCGGGGTGCCCCGGTGACTAAGTTTCACGTGGAACATGGTAAAATTACCAGTTGAATTTGCAGGATTTCCTGAGGTATCGAATGAGCGAAAAATCCAATTACACATCTGACAGTATCAAGGTTCTCAAAGGCCTGGACGCTGTTCGTAAGCGACCCGGAATGTACATCGGTGACACCGATGACGGAACAGGTTTGCACCACATGGTTTTCGAGCTGGTCGATAACTCTATTGACGAAGCCCTGGCAGGTCACTGTGATCAAATCAATGTCACAATACATGTCGGCGAATCCGTCACGGTGTCTGATAACGGTCGTGGTATTCCCACGGAAATGCATAAGGAAGGCGTCTCCGCAGCAGAAGTCATCATGACGGTCTTGCACGCCGGGGGAAAATTTGACGACAACAGTTACAAGGTGTCCGGGGGACTTCACGGTGTGGGTGTCTCCGTCGTCAATGCGCTGTCGGAAGAATTGACTCTGACGATCTGGCGGGAAGGTAAAGTTCACGAACAGGTGTACAGGCATGGGGTACCGCAGGCGCCGCTGGGAGTAGTTGGTGAAACCGATGCCACTGGAACCGAATGTACCTTCAAGCCGTCTCGCGACACGTTTACCAATGTCGAATTTCACTATGACATTCTGGCCAAGAAGCTGCGGGAACTGGCTTTTTTAAATGCCGGCGTGGCTATCTGCCTGAACGACGAACGTACCGGAAAATCAGAGACTTACAGGTATGAAGGTGGACTGAAAGCATTTATCGAATTCCTGAATACCAATAAGAACACTGTCAACAAGATGTTCTATTTCAGTTCCGAACGCCGGGAAGACGGAATAAACGTGGAAGTGGCATTGCAGTGGAACGATTCTTATCAGGAAAATATTTTTGCGTACACCAACAATATCCCGCAAAAGGATGGCGGAACGCACCTGGCAGGGTTCCGGGCTGCCCTGACCCGTGTGCTGAACAATTATATCGGCAACGAAGTTGCTTCTAAAAAAGGCAAGGAAGTCAATACCACCGGTGATGATGCTCGAGAAGGGCTGACCGCGGTAATCTCGGTCAAGGTTCCGGACCCGAAATTTTCCTCACAGACCAAGGACAAGCTTGTTTCCTCCGAGGTGAAAACCGTGGTGGAGCAGGAGATGTCCAGACACTTCACTGACTACCTGCTGGAAAATCCCCAGGAGGCCAAGCTGGTTGTTGACAAGATCATCGAGGCGGCCCGTGCCCGGGAGGCTGCGAGAAAGGCCCGGGAGATGACTCGCCGTAAAGGTGCCCTGGATGTTGCGGGCCTACCCGGCAAGCTGGCGGACTGCCAGGAAAAAGACCCTTCCAAGTCCGAAATTTATATTGTCGAGGGAGATTCCGCCGGCGGGTCCGCCAAGCAGGGGCGGAGTCGTAAATACCAGGCCGTGTTGCCGTTGAAGGGCAAAATACTCAACGTGGAAAAGGCGCGCTTCGACAAGATGCTCAGTTCCGCAGAAATCGGTACCCTGATCAAGGCACTGGGATGCGGGATCGGTAATGAAGACTTTAATCCGGAAAATCTTCGCTATCACCGAATTATCATAATGACCGACGCCGATGTAGACGGTTCCCATATTCGGACCCTGTTGCTTACCTTCTTTTTCAGGCAAATGCGCGAGCTGGTTGAAAGAGGGCATATCTATATTGCCCAGCCTCCACTCTACAAGGTTCGAAAAGGTAAGCAGGAACAATACCTGAAGGATGAGGCGGAACTGGCCACCTATCAGACCCAGGCGGCACTTGATGACGCAAGTCTGTACGTCAACAAGGATGCACCGCCAATATCCGGGGACTCACTGGAAGCAATAGTCAACGAGTACAACGATGCGCATTCCATAATCAACAGGCTGGGTCGTTTTTATCCAGCAGAATTACTGGAGACCATGATTTTCATCAGTCCGATTGCAGAAGAAGACCTGAGTGACGAAAGCAGGATGCGAAACTGGATCGAAGAATTATCCAGTAGGCTGGAAGAGCGGATGCCGGGCGTCGGGGCGAATTATGTTATCGATCTCAACGTCGACCGGGAACGAAACCTGTTTTTACCTGTAGCAATTCACAAGCTGCATGGACTGGAAAAGAGTTTTAACTTCAGCCGTGATTTCTTCAGCTCCGGCGAGTATCGGGCGCTTACCCGGTTGGGTAAAACCCTGGATGGCCTTTTGGAAAAAGGCGCTTACGTCAAACGCGGTGAGAAGAGCAAAGAGGTTGCCAATTTCGATCAGGCCGTCCATTGGCTGATTGCCGATGCCATGAAAGGGCACTATTTACAAAGGTACAAGGGCCTTGGTGAGATGAACCCGGAACAACTCTGGGAGACAACCATGGATCCGGAAAACAGAAGAATGTTGCAGGTAACCATCGAAGATGCCATTGGCGCCGATCAGTTGTTCACCACACTGATGGGCGACCAGGTAGACCCGCGACGGGACTTTATTGAGGCCAATGCACTTTCTGTTCAAAATCTTGACGTTTAGTTGTCAACAACTGCAGCTCCCGGGCGTGCAGATTGGTCGACAACATGCTGTCTAATCCAGTCTTCAACCTGGTTGGTTAGCACGGTAGCATCCTGCTCATTGGTAGGCAGTGGTTGCCCGATGTTGACATGGATTGTGCCCGGGTATTTGATGAACTGCCTTGGCCAGCACTGGCCGGAATTGTGTGCTATCGGCAGGATTGGTACACCGGCTTCAATTGCCAGCCTGGCACCGCTGCGGGAAAACTTCTTAACGCCGCCTGGCGTCGTTCGCGTTCCCTCGGGAAAAATCATTACCGACCTGCCACTTTCCAACCGTTGTCGTCCCTGCTTGAGAATGGATTTCCCCGCTTCGTGCAGTTTGCTGCGATCAATAGCTATGGGTTTCACCAACCGCATGGCCCAGCCATACACGGGAATGTCGATGAGCTCTTTCTTGAGAATCGGGCACACCGGGGCCAGGTAGCGGTAAATAAACATGGTTTCCCACTCACTCTGATGATTCGCCAGCACCACGACGGATTTGCCCGTGATGTTTTCCAGACCCTGAACATGGTAGTGAATTCCGCAGCACAACCTGCACCATTGCAGAATCGTGGTGCACCAGAGTTTGTGCAACAGGTGCCGTTGGGAATCTGGAAAAAACCATACGAGTAACAAGGAAGCCAGTGCGAGAACTACCGTGACGATGACATAACCCAGGTAAAAGATCAGTGACCGTAAAATCAGGAATAGAGTAATCATCGACATTGCTGAATAATCAGTCGGCTTGCCTCGTCGAGGTCAGCCACCTGAACTACTTCACTGAAATCGCTTCCTTTAAGGTTTGTAAGTGTTTGCTTACCTTTCCCGGTCCTTACCAGGTAGGGTATACAGCCGACCCTTTCAGCTGCCTGTAAGTCCTTGAGGCTGTCACCCACAAACGGTACCCCCGCCAGGTCCACGCCAAATTCTACGGCTATTTCTTCAAGCATGCCCGTCTTCGGTTTACGACAGTTGCAGCCCTCATCCGGTCCATGGGGGCAGTAAAATACGGCATCGATAAACCCCCCGTGGGACTCCGCCAGGGAAATCATCTTCTGGTGAATGCGCGCCAGGGTAAATTCATCAAACAGCTTTCGTGCTATTCCCGACTGATTGGTTGCGACGACAATTTTGAATCCAGCCTTGCCGAGCCGGGCAATTGCCTCGAGGCTCCCGTCCAGGGGCAGCCATTCTTCCGGGGACTTGATGTAGGTGTCGGAGTCCTGATTAATGACTCCATCTCTGTCCAGTATGACCAATTTCAATGGAATTACCAGTTTGGATCACTTTTTCATTGGGGAAGCCCGTTGGTCGACTCGGCAGTGAAGGTTCCAGCCTCGTCGACAGCGAATCCCTGGATCAACCCTGGTGGAGCAGCGAGATATCGGCCACCTGGAGGAAAAGCGCGCGTAACCGTACGAGGAGTGCCAGGCGATTATTACGCCGGGACAACTCTTCATCCATTACCAGGACCTCATCGAAAAATCGATCGACGGGCGCCTTGAGTTCAGCCAGCTGTGCCAGTCCCTGCCGATAATCCCGCCGCTGAAAAAGCGGTGCCACCTCACTTTCCTTGTTTTCAATAGCCGCCGCCAGGGCTTGTTCCGCCGGTTCCGTTAACAGTTTATCGTCGACTGAAAATACAGAAGGATCATCGTCGATATCCCGCAACAGGTTGGCTACCCGCTTGTTGGCACTGGCAAGCGCTTTTGCCTCGTCCAGTTTGCCGAAGTGATCCACCGCCAGGATACGGCTGTTGAAATCCAGGGGGCTGGGGGGTTGCAGTGACAGAACTGCAAGGTAGACTTCCGCCGGTATGCCTTTTTCCTGGTACCAGAAGCGAAACCTTTCCAGGAAAAATTCAAAAACCTGCCCGGCAATTTCTGTGCCCGGGTCAAGATGGGCGAACTGCTCAACGGACAGGTCGATAAGTGACCGCAGGTCGAGGTCCAGCTGTTTTTCGACGAGAATCCGCAAAATGCCGATGGCCGCACGGCGCAGGGCAAATGGATCCCTGGACCCTGTCGGCGGCTGACCGATGACAAACAGTCCTACGATCGTGTCGATCTTTTCCGCCAGGGATACAATACTGCCGGTCAGTGATTCGGGCAGTTCATCGCCGGCATGACGGGGCATATACTGTTCGTTGATCGCCGCGGCAACTTCCGGGTCCTCGCCATCGTTCAGGGCATAGTAATAGCCCATGATGCCCTGCAGTTCCGCAAACTCCCCGACCATGCTGGTCAGCAGATCGCATTTCGCCAGCAGGGCAGCGCGTTCACAAAGCGCCTCCCGAGCTCCCAGTTGAGCGGCGATCGATCGTGCCAGTGACGCCACGCGCCGGGACTTGGCATGGAGGGTGCCCAGCTTCTGCTGAAAGACTACCTGCTTGAGACGTTCCTGACGGCTTGCAAGGGATTCGTTTTTATCGGTCTGGAAAAAGAAATCAGCATCTGCCAGGCGAGGGCGGATAACCCGCTCGTTACCCTCGATAACCTGGGCCGGGTCCTTGCTGTCCAGGTTGCTGACGGCGACGAAGTTGGGCAGCAGCCGGCCATCATCCGCCACCAGGTGAAAACACTTCTGGTGTGAGGTAAGACTTGAAATCAATGCTTCCTTCGGAACCCTGAGAAAATGCTGGTCAAACCCTCCGGTCAGCGCCACCGGCCATTCAACCAGGCTGGTGACCTCGTCCAGCAGTGCATTCTCAATTACCACAGTCGCGTTAAGCTTCGCTGCTTCGGCTTCGACGAGCTCCCTCACCCTTTTCCTGCGGGCTTCGAAGTCAGCAATAACATATCCTTTTTCTTCAAGGAGGCCGGCGTACTCAGACGGACTGCTGATGACGAGAGCCGAAGGCTGGTGAAATCGGTGGCCAAAAGTCAGGTTGCCTGCAAGCTTGCCCAGTATCGTAGCCGGGATGACTTTTTCACCATAAAGTAATACTACCCAGTGTACCGGCCGCACAAACTCGATCCTGTTGCTTCCCCACCGCATTCTTTTTGGAATGGGAAGTTTATTCAGGGAGTTTACTACGATTTTCTCAACCAGCGCTTCCGTCTTCTTTCCTTTTTGCAACGATCGATACAGAAGTTTGGGTACACCGTCTTTCTCTCCCTTGTCCAGATCCTCTACCGACGTATTGCAGGATCTTGCAAATCCCTGAGCTGCTTTCGTCGGCTTTCCTTCAGCATCGAAAGCCGCCTGAAGTGCCGGACCGTACTTTTCGATATTCCGGTCAGGCTGGGATTCAGCCAGACCCTCAACCAGGACAGCCAGGCGCCTCGGCGTGGCAAACCAGCTGATACCGGAAAATGCCAGGCCCTCGGCATCAAGGCCGTTTTCGACACCCGACTTGAACGCCAGCCCAAGCGACTTAAGCGCCTTGGGAGGCAATTCCTCGGTGCCTATTTCTACCAGTAAATCTTTATCTGACATCTTCAGCGTGACCTGGGATATTGAAAATCAGCTACCTGACAGTTCTTTTCGGATTGAGTCCGGTGCAAGGGGGAATCCCAACTTCTTCCGACTCTCGTAGTAGGCTTCCGCTACCATCCGGGATAGCGACCTGACTCTGAGGATAAACCGTTGTCGCTCGGTAACCGAAATTGCCTGCCGGGCATCCAGCAGGTTGAAATAGTGCGATGCCTTGAGTACCTGTTCATAAGCCGGAAGTGCAAGACCTTTTTCAATCAGCGATTCACATTGAGATTCACAGTCATCGAAATACCGGAACAACAATCCGGTATCTGCGTGTTCGAAATTGTAAGCGGACATTTCCACTTCATTCTGCTTGAACACATCACCGTAGGTAACCACTCCGTCGGGTCCGTCGGTCCATACGATATCGTAGATGCTGTTGACGCCCTGCAGGTACATGGCGATCCGCTCAATACCGTAGGTAATTTCCCCACTGACGGGAAAGCAGTCCAGGCCGCCAACCTGCTGGAAATAGGTAAACTGGGTAACCTCCATGCCGTTCAGCCAGACTTCCCATCCCAGTCCCCAGGCACCCAGAGTCGGTGATTCCCAGTTGTCTTCCACAAAGCGTATATCGTGCACGGACGTGTCGATGCCCAGGCTTTCCAGGGAACCCAGGTAAAGCTGTTGAATATTCTCCGGAGAAGGTTTGAGAATCACCTGGAACTGATAGTAGTGTTGCAGCCGATTCGGGTTTTCACCGTAGCGCCCGTCGGTGGGTCGGCGACAGGGTTGCACATAGGCCGTGTTCCAGGTTTCCGGTCCGATGGAGCGCAGAAAGGTCGCGGGATGAAAAGTGCCTGCTCCCACCTCCAGGTCCAGAGGCTGTAAAACCACGCACCCGTAGTCGGCCCAGTATTGCTGCAAGGCCAATATCAATCCCTGGAAAGTTTTCAGATCTGGCTGACTGCTCATTCAGAATTACCAATGCGGAAGTCGAAGTGAATTCCTGGTGCTCGATTGCTTGGAGGTTCCTCAAAAAAGGGGTGCAATTATCCTTGATTCCCTTAAACATATCCATACCGCGGCTACTATTCAACACGGTATCCGCGAGACATTGCAGGTCGACCAGCAGGTTGTCGCCCGCAGTATTTTGTGATTCCATTCGGCCCGGGCCAATCAGGGTTGGCACGCTACCACCACAGGAGCACAGTTATCGACAAGTTAAAGTTTCTTCTGGCCAGGGGACTGCTTACGATCTGTGCCTGGTTACCGTTGTCCCTGCTGCAGGCACTGGCGGCCATTTTCGGGATAGCCATGAACCTGTGCCCGACGCGCATGCGCGAGACTACCCGGTACAACCTGCGCCTGTGCTTTCCGACATTACCGGATCGGGAACTGCACACACTGGTTGCGGAAAGTCTGCGTGAAACGGCAAAAACAGCACTGGAAATGGGAAAGTGCTGGCGGTTGCCGGTAGACAAGGTTCTCGCCCTGGTCAGGGAAATCGAGGGTGGTGACATACTGGAAGATGCCTACCAGCAGGGCAAGGGGGTGATTCTGCTGGCACCCCACCTGGGTAACTGGGAAATTTTCGGTTATTACTTTACCGAAAAGTACCCCTCCACGTTCATGTATCAGCCGCCCAAGAACCACTACTTCGACGAGATGATAAGAAATGCCCGCAGCCGGGGGCAGGCTCGCCTGGCGCCGACCAACCGTCAGGGAGTCGCCATTCTGCTCAAGGCGCTGAAGCGCGGGGAAATGGTCGGCCTGCTGCCGGACCAGGAGCCTGCCGAGGAAGGAGGCGAGTTCGCCGATTTCTTTGGTGTACCGGCCCTGTCCATGACCCTGGTTTCGCGCCTGGTTGAACGCACCGGCGCCAGGGTAATCTGCGGCTATGCCAGGCGTCTGCCGCGGGGACGGGGATTCGACTTGAAAGTTCACGCCGCAGATCCACTGATTTACGACGCTGACTTGCAGAACTCGGTTCGCGGGCTGAACAGAACAGTTGAAAAATGTGTTAGCGAAGCCGTGTCCCAGTACCAGTGGGAATACAAACGGTTCAAGCGCAGGCCGGATGGTTCGCGTTTTTACAGGTAGCCAGCTGAAACCGCCACAACGGCGTTGCACTGCTTGTCAATATCGACATGTTACCGGCGCCCGGTGAAACACCGGAAGGTGAATAACAGGACAATCCGCCAGCGTGACCCCGAATTACTTTCGCCAGAAAGTTGGCGTAAACAGCACCAGCAGGGTAAACACCTCGAGGCGGCCCATGAGCATGGCCAGGCACAGGATCCACTTGGCGGCAGCAGGTAAGTGACCATAACTCTGGGCAATGCTGTCCAGTCCCGGTCCAAGATTATTGATGCAGGCTCCCACTGCGCTGAACGCGGTGATGATATCCAGGCCGGTGGCCAGCAGCGCCAGCAGCATGGCCATGAATACCATGACATAAACAGCGAAAAACCCCCATACTGCCTCCACAACCCGACCGGAAACCGGGTTCTTACCAAGCTTGATGGGAATTACCGCCCGCGGATGAATAAGCCGCTGTACCTCCCGCAGGCCCTGCTTGAAGATCAGCAGGATACGCACCACTTTCATCCCGCCCCCGGTTGAGCCGGCGCAGGCTCCTATAATTGCCGCATAAAACAGCATGTAGGGAAGAAATGACGGCCAGGCATTGAAGTCGGCAGAAGTGAATCCGGTTGTCGTGGCGATGGACACCACCTGGAACAACCCCTTGACCAGGGAGTCAGTAAAGCCATAACTGCCGGTAAACACCAGGACAGTAATGGTAATCAGTGAAACCAGAAACAGGATGAATGCGTAAAATCGCAGCTCCGGATCGGCCAGGTAGTGCGTCACGCTACGTCGGCGCCAGGCGGTAAAATGCAGGGCGAAGTTGATACCGGCGATGAACATGAACAAAACCGCAACCAGTTCCACGGCAGCACTGTTGAAATAGGCTATGCTGGCGTCGTGAGTGGAGAATCCACCAATGGCGATGGTTGTAAAGCTGTGGGTTACGGCATCGAACAAGTCCATACCCACCAGCCAGTAGGCCAGGGCGCAGGCAATGGTCAATGTAAGGTAGATATACCAGAGCGCTTTTGCAGTTTCCGCGAGCCGGGGAACCAGCTTGTTATCCTTGACCGGACCGGGACTCTCCGCCCGGTAAAGCTGCATGCCGCCAATGCCCAGCATAGGCAGAACTGCCACCGCCAGGGCAACGATGCCCATACCGCCAAGCCACTGCAACTGCTGCCGATAGAAAAGTATCGACCGGGGCAGCTCATCGATACCGGTAATCACCGTGGCACCGGTGGTAGTCAGCCCGGATAGTGACTCGAACACGGCATCGGTAACGCTCAATTGCGGATCCGGTGCAATCAGGAACGGCAGGCAGCCAAATGTACCCAGCACGGTCCAGAAAAGCGTGACTACAAGAAAGCCGTCACGGGTATGAAGCTCTTCTTTTGAACGGAAAGTTAATAACCAGAGAGAAAGACCCGTTCCAAAGGTTATAATCAAAGATGTGCCGAAGGAAGAAAAAGTGTTTTCGCTGAAAAGCAGCGCAACCAGCATGGGTGGCAGATTGCTCAGAAAACTGAACAGCATCAGCAGGATGCCGAGAATCTTGATTATGATGGAAAAGTGCATGATTCCTAAAAGAAACTGAACGCTACCTGGAACAGGCGTTCTACTTCTGGTATTCGCTTACGATCCACGAGAAACAGGATAACGTGATCGTCGGATTCGACGACAATGTCGTCATGTGCAATAAGAACTTCTTCATTTCTTACAATAGCGCCAATGGTTGTCCCTTCTGGCAATTCGATTTCCTCGATGGCCCTGCCGACAACCTTTGATGAATGCGAATCACCATGGGCGACGGCTTCCATCGCCTCGGCCGCACCACGCCGGAGTGAATGTACATTGACTACATCACCCCGTCGGACATGAGCCAGCAGGCTGCCAATGGTTGCCTGCTGGGGGGAAATGGCTATATCTATTTCACCGCCCTGAACCAGGTCTACATACGCCGGATTATTGATAAGGCACATGACTTTTCTTGCCCCGAGCCGTTTCGCCAGCAGGGACGTCATGATATTCGCCTCGTCATCATTGGTCAGTGCCAGGAATACGTCGGTGTCCTCAATATTCTCCTCTACCAGCAACTCTCCCTGAGAGCACTCGCCATGCAGGACAATGGCCTTGTTGAGGGTTTCCGACAGGAACACACAACGCTCCTTGTCCCTCTCTATAATTTTTACCTGGTAACGCTTCTCGATATCTTCGGCAAGCCTGAGCCCGATATTGCCGCCACCGGCTATCATTACCCGGCGATAGGGCTTGTCCATTCGGCGCAGTTCGCTCAATACCGCGCGAATATCATTCCGCGCCGCGATGAAAAAAACTTCATCTTCTGCTTCGATGACCGTAGCACCTTCTGGAATGATAGGTCTGTCTCTGCGAAAAATCGCTGCAACCCGGGTGTCTACCGACGGCATGTGCTGGCGTAACAGGCGGATTTCCTGGCCAACCAGCGGTCCACCGAAGTGGGCCTTTACCGCGACGAGTTGTGCTTTGCCGTCGGCAAAGTCCAGCACCTGGAGTGAACCGGGCAGGTCGATGAGGCGGCTGATATAGTCAGAAACGATATGTTCCGGGCTGATGACGGTATCGACGGCAATGCCGTCCTGTCCGCTGAGCAGTTTGTCACTGACCAGGTATGCCGTAGAGCGTAGTCGACAGATCTTCTTGGGCGTATGGAACAGGGAGTAGGCCACGCGGCAGGCTACCATGTTGATCTCGTCGCTTTCGGTTACCGCGATGATCATATCCGCATCCTCGCCACCGGCCCGTTCCAGCACGTCAGGGTGCGACGCCATGCCGGTAATGGTGCCGATGTCGATACGGTCCTTGAGTTCCCGCAACCGGGTTACGTCGGAATCGACAACAGTGATATCGTTCTGCTCATTGGCAAGGGTTTCGGCCAGCGTTGACCCAACCTGGTTGGCGCCGAGAATAATAATCTTCATGCATTAGACCTGCTGCCAGGGAGCTGTCCGACGACGATGGCCCTATTCATGGACCTGCCGGGTCTTACGAAGCAGCGCAAAATAAAAGCCGTCATTCCCACCGGCTTCCGGAAAGAGCTGTCTGCCGTACCGGCATTCTACCCCCCAATCGGCCGCAAAGGCTTGATGTTTAGCGTCGTGCCTGGCCTGGAGAAACCGGGAGATGACGGACTCGTTTTCCTGTTTCGTTACCGAGCAGGTGGTATACAGCAACAGGCCGTTCTCGGCCAGGCATGGCCAGAGTGCGTTCAACAGGTGCCACTGGCGCCGGGCGAGATCGCCAAGGTCTTCGTACCTGCGCAGAATCTTGATGTCCGGATGTCGACGAATGACGCCGGTGGCAGAACAGGGCGCGTCAAGCAGAATACGCTGAAATGGAGAACCGTCCCACCAGAGGTCGGGTCGGGTCGCATCGGCCACGGCGATTCTTGCCTGCAGACCCAGACGCTGCAGGTTTTCTGCGATACTTTCTGCGCGTGACTCACTGATGTCCAGCGCCGTCAGCCCTGAGAGTGAGGGCTCACTTTCAAGGCAGTGGCAGGCCTTGCCGCCAGGTGCGGCGCAGGCGTCCAGTACATTCATTCCGGCTTCCAGCCCAAGCAGCGCCGGGACCAACTGGGAGGCCTCGTCCTGCACGCTCACCATGCCCTGGGAAAACCCCGGCAGCTGCTGGACAGGACAGGGTTCTTCCAGGTACAGGGCCGTGTCAGCCAGTTTTCCCTGCCGCGCGCCAATGCCTGCCTGGCTGAGCAGCGCAAGGTATTCGTCTCGTCCGGTTTGTCGTGTATTGACCCGCAAGGTCATGGGCGGCCGTTGATTGTTGGCTTCCAGAATCGTCCGCCACCGTTGCGGCCAGTCCTGTTGGAGCTGTTGAATCAGCCAGGCGGGGTGTAGCCACCGTACCTGTTCCTCCGCGGTATCCGCCAGCGACATCCAGTCTGCCTTATTGGCGATCAGCTTGCGAAGCACGCCATTGACCAGGCTGCCAGCCCAGGGTTTTTTCAATATTCGTGTTGCCTGAACCGACTCGTTTACTGCCGCGTGGTCCGGTATGCGCATGCAGAATACCTGGTAGGCACCTGCCAGCAGCAAGGCATAGATATCGCTGTCCTTGTTGCGTAATGGCCTGTCCAGACGCTGGTCCACCACGGACTGCAGGGCAAAAAACTGCCGGCAGACGCCATAACAGATTTCCTGTACCAGGGCAGCGTCCGATCCGCATGCCCCTTTGTCCAGGTGAGTTGCCAGCGAACCATCGCCCTTGAGGAGGCGGCCCAGGACTGCTGCTGCCGACGCCCTGGCCCCTGCGCCGCTCATTTAACAGGGTCGACACTGGTGAACTGTTTGCCCGGTTGCAACAGATGTGGCCTGGCGTTGAGCAGATCCCGTATCGACACCGGATTTTTGCCGGGTAACTGTACGCGGGTTATCAGCAGGCTGTCCTGGCCACAACCTACCAGTACGCCCTGTTTGTCCACCTCCACGATAACCCCGGCCCGGGCTTCCCCGTGTTGCGCTACCGGTCTGGCCTGCAGAATCCGGATCCGGCTGTTATCGATATGGCTGAAAGCCGGCTGACGACCAAGGCAGGCCCGTACCTGGCGGTCAATCAGGGCCGCGGGCTGCTCCCAGTGGATCAGCGCATCCGCTTTCTCAAGCTTGTCCGCGTAAGTGCTGAGTTTGTCCTGTTGGGGCTGGGCGTTCTGCTGCAGGGTCCTGATGTCGTTCAGGACCCGGGGCAGGGCGTCTACTCCAGCCCGGGCAAGCTTGTCTTCCAGCGTGATACGGGTATCCCCGGGCTCGATGGCAACGGTCTGGCGCATCAGCATGTCGCCGGTATCAAGTCCCGCATCCATTTGCATGATGGTAATCCCTGTTTCGCCATCACCCGCCAGCAGGGCTCTCTCGATGGGAGCCGCGCCTCGCCAACGGGGCAGCAGGGAGGCATGAACGTTGATGCAACCCAGGCGGGGGATTTCCAGGATGGCCCGGGGCAGGATCAGACCGTAGGCCACCACCACCAACAGGTCCGGCCGCAGCTCACGCAGTTCCTCCCGGGCCTCCGGTGATTTCAGGGACTGTGGCTGTTTTACCGGAATACCATGCTGTTCAGCCAGCGCCTTGACCGGGCTGGACACCAGTTTCTTGCCACGGCCGGATCGCCGATCCGGCTGGGTATAGACGGCGGCTACATGATGGGGGCTGGCGATCAGGGATTCCAGGTGCCTGGCCGCGAACTCGGGGGTCCCGGCAAATACGAGTTCAAGCGGCGGCATCGTCAGGCGGATTTCTTCTGTTCTTTTTCCAGCTTGTGCCGGATGCGGCTTCGCTTCAGGGCACTCAGGTAGTCGACAAACAACTTGCCGTCCAGGTGATCGATTTCATGCTGTATGCAGGTTGCCAACAGCCCGCCGGCTTCCAGCTGGAAATGTTCACCATCGGCGTCCTGTGCCGTCACCTGGATCATCCGGGGCCGACAAACCGTCTCGTAAAACCCCGGCACGGACAGGCAGCCTTCGTCATATTCTGACAGCTCGTCATCGATTACTTCGAATTCTGGATTAATAAACACTTGAGGACTATCTTTATCATCCGATAAATCTATTACCAGCAAGCGTTTGTGGACGTTGACCTGGGTTGCGGCCAGGCCGATGCCCTGAGCCTCGTACATGGTCTGAAGCATGGCGTCGATGAGCGTTTTAAGGTCAATGTCGAATTCGGTGACCGGCCTGGCCACGGTGCGCAGTCGGGGATCGGGAAATTCAAGTATCTGTAACGCTGCCATAATTCGGTGGATGCTAATTCAGTTAAACTGTCAGCTGGTGTGACAGGTAAATTCAATAATGTGGTTCTGTGAACTGGGACCGGTTCTGATTATACCTTATTGCTAACATAATCAGCCTCGCAGCCCGTGGAAATCAAGCTATGAAGAGCCGTTTATACCAAATTCTCCCCGCACTCGTGATCAGCAGCCTGCTGTTTTGGGTAAATACGGTCAGTGCGCAGGTCAGTTCAGTATTCGTACGAAACTTTCCACAGAGCTATATCGTGCAGGAAGGCGACACGATCAGGGATATAGCTGGTCAGTTTCTGGCAGATCCCTCCTCGTGGTCGGATTTCTGGCAGCCGACGCCGTTCCGGGACGATGACGACGAGATCAGCCCCGGTGATGTAATACGCGTTGAATTCATCAATGGTCGGGCACGTCTGGTGGCACAGCGCGGTGACCTGGCAGTTGAGCGCATGGCACCCCAGATGCGGGTTATCGGTGTTACCAGTGAAATTCCGGCCATCCCCCTGGAAGATATCCAGAGCAGTTTCACCAGCAATCGCATCGTTGCCGAAGAGGCCTTCGACTCGGCGCCTCACATCGTTACACCCCTGGGTAACAAGCTGGTGGTTGGCACGGGCGATGAACTGTTTGCCCGTGGCGATTGGCCAGCCGGCGTCACCAGTTTCGAAATATATCGCGAGGTAAACCGCTTCAGGGATCCCGAGGACAGCAGTGTCCGTACCGTGGAAGTGGCTACCATCGGCAGTGCCGCCGTGGTGGGTGAGGAATCCGCCACCATGAAGCGCCTCAGGGTCAACCGGAGCAATGTTGAAATCAAGGAAGGCGACCGGCTGATGCCCGGTGAGGACATGCGTTACAGCTCGGTAATCTACCCCACCGAGCCGGAGGGGGAGGTTTCCGGACGAATCATCGAAATGACCAATACCGAACGCATGGCATCACAGCTTGACACGGTTCTCATTGACGTCGGCTCCCGGGACGGACTCGAGGTAGGCCATATACTCTCCATCATGCAGCTTGGTGACGAGATCGTCGACACGACCGAGCGGGAAAGTCGCAACTGGTTCGGTCGCCTGTTCGCCCGGGCGTCCAACCAGACGGTTGAATTGCCTCGGCTGGAAGTCGGCACCATCCTGGTCTACCGGGTTTTTGACAACCTCAGCTATGGTGTCATTCTCACCAGCAGCGAACCCTCCCGCATCGGCGACATGGTGGTAAACCCCTGAGCGGCGGCCGACGACTGCGGAAATGCCGTATACCGGCAGCAGATTCCTGACCAGGTCGACAACAGATTCCGGCTAACCGCTGGGAGTTGCCAGGGCTGTAGAACGTCGTCACCGGGCAGGGGATCTCCAGTTCTCTGCCCAGGGTAATCCGGGGTTGATAGTAACCCTCAACTGTATCATGGACGATCAGTATGATTACTTCACTGCAGTCGCACTACCTGCGATTGTCTGCCCATGATTGTCTTTCCCCTGACCGCTTCGGACGTCTCCTCGGACAACTGGGGTCCATTGCCGCCATCCGCCGTGCTATCAATGCTGAACTTGTGGCCGCCACTGCACCTGCTCCGGAACTGGAGACCCTGTTGCGTTGTCTGGATTCAGTTGATGGGACTCCGGGCACTGACCTTGTAAAGGTTGAACGATGGCTGCAAGGGTCTACCCGGCGCAGACTGGTCTGTTTTGAAGAACAGGACTATCCGCCGCTACTGAAAGAAATCTCCTGTCCCCCACCGGTATTGTTCGTGGACGGCCAGCGGGATGCACCGGTTAAACTCCAGCTGGCCATTGTTGGCAGCCGCAAGGCCAGTAAACAGGGACAACACCTGGCGAGCCGGTTTGCATCGGAGCTGGCAGCGGCGGGTTTCTGTATCACCAGTGGACTTGCCGTGGGAGTAGACAGCAGGGCCCATCAGGGGGCATTGACCGCTGGCGGGTATACCCTGGCAGTGCTGGGAACCGGTATCGACGAACTGTATCCTGCCCGCAACCGGCGGCTGGCGGATCAGGTACGGGAATCTGGCGCCCTGGTGTCGGAGTTTCCCCTCGGCACGCCACCCCTGCCAGTGAATTTTCCCCGGCGAAACCGACTTATCGCCGGGCTCAGTGTCGGCGTGCTGGTTGTCGAAGCGGCGCCGCGCAGCGGATCCCTGATTACTGCAAGACTGGCCACGGAGGCCAACAGAGAGGTGTTTGCCGTGCCCGGGTCTATTCTCAGCGGCACATCCAGGGGCTGTCATGACCTGATCCGCGCCGGGGCAAAGCTGGTGGACAGCGTTGATTCTATTCTCGAGGAACTGGTGGAACTGATACCCTGCCCGCGGCCGGACGTGCCGGCCAGAGATGCCGGATCAGCCAGGCCAGGATCGAGGCCGGAATCGAACACACATCCCGGAGGCCTGAGTTCTTCCGGCCTGGACGGACCACCGTCGGAGCAACTGGCAGCGGAAGAAATTAAACTGTTGCGCTGCCTTGATTTCGATCCCTGTCCAGTCGACCTGTTGGCCGAGCGCGCCGAACTAGCCGTGGATCAAGTCAGTCGTTTGATTTCCCGGCTGGAGCTGAAGGGTTTTCTGGAACAGTCCGGAGGCCGAATCCAGCGACTTCCTGCCGGCTTGCAACCGGATTCCGACTAGGATAGTTTCCGTCATCCCACTCTGCCGGAGATAACGTCCTGCCGCCGCAAGGATTTACCACACAGCGGCGTCTGCCTGCTCCCCCGGGGGCTGATAAACTGTCTCGCGGAGGATATAAATTCGATCCAGGTTAAGATCGCTGCAGAGTTATGGCGGTAGACTGTATTGCCATGCAAGAAACACGGGCGGTATCGGCAGCCTGTCGTTACCAGCCGGTAGGCACCGTTTTTCGGCCAAGGCAAACATCAGGAAACAGGAAAGGGGTTGCAAGCGTGAAATCCGAAGATATCACCGAGGTAAAAGAATTTCTGCTGGATCTGCAGAATACCATCTGCAGCAAACTGGAACAGGTGGATGGCAGTGCAATTTTCAAGACCGATCAATGGGATCGTGATACCGGGGGTAGTGGTATTTCTCGTGTTATCAGCGAAGGTGCCGTGCTGGAAAAGGGTGGTGTCAACTTTTCCCATGTTTATGGCGAATCCCTGCCGGCATCGGCCTCGGCGACCCGGCCGGAACTGGCCGGACGGGCCTACCAGGCCATGGGTGTATCCCTGGTAATACACCCGCGTAATCCGTTTGTGCCCACTTCCCACGCCAATTTCCGACTCTTTGTCGCCGAAAAGGGTGGCGAGGCTCCGGTCTGGTGGTTTGGTGGCGGCTATGACCTGACTCCCTATTACGGTTTCGAAGAAGACTGCGTTCACTGGCATTCGGTAGCCAAATCCTCCTGTGATCCTTTCGGCAAGGACATCTATACCCGCTTCAAGAAAGACTGTGACGAGTACTTTTACCTGAAACACAGGAACGAACCCAGGGGGATCGGTGGACTGTTTTTCGATGATTTCAATGAGCTTGGTTTTGAGCAGAGCTTTGCCATGGTCAAGAACATTGCCTATACCTATACCGACGCGTATGTGCCCATCATTGAAAAGCGCAAGGAGACTCCTTATACCGATGCCCATCGGCATTTTCAGGAATACCGGCGTGGTCGGTACGTTGAATTCAACCTGATCTATGATCGCGGTACGGTGTTCGGCCTGCAGTCCGGCGTAGGTCGAACCGAATCCATATTGATGTCACTACCGCCAGTGGTCCGGTGGGACTACGACTGGCACCCGCAACCGGGCACAGAAGAGGAGAAACTCTACAAGGAGTTCCTGGTCCACCGCCAGTGGGTTTAGAATCGATTCAGATTTCAAGCCGAGACACTGCAGCGCCGAACCGGTCGTACAGCAATATGACTTTTTCGTGTTATTCTCCACGACTTTTCCTGACCAGTCCTGGGTCACAGGGACAAGGATGCTTTTCGTGTTACGTTTCGCTGTTGTCGGCAACCCGGTAAGCCACAGTAAATCCCCACAGATTCATTCTCTTTTTGCACGGCAGTTCGACCTGCAGCTGGACTATACCAGGGAAGAAGTGACGGCAGATGGCTTTGATCAGTTCGTTACGGCTTTTTTCGCCGAGGGCGGTGGCGGCCTGAATGTCACGGTTCCGTTCAAGGAACGGGCGTTCAAACTCGCCCGCTGTCACAGTTCGCGTGCTGCCGTGGCTGGCGCCGTTAACACGCTTTATCTGGACAGGCAGTCAAGGTTGACCGGCGACAACACTGATGGCATCGGACTGGTGCGGGATCTCAGGGATAACAAGGGTATCGAAATACGCAACAGTCGACTGCTGGTTATCGGTGCCGGTGGCGCCGTGAGGGGTGCCCTTGGCAGCCTGGTCGACGAAAAGCCCAGGTCAATTACCCTGGTGAACCGGACGCTATCGCGGGCGGTCACCCTCAAAGAAGAATTTGAACGACAGGCGGGATGCAGCATCGAAATTACCGTGGCTGCCATTGACCAGCAACCGGATCAGGCATTCGATCTGGTAATTAACGGCACTTCCTCCGGCCTGCAGGGCCAGGTACCGCCGCTTTCCTCCCGTGCCATCAGCAGCGAAACCTGCTGCTACGACATGCTCTACGGCAATGCCGAAACCGCTTTCATGAAGTGGGCTGCAGACCGGGGCGCAGCAAGGGTAATTGACGGCCTGGGGATGCTGGTGGAACAGGCCGCGGAATCATTCGATATCTGGTTGCAACACCGACCGGACACTGCAAGTGTAATTGCCGCAGTGCGAGCCACGCTGAATTGATCGTTGTCTGGTGACCGCAAGGTTGCCGGACTGTTCTGATTAAACTTAAGGAACTTCTTTATTTATCAGAGGTTCCGTACTCCAATACAGGCACACTATGAATAATCCACTTTTATCCGGGGTGCAGCTGCCCCAGTATTCCCGAATCAGGCCCGAGCATATAGAGCCGGCAGTCAGGCAGGTGATAGGGGAGAACCAGGAAGCCCTGGCCACCCTGCTTGGCAAAAGTGATTTTGATCCGGACTGGGATAATCTGATCCTGGTGCTGGACAATCTCGAGGACAGACTGGACAACCTGTGGTCCACCGTCAGTCATCTCTTTTCGGTAAACAACAGCGAGGCGCTGCGTGAAAGCTATAATCGCTGCCTGCCCCTGGTCACCGAGTATTCAACCAGCATCGCCCAGAACGAAGCGTTGTACCAATGTATCAGGAAACTAAGAGATCGCGCAGGGGAAGAACAGCTGTCAGCGAGCCAGATCAAGGTTCTCGACGACTACCTGCTGGAATTCAGGCTCGCCGGGGTGACCCTGGAACCTCGCAGCAAGCAGCGGTTCAAGGAAATTCAGAATGAGTTGAGCAGGCAATCCACGCAATTCAGCAACAATCTGCTGGATGCCACCCATGGCTGGACGCGACATATCACGGATCCAGCGCAGTTGGCCGGACTACCGGAAACAGCATTGCGTGCCGCCGAAGAGGCCGCCGGGCAGAAGCAACTGGAAGGCTATCTGCTGACGCTGGATTTTCCCTGCTATCACGCCGTCACCACCTACGTCGATGACGAGAATTTACGTGAGGAAATTTACCGGGCATTCGTGACCCGGGCGTCGGACCAGGGCGAACGTGAAGAAGCGAGCAAGGACGACGGCGATTGGGATAACTCGCCGGTCATCGACAGGATACTGGAATTGCGACGGGAAAAAGCCGACCTGTTGGCATTCGATGACTATGCCTCGCTGTCACTGGCCACGAAGATGGCAGAATCACCGGATGACGTCATCACCTTTCTCAACGAACTGGCCGAAAAGGGCAAGCCGGTTGCGGAACAGGAGTTTCAGCAGCTCAGGGAATTTGCCGCCAGTCAGGGCAAACAGCAGCTCGAGGCATGGGATATCCCCTATTACAGTGAAAAACTGCGAAAACATCTCTTCGATATTTCCCAGGAGGAACTAAGACCGTACTTTCCAGTCACCGCGGTAAAAGCCGGCATGTTTGCCATCGTTGGCAAGCTCTTCGGCATCACCATGAAGCCAAACAGTGAGTATGAAACCTGGCACCCATCGGTGGAGGCATTCGATATTCTGAAGGATGGGAAACGGATAGCCCGGTTTTTTCTGGATCTCTATACCCGTGACAGTAAACGCGGTGGTGCCTGGATGGCCGGTTGCCGGTCAAGGCGTATTCTGTCTGATGGCAAACTGCAGTTGCCAGCGGCTTACCTGGTCTGCAATTTCACCTCTGGCAATAACGGTAAGCCGGCTCTGTTGACTCACAATGAAGTGACAACGCTGTTTCACGAGTTTGGTCACGGCCTGCATCATTTATTAACCCGGGAGGATCATCTTCGTGTTTCTGGAATCCACGGCGTGGCCTGGGATGCCGTTGAGCTGCCGAGCCAGCTGATGGAAAACTGGTGCTGGGACAGGGAATCGATAAAGCTGATTTCATCACATCATGAAACCGGCGAACCTCTTCCCGGGCAACTGCTGGAGAAAATGTTGCAGGCGAAAAATTTTCAGGCCGGTATGCAGATGATGCGACAGGTGGAGTTCGGCCTGTTCGATTTCGAGCTGCACAGGGGCTTGGCTGGCATGAAACCAGGCTATGTCCGGAACACGATGCAGGCTGTCAGGGCAAAAACAGCGGTTTACCCGGTGCCGGAGTTTAATCGCTTTGAAAACAGTTTTGGCCATATCTTTGCCGGTGGCTATGCAGCCGGTTACTACAGTTATTACTGGGCCGAGGTATTGTCTGCCGATGTCTTTTCCAGGTTCGACGAAGCCGGGGTGCTGGATAACGATACCGGGCGTCGTTACCTTGACAAGATACTGAGTCGGGGTGGCAGCGTCAGGGCGCTGGAACTGTTCAAGGACTTCATGGGCAGGGAACCGCGAATCGATGCGTTACTGGCCCAGAAAGGCATGCTCGCCGGCCAGTCGTAAAAAAGCAATAGCCTCGAAGCAGTGTAGGCAAAAAAAAGCCAGCTGGTTGCAGCTGGCTTTTTCCGTTGGGCAGAGGCTATTGCCGTCAGTGCTCTTCTTCAGCACCTCCGTGGACGTCTGCCACTGATAGTGGCTGGGCATTGGCGTCCTGACCGCGATACTCAACCCGGGTATTAAAGGTGTATTGCCCCTCAGCCCCGAGAAAGGCGATCAGCAGCAGCAGTACTATTGGTGGTCCGAGTATGGTGAATACCAGGGCCATTCTTTCCCAGAATGCGTGCATGAAAATGGCGACAATGAATCCTGCTTTCAGCATCATGAAAAGCAGAATGAGGAACCATCTGAAAACACCTGGCTCCAGGAAGTCCGTTGCATAAGAAAAGGCACTGAGTACGAAGAGTAGAATCCAGACCTTGTAATATATTCCCAGGGGATGTGTTTGACCTGCTTCCGCTGACATTACTGTCTCTCCTTACCAAAGATAGAAAAATGCAAAAATGAATACCCAGACGAGGTCAACGAAGTGCCAGTACAATCCGGCAATCTCCACTATCTCGTAGCCTTTTTTCTCATAGTGGCCCCGATAGACCTTGCTGGCGACAATGAGCAGGTAGATAACACCCCCGGTTACGTGCAGACCGTGGAACCCGGTGATCATGAAGAACACGGACCCGAACTGCGGAGCACCAAAGGGATTACCCCAGGGGCGAATGCCCTCCTCGACAATCAGCTTGGTCCACTCAAACGCCTGCATCCCGACGAAACTGGCACCGAAGGCGGCGGTAATCGCCATCAGCAATGCTGTTTTCTGTCGGTCCCTGCGGTAGCCGAAATTCACAGCCAGCGCCATGGTGCCGCTACTGGTGATCAGGATGAAGGTCATGATGGCGATAAGGATCAAGGGGATCGGGTCGCCACCGAAAGACAGCGCGAAAATCTCGCTGGCGTAGGGCCAGGGCTCGGTCGCGGTCCATCTGACATTCATGTAGCTGGTCAGGAAGCAGGTGAAAATGAATGTGTCACTTACCAGGAAGATCCACATCATCGCCTTGCCCCAGGGCACATGATAGGTTTGTTTGTCGGCAGACCAGTCGTCCACCAGGCCGTCAACACCGGACTTCGGAGCGAGGCCTTCTGTTGCTGCTGTGTCAGTCATGCATTTTTCCCTACAAATTTGCCTGTTATTGATTGATTTACACTGGATTCATCAGGTGCGGGCCAGGATACCAAACAGTATCACCCAAACCACGAGAAGTGTGTGCCAGTAGATTGTGCACAGTTCAACGCTGAGCTTGATTTCTTTCGGTTCGGCGCCGGAAAGAAGCTTGATGGACGACTTACTCCAGACCCAGAGCCCACCCAGCAGATGCACGCCGTGCAGGCCGGTAAGCAGATAAAAGAATGAATCTGCCGGGTTGGAGGCAATGGTAACACCCTGGCTGCGCAGGTTGCTCCATACCATCAGCTGGGCAAGGATAAACCCGACAGCGAACAGTCCGCCGCCCAGTAATCCTGCTTTCAGATTGCGGGTTTCACCGCGGCGCAGCATGTTGCGTGTCCACTGGAACAGAACACTGCTGACCACCAGCAGGGCGGTGTTAAACCACAGCTGGCCCGGTTCCGCCAGCGGCCGCCAGTCCGGCAACTCCATCCTGATGAAGTAACTGACGGTGAACAGGGAAAAGACTACCGCCACTACCATCAGAAAGAAGCCGAGAGCTACTTTCTCCGGCGGTGCCGGGAAGGCACCTACCGGCCGCAGGGGACCGATAATGCCTTTCCGTTCCCAGGGTTTGTTGGTTACCTGTTTACCTAAACTCATAATTCCGCCTTGGACTGATCATGGTCCGGGTCGAAATGTTCTTCGTCGAAAGTGGGTTCATCCGCTTCCGGGGTATTCTGGGGAATGAAATCCTGATGCGCACCCGGCACGCTGTAGTCGTAGGCCCAGCGATAAACGGACGGCAGCTTGTCGCCCCAGTTGCCGTGAACCGGCGGCGTTTCAGCAGTTTGCCATTCCAGCGTAGTGGCGCCCCAGGGGTTGCCATCTGCTTTCTCGCCATGCTTCAGGCTCCACAGGATATTGATGAAGAACAGCAGCTGGCTGGCACCGACGATAAGGGCGGCCAGGGTGATGTTGGCGTTGAGTGCCTGGGCGGATTCCGGGATGAAATCGGTGCTGCCCAGGGCGTAATAACGTCGTGGTACGCCCAGGAAACCCAGGTAGTGCATCGGCAGGTAGATGGCGTAGGCGCCCAGGAAGGTCAGCCAGAAATGCCATTTGGCCATGGTCTCGTTGTACATGCGGCCGGTCATCTTCGGATACCAGTGGTACAGCGCTGCGAACAACACCAGTACCGGAGAGACGCCCATTACCATGTGGAAGTGAGCCACCACGAAGTAGGTATCGGACAACGGCAGGTCGATGACCACGTTACCCAGGAACAGACCGGTGAGGCCGCCGTGGATAAAGGTGAAGATGAAACCGATGGCGAAAAACATCGGCACGTTCAGGCGAATATCGCCTTCCCACAGTGTCAGCACCCAGTTGTAGACCTTGAGCGCCGTGGGCACTGCGATGATCAGTGTGGTGGTGGCGAAGAAAAAGCCGAAATACGGGTTCATGCCACTGACGTACATGTGGTGGGCCCAGACGATGAAGCTGAGGCCGCCGATGGCGATAATCGCCCACACCATCATGCGATAGCCGAAAATGTTCTTGCGCGCATGGGTGCTGATGACGTCGGATACCAGGCCAAACGCCGGCAGGGCCACGATATACACTTCCGGATGACCGAAGAACCAGAACAGGTGCTGGAACAGAATCGGGCTGCCACCCTGGTAGTCCATGGGCTGGCCGGCCTCGATGATCGCCGGCATGAAGAAACTGGTGCCCAGCAGGGTGTCAAAGGCCATCATGATGGCTGCCACGAACAGCGCCGGGAAGGCGAACAGACCCAGAACCGTGGCGACGAAAATGCCCCACACGGACAGCGGCAGGCGCATCATGGTCAGGCCGCGGCAGCGTGACTGCAACACCGTGGTTACGTAGTTGAGGCCACCCATGGTAAACGCGACGATGAAAACGGCCAGAGACAGCAGCATGAAAACGATACCCCAGTCGTGTCCCGGCGTACCGATCATGCTGGTCTGCGGAGGATACAAAGTCCAGCCGGCCCCGGTGGGCCCCCCGGGAACGAAGAAGCTGATCATCAGGATGATCACCGACACCAGGTATACCCAGTAGCTGAGCATGTTGAGAAACGGGAACACCATATCCCGGGCCCCGCACATCAGCGGAATCAGGTAGTTACCGAAGCCACCCAGAAACAGGGCGGTGAGCAGGTAAACCACCATGATCATGCCGTGCATGGTGACAGCCTGGTAATAGGAGCTGGGGTCGATCAGTGAAAACGACTCGGGAAAACCCAGCTGCATGCGCATCAACAGGGACAAAACCAGAGCAACAACACCCACAGCGATGGCGGTACCGCCGTACTGAATGGCAATCACCTTATGGTCCTGACTGAACACATACTTGGTGACCCAGCTATGCGGGTGGTGGAGCTCTTGCTCCTGGTCGGCTAAAGGTACGTAAGCCATTAAAACCTCCTAAAGTACATAAAAACTTACAGTGACGGTCGCAGCAGCGGGCCTTGGTCTGACGCAATGTCCTGTAAACACTACAAAAACCAGCTATCTTATCTCAGTGTATTCAGATAAGCAGCGACGTCTTCCACCTCGTCCTGATTCGCCATGGCAGTGGCCATGGACACCATCTGCTCGCCGTACAGGTCGTTGGGATGGTCACCTCGAATCTTTTGCCTGAAGTTGTTGATCTGGTTGACGAAATACCAGTCGCTCATGCCGGCCAGGGCCGGTGCGTCGGTATACCAGGTGCCCGCCCCGTTTTCCAGGTGACAGGCCTTGCAGTTGCGGTCGTAGATGCGGGCACCGTTGTTGACATCGGCGTCGACAATGGTGGGCGTTGCCGGCGTATCCGGGAGTGTCGCGATGTAGGCTGACAGGCTGCGGATGGAGTTGTCATCCAGTCCCATGGCCATTGGCGCCATCATCGCACCGTTGGTATCGCCTGCGCCGCCACGAACGCCGCTTCTGAAATATTCCAGCTGACGTTCCAGGTACCAGGTCTGCAGTCCGGCCAGCTTGGGCGCATTGAGGGCCTGGTTGCCTTCACCGTTCTGCCCGTGGCAGGTGGCGCAGGCCGCGTAGGCCTGTTGTCCGGCCTGGGTGCTTGGTGCCGCCATGGCCTGGGTTTCAGCGAAAGTGGGTTGCTCGGCCAGCCAGGCTTCGAAATCGGCCTGCTCCTGCACGACCACGTTGCCCCGCATGATGAAGTGGCCGATGCCGCACATTTCCTCGCAGAGAATATCGTAGGTGCCGGTTTGGGTGGGCTCAAACCACAGGTAGGAAACCAGTCCGGGGACCAGGTCCATCTTGACCCGGAACTGGGGTACGGTGAAGTTGTGCAGGACATCCTTGGAGCGCAGCAGTCCCCGAATCGGCGTGTCTACCGGGAGGTGGGCAATGTTGCTTTCAACGACCACGTCGTCCTGGCCATTGGGATCGTCGGGGTTGACCCCCCAGGGATTGGCTTCATTGATGTACCGGGTGTCGGCAGTGCCCAGCACGCCGTCCTGACCGGGATAGCGGAATTTCCATTGCCATTGACTGCCTATGGCCTCGAAATTGTAAGAGTCTTCCGGCGGGGTGACAAAATTGGCCCAGACAAACAGGCCGGGAGCCAGCATCAGGACAACACCCACAGATGTTATTACCGACAGGCTGACCTCCAGCTTGGTGTTTTCCGGCTCGTATACCGCCTTGTGGCCAGGCTTCTGACGGAATTTCCAGACACAGTAGGCCATGAACAGGTTGATCGCGATGAACACGAAGCCGGTTACCCAGAATGTCACGTCGATTACGAAATCCACCGAACCCCAGTCTGCTGCGATATCGGTAAACCACCAGGGACTGGCAAAGTGGAAGATAATCGAACCCACAACCAAAACAACGATAACAACTGCTAGAGCCATAATTGACTAGTCCTTAATTTTCATTCTAAAAAACAAGCTTTTACCCGCACCCGCCTGATACCGGCAGCGAATAAATACATGGATTCTGCTTATCTCGCCCGAATCGCGCCTGCAGCGACCTTGCCGCCGATGCGGCCCTGTTCAGGTAAGTTCGAGTCTCATGTGGTGAATGGCTTAGCGAGTTATGGACAACCCCGGAATTGATGCGCAGCGTCGGCGGAACAGTAAATTAACCCGGAGGCATATCAACCTGTTGCGCCCTGATTGCCGATTACCCCGGCTATTATGGTTTTTACTGATTATCGATAACTGGACTGATCTCTATACACCCCTGGCACCTCTTGGCACCGCATAGCACCTCTCGGCACCGCTTGCCCTGCCTCTGCCCGGTCAACCGGACGCCGGTAGACAAGGGTAGAAATCGCCGCTGGAAGCTCACTCAACACACCTCTTAAATCCGGAGCAATCGTATAGATTTTTCCTATCTACCGCAAGTAATAATGCACCATAAAATGGCAATATGTTGCGGTAAATCAACGGCTTTTGCTGGTGCCAATGACAGTGGCGCCGCGTCGTTGCGCAAACTGTTGCCACTGCCGGTTCCGGTACCCGGAAAAGCGGCTGACGGGTCGGAACAGAACAACCGGTTGCCAGCGCTGATCTTGAGATTGCCGTGAAAACATGATTGAATGCCCGCCGCCTGGCATCGGTCCGACGCGATCCATGATCAGGAAGGCGATCTTCACGCCACCGCCAATGAACTCCCCGGTCTTCCAGAACCCGGACAGACGAGACACACAGTGACCGATATTACCAGTTCCCAGTCCGCCACCTGGCGAGACTACTACGAAATGTGCAAGCCCCGCGTGGTCATGTTGATGATCCTGACCTCGGTGGTGGGTATGCTCCTGGCAGTACCCGGCATGGTACCACTGGACGTGCTGCTGTTGGGAAATCTTGGCATCGCCCTGGTGGCGGGATCCGGCGCCGCGGTGAATCACCTGATCGACCGCAAGGTGGATTCACTGATGAAGCGAACCCACAACCGCCCTCTGCCCCAGGGACGCGTAGACCCGTTGCATGCCACGCTGTTTGCCACGGTTATCGGCGTCATCGGTATGGTCATTCTGCTGGTCGGCGTCAATCCACTATGCGCCTGGCTCACCCTGGCATCATTCATCGGTTATGCGTTTATCTACACTGGCTACCTCAAGCGGGCTACACCTCAGAACATCGTGATCGGTGGACTTTCCGGAGCGATGCCACCGCTGCTGGGCTGGACCGCGGTCACCGGTTCCATCGAGCCTGACGCCCTGATCCTGGTATTGATCATCTTTGCCTGGACGCCCCCGCATTTCTGGGCCCTGGCGATCCATCGCAAAGACGAGTATGCGAAAACGGGAATTCCCATGTTGCCTGTTACCCACGGGGAATTTGTCACCAAGGTGCACATCGTCATTTACACTGCGATCCTGGTGCTGGTAAGTGTTTTCCCGTTTCTCTCCGGAATGAGCGGACCACTTTACCTGGTGTCCGCTCTGGTCCTTGGTGCGATCTTCATGGGCTGGTCCCTGACCCTCATGTTCCGGCCGGGACCGAAAACCGCCATGGAAACGTTCAAGTACTCTATCGTTTATCTGGCTGTACTTTTCGTTGCGTTGTTGACCGATCATTACTTATTCTAACCCTTGGCCCGATCAGCCATGACCAGAAGAAAGCTTGCCTTCACTGCATTCGCAGTTTTTGATCTGTTGCTACTGGCAGTAGTGGCAGGTCTTTTTGTCATGCGATCACACCAGGCGGAGGTAGAGCGGCTGGCGGAACTGGGCGTGGCACAGTTGGCTGAGCCTGTGGCATTGAACGGGTTCCAGCTTACCGACCAGAGCGGGGCCGTGTTTACGCCGCCTGACCTGCGCGGCAAGTGGCACTTCGTCTTTTTCGGCTTCACGTCCTGCCCCGATATCTGTCCGCTGAGCATGGCTGCCCTGGAAACGTTTTATCGGGAACTGCAAGCCCGTGGCGAAGACAGCGACGTCGGTGTGATCATGGTCAGTGTCGACCCGTTGCGGGACACTCCCGAGATCATGGGAAATTTTGTCAGTTCCTACCACCCGGATTTCATTGGCCTGACCGGTGAGTATCCGCAAATAGCCGGTCTGGCAGAGCAGCTCTTTTTCGCCTTCGCCGGTCCCCAGGAACACGGCGGGGCCCACGGGAGTGACGACTATATCGTTCAGCACAGCGATTACATTGCTGTTGTCGATCCGCAGGGTCGTTATCGGGGCATAGTCCATGCGCCTCACAATGGTGAGCGCCTGATGCAGGCATTTCTTTCCCTTAGCACGGAATGACGCCGCCAATCCGGAACATCGGCTCAGGTCTTTCTGTTTGTTGGTAGTGGCAGGGTGTAAAGTGCGGTGAAAATGATAACGGCTGCAACAACAATAGACGGGCCAACCGGTGTATCGATCCTGAAAGCGGCGTAAAGGCCGGAAAGAACCGAGCCACATCCAATCAGGCTGGCAATTATGGCCATCTGCTCTGGGCTTCTGGCCAGCTGCCTGGCGGCTGCCGGAGGGATAATCAGCAGAGAGGTGATGAGCAGGACCCCGACTATTTTCAGGGCTGCAGCCGTGGTAACCGCCATCAGGATAACCAGAAGATACCGGTATTTCCCCACGTCCACACCCTCGATGCTGGCCAGTTCCTCATGCACAGTGAATGAAAGAAATTCGTTCCAGAACTTCAGCAGTATTATCATAACAGCAACACTCACCGTGACGATAACAGCCAGATCCGGCGTGCTGATGGTCAACAGTTCACCGAACAGATAAGCTTCCAGGCTTACCTGTGCCGAGTCACTCAGGGCAAGAAGTACGACACCCATGGCAAGTGCGCTGTGTGCCAATATCCCAAGTAACGTATCTGTTGTCACAGTTTCCTGGCGGCTCATCGAGGCCAGTAGAATGCCGGCGAGAACACAGACAAGAACGATACTCGCCTGGATATTCAGTTCCATAAGCAGCGCCAGTGCTATCCCCAGCAATGCGCTGTGTGCCAGTGTGTCACCAAAGTAAGACATACGGCGCCATACAACGAATGAGCCAAGAGGGCCGGCGACCACGGCCAGGCTGAGGCCGGCCACAAGCGCGTAAACGATAAAATCAGCCACGTTTCTCTCCTGGTTCCCTGACCACGTTTCCCTGAATGTCATGGCTGTGATTGTGATTGTGGGAGTAAACGGCGATATTGTCTGCGCCGCGCTTGCCGAACAGTGCCAGGTAGGCTGGATCATTACTGACCTGTTCCGGTTTGCCATGACAGCAGACGTGATGGTTAAGGCAAATAACTTCATCCGTTGCCGACATCACTACATGCAGGTCGTGGGATATCATCAGGATGCCGCAGGCGTGGCGCTCGGCGATGCTATCGATCAGCTGGTAAAGCTCGGCCTGCCCATTGACATCCACTCCCTGGGCCGGCTCGTCAAGAATCAACAGGTCCGGGTTGCGCAACAGGGCACGGCCCAGCAGAACACGCTGCAGCTCACCCCCGGAAACGGTTCTGAGCTGCTGGCCGGCAAGATGGGCAACATTGAGTTCCTGCAGCAGGTGTTCGATTGTGTCCCGGTCCCGAATGCCGGTAAGCTGCAGAAAGCGCAGCACGGAAATTGGTAACGTGGGTTCAATGTGCAGGCGCTGGGGCATGTAGCCGACAGTCAGATCCGGCTGTGTCCAGATTTCACCGGAGTCCGCCCTGATTCTGCCAAGAATCACCCTCACCAGCGATGTCTTGCCGGCGCCATTGGGTCCGATAAGGGTGACTATTTTGCCGCGCTGGATGGTCAGCGTGACATCATGCAGGATCTGCCGACCGGAATAGCTTACGGAGATGTTGCTGACCCGAACCAGGTCGTGCTGCTGTTTGGCAGGCTCTGACATGTCCTTTCCCAGGTAAAATGATTACGCTGATCGCGCTGCACGGGCCGCCCGACACTCTGCAGACAGTCCTCCTTCCGCGCCGGGGCAAATCCGCGGCACAATGGTATATCATAGAGGCCGTCGAGCACACGCCGGACGGTTCACCAATTGCTGGCGGTGAAATCAACAGCGGCAACAGGAAACCGCCGAGCATAACCGTCCGGCCAGACCCGCAACCCCCGAATCAGCAGTCGAACCACCAGCGGATACGATGAGCAACGACAAGCCCCTTTCAATGACCGCCCCGACACGTATTGGCCTGCTATTGCTACTGCTCCTGCTGACTGCGCTGGGGACCCCACTCCGGGCTGCAGACGAGGCCGCTGCTGCCGGCGAAGCAACTTCGGTGAACGTGGTGGTTTCCATCAAGCCGCTGCAGCTGATCGCCCGGCAGATTGTGGCTGGCGTCGGTCAGGTCAAGGCGCTGGTTCCTGCTTCCGGTTCGCCTCATCACTACGTGATGGCTCCTTCCGACCGGTTGGCACTGGAGTCCGCGGACCTGGTCGTGTACGTGGGCGCCCAGCTGGAAACTGAACTCCACGAGGTATTGCAGAATTTCGAGGGGGACACCCGGATACTGGAGCTTACAGCCAGCGCTGCCATTTCCCGTCGATTCCTGGTGACGGGCATCCCCGATCCGCACATCTGGCTGGACAGCGACAACGGGCTGGCTATTGCCGCTGAATTCCGGGATACCCTTGGCGACCTGTTTCCCGGTATTGCCGCGCAACTGGCGGCGAATTACCGGCAACTGGAAATGCAGCTAGAAGCAACCGGCGGCGCGTGGCGCGCCAGGGTGAATGAACAGCCCGTTTTCAATTACGCTGTCTATCATGATGCAATTGGTTACTTTGAAGACCAGGTGGGCAGGCGGAATGTTCTGGTGCTGGTAGACGATCCGGAAATTGCGCCGGGTATTCGCCATATCCTCAACGTGCGCCGGGCCATTGCCGAAAAACAGCCGGTCTGCCTGTTCGTGGACACAACCTCGCGTCAACCCGTCATTGATACCCTGTTCCGCAACGTCACCGTGCGTCAGGTTGAACTCGACCTCATGGGAGAGCATCTCGACCCTGGTGATGGCTATCCTCAGCTGCTGCTCAACCTGGCCGAGGATTTTGCTGCCTGCCTGCCTGGAGAGATGCGCTGATGGCTGAAAAATCACCGGCAAACAGGCCCCTGGTCCTGGTGGACGGCTCGTCTTACCTGTTTCGTGCATTTCACGCCCTGCCGCCCCTGGTGACCTCCCGGGGGCATCCCACCGGTGCCGTAAAGGGTGTAATCAACATGATTCGCAGCCTGATAAAGACCTACCCGGACAGTCATGTCGCCATCGTTTTTGATGCCAAAGGCAAGACTTTCAGGAATGAGATATACGCCGAGTACAAGGCCAATCGACCACCCATGCCGGATGAGCTGCGTAGCCAGATCCAGCCTATCCACGACATTGTCCGCGCAATGGGACTGCCCCTGCTGATCATCGAAGGCGTGGAAGCTGACGATGTCATCGGTACGCTGGCCCGGCAGGCCGATGAAAGTGGCATCGAAACACTGGTTTCCACGGGTGACAAGGACCTGGCGCAGCTGGTGTCGCCCCATGTCACACTGATTAATACCATGACCAGTGAAGTGCTGGACGAGGAAGGCGTTCAGAACAAGTTTGGCGTTCAGCCTTCCCAGTTTATCGACTACCTGGCACTGGTGGGAGACAAGTCGGACAATATCCCCGGAGTCCCTGGTGTCGGCCCCAAGACGGCCGTCAAGTGGCTGGAGCAGTTCGGGAGTATGGAAGGGATCATCGCTCACGCGGAAGAAATCAAGGGCAAGATCGGCGAGCGCTTGCGCGAAAATATCGATCAGCTTCGTCTTTCCTACGAGCTGGCCACTATCAGGCAGAATGTCGAGCTGGACCTGGCTATCGGTGAGCTGGTTGCCGGGGAACAGAATGACCAGGAGCTGCACCGGCTGTTCAGCGAGATGGAATTCAAGACCTGGATTGCCGAACTGGAAAGCAAGGGAGTGGCAGCAGATTACGAACAGGCACCCCAGGCTGCGTCCGTCGGCAGCCTGGACGTGGACAAACTCAAGGTGCCGGATGCCATTGAATATCGCACTATCGGCACCGAAAAGGATATCCGCCAGCTTATTGACAAGGTAGTGGAGAGCAGAGTGTGTTCCCTGTCGGTGGAACACGATGACGGTCATTTCCTGACGCAGAAAATTGTCGGCATTGCCATCAGCTGCGAAACCGGAAAAGCGGCTTACATTCCCCTTGCACACACTGGATCGGACTCAGCTACCCAGCCGGATTCCGCCAGGGCACTGGAACTGCTCAAGGACCTGCTGGAAGACCGTAAAATCAACAAGGCGTGCTATGACATGAAATACGTCGCCCATGTCCTGGCAAACCACGACATAAACCTGGCACCTTTCAAAAGCGACGTACTGCTTGCATCCTACGTGCTCAATTCCGTGGCAATCAAGCACCAGCTGCCCGACATGATCAGGTACTATCTTGATCTGAACCCCATGGATCCGGAAACGCTCCTCGGCAAGGGCCGGAACAGGCTTCAGTTCTCCCAGCTGGAAGTGGACAAGGCCACGGAATTCGCTGCGGAAAAAGCCGACATGATTCTGCGCCTGGCAAAACTGCTGGAGCATGAGCTGGCCAATACGGGGGAGCTTGACGGATTGTACCGGTACTATGAACTACCGCTCATTCCAGTATTACAGAAAATGGAGCGTGCCGGTGTCAAGGTCGATGCCGACGTGCTGCAACAGCAGAGCAGCGAACTGGGAGCCAGGCTGGAGGAACTGGAACAAGAAGTATATAATCTTGCCGGCGAGGAATTCAACCTTGGCTCGCCAAAGCAGCTTCAGCAGATATTTTACGAAAAGCTGAATCTGCCCGTGCTGAAGAAAACCAAAACCGGGCAGCCGTCCACGGCGGAACCCGTACTGCAGGAACTGGCTGCCGAGTATGAGTTGCCCAGGCTGCTTCTCGATCACCGCAGCCTGAGCAAGCTGAAGTCAACCTACACGGACAAGCTGCCACAGCAGATCAAGAGTCCGTCAGGGCGAATTCACTCCACCTACCAGCAGGCGATTGCCGCAACCGGGCGCCTCTCCTCCACGGAACCGAATCTGCAGAATATCCCGATTCGCACCACCGAGGGCCGTCGAATCCGCAAGGCGTTTGTCAGCGAAAAGGGCTATCGACTGCTGGCAGCGGATTATTCCCAGGTGGAATTGCGTATCATGGCCCACCTGTCCAGGGACAAGGGCCTGCTGACAGCGTTCGCCGAGTCAATGGATGTGCACCGGGCCACTGCAGCCGAAGTGTTTGAGGTCGACCTGGATGACGTCAGCGCCGAACAGCGTCGCCGCGCCAAGGCAATCAACTTTGGCCTGATCTACGGCATGTCGGCTTTCGGCCTGGCCAATCAGCTGGGCATAGGCCGACACGAAGCCCAACAATACGTCGACCGTTATTTCGACCGCTATCCCGGGGTGCGCAAGTACATGGACCAGACCCAGGCCCTGGCCGACGAAAACGGTTACGTTGAAACATTGTTCGGCCGACGCCTGTACCTGCCCGATATCCGGGCGGGCAATGCCATGCTGCGGCGGGCTGCCCAGCGTACTGCCATCAATGCCCCCATGCAGGGCACCGCAGCCGATATCATCAAGCACGCCATGATCGATATAGATCACTGGCTGGATGTCGCCGGCTTAAAAGCCAGAATGCTGCTCCAGGTTCACGATGAACTGATATTCGAGGTGGCCGATGAGGATATCGATTTACTGGCAGATGGCGTGCGCTTTCGCATGATCACCGCGGCAGCGATGGATGTACCGCTGGTAGTGGATATCGGCGTCGGGGACAACTGGGACGAGGCGCACTAGCCGGCCAGGCGCCTCGTCGGTGAACTCGCCTGTGTGCCCGGCGGCCTGCTAATTAGCAGGCAGTTAGAGGTTCCCTGAACCGGGACAACCTTCGTCAAGTCGAGCCCGAGGACGCCGCATCCGGCGGTGGCTCGCCGTCTGCTGTTACCGCGGCCTCGAACCAGTCCGACAATCGCCGGCGCAGCTGGGCAATTGCCTCTGCCTGGTTGATGGAAAACAGTTGCACTGTCACTTCCGGCAGGTCCTTCAATTCCCGCCGGACGCCCAGCAGGGTATTCTGGGCCGCTCCCCGTTTGAGCTTGTCAGCCTTGGTGAGCAGCAGATGCAGGGGCAGTCCGGACTGGGTTGCCCAGGTAACCATCATGCGATCAAATTCCTTGAGCGGGTGACGGGCATCGCTGAGCAACACCAGGCCAAGCAGGGGTTGCCGGTTGCGCAAGTACAGCTCCAGCTCTCGCTGCCACTGGTTTTTCACCGCCAGCGGGACCTTGGCAAAGCCGTACCCCGGCAGGTCCACCAGGTAATTGCCGGCGGCAACCTGGAAAAAATTTATCAATTGCGTACGACCGGGGGTCTTGCTGGTACGGGCCAGCCGGACCTGTTCCGTCAAGGCATTGATGGCGCTTGATTTCCCGGCGTTGGAGCGCCCCGCAAAGGCCACCTCCGCGGTACTGTCGGCAGGACAGGCGTCCAGCCTGGCGGCGCTGGTTACAAACTCGGCAGTGCGAAAATCCATGGCGAACCCCGGCTCAACTTCGTGATCGCCAGACACTGGACGCTCTTGCAGGAGCGCCGCTGGCGGCGGGCAGTTTAGCAAATACACCGGCACCGGTCTTGCCGATCTTGCCCTTGCCGATAGAGTCCCCGGGGGTTTTACGTTATAATCCGCGGCCGCGTTTCAACGCGCAGATTGTCCTCGCCCGCCTGATCCGGTTTTAATCGAGGCGGGTCGAGTTCGCTAACTACTACGTTGGTTTTTACTACTGGAACCTAGGGAATCCTGGAATTGTCAATGAAGAAATCAGTTACTCTCCTATCCTGGTTGATGTCCGTGGCGATATTAACCTTCGTTCAAACTGCCAGCGCCCAGGGTGATGCCGCGGCTGGTGCCGGCAAGGTTGCAATCTGCGCGACCTGTCATGGCCCCGGCGGTAACAGCCAGATTCCCATGAATCCGAGCCTGGCCGGTCAGAACGCCAATTACCTGATCAAGCAGCTGACCGAGTACCAGACCGGGGAGCGGCAGAACGCCACCATGACCGCCATGTCCGCAAACCTGTCAGAACAGGATATTGCCGATATTGCCGCCTATTATGCTTCCCAGGAACGCCAGATTGCCGGTGCCCAGCCTGATGAGCTCTCCCTGGAGCTGGGTGAAACCCTGTACCGGGCCGGTAACGACGATATCAGCGTAGCCGCCTGTACCGCCTGCCATTCGCCAGGTGGCCAGGGTAACGGGCCGGCAGGATTTCCGGCCCTGAGTGGACAACACGCCGAGTACACGCTGTCCCAGTTGAAGGCCTTTCGTGCCGGTGAACGGAACAACGACCTCAATGGCATGATGCGCACTGTTGTGGAGCGGCTCACGGACCCGGAACTGGAAGCCCTGGCAAACTATATCGCTGGCCTGAACTAGAAGGGTTTGAATACCAGGTTCGCTGTCTGCCGGTTCACGCGGGGTTCAGCGAGCAGTGGTCAGAATAGACTGAAAATCGACCAGCTGCCGTTGCGGTCGAGACGAGTCACGCACCGTGTCCAACCGGTGCTATAGCAGCGGGACCGGCCCTGTGGTAATGTCAAGGCCAGTCAAGTATTCCATGATTATCATAGTTTTATAACGGAGCTACCGAATGAACAAGCGAATCAGGCAGACAGTTGCCCTTCTTTTCCTGGTGCCCCTGGCCATTTCCGCCTACGCGCAACCGGCAAGGTATCTGCCGGGCACCCATTACGTGGAACTCAGCAGTCCGGTCAGAACCCAGGACCCGTCGAAAGTCGAGGTAGTGGAAGCATTCTGGTATGGCTGCAGCCACTGTTTCCGCTTCGAACCCCTGTTGCATAACTGGGTTTCCATGCTGCCGGAAGATGTGGATTTCGTGTTGTTTCCGGCCCAGTGGAACCAGCTGATGAAGATTCATTCGCAGATTTTCTATACGTCGGAAGCGCTGCTGGCGGCGGGCAAAATCGATCAGGCAAAGTTTGATGAGCTCCACGAAGCCGCCTTCAATGCCATCAACGTCGAAGGCAATCGCCTGCAGAACGAGCGACAGATCGGCGCGCTGTTTACCGAGCACGGGGTCAGCGAGGCAGATTTCTCGTCGACCTTCAATTCGTTTTCCGTGCGCACCAGGGTGAATCAGGGTGATCGCAGGATGCAGGACTACCAGGTTCGCAGCACGCCCAACATGGTGGTCAACGGCAAGTACCTGGTTTCCACCGGGCAGGCAGTACCGACCCAGCAGGAAATGCTTAATGTCGTGGATTTCCTGGTTGGCCTGGAACGACAGGCAATGGCCTCCGCCTCTGGTGACTGAGCCGTTTCACCGACATTGCTGAACCCGAAAAAAGCCAGTTCCGGAAGCGGAACTGGCTTTTTTGTCAGGCAGGTCCCGGCAGGACCCTGACTGCCTGGAACACTCGTCAGGCCACCTTGCGGACCGGCACGATCTCCACCGTGTCTATCCCCGGATGCCGCATTTCGGGAGCAGACGCAGGTCGGTCCCCCGCCGGGTCCTGGAGTCGAAGCCGTGCAGCACGTCGAGTCGTCCGGCAGTGGATATTGATTCAAACTATTTTGCCGATACTAGAGTCTTAAAAGGAAGCTGGTGGCTGGCCTTGCCATTGAACAATTCAGCAGCGATTCCAGCGGGACAGTTAGCTGGATGGACAGCACCACGGTGACGTGGTCCCGAACCCGCATACCGCCAATCAGCAAGGGCATGGCAAACCCCTCAGGGTAGCCATGGGACCCCCACCAGGACAGGAAAGCGTATCAACGACCAGGCTATGGCAGCTGAAACAATCGATCTGGGACGCTGGCAGGACACGATCCGGCAGCTATTGCCCCGTGAGCTCACCAGCATGTTTACCGGGGCACCCCGACGGGAGTTGCTCAAGCAGGTTGGTGCCACCGTCCTGGTATTTGATGACCTGGTGGTGGAGCTGGGCTCCGGACGACAGGCGCGACTGCCTGGACCCGGCGCTGTCGAGCCTGACCACCTGGCACGGACGGCTGCGGAACTGCTGGGTCCCGACGCCACGGATCCGTCGGTGGTTCTGCTGTTACCGCCCCACGAGTTCGTGGCGACTTCGGTAACTCTGCCGGGAATGACCCGGGAAACACTGTTGTCGGCGCTCAGGTTGCAGGCTGAGAGCCTGTTGCCCAGCTTCACGGAAAAACTGGCGGTGGTGGCCAACCCCCATGATGCCGATGACCTGCATGCCGATGTCGCCCTGTGGATTACCGAACAGCGACTGGACCAGCTTTACCAGGCCTTCCAGCGGGAGGGGATGTTTCTCAGCGCCATACTGCCACGCTGTGCCGCCCTGGTGGATGCCGCCGGCAGTCAGGAAATACTCGACGAAGACCAGCACTTTCTCACCAGCCTGTCCGTCGAGGATGGTGTAATCGTTCGTTGGCTGCATGTCAGCAGGAAGGACCTGGAGCAGGACATCTTCGACCGGCAGTGGCGTCAGGCCCTGGCAGTCGCGGACCAGGACAGCCGCGTTTCAGTGGACAGCGGCAATTTTATCCAACGGTATGCTGGCGTGGACGTCACTCAGGCGGGCTTCGCTGATTACTGTTTCTTCCCTGACGGCGCACTGCGGGCCAGGCGGCAGGTAGAAAAAGGCAAACGGGCGATGTTTGCCGTGGTGGCGTTGGCCCTGGTAATTCTGCTTGGCTCGCTGCCCTTTCTTTTCCAGACATTGGCATCCAGCCGCCTGCAATCCAGGCTGGAGGAACAGCGGTCACTGAGCAGTGCCGCAAGGGCTGACCGGGAGGTTGTGCAGCGCTTCGAAGAGGAATGGGGAGTGATTACTAACTTCCCTCAACAGGACGTTGTGCAGACCCTGTTTACCCTGCAAAGTGTTCTCAGTCCGGAACAGCTGTCGTCGCTGGAACTCAGTGAAGGGATAATCCGTATCGAAGGTGAAAGTGCCGAACCCCAGGCTATCCTGCAACGGCTGGAGCAACACCCGATGTTTACCGAGGTCGCCTTTTCCAGGGCCACCAATAACACGCGCTACTACATAGACCTGCGATTGAGCACTGTCAATTTCGAGGGCTACATGGTGCGCTATTTTCCGGACAACTAGGCCGCTCAATGCAGATCAGCGCACGGGAAAGAAACATTCTTATCATTGCCGGACTGGTGGCGGCTGCCTTTGTCGCCACGCGGATTTTTCCGGCGGTCCAGGGGATCTACGATCGCCGGAGCCAGGCCATTGAAAGCATCAACCTGCAGATCGAGAGAGAACAACGCCTGTTCGATGAAAGCGCTACCTGGAGCAATCGCCGGGCGGAAATCGAAAGCGCCGAGGAGCAACTGGAAAGCCAGGTTTTTTCCGGACAGACGTTGCCGATTATCGAGGCCAATATCCAACGGGCACTTACCCTGCAGGCCCGGGACAACCAGATAAGCGTCACCTCCACGCGCCTGGCCGAAAGGCTGGACGCCGGGGGCTGGGTGCTGATCAGCCAGGAAATGTCATTCCGCACCGGCGACGCGTCCAATACCATCAACTTCCTGCAAAGCCTGGCCGAATCCACGCCCCGTCTGTGGGTCACGGATTTCAGCCTGGACCGGGCCCGCAACCAGTTCAGCGGCTCGATTACCGTGGTGGGCTTCGCCAAGAGCGAGGGTCTGCTGGTCGCCCAGGCCAGGAGCAGGTAGCCATGTCAGCAGACCAGGCAATCCACAGTCCCATTACCATGCCGGTGTTCACCGAGCTGCTGGAACCGCAGAATATTGCGCCGGCACTGGATTTCTCCGACAGTCATACCCTGGTTTGTGCCGATGTGCCGGAGATCGAGCTGCGGGCGAAAATCCGTTATGTACTGGATGACAATATCAATTTCTCCCTTGGCAGCGGAGATGAGGTGAAGCGCCTGATGCGGCACTGGCGGGCGGAACTTTCCCCGGATATCGAAAGCACCGAGGAAATTTTTGTATCCGGTTTTGAAGACGACGAAGAGCTCACCGACCTGGCGTCTGAAGCGCCGATTATCCGCCTGGTCAATCACCTGTTCGCCAGGGCCCTGGACCTGAATGCCAGCGATATTCATTTTGAACCCAGTGAGACCCACCTGGATGTACGCTGTCGGGTGGATGGCATCATGGCCCGGATCGAGAGATTGCCGGTAAAAATTCACAATGCCGTGGCTTCCCGGCTGAAACTCATGGCAAAGCTGGATATCGGTGAAAAACGCCTGCCCCAGGACGGCCGCATCGACTACCAGATAGGCAGCAAACAGCTGGACATGCGGGTCTCCACCCTGCCCGGTGTACACGGAGAGTCCGTGGTGTTGCGCATCCTGGACCGTAGCGACACCGCCGTGACCTTACAGGAACTGGGCATGCCGGATCGCGTCCTGTCCCAGTACCAGGAGGTCATCAGGCAACCCAACGGCATGGTCCTGATTACCGGGCCGACGGGCAGCGGTAAAACCACCACGCTGTACGCCACCCTGGAAAAGATCAACGACGAGGCCAAGAAGATTATTACCGTTGAAGACCCGGTGGAATATCAGCTGGAAGGAATTACCCAGATCCAGGCCAATGCCAGCATCGGCCTGAGTTTTGCGGCGGGACTGCGCTCCATCGTCCGCCAGGACCCGGACATATTGATGGTGGGGGAAATCCGGGATCACGAGACCGCGGAAATTGCCATCGAGTCAGCGCTTACCGGACACCTGGTTTTTTCAACGCTGCACACCAATGATGCTGCCGGGGCAGTGACGCGACTGCAGGACATGGGCGTGGAAGGCTATCTCATCAGTTCCAGCCTGCTGGCGATCCAGGCCCAGCGCCTGGTGCGTCGGGTTTGCACCGACTGCAGCGAAGCGGTGGCGCTCAGCGACGATGAAGTCAACGTCCTGGAAATTCAGCGGGGCAGCTGCCCCACGATAAATCGTGGCAAGGGTTGCGACCGCTGCGGCGGGACCGGCTACCGGGGGCGGGTCGGTCTTTACGAGCTGCTGGTCATGTCGGATGCCATCCGACACCACATTGCCACGGATGCTGATGCCAACGTCATCCGCGAGCAGGCAATCAGCGAGGGCATGCAGACACTTCGGGAAGACGCGCTGCGCAAACTGCGGGACGGACTGACCACCCCGGAAGAAGTGGTGCGGGTAACCAGGGCAATATGAGCACACTTCATTTCAAATACCAGGCTTACGATACCGCTGGCAAAGTGCAGTCCGGTCAGTTGAACGCCGACTCGGAACGGGAAGCGGTAAAGATACTGCAGGGCCGCAAGCTGGTACCGGTGAAGGTGCAGCAGGCAAAAGCCGGTGAAAATCGGGCTCGCCGGCGGAAAATCCGCCAGAATCACCTGCTGGATTTCACCAATGGACTGTGCACGCTGACCGAGGCTCGGGTACCTATAGACAAGGCACTCCGCCTGTTGGAAGGAGTAACCGAATCGGCGGCAATGCAGGACCTGGTGATGAAAATGCGCCGTGAAGTCAAGGAGGGCAAGGGACTTGCCGATGCCATGGAGGCCCGCCCGGATGTATTTTCCAAAATGTATGTCAACATTGTTCGTGCCGGCGAGGAAGGCGGTATACTGCATCAGCTGTTACCGGGACTGGCGGAATACCTGGATTCCAGTGCGAAAAACAGGCAGGCGGTGATCAACGCCATGATCTATCCCACCGTGCTGCTGGCGGTTGGCGTCATCTCGGTTTTCCTGTTGCTGGTATTCGTCGTGCCTCAGTTTGCTGCCATGTTCGAGGATGCCGGTACGGAGATACCACCATCAGCACAGTTTCTTCTCTCGTTAAGCGGTTTCCTGCAGTCTTACGGCTACCTGCTGGTAGTACTGACGGTCGCCCTGGTGGCGGGCTGGAAGTACCTCGATCGCGACCCGGGTAATAAACTCAGAAAAGATCGGTTCCTGCTGTCCGTGCCATTATTCGGAAACCTGATACTGTTTCGTGAAAGCGCCGTATTTTCCCGCACCCTGGGGGCCCTGCTGGGTGCGGGTATTCCCCTGATCAGGGCCCTGCGGATTGCCCGGGAAGTTATTCAGAACGCCGAGTTGACACGAAACCTGGTGCAGGTGGAAGAGGACGTGCGCGGTGGCTCCGGCCTGGGGATTTCGCTGGAGAAAACCCGGTGTTTCCCCACGCTGCTGCACCAGCTGGTGACGGTGGGGGAGGAATCCGGGCGCACGGCGGGCATCCTGCTGAAGACTGCGGCCACCTTTGACAACTCGGTGAGCAACCAGATGGCCAGGCTGGTGTCGGCACTGCAACCGGCACTGATCATATTCCTCGCAATCGCCGTCGGGGGCATTACCATCACCATGTTGTCAGCAGTGTTCAGCATGAACGCTGTGGAGTTTTAACAGGGAGTCAACCGTGTCGAAAGGAATGAACCTACATACCGGTGACAATCGGCCGAAGCAGTCGCCCAACCGTGGCGGTACCAGGCTGATGCTGTTGTCCGGCCTGGTTGCCGTGCTGACAGGCTGTGCGGCAACAGACTCCCGGTCTACTGCCGGTCCTGCTGCCACATCGGCGCCTGCAGCGGCCACCACCAGCGCCGCCGTGGCTGGAAACACCGGTCTGACCACGACTGCGTTGCCGGTACTGCCCGGCGCCGATGGCGCGGAACAGCAACGGCTCATCGATGCAATCAACCGGGACGGGGATTCCCTGGATTTTTCCGGTTTCCGCGAAACTCCACCCCAGGCCGTGGACCCCCAGGGCGATGATATCGTCGAACTTAACTACGAGCAGGCCGACCTGCGCCAGGTTCTTGAAGACCTGGCGGATGCCATCGACATAACGCTTATCGCCGATCCCAGTATCGATTCGCGGGTAACCATCCGCACCTCGGCGGACCGGCCTCTGAGCCGGGATGACATCTGGCCCCTGATCCGCGTGATTACCCGCAATGCCGGGGTCACCATCGAACGCCTGGGCGATTTCTACGCGGCCTATAGTGTCAGCAGCAACCTGCCCACCGATATCGTCACGGCAGAGACCGTTGACCAGACCGGCGGTAACCGGGTCATGCAGGTTACTCCGCTGACCTACGTGGCGTCGGACACGGCAATCGAAGTGCTGGCCCCCATGCTGGAGGAAGGTTCCATCGTCAAGCTTACCAATCGTAATGTCCTGGCGATTTCCGGTTCGGCGTCACAACTGGACCGGGTAAACGAACTGTTGACCCTGATTGACGCGGACCCGTTTGCCAGCCAGGGCATCCGCCTGTACCAGCTGCGTAATGCCAGCGCCGAAGAAGTCGCTACCGAACTCCAGGAGATCCTGGCCCAGATCGAGGGACCGTTACCCACTTACCAGGTCAAGGGAATATCCCGCATCAACGCCCTGCTGGTGACTGCTCCGGCCACCCGGGGATTCGACGAGATCAATCGCTGGGTGAACATACTCGATTCTGAAAACCAGGAGCAGGTGGAACAGCTGTTCTATTACCAGGTGAAGAATCTCAGCGCCGTGGAGCTGGCGGAAACCCTGACCAGTGTGTTCGAGGAAGACGACGATACATTCATTCCCCGGACCGCGGGAAATGTCGGTGAGCCGGAACTGGAAGCCGTCGAGATCAGTCCGGAAGTATCGGTTTTTACCACGGCGGTATCGGCCAATCTGCGGGTACGCATCGTGGCGGATGAAGCCACCAACAGCCTGCTGATCCGCAGCAGTGCCAGGGACTACCGGCAGCTGCTGACCACCATCAACCAGCTGGACGCGGTTCCGCTGCAGGTCGTGGTGAATGCGGTGATAGCCCAGATTACCCTGACCGACGACAATCGCTTCGGGGTGGACTGGTCCAGGGTGGCGGCCAATGCCGCGGTGGACCCGATCTCTACGGACACTTCCACCTCATTTCTGCCCGGTAACGGCCTGGGCGGGTTGATGTTCAACAAGTCCTTCGTGGACGGCTCGGCCAGGGTGGAAGCCACTCTGGAAGCCATAGCCGCCAATAACGAAGTGCGTTTGCTGGCCAGGCCGACGCTGACCGTCACCAACAACCAGGAAGGGCAGATCCAGATAGGTTCCGACGTGCCAATCGATGCCGGTTCCACCATCGGCGTGGGCGGAACCCAGAGCTTCAACATCCAGTATCGGGAAACGGGGATCGTGCTGACCCTGACACCCCAGATCAACGCCGATGGCGTAGTAAACCTGACCATCGAACAGGAGCTGTCCTCGGTGGATAACAGCGCCTCCGGAGTAGCCAACAACCCGGTGTTCAACAGCCAGAACATCAGCACCAGCGTGGTAGTCCGGGACGGCGACAGCGTGGTGCTGGGCGGCCTGATTCAGTCCGACAACCAGAACCTCAATACCGGAATACCAGGATTGAACCGGGTACCGCTGTTGGGCGGTCTATTCTCCTATCGCCAGGATTTGAATGAGCGCCGGGAGCTTTTTATCGTCCTGCGACCCGAAGTTGTCAACCTGAATGATCAGAATGCGGTGGGCTACTCGGAGATCCTGGAACGGTTCGAGATGGTTGCGGAGCTGTTCGAGGATGCCGGGCTGTAACCCGACTGTCCGGCATCATGCCGCCTCGCTGGGCCCGCCGCAGGGTTTTTCCGGAGGGCGACAGACAGCAACACGGAGCAGCATAGGTCAGATACAGTCGAAAGCGGACAAACATGTAACAGAAGCAGAAAATTGGTAACCACTATGCAATTACAAGCACGACACAGAAAACTGATGGACACCGGTGGCCGGGACCGTGGTTTCACCCTGATCGAAATCCTGGTGGTAATGGCCATAATCGGCATGCTGGCGGTCATGGTCGCCCCCAACCTGTTCCGGCAGCAGGCCGGTGCCATGCGTGATGCCGCCCTGTCTCAAATCTCCTCGCTGGAAACGGCGCTGGATTCCTACCGGCTGGATATGAACCGCTATCCGGACAGCCTGTCCGGCCTCATGGAGAACGCGTCCGGCAGTGCCAGCTGGAACGGTCCCTACCTGCGCCGTGAGGTACCCCGGGATCCATGGGGCAACGAGTATGTCTACCAGAGTGACGGTCGCGATTTCACCCTGATCTCCTATGGTGCCGACGGTGTCCAGGGCGGCGACGGTGATGACGCCGACATCGGACTGTAGGACAGCGGATATTGGCAGGTGCCGCCGGAACCGGGTATCGGCGCCACGGCCGGCAGGCCGCTGCGGCGGCTTCACCCTGCTGGAGATATTGCTGGTCCTGGCGATCCTCGCCATGGCCAGCGTCGTGGTCTTTCCCAATATCACCGGCCTGGAAACACGCACTTTCAGTACCCGGGTGCGGGAAGCCCATACCCTGCTGAACCTGGCGCGTCGCACTGCGGTGGTCAGCGGTCAGCCCGGCGTCGCCCGCTTCGTGATCACGGAACCGGACGATCCGGACAGCCGGCAGCCGTCACCATTCGTGGCGGGACGCTGGGACGGCAACGGCCTCCAGCTGGCCTACCTGGACAGTACCGAGCGGGAAACTGACGTGACGGAAGACCTGGAAATTACTTTTTATCCCGAGGGTGGCAGCACCGGCGGCGTCCTGATCCTGTCCGCCGGGGACCGCCGGGCCCGGATTACGGTGAATCCCTTTACCGGCCGTGTCGACACCGAGTTCCTCGATGAATAGGACCATGGCCAAAGGACGAAGGGTTGATCCGGCCGGCGGATTTACGCTGCTGGAAGTCATTGTCGCCCTGGCGATCACCGGGTTTCTGCTGGGTGGCCTGTTCACGCTGCTCGCCGGCAGCAAGCAGTTGTCCTGGCGCTCCGAGGCCAGCCTGGTCAGGGCCATCAACGCCCGGGCCGCGGTAAATTTCGCCTTGCTGGAAAACCAGCGCAACGAGGTTGAAGCGGTACTGGATAATGCGCGTTTCCGGGTAACCGTCGGAGAACTGCTGGAAGACCCCGAGCGAAAAACCCAGGCAATCCAGTTTTCCCTGGAAGAATTCGAAGTGGTGGACGAGTTCCGGGAAGAACTTCTCACCGGTACCCGCTTTGTCCTGCTGGAAGTGCCGAGGTAGCGTGATGAACAAACTTTCCGGCCTGATCCGGCGCAACCGGGGTTTTACCCTGGTGGAGGTTATCCTCGCCCTGGCCCTGACGGCGACTCTCCTTGGCCTGCTCAGCACCGGAGTCTACGTGGTGGCCCGGGACTGGAACCGCAACGCCGATCGCCTGGACAGGCATCTTGACGAGGCACTGTCGATCCTGCAGATCGATCGGGCCCTGCACGGCGCCTTTCCCCACGGCTATACCGATCCGGAAAGCCTTTCGCGTTTCGTCTATTTTGTTGGCGAGGACGACTATCTCAGCTGGGTATCCACGGTAACACCGCAGCGGCAGCCCGGGCTGATGGCCTGGGAACTTTTTTCCAACGAGCAGGGCGTGCAGCTGACCCTGGCACCGGCATTCAGCGACAATCCGTCGGCACGACTGGAGCAGGCGGAACCGCAGCTGATCCTGCCCAATTACCGGGCCAGCTTCAGCTACCTGTACGACGAGCTGGATGAAAGCCGCCAATGGCGCGACGACTGGCTTGGCGAGGAATTGCAGAGCCTGCCCCTGGCCGTCCATGTCAGGTTCAGTCCCATCGATAATCAGCAGGATGCCCTCGAGGAGCTGGAAGTGGTGGCACGCATTGCCAGCTACCAGCATCGCAACCTGCGCTCCAGTCTGTTCCAGGCTGGTTTTTGACCAGGTGGTTAAGGAGCGATCCGGAGTGAGGTTGAGAAAACAACAGAACGGCGCGGTTATTATCATTGTCCTGTGGACAGCGGTACTGCTCACCGTGCTGGTCACGGCCATGGCCAGCAAGGTCCGGCTTTCCGCCAATACCGCTTTTCATAATCAGCAGGCGGTCAGCCAGTGGGCAGGCGTGACCGCGGCGGTCAACAAGGCCCGCATGGAGCTGATGCTGGAAACCATGCCCCGGCCCGTGGGTGAAGTTCTGCCCCAGGATGAGGACGGCGAGATTCTGTTGCCGGCTTACCGCTTCAACGGTGCCGCGTTGCAACTGGCCTATCCTGCCGATGACAACGTGGTGGTCCGTATCTACAATCACGGCGGCAAAATCAACCTGAACCGCATTCCTCGCCGCAACATGCAGGCCATTATCGAGAAGCGCCTTGGCGGCGAACAGGCGGATCCCGAGGAGGTCCAGGACCTGCTGGCGGCGTGGACCGACTGGACCGACCTGAACGACCTGGAGAGCCTCAACGGTGCAGAAGAAGACTACTACCTGTCCCTGGACCCTCCCTACCGCCCCCGCAACAATCCGGAGCTGGAAACCGTCGAGGAAATTCTGCAGATAAGAGGCTTTGCCGAGCTTTTTGCCGGGGTCAACCTGGACGCTGCATTTACCATCTACGGCAACAGCCGCACGGTGAACCTGAACCTGGCCACCCGCGAGGCCATGCAGCTGCTTCCGGGCCTGGATGATGAACTTATCGAGAATATAATCGCCTACCGAGAACTCAAGGACATCAATAATCGCGGTGAACTGGCGGAAATCGTACCGTTCGAGAACCTGGTTGAATTGTCCAACTGGGTTGGCAATACCACTTCTGAGGTCTACTCGATATTCGCCTACCCGCGGCTGGAACTGTCGCCGGAATACCGGCAACGCATCGAGCAGGCACGGGAGGAGGGCCTGGACATCAACCCCGATCCGGTTATTCAGGCCTACATGGAAATAGTGGAGGTGCGCAGCTTCAACGATCTGCCCCGGGTGTACAAGGTCGATCCCTACGGATACCTGCCGGACACGTCGCCGGCCCGGGTCAACGAGTATGATATAGAAAACTTCTGATTAACGGCCTGATCATTGCGGAATCCAGAGCACATCCCTGATTAAGCAGAGGTTCAATGGATTTACAGCTCGGACAGGAAACCAGCCGGTCGCTAACCCACCTTGTCGATTTCCCACTCCGCCTGCATGGTCATCTGGCCAACGCCCTTGTTGGCGGCCACGGCGATAGGTTTGCTGAACCTGGTTTCGTGCCAGAGTAATCCGCTGCGGTCTGCTACACCGCAGAGAATGGCAAACTCACCATGGCGCATGGCTATGTTATTCACCTTAAGGGAGACCTCGAACCTGTCGCCTTTATGGAATGGTCCTTTATCAATATTGTCCAGTTCTGCCGTATGCCATGAGGCAATGATCTCCTCCGTGGTGCGCATAAACGCAAAGCCGAAATTACCTTCCACGCCGTCTTTCAGGACTTCCACTTCCATGTGCAGAATGACATCCGAGAGTGGCGCAACGGAAGTCAACAGCTCTCCCTGTGGTGACTTGAGGGTTATGTTGGTAATGCGAAAATCACGGTTGGTCGCCGTGCTGCTGTCCGTGGCATCGGCGCCTTGCTGGTTCGATTCCTCGATAATGCTGTTGTATGCCTTCTTGCTGTTGCAGAAATCTTCGTAGCAGCCAACCACTTCCTCGCTTGGCCCGATCTGGCGGATATGCCCCTTGTCCAGCCAGATAGCGGTATCGCAGAGTTGCTGAATGTGATACATCGAATGGCTGCAGAACACCATGGTTTTCATTTCCTCCCTGAAGCGGTTCATGCGTTCAACACACTTTTTCTGAAACGCCATGTCGCCGACACTGAGCGCCTCGTCGATGACCAGGATATCCGGTCTGACCATGGTTGCGATTGAAAAAGCCAGGCGAACGAACATGCCTGACGAGTATGTTTTGACCGGTCGATCAATAAAATAATTCAGTTCGGAAAACTCGATTATGTCGTTTTCCAGCTCGGGTATGCAATCATCGGCGACGCCGAGCAGCGAGGCATTCAGGTATATGTTCTTGCGGCCAGTAAATTCAGGATGAAAGCCGGCGCCCAGCTCAAGCAGGGCGGCTACCTGCCCATCAATTCTTATCCGGCCGGAGGTGGGCTGGAGAGTGCCTACCAGCAATTTGAGCAGGGTTGACTTGCCAGCGCCATTGTCACCGACTATACCAAGGCTTTTGCCATTTTCCAGGTTGAAGGAAATGTCGCTGAGCACATGATAAATCTTGTGCATCGGTTTTCTGAAAACCAGTTCAGTCAGTCGATCCCTGGGCTGATTGTAAATTTTGAAATCCTTGCGTAATCCTTCTACCTGGATACGAAAGTTAGAATTCTCAGACATGGAAATCCAGAGGTTCCCTAAAGTACGTCGCCAAACGCGTGCTTGATGCGCATGAACAGCCAGCCACCGAGGAGATACACCGTTATCGAACAGAAAAACACGATCTGCAGGCTAAGTATCGGTAACTCATTGGCCAGTACAATCTGGCGATAAAGATCGATAAAATTATGCATCGGGTTGTAGTAGTAGATCTGGCGGATGGCCGGATCCTCGACAATCGAGAGAGGGTACACGATTGGCGTAAGAAAAAACCAGCTGGTGATTACCAGTCCAACCAGCTGCTGCAGGTCGCGCAGGAATACACAGAAGGCTGACAGAATTGCCACCAGTCCCATGGTAAACAGAAACTGGAGAAAGAAAATAAACGGCAGCAGCAGCCACAACACGTTGGCGTAGCCCTGCAGCGCCAGGAACCCCAGGAGCAGCACGATGCCTATGGAGTGGGTCATGTACGGAATGAGCGATCCCACCACCGGCAGTATGTTGACCGGGAACATGACCTTGGTGATGAGAGGCGCTTTCTCCAGGAGCAGACCTGGCGCTTTGCCCAGTGCCTCGGCAAAGGCAAACCACGGCAGGTAGCCCACCATCATGAAAATGACAAAACTGGTCTGTCCGAATTCCGGTGGTGGCCTGAGGCCGAAGACATAACGGAAAACGAAGGCGTAGATCAGAATATTGACAGCCGGAGTAATGAACAGCCAGAAAAAACCGCCGACGGAGCCGATAAACTGGCTGGTGAAATCCTGCCTGACAAAATTGTGAAACAGCCTGTAATTGTCAAAGGGTGTAAGCACCCATTTCAGTAGAACAGCGAAAATCATACCTGCGAAATCTCTGGCGGAATTTGTAAATCGGTGGGCGGGCCGACTATGGCATTTCAGCTCCGCGATCCGCCCTTGCCCGGATTATCGTTCTCATGACCTGTCCCCGCCAGTTGCGTTACCTGGTCGTCGCGCCAGATGGGACATGGCAGACAGTCCGGCCGACGGATTAAAACACGAAATAAATTGAAACACTAAGGACCGTCTGATTCGCTGGTCCGGTGACGGCTCGGCAGGAAAGCCGACCCGGTGGTTGTGGGTAGGGCCGTAACTACATGCCCGCCCGCGGGAGTCAACTCTGTTCCTCGCCCTCGGCGAGTTTCTTCAGCGCTTCAAGATCGTTGATTATCAGGCGGTTGGGGCCATCACGCCGGACGATGTTCCTGTTCTGCAGTGACTGGAAAACACGGGTTACGCTTTCCCTGCTCAGGTTCAGCATGATGGCGATTTCCATATGCGTCGGCGGATTATTGATCTGTGCCGGCTGCATCGCCTGCCGGTCCCTGTTGGGTATCAGTAACCACAATTGACAGCATACCCGTTGCAGGATGTTCGGCAGACCCAGGAAGGATCGCTGCATGGTCAACTGCCTGACCCGGGAAGCCAGCCGGGTGCCGAACATGTTGACGATGCCCGGTGTGTCGAGCATGACCTTGCTCATGGTGTCCATGGGTACCTTGACCACCACCGCCCGGGTCAGGGCGATGACAAACTCGGGCTGGGGACCCTTGTCGAACAGGCCGAGTTCTCCGCAGAAGTCTCCCGGTTCGACAAAGTACAGCCCCACTTCCCTGCCATCTATCGTAAAGTCCACGCCCTGCAGGCGTCCTTCGAATAGAAAGCACAGGTTTTCCTCCCGTTTCCCGGCATGCAGGACAATACCGCGCCGGGCATACTTCTCCGAGGAGGCATGAGCAGCCAGTTCCTCCTGGGCTTTGGGTGGTAGCGGTCTCAGGATCGGGAACCTGGCCAGCAACTCTGGGGTAATTGCCATTAATGCGCCAACCGAAAGGTTAGTATAAGTCGGCTCTTGTCAAGAATGCTGGCTCTAACCGACTGATTTTATGAACAAAAAGTTATTTTTTTAATCTGGTGTGATCGTGGTCACTTGGGATGGTGCGAGTTTGGGTTAATTTGCCGGGTAACCTGTTATAATTTAAGGTCATTTGTGCTTCTCTACACCGGCTTTTTTGCACACCGTGAGGGTTCGTATGGGCCTGTCCCCTTCCTCTAAACTCGTCAAGATCACTTGTTTCTTTAGCAGGCAAAAAATGACAAGACTTTATTCTGCAATTCTACTATGGACACTGTTTGCCATGGCGCCCGCATTGCAGGCCGGAAGCGTTGGCGAAGTCAGCATGGTTCTGGGCAGGGCGTTCCTGCATTCTCCAGATGGCTCAGCACAAAGAATAGAACCTGGACTGGCAATACGTGTTGCCGACAGAATCGTCACGGAGGCTAACGGACATGTGCACGTTCGGTTCGTGGACGACGCGCTGGTAAGCGTGAGACCAGGCAGTCAGCTGGAAATAATCAGCTACGAATTCCAACCTGACAGCCCGGAGAATTCTACTATCAAATTCAACCTTGTAGAAGGGGTCACGCGGTCCATTTCCGGCGACGGGGCAAGGGCGGCACGGACAAGGTTTCGCCTGAATACGCCGATTGCCGCAATTGGTGTCAGGGGTACGGATTTTGTTGTCAGTGCATCCGGTGAAACGGTTCGCGCACTGGTCAATGAAGGCACCATTGTCCTCGCTCCGTTCTCCGATGACTGCAGCGCTGACGCGTTGGGTCCCTGCAACACCACAAGCGCTGTTGAACTGCAGGGACAAAGCCTGCAGATGCTGGAGCTGAGTTCATCCCAGTCGCAGCCTTTGCTGACCTCCCAGGAAAACCAGCAAATCAACTTCCAACAGCAGACCGATATTGCCGTGGCTGAAAACGGGATAGATGAGCAACAGGAAGGCGAAGACAAGACACTGGACAACGATGCCCTGCTTGAAGCACGGAACGTAACCGTTGCCGCGGAACTGGCTCAGAAATCGGGTCCGGCATTACCGGAGCCAAGCCGGTATGCCCATTTGCCTGACTTCACTCCGGCGTCAGTGCTGCAACAGTCTCCCCCCGAGTCGGAGCAGCTGCTCTGGGGACGGTTTGCGTGGAATACAGACACGCTGGACCAGGAGAGGATCACCCTGCCTTACGACATGGCAAGTGCGGGTCGGGAAGTGACGGTGGGGAACACCGATTATGTCCTGTTCCGGGTGGAAGACGGAACCAAGCTGGTGGATCGGGGCCTCGGTGTCGTCAGCTTCGAACTGGACAGCGCCCAGGCATTTTATTATTCGGAGTCCGGTGTTGTGACCATGCATGTCAACGGCGGAAACCTGGACTTGAATTTTGTCGAACGCAGTTTCCAGACACAGCTCGATCTCAGTCACAACCTGACCGGGATTGTCGGATTCAGCGCCCAGGGTCAGCTGAATAACAGCGGCTACTTTTTCAGTAATTCGGACGATCAACGCATCGCCGGTGCCAGCAGCCTGGACGGCACGCAGGCAGGCTACTTTTTTGAGCAGCAGCTGGAAAGCGGGGGCATCCAGGGACTGACGCTCTGGGACAGCAGATAGCGATGCAGCGAATACTTGAGCGTACAAGCCGACTGTTTCATTCCCTGGGAATGATGCCCCGTCGTGCACGCCTGCTTGTGATGTTCGGCGCCTTTCTGCTCAGTTACCTGGTTTACAGTGTTTTTGCCGCAGCGCTGACCACCGTGGAAGAGCGGTTTGGCGCTCTCGGCTGGACCCTGGCCGCGGACCAGGTTCCCGAGCAACGGCTGGTGATCGTGGCCATCGATGAGAAAAGCATTGCCGAAGTTGGTGCCTGGCCCTGGCCTCGGGATGTGATGGCCAACCTGGTGGAGGCGCTCAACGATTACAATGTGCAGCTGCAGCTTCATGACATCGTGTACTCGGAACCCAGTGTCGGAGACGACGCGCTGATCGCCGCGCTGGAGTCTTCCCGGGGTGCAGTGATCGCCCAGGTGCCGGCGCTACAGACTTCACAACAAGTGACAACCGGCGTACTCACTCATCCCGTAACGGGGATCAACTGTGCCAGTGGTCTTCCCGGCACCAACAGTTTTATCGCGCCCCACAGCGGTTATTCCCGGATTCCCAAGGGACATATTTCCCCCGTGATTTCACCCGATGGTGCTGTCCGGGAGGTACCGGCCCTGGTCTGCGTGGACGGCGAGGCTTTCCCGGCCCTGGCACTGTCTGCACTGCTGCAGATGATCAGCAGCGACGACTGGGCGGTCACACTGAACGGGAGCACGTCCTGGTTCAGCCCGACACAGACACTGGAGATCGATGGCTACCCGGGATTGTCGGTACCACTGGACCGGGACGGCAATATGCGCATCTCGTTCCGGAAAGCGCCGGAATCTTTCACCGCGGTTTCCGCCGTGGACGTGATCAATGGCGTAATTGATCCGCAAATGCTGCAGAACAGCTGGGTTCTGGTGGGAGCTACTGCTTTTGGCATAGGCGATATCGTTCCCACTCCTTATAACGGCGCGGCGCCCGGCGTTGAACTGCAGGCCCGCATGATGGTCAGCCTGCTGGACGCCACGATCCCGTTTACACCGTCCGGCGCACCTCTGCTGTTGCTGGGATTTTCGCTGGTTGCTGCAGCTGTCTTCTATTTACTGGCCAGTGCCAGGGAAAATATCTCAGCCTACGGGCTGCCGCTGGCGGGGCTGTTATTGCCGGTGGCAGCATTCTGGTTTCACGCGCAGTTGTTGCACAGCCTGGATATCTGGTTGGGCTGGATGTACCCGACGGTTTTCTGCCTCCTTGCCGCCAGCCTGTTGCTGTTGCTGGAACAGGGGAAATTGAGAAGTGAACGCAGCCGCGTGTACAGTAACCTGAACAGCTACCTGCCGGGAGATGTCGCCAGGGAAATCGCTTACAGCCTGCCAAGCTCCAGCATTAATGCCAAGCGACGCGATGTCACCCTGTTGTCGGCGGACCTGAGAAACTTTGCCGCCTTCGGGGAAGCCAGGCCTCCGGAAGAGTCCGCGGCGATTCTGCACTTCTTTTTCGTCAGGGCAACGGAAATCGTGGAGAAATTCGGTGGTCGGGTACAGGAATTCAAGGGTGATGGTCTCCTGGCCGTCTGGGATCGTCAGGATTCCGAGTCGGCCCGGTCTGCTCTGAAAACCGCGCAGGAAATGCAGGAAGTAATCGAACCCTGCCTGTCCTCGCAGAACCTCCCGGCGTGGCTGGCTCCCCTTGCTCTGGGTATCGGTATTGAACAGGGCCCGGCCCTGATCGGCTCCATAGGCCCGGCCAATCGTCGAACTCACACCCTGCTGGGGGACACTGTCACCATAACACTGCGTATTCAGGAGATGTCCGCGGAACTTGCCCAACCTATCCTGATCGGCGAATGTGCTGCCCGGCAGCTGAGTGAATTCGCGCTGGTTTCACAGGGCAGCTACCTGCTGAGCGGCCTGCGCATTCCCCACCTCCTGTTCGCCCTGCCATCGATGAAAACGTCACCCAGGAAAAAGCATTCCCAGGGAAGAAGGCTGAAAATTATCAAGGGCGGACGTGGTTAGTCGTTAGTCTCCGCGAAGACTGGAAATCCCGGCTGAGCGGTACCGTCATTGCGTGCCGGCGGGCTATTTCAGATAATGCCGCCATGTTGGTACCCGTAAAAATTCCAGGCCGTGGCAGCCTGCTCTCCGGACTAAGAAGATTGTCACCACTGTCGCTACTGGCCCGGAAATTTCACCAGATTCCTGCTGCGTCCGCCCCATGGCACGCTCTTCGCGGCGCTCGCTGGGTCGGTATGCTCAGCATACTGTCCAGTATGCCCGTGCGTCCCGCGGTCGCGAACGCCGCGAATGACGCACACTGGATCGGCCTCGTTACGAAATTTGGTGAAATTTCCGGGCTGGTGCTGTTCTGCCTCACGTTTTCAACCGTCACCCGGGCCTGTCCGGATCTATCACCTTACTATCTTGGCGACCAGGCAGACTGGAATGTCCTGGAACGGGAACTGTTGAGCCTGACGTCGGAGTGTCTGGAGAGTTCAGAATTTTTCGCACTGCTTGGCGCGGCACAGCTGAACAACAACAAGGTGCCGGCGTCATTGGAATCGCTGGAGCGTGCCCTGCTGCTGGAACCGCAGAACGGCGCTGCGCAGATTGATTACGCCCGTGCACTTTTTCAACAGGGAGACCTGTTTGCGGCGCTGGAACTGAACCGGAATATTCTGCTGCGCAACGACCTGCCCGTTAATCTCGTTCCGCTTCTCGAGGAGCGGCAAAGGACCTGGCAGTCCTTCACCCGGCAACAGACCTTCAATCTGGACCTGCTGGCGGGGTATGACAGCAACCTGAACACGGCGCCGGAATCCAGCCAGATAACCCTGACATTGTCGGGGGAGCCCGTGGTTCTTGAACTGAATCCCGAATTTCAGCCCACCGAGGGTGCCTACATCAACTTTCGCCTCGGTGCCCGGTTGCGTCAGCTCAGGCCGGGCTACCAGAATAACTGGCGGCTTGAAGCCAGTGGCCGTGCCAGTGAAGACCAGGAATCGGATCTGCTGCAGCTTGACGCAGGCTACGCCATGATCAGGCCCGGCCGTAACAGCAACTTGCAGGTAAGCACGGCCCTCACCCACCTGTTTTTCGGCGGCAATCCCCTGTATACCGCAAGTGAGGCCATAGTCCGCTACCAGCCACGCAGCACCAGGCAATGTAATCCCTATTATGACCTCGCCCTGCAATACCAGTTGTTTCATGAGCGCAGTCAGCTGAATGCACTGGAAAGCAAGCTTGGGGCCGGCCTGTCCTGCCCGCTGCAGGTTGCCGGTATCAATCACCAGTTCATCGTGGAAGCGGGACTGTTAAACAATTTTGCCCTGGACGGGGGTCGCCCCGGCGATGATCGCAACGGTTTTCAGGCCAACCTGGTCTGGCAGGTCAACCTGGGCATGAATGAATTTCGCAGCCAGCTGAGTTATACCGAAATACGTGATCACGCAACATACAGTCCCCTGCTTGCAGATGGCGCGAGACGGGAAATAGACCGCAGTTTTATCCTGTTGCAATACCGAAGACCTGCCTCCGATCGGGCCACGATTCTGGTGAACATTTTTCACCAGGATCAGCGCAGCAATCTTCAGCTGTTTACCAACTCGGACACGTCCGTGGAGTTCGGCTTCAGCTACAGGCTTTGATGAGGTCAAACTAAAAGACCGGCAACCGCGACTAATAATGTGATAGCCGGATTGTTGATTGCTGGCGAGTGCGGGAGTCGATGCTGCCTCTCGCAGATTTACGTCCTTTCCAACTACGTCACCCTGCTAAAATGGCAAAGAAGCAGGGGAAAGAGTAAACTGAGGCGGTAAGTTCCGAGGATATTTACGTAAATTCCCGGGAAATCTTCAGGAAGAAAAGCCGATGCAGACAGTTTTTTCAGCCAGCCACTTTTCACGTTCGGGAGTCGCCCGGATCCTGCTGGCCGGCTGCGTATTGATGCTGGCCGGCGGCGCCGGGGCGCAGTCCACCGACAGCCTGGATAGTCCCGCAGACGCGGCTGAATTTTCCCTGTTTGGCTCGGTGGAAAATGAAACTGCGAATGATTCCGCCGTACGCAATACGCGGCGGGGCCGCAGTTCGTCTGCCAGCGCCGAACCCGAATTTACCCTGGTAGGCACATCCAGGATCGGAGACCGTTACAGCGCCATTCTCAAAAACCGGGACGGCAATGAAGTGGTGGTTACTACCGAGACCGGACGGAATACCCGGATTGAAGGCTACGGGCAATACTCGGTGATTGATGTTGGTCCCGGACGTGTTTCCGTTCAGTTGCCGGCAAGTTCGTCCTGTATCGAAGACAGGAACCTGGGGGTAAGCTGTAATAACGCCTCCAATATCGCCTCGCTGGAACTCACCAAGGGCGAACCCGTTCCCCGTGCAGCGGTGGCTTCCCGATCGGTAGGAGATTCTGCGGAAAATGAAGGCGAGGTTATCGTTTCCGAGGACGCTCCCGAGCAGCCAACCAATCCGTTCGCGGCACTGCGTGCCCGGGCCCTGCAGAATGGTGATGCCCCGGCCGCGCCCTCCACCAGAGAGCGGCGCTTTACACCCCGTCGAATCGACCCGGCAGACGTACCTCCCGGTATGCGTGTTGTTTCAACGCCTTTCGGAGACCGGCTGGTACGCGAATAGGCGTAGCCGGCACCAACGGCGTCGCTGCAGCACTGCTGTTTTCAGCACCAGCGGCTGCGCCACCGGCATGAGATCTGCTAAACTGGCGCAATCCTGGCATACGGCCAGGTCAATCAATCCCTGACCCTGCCCCTGCCGGTGACTGCGAACACTCCACTAACGCTGACCGTTTCTATCGTCGTTTATGACTCCGAGCTGTCGGAACTGGCCCTGCTGCTGAATTCGCTGCGGTCCTCCCTGGAGACCCTGGCGGCCAGTGGCCTGCGGGTGCAGACGCGAATCAGTCTTATCGATAACAGCGACGCGCAGCGCCTGCGCCCTGCCGATATTGTCCGGCTGCAGGAGCGCACCTGCCTGGAACCGGCAGAGCTGGAACTGCTTACCGGTCATGGCAACGTGGGCTTTGGCAGCGGACACAACCTGGCCATCCGGACCAGCAAGTCCCGCTATCACCTGGTTCTCAACCCCGACGTCGAACTGGCGTCGGACAGCCTGGCAGTGGGTCTGAAATACCTGGAACAGCATCCCGATGTGGCATTGATCAGCCCCTATGCAGAGTCTGGAGATGGCGAGCAACAATACCTGTGCAAGCGACACCCCACTTTGCTGGTGCTGTTTGTACGTGGATTCCTGCCGCGATCTGTCAGACCGCTTTTTAAAAGATACCTGGCACATTATGAAATGCGCGACCTGGCGGCAAACAGTACGGGGGCCGACGTTCCTCTGGCCAGCGGCTGCTTTATGCTGTGTCGCACCGATCAGCTGCAAGCCATTGGCGGGTTTGATGAAGCCTATTTCCTGTACTTTGAAGACTTCGACCTGTCCCTGCGCCTGGGTAAGATTGCCCGGCTTGTTTACCTGCCGGATATGAAAATCCGCCATGGCGGCGGCAACGCGGCTGCCAAGGGACTGAAACATATTCGCCTGTACAGTCGCTCGGCCTGGCGTTTTTTCAATACCTGGGGATGGCGGTTTATCCAATGACCGGTGCCCTGGGCAACACCGTAGTCACCGGCGCTACCGGATTTATCGGCAGGGAGCTGTGTCATCAGCTGCTTGCTGCTGGTCACACACTCACCGGCATCAGCCGGTCAGCGCCTCCCGCGGAAACGCCAGGGTTGAAAATGGTCACCGGGGATATTCTCGATCGGGATTTTCTGACTGCCGTGATGGCCGATGCGGAAACGGTGTTTCACCTTGCCGGCATTGCCCACGTCGACAAGGCTGACCCGGCCCGGCTGTTGGCGGTTAATGCCGAAGGCACACAGACAGTTGCCGAGGTGGCAGCGGAGGTTGGCGTGCACACCATGGTGTTGTTCAGCAGCAGCCTGGCACAGGCCGCGGAACAACAGGCACCTCACGCAACCGCCTATGGTGAAAGCAAGCTGCGGGGCGAAGCCGGCCTGTTGCGTGTGGCCCGCGGGTCTTCGCTGTCGCCGGTTATTCTGCGGCCCGTTAACGTGTATGGGCCCGGAATGAAGGGCAATATCGCGGCGATGATCGGCCTGATCCGGCGCAGACTGCTGCCTCCCCTGCCCAAGCTGGATACCCGGGTGTCATTGCTTGGCGTGGAAGACCTGTGTCGTGCAGCGCTTCTGGCGGCAACCAGCGAGGCGGCCAGGGGCAAAACCTACTGCGTGACGGACGGCGAGAATTACAGCCTCAACGCCATCGAATCAGCCATCTATCGGGTCATGGGCAGAAAACCACCCCGATGGCACAGTCCCCGCGCAGTGTTCTACCTGGGCGCTCTTGCCATGGAGCTGTGGGGCCGGGTTTCCGGTCGACCAGGGGGCTTCGGCTTGCGCACCTACCACAACCTCCTGGCCGACAGCCGCTACAGCAACCAGCAGATCTGCACTGACCTTGGTTTCGTTCCGCGCCAGACTTTTTATACTGCATTACCGGAACTGGATGGCATAAAATAGCCAGTTATGGAGATTTACCAACCGTATGACTAAAGGAATAATCCTGGCCGGGGGTACCGGCACCCGTCTTCACCCCATGACCGTTTCGGTGAGCAAGCAGCTCATGCCGGTCTACGACAAGCCCATGATCTATTACCCGCTGTCTACCCTGATGCAGGCCGGCATACGGGAAATCCTGATTATTACCACGCCGGAAGACGCCATCGACTACCAGACGCTGCTGGGAGACGGCAGTCACTGGGGGCTGAATATCCAGTATGCCGAACAGCCAAGCCCCGATGGCCTGGCGCAGGCCTTTATCATCGGTGAGAACTTTATAGGCAATAGCCGGGTCTGCCTGATTCTGGGCGACAATATTTTTTACGGAAACAGAATTGAAGAAACCCTGCAGAATGCCGTGGACCAGGAATCGGGTGCCTGTGTTTTCGCTTATTACGTCAACGACCCGGAACGCTACGGTGTCGTCGTGCTGGATGCCCAGGGCAGGGCCGCTGATCTCGAGGAGAAACCGGAAGAGCCGAAATCAAATTATGCGGTTACCGGATTGTACATGTACGACAATGACGTGGTGTCCGTGGCCAAGTCCATAAAACCTTCGGCCCGCGGCGAGTTGGAAATAACCGACGTCAACAGAAACTACATGCGTCGCGGAGCGTTGCGCGTGGAACTGTTCGATCGTGGCACCGCCTGGCTGGACACCGGCACCGTTCAGTCACTGCTGGATGCCGCCAATTTCATTCGCGTCCTCGAAGAACGCCAGGGACTGAAGATTGCCTGTCCCGAGGAAATTGCCTGGCGACAACAATTCATCGACGACCAGCAGCTGGCGAGGCTGGCGGAACCTCTCAAGAAAAGCGGTTACGGCCAGTACCTGTTGACTATTCTGCAAGGACATTAGAATGCCAGCGCGCTGGAAAAAACCCGGGCGAATCACAAGATGAAGATCACCGAGACCCGGATTCCCGATGTGCTGATCTTCGAACCCGTGGTTCACGGAGATCAGCGCGGGTATTTTATGGAAACCTGGCGTCGTTCCTTTTTCGAGGAAAGGGGGCTCGACGTGGAATTTGTTCAGGACAACCAGAGTAAATCCGCCCGGGGTACGCTCAGGGGCCTGCACTACCAGGTAAATCGGCCCCAGGGCAAGTTGATCAGGGCCATTGCCGGCGAAATATTCGACGTGGCGGTTGACCTGCGCCGTAAATCCCCCACTTTCCGCCAGTGGGTCGGGATTTTCCTCACGGCGGAAAACCACAGGCAGCTCTGGGTTCCTCCCGGATTCGCCCATGGTTTCTGCGTTACCAGTGAGTCTGCGGAAATCGTCTACAAATGCACCGAGTATTATTCTCCAGTCGATGATCGCTGCCTTAAATGGAACGATGGTTCCATAGGAATTGATTGGCCCCTGGGGGAAAGCCAGCCCCTGCTGTCGACAAAAGACCGCAATGCCCCGCTGTTTCAGGATGCGGAGCTGTTCCCGTGAGCACGATTAATGTCGCCCTGCTGGGTGCCGGAGGTCAGCTGGGGAAGACTTTCCTGGCCAGCCGGGAAAAGCGCAATGCCGGCGCGACGGGAAACGTGGTCACGGGAGCTCTGGTCAATGCAGTGTCGGACACTTCTCATGAGGAAAGGCTCGCTGACCTGCGGCTGTATGCGTTTACCCGGGAACAGCTGGATATCTGTGAGCAGGACCGGTTGACGGACGTTCTTGGTGCGCTGGATATACAGGTCATTGTCAACGCTGCCGCCTATACCCGGGTGGACAAGGCCGAGTCCGATGAATACCAGGCCATGCGGGTGAATCGGGACGGTGCTGCCAACGTGGCGGCTTTCGCTGCAGGCGCGGGCTGTCGGCTTATCCATGTCTCCACTGATTTCGTTTTTGCCGGAACTGCCAGCCGCGCCTATAAGCCTGGTGATGCCACCGGACCGATTAATGTCTACGGCGCCACCAAGCTGGCCGGGGAACAGGCGGTTCAAAACGCCTGTGGCGACCGGGCACTGATAGTACGCACCGGCTGGCTGTATTCCGGCTATGCGTCGAATTTTCTTACTACCATGCTGAGACTGATGAGCGAGCGCGATCACCTGGGTATCGTAGCCGACCAGGTTGGCACTCCCACCTCAACCGGCTCACTGGTGCGATTTATCGACCGTATTATCGCCAGCAACGTCGAAAGCGGTATTTACCACTGGTCGGACGCCGGTGTAGCCAGCTGGTATGACTTTGCCGTGGCCATTCAGGAGGAAGCGACAGCTGACGGGTTGCTAGGTGACGCAATCCCCATCGTACCGATTTCGACGCAGGAGTACCCGACCCCCGCAGCCCGTCCTGGTTTCAGCGTGCTGGACAAGTCGACCAGTTATCGCGATTTCAACCTGACACCGGTACACTGGCGCGAGGAGTTGCGCCGGTCATTGCGGACAATGAGAAACTGACCCGGAAGAAGTAGGATAAAAGCAGTATGAAGAAATTACTGGTAACCGGGGCCGCTGGCTTCATTGGTGCAAATTTTGTCAGGTACTGGACGGAAAATTATCCGGACGATCGGCTGGTAGTGCTGGACGCACTGACCTACGCAGGCAATATGAGCAACCTGACATCTTTTATGGGACAGGAGAACTTTCGATTTGTCAGGGGCAACATCTGTGATTTCGACCTGGTCCTGAGGCTGTTGCAGGAGGAGCAGATAGACACTCTCGTGCACTTTGCCGCCGAAAGTCATGTCGACCGTTCCATTACCGGGCCGGACGCGTTTGTCGAAGCCAATATCGTGGGCACTCACAGTCTGCTCAAGGCAGCCAAGCACTACTGGCTGGATGAGCAGGAGACGGAAGAACACCTGTTTCACCATGTGTCCACCGACGAGGTTTACGGTTCGCTGGCTGCAGACGATCCGGCGTTTTCCGAGATGACGGCCTATGCACCGAATTCGCCTTACGCCGCCAGCAAGGCCGGGTCTGATCACCTGGTTCGTGCCTATCACCATACTTTCGGCCTCCGGGTAACCACCAGTAACTGCTCCAACAATTATGGACCGTTGCAGTTTCCGGAAAAACTCCTGCCACTGTGTCTGCTCAATACTCTCCAGGGCAAACCCCTGCCGATATACGGCGATGGCAGGCAGGTCCGTGACTGGCTGTACGTGGATGACCACTGTCGCGGTATCGACCTGGTGATCAACAGGGGCCGGATCGGGGATTGCTATAACATAGGTGGCAACAACGAGTGGGCGAATATCGATACGGTGCGGTTGCTGTGTAAAGTCGTGGATCAATGCTTTACCGATACCCGTGACCTGGCAAACCGCTTCCCTGAAAGTCCCTGCGCCCGAAACCAGCCGGCGGAAAGCCTGATCACTTTCGTCGAGGACCGGGCAGGACACGATACGCGGTACGCAATAAATGCCGGCAAGATTACCGGGGAACTGGGATATCAGCCCAGGGAAGACTTTGACTCCGGCCTGAGAAAAACAGTCCAGTGGTACCTGGACAATGAGAACTGGTGGCGGGCCATCCACGACGGCAGCTATCGCCAGCTGGCGTAATTCGGCTGGCAATCTATTCACCTTCCCGGAACGTACACCTTTGCAGGACTCGGCAGTAAGCTGTCAGCCCGTTTCCCCGGCAGTTCCGTGGACCGGCAAGCTGCCCGGCACGTAACCTGACGGGCTGAAATCCCGTGGTGTCCCAGGTCACGAAAACCTGCACACAGCGGCAGTTTAAGTAAGGGCATGAAAAGGGTATAATCCGGCCCGCTCCCGGCGGCAGGCCGGTCATCAACTGCCCGCTGAAACCCCTTGTGCCCCGCTACTGTTGGCCATCGGGGTCTTCCAGCGTCAGGACTTGCAACTATCCCGAGAAACATTCCTCCGGGCCAGTGCTGACAGAGTTCGGCCATGGATTCAGTGGGGGTTAAGTTTCAAAGCGGTAAAACAGTGAAAGCAGTAAAAAGTACAGCTCAGCAGATCAGAGCAGGGCAGAGTGCAGAGTAGAGAGCAGAGAGTAGAGAGTAGAGTAGCGACGGAAGGCTACCCGGCATAGTTTCCGATTCAGTCAGGCTGCGGGACCGAAATTGACGGTCAAGACGACGGAAAAACCGCCGGGCGATGACAAACAGTTAAGACAGGAAGGTGGATCACGTGGTTTTGTTACAAGGTAAAGCAATGAAGAAGTTAGCAGGAGTTGTCGGGTTGGTACTGGCGGCAGGGTTGTCCGTTCCAACGGCCTGGGCCCAGGCCGATACCGACAGGATCGCCAGTAATCTCGCGCCGGTAGGCGAAATCTGCCTGGCCGGAGACCCTTGCACGGAAGCGCCGGGGGTGTCCACACCGTCCTCCCTGGCATCCAGCGCGCCGGCATCGACGGCCAGTCAGCCCGCGGCGCCGGCCCAGTCCACTGCGGCGCAGGTCGATGCTGCCACGCAATCAGCCGCGACGTCACTGCCAGCGGCCGCCCAATCGGCAGCCTCGGCTGCCAGTGATTTTGACGTGGCGGGAACCTATCAACTTCGCTGTTTTGCCTGTCACGGCACTGGCGCTGCCGGCGCCCCGGTGATGGGTGATGCCGAGGCCTGGAACGAGCGCATGGCGAAAGGCATGGACGCGGTGATGGAGAACGCCATCAACGGAATCGGCGCCATGCCGGCACGTGGCCTGTGCATGGATTGCAGCGACGACCAGATAAGTGCATTGATCGATTACATGGTGGCCAACAGCCAGTAGTAAACCGAATTACAACGAGAGGGGCGCCCAGCCCTCGACGCGAACAGAAAGTTACATCATCTATTTAAGGAGCTAAACGTGACTGATTTGAATAAAGTGATTAAGGCAGGTCTGGCGGTAGTGGTCCTGGCTTTCAGCGGAACCATCGCTGCCGACGACAACCAGGCTGAGCCGCTTCTGCTGGCCCAGCTGACCGACGGGTTCGACCCGCAGCAGGCCTACATGCAGTCCTGCTTTGCCTGCCACAACTCCGGCGCCGGTGGCGCACCGAACCCCAACAATCCGGATGACTGGACTGACAGGCTGGAGAAAGGCATGGACGCGATCATGAATAACGTGATCAATGGTGTGAACGCCATGCCGGCCAAGGGTCTGTGCTTCAACTGCACCAACGAAGACCTGCAGGCCATCGTCGACTATATGATTGCCACGGCCCAGGCCCAGTAAAAACCTGGACCGGTTTCAGTCCGGGGACTCGATAAAGGTTTCGGTGTCTGCAGGACTGAACGACAGAAAAAGGCTGCCCACGGGCAGCCTTTTTTTTGCGCCGGGCCAACGTTCTCCACCAGTCAAGAGGAACCGTGAACGACATAGTGCGGATGCAGGAACCCGCCGACAGACTGTAATCCGATCCGTGACGCATCCCCTCCACCGGCATGTCCCGGCCGGCATACCGGCGCAGACTTGCAGGATGGCTGTGAATCTACTATTAACACTAGGGAACCTCTGATTGTGTACATGGCTGATTGTGTGCATAGATGAAGGGAGCATGGATTGTCACTGGCCAGGGTATATTCACGGGCACTGGTGGGTGTGGACGCACCGCTGGTTACCGTGGAAACGCATCTTTCCAACGGTCTGCCGGGCCTGGCGGTGGTGGGGCTGCCGGAGACGGCGGTTCGCGAGAGCAGGGAACGCGTTCGCAGCGCTATATTGAACGCCAACCTGGAATTTCCTGCCCGGCGCATAACCATCAACCTGGCGCCGGCGGAACTGCCGAAGGTCGGTGGCCGCTACGACCTGGCGATTGCCCTGAGTATTCTTGCTGCATCCGGACAACTGTCCACTGAACACCTGGCGGAATTCGAGTTTCTCGGGGAACTGGCCCTGGACGGTGAACTGCGCGGCGTGGCGGGAGTGCTGTCGGCAGCGGTACAGGCCAGAAACAGCGGCCGACAGCTGGTGGTTCCGGCGGTCAACCGGGCAGAAGTGGGTCTGGTGGCGGGTTGTCGCTCGGGCTACGGCAGCAATCTTGTGGAAATCTTCCGAATGCTGGTGGACGGCGAGGCGCTTCCCCGTTGCCCGGCCAGGGATGCCGAGTCCGTAGCCGAACTACGCTCCGGCTACCCGGACCTGGCCGGCATCCGCGGACAGCAGCAGGCCAAGCGGGCCTTGCAACTGGCGGCGGCAGGGGGGCACAACCTGTTGTTCAAGGGACCCCCGGGAACCGGTAAGACCCTGCTGGCCAGTGCCTTGCCCGGCATCCTGCCGGCATTGGACGAAGAGGCGGCACTGGAGGTTGCCGCCATCAGTTCGGCGGCCAGCATGGCCGTGGATCTGTCCCGGTTTTACCTGCCGCCGTTCCGATCCCCCCACCACAGTGCCACCCCCGCCAGCCTGGTGGGCGGAGGCAGTCGGGCCCTGCCTGGCGAAGTCAGCCTGGCACATCATGGCGTTCTGTTTCTGGACGAGTTGCCGGAATTCTCCGGAAAGTCCCTGGAGGTGTTACGCGAACCCATGGAGGCTGGAGCCATTACCGTTTCCCGGGCCAGCTATCGCATTCGATACCCTGCAAGTTTCCAGCTGGTGGCGGCCATGAATCCCTGTCCCTGCGGCTACCACGCCGACCCGTCCGGGCGCTGCCGATGCACCCAGGGAAGAATCGACCAGTACCTGCAGAAGCTTTCCGGTCCCCTGCTGGATCGCATCGACCTGGTGGTGACAGTCCCCAGGCTTGCCGTGGAGGAGCTGGATACCAGGGCGCCAGCGACGGAAGATTCAGTCCGGATCAGGAAGCAGGTGGGGGACTGCCGTCAGCGTCAGATCAACCGGGCCGGCAAGTTGAACAGCGCCCTGAATGGTGACGAACTGGAACAGGTCTGCCGGCTGAACGCCACGGGACGCAGGCTGTTGCACCAGGCGATGAAAAAACTGCAGCTGTCGGTGCGCGGCTACCACCGCGTGTTGCGACTTTCCCGTACACTGGCAGATTACGGGGAGTGCGCAGGTGTTACCGAGGATCACCTGCTGGAAGCCCTCGTGTATCGTGGCCATGCCTGGGACCCCTGATAATCTTTCCAGCAGCCGGCGGCCAATTGGGATGGGTTACATGGCGCCTTGAGTTGAAATACCACACTCCTCTCGCGACTGACAATTCCCTGGACATTCCGGCAGACAAAAAAGCACCTTTTTTCATGAAATCAGGGATAATTCAGATGTCGACTTATACACGAGGTAAATGTCCCGATGACAGATGAATCAAATGACGCCGTAAACCTGGTGCTGGACTTCGCGGAAGCGCTGACACGACGAGACTATGCAGAGGCGTACGCGATGACTTCCTCGGACGTCATGGAGGAAGGCGGCGATCACCTTGGCGTTGATGAGCTGCGCGAAAAATTTGAATTGATCGTTCCAACCGACTGGAAGTTTGTGGACATGGAAGCGATATATGCCGCCAGCCCACCGCCGGAGCACTTGAGGCCCAGGTACATGCGCGGTCCGCTTGCGATCATGGAAGCAGAAACGGATTGGGTAGAGGCGCCGGATGTTGCTTTCGTGTACGTTGGTATTGCCGATGATGCGGAAGGGGAGGGTCTTGGCATCGTAGTGGTGCGAGAGGGATCCGGTCTGAAAATCCGCGAAATCTCTTTCGGGCGACCTTAAGGAAGCGCTGATTAATCAGGGAAGAGCTCTACGGGAGACTGTCGATCGCGGATTGGTAACAGTGTAGTTCAAGTAAGCGAGGCGGAAACGGTTGGCTGGAGAGGATCGACTCTTGTATAGAACACGGTGCGGTGCAGCGGGCACGTGTCAGAGAGATCACAAATAGATGACGCAAGGTCAGGGGCAGTCAGTATCAGATAGCGCCTTACTTGAAACCTATGACCGCTTACGTCAACCGATTCAGACCGAACGTCCGGCCTGGAGGTATCCGGAGGTGTTGAGGCGTACGCTTGGCGCAATGTCACGCGAGCTTGACTGTAAACTCGCCGGCAACACTGCGTAACAGCTTCGGGGATGTAACTCGAATTTTCAATGGGGACTGCCCCTGAACCAATCAAGAGGTGAATATGAGCTGGATTATTCTGTTTGTGGCGGGGCTGTTGGAGATCGGTTGGGCCGTGGGGTTAAAGTACTCCGATGGTTTTACCAAACTCTGGCCTACCGTCGGCACGGTGATTTCGCTGGCCGCCAGTTTTCTGTTACTGGGATTGGCGTTGAAAACTTTACCGGTTGGAACGGCTTATGCGATATGGGTAGGCATTGGTGCCGTAGGCACTGCAATTCTGGGAATGATTCTGTTTGGTGAGTCAGTTGACAGCCTTAAGCTGGTAAGTCTGGCATTGATTTGTGCGGGCATTGCCGGACTGAGACTGGCCCATGCCTGACGGGAGGCTGCAGTTGGATATATGGCTCATCAGGCGCCCGATCTTCCGGAGTGCACGGTACAGGTCTTCATGAATCGAAACTACGATTTAGTCGATCGTATCTATCCAGTGAACCTCTGAAAAAGCAGGGAAGTGCTCAGCGGGAATCTGTAAAGCTCTTGCCCGGTCACGCTGATACCGTGGGACGCGCCTGGGGTCAGGCAGAAGCAATTTCCCCGGTCCGGCAGATGAGTTAGACTCAGCGGCATGCGTAAACTCACCAGATTATTGCCCGTTTTCCTGCTGTGGGCCTCCGATGTCGTGGCCCAGGGCTATCAACCTCCCCGCACCGAGCATGGCCTGCCGGATCTGTCAGGGGTGTGGAATTTCAGTACCACGGTCCCGCTGGAACGCCCCGAGCGGTATGGTGAACAGGAGTTTCTCACCGATGAGGAAGTGGCGGCGCTGGACGCTGCCAGGCTGGCGCGATCGGCGGCCGCATCGCGACGTGAAAGTGAGGTGGCCCAGCGTATTCTCACCGCCGAAAATAACGGGTCCACTGGCGCGGTAAACAGTTTCTGGATGGAGAGTTCCGCGCTGCGCCAGAATCGCCGGACATCGGTATTGGTGTACCCCCCCGACGGCCGTTTTCCCCCGGTCCGTGACGGCGTCACGGTACAACGCAGCGACGCCAACGGCGTGCGCGAAATACCCGGCCAGCGTCCGGTCCGCTACACCCACGGAGGCATTGACCGGACCGGGCCGGAAGACCGTGGCCTTTCAGAGCGCTGCCTGGTTTTCAATTCCGGTCCGCCGCTGGTCAGTGGCCCCTATAACAACAACCTGCAGATTATTCAGAACAGTGATCACGTGGTAATACTGACCGAGATGGGCTGGGATGCGCGTATCGTGCCGCTGAACAAACAAGCCAACCTCGATGGCAGCATCAGCCTGTGGTCCGGGGATTCCCGTGGTTATTTCGTCGGTAACACGCTGGTGATCGAGACTACCCACTTCACGCCGCTGGTAGGCAGCTTTACCAGCAGGGAAGTCGCCTATGGCAGTGCCGAAAACCGCCTGCTGGTGGAGCGGTTTATCCCCGTGGGGCCGGGTGCCATGGATTATGAATTCACCATCGATGACCCGATCACGTTCACTGATATCATCGTCGGCGTCATACCCATGAGCCGGGTGGAAGAAGGGCGCATCTACGAATACGCCTGCCATGCCGGCAATTACGCCATTGGCAATATTCTGAAGGGAGCCCGGGCGGAGGAGTCCCAGGAGTAAAACACGTCAGTCGGTCTGCAGCGATTGTACCTGGCGCTCCAGCTCACGGACCTGTTGCTCCAGCTCATCGACCCGCTGCTGCGCCCGTTGCAGGGCGCGATCCCGGGCATCGAATTCCTCCTGGGTGATCACGTTAAGCTCCGCCAGGCTTTTCTGCAGAATCTGCCGCACCGCGGCCCGACCTTCCTCGCCCAGCTCCGCGGCTTTGGGCAGCAGCTCGCTGATCCGCCTGCTGAGACTGTCCATAAACTGCCTGTTATCCATTTTCAATTCCACAAAACCCTGGGTTGCAATCCCCGTATTCTAGCAGCATTTCCCCTTCACAGCCGATGCCCCAAAAAAGCGCACCGGATTGGTGCGAGCCCGCAAAAGGGGCACGGGAACCCCTTAAAACCAATCCCGACCCTTCTTAAGTTGCCACCAGCTTTTCGTTAACCGGCTCTAACCTGCTGAAAAAAATAAATAAAAAACATCTGGCACGGCCCGTGCATAACTGCTGCCACGGTGCTACAGACGTATCCGCTCTGAGTGGCAGAACGGGTACCTACTATTAAGGAGCTAAAAATGAAACTAGTGACGGCTATCATCAAGCCATTCAAGCTGGACGATGTCCGCGAGGCATTGTCCGAAATCGGGGTACAGGGCATTACCGTAACCGAGGTAAAGGGGTTTGGTCGACAGAAGGGCCATACCGAGCTTTACCGCGGCGCGGAGTACGTCGTGGATTTCCTGCCTAAAGTGAAACTTGAAGTCGCAATCGGTGATTCACTGCTGGACCAGACGCTGGAAGCCATAACCAAGGCGGCCAACACCGGCAAGATTGGAGACGGCAAGATATTCGTTTCCGATCTTTCGCAGATTATTCGAATCCGCACGGGTGAAACCGGTGAAGAGGCGGTTTAGGGCGCCAATCATTACTGAATCATTCTTTGTTACTGGTCAGATGATGACCGATTTTGGAGGCTAAAGGTGGAAAACCAAATTTTTGAATTGCAGTATGCAATGGACACGTTTTACTTTCTTATTTGCGGCGCGCTGGTGATGTGGATGGCCGCGGGCTTCGCCATGCTCGAGGCCGGCCTGGTCCGTGCCAAGAACACCACTGAAATTCTCACCAAGAACGTCGCGCTGTTCGCAATCGCCTGTACCATGTATCTGGTGTGCGGTTACGCCATCATGTATGACGGTGGCATATTCCTCAGCGGTATCACTACCGTTGCCGAGATGGACGATGCGGCTGTCGCCCAGGTGCTGGCCGATTCGGCCGAAGCCGGCTTCGATGGCGATTCGGTCTACTCCGGCGCGTCTGACTTCTTCTTCCAGGTGGTATTCGTCGCCACCGCCATGTCCATCGTTTCCGGTGCCGTGGCCGAGCGCATGAAGCTATGGGCATTCCTGGCGTTTGCCGTGGTTATGACCGGCCTGATTTACCCGGTTGAAGGCGGCTGGACCTGGGGTGGCAAGGATGTTCCCCTGATTGGCGCACTCAGCTACAGCGACTATGCCGGTTCCGGCATTGTTCACATGGCCGGTGCTGCTGCTGCACTCGCCGGTGTACTGCTGCTCGGTCCACGTAAGGGTAAATACGGCAAAGACGGTTCAATCAAGCCGATTCCCGGTGCCAACCTGCCGCTGGCTACACTGGGCACCTTTATCCTGTGGATGGGCTGGTTCGGTTTCAACGGTGGTTCCACGCTCAAGCTGGGTGGTGTCGGTGTCGCCAACGAAGTCGCCAACGTTTTCCTCAACACCAATGCAGCGGCTGCCGGCGGTTTGATCGCGGCCATGATCGTTGCCCGACTGATGTTCGGCAAGACTGACCTGACCATGTGCCTCAACGGTGCCCTGGCCGGCCTGGTAGCGATTACCGCCGAGCCCGCCGACCCGTCTCCGCTGCTGGCCACCATCATTGGTGCCATTGGTGGTGTCATCGTGGTATTCAGCATCGTGACCCTGGACAAGCTGAAGATTGACGATCCGGTGGGTGCGATTTCCGTTCACGGTGTCGTGGGTCTGTTCGGAATCTTCGCGGTTCTGCTGTCCGACCCGGAAGCTTCGTTCATGGGACAACTGACCGGTGCCCTGGTGATTTTTGTCTGGGTATTCGGCGCCAGCCTGATCGCCTGGGCGATCCTGAAAGCAGTCCTGGGTCTGCGTGTCGACGAAGAACTGGAAGACGAAGGTCTGGACCTTGCCGACTGTGGTATGGAAGCCTATCCGGAATTCGTAACGGCCAAGTAGACCGATTACGAGGTAACAGTTACACAATTCTTCTCTCCCGGGTTTTTATTAAACCCATTCGACGTGAGCTACTGCGTCTCGACGCCCCCTTCACCGGGGGCGTTTTTTTTGGGTCCTTTAATTTGCACCCCACCAGTTTGTCACTGCAACAGCCATCTGTGACCTGGCTCTAAACCGCGACAGCCGGACTCCCGGCCGAGTCCGGGAATGTGACGCCTTTCACAGGTGCAGTAAACACAAGCCCTTATGCTTTGCGTATGTCCAGCAGTCAATCCTCTCCCGCTTCAAAACGCCAGAGTCATTGGATCAAGGTTCACGTCCGAGACCTTGTTCTCGGCATGTTCATTATTGGACTGGACCGGCCATGGCGTGACACACCTTTTCCCGTGAACGGCTTTCATCTGCGCAAGTTTGACCAGGTACAGACCCTGCGCAGCCTCTGTGAGACTGTGTTCATCGATCCGTCGAAGGGAGCCAGTTCGCGGAACAGGGAACCGACCAAGCTCACCATACTCAGCAGCGCCAGAAAGCGGGCTCCTGAATCAACCGCGTTGAAAATCAGTCCCGACGCCTATCCCCGAACCCGCTCCGTGAAGCAGGAGATTGATAATGCCGCCAGGCTCTATTCCCAATTGGACAACCTGCTCTGCCAGGCTATCGACAATGCCAGGGCGCATGAGCCGCTGGGACTGGAAGAAATTTACAAACAGGCTGGGGAAGTCATTGCCTGCGTGATTCGCAATCCGGATGGCTTCATCTGGTACCTGAATACCAGCGAACAGGGGGATTGCCTGCTGAATCACAGTATCCGGGCGGCAGTCTGGTCCACGGTATTCGCCTGCCACGTGGGCTTTCCCAGGAGCGATATCGAGGCACTATTAGTCGGTACGCTGCTCGCGGACATCGGTATGGCTAAATTCCCTAAAGAATTCGTACGTAAGAACGGTCCATTCAGTCGTGCCGAGTACCTGCAATACCAGAAGCATGTGGGCATCGGCGTGGATATTCTGAATATCGAGAAGAATATTGATCCCCAGGTAGTTCGAATTGTCCGTGCCCACCATGAGCGTCATGACGGTCGCGGATTTCCCCGGCGTCAGCGTGGCGACCAGATCACCATGCTGGCCCAGATCGCCAACCTGGCCTACAGCTATGAACGCCTGCTGAAACGCTCCACCAGGGCTGATCTGTCACCGGCAGTTGCGGTCAGCCAGCTTTACAAGCAGCGTAAAATCAAGATGGCAGATCAACTGGTGTACGAGTTCATTCGGGCGCTGGGAATGTTTCCCGCAGGTTCCGTCGTGGAATTGGCCACCGGCGAGATCGGTATCGTTACCGAACAGAATGTCAATCAGCGCCTGACGCCGAAAATTACCGTGGTGACCACGGCACGGAAACAGAGGAAAAAGAAATTCGAAATGATCAATCAAAATGTCAGTAAAGAGCAGCACCTGGTCAAGAGTATTACCCGCTCCCTGAAGCGGGGCGCCTACAATATCGATCCGGCGCAGTTTACCGACAGCCTGTTCGGTAAACGCTTCGGCTTCGGCAAGCTGGGACTGCGCCTGTAGCTGTAGAAGTAATTATCCCTCTCAGGTTCAGATAGTGACTTTCAATTCTGTTGGACAGTATCTCCACCCGATACGAGCCTTTGCGCCGCTCATCCATTATTCTTAAAATGGCACCGTCGGTTCTGTGCCCCTGCATGACAGCCGCTACCTGTCGCCCAGATCGCCGTACAGGTACTGGACAAGCGTAAGCGCCACTACTGGTGCGGTCTCGGTGCGCAGCACCCGGGGACCCAGCCGTACCGCCTGGTAGGCACTACGGAAAGCGGCCTCACGCTCCTCACTGCTCAAGCCGCCTTCCGGGCCGATCAACAGGTTGACCGAGTCACCGGGTGGATCCGCGGGAAACCCGGATCCGGTTCCGGCGTCCAGCAACAACCCGCCGGGGTGAGCTTCCAGCCAGGGAAGCAGATCCGTCGGCGCATCGACGAGTGGCACCTTGCTGCGCCCGCACTGTTCACAGGCACTGATTACCACTTTTTGCCAATGCTGCATTTTTTTCTGCTGGCGATCTGCATTCAACCTTACTTCGCAGAAAGTTGTGATAAGTGGCGTAATTCGAGTAACGCCCAGCTCGGTGGATTTCTGAATGGCATAGTCAAAGCGTTCACCCCTGGATAATCCCAGGCCAAGATGCACCGGGTAAACCGGATCAGAGGCGTTGCTCACCGCTTCAAGGAGTTTCACAGTTACTGCCTGGCGGGTGACGGAAACGAGTCGCGCCTGGAATTCGCCATCCCTGCTGTTGAAGACCTGAACCGGATCATCCACCTTGAGACGCAATACCCGGGCCACGTAATGGGAGGCTTCAGCAGTCAGTGCCAGGGTCGCACCGACGCCCAGATCAAGATCCTGATGAATCCTCGATACTCGCATGTTCAGTTACCGCCATGGTGTCGTTCACCGGCGAAATCAGCAGCCAGGGACCCCCGGAATCAGCTGGTTGCCGGTAAGAAGACAAGGTCAGCCAGTCACACCGGGTTGAACTCAGGCCGTGGTCAACTCAAGGTTGCGCCAGATCCTGCTGACACTGGCAGCCTGGTTCATGGCGTAGAAGTGCAGCCCCGGCGCGCCACCCTCAAGCAGTTTTTCGCAGAGTTCCGTCACCACGTCCACGCCGAAACTGCGGACACTTTCCAGGTCATCACCGAAGCCTTCCAGTCGCTGACGAATCCAGCGCGGTATTTCCGCACCGCAGCCGGCGCTGAACTTGGACAGGTTTGCGTAGTTAATTATGGGCATGATTCCCGGCACTATGGGAATGCTAATACCCTGTTTCGCGCACTGTTCGACAAAATGGAAATAGGCATCCGGATTATAGAAATACTGGGTAATGGCGGAATCAGCCCCGGCATCGACCTTGATTTTGAAAAAGTGTATATCAGCCTGGTAATCCCTGGAGGCCGGGTGTATTTCCGGGTAACAGGCCACGTCGATATGGAAATGGTCTCCCGTGGTCTCCCGGACGAAGCTGACCAGTTCGCTGGCATAGCGGTACTGGCGTGCAGACCCCAGCCCGGAAGGAATGTCACCGCGCAGCAACACCAGCCGGTTGATTCCGGCGTCACGGTATTCCTCCAGCAGGGCCTTCACTTCCTGGTCCGACGATCCACCGAAGGAGAGGTGGGGAGCGACCCGTGAACCGCGCTCCTTCAGTGCCAGCACTGTCTGGCGGGTGCCTTCCCTGGTTGAGCCACCAGCGCCGTAAGTCACGGAAAAAAATCCGGGGCCGAGGCTGGCCAGCCGATCGTGCACCTTCAGCAGTTTTTCCCGTCCCTCATCGGTCCGGGGCGGGAAAAACTCGATGCTGAAATCCGCCTGCGGTTTATTTCTTTTCTTATCGGTCAAAACCAGGACCTGCTAGTACTTGTAACTGTCCGTCTTGAACGGGCCATTGACCGGCACGTTGATGTATTCAGCCTGGGGCTTTGTCAGCCGCGTGATCACGCCGCCGAATCCGCCAACCATCAATGCCGCCACTTCCTCGTCCAGGTGTTTGGGCAGCACCTCGACGCGAAGATTTTCCTGCTGGTAGTCGGCCGACTTGCTGGCATAGCCCTTCTGGTACAGGTGGATCTGGGCCAGCACCTGGTTGGCGAAGGATCCGTCCATTATTCGTGATGGATGTCCGGTAGCGTTACCCAGGTTGATCAGCCGTCCTTCCGAAAGCAGTATCAGGTAGTCATCGGGAGCGGTATCGGCATCACTTCGGTAAATCTTGTGCACCTGGGGCTTGATCTCCTCCCAGGTCCAGTTGTCCCTCATGTACTGGGTGTCGATCTCGTTGTCGAAGTGACCGATATTGCAGATCACCGCGCCAGCCTTCACGGATTGAAGCATGAACTTGTCGCAGACATTGATATTGCCGGTGGTGGTGACAATGAGGTCCATGGCCCCCAGCAGCGCCTTGTTAATACCGTCCAGGGTGCCGGTATTGATGCCGTCGATAAAGGGAGAAACCACTTCGAAGCCGTCCATGCAGGCCTGCATGGCGCAGATGGGATCGATTTCCGAAATCTTGACGATCATACCTTCCTGGCGAAGACTCTGTGCCGAGCCTTTGCCGACATCGCCGTAACCCACTACCAGCGCATGGCGACCGGACAGCAGCATGTCGGTGCCGCGCTTGATCCCGTCGTTCAGGCTGTGTCGACAGCCGTACTTGTTGTCGTTCTTCGACTTGGTGATGGAGTCGTTGACGTTGATGGCAGGAACTTTCAGCGTGCCTTGCTGCAGCATTTCCAGCAGGCGGTGAACGCCGGTGGTAGTCTCCTCGGTGATGCCGTGGATGTTGGCCAGCAGCTGCGGGTATTTCTCATGTACCATGGCTGTCAGATCGCCCCCGTCATCCAGGATCATATTGGCGTCCCAGACTTCGCCGTCTTTCAGTATGGTCTGTTCGATGCACCACTCGCCTTCTTCCACGGTCTGACCCTTCCAGGCGTAGACTGCTATGCCGGCCGCGGCAATACAGGCGGCGGCGTGATCCTGGGTGGAAAAAATGTTACAGGATGACCAGCGGACCTCGGCGCCCAGCTCAATCAGGGTTTCGATAAGAACCGCGGTCTGCACTGTCATGTGAATGCAGCCGAGAATCCGGGCGCCGGACAGGGGCTTTTCGGCGGCGTACTTCCGCCGCAGGGCCATCAGGGCCGGCATTTCTGCCTCGGCAAGTGTTACTTCGCGGCGGCCGTAGTCGGCCAGGCCGATATCGGCGACTTTATAATCCTGGGTAACCGACTCTGCTTTCTGTGTTGATAGACTGTTCATTGGATTGGCTCCGTAAATTTCGTTTGTGCTGTCGGCTATACGCCGGCAGCCTCTTTAAGGGTTGCCGCCTTGTCGATTTTTTCCCAGGGGAAGTTTTCCTCTTCGCGGCCAAAATGTCCGTATGCGGCGGTATTTCGGTAAATGGGTTTGATCAGATCCAGCATGGCGATCAGTCCCCTCGGTCGAAGCTCGAAATGTTCCCGCACCAGCTCCGTCATTCTCTGTTCGGAAATTTTGCCGGTACCAAAAGATTCAACACTGATGGACGTTGGTTCAGCCACGCCGATGGCATAGGACAGCTGTATTTCGCAGCGATCAGCTATGCCGGCCGCGACGATGTTTTTCGCCACGTAGCGAGCCACGTAGGCTGCCGAGCGATCCACCTTGGACGGATCCTTTCCGGAAAATGCCCCACCACCATGGCGGGCCATACCACCGTAGGTGTCCACGATTATTTTACGACCGGTCAGTCCACAATCTCCGTAGGGACCGCCGATAACAAAGCGGCCAGTGGGATTGATAAAGTACTTGGTGTTCTCATCGATCCATTCGGATGGGAGGATTGGCTTGATTATCTCTTCCATGACAGCTTCCTGGAGCACCTCCAGGCTGATTTCATCACGGTGCTGGGTTGACAGGACCACCGCATCGATAGCTACCGGTTTGCCGTTCTCGTAACGAAAGGTGATCTGGCTCTTGGCGTCAGGTTGCAGCCAGGGCAGGGTGCCGTTTTTGCGTACCTCGGCCTGGCGCTTCACCAGTCGATGGGAGTAGGTGATGGGCGCCGGCATAAGCACATCGGTTTCGTTGGAGGCGTAGCCGAACATCAGTCCCTGGTCTCCCGCGCCCTGTTCCCGGTCCCGGGTTTCATCGACACCCATGGCAATGTCCGGAGATTGCTTGCCCAGGGCGTTCAGCACCGCGCAGGTGTTGCCATCGAAACCGCTTTCGACATTGTCGTAACCGATGTCGTTGACCACGTTGCGAATCAGGCGCTCGTAATCGATATTGGCTGTGGTGGTCACTTCACCGGCCACCACTACCATGCCGGTTTTGACCAGAGTCTCGCAGGCAACCCTCGATCCCGGATCCTGCTCCAGCAGCGCGTCGAGTATGGCATCGGAAATCTGATCCGCCATCTTGTCCGGATGCCCCTCGGACACTGATTCCGAGGTGAATAGGGATGATTCTGTCATTGGTATTTCCTTCGCTAGTCGGTCTTGGTTGAATATGAGTGATGGCTCCGCAGTCGGATCACTGATCAGAATTCGCGGTCGAAACCACGTCCGGTACGCCATTGACGAACAGGCGAACCTGGATCTGGAAGCCGTTACGTAATCCCAGGAAGAGGCTCTGGTCTACCGCCAGTCCCGCTTCGGTTGCCCAGCCGTCCAGGTCATGGGCATCGAAACCCAGCCACAGGTCCCCGCAGGACTCCCGTACCCAGTCCTGGTCGTGGCTGATCAACTCGACGATCAGCAGAATCCCGTCAGGATTCAGCAGGCGCCGTGCTTCACGGAAAACTTCAACAGGCGCGGGAATATGATGTAACACCATGTTGAGTATGATCAGGTCGCAGTGCGGTTCCGGTGACGGAGCCCTGGTGATATCGCCGTGAATGAATTCGACATTGTTCACGCCGCTGGCTGCGATTGTGTGGCGTGCCTGTTCCAGCATCTCCCGGGAATTGTCCAGGGCGATGACCTGTTCAAAATGACTGGCCAGGAAAAGCAGCAGGTCTCCCCCTCCAGGTCCAACTTCCATGACTGCCGGTGACGAACGGTGGAATCCCAGGCCACCGATAAGATCCTCGAGACTGCCGGCGTACTGTCGGTATTCGGCAATCAGGCCCTGCTGCTCGCGAAACTTGGCGGCGTTGCGTCGAAAAAAATCCAGTGACTGCTGGGAGCGCTCCCGATGAATAAGCTCGACCCGTTCCAGGGTGGCAGTGGGTAACGGCAGCAGGTCGATGGCATTGAAAGCGCTGTTTTTCAGTTCCACCAGGGGGTCGCTGGCGACTATCAACGGACGTCGATAAAAAATGGAGTTGCCCTCCCGCCGGGTGGAGACCAGCCCCGCATTGGCGAGGATTTTCAGGTGGTGGCTCAGGGCCGGCTGTCGAATGTCCAGTACACGGCAGATTTCCAGGACGCCAAAGGATTCGGTTTTCAACAGTCGCAGGATTTCCAGGCGCAACTCGTCTGCCAGGGCCTTATAGACTCTGGTCAGTCTCTCCAGGTTGGCGGATTCCGGGTGATCCACCGGTTTCAGTGCGGTGACGGGCATGATCCTCGTTGATCCTGTTGCGAAGTCACTGGGGTTGTCGCGGTTAAGGAGGGCGTAAGTTAACAGCAATTCGGGTCGCTGGCAAATCTATATCAAAATATTTTGATATAGTTTTTAATGCGTTTCGGGCCAGAGGTGGGTGACACAGGCTGCCGCCGGCCACGGCGGGCAGTCCGGTGAACAAGGCCGCAGGCCTGCAACGCCAACACGGCTTCCATCGGCTGCGACCGCCGCCACCCTCCGGGAAATTCGGTGACGGAAAGAAAATGCAGACCGGCCGGACGGGACGCTAAAAAGCGGCAGCCGCCGGTGGTAACTTGAGCCAAGGTGCGGGAAAATAGCCGCCTTCTGAAAAGTCGGGTCACTCTGGAGGGTAAATAAGGAATATGTCAGCGCAACAAGTCACGCGGAAACAGCGTGCTGATGCCATTCGTGTGTTGAGCATGGATGCTGTCCAGAAGGCGAATTCCGGTCACCCCGGGGCCCCAATGGGAATGGCGGATATTGCCGAGGTCCTGTGGAACGATTTCCTGGTTCACAATCCGGCCAATCCCCAGTGGTTTAACCGGGATCGTTTCGTGCTTTCCAATGGCCACGGGTCGATGCTGATTTATTCACTGCTGCATCTGAGTGGCTATGACCTGCCCATGGACGAGCTGCAGAACTTCCGACAGCTCCATTCCCGTACCCCGGGTCATCCTGAATACGGCATGACCCCCGGGGTGGAAACCACCACCGGTCCACTGGGCCAGGGACTGGCCAATGCGGTGGGCATGGCGCTGGCGGAAAAAACCCTGGCAGCCCAGTTCAATCGCGACGGTCACAACATTGTCGACCATTACACCTACGTGTTCGCCGGCGATGGTTGCCTGATGGAAGGCATTTCCCACGAAGTCTGTTCGTTTGCCGGAACCCACAAACTGAACAAGCTGGTGGTGTTCTACGACGAAAACGGAATCTCCATCGATGGTGAAATCAATCAGTGGTTCACTGATGATACCGGCAAGCGATTCGAGGCCTATGGCTGGCAGGTGCTGGCGATAAACGGTCACGATTCACAGCAGATTTCAGATGCCATTCACCAGGCCCAGGCAGACCATGAGCGGCCCACCCTGATTCGCTGCAAGACCGTTATCGGGTTTGGTGCCCCCAATAAGCAGGGTACCGCGTCCACCCACGGATCCCCCCTGGGACCGGAGGAAGTGGCGGCGGTACGCCGGGAACTGGGCTGGGAGCATGAGCCCTTTGTCATTCCCGATGCCATCAGGCAGAGCTGGGATGCCGGTGAACGGGGTGTCAAGGCTGAAACCGCCTGGAAAGAAAAGCTGGTGCAGTACGAGGAAGAGCGACCGGACCTGGCGCTGGAGCTGATTCGACGGGTCAAGGGCCAGGTTCCGGCGGATTTTGTCGCCAATGCCGATGCCTTTATCGCCGCCTGCCAGGAAGCCGGGGACAAACTCGCCAGCCGCCAGGCATCGAAAAAGTTTCTGGACAAGCTTGGCAGCTGGCTGCCGGAACTCATCGGCGGTTCTGCCGACCTGGCGGGTTCCAACGGTGCCCAGTGGGATGGCAGCACGCCGTTGACCCAGCAGGCTGACGGCAACTACATCTATTTCGGTGTCCGGGAATTCGGCATGACCGCAATTTCCACGGGACTTGCGCTGCATGGCGGTTTCCTGCCGTATTGCGCCACGTTCCTGGTCTTTATGGAATATGCCCGTAACGCGGTGCGCATGGCCTGCCTGATGAAACAGCACACGGTGCTGGTTTATACCCACGACTCCATTGGCCAGGGTGAAGACGGTCCCACCCACCAGCCGGTGGAGCAGCTGGCGACGCTGCGCCTGACACCCAACATGTCGGTATGGCGACCCTGTGATGCCACCGAGACCGCGGTTGCCTGGAAAGCCGCCGTGCTGCGGGACGAAGGACCGACGTCGCTGGTGCTGTCCCGTCAGGGTCTGCCGCCCCAGCAGCGGTCTGCCCAGCAACTGCAGGATATTGCCCGTGGCGGCTATATTCTCAAGGACTGCGACGGTCAGCCGGACCTGATCATCATCGCCACGGGTTCGGAAATGGAAATCGCCCGGCAGGCCACCGAGTCCTTACAGCAGGAGGGGGTCAAGGCACGCCTGGTGGCAATGCCCTCCGTTGATGTATTTGAACGTCAGGACAGTGCATACCGCGAAGCCGTACTGCCGGCAAACGTGCGCAAGCGGGTGGCCGTCGAAGCCGGTATCGAGGATTACTGGCGCAAACTGGTGGGCCTGGATGGCGCTGTAATAGGCATGACCAGTTTCGGCGAATCCGCACCGGGACCGGCACTGATGGAGTATTTCGGTTTTACCGCCGACAACGTGGTCAACGTAGCCAGGTCTCTTCAGGCTTAAGCGGTCCGCGGTCTGACCCAGAATCCTTGTTGCCGCCCCGGGGTAAGTTATGTCCTATCGAATTGCAATCAATGGCCTGGGCCGCATTGGACGCTGTGTATTGCGGGCATTGTACGAGTCCACCGACTACTCCGGGTTGCGCGTGGTCGCCGTCAATGACCTGGCAGACAGGGCTACCCTGGCCCACCTGCTGCGCTATGACAGTACCCACGGCCGCTTTCTGGGCGAGGTTCGGCTGCAGGAAGACGGCCTGGAAGTGAACGGCGATCTGCTGCGGGTGTTTGACTTTCCGGACCATGGCAGTCTTCCCTGGCGCGACCTGGAAATCGACCTGGTAATGGAATGCACCGGCACCTTTACCGACCGACAGACTGCTGAACAGCACCTGGCAGCGGGAGCGCAACGGGTGCTGTTCTCCCAGCCTGCAGAACGGGATGTCGATGCCACGCTGGTTTACGGCGTCAATCACCAGCAGCTCGACGGTACGGAGACAATCATCTCCAATGCCTCCTGTACCACCAATGCCATCATTCCTGTTATCCGCGCCATCGATCAGGCCCTGGAAATTCGCAACGGCCTGATTACCACCATACATTCCGCCATGAATGATCAACCGGTGATCGATGCCTATCACCACAGCAATCTGAGGAAAACACGCAGCGCCATGCAATCGATCATTCCGGTGGAGACAGAAATCGCCAGGGGAATCGGCCGCGTTCTGCCCGCGCTGGAAAACCGGTTCGAAGCCCATGCCGTGCGCGTACCCACCGTTAACGTGTCAGCCATCGACCTGGCGATCCTGGTGGAAAAGTCCTGCACGGCGAGCCAGGTCAATGACCTGATCCGGGAGGAGAGCCGGCGCCTGCCCCTGAACGTCCTCGGTTATACGCAGGAGCCACTGGCCTCCTGTGATTTCAATCATGACCCGCGGTCCGCCATCGTCGACCTCAGCTTTACCCGGGTCAGCGGTGATTCCCTGGTCAAGGTGTTGATCTGGTTCGACAACGAATGGGCCTATGCGAACCGCATGCTGGATGTGGCACAATACCTGGCAGGGATCAGCCGCGCCAGCTAGAACAGGCAGGTTTCCCTGGTCGGGACCAGGCCAGGGCAATTGCAACCAGGAAAGCGGGAATACGGGACAACAGGACCACAGGACCACAGGACAAAAGGACAACAGGAAAACAGGAAAAAAGTCGTCATGACAATTCTGCGAATGGAAGACCTGGATCTCGCTGGCAAGCGGGTCCTGATACGCGAAGACCTGAATGTACCGATCAAGAACGGCGCAATTGCCAACGATACGCGAATACGAGCCGCCCTGCCCACGCTGAGGCTGGCGCTGGATCGCGATGCCAGGCCAATCGTCATGTCACATCTGGGGCGACCGGAAGAGGGCGTACCCATCACCGAGCAGCGTGATGCGTCGATGTTACCGGTTGCCAGCCACCTGGCACAGCTGCTGGGTTGCCAGGTAAATCTTTGTGACGACTACCTGGGTAATCCCGGGGCCGCCATCCCCCAGCCGGGAACGGTAACCCTGCTGGAAAACGTGCGGATCAACAAGGGTGAAAGCGCCGACGATGAAGGCCTGGCCAGGCGCTACGCGAAACTGTGTGATGTCTTCGTCATGGATGCCTTCGGTACGGCCCATCGGGCCCAGGCAAGCACTCACGGGGTGGCGAAGTATGCCGCTGAAGCCTGTGCCGGGCCATTGCTGGCCAGGGAGCTGGATGCCCTGGAACGGTCGTTAAAAAAACCCGAGCGACCTGTGTTGGCAATTGTCGGAGGGGCCAAGGTATCCACCAAGCTTGGCGTTCTGGAACGGCTTGCTGATATTGTCGATCAGCTTATAGTGGGTGGCGGGATTGCCAATACGTTCATTGCCGCGGCAGGCCACAATGTAGGCAAGTCTCTCTACGAACCGGAATTGATAGAGCAGGCCAGGGCGCTGATGTCGAAAACGGACATCCCCGTGCCGGTGGACGTCGTGGTTGCCAGTGAGTTTTCCGAGTCTGCAGCAGCTTCGGTGAAGCAGGTAACCGATATCGGTGACGATGACATGGTGCTTGACGTGGGTCCGGAAACGGCAGCGAAGCTGGCCGAAGTGATTGCCGGCATGAAAACGATAATCTGGAACGGTCCTGTGGGTGTCTTCGAATTTGATCAGTTCGCCAATGGCACCCGGGTTGTTGCAGAGGCGGTGGCTGCGAACCGGGGCTTTTCCATCGCCGGCGGTGGAGAAACCATTTCCGCCATTGACAAGTTCAACGTAACAGACAAAATTTCCTACATTTCCACCGGCGGCGGGGCGTTTCTTGAATACGTGCAGGGTGCTGTGCTGCCAGCGGTACGAATGCTGGAATCAAGAGGCTGACAGCCTTTCGTTAACCAAGCAGTCAAAAAGAGGGTCAAGCATGGCATTAATCAGTTTACGACAACTCCTGGATCATGCCGCAGAAAATGATTACGGTGTTCCGGCGTTCAATGTCAACAACCTGGAACAGGTGCGCGCTATCATGGAAGGTGCCGACGAGGTGGACAGTCCGGTAATCCTGCAGGCTTCCGCCGGTGCCAGGAAATATGCCGGCTCGAATTTCCTTAAACACCTGATCGAAGCTGCCATTGAAGAGTTTCCCCATATTCCTATCGTGATGCACCAGGACCATGGCGTTTCCCCATCGGTCTGCCAGCGATCCATTCAGCTTGGCTTCTCTTCGGTGATGATGGACGGATCGCTGGGGGAGGATGGCAAGACGCCCACCGACTTTGATTACAATGTCCGGGTCACCAGCCTGACCGTGCAGATGGCCCATGCCTGCGGCGTATCCGTGGAAGGCGAAATCGGCTGTCTCGGGTCCCTGGAAACGGGGATGGCGGGGGAAGAAGATGGTATCGGTGCCGAGGGTAAATTAACCATGGACCAGCTGCTCACCGATCCCCAGGAAGCCTCGGACTTTGTCGAAGCCACCGGTGTGGATGCCCTTGCCATTGCCGTGGGCACCAGCCACGGTGCCTACAAGTTCAGCCGGCCACCCACCGGGGATATCCTGGCGATAGAGCGCATCAAGGAAATTCATGCACGCATTCCCAGCACACACCTGGTCATGCATGGCTCCTCGTCGGTTCCCCAGGAGTGGCTTGCAGTGATCAATGAATTCGGCGGTGAGATCCCGGAGACCTACGGTGTACCGGTGGAGGAGATCCAGGAAGGAATCAGGCATGGCGTTCGCAAAGTCAATATCGATACCGACCTGCGCCTGGCATCCACGGGTGCCGTGCGTAAATTTCTGGCCGAGAACAAGTCCGAATTTGATCCGCGCAAGTTTCTCACGCCGACCATCGCGGCCATGAAATCCATCGTCAAAGCCCGATTGGAAGCCTTCGGTACTGCCGGTCAGGCAGCAAAAATCGGCAAGATCTACAATCTTGAAGAAATGGCGCAGCGCTATGCAGACGGCCTGTAGAGTCCGCGACAACTGACGCTTCCTGACGTCGTGTTCACCCTCGAACAGGCCAGGGAACTGCACCGTAGATTACCGGTCTTCGACCTGCGCGTGCCAAGGGCCGATGACCCGCTGACCCGGACCTATCTCGACCACTATCAGCTCAGCGGCATGTCGGCACCTTACCCGGTGCGACACAGTATGGGCAGTTTTCCCTGCCTGGATTTCCGGCTGGCGGGGCACCATTTCGCAGTTCCTGACGAGGTCTGCACCGGCACCCTGGTGATAGTCCATGGCTACTATGACCACGTGGGCCTTTACCGTCACCCCATCGAATACGGCCTGGGGCGGGGCCTTTCGGTGCTGACCTTCGACCTGCCGGGTCACGGCCTGTCCGGTGGCGATCCAGCCAGTATCCGTTCGTTTGATCACTACAGTCAGGCCCTCGTTGACTGCCTGACCGTGGCGCGGGAGCAGGGGCTTGCCGGTCCCCTGTTGTTGATGGCGCAAAGTACCGGTGCGGCCGCGGTCATTAATATCCTGGTAAAAAAGCAACGCTTTCCGATTCCTGACTTCAGTCAGATTCTGCTCCTGGCACCGCTGTTGCGCCCGGTAGACTGGGTCAGCAGCCTGCGCAAGTTTCACCTGATGCGCTGGTTTCTGAGGAAAGTGGATCGCACCTTCGCCGTCAACAGCCACGACGAGGAGTTTCTGCGATTTATCGCCGAGGACGATCCGTTGCAGGCCCGGGACCTGATGGTCGACTGGGTGGCTGCGCTGCGCCGGTACCTGAAAGAGTTCGATGTTGCCGCAAACCAGGACGACAGGGTTGATATTATCCAGGGGACCGACGATACGACAGTGGACTGGCAATACAATCTGCCCCGGCTGCGCCACAAGTTTCCACGGGCCTGTACCCATACCATCGACGGCGCGCGCCATCACCTGGTCAACGAATCTTCGCGGTACCGGCAGAAGTTGTTTGACCTGGTTGATGATATTCTTGACGGTAAAGTCGACAGCTGACGGGCTTGCCTGCCAGCACCACCACCTGCAAGGGGAAATCTCCATGCGCCTGATTCTACTTCTTGCCGGCAGTGCTATTGTCGGTCTGATTGCCTCCGTCTCCCAGGCCCAGATTACCGATATCACGGTGTCCATGCCCGCTGCGTCCGGCCTGCACAGTGGCAGACTGTTCGTGGTCTTTTCCCGCGATTTCACCATGGAACCACGCCTGGCCATCGGGGAAGACCCGGCTCCCCGCGAAGCGTCACCATTCTTTGCCATGGACCTGGTGGACTGGGATGGTGCCGAGCTGCGCTTTCAGCCATCGGCGGGATTTCCGCTGGCGACCCCGGCTGAACTGGAACCGGGTATCTGGAACATGCAGGTGCTGCTGGATGTCAATACGATCCTGTCCGACCTGGACTCGCCGGGCAACCGGTATTCCGAGCCGGAGACCGTGGGCGTGGGATCAGTCTCTGCCAGCCTGAGCGTCGAGCTCACCAATGCGGTACCGGCCGAGACCCTGCCGGTTGATCGCGAGCTGTTGAAGTTCGTGCGCATTCGTTCGACGTTGCTCTCTGACTTTTACGATACCGACATGTACCTTCGTGCCTCGGTATTATTGCCCCGCGACCATGGGACAAACCCGGGCCGTCGGTATCCGGTGCTCTATCATGTGGCCGGGTTGAACGGCCGCTATGACCGCAGCCTGGAACTGCTGGAAAATGAAGAGTTCATGACTTACTGGCAGGACGGGAACACTGCACCGGCGGTGATCGTATTTCTCGACGGCGAATCACCCTTCGGCGATTCCTACCAGGTTAACAGCGCTGTGTCCGGGCCCTATGCCGATGCTAATTTTTTTGAGTTGTTCCCTTTTCTGGTAGATAATTTTCCCATTCGGGACCAGGCTTCCAGCCGGTTTGTCAGCGGCTGCTCAACCGGCGGCTGGGTATCCATGGCATTGCAGATACTGTACCCGGACTACTTCAATGGCGCGTACTCACTGAGCCCGGATTCCCCCAGTTTCCAGGCATTCCAGCTGGTGAATCTTTACCGGGACGAGACTGCCTATTACAGCGCCTCCGGGATGATCCGGCCCAGCGCCAGGCGAACCAACGGGGACCCGCTTTTCAGTATCGCCGACGAGATCCGCATGGAAGCCGCCATGGGCAGACATGACAGTTTCGTCAATTCAGGCCAGCAATGGGGTACCTGGCACGCTGTCTACGGCCAGCCGGACGTCAATGGTGATCCAATTCCGGTGTGGAATCAGGATACCGGCGAAATCGACTCGGCGGTAGTGAATGCCTGGCGCCGCTGGGACCTGGATCGTTACGTACGGGACAACTGGCGCCGTATAGGTACCGACCTGGCCGGTAAGCTGCAGTTCTGGATGGGCGACATGGATGACTACTACCTGACCAACGGCCTGCGAATACTTGAACAGACACTCAACGTCATGGAAGCACCGGCGGCCGATGCGCAGTTCACCTGGGTCCCCTACCATGGCCACTGCGATTTTGGTGTCCAGGTGCACTACATCGATGTGCTCGACGATATGCAGAAAAGAGCCGCCGGCAACTGAAGCGTCGCGCTAAGGCCACCTGTTTATTCCGGTGAGGGCATGGAACTTCGGCTCGGCCGGTTCGTTGGACCGGGCAGGTTTCGAAATCATCCATGGAGTAAATCATGCCAGTCAGAATCGTAGTAGTTATGCTGTCCATGACAATTGTCAGCGCCTGTGCTTCGTCGGTCCCCTCGAGGGATAACGCCCTGGCTGAAGGCACGCGGGGCGAGACCGTGCAGTCAGTGTGCTTTACCCGACAAATCAACAGCTGGTACCCGTTGTCGGACGAAGCCATCATCGTCCAGCGGGGGCTCGACGAATATTTCAGGCTACAGCTGATCGGACTGTGCGAACCTGACGAGGCGTTTTCTTCCGTAAACCTGAGAACGCGGTCAGGTGCCTGTGTCAGTCCTGGTGACCAGATTGAAATTCCCGGTGATTACGCGCCCGAATGCACGATTCAGCGGATCGACAGCTGGATACCCCTGGCTTCCGGTTCCTGAATCCAGGTGGCAGCGAGGGCCCGGTGCCGCTGAATGCAGAGCCACCAACGCCACGCTGGCTGCAGGTGTATGTCAGATTCCAGCGACCGTGATCAATACAGCCGCAAACTGGAACCGTCGGACCAGCGGGCCGCGGGTTGCGGGTTGACGGTCAACCTGCCAAACAGTTTTTTTTCAGCGGGTCCGAGCCTCAACAGTTTCAGTCGCGTGGTCAGGGCGACCCCGGTTTCCCTGGAGTAACCGGTTCCCGGTTGGGGCCCGTCACTTTCAGGAAACAGGTTCGAAGTACGGAGGATTTCGGTCCAGGCACTTACCTGCTGCCCCCGGCGAATATGCAGGGGATCCCGCCCATACCAGGTGGATGCCGGGACGATCAGCCTGACGTCGTTCCGCTCGGCCAGTTTCTGCAGGGCGGCATGGAGTGCGTAGGCCCGGGACTTCATGGTATCCCAATCTATCCGGCAGGCAGGAAACAGCAGTGAGCGCATCAGGTAGTATCGACCGGCTGACAGGCGTTCCAGTCGGTCCATGGGCAGGGTTGTCAGCAGCACCTCGGCGTTCCGTTCCCTGAGGCGATGGATACAGGTGTTCACCCAGGTGGAAACAGTGGCGACACTGCAGCCATAAAACAGGTCATTGCCGATATCCGTTATCACTGCCAGGGGTGGGCTGTCGGCTGGTGTCGCGCAGGCCAGGGCCGGCCACAGCTGACAGTTCACCAGTCCCGGCAACTGGCGTAGGTAAAGAAACCTGCTCCAGCGTCCGAAGGAGCGTCCATGGCCACCGGCGACAAATATCTCCAGAGGCTGGTTAAAGCCGGAGCGCAGCAGGTCCAGGGCCACTGGCAGCCCTTGGGTGAGGTTACTGGCGCCGAGCAGAACCACCTGCTGCATGGCAGGTAACTCCCTGTGCGTGGTCTGATGGGTTGGTACAGCGACAGCGGTACACCTGAGGTCAACCAAAGATCCGGGGTAAATATTGATTCCGTGGCATTTATAACTAATCGACAGGCGTTAGGGAACCTTTGTAATGAAGGAAGTGCTCGTTTAGTTACCAGGCAGGAAACGGGTGCAACCGCCACCGGGAGACTACGGTTTCATACCGCAATCCCCCGGGGCAATTGGATCTGTTGGCAGTTTTCTCGACTCAGTTTGCCAACGGGTCAGGTCGCATTTGAAAGTGATAGACCTTGCTGGTGGTACCGGCGCCGGTCTCCATGTGAAATGGCGCGCGACTGGAAATCGTCGCCCACAGCCCGCGACCACGCCACCCGATTGCCGGGTCATCGATGCGGCCGTCCAGCCACTTGGTATAGAAGCCGAGGGGATAGGGCACTGTCAGGCGCACCCACTCACCATCGTTCAGAACCAGCAGGCTGCCGGACTGGTTGCCGGTGTTGATCGGTGTATTGCTGCCCAGGCCCAGGGTGTCGAACTGGTCCACCCAGGTGTAGTAGCTGCCCTCGGAGCTGCCGGACTGCTGGATGTTCTTGAACTGCGGCAAGGGTTCTGTATAGAAAGTCCAGCCTTCCGGGCAGTGCTGGCCGGTGGCCTGCGGTCCGTTGAGCGGACCGGTACACCTGGTGCGGTCGAAGCTGCCCATGTGTCCGCTGGCCAGGGCTACCCAGGCCACACCGTTGCGGTCAATGTCCATTCCCCGGGGAGAAAACCCCTCAATGGCGTTACCGGTCTCGTCGATTGGCAGTTCATAGTATTCGGTGATGGCAGTACGGCTGGGGTCCTCGCCGGGAACGACACGGACAATGGCTCCCGGGTAGCTGAGACTGGATCCCCAGACGGAGCCGTCCGGTGCCGGCGCCACCGCGTACAGGCCTGAATTGATGCGTTTATCCAGGGATGGATTCACGTCTTCGTCGGGCTCCACGTAGTCGTCACGACGACCATTGCCATTGGTGTCCAGGATAAACGGTGTCCAGCCCTGGGCCGCTTCCGCGTCGCCGGTTTCCAGGTACTCCCGGGTGTTCAGCCAGCCCACCACGGTACCGCCCCCGCTGGTCCAGAGCGTATTGTCCGCGTCCTCGGCGAACATCAGGTGATGGGTGCCGAAACAGGTATTGATGGGCGTGTAAGTGTCCGTATCGGGATCGTAAACACCCAGGTGGCGACCGGAGCGTCCCAGGGGAAAGACCTGGGCCGAAGGGTGATCGGATCCGGCCTGGCAGAACGCCGGCACGTTGCCGGGATCCCGGGCGCGGGAGGTGATCCAGACCCGGCCCTCGCTGTCCATCATGGGGTTATGGACCGTGGTGGCGGCGTCCCAGATCGGTTCTTCACCCCAATAGGGAGAAGGCGCCATCGGGGGTGCAGGTTCCGGGTTGTAATCCGGGTCCTCCGGAAATACCGGTACCTGGTCGGTAGTGTGATTGACCGGGTCCAGTACCGGCAGGTAGTCGGCACTGTTTTCCAGGGCGCCGTAAATTTTACCGTAGGCGTTGACCGTGGGGTCCCGACGGTCCGTCGAAACCAGGTCATGCAGGTAGGCCGTGGGATCGGCCCAGTCCCACTGAGTGATCACCACGTTACGCTCCAGCCCCTGGGGCCGTTGCGGAGCCGGGGGCAGCTCACCGGCCGCGATGCGATCGGTCCAGTCGGCGTACATTTCCAGGGTCCGGCGGTCCCCCATACCAGCCAGGATACGGGTCATGAAGCCGCCGGCCTGGCCCGAGCGAACCCGCCTGTTCCAGGCGTCATAGCTGGTTTCGGCGTCGGCAAACAGTGCCGGGATGGTGCGTGTGGCGGCGTTGCCCATCTGGTGGCAGACCACGCAGCCACCATTGGTGACCCGACGGATGTAATCGTCCTGGGTCAGTACGCCGGGAGCGATGCCATTGCCATCCGGCCCGGTGCCGGGGAACTCGTGGGCTTCGGGTATCTCCAGCAGTGAGTACCAGTAGCCGGCCGGGTAATATTCCGCCGCGGCTGCCGCGCTGGGTGCCACCACGGCAGACAGGTTCAGGGTCTGCCCCGGGTTGGCTTCAACCCGGGGGGAGTCAACCAGGCCGTAACCGCGAACCCAGACCTGGTAGTCGGCGGCCGGCAGGTCAGGAATCAGGTAGCGCCCCTGGTCATCGGTGACCACGGTCTTGGAATAGAGAGTGGGCAGTCCGGTGGTTTCCGCAATGACCCAGACTCCCGCTTCCGGGCCGTTGGAGCTGGTGACCACACCGCCGATGGCGTCGCTGCCGATGGCTATCGCCGAGGCGGCCGGCATCGGAGTTGCAGTTGTGTCTGACGAAGCAGCTTCCTGACTGCTGTCGGGCTGACCGCAGCCAGAGAGCGTTAACGCTGCCAGTACGGGTAACAGCATGAACCGGCAGGACAGCTGGGGCAGGTGAAAAAAGGGACGAGGATTGATCATGATGACCTCTTTATTTTTGGTGTCGGTGGGCGGCAATTGCCTTACTCCTCTACTGTAATGCCGGTACATGATGGTAGCAATGACGGTCGGACAGACAGGCCGGCTTTCCGGATGACTGTTAGCGCGGGCCCCGTTTGCGGGCTCAATGCTGCGGTGCTGCCGGTGCAGCTTAATCAGGGAGAGCCATTAATGGCGCAACCCTGGCGAATCCGGCGATATGGGCCGCAGGCAGGTGGCCGGCCGGAGGCAGCACTGTGGTCAAGAATCCGGGTTCATGGCAGAATGCCGGGCCCGTTAATTTTGCTGGAGTGCCGGTTATGCTGAAAATATATCCCCGAATCATGAGCTTGCGCGTCAACCTGACAGCCAGCTTCGCCCTGGTGCTGGCCATTGCCGCCACCGGCATGCCGGTGAGCGTTGCCAGCGCCGACAGTCACGATGATGCCCGGCTCCGCCTGGAGGGGATTCTCGTCGGTGATCATCGCAGCCCCGCCAATATTGCCCGCAACAGTTCCAGGCATCCCGTTGAAACATTGGAATTTTTTGGTCTGCAACCGAATATGACGCTGATCGAGATCGGCCCCTCCGGGGGCTGGTACACCGAGATCCTGGCGCCGTACATGGCGGACCGGGGACGCTATTACGGTGCCCACTTCTCGCCTAATTCTCCTACCGGTTTCCATCGTTCCTCCCTGGAACGCTTCGAGGAGAAACTGCGTGAACGTCCCGACGTCTATGGCCGGGCCACCATTCGCCATCTCCTGCCGCCAGTTGAAACGGTGATTGGCCCGGCGGAAGGTGCGGACATGGCGCTGACTTTTCGCAACGTGCACAACTGGATCATGGCCGGCCTTGAGCATGAATACTTCGAGGCGTTTTATGCCGCGCTGAAGCCTGGCGGCATCCTTGGCGTCGTCGAACACCGGGCCAGGCCCGACGCTGACATGGCAGTGATGCAGACCACCGGCTACGTTACCGAGGCCTACGTGAAGGAAATCGCCGCCGCGGCAGGATTCGAATTCGTGGCCTCGTCGGAAATCAATGCCAATCCCAGGGACAGTAAAGAGCATCCTGAAGGCGTCTGGACCCTGCCCCCGGAATTTCGCCTGGGTCAGGAGAACCGGGAAAGGTACGCGGCTATCGGTGAAAGTGACCGGATGACATTGAAATTCCGCAAGCCGGAATAAACCCGGGTCACGGCCCGGCTCATAGCGGTGCCGTGGTCATCACCGTGCCTTCGCGCCGCGGGTCCGCGGCGCCTGTCAGTGAATCCTCACCCACCACGATGACGTGCAGACCGGAGTTCTCACCCTGGCTTTCCCGCACGTCGTATCCGGCCTCGCGTAACTGGTCGGCCAGCTGTTGGCCGGGAGATCGACCCACTTCCACGCGAACTGTCTGTCCCCGGGCAATGATATTGGGAAAATCCACGGCTTCCTGTGCCGACATGCCCCAGTCGACGATGCCCAGCACGGTCTTGGCCGTGTAGGCCGGGATGGAATTGCCCCCAGGCGAGCCGGTGACCATGAACAGGTCCCCCGCCGCGTCCAGGATAATGGTGGGCGACATCGACGACCGCGGCCGGGCACCGGGTCGCACTGCATTGGCCGCTTCCGGGGCCTGGGCATCGTAGGCACGTGAGAAATCGGTGAGCTCGTTGTTCAGCAGGAACCCATTGGCCCAGCGTGTCGAACCGAAGGCGGATTCCACCGTCATGGTCATGGACACGGCATTACCTGCGCTGTCGACAAAAGAAAGGTGGGTGGTGCCCGCCGGTTCCAGGGTGTGGTCAGGACCACGGGCGGCCAGGGGGGTGCCACCGGCGAACTGTACCGGATCACCATGTTGCGGAAGTTCGCCGGGCGGCGTGGGCGCCTGCGCACGGTGCTCGAGGTAACCGGGATTGAGCAGCTCCGCCACCGGTACGTCGATGCGATCCGGGTCGCCGAAGTAGTGATCCCGATCGGCATAGGCCAGGCGCTGGGCATCGACAAAGGCCTTGACCTGCTGCAGGCGGTCGGGGTCTTCCGGCAGCAGATGGTCATACAGGTTGGCAACCATGATCTGCATGGCTCCGGATGACGGCGGGCTGGCGGAACAGATGGACAGTTCCCGCCAGTCGCCACAGACAGCTTCACGCACTATCGCGCGATAAGCTGCCAGGTCGTCCAGGGTCAGGCTGCCGCCGTCGGGTCCAGCCTGAACCGCATCGACGATGGCCGAGGCAATGGGGCCGGAATAAAAAGCTGCCGGGCCTTCGCTGGCGATAAGTTCGAGCGTAGCGGCATAGTCCGGGTTTCGCAACAGTTGACCGGCCTGCAGTGGTTGACCGTTCGGATAAAAATAGGCGGCGGTGTCCGGGTGTTCATCCAGTGCGGAAATTTCCGCCATGCGTGACAGTGAGCGGGCCAGCTTCGCTGATACCAGGAAGCCTTCGGTGGCCAGTTCGATTGCCGGTTCGAACACGTCTTCCCAGGGCAATAACCCGTAGCGGTCATGGGCCAGCTTGTACAGGGCCACGGCGCCGGGTACACCGACGGACTTGCCGCTTTGCCAGGCATCGAGGAAATTCATTACCTCGCCGTCGTCCATAAACAGGTCCGGGCCGACGTCTGCGGGGGCCGTTTCCCGACCATCCAGAAACCGCACCTGCCCGGAATCGCGCTCGTAGATCACCATGAAGCCGCCACCACCCAGGCCGGAGCTTTCAGGCTCCACCAGCCCCAGGACTGTATGAGCCGCGATTGCCGCATCGACGGCATGTCCTCCGCGGGCTAGCATCTCGGCGGCAGCCTCGGTTGCATAGGGATTGGCCACCGCGGCCATGAATCCCAGCTCCCAGTCCTCGGTTGTCGTGGAGCCCGGCAACTGTTCAACCGCAGGCAGCGATTCGGTCACGGTTGTGTCGACAACCACCGGCTCCTCGGTGGGCTCAGAACATGCGGTCAAAAAACCGGACAGCAGGGCAAGCAGTACTGCATTTCTGAGCAGTCCTGGAATATGTCGGTATACAGGTATAGCGTATGGCATCAGGATCATGAGCAGACTCGGGAATATTACTGGGTCAATAGCGGCGGGTTGGCAGTTGTCGGTTTCAGGGTATATTTTCAGGCCGGCGAGGTTCCTAAAGCTTATCATAACCAGGACGGATCGCTAATTGTTTGCAGCCTTTTTGATGGCTGCCATTGACGGGAGAGTCGGCCGCTACCCGGATATTTCAGCACGGGCCCGGGTCAGACGTCGCAGTCACCGGTCCCGGCGGATGAATTTGCATCCGGGTTATCCGGGAGGCTGGCGGGGAGGTATACTAGCCGCTTCAACGCTGTCGGATTCCCGTGAAAACTACCTTTCGCTCTCTCGCCGAGCCCAACTATAGACTCTGGGTGTGTGGTGCGCTTGTCTCCAACATCGGCACCTGGATGCAGCGAACCGCACAGGACTGGCTGGTATTTACCGAGCTGACCGCCAACAATGCCACTGCCCTGGGCACGGTGATGGCGCTGCAGTTCGGCCCCCAGTTTCTGTTGTTGCCGCTCACCGGTTACGCTGCTGATCACCTGTCGCTGCGGCGGCTGGTATTCGCCACCCAGAGCGTGATGGCCAGCCTGGCACTGCTGCTGGGCGTGCTGGTGATCACCGGGCAGGTGGAGTTATGGCATGTCTATGGCATCGCCCTGCTGCTGGGTTGCGCCACCGCTTTCGACATGCCGGCCCGACAGACCTTTGTCACCGAACTGGTGCCTGACACGCATCTCACCAATGCCGTGGCCCTGAATTCCACATCGTTTCAGACAGCCAGGCTGGTGGGGCCCGCAATCGCCGGCGTGCTCATTGCCCTGGTAGGTACCGGTTGGGTGTTCCTGATCAACGGTTTGTCTTTTGTCGCCGTATTGCTGGCGATTCTTGCCATGCAGGCCGGGCAATTGCGACACCGGGATCTGGATGCCACGCCTCCCGGGGGCATGATGCAGGGTTTCCGCTATATTGCCGCCAATCCACAGATTCTTGCCGCCATGCTGATGTTTATGCTGGTAGGAACCTTCGCCATCAACTTCCCGGTTTACCTGTCCACCATGGGGGTGCGGGAATTCGGCGTAGACTCCGGTCGGTTCGGCCTGCTGACGTCCATGATCGCGGTGGGATCGGTTATCGGTGCGCTGCTGGCAGCCCACCGGGAACGACCCCGGATGCGGCACCTGCTGGTCGGGGCGACGGTGCTGGGTATGGCGCTGCTGCTGGCCGCCCTCATGCCGGGCCTGGCCTGGTTCAGCCTGGTACTGATCCTGGTGGGAATCTCCGCCCAGACTTTTATGACCGGCGTCAACACGGCGGTGCAGCGCTGGACGATTCCGGAAATGCGCGGCCGGGTCATTGCCATCGTTTTTGCGGTGTCCATCGGCGGCACGCCGCTGGGCGCATTGGCCGTCGGCTGGGTCGCCGACACTTACGGTCCCCGCTGGGCCCTGGTTGTCGGTGCGGTTTCCGGGTTCCTGGCGGCAGCCGTCGGCCTGGCGTTTGCCTGGCGTCTCAACCGTCGGCAGGGAAAGCCGTTAGTCGGAAAGCCCTGTTAATGAATCTTGCGGTAAACGGAATCCCGCCTACCGATAAGTCGGGAGGATAAACTAACAAGGCAGGCTGAACTCACTGGCGGCGATGCAAGGATTGGAGTAGTCTGTAGCTGATGAATCCATTGCCGCAGTAACAGGGCTGCGGACCCTGGCGGTGGATATTGGTAACTGATTATTGAAAAATCAATTAATGGTCGCGATCTTGCGGCGATATGCGCGTAAAAATACAGAACTTAGCATTTTGTTAAACGCTTGAAAATGCCCCCTGAGCTTGTTGGGGAGAAGCCACACTGGGTTTGCGGGCAATAGCCGGTAGAGTCAGGCAGCAATGCAGCAGCAAAAAACACGGATTTTTCAAGAATCCGGTAAACATTGGCAGTTTTCAGGAAGATCTTTCCCGGAAAAACCTGTTTAATCCGCCATCACCTTGCAGGAGTTCTCAAGGGGAAAAAGTTATCGCAGGTTTGATCAAGGGCAGTTACTTAGTCGGACCAGCGTAGCCGGCTTCCGGACCGACAGGACGTCGGACCAGAACGCAGCTGACGATCGCAGATTCTGTAAACCAAAGAATTCGCCAAATCAATTAAAGTAAGTAGTAATGAGTAGTAACCATATGCGCAGTTCCCCCGTCTAACTCTGTTAGGGGAAACTGCACATCAACATTAACAGCTGATGGTTTGTTGTTTAAAGCTGATGGCTCTTGGTTCGAAGCTGATGGCTCTTGGTTCGAAGCTGATGGCTCTTGGTTAAAAGCTGATGGCATCAGAAGAATCGCTTCCGCAGGACAATGCAATAACCCGTTTACACGAGTTCCGAACGTACAAGTCAGACTAGTCAGAAAAGAGGAGACAGACGTGCAAATTTCAACACTAATCAAGAGAGGGCTGTTACTGTCCGTCGCCGGCATGGTGTTTACACCGGTTGCCATGGCGCAGGACGTAACTTTCCACCGGGATATCGAACCTATTCTGCAGCGCAGCTGCCAGACCTGCCATCGCGAAGGTGGAGTAGCGCCCATGCCGCTGGTGAGCTACGAACAGGTGGCGCCCTACGCCGGACTTATCGAGTACAAGACCGGGATCCGTGATCGGGCTGGTGCCATGCCGCCCTGGTACGTTGAAAAAAATGTCGGCATTCAGCAATTCAAGAGCGACCCGTCATTAAGTGATGAAGAGATCGCTGCTATTTCCACCTGGGCCAGGACCGGGGCGCCCAAGGGCGATGAAGCGGATGCGCCGGAACCGCTGTCTTTTGACGACAGCACCAAGTGGAAACTCGGTGAGCCGGATCTGGTCGTCAGTACTGAAGACTTCTACATGGAAGGTGGACGCCCCGACTGGTGGGGTGAGCTGCAAAGCGTTCCCACCGGCATGACCGAAGACCGGTACATCAAGTCCGTGGAGATCGTGGAAGTCAACGACGTACCGGCGGCCGGCAGCGGTCGGGAAACCGTGGGTGGACGCTACATTTTCCACCATATGATCTGGCGAACCGAAGTACTGGACGAAGACGGCCGTGTCATTCCCGGCGAAGCCGTTTCCTGGCCGGTTCACGAAGTAGGCCGTAACGGTGACGTGTTTGATCCCGACGCCGGTCCCCTGCTGAAAGCCAATACCGCTTTCTTTACTGATTCCGTGCACATGCATTCCAATGGCCGTGACACCACCGGTCACCTGGAAATCGGCTTTACCTTCCATCCCCGCGACTACGAGCCGAAGTACAGGAGCCAGATCAGTATCCTGGGCAATGGCGTCGATATCAGTGTCGAAGGTAACGCCAAGGGTCAGGAGCTTCATGCCTACACGGTGCTCAATGAGCACACCAAGGTGATTACCTTCGAGCCGCACCTGCACGCACCCGGTGAGCGCATGTGCCTCCAGGCAATCTGGGGATTCTCCGTGGAAACGCTGTCCTGCGTGGGCTATGACCACAACTGGGTGCGCGGTTATCCGTTCGAAGATGCCTACACGCCGCTGTTGCCCAAGGGTACCATCCTGCACATTACCGGCTATTTCAATAACACCACGGAAAATCCCAACGTGCCGGATCCCCGCAACTGGCAGGGTTCTGGCAACCGCTCGGTGACCAACATGTTCATCGACCTGGGAATACGGGTCACCATGAACGATGAGCAGTTCATGGAGGAAATGGAAAAGCGGCGTCAAGTGCGTGATCTTGGCCCCAATGACCATGTCATCGGTTGCCCGCTGTGCCTGACTCCGCTGGTCTGGCCCATCGAGGAAAGCACTTCCGATGCCAGTGAAGAGCTGGAGGACGATGTCGCGGGTCTTTGATCCGGGCTCGACAAGGCTCACTTGCCGGAAGGCAATTCAATGGCGAGGCTCAGCGATGGGTCTCGCCATTTTTCCCAACAGATTTATTACAGTCGGAGATCTTCCTGAGAGGGTAAGAAGCAAGCTATGAAGCAACAGTTCAATGACTACCTGAAATTTTTACTCCTGCCCCTGGCTGGCGCCCTGGTCGCGTGGTCCGGTGTGGCATCGGCCCAGGGTCCGTTTGAATACGCCGAACAATCCTACCGCAGTGGCCAGCATACCGAGGTTGCCTATGAAGGCTGGCGCACCAATGAGGATGGCACCATTACCCTGACCTTCGGTTACTTCAACCACAACTGGGAAGAGGAGCTGGATATTCCCGTGGGCGAGAATAATTTCTTCTCACCCGGTGAAGCGGACCGTGGTCAGCCCACGCATTTCCTGCCCCGCCGCAATCGCTTCACGTTCGACGTCGTGGTACCCGCAGACTTCGATGAGAACGACGAACTGGTCTGGGAAGTGACTTCACCCAATGGAGTTACCCGCCGTGCCTATGGCACCCTCAGGGAAGACTACAAGATTGATAATATTATTATCATGTCTGAAACCGGCGCCCTGGGTGCGGGCACTTCCGATGAAAAGACCCGGAATAATATTCCCCCCTCCGTGGAATTGATCGGTGACACCCGTCGTACCGTCAGCGTCGGTGAACCGCTGACTATCCAGACCCGCGTGACTGACGACGGCGTGCCCGAGCCTTTTGATCCCATGCGCAGTCTCAGGTTGCTGGGTGGCGCTGCTGCCGCTTTCGCCACGCCGGAAATGGTTCGCAACCGGATGATGATGATGCCTCCGCCGAAACCCACGGTGGCAAAAAACAATGGCCTTTATCTGTCCTGGAATGTCTACCGGGCGCCAGAGACTGAAACCCCGGTACAGGAACTGGTTCATTTCGATCCGCCCCAGGTCAAGGCATGGGAAGATACCCGTCCCTCCGCCAATTCACCCTGGGCCTGGCTCTGGGTTCCGCCCAAGCATCCGGAAGATGGCGTCGTAGATGTCGAGGTCACTTTCGATGAACCCGGCACTTACCTGCTCTGGGGCAGAGCCGATGACGGTGGTCTTTATACCGACCAGTACCTGACCGTTACCGTGACACCTTGATGACCCGGTAACAGCGCATCGGAAAAAGCCAGGGACAGCTTGCTATCTCTGGCTTTTTCACTTCTACACAGTGCCGATCGTGAATGAATGGTCCAGTTAACGGGCCGCCCATGACCGGTCGCAACCCTACCGATTTTCACCTGTGACAGAAAGGACAGAACAGTGACTACGATAATAACCATAGTGGAATCCACGCTAAATCGTCTTGGGTCAAGCCTCAATTTCATTCTTCGACTATCGACTGGCTGTCTATTGCTGGCAACGGTGTCTACTGCAGCGCTGGCCCAGCATCAGATGCACAACATGTCCCCGGATGTCGAGGGTGTTGTTACCATGCCTGAGAACAATGCGGTTCTTGCCGCAGCTCCTGACTCGGTCATGCTGCATTTCGAAGCGGATATGCGACTGGTCAAGCTGGTGTTGAAGGACGCTGATGCCAATTTCGTGGATATCGGTTTTCGCTACCGGCCGGTGGCCGCCATGCATTTCATGCATGACCTGCCGGCCCTGGACCAGGCCGATTACTACACCGTCGAGTGGGCGGTCCTGGACGCCGAGGGGACGCTGGTTAAAGGCAATTTCTATTTCTCCTTCGGTGACAACGCCATGCCGCCGTCCCACTACCTGGAACAGATGGAACACCCGATTCACATCATGGCGCCGGATTATCGCCTGTTGTAACGGGATCCCGACAGTCGCTGTCACCTGGTTGATCCTTGCAGGTGGCAGCGATATGGCAGCGATGGCTCAGTTTAAAAGCCGGTTCCGTGGCCGGGAAGTTACGCCAGGCTCCGACACTGAGGAACCCAGTTGCACATCTCCGTGCGCGCGACCCCCGCATCCCTGCCTCCGACGACTACAGCGTCGAATCCCGGCGTAATCCTTCCGCGCCCGCGGTGTATTTTCAAACTGAGCCATTGCCGATATCTCCGCCGGATTTTTGGCAAGCCGTTTCTGCGTTACACTGGACATCTAAACGCTGGCGATTATCAGGATCCGTTGGCTGTGAACAGGTCCCGGGACCCCATGCCGCCTCCCGATAGCAGTCGGCAATTCACCAGGGCCCGGCTTGGCCTGGTCCGCAGCGACATGAATTCAACTTTAATTTCCAAGAACAAGGGAACCGCTATGGCTATTGCATTATCAATAAACGGAGAAGCCCACGAGGTTGATGTCGATGGAGACATGCCGCTGCTGTGGGTTATCCGTGATTACCTGGGATTGACCGGTACCAAGTTCGGTTGCGGAATGGCGCAGTGCGGCGCCTGCACGGTGCATATCGATGGCCAGGCATCGCGCAGCTGTGTAACCCCGGTATCGGCAGTGGCTGGCCGGGAGATTACCACCATCGAGGGGCTCCAGGGTGATACCGCCGAGGCGGTACAGCAGGCCTGGGTCCAGGTTCAGGCACCCCAGTGTGGCTATTGTCAGTCCGGACAGATCATGTCCGCTGCCGCCCTCCTGGCGGAAAACCGCAATCCCACGGACGCTCAGATCGAAGCGGCCCTGTCCGGCAACATCTGTCGTTGCGGTACTTATTCAAGGATCAAGTCCGGGGTGAAACTGGCTGCCGAGGCAATCAATGCGGGGGATGTGGCATGATGGATTTCAAGCGCAGAAGACAGCATCGGCAGGCTCATGTTTCCCGCCGAAAGTTCCTCCAGCTGACCGGGGCAACCGGTGTCGGGCTGGTAATCGGAGTGCAGCTGCAGCCGCCCGCAGCCATTGCCAGGCAGGCCAAGACAACAGACCTGGCCTATAACGCCTTTGTCAGCGTGTCGCCGGACAACACGGTAAAAGTGCTTATCAAGCACCTGGAAATGGGTCAGGGTGTCTACACCGGGCTGGCCACCTGCGTCGCCGAGGAAATGGACGCAAGCTGGGAGCAGATTGTCTGTGAACACGCGCCGGTGGATACCGAAAAGTATGCCAATCTCGGCATGGGACTGCAGGCCACCGGTGGCAGCACCGGCATGGCTAACAGCTACGAACAGATGCGTCAGGCCGGCGCCATGGCCAGGGCCATGCTGGTGGCCGCGGCGGCCGAACGCTGGAACGTTCCCGCCACCGCTATCAGTGTCGCCGACGGTACGGTGCGACATGGACCCCACGTTGTCACTTTTGGTGAGCTGGCCGTGGACGCGGCCAGGCAGCCGGTGCCTGATCCGGACTCACTGATTCTCAAGAATCCCGACAGTTTTACCTTCATTGGCAATCCGGCGCTGAAGCGCAAGGATGTCGGCAAACATGACGGCAGTGCCATCTACACCCAGGATATCCAGTTACCGGGCATGCTCACGGCGGTGGTGGCTCATTCACCCCGGTTTGGTGGCAGGGTGAGCAGCTTTGATGCCACCGCAGCCCTGGCCATCAACGGCGTCGAAGCGGTATTGCAAATCGATTCCGGTATCGCGGTACTGGCCAGGGATTACTGGACCGCCACCCGGGGACGGGATGCCCTGTTAATACAGTGGGATGACAGTAATGCCGAGATGCGCGGCAGCCGGGAGCTGCTGGCACAGTACCGCGCGCTGCTGGAGACTCCGGGTGTGGTCGCCGAACAGACCGGCGATGCCGAGGCAACGCTGAGCGCCGCTGGTAACACGCTGGAGGCCAGCTTCGAATACCCCTATCTCTCCCATGCGCCCATGGAGCCCATGAACTGCGTAGCCAGGGTGGACGGAACCAGTGCCGAGCTGTGGTACGGCTGCCAGTTTCAGACCATTGATCAGCAGGTGGTTGCGGAGCTGATCGGGGGGCAACCGGAAGACGTGGAGATTCACACCCTGCTTGCCGGCGGTGGTTTCGGACGTCGGGCCAATCCGTTTTCCGACTATATTGTTGAAACCGTCAATATCGCCCGGCAGCTGCCGGGTCGCCCGATCAAGCTGGTCTGGTCCAGGGAGGACGATATCCAGGGTGGCTACTACCGTCCGGCTTTTGTCCATCGGCTGAGTGCTTCGCTGGGAGCAGATGGTAAACCTGAAGCCTTCAAGGCACGCCTGGTGGGTCAATCCATCATGGCCGGGACACCACTGGCCGACATGTCCATAACCGAAGGCGTGGATTTTTCATCGGTGGAAGGCCTGGTGGACCTTGCCTACCAGGTGCCTCATCGCCAGGTGGAACTGCATTCACCGGAAGTCGGCATACCCGTGCAATGGTGGCGGTCCGTCGGAAACACTCATACCGCCTTCAGCAAGGAGGTGTTCATCGACCTGCTGGCCAGGGAAGCTGGCGTGGACCCGGTAGCCTACCGGCTGTCCCTGTTACAGCATAATCCCAAGGAATCGGCAGTACTGAGAATGGCAGCAGACAAGGCCGGCTGGGGCAGCACGGCCGTGCCGGCGGATACCGGTCGCGGTGTCGCCGTCCACTCGTCGTTCGGTTCCAGCGTGGCGGAAATTGTCGACGTCTCCCGTGACGGAGACAGTTTCAGGGTTGACCGGGTGGTGGCGGTTATTGACTGTGGCACCGTGGTCAATCCCGACATTGTCAAGGCCCAGGTTGAAGGAGCCATTGCCCTGGGACTTTCCACAGCCCTGGGTGACGAGCTGACCCTGACCGACGGACTTGTCGATCAAAGCAACTTCCATGACTACCAGGTGCTTAGAATGAATGCCATGCCCGAGGTGGAAGTGTATTTCATCGAGTCAGACCTGCCCCCTACCGGGGTTGGCGAACCGGGTACACCGCCTATCGCCCCGGCCGTGGCCAACGCGCTGGCCGCGCTGACCGGACAAACCTTTACGCGATTGCCATTGCGGCTGGACCAGGCAGTCTAGGTTGTCTCGAATTTAATACAGGTTGTGGGCCGAGCGTGGGGCCGGGGATCGAAACTGAGGACTGCGCACCCACGTTCCTGTGCGTCAGGCCTCAGTTCCGGACCCCGCCGGGTACTGGCACACCGGTGCATCGTGCCCTGCGGTTCCTTTTTACGATGTCTGCAGGCGGCATCATGAAGTTCAATGAAGTTCCGAGTCCCGTGGATTTTCGCCTGATGCGCGATGCGCTGGAATGGGAAAGGAAGGCGGTCCAGCGCCCATACAGGGAGGAATTCTTTGCGGCGATCTGCAATGAACTCAACAGACCCGGCGACAGGGCATCAACCGTCCTGGATATTGGTTCCGGCCCCGGCTTTCTGGCCGCGCATATACTGGCGACGCTGCCATCGACGAAGTTGACGCTGCTGGATTTTTCCCCGGCCATGCACGCACTGGCCAGGAAAAGGCTGATCGCTTTTCACCATCGTGTCGACTTTGTTGAACGGAATTTCAAAGAACCGGGCTGGTGGACAGGGCTGGAAACCTTCGATGCGGTCGTCACGCTCCAGGCGGTCCATGAACTCAGGCACAAAAGTTACGCGACAAGGTTTCATCGCCAGGTAAGGAACCTGCTGAAAAGCCGCGGTCAGTATCTTGTCTGTGATCATTACCTGGGCAGGGACGCAATGAATAATCATCGGCTCTACATGACGGTTGACGAGCAGCGTGAAAGCCTGGAAAAAGCCGGTTATGCTGTGCGGGAAATTCTTGTCAAGGGCGGAAGGGTTCTGTTCAGTGCCGGTACACTGCGCTGACGTAAACAAAGCGGCAAGCATAAAAAAAGGCCGCCTGTGAAGGCGGCCTTTCTGTCTCTGACTGCGGTTTGCTGCTGCAGTCCTCCTGGCGACTACCTGGTTCCGCCGGGCCAGGCCGGACCGGAGCTGATCAGATCCAGGCGACGTTCTCCCTGGTAAACAAACTTCTGCACCCGCTTGCCTTCATAGGTTTCCGTGGTGTAAAAGTTGCCCTGGGAATCCGCGGCGATGCTGTGGGTACCGTAAAACAGCCCCGGCTGTCTGCCACCTTCCCCGATAACATACAGCACTTCCAGGCTCTGTCGATCCACCACGTGCACTTTCATGTTGGAACCGTCAGCAACGTAGAGATAATCCTGGTTTTCGTCCTTGGAGAACGCGATGTCCCAGGTGGCTCCGGCGCCCTGGGTCATGGGCGCTATCTGTGCTTCCCTGACGAAAGTGCCATCAGGACGGAATACCTGGATACGGTCGGCACCACGATCGCAGACGTAGATGAGGCCGTCATTGGAGGGCTCGGCGCAGTGCACCGGACCGACGAACTGCTGGGGCAGGGGCTCGCCGGGAATGTAGGAAATGAAATCGTCGGCCGGCGTGTTGCCGTAGGCACCCCAGTAACGCTTGAAGGCCCCTGTCATGGTGTCCACAACCGCCACCCGCTTGTTGCCGTACCCGTCCGCCAGGTAGGCTTCATTGGCTTCGGCATCTATAGCGATCTCGGCAACGCGGCTGAAGTGCGTCCGGCTGTTGCTGTCGATATCCTCGCCAGGTACACCGATCTCACGGACGAATTCGCCGTCCCGGGTGAATACCAGCACATGGGAGTCGCCACCGCCGTTGCCGCCAATCCAGACATCGCCATTGGGGGCGATTTCGATTCCGTGGTTGGAAGCGGGCCAGGTATACCCGGCACCGGGTCCTCCCCAGGCATTGATCAGGTTACCGTCCGAGTCGAACTCCAGTATCGGCGGTGCCGCAGTACAGCAGTCCGCGATGCCGGCATCGAGTCCGATTTCCTGGTTGGCAAAATTGGCGTCGTCGTTGCGATGCACGATAAAAACATGATCCCGTTCATCGACGTCGACACCGATAGTGCTGCCCAGGATCCACTTGTTGGGCAATGGTTTGGGCCAGAACGGATCAACCTGGAAGTAGGGAACCTGTCTGCTGTTGGTTGCTGCAGTGGCCGATTCCTGAAGTTTTGCCTGGCCCAGTCCCAGGGCCAGAAGCATTCCGGCACCCAGTGCGGTGAAACTGACAGTCTTTGCAAGGTGAGTCATGGTAAATCCCTGTTTGTCGTTGTTGTTTATGTGGCTGTTCCAGCCCGTTTTTTTCTATCCAGCCTGTTCTGCCTGCTCTCAGTCCTGGAGCACGTTCACGCTGACGGTTTCATAGCTGGATTTGACGCCGTCGAATGCCTGAACCCGCAGCTGGTACTCGCCCGGTTCACTGAAGGTTATTTCTGTCGTGGACTTGCCATTGACGACCTCGGCGAACATCGGCTCCGTGGTGATGTTGGCCGGTCCCCGCCAGACCATGTAGGACACTGACAACCGGTCCCGTGGGGGCGTCGGCTTCATTTTCGTGCCGCGCACGTTGGTTTGCAGGTGGGGGACATTGGTGGGAATTTCCAGGGCATTCTCCGGCCGGGTCAGCAGTGGCGTGCGGTTCCACTCGTTGACCGTTCGAGGTTCCTCTTCACCTCGTGTGGCACGGTGTTCCGGCAGGCCGTCGTCGGTCACCGAGGCGGTCAGTGTCAGTGTTGCCGGCAGCCTTACCGAAGTGGCCGAAACGATGTCCAGCATGGGCGGCTGGTTGGCCAGCACTTCAGGGTCCGGGGTATATCCGCCATACTCATCGATTTCCCACTCGGCTTGCAGCCAGCCGATGGCTTCCAGGGTCTGGCCCTGGGAAGTCAGTCGCCAGACGATTTCACGATTGCCGAAATCCGCGGGTACGTTGACGGTGAATATATCCCGGTTGTTCCTGGTGTGAAAATAAGTGGGCTGGTTCTGGATATTGTCCAGGCCAGCCATATCGATGAAGTTGTCCGGCCCGATGGGAATATTTAACTCTTCGGTATAGTTTCGGTTGAGGTATCCGAAATGCATGTCGAACGAACCGTCTTCGTTCCTTGACCAGCCCTGGAAGATGGGCTGGATGGTCTGACCCTTATCGTATTTAAGCTGGTAAGGCAGGTGCTCAAACTGGGCCAATGCCGACTGCAGCGGATTGACCAGGAACATCAGGGCCACAACGACCGGGAAACATTTTACTACTTGCGGTGACATGGTTTTTCCTCCTGCTCTGGTGCAGGCACCCTGCCGGTTGCTTCGCCGACAGGGTGCCATTTGCCAGTATTTCTCTTGTTGTAAAAGGTCTATTGTCCTGATGAGGCCACGGTGCTCATCATGTCTTCGCCCAGCGACTTGCGGCGGGCGATTTCCGCAGAATACTGCTCGTCGGTCATGGAATACCAACCCAGCCACGCGAAACTCATCTCGTCGATGGTTCGGCCGCCGTCTCCGGTCCAGTTCCTGGCGTCGTGATTGCCGGGATTCGACGCCGTGTTGTCCAGGAAGCTGATCAGGTGAGCGACGGTTCCGGCCGGCACCAGGGGAGCCACGTCATCGGCGTAGTTGTAAATGGTGTGCCAGTTGTAGTCCCAGTGGGCACAGCTGACCACTTCGGTTTTTGCCGTGGCGCCTTCCGAGGGATAGATCAACTCCAGGCACTGGTAGGAACCCAGACCATGCATATGTGGCTGGAAGGCAGTGATGGTGGCATTGGTATGGAAATAAACGTAGCCGTCGGTACGCACCACTTCACCCCCTGGAATGTCCAGCAGGCTTTGGCGCTGGGCCAGCTGCTTGGACCAGCGACGATACTCCGGTACGTAGCCTTCCGGATGGAAAACGATGCCCAGTTCAACCTTGGCGTTGGTTTCCACGCCTACCGGGTGCATGTGGTAGGACAGACGAACTTCGGCATCGGGCTCCAGCAGTACGCCGGAGTTATCCGGGTAAAATTCTGCACTTTTCCCCGAGGCATATTCCACCAGGAACTGATCGTTTTCCGGATCGTCGCGGGTGACGCCGCTGGACGCATAGGACAGGGCGTGATGTACCACCCGGCGGGAGGCATCGTCCACCGTCCTGGTCTGGATGGCCTTGATATAGCGGCCATCCTGCAGCTTGCCCACCAGGTCACTGGAGTAGATATCGCCGAACAGGTCCGGACCGGAGGCCGGCACCGTGTATTCCCAGGATACCACCACGTCCGGTTCGCCGATGCTCCACTCGGTCACATCGGCAAACTCCATGGTCGGCGGCAGGTCGTCAGGGTTTCCCTGAGGAGCGCCGGCGTCGACCCAGGCGGCAATCATCGCCACTTCTTCGTCACTCAGTGCACGATCATTTTTGAACGATTGAATACCGATGTTCCTGTCGATGTGCCAGGGCGGCATCTGACGATTGACGACCTTGTACTGAATGAGGGGAGCCCAGGGCCGGACTTCCTCGTAGGTCATCAGTGACATGGGGGCGATACCCTGATCCCGGTGACACTCCTGACAGTTTTCCTGGAGTATGGGCATGATATCCCGGGAAAAGGTGATTTCCGGCTCGGCATTCTGCGCGAAACCCAGTGATGAGACGAGCAATGTCCCAAACCCAAGCATTGCGGACGAAATTCCACGTCTCAGGAATGCGCGGCTGTTGGTAGCTTGCATGGCATTAGTCATGTGATTGAGGACTCCTGTGGTTGAAGACAGCGTTGTTGTTATATTGGATAGCCGTTGAAGAGCGGTGACGGCAGGGACCGGACTGCGAAAGGCCACATGCCCGCCTGAACTCGTTACTTTTCTTAGTTAATATTTTTTTCTTTTATCAGCGCCTGGTGCTTTTCTATTTTTACTGGTCAATTCTTTAAGGAATCTTTCTTTAGGAAACCTTGGGTTTTCAAGTCGTTAGGGCTTGTCTACAGGGCTGGCGGTCGACCTGGGGCGTTTGCCACGGATTCCGGATGTGATAGACCTGTCAACGTCAATTGGAATCGCAGACGACCTTACGTCGAATGACGACGTATACCTGTATAAGTACTTAACCTTTTACCTAATTTAGAAAATGCCACTAAGCGTGGCGGGTGTCAAGTAGAGTTAAGCTGGTTTGAGACCGGGCTCGACGGGTTGCCGGCATAGTTCCGAAGCACCGCGGACAATGGCTCGGGCTCCCGCCATGACAGTCCATCAGCCAGGCAGGGCAGGCAGTCGGCAAGAGGCAGAACCGGGGTAGGGATTATCGCATTACCGGGTTTTTCCGGCTGCACTTAAGCAGGGATCGTAAGCACTTGATGTGCAGGGATTGTCCGGTCAGGCTGACAGCCCGCTCACTCGGCACCCTGTTTCCCGGTCTGGCTCGTGATGTGGAGACCTCGTTGGGGCCAGGAACGCAGAAACTTGGAGCGCGTGCGCCAGGCTTTCAGGGCCTTTTCCCGGTCTCTTTCGAGAACGGCTTCCGCTACCCGGAGCCTGGTACGGTAGTTGGTCTGCACGATGTCCTTGGAATCCTCGAATGTCCCGGTTGTGCGGCTGACACTCACCTCGTTCCAGAGAATGCGGGAAAACAGCTCCAGCATCACGTTGTCTGACATCTTGGCCAGCAGGGTCATCTGCCTGGTGGATACCTTGAAGGATTCTTCCGGGGGCAGCAGCTTGTTGGCGCTGTTGCGCTGTTCCTCGACAAACTTCCTTAACTCGCCGATCAGTTCTTCGTCTTCGCAGGCTACGGCCTTTTCTATAATGGCGGCGACGATGGGGTCCGCGCATTCAAAAAACTTGGCGTTACTGATGAGGTCCTTGGAGGAAAGGTACTGGCTGGCCGACTTGATTGCCGTTTCGATATTCGGCCGGCGGGTGAAATAGCCACCACCCTTGCCCGGCTTGATCGTGAGCAGCTGCTCGTACTCCAGCATGCGCGCGGACTGGCGCAGGGTTGGCAGGCTGACGCCGATTTCCTGGGCCAGGTCTGCTTCAGAACCCATGTAGGCGCCTTCCGGGGTGGACAGGATATGATCACGCAGGATACTGGCTACGCGTTCCGCGGTGGAACTGGGTTTCAGCAGGGAAATGGATTTGGCCATCAATTCACTTATCTAACTGTCTAATTCAACGGAAAAACTCTATTTCAATAATTGACCACCGGACCGGAGAAAGTAATCAGTTTCCCTGAACCAAGACCTCTGTTACGACGATCCGGCCCAATCGGTTCTATCGGGAACTGCATGGATCAACTATCGGGAGTTGGACGGGAAGCCGGGCTTTCCTGAACTCATCTTTTCACGGCGTGCGGATTCTAACTTATCGTCGGTCGAGAATGAATCAGTATCCTTACCAGTATCAATGCCCAGTTACACATGGTAGCCATCGTTCACCTGGTTCAGTGCAATCCCCGGCTGCCGGTCACTGCCAGGTACCAGCCTGGCAATCCTTCTTACTGCCTGTCCTTCTACCTACTTACTACCTACCTAATTTATGTATCGACTATCTATCTATTTACTACCTATCTACCTACTACCTACTACCTACTACCTACTACCTACTACCTACTACCTACTACCTATCTACCTACTACCTATTATCTATCTCATTACCTGCTTCTTTACTTTTGCGACCCACTACTTGTCCCGCAATAATTTCAGGGCGCATCGCAATCTGCTTGCCAACGCAGAACCGGAGGTGTAATTTTAGCACCAGGCATAATTAAATAAAACTATTAAAAGTAATAACTCTAATGACTGTCACCCGACGGGAGTTAACCATGTCCTACCTACCTGCAAATTCCATCACACGCCGTGTCTTTGCCATTACCGGCCTGTTTGTCAGCCTTACAGCCTCGTTTGCTGCTCTCGCGCAATCAGGGTCCGGCGACGGTATCCCCCGACTGGCAAATGGCTTGCCCGATCTTCAGGGGACCTGGGACTTTCGCACCATCACACCACTGCAGCGGCCTGAACAATACGGCGACCGTGAATACCTCACGCCGGAAGAAGCCGCGGAGTTCGAAGTGGCAAGGCAGGAGCAGCTGAACCGGGATAATTTTACCGATACCACCACCACCGGTGATTACAACGATTTCTGGTATGACCGGGGCAATGAAATTCTTGGCACCAACCGGACGTCACTGATTACTTCACCGGCCAACGGCCGCCTCCCGGAAAGGACCGAGGAGGCGAACGCGCTTGCCGCCGCCGCGCGCCGTGCCGCGGAGCTGAACCATGGCATCGAGGTACGTCCGTTGTCGGAACGCTGCATCATGGGCTTCAATTCGGGACCACCCATGCTGCCCAGTGCCTACAACAACAACGTGCAACTGGTACAGACCGGCGATCATGTGCTGATTCATAACGAAATGGTGCACAACGCCCGCATCGTCAAGATGGACACCGACCAGCACCGGGAAGTTCCCCGCAAGTGGGAAGGCGACTCCATCGGCTACTGGGATGGCGATACCCTGGTGGTGGAAACCCGGAATTTTGCCGGCGCCACGTCGTTCATGAATTCCAGTGAACACATGGAATTAACCGAGAAATTCTGGCTGATTGACGCCAACACCCTGGGTTACGAGTTCACCGTGAACGATCCTACCCGCTGGACCCGGCCCTGGACGGCCATGTTTCCCATGGTTCGCGCGCAGGAACCGATATACGAATACGCCTGTCACGAGGGTAACTACAGCATGGCCGGTATCATGGCCGGCTGGCGAACCCTGGAAGTCCAGGAGGAATTTGCCGCCAGCAGGGAAAGTCGCTGACTATAAGGCTGGCATGCTACAGGCTGGCGCGACTTCATGCCCTGGGCACGACGCCTTGCAGCGGCACCCGACAGACGCCCGCAGAGCAATTCCAGATTTAATCAGCGGGTCCTCGATCAGAAGATCGCTAACCAGCAGATCCTTCAGTCCCTGAGCGGTCAGCTTCGTCCTGCCGACGCAGTACACGCCTGAACTGATGCAGCGAAGTGAGGTGGGTGTACAACAACGGTATTAACCCACGCTTTCGAAGTTCCAGAAACTCGTCGTCACCCAGTTTGTCCAGGCGTTCTTCATCGATGGTATACACCCCCTCCACTTCATACCGGGTGGTTTCGGCGCTGGATTGAAAGGTCAGGGCACGGGTTTTGAATAGATTGATACTGGCTAAATAGTCACAAAGCGCCCTGGACTGCAGCGATTGTCTGGTGATCTTTATTACCTGGTCTATCCGCTGCTGAAGATAGTCAGTGTATTCCCCGGTTGCCTGAAACAGCGGCTCGCCGATTTCTTCGCCCAGCAGAGGGCTCTGTTCGTCGATGGCAACGACGGCCTCATCCTGGTCATCGTCCAGCCGGTGCAATGACAGGGGCGCCAGTGTGAATGTCGAGGGAACGTATACCGGGTCCCATCGGGATTCCTGGCAATACAGGTTCTGCTCCCTGGTCAATCCCATCACGGCCACCGGGACAAAATCGCCGCTTTCGCTGTTGCGCACGAACACCAGGGGAAATTCGGTAGCCAGCGTGTAGAACTCGTGAAACACCACTGGTACCAGGTGCATTGTCTTGTACTGGCTGAAATCCTGGCTGTCCTGCAGGCGCAGGTTACCGTGGTTTTCAAATCTGAGAGGGACTGGCTTTGCCATCAATCTGGTTGCTCCGGGTTTTTTCAGTTATGAAGCAGTAGTGAAGTCGGATTGTTCACTGGCGCTCGTGAATTTATCAGCCTCCAGCTGGAAAAAGGAGGCTACGGTCAGGCGTCCGGTGGTGACATCGGCTTCATGGCTCTGCGGAGAGTCAAGTATCGCACAATGGAGAAGGTTGGAAGGATAAAGTACCAGCCGATTGAAATGCGCATCAACAGTCAGTTCCCTGCGGTAAAACTTCGTGTCATCCACCAGGTAGCCCCTGTGTTCCTCCGGGTAATCGTGAACCTGCTGCAGCATTTCGGGGATCACTTCGCGATTCTGCTCCCGGACTCTCACCAGGTTTCGCGGCAGGTATCGGTAGAACGCCGTTCCGCCGTGGGGCGGTCCGCACAGGTAGTGAACGGCGGCATATTGACTGTCGTTGACCGAATCGACGTGGGGTATTTTTTGCGACGCCCCCAGCCTGCCGGGATCCAGCGTGGTCAGTGAAAGCATGCTGCGGTGCACGGCAATTACCGAAACGCCGTAGATGAATTCCACGATTTTCTGCAGCACACGATCATAGGAGCGGGGCAGGCGATCGCGGATACCCGGGTACGCGGTTCTGTCATCACCTACCTGTCCGAAGTAAGCTTTCTGCTGCGCGTAATGCAGCAGCTGTTCGGCGTTTTCCAGAAAATCATCGACGACATGAACTGATACGTCGGGGTCGGGATGCCTGGCCTTCTCGACGTTGACCGCCGGATTCAGTATATACTCTGTCATCTGATTCAGTTTCTGTAATTCAAGGTGCAGGTGACTCGATCAGGAACATTGGTCCGGGAATTTTAAATGAGATCGTAGTTTGATTTTTTACGGAGCGTACCCTGGACAAATTGTACCGATGGATTGAATAGTCAAAATCCAGCGAAGTCAACCGGACCCGGTAGATTTTTCCTGCCCTGGACTTCGCCGAATGTCAGAGCGGGAAGCAGGACCGGCACGAGGAGTTTCAACATTGGACAATAATATCAGGCACATTGTTGTAGTCGGTGGTGGCACCGCAGGTTGGATGTCCGCCGCCGCCCTGGCCCGGGTTCTGGATACCCGGAATTGCCGGATCACGTTGGTTGAATCCGAGCAGATCGGCACCGTGGGCGTGGGTGAGGCAACTATTCCGCCAATAGTGGAATTTAACAAAATGCTGGGCATCAATGTCGACGAAATGCTGAGTGCGACACAAGGCACGTTTAAACTCGGCATCGAATTTCATAACTGGGGGAAGAAAGGCGATGTCTACATGCATCCCTTTGGCCTGTTTGGTCGGGTCATTCAAAACGTTCAATTCTGGCATTACTGGAAGAAAGCCCATGACCTTGGCCTGTCCCCCGGACTGGATGCCTACTCGTTGAACTGGGTGGCAGCCAAACAGAACCGGTTTATGCGTTCGAGTAATGTAAAAAATTCTCCATTGTCAAATATTCCCTATGCCTACCACTTTGACGCCAGCCTGTACGCTCTTTACTTACGCAAGTTCAGTGAAAAGCTGGGGGTGAATCGCATCGAAGGCCTGGTGGAGCAGGTGATGCAGGACCCGGCCACGGGTTTTATCACCGGAATCCAGTTGCAGGACGGGGCCAGGGTGGAGGGTGATTTTTTTATCGATTGCTCCGGTTTTCGCGGCCTGTTGATAGAACAGTGCCTGCAGACCGGATACGAGGACTGGAGCCATTATTTGCCCTGTAACAGCGCCCAGGCCGTACCTGCCGAGCCGATTCATCCCAAGCCCCCCTATACCAAGGCCATTGCCCATGACATCGGCTGGCAGTGGCAGATTCCGCTGCAACACAGAACCGGGAACGGCATCGTCTACAGTAACCAATTCGGTACGGACGAGCAGGCCAGGGATACGCTACTGGCAAACCTGCCTTCTGCCGCATTGGATGAACCGCGCCAGCTGCGGTTCGTTACCGGCAAACGGAAAAAAGCCTGGAATAAAAACTGCCTGGCCGTGGGCCTTTCCGGCGGCTTTATGGAGCCTCTTGAGTCCACCAGCATACATTTCATTCAATCCGCGATTACGCGTTTTTTTTCGCTGTTTCCACGTCGTACGGGGTTCGAAGCTGAAATGAATCGTTTCAATCGGCTCACGGATAACGAGTTTCTCTCCGTACGTGATTTTTTGATCCTGCATTACAAGGCGACGACCCGTGACGACTCAGAATTGTGGAATTATTGTCGCAACATGGAGATTCCTGATTCACTGCAGTCGAAATTGGAACTTTACCGGTCTGGCTCCTGGCTGGAACGCGATAAACAGGAATTGTTCGGCCAGGACAGCTGGCTGGCCGTGCTGCACGGTCAGCATATCGAAGCCAGAAGCTATAGCCCGTTGGTGGATAAAGTGCCGGTGGAAAAACTGGACGGTATGCTGCGGGATATCCGGCAGGTGATCGGACAATGTGCGTCGGCGATGCCCCGGCACGAGGATTTTATTGGTCGGGCGTGTGCCGCGACTCCTCCTGACGCTGCCGCGAATGGCTGAAGCAGTGAAGGACTGGCGGCCTGGCCAGGACGCTGGCCAGGTCGGGAAATTTCGTCATTTGTCAGATTACGGCGCACGGAAAAGAGGCGATAAGTGTTAAATGTTAAATATCCTTTAGAAGTTCTTCTCAGCATTGCAGACTTGTGGTAGATTTTGCCGAGTGCTTTGATTCGAAAGAATCGATGCTTGGCAGTATGCTGGTGATACTGGTGCTTATACTGGTACTTATTGTTGGTACATATAGTGGTATAGGTGCCTGTATTGGTGAATGTTTTGGTAATTTTTTACCCTGAACCCACTACTGGAATTACTACAGCCAATACAAATTCAGTCAATACTATCAATACCATGGTCGCCTTAATCGGAGTCGGTAGATTGCCGTTTCTCCAATTAAAATAACTAAAAGCCTCCCTCGTCACTGTTGCCATAATCCACGAACAGTGCGGAGTGAAAGGCCAGGAGAAGATGTAATGCCCCACAAATTTCGACGCAATAAGCTCGCCTATCTGATCCACACAGCACTGGCTTCCTCGTTGGTGATGCCAGCCCTGGCACAGGCTCAGGACGACGACGATATCGAAGAAGTCATCGTAACCGGTTCCTACCTGAGAAACAGTGCGTTTTCACAGGACACGGCTGTTGACACGGTAACAGCCGAGGATTTGCTGGAGTCCGGCGCACCTAACATGGCCCAGTATATCCGGGATCTGACCTACGTACAGAACGTCGACGTTGTCGCCGTGGTACTGGGTGGTCAGGATGGCCCGCAAACATCCAACGGCGCCAGTTTCAACCTGCGTGGTCTGGGTGAAAACTCCACCCTGACCATGGTTGACGGCACCCGGACGGTAGATACGCGGCTGAACACCGCGTTCCCGCAAATTGCCATGGATCGTATGGAAGTGGTACTGGACGGTGGTTCAGCCCTCTACGGCGCCGATGCGGTGGCCGGGGTGGTCAACCTGATCCCCATCAAGGAATACGACGGTTTCCGTTTCCGCAGCTACTACCAGCGGCCGGAGGATGGCGCCAATGAAGAAATGCGCTTCAGCGCACTGTGGGGCCGCTCCTTTGATAACGGCCTGAACTATGTCGGCGCGTTTGAAACCTATCTGCGGACCCCGCTGATGTGGTACGAGCGCGGCCGTGAGCACAGTGTCTCCCAGGGTACTTCCAGTTCCGGTAACCCCGGGACATTTAAACGCGTGGAGAATCCCGATGAAAACTGGGTCCCGGGTACCCCTCACGGTGGGGAACTGGTAGGCGACCGTCTGCTGGACCCTGGCTGCGGTACCTATAACCAGGGTGCCCCGGAACACGGCTATGGCCCTAATCCATTGCCCTCCGGTACGGCGCATCCGTCCAATTTCTGTACCTTCGAGTACAGCGCCCAGGCGGAGGTTCTGAATCACACCCAGGAATACAACCTGTACAACAACCTGGAGTGGCAGGCTACCGACTGGTTGACCTTCGGTGGTCAGATGATCAATTTCCTGCAACACCAGAATGGCCGTGGCACCTTCGCCTCGCCCAACCCGGCTAACAACCGGTCGCTGGCGTTTATCCCGGCGGACCACCCGGGCAACCCTTACGGCTTCGACGTGGCCCCGGACCTGTGGCGGATTTATACCCACCAGCCGCAGAATCAGTATCCGGACGGCATCAACGACGACAGCTCGCGGCAATTCCGCAGTATTGACCAGGTCAATAAAGTCAAGCTGTATGCCAATTATGACATGACTGACACCTGGAGCGGTTACACCTACTACGCCAAACAGGAACAGATCAACCGGGGCGATGTCTCGGGTGTAAGGACTTCGCGCCTGCAGCTGGCCCTCAGGGGCATGGGTGGCCCATCGGGTGATCAGTGGTTCAACCCGTTCAGTTCTGGTGATCCGCGCTCGCCCTTCTGGGAGCCGGGATTAGAGAACACCAAGGAAATCAACGACTGGATGGCGTACCGCAACGAAAACCACAGATACTCCCATGATTACCTGGATGTCTTCGAGTCGGTGGTGAGCGGTGAAGTCTTTGATGTACCGGCAGGCGCCGTGCAGATGGCGTTTGGTTTCCAGTGGCGTGATTTTGAACAGAACACCTTCCAGGAGCCGTTCGAAGCCAGTGGTGAAAACTACATCTGGGGGATCCATGGTGAGCCCGTGGCGCCGGATGAAACGTTTTTCTCTGCGGTACGCTCCCTGTTCGCCGAGGTGGAAGTGCCCATCCTGGACAACCTGGCGATAAAAGGCGCGGTCAGGCACGAGGAATTCACTGACCAGGGCCTGGATGCCACGGTACCGAAGATTTCTGCACGCTATGAGGTGATCCCGGACCTGGCCCTGCGTGCCTCCTGGGGCGAAAGCTTCCTGGCGCCGACGGCCTTCCAGACGCGACCGGCCCGTACTAATGAAAACTGTGTCGACATGTACAGTGGCAGAGACGACCTCACTGGGACCCTGCTGTTGGGCGGTCTGAGGTGTGCCTCCGGTAATCCTAACCTGGGGGCTGAACAGGCGGAAATCACCAATGTCGGTTTCACGTGGTCACCTTCCGGAGAGATGCTGGAAGGCCTGGAACTCTCCCTTGACTACCAGGAAATCGCGTATACAGACCGCATCCGAACCCTGAGTGAGGACGACGTGACGCGAAATCAGTTCCTGGCCATGCTCCGGGCTACCGGGCAGTCGGAAGCGAGCTATGATCCCACCCCGGGAACACAATCCCGTGCCCTGGCGGATGCCTGGCTGGGTAATTTTGGTCCGGGCGGTGCAACTGGCAACATCTTCCGTCGTCCGGATGGCTCGGTAGACCTGGTACTGATCCAGTCGGCCAACGTGGCGGAATTTGATGTCAAGCTGTTTGACCTCAAGGCCAGCTATAACTACCCGACTGACAATTACGGTACTTTCAATACGCGTCTGCAGGCCACTATCTACGATAATTACGTCTTCACGGATAAAGACGGTGAAGAAAGAGACGTACTTGGTGAGCAGAATGCGCGAACCAATATTGCACCACCGTTGCCGGAAGTGAAACTGGCCTGGAACACCAACTGGTTCATGGGTAATCACACTGCCTCAGCCGGGGTTACGTGGTTCAGCGCAGTGAACCATGATGCCCAAGTCGTGGATCTGTACCCGTATGACGGGATTTTCCAGCCGCCCAGTGAAATCGAGGAAGATCCGATAGTCAATGTACGCTACTCGTACCTGTTCAACGACTTCTTCGGCAGCGAGATCCAGGCGACCGTGGGTATTAATAACCTGTTCGATTACAAGCCTACCCTTACCGGTCAGATAGGCGGGTTTGAGTCCAGGTTGATCAACAACTTCTACCGCCAGTTCTGGGTATCTATTGACTGGGTGCCTGGCGGCTAACCAGCCAGAAGACGGCGGGCTGAGGCGGTTTTTCAGCGTCGCCATAGACCGGAAGCCAGGGCGCTTGGACAAGTGCCCTGGCTTTTTGTTTGGCTATTGAAGAAGATGTCACGAGGCGTTATCACTCAGGCTTTGTCGGTTAATCGATTGGTACGCCATCCGGTTTTCCGTAATCTGTGATCCTCTGTTCATGCCCGCCATCCCGCGATTTACCCAGCAGGAACTTTTCGATATCGGGTTGGCCGGCTATCTGCAGGAACTCCGCAGCCTGGCCCGGATGATCAGTAATGACTCACTTACCCCGCTGCTGCCCTTATTTGTAAGCTATGAAGAATTTGTTTCCCGTCATGTTCAGCAGCAGTTCCCCCCGCAGCTGCTTACCGAGCTAATCAACACCGAAGATATCATCCACTTTGATCCTGCTCCGGCTGTTGCCGAGCAACTGCTGAGCTGTGCGAATCTGGCGGCAGCCTGCGAAGCGTTTAATGGCTGGACCATTGATGCCGGTACCCTCACCGAGGCGAGTGCGGCCGAGGTGTTGCATCGGAATATTCTCATCAGTGGGGAATCTGAACACCGTCTCGGTCAGGTCATGGGGGTTCGCCTGAACCGGAGTGATGCCCTGCGTGTTGCTCAGCTTGTCAAACTCCTGGGATTACTGCCCAGCGATTCCAGTAAGTACGACCAACTGGCCCTGGGCGCTTCCATGGCGCGTCGCGACCGGGAGGGATTCCACCGGATTCCCGGTATTGGCCCGGTAACACCTGGTGCCGGTCTGTCGGCCACGTCCAGGCTCAATTTTGCCGTCAGGTCAGCGGAGCCGGGGTCCCTTGTAATCATCGATAATGACAGCAACCTGACGCAGGAATTCGCCGAGATCAATCGCCTTCAAGGACCCCGGGTCCTGGCGTTGAACCTGGATCTTTATGATGGCCTTGACCGCCTTGCCACGGCGGTGCAGGAGGGCGCCACCCGGCAGCGCAACCTGGTGACCATGTTTCGCCTCGAACCCCGGGCACTGACGGATATTACGGGGTTTGTCGATAAATTATGCCGGGTGGTCAGGGCCCCGGCTTATTTTCTGGCAACCATTGGTTCCGGGGATACCCGGCAGGAATTTATCGACCGGCAACAGGTTATGGAGGCGCTGTCTGTCCAATTCCAGGCCCGTGGTCAGCAACCCTTGCGCATGATGTTGTACGACCCGCAGAATACCAACCATGAAAGCGTTCGCCCCCTGTTTGGAATAGCTGAATTCGCGTCATTCGAAATTCTGATTTGCCGGCTGGGACCGGAGTTCAGTGCCGTTTAAGCCCGGCCGCGGGATGGTTCGGAAACTGGTCGATCTTAAGCGAACCTGCAGCGTGGATTGTGGAACAGTTCCATACCACTCTTTCTACCTGTCTCTCCAACTACCTATCTCTCCAACTACCTATCTCTTTAACTACCTATCTCTCCAACTATCCCTCTACCTATTCCTCTACCTTTCCATCCCTGGACCTGCGAGCAGGCACTGTGCCTTCATGATGCCGGCCGGACCAAGGAAGACAAGCATTCCAATACCAGCGACGCTATAGTAACTTGGCCGGCCTGGATGACAGGTGTCGCCGACAAAACTTTGCCTGGTTTGTCTGCCTGAAGAAGCCTGGCCCTGGAAAGACCGGCAGCAAATGCACAGCACGGAAATGCGACCCTGTCAGGGTAATCCGGTATTCGGGTTGATTGCTGCGTGATAGAGAAGACGGCCCTGGAATGGTTGTGGAACACCGTTTTCCAGACGCGGTCTGAAGCGAAGAAAATGCAGTTGCCGTTGAAGATAATCCCGGTCAATGGCGTTGTTTTCTGTTCCGTTCAGTATCTCAAAATTGTCCGCCACACTGTAATGAGTGCGATAGGTTCCACTGACCCAGTTGGAAACCGGGTGCAGTGCGTTAAGCTGAAAACTTAACAACACGACTTCATACTTTGCCGGCTGCAGCGCAGCGGGCAAAGCGGAGCTGTCTAAAGGCGTTGCCGGCATGGCGTTAAACCACTCCGTGAAAGTAAAAGGACTGCTGTGACCGGCGGCGTCAGCCGTGGCGGGCGCGTTGTTGTCCTTCATAGCCACCAGTGCGTCGCTGACTGTCGCGTAATAATCAGGTACGGGCAACAGAGCAGGGTGCGCGAATAATCGGCCCAGGTCTTCAGGGTTGTCGACAGCCCCCGCCAGTGCCTGGTAGGCGCTTAGATAAGCGTCTTCGGCTCTATCATCATTGAACAGCAGACGCCAGTCGGCACGGTAAAGTGCCAGCATAGCGAGATTTTCGGCGGGTCTCTCCAGGCTCTCCAGGCTTTCAATAAGCAACTCCTCCATGTCGCTGAACAGTCTCAGGCCGGCTCTGTAGTAGCGCGATTGGACCTGCTGTTTGGGTCTGATCCAGGTGGACCCCTGAATAATTTCACGCAGGGCATACCCCGTATTGCCGCCTCGCTCGACCGCGATGGATTGCAGGTAAAACTGCTTTATCAGGCGATAGTACAACGATAAGCGACTCGACAGGGTCTCACCAGGTAGAACATCACTCAGTTCCTGGGCGATGAAGATTAGCTGTTCAGATTCCCGGAAATGATCTGCCCGTCGTTGGGCGTCCCCCGCAATGGCAAGCAGATGCAGGTCGCTCAGCCTGAGGAGATTGTCGATGAGTTCAGTCTCATCCCCTACCTGTTTCTCAACAAGGAGCCAGTAAAGATAATCCAGCGATTCGGTTACGCCGACCCAGTTCTGTGCCCTCAGGTTGCTTTCCGCCAGCTTGAAATAAAGCGGTATCTGCCCGCTGGAAAGCAGGCCGGAGTTCCGTCGCTCAATCTGAATTGCCCGGTCCAGCAGCGTACCGGCCTCGTAAAACAAATTGAGCTCGATTGCCGATTCAGATAGCGATACCAGGGGTTCGAGAAGGGCGCCGTCGAAGTTGCCCTGGTCATTTTCCAATGCCTGGATGCGTTGTTGTAGCTGTTCATACCGGTTCTGCAATGCCAGGTCGCTGTCGGGCGAACTGTCCTGGCCATTGGCGGCGGAGAGACAGGAACTGCCAGCAATGACAAGCAGGGCGCTGCGGATCAGCAAGCGTTGCATGAGAAACTGAATCAGGCGAAGGCTTGGCCTGATGAGTTGATTGAGGTTTTGCTTGAGGTTTCGCCTGAGAAAGTGCAATGAGCTTGACATAAAACAGACCTTTAAGCGGCGCGCGGCAGCCTTGGAGGTTCTTTTTACAGCAATCTATCACTTATAGAACGATCTGTCTTCCACGGCATCGTGGCAAAGAGCGCTGGCTGGGGTCGATTTGCCCGATGACCCGCAAGGTGTTGCATGCCGGGGTTCCGGGTACTGTCAGGGCAATGCGGAATGCGTTGGACCGGCATCGGAAAATCCTGTCCGCTGGTGGTTTGCTCAAGGACTGGACATGTCGACGGGCTGGATTTCAGGTTAAGCCGAAGGCGTCCTTGCACTTCGGCTCCTCTGGAGAGACTTTCTGACGAAAGTACGCTTCTGACAGTGAGAACAGGTCCCATATACCTGTTCTACAAGGGAGACAACTGCCATCAGTGCGGTAGCAAAGTAACACAATAAATCAGCGGGGAAAAGATCTAGTTAAAGAAATTATAAGTTTTATAAGTTATGCCGGTGAATGCCGGGGTCTGGAACCCGAAATACCCCGGAAAGTCGAGGGTTGCCAGGTCGGATAGTCGCCCGTGGAAATCAGGAAAATTATTGTAAGATTCTGAAAAACCTGAAATATAATATTCACGTCAAAACATTTAACGGATTTGCGAAACCGCTCGAAAAGCCTTATCCTAGGCAGTCAGTGAACATCATGTAGTTGCCTGGTACAGCGGCTTGGTCCAGCGGTGCCTGGGCATAGGTATGAGTACCTGAATGGAATGTTCCCCAATCAACGATTCCAGAATGGATGGTGAATGCGATGCAATTTACTTCGAGAGACCAGTTTGAGACAAGCGCGCGAGACGGGCTGGCAGCACGGCGACCGGGCAGAAAATTGAGCCTGGGCCTGATGGCGGCCGGGGCGGTTTTTGCTCTTCAGGCGCAGTCCGCCAGCGCGGCGGATCCAGTCACCTATGCCGATGAAGTTGCCGGTATTATCAACGAGAACTGCGTGGTCTGTCACCGTGAGGGCGGTATCGGCCCCATGGCCCTGACCAATTACGAGCAGGTTCGTCCCTGGGCGCCGCTGATTCAGCTCAAGGTGGAAAACGGAGAAATGCCGCCCTACGCCTATGACCATGATATCGGTATCCAGGATCTGCTGGGTGACTGGCGGCTCTCCGCAGAAGAGGTTGCCACTATTTCCGCCTGGGTGGAGCAGGGCTCACCGGCAGGTAACCTTGATGCCGTCGGCCCCATGCCGGATCTGCCCAGCCTGGATGAATGGAATTTCGCCGACCGGTTCGGTCAGCCGGACATTGTCCTGGCTTCCAACCCCATCGACGTGCCGGCCAACGGTAACGATCTGTGGGACAAGCATTTCATCGACAGCGGCCTTACCGAGGACCGCTGCATCAAGGCCATGCAGGTGAAACCCCGTGGCGATGCCAAGACCGTGGTGCATCACGCCAACACCTATTTTGCCGAGATCAACGAGGACGGCATTGTCGAGCGTCGCCCGGTTACCGAGTACGCCATGGGCAAGTGGGGCGAAATCATGCCGGATGGCGTGTGCCGCAAGGCCTTTGCCGACATCATGATTCAGTGGGACATCCATCTGTACCCGGGTGGCCTGGGGGGCACGGCGCCGGGCACCGTCATCGAGGACAACGTGGTGGAGCTGGGTATCTGGCTGCATCCGGAGGATTACGAGTCCGACGTAACCCAGGATCTGGCGACCTACCAGCTGACCCAGGGTGATCTGTTCATCCCGCCCCATGGCACCGCCATGACCCAGGGCATGCATTCCTTCGACCACCCGGTTCGAATTGACAGTTTTCAGCCACATGGCCACCTGCGCATGAATGCGGCGTCACTGGAGATTTTCTATCCGGAAACCGGGCGCACCGAAGTGGTAAGCATGATCTCCAACTGGAGCGCGACCTGGCATCACAGTCACCTGTTTGCCCCCGACGCGGCGCCCCTGGTGCCAGCGGGCGCGGTCCTGGTGATCAAGCAGTGGTACGACAACACCGAGAACAACCCCAATAATCCCGATCCACGACAGTGGGTAGCCTGGGGACAGCGCACGGCGGACGAAATGGCCCATGCCTGGATCGCCATTTCACATCTCGATGACGAGACCTACCAGGAGCTGCTGGAAGAACGACAGAACGATAGCTGATGCCCCGGGGGGTCAGGCGAATCCATTCGCTTGACCCCTGTCCGGGTGCAGCTTGACTCCATCAGGGTACCTGCGGTGCACTGATGACCAGACGTGAAATCAACAGACCAAAATAACAACAGACCAACAGCAACACTGGAATTAACAGGAATGAAGGGGAGCAAGACTTACATGGGACGCGTGATTTTTTCAGCAAGCAGTGTTTTGCTGCTGGTGCTGATCAACCTGACAGTAGTTTTTTCAGCGAGTGCGCAGACGCCGCAACGACCTTTACGCCCGTCTCCCGCGGAAGACATTCCTGTTATACCTTTCATGGAGGGCTGGTACGCCAACCCAGACGGCTCGGTAACTGTTTCCTTCGGTTACCACAACCGCAACCGCGAAATAGTGCGGGTACCCATCGGTGAGAATAATCGCATCGAGCCCGCAACCCTGGGCGGGATGCAGCCGGAATACTATTTTCCCGGCCGTCATCACGGCGTTTTCGGGGTCATTATTCCCGCCGCCATGGACGGTGAAACCGTCTGGTGGCACATCACTTCCGCCGGCGAGGAACTCAAGGTGCCCGGTGAGCGGGGGTCTACCGCCTACGAACTGGACCGCAATCCCCGACCCCAGGGCAGTGTTCAGCCGGAAATCTGGTTCGCCGGTGGCGAGCGTGGCACCGGGCCGGAAGGCGTGGTGGCCGCGGTAACCCAGACGGTCCGCGTCGGCGAACCCCTGACCCTGGAAGTTCAAACCAGGGACCCTTCCATGCGGGACCGCACCGACCCGCGGTTTATCAAGCCACTGGATACCAGCGTCTCCTGGTACGTGCACCAGGGGCCTGCCGAGGTTTCATTCAGCGAGCACCCCTCCTCGCCGTTCAACGAATCCCGGGGCATGTCCGTACTGGGGCTGGTGCCGGTAGCCGACACCCGGATGACGGTAACCGGCGGCGAGGGTCCGGCACGGATCATCGCCACGTTCTCCGAACCCGGTGACTACATGATTCGCGCCCGGCTGGACAACTGGAATGCCTCGGACAGCGACGGGCTGGATCAGTGCTGCTGGAGCAATGCCTACCAGCCGGTGCGGGTTATCCGCTAGACTGCAGACAGCCAGGATGTAATTCAACCATTTGTACCGGCAACGGACCCTGTGCCATGGGTCCGTTGCTGTCTGTAGCTGGAGGATTGATACCATGTCAGCGTTACGCGCATCCCGTTGTATTGAATTTCACTCTGCCGACCCGGCGCCGGGAAAATTCCGCCAGGTGGGTATCAGCACTGCACGTCCGCGGTGTTCTGCCCCAGGTTACCTGCTGGCGTCGGTCCTGTCCGGCGTAATCAGCCTGGCAGTATCCTCCGGCAGTAGCGCCCAGGCCGTAGCCGTTCAGGCAGACGAAACGTGGATCGTCAGTGACCGCTCACTACCGGTTCCGGTCCACGCCAGCCCGGAACTGGCGTCGGCAATTGCCGGTGCCCCCCAACCGGATCCCCAGGCCCCCGGGCCCTACCCGCAAACGGAAGCCGACTGGCTGGCGATGCAGCAGGCCGCAAGAAGTGGCGACGGTCCGCTACCGGTGCTGGAGCAGTCCCTGGGCCTCGAAATCCAGTCCGCCGACCGCGCCGGTGTCACTGTCTATGAAATCACTCCCGGGGAAATAGCCGACCGGCACCGGGACCACGTCTTCCTCCACTTCCATGGCGGGGGTTATGTACTCGGTGGCGGCCCCGGCGCCGCCGGCGAAGCCGCGCAGATCAGTGCGGCCGCCGGTATCCGGGCGGTGTCGGTGGACTACCGCATGCCGCCGGAATTTCCCTTTCCCGCCGCGGTTGACGATGCCATCGCCGTTTATCGTGACCTGCTTGAGGATTACGCACCCGGTGAGATAGCCATAGGCGGAACGTCGGCCGGAGCCGGCCTGTCCTTCGCTGCCATTCTGCAGATGAAAAACCTGGGATTACCGGTGCCCGGTGCCGTGTTCGCGGGAACGCCCTGGGCGGATCTCACCGATACCAGTGACAGCCTGCACACCATGGCGGGTATCGACAGGATCCTGGTGAGCTATGACGGTCTGCTGAAAACCGGTGCCACCCTCTATGCAGACGGAGAAGACCTGACCAATCCGCTGATCTCGCCACTGTACGGAGACTTCGGTGGCTTTCCCCCCACTATCCTGATTTCCGGAACCCGGGACATGTTGCTCAGCGACACGGCCCGCGCTCATCGCAAGCTGCTGGATGCCGGCGTCGAGGCAGATCTGCATGTATTTGAAGGCATGTCCCACGCCGAGTACATGATCATGCCCGGTATTCCGGAGGGGCGGATGACCTGGATGGCCATCAGCGATTTCCTGAAAGTTCACCTGGACTGAACACGTCTGACGGGGGTGGGGCGAATACCCTCACACCCGCGAAATATCGGTTTAAGGGCGGGTAAGGTAACCCGCTCGAATCTGTCTCGGAGTGGAGGGGATCAGCCGGAGCCGTCGGGCAGGTCGTTTCTCACCAGCAGCGTGCCGAAGTGGGAACCGTCGAACAGGCGCATGAAAGTGCGGGGCAGGTTGGCAAAGCCGTCACGTACATCCAGCCTGGCAACGAGTTCTCCCTGATCGTGCCACCTGGCCAGGTCCGCCAGGGCCCTGTCCATTTTTTCGGGATAGTCGAAACCCAGGAAGCCCTGCAGCTTCAGTCGCCAGTAAATAACCCGCATCATGTTGGCAGGCCCTGGCGCAAGGGCATCGCCCTCGTCGTAACTGGAAATCTGTCCGCAAAGCGCCACCCGGCCGAAAGGCGCCATGTTTTCAATTACCGCATCCAGGGTAGCGCCGCCGACGTTGTCGAAGAACACATTCACCCCCTCGGGGCACAGTTCCCTGAGCCGGGACTCGATGTCTTCCGCTTTGTAATCGATAACCCCGTCCAGTTTACAGACCTCCCGCAGCCACTGGCATTTTTCCTCGCCGCCAGCGATGCCGATGACCTTGCATTGCCGGATGCGGGCAATCTGGGCGGCGATGGAGCCGGTGGAGCCTGCCGCGCCGGAAACCACCACGGTTTCCCCCGGCTCGGGGCTGCCCACTTCCAGCAGGCCGAAGTAGGCGGTCAGGCTGTTGCCACCCAGAACTCCCTCGAATTCTTCCAGCGTCGCCTCCTGTGGCTTCAGCGCCGGAGGTCTTTCATTGACGTCGACCACACAGTAGTCCTGCCAGCCGGGCATCGCTGAGACGATGGAGCCCACCGGGTAGTCAGCATGGGTCGACTGGATGACCCTGGCCGCCGCGGAGCCGCTCACCGGTTCGCCGACCTTCATGGGCGGCATGAACTGGCTGTTACCCTTCATCATGGTGCGCATGGCCGGTGTGCAACGGAACAGCACCGACTGCAGCAGCAGCTGGTCAGGTTGCAGGGCGGGTGGCGTAAACGGTAGTTCGCGATAGTCGAAGTCTGCCGTGGTCAGGGGTCCGGAGGGACGCTTCGCCAGCACCCATTGCCGATTTACCCGTTCACTGTCCTGCTTGTTGATTTCACTCACGATGGCTTTTCCTCAGATTCCTGTTTTACCGGGTCACTGTTCCCGGCAGGCTGTTCCCGGGTTGCCGGCTACCCGTAATCCGTTTTCCGGCGGTCCCATTAAAACCGGGCATGACGCGGAATAGGTCAGGCCCCGTGGCAGCAGGTGGCAGGTCGGCTTGCCGGACGCGGCAACCGGCTGACGTGGCTGGTTGAGTGCCTTGCGACTCCCGGAAGTAAAAACGCCGGTCAGTGATCACTGACCGGCGTTTCGTCGTGCGTTGTCCCGGCCTGTCGGCCGGAACAGAGGAGGTTGATGCAGTGGAATCCGTTTATCCATGCTGCCTTTTATGGCTTTGGCTTTGGCTTTGGCTTTGGCTATGGCAATGGCAATGGCAATGGCAATGGCAATGGCTTTATGGCCGTATGGCTGTATCGCATTACGCCTTTTTGCCTTACCGGCCAGACCTTATGCCAGCGCCAGGATTCACGGATTCCGACAGCTTACTGATCCCGATAGGAAGAAGTAGGCGGCAGCTGCGATCCGGACAGGTCGTCAGGAATGCTGCGCTCGCGTACCACCCTGTGGGTCAGCGTACCAATGCCCTCGATGCTGGCGTTGATGGTCTCGCCGTCCACCAGGTAACCGGAGCCGGTTGCCCGCTCTACGCGGCCGGCACCCGTACCACCTGAAGTGCCACTTTGCAGTACATCACCGGGAAACACGGTAATCAGCGAAGACGCGTACTCGATCAGCTCGGGGATATTGTGGATCATGTCGCCGGCCCGGGCAGATTGTACGGTTACGCCGTCGATCACGGTAGTCTGGTGCAGTCGCTCCATGGGGTCGCCATAGAATTCCTTGGGCACGATCCAGGGACCGTGGGGAGCGAACGTGTCGTGGCCCTTGCCGACAAACCAGTCTGAACGGGTACCGTATCCACCCGGCGGACGTCCACCACGGTCGGACACGTCCATGGCTACCATGTAGCCGAACACGTGGTCATAGGCGCGGCTGGCGGAAACGTATTTACCAACCTTGCCGAACACGATGGCCATTTCGACTTCGTATTCTATCTCGTCACGGCCGTAAGGCATGATGATGTCGTCGCCGTCACCGATTACCGCGCCGCGGGTGGGCTTCAGGAACAGATAGGGCACACCCCGGTTCATCTGGCGCTCGCGGGTCCGGGCCTGCAGCTGTTCTTCGGTACAACCCTCGCAGGCGTGGGTGTAGAAGTTCACGGCGGCATTCATGATCTTGCTGGGGTACTGAATCGGCGCCATGATGTCCACGTCGCTGACCGAATGAATATAGTCCGGTCGGCTGTTGCCACGCAGCATGTTGTTGGCCACGAGCCAGTTGACGACTTCGTAGACGCGGTATTTCAGGCCGTACTCGTACTGCTCGATGAGGCCCAGCATATCCTCGGGCATCTGCATCTTGCTGTAGCGTGGCTCCAGTTCCATGGCCCGGTTGGCTGCCTCCAGTTCGACGATCAACTGGTCATTGCGCATAACGAGGCCCACGGTGGGAACATTGTCGATGGCGAATGTTCCAACCTTGAAGGGTTCGGCAGACTCCATAGCCTGTGCAATAACGTCGGCGGGCCTGGCAAGAATTGCCATGGTGGCTACCAACGTCAGGGTGAAAAGGGATCTTCGTAACATAGCTAACTCCCGTTCGAGGCGCCAATCGGGAAAAATTGGGCCTTTATTGGTCTTGTAAAAGGAACCACAAAAGGTATCGCTGAATTTGCTGATTGTCCAGTTTCTTTGCGGCTGATTCGGGGAAGTTGACCTGTTTACCCGCCGGTTTGCCGGCTGGCGGTGTGGCGGCTGAACCCGGTTTGAGCCGTTGTGCTGCCCGTTCCCACCGTGGTTCTTTTCACCGGCGCGGCCAGACTTCCTGGGAGGCCGGACATGAGCGGCTTAACTGTCTGTTTTTCCGATAATTTACGTGGAAGATTTTTGAACCGGTCCAGGCAGGTTGTGCGTCCGTCGGGCGCGGACCGCCGGTTTTCGCCGGAGCCCGGGACAATACGTTTACCAGCGCAGCACCAGGTCGCCGTCCGGGGTCTTGCTGACACGGGTTAGCAACCGGGGCGAGCTGCGGGAAACTTTCCTGGCCAGCCAGTTGGTATCCCGGAGTGTCGCCCGCCACAGCCGGAAATTACGAATCTGCATTGCCACCATGCGGCAGTCCAGCAGCCGGCCGTCGCTGCCAAGGGTGGGGAAGTACATCATGCACAGGTCATTGCGGTACTTGCTGTAGCGCAGAATGCCTTCGTAGTCGTTGATGAAATCGCCGCAACCGTAAAGGATCAATCGCTCCTGGTAGACTTCCATGCCAATTGGATGGTGAGACGAATGGCCGTGAATCAGGTCCACCTGGCCGCTGTCGATGAGGGCGCGGGCGAACTGACGATGAGCCCCGGGAATGCGGCGAACCCAGTTCGGTCCCCAGTGAATGGAAAAAATGACGATATCGCCGGGTTTCCTGAACCTGCCGATGAGTTCGGCAACCTGGCCCACGGTATCCGCTGTCAGGTCGTTGAGCAGCCAGACCCCGGGTTCACTGTCCGTCGCGGCCCACTGGGGCGGAATGCCGCTGGACCCGGTGCCCGCCGAGAACACCAGGATCCGGTTACCGGCGGTGTGCAGCACGGCCGGCGCGCGGGCCTGCTCCAGCGTCTCGCCGGCCCCGGTAATCGCCAACTCCGGTCTTAACACCGCAAGCGTCTCCAGCAGCCCCCGCTGATTCCAATCGAGAACATGGTTGTTGGCCAGAACACAGCAGTCGAACCCTGCCGCCAGCAGGCAATCCACGTTGGCCGGGTGCATCCGGTAGTTGATGCCCTTGACCGCGCGGTCACTGCTGACGGTCACTGCCGTTTCCAGGTTGACGATCTTCAGTTCAGGAGAGTGCTTCTGCCATTCGACAGCGGCTTCTCCCCAGGGGTAGGCAGGGTCCACGGGTTTATTGATGGGGCCGTTAACCTTTTCAGCAAGTTTTACGTAGTCCGTGGCCGAGGTCACGATCCGCTCCCGGATAGCCGGATCGACAGAGCGGGGCATTACCTGGTCGATGCCGCGTCCGGTCATGACATCGCCGCAAAGGAACAGGGTGTTTTCCCGGGCCATGAACAGGGCCTGTCAGCGACCGGTGGGCCGGGGCATGGCATACACGTTGAAGGCGATGCTTATCCGGTCCCTGTCGCTGCGATTTTCCTCGACGCCGTGTTCCAGCCAGCCGGGAAACACGTACATGCGACCTTCCTCCGGCGGCATTTGCACTTCTTCCGTGGTGAAATCGGTGGGCTCGACGGCAGGGTAGGTCAGCATCCGCGAGGCGACCCGGGGATCGCGAAAGAAAATGCTGCCGCAGTCCGGCGCTGCCAGGCTTATATAGTAGACACCGCTGAAGTGACAGTTGGCATGGTAGTGCAATTTGTTGGAAGCGCCCGGGGGACTGATATTGATCCAGGCCTGGTGCTGGTAGACAAGATCGGGTCTGAATTTCTGTGACTCGCCGATGGTATGGCAGACCTGGAGAATTCGCCGGTTTATCGGCTCGAATTCCGGCAGGTTCTGCAGTGTGTTGGGACTCTGCCAGCCCCTGACATTGGTATTCGCCACCCCCGCCGGGTCACTGTTCCTCATCTGCGTGGCCAGTTCCAGCAGCTGGGCGTTCAGGCTGGCCCGGTCGTCGAGCAGGGTCGTCCACACCATGCTGGGGAAAATTGATCGGGGTACGATTTGCAAGGCACGATCTCCATGCTGATTTACTGCCTGGACAGGGAAAGTATATTCAATACCACCGGTTGTCCAATGCCTTGAAAGTTTACCCCGTAGCCTGCGCGATATCCTGCCTGGAATTCCCCGGGCGAAACTGACAATAAACGCCAGACAGGGGCCCAGGGGCGACAGCGCGCTGCAATAAAATTTTCACGAATGTTTCACCGGAATGAAATAGTCCGGGCCTAAGATTTCAGCTGGCACACAGGCATATGAGGCAATCATGAGAAACAGGGGCCCTGTTATGAAAGTGCGAAGCATCTGGATCTCTGATATCCATCTTGGTTTCAAGGGTTGCCAGGCAGAAGCTCTCCTCAATTTTCTCCATGCCGTGGAAGCGGAATACCTGTTCCTTGTTGGTGATATCGTCGACTTCTGGAGCATTAAGAAATCTCCATGCTGGACACAGGAACACACCAACGTGATCCGTTCAATCCTGGGTAAGGCAAAACACGGTACCCGGGTTATCTATATACCGGGTAATCACGATGAGGTCATGCGCGAATGCGTGGGACATAAGTTCGGTAACCTGGAAATTCACCGGGAATTCGTCCATACCACGGCGGACGGAAAAAAATTACTTGTTCTCCATGGCGATGAATTCGATGTCGTGGTGAAACACAGTCGAGTGCTGGCGAAGCTGGGAGGCTGGGCTTACGACAAATTGCTCAGCCTTAACTATTTCGTTAACCGGGCCCGCCGCCTGTTCAGGTTTTCCTACTGGTCTCTTGCCGCATATCTGAAAATGAAAGTGAAAAACGCGGTGAGTTATATCAGCAGCTTCGAGGATGCCGTGGTGCATATCGCCAAGGAGTACGAGGTAGACGGCGTGGTATGCGGACATATCCATCATCCGGAGATTCGGACAATCGAAGGGTTGATCTATTGTAACGACGGCGACTGGGTGGAAAGTTGTTCCGCATTGCTTGAACAACCGGACGGAACCCTGGAGCTGAAACACTGGTTAAGGGAAAACCCGTTACGCCATCCGTCCGCTATGGTCGACGTGTCGGATCAGCAGGAAGCCGCATGAGCCAGGCACTCAGCAGATTCGGGCCTACCGGACGATCTGGCATTCAGCCGGATGTTCATTTTTCCTTTTCCTGTCCTGCCTCCTGTCCTGCTGCTGAGTCTGAGGTACGCTTCCGGCCGGCGGATAAACTGCATTTGGAGCCGGTAGGGCATCGACTCCAATGAAGATACTTTACGGTGTGCAGGGAACCGGAAACGGCCATATTTCCAGAGCAAGAATGATGGCCAGGCACTTCAATGACCGACCCGATGTCAATGTCACCTATCTTTTTTCCGGACGTTCAAGAAATGAATTTTTCGACATGGAAATTTTCGGAGATTACCAGTACCGGAGAGGGCTCACATTCATCGCCAAACAGGGCAGGCTGAGTTACCTGGACACTGTCCGGAGTAATAACCTGCGACGGTTTTACAGCGAAGTAAAATCGTTGAATCCCGGCCCCTACGACCTGGTGATAACTGACTACGAACCGGTCTCGGCCTGGGCTGCCCGGCTGGCTGGCGCGCCGGTTCTGGGGCTGGGGCACCAGTATGCTTTCAATCATGATGTGCCGCGTGAAGGAGGAAACCGGATAAGCTGGCTTCTCATGCATCACTTTGCGCCGGCCCGGAACGCGTTCGGCCTTCACTGGAGCAGTTTCGGGGAGCGCATACTTCCTCCAATAGTGGATCCGAGGCTTATCGAGCTCGCTGTCCGTTTGGGCACCGACAAGCGCAAAATCATTGTCTACCTTCCCTTCGAAAACCAGGCGGAAGTAACGGCTATCCTGAGCCAGATTCCGGGTTTCCGTTTTTACCAGTACGCTCCCGACCTGACAGACGCGGAGTGTCAGAACATCTCATTGCGCAAAACCTCTCACACCGGATTCACCCGCGATCTTTGTTCAGCCGCAGGGGTTATCTGCAATGCAGGATTCGAACTGGTCAGCGAAAGTATCCAGCTTGGACTGAAGGCGCTGGTCAAACCACTCAAGGGTCAGCCCGAACAGATATCCAACGCGGCGGCACTGGTCAGCCTGAACCTGGCGTCCCGTGTGGAAACACTGTCCCTGGACCGGATAGAACAGTGGCTGGACTCTCTCGACAGGCCGGATGGCAATACCGCACGCATTGCCTATCCGGACGTGGCCGGGGCGCTGGTTGACTGGATCGGTGGCGATTTCAGCTGCACCGCCGACAGGCTTGTGCAACTGCTCTGGTCGGGTTGCGCAGTCCCCATGGATTCGGGTCAGAGTGACATGCGATCGACAAACTCAGCGCCCGGTGACCGTGAATCGGTCATTGCGTACCAGGAACCTGCTGTCGATGGTCAATGCCAGGGGTTCGCCACTCAGCGGTGAACCGTCCGGCAGGTCCCGCTGGGCATGGATATGCAGGTGAGGTTCGGAACTGTTGCCGGAGTTTCCCATCTGGCCGAGCGCGTCGCCGATGGCAACCTGCTGGCCTTCCCGGACCCGAACGCTGCCCAGGCGCAGATGGGCAAGGATCAGGTAAAACCCGCCACAATCGATGGCGACGTAATTTCCCGCCATCTGCTCCCGGTTCATCCGGGGTACACGATTGTCAGGAACGCCATCCACCACCCGGGCCACCGTGCCGTCGCACGGGGCAGTCAGTGGTGCCGCAAAGGTCAGGTAACGGCCGGGATCTTCCGGGCGCCAGCCCTCGACATGAAATCCCAGTGACGAAATTCTGAAGATATCCAGTGCCCGGCTTTGTCCGCGAAAATCACTGAACCGTGGCACTGTCGGATCCAGGGTCTGCAGGTGATTATTGACTGCCGTTGTCGAGCCGCCGTTGGCAACCAGGTAGGTGCCCGATGGGAAAGGCGCGCTGATATCCACGGTGGGAACCGCAGGCAGCAGCGTGCCCTGCCAGGCCCTGACAGTGACATACAGGCCGAGGCATCCGGACACGCTGACAACCAGGATCAACAGCGTGGCCAGGATGCCGGTGTCCCAGGGGGCGGTGCTTTCCCAGCGGAGGCCGAAGAACTGGAATACCACGACGGTCAGGAAAATGCCCAGCAACCCGTAGGGAACCCAGAACGGCGGCATGGCCCAGATGGCCGTCAGCCAGAGTCCGGTAAGGGTGCCCGCCACGGCAATGACCTGTAGCGTGTAAGCCAGCCACCCGCGGGCAGGCCAGACCGCCAGCCAGATCAACAACAGCAGCGGCAGGATCAGCTGTGCCATCTGCAGGACAGCTTGTAGAACTATTGCCGGCATGTGACAACTGCCTCCTTTTGATTGCTGATAGACCGTCAGCGTCAGAACAGAACGCGACAGCGGATAGTACCGCCAATGCTGTTCAGCTTCTCCAGGGCCACCCTGCTGTATTGCACATCGATGTCCATGACCACGTATCCCACTTTGTCATTGGTCTGCAGGTATTGCGAGCTGATGTTGATACCCGTTTCCGAGAATATACTGTTGATCTCGGAAAGTACGCCGGGCACATTTTTGTGTATGTGCAGCAGGCGATGTTTTCCCGGGTGGGCCGGCAATGCCACTTCCGGGAAGTTCACGGCGGTAAACGTGGAACCGTTGTCGCTGTAGGTAACCAGCTTTTCAGCCACTTCGATGCCGATATTCTCCTGGGCCTCCATCGTGCTTCCGCCGATGTGGGGTGTCAGCAGGCAATTGTCGAATTCTGTCAGGCGTGAAACGAAAGGCTCGTCGTTGGATCCGGGTTCCTTCGGAAAAACATCGATAGCCGCTCCACCGAGGTGACCGGACTCCAGGGCGTCGGCCAGTGCCTCGAGATCCACCACGGTGCCGCGGGAGGCATTGATCAGGATGCCGCCGGATTTCATGGCAGCCAGTTCGGCGGCACCGATCATGTCTCGGGTCTGTGGCGTCTCAGGTACGTGCAGGCTGACGACGTCACAGCTGTTCAACAGTTCTTCCAGGCTGCCCAGCTGCGTGGCGTTACCCAGCGGCAGCTTGGTCATGATGTCGTAAAGGTACACCTTCATACCCATGGATTCCGCCAGCACACTGAGCTGGGAGCCGATATTGCCGTAGCCGATGATGCCGAGTTTCTTGCCCCGGGTTTCAAACGATCCCTTTGCCGCTTTCTCCCAGATGCCGCGATGCAGCAGCGCATTTTTTTGCGGGATGCCGCGCAGTAACAGGATCAACTGACCGATTACCAGCTCGGCGACGCTGCGGGTATTGGAGAACGGGGCATTGAACACCGGTATGCCGCGGATCAACGCGTCGGTCAGATTCACCTGGTTGGTACCGATACAGAAACAGCCCACGGCCTGGAGCCTGGTGGCTGCGGTAAAAATTTCGCTGGTCAGCTGCGTACGGGAGCGGATTCCGATGAAGTGGGCATCGGCTACCCGTTCCAACAGCTGGTCTTTCGGCAGTGCTGATTTTACGTAATCGATATTTTCGTAGCCGCTGTTTTTCAGCGTGTCTACCGCGCTCTGGTGCACACCTTCCAATAGGAGAAATCGTATCCGTTTTTTTTCAAAGGAGGTCTGCTGCATGGGTATTCCATTCAGAAATTCAGTTGCACATGGGTCAGGAAGGAGGTGCATGTTAACATATCGCTTCCGGGAAGCGGCCGGCCACCGGCTGATCTCTGTCCGCCAATCCCCCAATTCACAAAGCACCCAGGTTGACACTTGAAAACACTGTCGGAAGAAAAGTACCGGGACATTCAATCGCGATTGCGGCAGGAATTCGGCGATGACTGCCTGAAAACCGATGCAGAGTCACTGGCGACCTACGGCAAGGACTGGACCAGCGCCTACACGCCGGATCCGCTGGCAGTGAGTTTGCCTCGTGATGTCGGGCAGGTGATTGCCCTGGTGAAGCTGGCCAACGAGCTTGATTTTTCGCTGGTACCTTCCGGTGGTCGAACCGGGCTCAGCGGTGGGGCAGTTGCCGGTAATCGCGAAGTCGTCATTGCCTTCGACCGCATGAACCGGATCCTGGACTTTGATCCCGTGGACCGCCAGGTGATCTGCGAAGCGGGCGTGGTAACCGCCCAGCTTCAGCAATTTGCCGAGGAACAGTCCCTGTACTATCCAGTGGACTTCGCTTCGGCCGGGTCCAGTCAGATAGGTGGCAATGTCGCCACCAATGCCGGTGGCATCAAGGTGATCCGCTATGGCATGACCAGGCAATGGGTGATGGGCTTGAAAGTGGTTACCGGAACGGGGGAGCTGCTGGATCTCAACCGGGGCCTGGTGAAGAATGCCACCGGATACGATTTTCGACACCTGTTCATCGGATCGGAAGGTACCCTGGGATTGATTGTTGAAGTTACCGTGGCATTAACCAGCCTGCCCAGGGATCCCACCGTGCTGGTGCTTGCAGTTCCGGACATGCCGGCCTGCATGGAAGTGTTGAAAAAGTTTCAACAGCAAATCCCCCTGTCAGCTTTTGAATTTTTTTCCGAGCAGGCGCTCGAACATGTAGTCCGCGAGCGGGGGCTGCAGCGGCCAATGGCAAGCCGATCGCCTTTCTATGCGTTGATCGAAATCGAAAACGACAGCGAGGAACGACTGGAGCAGGCCCTGGGTTTGTTCGAGTCCTGCCTGGACGACGGCTGGGTTGTCGATGGCACTGTCAGCCAGACAGCCGGGCAGGCTGAAAGCCTGTGGCGATTGCGTGAAGACATATCGGAGACAATTTCCCGGTATAAACCCTATAAAAATGATATTTCTGTGAAAGTGTCCAGGGTACCGGTCTTCCTCGACGAAGTGGACAGACTGGTGTCAGCCCGTTACCCGGATTTTGAAATCATCTGGTTCGGTCATATCGGTGACGGCAACGTACACCTCAATATACTGAAACCCGACGACCTGGCACTGGAGGTGTTTCAGTCCCGGTGCGCTACAGTCAGCCGCGAAGTTTACGAACTGGTAAAAGATCATGGCGGCAGTATTTCCGCCGAACATGGGGTCGGTCTGCTGAAAAAGCCGTTTCTGGAAGCCTCCAGGTCTGCGGCCGAAATTGCTTACATGCGCGGGATAAAGCGGGTATTCGACCCCAACGGCATACTGAATCCCGGCAAGGTATTTGCGCTGGATGAATCAGAGGGTCTATAAATATTTGTCACGTAAAACCTGCAGTTGGTCGGACAGCCACCGATTTTGATTGAATTTATTATTCCATCTGCATCGGGTTGAGAGTACACTCCAAAATGATTCCATTTCGGGGTCATGGTTGGTGTATGTAACCAATCAGTAACAACCAGTAATAAAAGAGATAGATATGTCAGATTTAGTTGAAGGTACCGTTAAATGGTTCAATGACGAAAAGGGTTTCGGATTCATTGAACAGGCAGAAGGCAAAGATGTGTTTGTACATTTCAGTGCCATAAACGGTACCGGTAGAAGGTCCCTCAGCGAAGGCCAGAAAGTCACCATGGAAGTTACTCAAGGCCAGAAAGGACCGCAGGCGGAAAACGTAACCCCGCTGTAAGCTTGTAGTTACTGAATGCCGGATCGAACCGGCATTCAGATTCCAAGCCTGATCCTGATCGGACACCTCACATACCGTCTGGTACTGACCTGACCGGCCCTGATTCGACTCCGTCGTTGATCTGGTGGCCAGTTCAAATAGCCTCAAAGCAGAGCAGTGGAGGCTGGTAGCAGAGGTCTGAAACCTGGGTTGACACGCTCAGGTTCGGTCATGCCCAAGAATTTCTCAATTCCTGTCCAGCAGCAATGGTCGACAAAGCAATGCCGGCCGGATTCGTTCAGCTGATGGGAGGGCTTGACGGTGGTTCAGCGACTGCCCTCAGGGAGGTCATGCCTGCCCGGCAGGCTGGTTTCTGATGGAATCGACACCACCCTGTCCTGCCACCAGCAGTTGATCCGCCGGCCTGGCCGCAAACAGGCCATTGCTGACCACGCCGGTCAGCTGGTTCAGCTGCTGTTCCAGTTCACGGGGATCGACGATGGACAGGTGGTAGATATCCAGGATGTGGTTGCCGTTATCGGTTACGCAGCCTTCCCGATACACAGGATCACCGCCCAGTTTGACTATTTCCCTGGCAACGTAACTCCTGGCCATGGGAATCACCTCCACCGGTAATGGAAACTGCCCCAGCACATCCACCATTTTCGATTCATCGACAATACAGATAAACTGCCTGGCCACTGCCGCAACGATTTTTTCCCGGGTCAGGGCACCGCCACCGCCCTTGATCAACTGCAGGTACTTGTTGGCTTCATCGGCACCGTCGACGTAGAAACTTACTTCGTCGACACTGTTCAGATCGTAGACCGGAATGCCAAGTGACTTTAGCCTGGACGTGGAGGCGTCCGAACTGGAAACCGTGCCGAAAATCCTGCCCTTGATAGCAGCCAGCTCGTCAATAAAACAATTGGTGGTGGAGCCCGTGCCTACGCCGATGACGGATTCATCTTCCAGCAACGGTTCGATGGTGGCCAGCGCAGCCTGTGCGACCTGTTTTTTCAGGGCATTCTGATCCATGTCTCAGCACTCCTGCATGGGGAAGGGATTGTACTGTCGCCTATCGTCTCACAAATTCCCCGTCACCGGGGCTGGCGATTTTCTGTCCCTGCCGGATTGCACTGCCTGCCCGCAACGCCCGGTCCAGCGCAACAGCGCCGGCAGGAAAAACCAGGATGACGGTGGAGCCCAGCATGAACCGGCCCATTTCCGCTCCCCGATCCAGGGATACCTGGACACTGTCGTCTGTCTGGCCAGGGGTTACCAGGCGGTGCCGCCCGGGACGCACCCGGCCCGACCAGGCGGTTTCGATGCCGGCGACGATCATTGCACCCACCAGGACCATGGCCATGGGTCCTGCCGGGGTGTCGAAAAAGCAGACCAGGCGCTCATTGCGGGTAAACAGTCCGTCTACCTGTTCCGTGGTGCGCTGGTTGACGGAAAACAGGCGTCCGGGGACGTAGATGGTTTTCTGCAGCACCCCGTCCGCCGGCATATGGACCCGGTGATAGTCACGGGGCGACAGGTAGATAGTGACAAAATCGCCGGCGCGGAACGGGGCGGCGTCCCCGGGGTCACGGCCAAGCAGATCCACCAGGGAGTAGTCGATTCCCTTGGCCTGGAGCAGTCGATCATCCTCCAGCCTGCCCAGCTGACTTACCGTTCCGTCCGCGGGGCTCACTAGGAATTCCCGATGGGCGGGCAGTGGACGACATTCCGGTAACAGCGCCCGGGTAAAGAAAGCGTTAAAGTGCTCGAACTGGCGATAATCCTGAATTTGTGCCTCGCCAAGGTCCACCTTGAAATAGCGGATGAACAGGTAGATGAAGGGTTGCCGGACCCATTTCCACCGACAGTTCGCCAGGACGCCAGCCAATCGGGAAATGCCATGATGGGGAAGCAGATATTGTAACCGCACAAACAGGGATTTCATGGTGAAAAGGCCACCGCTGTCGATTCAGGTTTCAACGGGAGTGTCGGGGTGGTTACCCCACTCCGACCAGGAACCGTCATAGGCCTTGATATCCAGCCCCAGCATTCTGCCCACCAGGTAAGTCAAACCCGAACGATGGTGGGTCTGGCAATGGGTGATCACCTTGCGGTCACCGTCAATGCCCAGGGTCGCCAGCCGTTCCCGAATACTGTCCAACGGCCGTAACCGCAGATTGTTTTGTCGGTCAATGAGTTCCAGCCAGTCCAGATTGACGGCACCCGGTATGTGACCATTGCGCAGTGCACCGCGACGCAAGCCATGGTATTCCTCCGGGGATCGCGCGTCCCAGATCACCCACTCCTCTTTATCCAGGCTTTGCCAGACTTCCTCCAGGTCGACCAGTACGCCGTCGTTGATGGTCACCTCGACATTCACCGGCTCCGGCATATTGGGTTCGGTTTGCAACGGGTACCCCTCGTTGCGCCAGGCATGCAGACCACCATCAAGATAGGCATGGCGATGATGGCCGATGACATCCAGTGTCCACAGAAAGCGACCGGCCCAGCCGCCGCCCTCATCGTCATAGGCCACGATGAATCTGTCCCGGGACAGGCCCAGACGTGAAGCCAGTGCCTGTAACTGCTCCGGGTCAGGCAGCTTGCCGGTGGCCGGCGGTACACCACTGACCAGTTCGACGGGATTGACATGCACGGCCCCGGGTACGTGTAACCCGGCGTAAACGCTGTCCTGACAGAGATCGACGATCAACAGTTCCGGCTCGTTCAGCCTGTCCGCCAACTGCTCAGGTGCCAGGATTCGCGGTAGTTGCTTGATTGGCATGGGTGATGGAATCGGGAGCTTCAAGAGTGGGCCGTAGTCTAGCGCGTAACCGGCAACAGTTGTATCAGGATGACGCCAGGCTGCCAAGAATCTGAAAATAACTGTCCAGCCTTGACCGGGCAATTTCCCCCGCAGCGACGGCCTGCTGAAGGGCACAGTCAAGCTCCCCCTGGTGACTGCAATCACGAAATCGACATCGCCCCAGGAAAGGTCTGAACTCGACAAATCCAGCCAGCAGGTCCGCTGGCGCAATGTGCCACAATCCGAACTCCCTGATGCCGGGTGAATCGATCAAATCGAACCCGGCAAGATGAAAGAGACGGGCCGCAGTCGTGGTGTGGGTTCCCTTGTCCGCTGCCGTCGACAGGGCCCCGACTCGGGCGGTTGATTCACGGCTGAGGGCGTTGATCAGGGACGACTTGCCAACCCCTGACTGACCGACGATCACCGTGGTTTTTCCGTGCAGTCGGGACTGCAGTTCATCAAGCCCGGATTCCTGCTTTGCCGACACGGTGACGGGCGTATAGCCCAGCCGGGGATACAGTTCACCCACGGTGTCCAGAACCGGCAGGGACTTACCGGCAACCAGATCGGACTTGTTGATGACGATCAATGGCCGCAGGCCAAGATGTTCAATGGCCACCAGGTAGCGGTCCAGCATATTGAGGAACGGCCGGGGGCTCGGAGCCAGGACTACCAGCACCAGGTCGATGTTGGCGGCCACCGGTTTCAACTGGCCGTCGGCCGAGGGTCGACTGAAAACGCTGGTGCGGGGCTCCTGTCCAACCACGACGCCATCGGCAACCTCGACGCGTTCAGGATTCGTGCCGCCGCCACCGCAGGTGAAGACCACCCGATCACCGCTTACCAGCGGCGGCAGATTACTGCGCTGAAAACAGCGAAACAGCTGGCCACTGTGTTCGGTATCCGTGGCCTCGACTTCCAGTTGCTGACCGAAGTTGCAGGTCACGATGCCTCGTAACCTCGGGCCATCCTTGAAATTTTCACCGTCGTCGATCTGGCCGCGCATTACTTCCTGACGCTGGCGCCGGCTGATGCGGGCTTGTTGCTGGCTGGAGAGTTTCCTGCGGGCCATGGGTGGCAAAGTCGTCCAGGATGGTCGGCCTGATTGGGTCGGGTATTATGGCATACTCAGGGCGACCGGGCTCTGTTAGAATCGGCGTCCAACGCACCTGTCCGATGACCGGAGTGACAGGCCCTGAAAAATCTCTGCGGCCTCACCTGTACATTCTTGCTTGCTATAGCGTCACCACCCGACGGCATGGATACCTGACATGGATAAACGATGGATAAAAGTCTGAACCTTATCTGGATTGACCTGGAGATGACCGGGTTGAATCCCGAAACCGACCGGATTATAGAAATTGCCACGCTGATAACCGATCCGCAGCTGAAAATTCTTGCCGAAGGGCCGGTGCTGGCGATCAACCAGGCGGACACGACCCTGGCCGGTATGGATGAATGGAACCGTACCCATCACGGAGAATCCGGGCTGATCCAGCGGGTTCGTGACAGCTGGGTGGATGAGGCGGCGGCGGAGCGTCAGACGCTGGAATTCCTGCGACACTGGGCGGATGAGAACACATCGCCCATGTGCGGAAACAGTATCTGTCAGGACCGGCGTTTCATGGCCCGCTACATGCCTGCTCTGGAAAAGTACTTTCACTACCGCAACCTGGACGTCAGCAGCGTCAAGGAAATTGCGCGGCGCTGGAAACCGGAAATACTCGCCGGCTACAACAAGCAAAGCAAACACATCGCCCTGGACGACATCAAGGATTCAATCGAGGAACTGGCTTACTATCGCAAGCACTTTTTCAAGCTTGACGATGTCGAGAATTCAGTTCCGGGATAACCCCTGGTATTCATCCCGGCACCCTTTGAATGGGGCGGGGTCGGACCAGATTCACACTGCCGGTTCCGCCGGCGAGGCTCAACTGCCCTGCTGCCGTGCCAGTGCCCAGTTCACGTGTTCTCTTACCAGGGCGGAAGGGTGGTCCTGTCTTCTGCGGAGGGCTTTGATAATCACCGGATCCGGGCTGGCGTTGCCCAGGGCCACGGCCAGGTTGCGCAGCCAGCCTTCATAACCGGCTCGCCTGATGGCGGAACCGGCGGTACGCGTCAGGAAGTCCTGTTCGCTCCAGTTGAACAATTCCACCAGTTCAATATCGTCAAGGGAATGCCGCGGGGCAAAGTCCGGTTCTGTCGTCGGTGTAGTGAACTTGTTCCATGGACAGATCAGCTGGCAGTCGTCACAGCCGAATACCCGGTTACCCATCAGCGGGCGAAGTTCCTCGGGTATGGATTTTTTAGACTCTATGGTCAAATAAGAGATGCAGCGCCTGGCATCCAGTTTTCTCGCGTCGACGAACGCCCCGGTAGGACAGATATCGAGACAGGCCCGGCAGGTACCGCAGTGGTCGGTTTTCGGTTTATCCACAGGTAGCGGCAGGTCGGTGTACAGTTCGCCCAGGAAAAACCAGGAGCCGGCACGCCTGTTCAGCAGCATGGTATTCTTGCCGATCCATCCCAGTCCGGCCTTTTCCGCCAGGGCCCGCTCAAGTACGGGAGCACTGTCGACAAAAGCACGGTATCCAAACTCGCCAACCGCCGCCTGGATTCGTTCGGCGAGCTTTTGCAGTCTTTTTCGCATCACCTTGTGGTAGTCCCGGCCTCGTGCATAACGGGCAATGTAGGCACCTGAATCAGTATCCAGCGGGTCCAGGGAATTGTCCGCAGTTGCCGCATAGTCCATGCGCACGCAGATCACGGTGAGGGTTCCCGGCACGAGTTTTTCCGGTTTGCACCTGAGTTCGTGATGGCGCGCCATGTAGGTCATTTCACCGTGAAAATTGCGGGCCAGCCAGTTCTCCAGGTGGGATCGGTGCGTCGAAAGATCCACGTCGGCGAAGCCGACATCCTGGAATCCCAGTTCACTGGCCCAGGTCCGTATTCGGGAGGCCAGCAGCTCGCTGTCCAGCTCACTCATGATCAGAGGTTCCTCAAGCAGAGGTTTCCCGGGCAATCAGATTGCCCGGAGAATTCCCGCCGCCTCTTCCAGGGTGGAATCGTCCTTGCAGAAACAGAAGCGGATAATGCGGGTTTCCGGCGGCTGTTCATAGAACGGTGTCAGGGGAATCGCTGCCACACCTTTCTCACGGGTCATCCAGGTAACAAACTCCATATCGGACGTGTCGCTGATCGCCGAGTAGTCCGCCAGTTGAAAATAAGTGCCCCTGGACGGCGTGATGCCAAATCGTGATCCTTCCATCAGCCGACAGAACAGGTCGCGCTTTTCCTGGTAGAACATCGGCAGCTCGATGGCATGTTCAGGACACTCACGCATGAACTCGGCAAGGCCGTATTGCACGAAACTGCTGGTGGTAAACGTAACGAACTGGTGAACCTTGCGGAATTCCGTGGTCAGCTCCGGTGGTGCCACGCAGTAGGCAATCTTCCAGCCGGTGGCATGGTAGGTTTTACCGAAGGAAAATACGGCAAAGCTGATCCTGCGCAATTCCGGATGACTGAGGACGCTGTGGTGCTTCTGACCGTCGAATACCATGTGTTCGTAGACTTCATCCGACAGGATGTATATCGGTCGATCACGGACGATGGTGGCCAGTTGCTCCAGATCGCTGTAGTCGATAATGGCGCCACAGGGGTTATGTGGGGAATTGATGATTATCAGCCTGGTACGGCTGTTGATGCTCTTTTTTACCCGATCCCAGTCGATGCTGTATTCCGGCAGTGAAAGCGGGACGTGCACAGCCTTGCCGCCAGACAGTTCAATTGCCGGTACGTAGGAATCATAGGCGGGATCGAAGACGATTACCTCGTCCTGCGGACTGACACAGGCCTGGATGGCATCGAACAGCGCCTCGGTGGCGCCGGAAGTCACTGTTATCTCCTGATCCGGATCAGCATTACAGCCGTAAATAGTTGATACCTTACCCGCTATCTGTTCACGCAGCTCGGGAATGCCGGCCATGGGCGGATACTGATTCTTACCGCCGTCGAGATATCCCGCGACAAGCTCACGCAGCCGCGGCGGGCAATCGTAGTCGGGAAAGCCCTGGGACAGATTGATCGCACAATGATCCTGTGCCATCTTCGACATGACCGTGAAGATGGTGGTTCCAACGGAGGGGAGTTTGCTCTGCACTCTATATCCTCATGGCAGGTCAGTGGGTTCGGGCTGGTTCAGGTCCAGGCAAAGTGCCAGTCAGCTTCCGGGTCGACAGGGAACCGCCGCTTTGCGGGCCGGGCTGGCCGGTACTTTGAAATGCATAGTTGAAATGCATAGTTGAAATGCAAAGTTGAAATGCATAATTGTCACATAACAACCCCTCAAAGATACAGATGAAAAGCCGGATAGAGCAGCCCCGATGAACTTCACCCATGTCAAAAATACCGTGAACGACCCGTTCATGGTGAACGCCGGCCTGGCAGCCTGGCAATCAACAACAGAGCATCGTAACCCTATCCCGGTCTCCATCCAGCGAAAAGTAATTGGCCACACAGGCTTTGAGCGACATCGACGCGGTCGATGCCGTGGAATCGACAACACAGAACAGGCAACCAGAAATGCAACTTCGTAATCAGACCAAATCCGGGGAGAAGGATCAGGCCGGCACTGCTGTCAGGCAGGACGGGCAGATGCCGCATGTGAAACACTTTCAGGGGACTCTGCATTCGTTACCCATGCTCAATCTCAACGCCGGTCGGGAGGCGCTGCTGCGGTATTTCCACAATACCTGGTCCCTGACCGAGCTGCTGTTTTCTGCATTGACCAGCAAGGAAGCGTTTTACCTCAGGCCCTATCATAAAACCCGCCACCCGCTGATCTTTTATTATGCCCATCCTGTGTGCTTTTACGTGAACAAGCTGCTGGTCAGCGGCCTGATCTCCAGGCCGGTCAACCAGGAATTCGAGCTGCTTTTCGAGACCGGCGTGGACGAAATGACCTGGGATGATCTTCATGACGGCGACAATGACGTGTGGCCCGAACTGGAAGCGGTTATCGAATATCGCCAGCAGGTCTTCAGCCTGGTGGAAAATCTTATCCTCACTCATCCCTGTTTCGACCGGCCTGTTACCAGGGATGAGCCCGGCTGGGCGCTGGTCATGGCATTCGAGCACGAACGCATTCACCTGGAAACTTCCAGTGTTCTCATGCGGGAGTTGCCCATCGAGCATGTGCGAACGCCGCAGGGCTGGCCGGAACTCCACAGCCTGCATGAGACTCATAGTCATCATCCACAGGCAGGCAGCGACTATCCTGCAAAAAACCCCATGCTGGAGATCAAGCCGTCCACCCTAGAGTTGGGCAAACCCGACCAGTGGCCCACCTTTGGCTGGGACAATGAATACGGCAACGACAAGCGTCAGGTGTCCTCGTTCAAGGCCAGCAAATACCTGGTCAGTAACGGCGAATTCTTTCGCTTTGTCCAGTCCGGTGGCTACGAAAACAGGAAATACTGGAGCGAGGACGGTTGGGGCTGGCGTACGTTTCGCAATGTCAAGTGGCCCACATTCTGGGTGCAGGACGGACCCGCCGGCTCCCACCGGTATCGTTTACGAACGACCTTTGCCCTGGTCGACATGCAGTGGGACTGGCCGGCCGTCGTCAATTACTACGAAGCAAAGGCCTACTGCGCCTGGCTATCGGAATTCGAGGGCGTTGATGTTCCCTATCGACTGCAACAGGAGGCGGAACACCTTGCCCTGCGCGAACCGACGCTCCGTAAGGCTATCGACTGGAACCCCGGAAAGGACCAGTTGCTGCAGCTTGATCCGGTTATGACCGCTGAGGGATTGAAGGGACATAACCTCGATCTGCAGTTCGGTAGTGAAAGTCCGGTTAACGCCATGGCCGAGAACAGTCAGGGTATTCACGACGCCATGGGCAATGTCTGGCAATGGTGTGAGGACGCCTTTCATCCGCTGAAGGATTTCGCCATTCATCCCTACTACACCGATTTCAGCACTCCCTGTTTCGACGGTGAGCACCAGATGATGATGGGCGGTTCGTTTATCAGTACGGGGGACGAGGCCAGTATCTGGTCGCGCTTTCACTTCAGGCCTCACTTTTTCCAGCATGCCGGATTCAGGCTGGTACAGAGCGGCAGGAACCCGGCGGAATCCAGCAACAAGTATGAATCCTCCGGCCTGGTGGACCAGTATCTGCTGTTCCATTACGGTGCTGACGACCAGCGTCGGGACGAGGCTATTGTCCGGAAGGCGGGTCATCCCGATACGGGGAATTTCGTGCTGCACACCGCCGAGCTGATGCGACGGTTCGCCAGTGACCGAAACCGGGCCCTTGACCTGGGCTGTGCCGTTGGTCGCGCTTCATTCGAACTGGCGAAGGACTTCCGGTCGGTGACCGGCCTCGACTACAGCGCGGCGTTTATCCATTCCGCCAGGCATCTGTGTGAGCACGGCAAACTGGCCTATCGGCGTCAGGAAACCGGTCGTTATTTCAGCGAACTGGTGGCAGCGGTTCCCGGCGACGTGGACCGTGAGCGGGTGCGCTTTGTTGAAGGGGACGCCTGCGCCCTGGACTGCGACCTGCCGGCGGAGGTGGAAGGTCCCTTCGACGCGGTACTGATGGCAAATCTGCTGTGCCGCCTGAAGGATCCGGAAGCCTGTTTACGCCAGTTCGTGGAATCGCAACGCTGGCTGGAGTCTGACGGCATCCTGGTGATTGCCTCTCCGAATACCTGGTCTGACCAGTACACGCCCCCGGAAAACTTTCTTGACGGTGAAAACAGCGAGGAAACCGTAGCCCGGCTGCAGTCGGTGCTGAGCGGATTCGAACTGCTTCACGAGGAAGATTACCCGTTTATGATCCGGGAGCACCGGCGCAAGTACGAATATATAGTCAGTCAGATTACGGTATGGAAAAAAACCTGATCCCCGTCCTGGTCACTTGGGCGGGACGGACGCGCCGCGATCTGACTTTTACTGCACGGTGGTTTCCGGGGTCTGCAGCCACTCGTTGAGATCCAGCACATCCTGGGGTGTCAGCACGCCGGACACCTGTTTAAGGGCCAGCGTGTCAAGCACGTAGTCATAGCGCGCTACTGCATACTCGCGCAAGGCCCGGAACATGTTTTCCCGAGCCCGCAACAGTTCCACGATGTTGCGCTGGCCCACTTCGACGCCCAGCTCAGTCTGGTCCAGGGCACTCTGGGCGGACACGATGGACTGCTGTCGCTGGGCAATAACCAGCACATCCGTATTGACCCGGCGATAGGCATTGCGGATATTCTGGGTCAGCTGGCGCTTCGCCAGTTCCAGGCCCTCCCGGGCAGCGATGACGTCATACTCGGCGGCACGGCGGCGGGATCTGAGTGCGCCACCAGAGTACAGCGGAATACTCAGATTCAGCGACAGGTTGGTCTGGTCAAATGCACCACCGGAGGCGCGCACACCATCCCGCACGATTTCCGGAGTGACAAAGTGGCTGAAGCTGCCGGCGGCGGAAAGCGTGGGGTAGCGATCAGCCTTGCGGGCCCGCAGTGTCTCCCGGCTGGCCTGCAGGTTATATTGCGCCGAAGCCACCGCCAGGCTGTTTTCCTCCGCCATGGCTTCCCATTCCTCCAGGCTTCCTTCCACGCTGACGACGGGAAAATCCTCCCGTAGCTCGTCGATGGCCGGATGGGGCTGTCCCGTGATGGCCTCCAGGGCCTCGTAGCGGGACCGCAGAATGTCTTGTTGCAGGATGGTGGTATTGCGCGCCAGGTCGTATGCCGCCTGGCTGTCATTGACGTCGATAATCGTATCCAGACCCACTTCCTCGCGGCGCCGGGTCTGTTCCAGCGAGGTCAGTGCCGCTTCCTCTTCCTGGATATTGGTTTCCAGCAGATCAATGGCCCGCAGCACGTCGAAGTAGGCGATGGCCACCCGGAAGATCAGATCCTGCTCCTGGGCGGCAAAATTCACGGCGGCAGCCCGATCGGTGGCCTTGGCACTCTGGAAGGTATACCAGGCCGGCAGGTTGAACAGGGCCTGGGACAGGTTGACCCCATAGCCATGGCTGTTCAGGCCGGGCTGGAAACTCATGTCATCCACGACCCTGACCCGGGTGGTTTCTCCGGTCTGCGGGTTGGTCACGGTCGCGTAAATGGAATCTGACGGGCCCGCGGTCTGCCGGGAGGTTGTGCCGCCCACGCTGAGAGTCGGTAACAGTGCGGATCGTCCCTGCACCAGCAGTTCCCGGTTGGCCCGGTACTGGGCCCGGGCCTGACGCAGGCTCGGGTCATTGTCCAGGGCCAGATCCAGGATCTCGGCCAGATCATCTGCCTGGCTGACAGGGAGCAGAACAAGGCAACAGCATACTAATCCAACAATCTTAACGAGAGGCCCCATAGTGATTAACCTTTGACTTGATGCATAGTTTTAACAGGGTTGTTTGCCGATGGCCGGTCTGGCCGTAAAGTCGCGAACAACAGGCTTCTGGCGGGTGTCAGGAATGACGGCATTCTACACAGTGTCACTATTGGTGACAAACCACGTGGCGTCGCCGACGACGATCACAGCGACGCCTCCTGGATTCGACGCACTTTAACCGGAATAGGTTTCAGGTTTTTGGTCTTAAACATTGCCGGTGTCGGATTTCAAGAATCATTGCGGGCGGCTTCGAGTCGAGGTCTCCTTGGTCGAGGTCCAGCCACCCCGATTTCACTTGCCTGCATCGGTGGTTGGGACGCCTGTTGTTTCCTGGTTGATAAGCAAATGTGGGTGGCTTCGAATCGAGGCCGCCGACGTGCAGGCCTTGCCACCCGGCCACCCGCGCCCGGGGCTTCCCCGGTGCTGCGGAACTCGACCTCGCTGCGCTCGGGACTCAGACAGTCCTCGCACTTGATCGGGGAAGCCCCGGGCGCGGAAGACGTGTCCTGATTGGGTGACAAGACCTCCACGCCGACGGCCTCTTGCTTCAGTGCTGGCGTTGGGTCCGGTGGATTCTACAGTGCTTGTCGAGCAGCGGCTGAAATTGCAGGATGGCTAGGATGTTGCAGTGGGTTCAGCGGCCAAGCGTGTTCAGGCTGGGCGGGGGGTAAAGAGTTGCCTGGATCAATTCAAGGTTATCCTGCTTTCACTTGTCTGCATCGGTGGTTGGGGACGCCTGTTGTTTTAGGGTTGATAAGCCAATGTGGGTGGCTTCGAGTCGAGGCCGCCGACGTGCAGATCTTGCCACCCGGCCACCCGCGCCCGGGTCTTCCCCGGTGCTGCGGAACTCGACCTCGCTGCGCTCGGGACTCAGACAGTCCTCGCACTTGATCGGGGAAGCCCCGGGCGCGGAAAACGTGTCCTGATTGGGTGACAAGACCAGCACGCCGGCGGCCTCTTGCGTCAGTGCCGGAGTTGGGTCCGGTGGATTCTGCGGCGTTTGCTGAGCAGCGGCTGTATTTGCAGGATGTTTAGGTTGTTGCAGTGGGTTCAGCGGCCAAGCGTGTTCAGGCTGGGCGGGGTTAAAGAGTTGCCTGGATCAATTCAAGGTTATCCTGCTTTCACTTGTCTGCATCGGTGGTTGGGGACGCCTGTTGTTTTAGGGTTGATAAGCCAATGTGGGTGGCTTCGAATCGAGGCCGCCGACGTGCAGGCCTTGCCACCCGGCCACCCGCGCCCGGGTCTTCCCCGGTGCTGCGGAACTCGACCTCGCTGCGCTCGGGACTCAGACAGTCCTCGCACTTGATCGGGGAAGCCCCGGGCGCGGAAAACGTGTCCTGATTGGGTGACAAGACCTTCACGCCGGCGGCCTCTTGCCTCAATGCCGGAGTTGGGTCCGGTGGATTCTGCTGGTCCACCTGGCTGGCAATACAGTTCACCAGGGATTAAATACGCAGGCACGATTAATACGTCATGGCTCCGGCGTGCCACGCCGGGATCCGGGGCGCCTGGGCTGAACCAATCAGGCCACGCCTTCCGCGCGACATTTTCCCGAAGGTATTCGCGAGGACTGTCTGAGTCCCGAGCGCAGCGAGGTCGAGTTCCGCAGCGTTGAGGGAAAATGTCGCGCGGGTGGCCGGTGAAGACCAGGCGCCCCGGATTCCGGCCCCGCAAAAAGAACGCAGATCGACTCCCCGCAAAAAGAACGCAGATCGACTCCTCGAAAAAAGAACACGGAACCCCGGCCCGAAAAAACACACAGATCCTCGCCCCCTGAAAAGCTCCCGGATTCGGTACAGGAAAACCGCCGGCGACGCCGAGCTGTTCAACTTCCCATGGCCATCTGGTATGATTCCCGCCCTTTTTCCCTTGCAAACGAGAATCCGATCATGTCCGAAGTCATAAATGATCTCAACATCGCTTCCAATGAGCCGCTGCTTACGCCGCAACAACTCAAGGACGAGTTACCGCTGACCGAGGAGGCCCAGCGCCGGGTTAAAGAGGCCCGCGAGACTATTTATGCTATTCATGACCGCAAGGATCCGCGCCTTTTTGTTGTGGTCGGGCCATGCTCCATTCATGATCCGGCGGCCGCCCTGGACTACGCCAGACGACTGAAAGCGCTGGCAGACCGGGTCAAGGACACGCTTTACCTGGTTATGCGGGTGTATTTTGAAAAACCCCGAACGTCTATCGGCTGGAAGGGTCTGATCAACGATCCTTATCTTGATGATTCGTTCAAGATCGAAGATGGATTGCGCATGGGCCGCAAACTGTTACTGGATATCGTCGACCTGGGATTGCCGGCTGCCACGGAGGCGCTGGATCCCATCTCGCCTCAGTACTTGCAGGATATTATTGCCTGGTCGGCTATCGGGGCGCGGACAACGGAATCACAGACCCACCGCGAGATGTCCAGCGGGCTGTCTTCGGCGGTCGGGTTCAAGAACGGTACCGACGGGGGTCTGACAGTGGCGGTGAATGCCATGCAGTCGGTCAGCAGTCCACATCGATTTCTGGGCATTAACGGCCAGGGGCAGGTTTCGGTGGTTACCACCAAGGGAAATCCCTATGCCCACGTCGTGCTCCGCGGTGGCAGCAATGGTCCCAATTATGACACCGTTCATGTAGCCCAGTGCGAAGAAGCCCTGCAGAAAGGGGGAGTGAGCCGTAATATCGTTATCGACTGCAGCCATGCCAATTCAGACAAGAACCCGGAAGTACAGCCTTTGGTGTTGAAAGACGTTACCCACCAGATTCTGGAAGGCAACACCTCCATCATCGGCGTGATGCTGGAAAGTCACATCAACGCCGGCAACCAGAGTATTCCCAGCGACCTGTCAGACCTGCAGTATGGAGTTTCTGTTACCGACGCCTGCATGGACTGGGAGACTACGGAAAAGGCGATATCGGAGATGGCTGACAAACTGCAGGACGTGCTGCCCCGGCGAAATGGTGTTACCGGAGACTGATCAACCTCCGGGTTGCCTAAAAACCGGAGCCCGGCATCTGCAGAAACTGCAGTTCCTCCGCGCTGGATTCCCGCTGCAGAATGACGTTGCGGTGGGGGTAGCGGCCGAATCGGTCGATGATTTCCTTGTGACGTAGTTCGTAGCGATACTGCTCCTCCAGACCCGGCTGATTGAACAGTTCGACAGCCAGCTCGTGAATCAGTGTCGATTCGCTGTGCATGTAGGGCATGTAGGCGAAGCCCCGTTGCTCCACCGGCAGCTTCGCGTCCTGCCCGCGTCTGACAAGTTCCTGTGACAGGGCCAGAGCCAGGCTGTCGAATTCGAACGCCCGGGGTGTGTCCCGAAACATGTTTCGGGAGAATTGGTCCAGAAGCAGAATTTCAGCCAGTGCGCCCTGGGGTGTGTCCCGCCAGTGTTGCAGTTCACAGGCGCTGGCACAGCGATGGATGTCGGCAAACCGGCTGGCTATTAGCTGATCGATTTCGGCATCCTTCTTGAAGCGCTGCGCCGGTGACATTTCCAGGAACCAGAAATCGATTACAGCAGAGGGATTCAATCGCTTATCCGTTTGTCAGGCGAGCCCACCGCCTTCGTTGACTTGCCTGGACCGGCCGACGCATGCCGGCAGCAAGGCGCCTCGTCAGTGAATTCGCCGGAAAGCCAGAGTATTTCCATAATTAATCAGAGGTTCCCTGATAGTGAGAACATTTGCATAATTGATCAGGGGTTCCGTAAGGTGACCGCGGTTACATGCTGCTTGCCTGAACGATGGATAGAGGCTCGTGTTCGGCACGTCCCAGTTCCACCCAGCGTTGCACGAAGGGGTTGCTGACCAGCGTATCACAATAGCGGCGGGATTCCTCACAGAGGATTGCCTGGTTGGCCTTCAGGACCACGGCGGTGGGCGCAAACATGCAGTCTGCAATTGAAAATCTGCCGTAAAGATAGTCGCCGTTTTCACCGAACTTGTGGCGACAGCAGCGCCAGATTGAGTCGATACGGGCGATTTCTTCCTGGACCTGTTCCGAGGCGGTGCGCCGGATTCCGGATTTACAGCTGAACGGCCAGTCTTTCTTCAGGTTGATGAAATCGGCGTGAATCTCGGCACTTACCGACCTGGCGCTGGCCCGTTTACGCGGATTGGTTGGCCAGCCCACGTTGTCAATCAGTTCGGTAGAAATGTACTCGCAGATTGCCAGGGAATCCCAAATGGTTATTTCCCGGTGCAGCAGCACCGGGACCTTGAGGGACGGGGAATAGGGGCCAAGTTTTTCGGCGGTGTTCCGTTGATTCAACGCGATGGATATTTCCTCGAATTCGACGTTGAACATTTTCAGGAGCAGCCATGGACATAATGACCAGGATGAATGGTTTTTGTTGCCAATGACCAGTCTGACTTCTTTCATCGTAGTTTCTCTGGGATTTCGCATCGACAGGGGTGCTTCCGGTTTTCCTGCTTTTTAAACTTCCTTAACTGTTCACTTCCTGAGCTTTCTGCTTTCCGTGGTTTTTGATCCTTAAGATCTTCTTGTCGTTCCTTCCGTTCCTTCCGTTCCTTCCGTTCGTTTCGTTCGTTTCGTTCCTTACGTTCTTTCCTTTCGTCCCTGAGTCGCTCCTTTCGTTGCTGAGCTTTCGTTTCTGATCCTACTGTAGCTCTGTAATTTTTCGCCTGCCTTACCTTCAAGGCGTTCTTTACTATCAGTGTGGCTATTTAACTCCTGTTTTATTACTCCTTGGAGTATTGAAAAAGGCCATGTACTGATTAAATATGTCAGAATCGTGGCAATACCCTCCCAGGTCCGGTTTAAGCTAATAAAAATCAAGGATTTAGAGTATATTGCCGGTATCTGGTTGGAACCCGGTACAATCACGCCGGGATCGGTGGACAGCAATGAAGTTCAAGAGGATTAAAACAGGGTCATGAACAGACGTATTGCAATTGTCGAGGATGAGGCGGCAATCCGGGAAAACTATGCCGATGTGTTGCGGAAACAGGGATACGAGGTCCAGACTTATGCGAATCGCAGGGACGCTATGGCGGCCTTCGACATCCGCCTGCCCAGCCTTGCCATAATCGATATCGGCCTTGAAGATGAAATCGACGGCGGGTTCACCCTGTGCCAGGCGCTGCGCTCCATGTCGGATACCCTGCCGATAATTTTTCTGACTGCCCGGGACAACGATTTCGATACCGTCAGCGGACTGCGCATGGGCGCCGACGACTACCTCACCAAGGATATCAGCCTGCCGCACCTGTCGGCCAGGATCGCTGCGTTGTTTCGCCGGCAGGACGTACAGGATCAACCTCCGTCTCCGGAAAACCTGATACAACGGGGTAAATTGACGCTGGATGTGGGGCGGATGACCGTGCAATGGGATGGCAGGCCGGTACCACTCACTGTCACGGAATTCTGGATGGTGCACGCCCTGGCCAAGTATCCCGGTCACGTAAAAAGTCGACAGGTGTTAATGCAGGAATCGAAGATCTACGTGGACAGCAGCACCATCACCTCCCATGTCAAAAGGATAAGGAAAAAGTTCATCCAGGTGGATGAAGGATTCGATTGTATTGAAACCGTGTATGGCATGGGCTATCGATGGAATGTCAATGAACCGGAAAACATGGTTCACTGACAGGTCGATGAACGGCCCCACCAGGCCAGTGAAGGCGAGGCAATTACCGGCGAAAAGCGCGGATTGCCACGGGTAGGCCAAAACACCGGTAGGCCCAAAACAGGCACCAGCCGAAGTACTGGCCAGCGCAATAGTTTTGAACAGTCTGCCGGTTGATGGTACTGCACAGCCAACAATCGAATTGCCGGACAATCAGTCAGTGAAATCATCGACTTCAGACCAGCACAGATGTCATTTACTCTAAAAAAGTTGTTCGGAATCCGCTTCAAACTGGTATTTCTCTCCAGTTTTCTGTTGATCCTGCCCTGGCTGGGATATCGCTACATTCTGGAAATGGAGGAATACCTGCGCCTGGGACAGGAGCAGGTAGTCCTGGGTACTGCCCAGGCGCTGGCTACGGCGTTGAACGAACGCCCGGAACTTTTCGATGAAGCCAACTACAGTCCGGCCCGTCGCAGCAACGACCTGTATGTTTATCCCATTTATTATCCGTTGGCCCTGGACGACGGCAACCTGCTGGATTGGCAGGAGTATCAGCAGTACGAAGTCACCTACGACAACCGCAATTACCTGCGCACACCGCTGAACCCGGCACGCAACTATGACAAGGAAGACTCGCTGCAGTTCAATGCCATGGTCGGAGAGTACAATCGATCGCTGTATGCCTATTTCCGGGTGGTTGACGATTATCCCGTCTATCGCAGTCGGGATGCCTTGAGCCTGACCCGCAGCGATTTTCTGCATATTGCCATGCTGGCGCCCCAGGGGCGTGAAATCAATCATTTCGTCATTGCACCCCACGAGCCTGAGTTTCTTTACCCGTTCAAGGTTAACGGCGACTTTTCCAATCCCGAGTACGAAAACCGGATCAGCGGCCAGTGGTATGCCACCAAGGATGGCTACGAAGTGGAACTGCAGATTCCCCTGGGAATGCTCGGCAGCAAACTGGGATTTGCCTTTTACGACGTGGATGACACGGAATCACGGCAGGTGGAAACCGTGATCGCCACTTCCAACGTCAACAGCGTCGAAGGCCTGGGTTCCCTGCTGCGGCCAACGCCGGAAATCGATCGAATTGTGGACGGCATGGGCGAATCCGGCTCCAGGATCCAGGTGGTGGACCGCACCGGCAGGGTGCTGCTCACCGCCGGCGATATTCAGACCGCCACGGGATTGATGCTGGTCAATGAAGATACCGGTATGGGAAGCAACCGTTACTGGCAGACATTCAATGAGAAGGTCCTTCAGCCCTTGTACTACCGGATTCTGACCAAGCCCAGCAACGATTTTATCGACGAACTGTATACCGGTGTGACCCGGGAAGGAGATCACATCGATGCGGCTCTTGACGGCGTGCCGCAGACACAGTTTCGCACCCTGACGGATACCGAAACCCGGATTCTTGGTGCCGCCCACCCCATACTGGCCAACGGTGAAGTGCTGGGGGCCGTGGTTGTCGACCAGAACATGAACGGCATCCGCACTTTCCGCAACCAGGCGCTGGAGACCCTGTTCAATACCATGCTGGCGGTGATGCTGGTTGTGGTGCTGGGGCTGTTTGTCTTTGCGTCGCGCATTTCACGGCGTATCAGGCTGTTGCGTAACCAGGCCGAGAAGATAATTGATGACAGCGGCCGGGTCAGAAACACTATCGAAGCCAGCGGTAATTCGGACGAAATCGGTGATCTCAGCCGCAGCTTTGCCAGCATTGTGGAACGACTGACACAGTATACCAGCTACCTGGAGAACATGTCTTCGAGGCTCTCTCACGAATTGCGTACGCCGGTGACCGTGGTCAGGTCGTCGCTGGAAAACCTGGGCATGGTGGCTGCCAACGAGGAGTCGGCAATTTACATCGAACGGGCAGACGAGGGTATCCGCAGGCTGAATACCATCCTGACCAATATGAGCGAAGCCACGCGCCTGGAGCAGATGCTGCAGACTTCGGAAAAGGAAAAAATAAACCTGGTTGCCGTCATCCGCGGCTGCGTGGAGGGTTACGAGATGGCCTATCCCCAGGCCACGTTTGAACTGGATGTCAGCGGTAGTCCGATATACGTGGACGGCGTGCCGGAATACATTGCCCAGTTGATGGACAAGCTGGTGGCCAATGCCGTGGAGTTTTCCTTTCCCGGCGAACCTATCCGGGTGTTCTGCCATGCCATGAGAGACCACGCCATAATCAAGGTGATCAATCACGGCCCCTACCTGCCGGGGGAAATGAAAGGTCGGCTGTTTGACTCGATGATTTCGGTGCGACCCCAGGAGAAACAGAAACAGCCTCACCTGGGCATGGGCCTGCATATCGCCAGGCTGATTGCTGAGTTCCACGGCGGCTCGATCCGGGCTGACGACCTGGTGGACACCCGGGGCGTGGCCATAACCGTGGTGCTGCCGCTGTTTTTCAAGTAACGACACGGCATGGGTCAGCGCCGAAACACCGACAGGCGCAATGGCTTTACTGACGTGTCAGTCGCCGGTGTAAAATTTCGGCGCGTTCTTTTTCACCACCGGCGAATCGCTGGCCCAGGCATGACAGGTGTCTATCACCTGGGGCCGTCGTTTACTGTCTGCCGTGCTGGAATCGGCCTGTCGTGCCTGGTGCCGGCGCCGCGGCCAGATGGTCTGAAAGGCAACCGTGGCCATGGGAAACAGCAGTTCCGTCAAGTGCGTGCAGCCGGCGGTGCCGCCAACTATCTGGCGAATGGACTTGCGCCAGCCCGGACCCATGGTGATGCCCACCAGTGCCTTGTAGTTGGGCGCAATGTCCGGGCACATTTTGAACGGGCTGTTTTCCGTGGCGGCCGCCACGTCCTGAACGACAAAATCGTCATCGATAGTGACCCGTAGCAGCATCTCGTGCAAGGGTTCGCCCACCGCCACGGTTCCGCGCCAGTCATTGTTGAACGGGTAGGTTTTGACGTCCGTCATTCGGGCTTCGATGTCCCAGAGGCCGTCTTCCCGCTGGAACCCCTGGTAGGTGATGGTCCGCGTGTGTAAGTGCTCACGTTTGGAAGGTTCGGGTAAGGGCATGAGGACGGTTCCTTTACTGATCTGTGCTTCTGGAGATGCCCGCGCCCGGTGGTGACCCGAGGACCGCGGCGCGGCGGCAGATTATACCCGATACCTGCAGGCAACCACAGCGGGGTTGGGTCTGGTTCCGTGGCGATGCTCTTCAGCCAAACTTTTTTACGAAACAAAACAATCAGTTGGCGATTCTCCGTGGCCTTGTTACAAATGACACCGTATTGTCATTGATCCAGGTGAGGGCTGCCGGCCGTACATCGATTTGACCGGCTTTGTCAGGCATAATGAGCGCCCCGATCAAACAGATATAAAGGAGACAGCATGGCTACGGCATCGGCAAGACACATACTGGTGGAAACGGAAGAGAAGTGCCTGGAACTGAAACAGCGGATCGAGGCCGGTGAGGACTTTGCCGATATCGCCAGGGAGAATTCTACCTGTCCTTCAAAGGCACAGGGCGGTGACCTGGGCAGTTTCGGTCCGGGTATGATGGTACCGGAGTTTGACAAAGTGGTGTTCAGCGCCGATGTCAATTCCCTGCAGGGCCCGGTCAAGACCCAGTTCGGCTATCACTTGCTGGAAGTGACCCAGCGCGATGACCAGTGACGTCGGCGATGGCACGGAGTCAGTAAATCTGCTGTTTGTCTGCCACGGGACCGATAGTCTCGCCCCGATGGCAGCCGGCTGGGCTCGCCGGTACGCGGAACAGCTGCCACCCTTTCTGCGTGTTACCGTCCATGCCGCCGGAATCGAGGTCCGGGAACCTGATCCCAGGGCGGTGGCGGTCATGGCGGCAAACGACGTGGAGATCAGCAGCCCACAGGCTACCGTGCTGAGTGAGGCCGTGCTGGACCAGGCAGACCTGGTGGTAACGCTTTGTTCCCGGGCCGATGAGCAAATTGCGCAACTTTCCCCGGGGAAACGCCATCAACGCCTGTCCATGGAAAATCCCGCGACCGTGACGGGTAGCGAGGCGGAAATCGCCAGGACATTCCAGCAGGCCTGCCGCGAGACCCGCGACGCAGTCGGCATGCTGTTTCACCAACTTATCCTGACCCGGCTGGAAGAAAACCTGGGCAGTGTCTTCCAGCAGACCGATGTGGAGGTGGTTTCACGAGAGCGGGCATACCGGGGGTTTATTCCCGTAGACGTGCTGGACCTGCGACACCGGCTGTTTGCCGGTGGCTGGAGTGAAACCATGCGCCGGGAACTGGCCATCAGGCCGGCAGCCGTGGGTGTGCTGCTCTATGATCCGCAGCGCGATGACCTGGTGCTGGTCAAACAGTTCCGAACCGGCGTGCTGGGAGCCGACCAGAGTCCATGGATGCTGGAAATTGTCGCCGGCCTGGCGGATGCCGACGAGGCGCCAATTGACGTGGTACGAAGGGAAGCCAGGGAGGAGGCCAACTGTGAAATAGTCGATGCCATACCGATCTGTGACTACTTCAACAGCCCTGGCTGGTGCGATGAAAAAGTCAGCCTGTTCTGCGCCCGGGTCGATGCCGGGAAACTGCAGGGAATCCACGGGCTGGATGACGAGCACGAAGACATCCTCATTGTCACCGTACCCCGGGAAAAAGCTGTCTCCATGGTGGCCAGCGGGGAAATCAACAACGCAATGTCGATTATTGCTATCCAGTGGCTGCAATTGAACCGGAACAGGTTTGGTGCCGACTGACCGGCCTGTTCGCCTGTCCGCGGTGGACATAGTCGGCCGTATGGTTCCGGTTGCCGATACCGGAATAGTGTCGAAAAGGTGACATGAAGTTGTCGCCCGCCAGGTATGCGCTATTCTTCCCGGTTCTCTATACAGTTGGCAACGTGGCGAAAAAAGTTCGAATCCGTGAAAAACTACCGGTATGATAGCGGGTCACTGATGCAGGTAGGAATGAATTCGGCCTGGCCGATAAAACAAGTAATGAAAACGAGAAGTAGAAGTTACAGTGTTGACCTGATCCGGCAGATGGCGGAATGCGATGCCAACTACATCAGGTTACTCAAACTGGTCCCGCTGTTGCGGGAGCTGCGCCGTGACCCACAGGGAATCGCCGGGAACCAGTCGGCGGGCAACCTGGCCGAGTTCGTGATTGCCGATGACCGTGACGGTCGCGGCGAGACCGTGGTGGAAGTCAGGATAATAGAATGCTTCAAGTACACAACCACCCTTGAAATCACTCAACGTCCGGCGGCAGGCGGGTGGTTGACCAATCCAACCATGCAGGTTCGCATTTACCACGATGCCAGCACCGCCGAAGTCACGAGCTATCAGAATCACCGTAATTTTCAGCCCCACTACGTCCAGCCCAATCCGGCAATGTACCAGCGTGATGAGAAAATCCAGGTTAACAGGTTTCTGGGCGAGTGGCTGACACTTTGCCTGCAGGCAGGACGATGTTTAAAAGTGCCAGATATCGCATTTAGTTGACAACCAGCAAGATACCGACCGTGGATATCGCCAAAGATCCGATCAATGTCCTCCAGATCACTGATACCCACCTCTATGCAGTGCATACCGGCACGCTGCTGAAAATCAATACTCACGGCAGTCTTTCCGCAGTGCTCGAATCCGTGGAAAAAAACGAGCATGATATCGACCTGATCCTGGCCACCGGGGATATTGCCCAGGACGCTTCGCCCAGTTCCTACCAGCAGTTTATTCAGTACATGGAACGGTTCGATGCACCGTTACGCTGGGTGCCGGGTAATCATGATTCCGGTGATATCATGCAGGAAATTGCCGCAGAGCAGGGATTGTCCAACAAGGTGGAGGTGCTGGGAAACTGGCAGTTCATCATGCTGGATTCCAGTCGGGTAAATCACGTGGACGGCTATCTTGGTGACGACGAATTGCAGTGCCTGTCGTCAGCTCTGGGTGAGGCGGAAAGTGACCCTGTCATCGACCACAGCCTGGTGACGCTTCATCACAATCCGGTTCCAGGGAGTTCGGCGTGGATGCGGGATATCGGCCTGCGTAACGATCGCGAGTTCATGGACATCATCAAGGGTTCGTCGACGCTGCGTTGCGTGGTCTACGGCCACATTCACCAGGAGCTGGATTTCAAGGTTGGTGGCATCCGGTTTTTCTGTACACCGTCAACCTGTATACAGTTCAAGCCGGAGGTTATCGATTTTGCCCTTGACCAGGTCAATCCCGGCTATCGTCGGTTGAAACTTTTCCGTGACGGCAGCATCGACTCGGAGGTCGTCCGCATCGCCGGTTCCCGGTTCAAACCCGACTTTGACAGTGAAGGATATTGAGGCAATCGCTGCTTCTGCGACCCAGGCTGTGACCGGTATACTGCGGAACCGCCGGAATCTCAAGGCACACCCTGAGCGGATCAGCCTGAAACTGCCAACCTGTAATTATCAGCCTGCAACTGTCAGCGCATAACTGCCCCGGCAATCGTCAAATCCCGCAGTGCATTGGCCGCTGATTGCAGCCGGTGTGGATTCAGCCAGCCGCTGGAGTGGCAGGCTGACAGACTGCAACAGCCTGCCATCGGCCTAATGACCAGTGATTGATCGACGGCCCGGTAGTCAAACTGCAGCGTGGACACAACACCATCATGAGTCTTGAAGACAGCTACGTTATTTACCTGCACGGTTTCCTCAGTTCCCCTGCATCCCGCAAGGCCATGCAGACCATCGACTACTTTCAGGATCGGGGCATGGCAGACAGACTGCTGGTACCGGAACTCACCGGAGGTCCGGCGGAGTCGGTTGCCCGGGTGCAGTCGATGGTCGATGCGCTTGGTGACAGCAACGTTGGCCTGATAGGCAGCTCACTGGGCGGATTCTATGCCACCTGCCTGGCTGAACGGAATGGTCTCAGGGCCGTCGTGGTCAACCCTGCCGTGCAACCCTGCCTGCGCTGGCGGGAGTATCTCGGCGAACATAAGAATTATTATGCCGACACCATCCACCGGGTCACCGAAGAACATGTGAGGGAACTGGAGGAACTCGATATCAGCCGATTGCAGGAACCGTCGAATTACCTGTTGCTGGCCCAGACCGGGGATGAAGTTCTGGACTATCGCCTGGCCGAGGGGCTCTACCAGCCGGGCACCTGTATAATACAGGAAGGCGGTAATCACAGTTTCGAAAATTATGCCGACTTCTTGCCTATAATAGTGAATTTTCTGGCTATCAAGAATTGATGCTGTTGTGCGATAAGAGGTTATTCAACAGCAGGCTGCCGACTGCCGGTATACCGTGCAGACTTTCCCGAAAAATAACCGGGCCACAGTTGCAGTTCTTTACCTATCAGGGCGTTCAATCCGATGAGTGACACCTACGACGCGGATGCCATTGAGGTCCTCAAGGGCCTTGATCCAGTTCGTAAAAGACCGGGCATGTATACCGACACGACCCGGCCCAATCACCTGGCCCAGGAAGTCATCGACAACAGTGTCGATGAAGCCCTGGCAGGTCATGCCAAGCATATTTCCCTGACCCTGTACAAAGACGGTACCGTGGAAGTCACCGACGACGGCCGGGGTATGCCTATCGACAAACACAAGGGTGAAAAAGTCAGCGGCGTGGAGCTGATTCTCACCCGGCTCCATGCCGGCGGTAAATTCTCCAACAAGAATTACCAGTATTCCGGCGGGCTCCACGGCGTCGGTGTGTCAGTGGTCAATGCGCTTTCCAGGTCGCTGGAGGTGACGGTCAAGCGGGACGGCGTGGTTTACCTGATGAAGTTCCGCAACGGCAACAAGGCCTCGGAACTGAAACCCATCGACAAGGTCGGTAAACGCAATACCGGCACGACGGTGAGTTTTCTACCGGATGAAAAATATTTTGATTCACCGAAAATTTCCATTCCCCGCCTGAAACACGTCCTGCGTGCCAAGGCGGTACTGTGTCCGGGCCTGCGGGTCAGTTTTATCGACAAAACCGTCTCCGAGGACAAGGCCCAGAGCGAAGAATGGTTTTACGAAGATGGCCTGGTGGACTACCTGACCCAGGCCACCGGTGAATTCGACACCCTGCCGGAAGAGCCTTTCACCGGTTCGGTACAGGGTAATGACGAAGCGGTGGACTGGGCGGTGCAGTGGCTGCCCGAAGGTGGCGAGGTGGTTGCCGAAAGTTACGTCAACCTGATCCCGACTCCCCTGGGCGGTACCCATGTTACCGGTCTGCGGACCGGGCTGCTGGATGCCATCAGGGAGTTCTGCGAATTTCGTAACCTGCTGCCCCGGGGACTGAAGCTTTCTCCCGAGGATGTCTGGGACCGCTGTTGTTACGTGCTGTCCTCAAAACTGGTGGATCCGCAGTTTTCCGGGCAGACCAAGGAGCGCCTGTCGTCCCGCCAGTGTGCGGTGTTTGTTGCCGGGGTGGTCAAGGATGCCTTCAGCCTGTGGCTCAATCAACACACCGCCGAGGCCGAAGCCCTGGTGGAACTGTGTATCCGCAATGCCCAGAGTCGCCTCAAGGCCGGCAAGCTGGTCACCCGCAAGAAAGTTACCGCCGGCCCGGCATTGCCGGGCAAACTGGCGGACTGTTCCAGCCAGGACGCCATGCAGGGTGAACTGTTCCTGGTGGAGGGTGATTCCGCCGGCGGCTCGGCCAAGCAGGCTCGCAACCGTGAGTTCCAGGCGATCATGCCGCTACGGGGAAAAATCCTCAATACCTGGGAAGTGGAATCCGGACAGATCCTGGCGTCCCAGGAAGTTCATGACATCGCTGTCGCCCTGGGTGTCGATCCCGGCTCCGACGACCTGGAGGGGCTGCGCTACGGCAAGATCTGTATTCTCGCCGACGCGGATTCCGACGGGCTGCATATTGCCACGCTGTTGTGCGCGCTGTTTGTCCGGCATTTCAGGCCGCTGGTGGAAGCCGGTCACGTCTTTGTGGCCATGCCACCCCTGTTTCGTATCGACGTGGGCAAGGAGGTGTACTACGCCCTGGACGAAGCGGAAAAGGACGGCATCCTGGATCGTATCGCCACCGAAAAGAAACCCGGCAAGGTCAATGTGCAGCGCTTCAAAGGCCTGGGGGAAATGAATCCGCTGCAACTGCGGGAAACCACCATGGCACCCGACACCCGGCGCCTGGTGCGGCTGACCCTGGAAGACCCGCCAGGTACCCGCAAAAAGCAGATGACCGATGAAATACTGGATATGCTGCTGGCCAAGAAACGGGCGCCGGACCGCAAACAGTGGCTGGAGGAGTCCGGCAACCAGGCGGATTTTCCCGAGTAGGCAGAGGAACGCTGGGCGGATGTCGATAGCGGATATGAATCCGGGAAAAACCGGTGAGCGATGCTGTCCTGTTCAGCCAACGAGAGTCGGTTCCTGCAAATAACGAGGAGCGGCCGGCAGGGAGCTTGTGCCGCTGCAATAAAGGACCTGCGCCGATCGGCGAAAAATGACCGCTTTTCAGGGCATTTTTCAGAGCGAGGGTACCCCGGAGGGCGTGGTCCGCAGCGGCGCAAGCTCCCTGCCGGGCGCGCCGTTCGGAGCCACCGTTCAGCGAACTGAAAAGCGACTGAAACCGAGGGACGTCAACGATCAACTATCAACCAGTAAATGTGAAACAACCATGACCCAGGAAATCATTATCAACGACGACGGTCAGGAACAGGTCGCGCTGAAGACTTACTCGCAGCAGGCGTACCTTAACTATTCCATGTACGTCATTAACGACCGCGCGCTTCCTCACATTGCCGATGGGCTGAAACCGGTGCAGCGCCGTATCGTCTATGCCATGTCCGAGCTGGGTCTGAAGGCCACGGCCAAGTACAAGAAATCGGCGCGCACCATCGGTGACGTGATCGGCAAGTTTCATCCTCACGGAGATTCCGCCTGTTACGAAGCCATGGTGATGATGGCGCAGCCGTTCAATTACCGCTACCCGCTGGTGGACGGACAGGGAAACTGGGGATCGGCGGATGATCCCAAGTCGTTCGCGGCGATGCGCTATACCGAATCCAAACTGCGTGACTACGCCGAGATCCTGTTGTCCGAACTGGGTCAGGGTACCGTCGAATGGAAACCGAATTTCGACGGTACCCTGCAGGAACCGGAACTGCTGCCGGCACGATTGCCCAATGTCCTGCTGAACGGCGGCAGTGGCATTGCCGTCGGCATGGCCACGGACATCCCGCCGCATAACATGCGGGAAGTGGCCAGCGCCTGTATCCACCTGCTGGACAAACCCAGAGCCACGGTGGCGGATCTTTGTGAGCACATCAAGGCGCCGGATTTTCCCACCGAGGCGGAGATTATCACTGCCAGGGAGGATATCCTGTCCCTGTACGAAACCGGTCGGGGTTCCTTGAAGGCCAGGGCTGCGTACACCGTGGAAAACGGCGAGATTATCATCAACGCGTTGCCTTACCAGGTTTCAGGCAACAAGGTGCTGGAACAGATTGCGGCCCAGATGCAGAAGAAAAAACTGCCGATGGTGGTGGACCTGCGCGACGAGTCGGATCATGAAAACCCTACCCGTATTGTCATCGTGCCGCGCTCCAACCGGGTCAACGCCGACGAGTTGATGCTGCACCTGTTCGCTACCACGGACCTGGAGAAGAATTACCGGGTCAACTTCAACATGATCGGCACCGATCGGCGACCGCAGGTAAAGGACCTGGTGTCACTTTTAAAGGAGTGGCTGGAGTTCCGCACCGAAACCGTAAGACGGCGCCTGCAGTATCGGCTGGATAAGATACTTGACCGGCTGCATATCCTGGAAGGTCTGCTGGTCGCGTTTCTGAATATTGACGAGGTCATCGCCATTATTCGTAGCGAGGACAAGCCCAAACCAGTGCTGATGAAGCGATTCAACATCAGCGACCGTCAGGCCGAAGCGATTCTGGAACTGAAGCTGCGCCATCTCGCCAAACTGGAAGAGATAAAAATCCGCGCTGAGCAGGATGAGCTCAGTGATGAGCGTAAATCCCTGGAAAAAACCCTGGGCTCCGCGGCGCGGCTGAAAACCCTCATCAAGAAGGAAATCCAGGCGGACACCGAAGCCTACGGTGACCCGCGACGTTCTCCGCTGGTGGCACGGGATGAAGCCCAGGCCTTCAGTGAAACTGAACTGATTTCCACGGAACCGGTTACGGTGATCCTGTCCCAGCGAGGCTGGGTCAGGGCCGCCAAGGGCCACGAGGTGGAGGCCGAAAAACTGCAGTACAAGTCCGGCGACAGTTTCAAGCTGGCCGCCAGGGGCAAGAGTAATCAGCTGGCAGTGTTCGTGGATTCCACTGGCCGTGCCTATTCGGTTCCGGCACACACCCTGCCCTCGGCCCGGGGTCAGGGAGAACCTCTTACCGGCAAACTGACACCGCCATCCGGAGCCACGTTCGAAGCACTTGCCATTGGTGATGAGAATCGCGAACTGTTGCTGGCTTCAGATGCCGGCTACGGGTTTGTCACCAGACTGGCGGATATGCACAGCAAGAACAAGTCCGGGAAAAATGTGTTGAACCTGCCAAGAGGTGCCCGGGTGTTGCCCGCCTGCAGTGTGGACGACTACCAGTCGGACCTTATCGTGGCGGTAACCAACGAGGGTCGCATGCTCATGTTCCCGCTGCAGGATCTGCCGAGGCTGGCTCGTGGCAAGGGCAACAAGATCATCAGCATCCCTTCTGCGCGGGTTGCCGAGCGCCTTGAATTCGTGGTTGCGGTAGCCGTGCTGAAGCCGGAGCAGACACTGACGGTGTTTGCCGGACGTCGGCATCACAACCTGAAGCCGTCAGACCTGGAACACTACCGCGGCGAGAGGGGTCGACGAGGAAACAAGTTGCCTCGCGGTTTTCAGAACGTGGACCGAATCGCGGTTGTCAATTGACGCGGGTACCGGAGCCGTGTCGTCGGCCCGGTTTAATCTCCCGGCGAACCGGAGGTAACCAGGACCGTGGTCCTTACGGCTCGCCGGCGGCCGCTTCGGTGCCGGCAGCCAGCAGGCCCGCCACTTTCTCCGCCTGCTGGTCCAGCAGCTGTCGGTAGCCTGCCCTGGCATTGCTGCACAGGATCATGACCAGCGGTTGGGGCTCATCCAGCTGACCGAATTCTTCGCCCAGCACCCGGGATTCGCCGCCGGCCATCTCGTAGGTGATTTCACTGGCAAGCAGGGAGTTATCCGGACACTCGGCGCAGATCTGTCGTACCAGGTCCAGGGTCGGCCCGTGGACATTGTCGAATTCGCCGGTGACGGGTGAGTACAGTCCGGCTTCATAGTCGCCGTAATGAACCGCCAGCCGGAACTTGGCATCGATGCTTCGCCCCGGGGCGATTGCGGTCATGCGTGCCAGCAGCTTGAGATACAGCTGGCCGGCACAGATGGCGTAAAAGCATTGTTCGTCATCCACCTGACTGTTATGAAAATCGATGATGACCTCGCCATCGGTACAGTAGCTGACGGTACCGTTGTACAGTCTGCCGATATTTTCCGACATGAAATAAATACGGTTCAACAGCACCAACAGGGTATTGCGGTCGCAGGTGGATGCCAGGTAGTGAAAGTTGGCCAGTCGGATACACAATACGGCACCATTGACCGGACCGTCACCCCGCTGCGCCTGCTGCTGGTCCGGCAGTGAACGCTCCGGCAACAGGGATTCGGCACTGAGGAACGTGTAGTTGGCGAGAAACTCGGCAGTGGCATTGTACTGACGAATCAGCCGCCCGATTTCGTTGTTGGTATTCGGGTCCGGACAGGTTTTTACCTCGCCATAGCGAATATCCTGAATCGCGTAATTCAGCAGCCTGATGGGAAAACTCACCAGGTATTGAAAGTAATTGATACTCAGCAGAACGGCAATCATCAGGATCACTGCCGTGGCCACCAGGATGTAAATCAGGTTGTTGCCCGTGGTCGCCTCGATATAGGCCAGGTCCAGGATAATACGTACGGTACCGGCACTGGCTTCTTCCAGCTCGATTCTGGCCAGGTACTCGCCGAAGTCAGCCGATACCGGCAACAGGCTGAGAGGCGGTTCCACCTCGTTGCGGGCTATGGCAACAACATCGCCGTTGACGTTCAGCACGGCGGCTTCCGCTATGGCGTTTTCCCGGGTCAGCTGTTCAAGGATAACGCGGGTACTGATCAGGTCGTTGGCCAGCACCGGCTCGGTTACCTGCGTCGCAGTCTGGCGAGCGATGGCCTGACCCAGGGCGTCCGCCTGCTGGCGCAACATGTTCTGGCTGGTGTAATTGCTGATCAGCCAGAAAACCGACATGCACAGGACGATGAGGCAGGCGACGGCGAAGGTGAAGCGCCTGGCCACGCTGCCGCCGGTTGGTTGCCGTTCAACCTTTGCAGGCTGCTGCGGCAGAGGTGACTGGGCTTGTTGCTTGGCAGTCAAAGGTTTCCCGTTCCTGGTAGCGACTTGACGCGGTATCGACGGTCAGCCTGGAGGGGTTTGTGCGTATCCAGGCCTGGTAACCGGTGCAGGTTAGCCGGCGCGCCGGCAAGAATAGCAGTTCGATCCGCCATTCCCCAGTTTTTCAGTCACGATGTCGACATATTCAGGCTCAACTCCAACTCCTCGACGAATTCACAGTCCGGGCTTCGGGAAGGCTGGTGCAGGCAGTGTCCCTGGATATAGTCGACTCCCACACTCCATAGCAGCGGCAGGTCAGAGAAATTTTCAATACCGGCAGCGATGACCCGGATACCCCGCTGGTGCAGCCGGTCAATGCAGGTGCGCAGATTCTGTTGCTGCGCGTCACTGGCAGACAGTTGCTGCAGGCGGGAGCAGTGCAGCTTGACCAGGCCGGCGGGAAACAGTCCCAGGTAGCGGAACGGATCTTCGGTGGCGCCGAAATGGTTGATACTCAATCCCAGCTGCAGGTCACCGATGGCCGCGCAGAATCTTTCCAGGTGGTGCTGGGTGATGAGGATATCCAGCTCGCTGACCTGCAGGATAAGCCTGCCCCCCGGATTGGCCGGCAGCCCGGTGGACAGCCAGCGACAGAAGTCCGGGCTTACCAGTGAATTCTGGCTGATGTTAACCGTCAGCTGCAGGGGTGCCGGCGCCTGGCTGTGCAGTGCAGACACGGCCTGGGTCAACACCTGGCGGTCCAGACGCTCACCCAGTGCCTGCCTGACCGCCAGGGAGATAAAGTCACCGGCCGGGCAGGATTGCTCCCCGGTATCCATGACCACGCGGGTTTCGTAGCGGGGGCGGTTATCCCCGTGCAAGGCCAGGATTCCCTGAAAGGTCAGTTTCAGGCGCTTCTCATCCAGGGCACGGACCAGCTTTCGGCCCAGGGCCTCGTCCTGGTTGGCACGATCCAGGGAGAATTCCGGCAACTGATCCTGGAGTTCCTGCCAGTCCTTCCGGATGGCGTGCCTGGCCCGGGCGAATGCCACGCGGCTGTCCGGCGTGTCCTGGTTGACCTGGACAATACCGATTTCGCAGTCCAGGGTCAGTTGCGGCGGGACCAGCCCGGCACCCTCCAGGTGCAGGGCCCGATGGATGGCTTCGGCGATATCCGGGTAATTGCGGCTGCCGTCTTCCATCAGCAGCAGGGCAAACTCGTGGCTGCGACAGTGACAGAGCAGGGAATCGGCCGGGACGGTTTTGCGCAGCAGACGGGACAGTGCCTGTAACAGCTGTCTTGCCTCGGCGCTGCCGACCCAGGTGGTTATTTCGTAAAAATTGGCCAGTTGCAACAGTGCCAGGGTCATTGGCGTCCGGCGGTACACGCCGGTCCGGATCAGTTCATCCAGCCGGGAGCTGAAGGCGGATTGGGTATGGAACCCGGTCAGTGCATCGCATTGTTCCAGCCTGTCCCGGATGATTTCCGGGTCAGGGGAAAAGCAGTCATTTTCAGCTGTATTAAGCGGCTGGCTCGACATTGACATTCCCTGTCCATGGTTGTTGGCCCTATCTCCCCGGGCGCCGCCGGGGCTCTGCCGGCGATCAGCTGACGGCCAGCTTGGCACCGGCTCCTGCCTGTTCCCGAACCAGCCTGGGAACCAGGTAACCGGGCAGGCAGTTCTGCAGCTGTGTCACCAGGCTACGACCCCTGGCGGCGGCAACGTCAAAATGTCTGACACCCTGAACGGGATCGAGGAGGTGCAGGTAATAGGGTAGAACACCAGCCGCGAAAAGCGTCTCGCTGAGTTCGCGCAAAGCCGTCAGACTGTCGTTAACTCCCTTCAACAGCACGCTCTGGTTAAGCAACGTGACGCCTTCTGCACGTAACCTGTTAAAAGCACGGGCCACGTCGTCATCCACTTCCCGGGCATGGTTGCAGTGCACCACGAGTACCGGGTTCAATCGTGAATTGCCCAGCCATTGCAGCAGATCCGGGGTGACCCGCTGGGGAATCATCACCGGCGTGCGACTGTGAATGCGCAGGCGCTGCAGGTGCGGAACGGTTTCCAGCTGGCCGGTAAGCCAGGCCAGCTGCCGGTCGCCGGCAGCCAGGGGATCGCCGCCGCTGTAGATGACCTCGTGGATGTCGGGATCCTGCCTGATATAGTCGACCACGGCCAGCCAGGCCTGCCGGCCTGGCGTGTTGTGGCGGTAATCGAAATGGCGGCGAAAGCAGTAGCGACAGTGAATGGCACAGTGGGGAGCCACGGTGAGCAGAACGCGGCCATGGTACTTGTGCAACAGCCCCGGCAAGGGGTTGCTGTGACCCTCGTCCAGGGGATCCGTGGCGGCCAGGTCGCCGGCCACCGGCAACTCCCGGTCCAGTGGCAGCACCTGGCGCAACAGCGGGTCCTGCCAGTTGCCCTTTTCCATGCGGGCCATGAAGGGTCGGGGGACCTTCAGCGGAAACGCGGCAAGGACCCGTGGATCGAGATTCAGCTGTAGCGGATCCAGCTCAAGAAATTGCAGCAGCTCCTTGGGATCTGTGACCAGATCGGCTAATATCTGTTGCCATTTTTCCGTGGCACCGGTGTGGTGAAGTTGAAGCACCGACTCTGACATGGAACGAAATACTCCGGTCCTGGGCGATACCGGGATCATATCAGTATGGAAAGCAATGGGTAATTGCTAGCGAGAGGAGAACATGGCGACATACTCTACCAACGAATTCAAAGGCGGGCTGAAAGTGCTGGTGGACGGCGAGCCCTGCTCCATCCTGGAAAACGAGGTGGTCAAGCCGGGCAAGGGTCAGGCATTCAACCGCGTCAAGTTCCGCAACCTGAAAACCGGTAGAGTGTGGGAAAGAACCTTCAAGTCCGGCGAATCCATCGAAGCTGCCGACGTCATGGAAACCAACATGGAGTTTCTCTATAGCGACGGTGAATTCTGGCACTTCATGAAGACCGACGGCAGCTTTGAGCAGGTCGCAGCCGGCAAGGAAGCCATGACCGAAGCCATCGACTGGCTCAAGGAACAGGATGTCTACGCCGTGATTACCTGGAACGAGGAGGTCATCTCCGTCACGCCACCCAACTTCGTGGAGCTGGAGGTTGTGGAAACCGACCCGGGGTTGAAGGGCGATACCGCCCAGGGTGGTACAAAGCCGGCGACACTGAGTTCCGGCGCGGTGGTCAAGGTGCCGCTGTTCGTCAACCAGGGTGATATTCTGCGGGTGGATACCCGCACCGGTGAGTACCAGAACCGCGTCACCAAGTAGCGTTAAAGCCTGAAATGGTGGAGCGGCAATCGGAATCCCCGGCAGTAAGGCTGCAGGCCCGTGCCGACCTGCTGGCCGCTGTCCGGGACTTTTTCCGGCAGCGGCAGGTGATGGAGGTGGAAACGCCGCTGCTGTGTGCCACCACCGCCACCGACCCCCATCTGGATTCCATTGCGGTAGACGGCGTTTTTCTGCAGGATTCCCGTCGCTTTTTTCTGCAGACGTCGCCGGAGTTCGCCATGAAGAAACTCCTGGCTGCCGGCAGCGGTTCAATCTACCAGGTGTGCAAGGCGTTTCGTCGGGACGAACGCGGTCGGCGTCATCATCCTGAATTCACCATGCTGGAGTGGTACCGAACCGGGTTCGATGAGCAGCAGCTCATGGACGAAGTGGCGGAGCTGGTCAGCGGGATAACCGGACGGCCCGCACCTCGACGCACCACCTACCGCCAGCTGTTTCAACAGACGCTGGAGCTGGACCCCCACGACTGCAGCGACGAGGCGCTGACACAGGAAGCGCACCGGCACATCGACTTCGATTCCCGGGGCTATTCCCGGGACGAACTGCTGCACCTGCTGCTGGCTGAAGTGGTGGAGCCCGCCCTGGTGGACGACTGTTTTGTCTATGACTTTCCGGCCTGCCTGGCTGCCCTGGCCAGGATTGCCCCGGATACCAGCGGCGTGCCGGTGGCGTGCCGGTTCGAGCTGTTCATGGACGGCATGGAAATCGCCAACGGCTACTGGGAACTGACCGATGCCGCAGAACAGCGCCGTCGCTTCGAGGCGGACCTGAACCAGCGGGCCCGCCTTGGCCGGGAATCACTGCCGCTGGATGAAGAGCTGGTGGCTGCCCTGGAACGCGGCCTGCCCGACTGTGCCGGCGTGGCCCTGGGACTGGACCGCCTGCTGATGATCGTCAGTGGAGCCCGACAGATTGACGATGTTCTGGTTGGTCCCCTGTCGACTCCCTGACGGTTGCCAGTCCCTGGGACAACTTCCTGATCCGGCTCCGGCACCCCGTTTTCATCGGTACACGCGATTACGCTATAATACGCGCCCGCGGCGGCAGCGGTAACAGCAGTTGCGTACCGATTCGACAACAGACACGAATCACGTCGAAGCCGATCAATAAGCATACTCAGCAACCCGTAATTGCAACCAGTAATTGCAACCAGTGATAAAAGGAACAGTGATGTCAGACGAAACGCCAACGATTATCTATACAGAAACCGATGAAGCACCGGCCCTGGCCACTTATTCACTGCTACCGGTAATCCAGGCTTTCGCCGGCGTATCTGACATCAATGTTGAAACCCGTGACATCTCCCTGTCCGGCCGCATCCTTGCCAGTTTTCCTGACAGCCTGAACGAGGATCAGCGAATCGGCGATGCCCTGGCGGAGCTGGGGGAAATGACTCAGCATCCCCAGGCCAATATCATCAAGCTGCCCAATATCAGCGCGTCACTCCCCCAGCTGCAGGCGGCTATCAGGGAACTGCAGGAGCAGGGGTATGATCTTCCCGAATATCCGGAGGAACCGGAAAACGATCGGGAAAAAGACATCAAGGCGCGTTATGACCGGGTCAAGGGCAGTGCGGTCAACCCGGTCTTGCGGGAAGGCAATTCCGATCGACGTGCACCGCCTTCGGTCAAAGCCTATGTCCGCAAAAATCCACACTCCATGGGAGACTGGTCCGGTGACTCAAAAAGCCACGTGGCCCACATGGACGACGGTGATTTCTACGGTAGCGAAAAATCGGTAACCGTGCCGGCTTCCACCGATGTCAAAATACTGTTTACCGGTGAGGACGGCAGCCAGACTGTGCTGAAAAGCAGTACCAGGCTGCAGACTGGTGAAGTCATCGACGCGTCGGTCATGAATGTTGCAGCGCTTGGTGAGTTCCTGGCCCGGGAAATCGACGATGCCAGGCAACAGGGTGTACTTTTCTCCCTGCACATGAAAGCCACCATGATGAAGGTGTCCGATCCCATTATTTTTGGTCAGGCGGTCAAGGTTTACTACAAGGACGTCTTCGACAAGTACGGCGAGCAGTTCCAGGAACTTGGCGTGGATGCCAATAACGGAATCGGCGACGTCTATGCCAAGATTGCCGAACTTCCCGAAGACCAGCAGGCTGCGATAAAGGCGGATCTGGATGCGGTCTACCAACAGCGACCGGCCATGGCCATGGTGGACTCCGATCGCGGAATCACCAATCTGCACGTACCCAGTGACATTATTATCGATGCCTCGATGCCGGCGATGATCCGCACTTCCGGTAAGATGTGGGGGCCGGATGGCAAGCAGCACGATACCAAGGCTGTCATTCCGGACCGTTGCTACGCCGGTATCTATCAGCGGGTCATGGAATTCTGCAAGCAGCACGGTGCCTTCGATCCCACCACCATGGGCAGTGTTCCCAACGTCGGACTGATGGCGCAGAAAGCCGAGGAATACGGTTCCCATGACAAGACCTTCCAACTGCCTGATGATGGCACGGTCAGTGTGCTGGACTCCGCAGGCAACACGTTGCTGGAACACCAGGTACAAAAAGGCGATATCTGGCGTATGTGCCAGACCAAGGATGCGCCGATCCGTGACTGGGTCAAGCTGGCTGTCAACCGGGCCAGGGAAACCGGTTCCCCGGCGGTATTCTGGCTGGATGAAAACCGGGCCCATGATGCGCAGCTGATAGAGAAAGTGAACCGGTACCTGCCGGATCACGATACCCAGGGCCTGGATATTCATATCATGGCCCCGGTGGATGCCATGCAGTTTTCGCTGGAACGGATCAAGGACGGCCAAGACACAATTTCAGTAACAGGAAACGTACTGCGGGACTACCTGACAGACCTGTTTCCCATTCTCGAACTGGGCACCAGTGCCAAGATGCTTTCTATCGTGCCATTGATGAACGGTGGCGGTCTGTTCGAAACCGGCGCCGGCGGTTCGGCGCCCAAGCATGTGCAGCAGTTCGTCAAGGAAGGCCACCTGCGCTGGGATTCTCTGGGCGAGTTTCTCGCCCTGGCGGCGTCCCTGGAACACTTTGCCGCGGTAAACAGTGACGAACGGGCAAAGGTGCTGGCCACGGCGCTGGACAAAGCCACCGAAGCCTTCCTGAACAACAATAAATCGCCATCGCGCAAGGTCAATGAGCTGGACAACCGCGGCAGCCATTTTTACCTGGCGCTTTACTGGGCCCAGGCCATGGCGGAACAGACCGAGGATACCGGGCTGGCCGACCGCTTCAAGCCGCTGGCCGCAGCCATGGCCGAGAATGAGCAGACAATAGTCGGTGAGCTGAACGATGCCCAGGGAGACGCCGTGGATATTGGCGGCTATTATCGACCGGACCGTGACAAGTGTGCCGCGGCCATGCGTCCCAGCCCCACGTTCAACCGCCTGCTGGCGGAGTTGTGAGTCACGGCAGAAACCTCTGGACCTGACTCCGGTCGAGTCGTCCCTGCTGCTGCGGGGGCGTCTCGATCCCCGTTGACCCCGCTTATCGGGGGCTGTGTCGGTTTAGGCACCGATGCAGCTCTACTTATGCTTCTTTTACCCCACATCGATAGGAAAGAACCTGTCCGGCTTGTTGTTGCCAAGCTCGCGACAGGCCGCGCGCAAATCAGAGGACAGCCTGTCCACGCAGTTCAATAGTTCCACGCGTCGAGGCCCATTCTATCGGTGTGGTTTATCGGGTTTCCCAATCTATCGTCCACTTGCCCGAAGACTGCTTATAGAAGATATAGACGCCCCCACCCCTTAATGGTTCGGGGGCTACCATCGAAGATGGATACCTCAAGGTGGTATCGTGCACCACCAATTCAAGTTTCATAATGGAGGCGTCTATGCAAGCAAACATAATCCATATCGGCCTGGATGTCGATGATACCAACTACCACGGTTCCGCCCTGGACAAACACAGTGGCGAGTGCCTGTCCTTCAAATGCCGGCCCACACTCAAAGGTTTGCTAAGCCAGCTGAATAAGCTACAAAAACAGTTTCCTGGCACAGTCTTTCACTTGTGCTATGAAGCCTCCTATATCGGTTATACCCTGCAACGGGACTTGAGCAAACAAGGTTTCCACTGTGATGTCGTGGCACCTACCAGTATTCCCAGCCCCCGGGGCAAACAGATCAAGACCGACCGGATCGATGCGGCCCAACTGGTTCAGTTCTACGCCAATGGGTTACTGACCCTGGTTGGGGTTCCCGAGACCGAACAGGAGCAGGACCGGGATCTGCTGCGCACGCGTAAACGCCTGGTCAAACATCAAGCAGAGCTGCGCTCTCACCTGCAGGCTTTATTGCGTCGTCACGGCTTACACTACCGTGCTCAGACCGGTTACAAATCCCACTGGACCAAGTTGCACTACAGCTGGTTACGTCGAACGGTGGAAACGACAACAGGCAGCCTCAAAATCAGTCTCGACGTTCTCTTACGCCCACTGGGCACTACCGACCGGACGATTGCCGAATATGATCAACATATAGAGGCTTTAGCCAAATCGCCCCGCTACGAGGAGGCTGTCAAAGCCCTGGTCTGCTACAAGGGCATCAAGAATCATTATGCCTTGACTCTGATCACTGAAATCGGCGATATCAAGCGTTTCCCTCACCCGCGACAACTTGTGTCCTGGGCGGGTATGGATATCCGGGAATATTCCTCAGGGGGTAAACACAATCGATTCGGCATAACCAAACACGGCAACAAGTTCCTGCGCACCGCGCTGATTGAAGCTAACCAGCGGGGTTATCGGACCACTCGGATTACCAAGGACCTGAGCGCCAGGCGCAGTCATGTGGATGCGGAGCTGGTTAACATCGCTGATCGTTGTTTGCGTCGCTTACATAAAAAGGGAACACGCCTGTTGGATGCCGGCAAACACCCAAACAAGATCAAGGTCGCCTGCGCACGGGAGATGGCAGGGTTCATTTGGGAATCGTTGAACAAAGTGGCGGCTTGATGAAGAGTAAGAACCAGACTTCAACAAACTGAACGTAAACAGACACAATTATCGAATGTCACTTGCCTGAGTGCATTGACTGATCTGAAGAAGTAAGACAGAGATTGGGAAGCCCACGGGTTTTTCTTTAGAACACCGACTTCTGGTTATAGATCGTGGTAACCCCAAAACGGACAAATCTTAATGCGTTATCCAGTACGCGAATACGAGGATGTCAGTCCAAGGTCATAACTCTTTTAACGATCAGATCAAGGTACTCTCAGGTTGACATAGGGGGCGTCTATACGAAGAAGTACAAATGGTATTTCCGAACCCGGGTAATGTCCAGATGTGCGAAAGATAGGCCTCGCTTATCGGAAGCACTATTGTGCCCGTAGAAAAAGGCCAGCAGACAAGCGGTGCACTGAGCTGACAAGCGCTAGCCGGACTACACTGCCAGTGACACCCTGTCGAAAGGGACTTCGACGTGCCGCTGCCAGCCACTTCCCCCGGCGGGCTTCCTGTCGCCGGACCCCCGCGCCACTATTGGCGGTATCAGCCGGAAACAACACAGCTCTGCCGGCTTGTCGAACAGTATTTCTCCGCGTTCCTCACCCACCTGGAAGCCGCGGGCAGAACCCTGCCTGACTATGTGCAGCAGGAGTTCACCGACTACCTTAAGTGCAGCCGGCTGGAACATGGGTTGCTCAGAGTCCGCTGCGAGAGCTGCCACCACGAGACGCTGGCTGACTTTTACTGATCAGCCAGAAAGTCTTTCGCCTCACTGGCGGCTGCGTGACTGTCATCTTTCCAGTAAGAAAGAAAAGCTCGATACTTTTCAGCCGCCTTTTCGTTATTGCCACCGAGTTTATAAGCCCGGGCGGCACCCAGCAAAGACAGCGTCCGCTTGGGCATGCGCAGCAACGAGGTTTCGAATTGCTGCGCAGCCTCGTCCGCCCGACCGGCATGCAACAGCGCTTCACCATACAGTTCATGAGCCGGTTTCAGTGGATTGGCGGCGCCGTTGGGCAAGCTCCCGGCTTCCGTGATCGCAACGGCCTCCTGTAACATCGCCTCGCCCTGACTTTGTATCTCCGCGGGATCATCCGTGGCGTGGGAGGCTGCGAACTTTGCCATGGCAGCAACTTCGAGATAGCTGACTTGCAACGACCTGTTGCCTGGGCTGGACTCAGAGCGCGCCTGCAGTCTGTCTGCAACCTGCTGTGCAAGACCTGCAGAACCAAGGTTTGCGGCACTCAGTCCCAGAGCCAGCAATTCGTCATTGGAGAGCTCGTTGGACAGGGGCTGTAGTTTCCAGTCCTGTGTTTCAATGATATGGCGTGCGCGGACCGTGGCAAGTGTGCTTTGCGAGCGGCGGTCGCCGGGGTTTTCCCGTAACGTCTGTTCCGCGCGCTCAATCCACAGCCTTGATCGTTCCACGTCTCCCAACTGAAGATCGCCGTACTGACCCCAGTCGTTGGAATGGTTCTGCTCTCCAACCGCATCACCCGGCATCCAAAGCTCCCGGGCAGCGGCGAATGCGGACTCATTCCATTCGGCCACTTCCTCCCACATACCGTGCTGAATAAAAATGTGGGACGGCATGTGACGCGCATGGGATACCGCCGGTGCGATATCCCGGTATTTCAGGGCTGCTTCAAGGGCGATCGGGGCATGAATGGGATCGTCAAACGCATGAATCACGTAATGGGCCGCGCCCGGGTGATTGTCATTGGCCTTGAACAGCTCCAGTGCCAGTGCGCCGGCGCGCATGTTAATGCGCTGACGCATGGGTCCGGCTGCAGTGGCACCGGCCAGCATTGCCACCACATTGAAGGCTTTGACCTCGTCATCATCGGGGAACTGTTCATACAGCTCAGCCATCGCCTGCATCCAGGCGGTACGCCGCTCAGGCATTCCACCCGGTGTCAGGGCATAGGCTTCCGCTGCCCTGATGAAGCCTTTCTCACGGGCGGTAGGTGCTTTGGCCAATCGTTCCTCTGAAGTATTGCCCAGGCGCATCAGCACCGCAGCAGGCCCTTCACTCATGGCGCCGAAAAACGGGTGCTGGTAGGTGAAAACCTCGCCCCAGTAAGCCATGGCGAAATCGGAATCCAGCTCCTGGGCGCGCCGAAATTCGGCCTGTGCCTGGGTATTACCGAAGCTATGCAGGTAACCAACCCCCAGCAGGAAGTGTTCCTGGGCCTGGCCAGACCCGGAAGTGGGAAAATTGAAACTGCCGATTCGTTCAAACTCGGCAGCCTGCAGGGTTATGGATGAAATCAGCGGGATAACGGCGATAAGGGTCGATCTCAGCAATTTGAACATGTGCGTTCACTCCTTCGATGTCCTTGATCGGGTAGAGTGCCAAGTGTCGGGGCATTAAGCAACGATTGCGTAAGCATGGGCCTGCTTTTTGTGCCGTACGCTCTCACTCCTGACGTTTTGCCTAAGGGGCTATCGCAGCCGATGGCTTGCTGTTGATTGAAACGCCGTGAAATCTGAATCTGCGACACCGGTTACTGCGCGCCCGGGTGGGAAATTGGACTCATACGGCAAGGCTTGTTCTGGCGCGGAAGTGACCCACGGATCGCATCTCTGCGACCAGGCTTAGAAAAGTGCTGCCAGCAGCATGACCAGTGTCGCAACAAAACCTGCGGTGAAGATTATTGACCGCACAAGAAATACTCCGAACGCATAGGCCGGCACGTACAGAATGCGAGCACCAAGATAAGTCCATGCCGCCGCTTCCGTCAGTCTGCTGGAGGCGTCTCCCAACACCACCAGCACCACAGCGATGGTAAACAGGATGAGATTTTCGAAGTGGTTGTTCATTGCCCGGTACAGTCGCCCCGCAAGGCCAGAAGGCTGGCGCTGCTCATCGCGTGGGCCCAGCGTGTAAGTCACTCCCAACTGCTGATTGGCCGGCACCGCCATCAGCAGAAACTGTACATACTGCAGCAATGCCGCGTATCCCAGAACCTGTAACTCAATAGCCATGGACTTTATCTCCCGGTGTCTGATTAGCCGACTACTATACGCCTCCGGGAATCGTCCTCACAGCCTCTTCCCCAGAACCTGCCTGATAGTGAACCAGTAGCCATCGGCTCACAAAAGGGCCGCAAGGTGTTCTGCCTGCAGACCATTCCGCCGCAACCTTATCTGCCATCGGGCTCTGCACGTGTGGCTAAACCGACCGGCTTCAGTCTTCTTACCGGGGCGGCCGCCAGAGCAGACCAATGCGATAAGATTGAACGGCTGTGTCGCTACATCTCCGGGCCTGACATCGCCGAGCAGCGTCTGTCGTTGACCCCCACCGGCGGTGATTCGGCAGAATCTGGAACCTATGAATAAGAAGCGGTCCAGTGACTCCCAGGCGCAGCTCCCGCCGGAGAGGGCCCGTCGCAGCCGAGCTTGTTCAACGACGCCTGACTCAAGGACAAGTAGAAAGCCATATTGCCAGAGAGTCCGCCAGGAAAAGCGGCCGGGGACCGTTCTGGCTGGTACCATCACGAGTGCCTATTACCATTGCCTTGTGACTAAAAAGAAGTTGATATCCTGGGATCTTCTGAAGATTTGAACCTGTTTTCACGAATTACCTGCTAATGACTGAGGACTATCATTCACACATCTGGACATCGCCCGGGTTCGGAGATACCTTTTGTACTTTCAATAAGCGACATTTATCGGGATTTGTCGGTAACCCCGCGAAGGCGGGAACCCGGGCCACCACAGCGCATTGACGGCATGACAGTCGGCGTCGTTACGATTTTATCAGGGCAGTCACCCCATGATGGTGAAATGCATCCGGATGGCGATGAAATACTCTACGTGGTTTCCGGCACTATGCGCCTGACCTATGACTCGGGGCAGGAGTCAATGGACCTGAAGCCCGGGGAAGCCTGTATCGTCGGGAAGGGTGAATGGTATCTGATGGACTGCAAACTTTTTTCGACTCTCTCGGTCCATGGGTCGCTACAGGTCCAGCTGGCTAATCAGTTCCGAGCAGTCGTTCCCGTCGACTCAACTCTTCGGCAATTGCGGAATTGATTTCCTGCATCACCCCATCCACGTCAGCTTCCTGGGTGCTTTCGGCAAACAGACCGGTGAGTTTAATATCGGGGTGCAGTTCACCGTCCTCGAACAACTTCCAGATTTCCTTTGCATAATGACTGGTCAACAACTCTGGCGCATACTGACCGTAAAAAGCGCTGATTCTGTTGACATCCCGATTCAGCATGGCCTCGGCGTTGTTATTGGCTGCGGCGTCCACCGCCTGGGGCAGATCAATGATCACCGGGCCACTTTCATCGACCAGTATATTGAATTCCGACAGGTCGCCGTGCACCAGTCCGGCACAGAGCATCCGTACGACGTATTCCATGACTTTGGCGTGTCCTGCCAGAGCTTGCTCGGCTGACATGGAAACATCACTCAGGCGGGGCGCTACATCACCCTCACTGTCAGTGATCAACTCCATCAACAGAACACCGTCCACGCATGAGTAGGGTTGTGGGACTCTGACGCCAGCCTCGGCGAGCTTGTACAGCGCATCCACCTCCGCGTTGTGCCAGGTCTGTTCCTGCTGCTCACGGCCAAAGCGCGAGCCTTTGTCCATGGCGCGGGCCCGGCGGCTGTTGCGGGTTTTGCGCCCTTCTCGGTAGAGCACAGCCCTTTTAAAGCCGCGATTGGCAGCCTCCTTGTAGATCTTGGCGCAGCGAATCTCGGTATTGCAGCGCACCACGTACACGTCTGCCTCTTTACCGCTCATCAGCCTGCTGATGACTTCATCCACCAGGCCCTCATCAATCAGGGGCTTAATTCGTTTGGGTATTTTCATGGTGCCCTTTTTACAGCATTTGGCCTTGGGAAGAAACAGAATGGTGCGGTTCTGATCATAATGTGCAGGCTGCAAACTAGACGAAAAACAGCCTGATCGACCAGCATTATCGATCAGGATTCGTAGGCGGTTACCAGGGCCAGAATCAACAGTTCCCTCAGGGCAACCGCAAACATCGCATAATCCGGTTGGGATTCTGTTTGCAGGTGGTTAATCATGCTGCTGGTGCGCCGCAGGACTTTTTCGTTTCTGGCAGCCCAGCGTTTCAGCTGAGATCTGGCCGACCCCTGGCGTCCCACAACGGCCACGACATTGCAGGTCAGTGCCCGCTGTTGCCATTGCAGGTCATCCAAGTAAAAAAGGAAGTAAAAAAGAAGTAAAAAAAGTAAAAAAGAGTAAAAAAGGACACACACAGATTTTCACGCGGAGTAAAAACGGAGTAAAAACCGGAGTAAAAACGACACCCACAGATATTCACGTGATTATTAGGCACAAACTCAGATATCGTCTATAACTGATAGTAAAGGTTTCTGGTTCACGGAGGAACCGATGCCCTTGGCCCGATATCGCTTGGTTGATCCCGGTACTACGCCTTACTATCACTGTGTTTCCCGCTGCGTGCGTCGGGCATTCCTGTGTGGCACGGATAGCTGTACTGGTCGCAATTTCGATCATCGCAAGCAATGGATTCTTAATCGTATCAAGCGGCTTTCCTCAATCTTTACCATTGACGTCTGCGCCTACGCAATTATGTCCAATCATTTTCACCTGGTTCTGTGTATAGATTCCCAGGCCGCCACTGCGTTGTCCGACAAAGAAGTGGTAGCGCGTTGGCTTCAACTTTTTAAAGGACCGGAACTGGCTCGGAGACACCTGGCAGGCGAATCGCTGACAGCCTGGGAATCTGAAGCACTGCTTTCACTCGTGGAGGTTTGGCGGTCGAGATTTTCGGACCTGAGTTGGTACATGCGTTGCCTGAATGAAACCATCGCCCGGCAGGCCAATGCTGAAGACAATTGCACGGGCCGCTTTTGGGAAGGCCGCTTCAAGAGTCAGGCATTGTTGAATGAGGCCGCTTTGATCAGCTGTATGGCCTATGTTGATCTGAACCCGATCAGAGCAACAATTTGTGATACGTTGGAGTCATCAGAGTTCACGTCAATTCAGGAACGACTTCGTGATCGGGCTGGTGCGCAATCAACGGCCAGAAAAAGCTGGCTCAAGCCATTGAACAGCCCCGGGGAACCAGACTCAAGAGAAAAGATTCCTATTCAAAGCTCGGATTACTTCGAACTGGTTGACTGGACCGGCAGAGCTATCCGCCAAGACAAGCGAGGTGCTATACCCGCGCATGTGGAACCGATTCTTAAGAAACTGGACGTAGTAGAAAAAAACTGGGTGGAAAACACGGAACAGTTTGGCAGTCGCTTTTATCGGGCCCTGGGTCGTGTTAATCAAATAAGAAAACTGGCGAGAAGAAGTAACCAGTGCTGGCTTCACGGGTTGAAAGCAGTGCAAAGGTTTCAACATTAGAACCCTTCCCGATTTATCCTCTCTATATGTCTGAAGCAATAAGGGCCGCAAGATAATTGCGACTTCCTGAGAAAGCATTTATTACATTCGCTTAAAGATTGGCTCTGGGTAGAGACTATTCGATCCGATTAGTCGTAGATAGCAGCTTGGGTTGCACGGTAAAATACTAAGTGACAAAAATGTGGGTGTCCGATTAACATCCCATTAACAACTCAATAGCCATGGACTTAATCTCCCGGTGTCTGATTAGCCGACTACTATACGCCTCCGGGAATTGTCCTCACAGCCTCTTCCCCAGAACCTGCCTGATAGTGAACTAGTAGCCATCGGCTCACAAAAGGGCCGCAAGGTGTTCTGCCTGCAGACCATTCCGCCGCAACCTTATCTGCCATCGGGCTCTGCACGTGTGGCTAAACTGGCCGGCTTCAGTCTCCATGCCGGGGTGGCCGCCAGAGCCGACCAACGCAATATGATTGAGCGGCTGTGTCGCTACATCGCCAGACTCGCGGCCCTGGTACCCAAACCCAGGGTGAACCTGAACCGATTCCATGGGGTCTTCGCCCCCAACAACACCTGCTTTCACGAATTACCTGCGAATGACTGAGGCCTATCATTCACACATCTGGACGTCGCCCGGGTTCGGAGATACCTTTTGTGCTTCCTGAAAGCCGAACCAGTTATTCAAGAGGATACGTTGGTTGAGCTAATGCTTAAGGTTGACGCTCCCGGTTTTGTGAGCTGGTTTGAAACGAAAATTGTCGGTAACCAGTTGCTCCTCAAGGTCTGCTGTTGGCAGCGAGCGGCCCATGAAAGAAAGTTGGGTCCGTTGTGTACCAGGCCAATAAAGCCTGGAAGAAATGGCAATACCAGCACAGTCTGCCCTTTGCCATTACAAAAATCGCAGTGTACGATGCAATTGGACCGAAAATTCAATGTTTATTTGTGTCCTCACGACTGCAAGAACAGCTTCGGTAAAATAATCCAAATTATTCGCTCAAGAGGAACCTGAGATGTCCCGCTCCTGCCTGCTTCAGCCCGTAGCGCTTGTCTGCCTGATTGCCGCAATTGCGGTGCCGCTCCAAAGTTTGGCTTCCCTGGATGACCTGGCTGAACAAGCCCTGGTGCAGATCGAAGGAGAACTCGCTGTGCCCGGGCTGCTGGCGCCGGTGGAAGTTATCCGCGATGAATGGGGCGTGCCGCATATTTACGCCGAAAACGACTCGGACCTGTTCTTTGCACAGGGCTACGTCATGGCCCAGGACCGGCTCTGGCAGATGGAGATGTGGCGCCGCTGGCACGAGGGCCTGCTGGCGGAGATCTTCGGCCCCGAGGCATTGCCCTGGGATCGACGTTCGCGACTGATGAAATACCGGGGGCCATTCGACGCTGTGGAATGGACCAGCTATCACCCCGATGCCTTTCGCCTGTTCAGCGCCCATGCCAACGGCATCAATGCCTTCATCGAGCAGCATCGCGACAATCTGCCGGTCGAGTTCCAGCTCACCGGTGTCGAGCCTGGACACTGGACCCCCGAGACCCTGGTGCTGCGCTGGGCGGCTCTGGCGGTGCCCAGTGTGCGCGGCCATGCCATCAATGAGCTGCTGCTGGCGCGGGCGGTGGCAGAATTAGGCGTCGAAGAGGCCAATCGCCGGGCAGCGCCCGATCCCTGGGACGACCTGGTGGTGCCCAATGGGCTCGACGTGAGTCTGATCACCGACGAGGTACTTGACGCGGCGCGGGCCGGAGACAGCGATCCGTTTACCGGCAATCGACTGCCGCCATTGGCAGTGGTCGAGGAGTACCGGGATCTGGTTTCCGGCGGTGTACGCGTGGCGGGAATACAGAGCGACCCTTACTATCAGGAAGGCAGCAACAACTGGGTGATGAGTGGCCGCCTCACGCCTTCCGGTGTGCCGATTCTGGCCAACGACCCGCACCGGCGTATCGAAATGCCCGCGTTGCGCTACTTCATCCACCTGAACGCGCCGGGCTGGAGCGTGATTGGCGGTGGCGAACCTCCCTTTCTCGGCGTCGATGCCGGCAGCAATGAACACATGGCCTGGGGCTTTACCTTCGCTGGCACCGACATGGTCGACACCTTCGTGGAGGAGATGCACCCGACCAACTCCAATCTCGTTCGCTGGCAGGGTAGTTGGGAGCCGCTGCGCATGATCGAGGAAGAGATTCCGGTTAAAGGTCAGGCGCCCGAACGCATCACCCTGAAGTTCAGCCGCCACGGTCCGGTTTTCCATGAAGACCTGAACAATCGGAAGGCCTACGCCGTCCAATCGGTCGTGCAATATCCCGGCACGGCAGCCTACAAGGGCAGCTTCCAACTGGCCCAGGCCACCAGCTGCGAGGACTTTTTCAGTCGCGCCAATCACTGGTTGGTGCCGACCCACAGCCTCATCTGCGGCGACGACAGCGGCAACATCGCGCTGCAGGTGACCGGCCTGACTCCGGACCGGGACGGTTGGAACGGGCGCCTGCCGGTGCCGGGCACCGGCGAGTATGAGTGGGTCGGATTTCGAGACGACCTGCCGCGGGAGTTCAATCCCGAGCGTGGCTACATTGCCACCGCCAACAACAACGTGCACCCGCCGGGCTACACTGGGCGGCCGGTGTTCTACCATTCCTCGCGGGGCGTTGAGACTTCACGCATTGCCCGGCTGCACCAGATTCTCTCCTCCGGCGAGAAATTTACTCTGGAGCAGCACAAGGCTATTCAGCATGATAACTATCTACTGGCCGCCGAGCGTGACATCCCGTCCTTCCAGGGCTGGACGGCGGAAAATCCCGTCGTGGAATGGGCGCGTGGCCAGATCGCTGCATGGGATGGAGAACTCACTGTCGACTCCACCGCTGGTGCGCTCTATGTGCGCTGGGAAAACGCTGTGGATGAGGCGGCACTGGACACCTCAGTGCCGCTGGCACAACGTCGCCCGCTGATCGTGTCCGGACTGGAAGCCGCCCTCGAGCGGCTCACCGAAGAGCTGGGCCCGGATCGCAGCGAATGGCGCCATGGGCGCGTGGCCGCCAGTGAACTCAAGCACTTGTTCGCGGCCGAATATGACCTGCCCACCGTGGAGCGGCCTGGCGGTTACGGGTCTGTGAATGCGACGGGTGCCAACTTTCGCCGCATAATCGATCTGGCGGACCCGACCCGCACCGTGGCCACCAACGCCCCGGGTCAGTCGGCCCAACCGGGCAGCCCCAATTACGGCAACCTCGCCGAGCGGCTCGGTAACGGCGAGTATTTTCCGCTGTTATGGGCTCGCGATGACGTGGAAAGCGGCGCCCGGCACCGATTGCTGTTGCGACCGAAATAATCGGACCGGACCCTGGGTCAGTTTTTTACACAGCGTTAGTGTCAAATGGCGATGGCAGTACTACTGCCAGGCGCCCTGAATTGCAGCTGTTGTATAAAACACGATTTCGGTTTTGGAGCAGGAGTCGAGAACCCAATTGAAGCGACTCTTGATTTGCATCCTAACCCGGCATCAAATTTTTCGTGCCATATTTGACTACATCAAGGAATGCCAACCACAGAGCAACAAGTCATAAATTTGTATAGCTATGCCAAGTAACTGGTTAGGATTCTACTCTAACGGCACTACCCATGTGATCTTCGCGCCGCTGGATTTTATCGCCAGACTCGCGGCCCTGGTACCCAAGCCCAGGGTGGACCTGACCCGATTCCATGGCGTCTTCGCCCCCAACAGCAGACTCCGCGCTGCCATCACGCCATCGGGTCGGTGCGGGAGCGGCAGGAGAGCGAGGCAGGGTGACCGTCAGCCGGTTGACCGTACAGCGGCCGAGTGCCACGTGGCCAAGACCTGGGCTCAGCGTCTGAATCGGCTGGCAGGTCAACGCCTGTATGGAAATGCCAGCGTTGAGCGCCGTTGCTTGCATCCAGTGCGTATACGCCACCCTCGTTGCCGCCAAAAAATACCAGATCAGCGTTAATAACCGGCGCGGATGATTCGCTGGTAGCGGGAGCGCAGCCGCCGTCAAGGACGATACTCCAGTCCTGCCGGTACCGCGTATCGGTGGATGCTGTGCAACCCGCCAGCATTGCAGCCAGGACTATGGTTGACAAGTATTGCATCGATTTCTCAATTGGCTTCCAGCGCTAAAGCCTAACGAACACAAAAGGGGGGCGCAGAAACGTCTGCGCATGGCTGGAAACTGAACTTGAAGTGCACACGACTATGTTGGCAAGCTATCGGGTCCGTCAACCCAAAGCAGTATATAAATTCGCCTTGCACCCGGTGGCAAGCTAGCGCCAGATCTGTCCAATAGTCATTCAATCGCATTGATAAACGCCTCGGTGGTAAGCACATTGTGGCTGATCACCGGGTAGTCAATCTCGACGGCCGCCTGCATCTCCCTCATATTAAAGGCTCCCACAGCATCTGTGAGCATGGTTGTGTGGTAACCGAGCTCCACTGCGTAGCGTGCGGTGGATTCGATGCAGGTGTTGGCCCGCATGCCTGCCAGGATAACGTGATCGATGTCGTGAATTTTCAGCAGGAAATCCAGATCCGTATTGGCAAAGCCACTGGACTTCCAGTGCTGCCGCGCCTCCAGGTCACCCGGCTGTTTTGCCAGATCGGGGTGGTATTCCACATTCCAGGTGCCCGCCTTGAAAACCCGGCCGGAACCGGCGCCGAATTTCCAGTCATCGTAGTCGCCTTCCTCATAGTGGTGGTGGGGGACATAGATCACCTTCATGCCGGAGGCCCGCGCCGCCTCCACCAGTGCCTTCATATTCGCGATGGCATTGTTCGCCTCCAGGGTTTCCCGGGACAGGGGATAAAGCAGTCCGCCCTCGGAAAGAAATTCATTGTAGGGGTCAACCAGCAGTATGGCGGATCGATCAGGATCGTAGGAGTAATCCTGGGCTGACAGTGTGGCGGAGAACAGGAGTACCGGAAGTAAAGTAAACGTGAACGGTCTGTTGTACATAATGTGATTCCTGGTGTAGGGCAATGATTGAGCGGCAGAACTGCCTCGCCTGGTTCGTTATAGAGAATTGCCTGCACTATCTCCCAGCCGAATCTCCCAGCCGTCTCTGGTACAGAAAAAACCAGATCACTCCGAAATAGCCAACGAGGAGTGTCAAGACCCGCAATAGCGTGACGAAATACAAGCTCATGCTGAAGTCTTCGCGAGCGGCGCTATGAAATGCCAATTCAACTGATCCACTCGCTGCCCGTTCGAGCATGAGTAACGGATCCAGGCACCGATACTGCTCAATAGTTCCATGCGTTGAAGCCCATTATATCGGTGTGGTTTATCGGCTTTTCGAATCTATCGTCCGCTTGCCCGAAGACTGCTTATAGAAGATATAGACGCCCCCACCCCTTAATGGTTCGGGGGCTACCATCGAAGATGGATACCTCAAGGTGGTATCGTGCACCACCAATTCAAGTTTCATAATGGAGGCGTCTATGCAAGCAAACATAATCCATATCGGCCTGGATGTCGATGATACCAACTACCACGGTTCCGCCCTGGACAAACACAGTGGCGAGTGCCTGTCCTTCAAATGCCGGCCCACACTCAAAGGTTTGCTAAGCCAGCTGAATAAGCTACAAAAACAGTTTCCTGGCACAGTCTTTCACTTGTGCTATGAAGCCTCCTATATCGGTTATACCCTGCAACGGGACTTGAGCAAACAAGGTTTCCACTGTGATGTCGTGGCACCTACCAGTATTCCCAGCCCCCGGGGCAAACAGATCAAGACCGACCGGATCGATGCGGCCCAACTGGTTCAGTTCTACGCCAATGGGTTACTGACCCTGGTTGGGGTTCCCGAGACCGAACAGGAGCAGGACCGGGATCTGCTGCGCACGCGTAAACGCCTGGTCAAACATCAAGCAGAGCTGCGCTCTCACCTGCAGGCTTTATTGCGTCGTCACGGCTTACACTACCGTGCTCAGACCGGTTACAAATCCCACTGGACCAAGTTGCACTACAGCTGGTTACGTCGAACGGTGGAAACGACAACAGGCAGCCTCAAAATCAGTCTCGACGTTCTCTTACGCCAACTGGGCACTACCGACCGGACGATTGCCGAATATGATCAACATATAGAGGCTTTAGCCAAATCGCCCCGCTACGAGGAGGCTGTCAAAGCCCTGGTCTGCTACAAGGGCATCAAGAATCATTATGCCTTGACTCTGATCACTGAAATCGGCGATATCAAGCGTTTCCCTCACCCGCGACAACTTGTGTCCTGGGCGGGTATGGATATCCGGGAATATTCCTCAGGGGGTAAACACAATCGATTCGGCATAACCAAACACGGCAACAAGTTCCTGCGCACCGCGCTGATTGAAGCTAACCAGCGGGGTTATCGGACCACTCGGATTACCAAGGACCTGAGCGCCAGGCGCAGTCATGTGGATGCGGAGCTGGTTAACATCGCTGATCGTTGTTTGCGTCGCTTACATAAAAAGGGAACACGCCTGTTGGATGCCGGCAAACACCCAAACAAGATCAAGGTCGCCTGCGCACGGGAGATGGCAGGGTTCATTTGGGAATCGTTGAACAAAGTGGCGGCTTGATGAAGAGTAAGAACCAGACTTCAACAAACTGAACGTAAACAGACACAATTATCGAATGTCACTTGCCTGAGTGCATTGACTGATCTGAAGAAGTAAGACAGAGATTGGGAAGCCCACGGGTTTTTCTTTAGAACACCGACTTCTGGTTATAGATCGTGGTAACCCCAAAACGGACAAATCTTAATGCGTTATCCAGTACGCGAATACGAGGATGTCAGTCCAAGGTCATAACTCTTTTAACGATCAGATCAAGGTACTCTCAGGTTGACATAGGGGGCGTCTATACGAAGAAGTACAAACGGTATCTCCGAACCAGGGCGATGTCCAGATATGTGAACTATAGGCTTATAGTAATTTAGACTTTCCCCGGCTATCCTCGATCCTTGATTATGTCCAATTTCGTGAGCGGCGAACCCGGTGAAGCCCCTAAACCGTCGAATTCCCGCTGAATCCATAAGGAGTCCGACAGCTTTCGCTCTTCAAACTGGTCTTTGCGGCTGCCCTTACCCCGACCCGATGGCTGATGACAGGGAGCAGGTCGTGAAGCTGCTCAACAGTCCGGAGCAGTGTTGCGGCGGAAGCCGTAGTGGGCTCATGTCTCTTCCCTGCCGCAAAACCTCCGGTCGATGTGCGTTACCCCAGGAGCTACTCTCCGGCACATATGCTGAGAACCCGGGATATATTGACACTTGTCTGATCCATCGCGCAGAATCCGGTCAATGACCACTTACCGGCAGTGCCGGAATCCCGGTAAAGGTGCTGGTTGTAATACCTGCAAAGAAAGTTCAATCGGTGGGCTGGAGAAAATACCCATCAGTTCAAAACCCGGTTGCGACCGATCCAGTCGGCCGCCAGGAGGATCATAACAATGCCCACCTCGGAAGTCAGCCTCAAGACCCTGAACCCACAGCCCATTCTTTATATAAGAAGAGAGGGGGTGACGCCAACTGAACTGCAGTCCCTGTTCGCGGAGTGCTTTCCCAAGCTGTTCGGCTATGCAATGCAGGAAGGCCTGGCTATCGCAGGCAATCCGATGGCACGCTACGTCAAGGTCGGACTCGGCAGCTGGACTGTCGATTCGGTATTGCCACTGAGTGCCCCGGCGGAAGGTGAGGGTGAGATGGCAGCCGGTCATCTGCATGGTGGCAAGGTTGCCACGGCGACCCATTCAGGGCCCTATGAAAAACTGCCGGAAACCTACGTGATCATCGAAAAGTGGGTCAAGGAAAATGGCCACACGTCCCTGGGTGGCAACTGGGAATGGTATGTCACCGATCCCGGTGAACACCCCAACCCGGAAGACTGGAAAACCGAGGTTTTCTGGCCGCTGGCTGACTGAACACCCCACTTTCAAAATACCAGGCCTGGTAAAAATGCTGCTCGATTGTTCGGGCAGTCTGCTCGAAATCGTCCCGGTCGGGAAGAGATTCCCTGATATTTCTGCGAAGGGTTTTCACCGCACCTGCGTATACACTACTGAACGATGAATTATCAGTGATTCCCTAATGCAAGGAGACAACACATTGAACAAGTTAAGTATTATTACCGGCCTGGGATTACTGGCGATAGCCAGCACTTCCTTCGCGGCCCGGGGTGACCGGCCAAATCCTGTAGCCGAACTGGACAGCAATGATGACGGCGCGGTTAATTTCCAGGAGTTTATGGACGGTGAAATCGGCCTGATAGCAAGACTCGATAGCGATGATAATGGCGTATTGAGTCTCGATGAGTTCCTGAACGGTCGGCCCGGACCTCGTGCCGGACTCCGCGGCGGTGACCAGGCTGACAACCAGGACAGCGATGCCCGTCGTGAGGAACGTCGCGAAAGAATGGCCCAGCGGGCCGAGGAACGCTTCATGCAGATGGACCTGGATGGTGACGAACTGGTCACGGAAGCTGAATTCAAGGAAGCCACTTTCCAGCAGATGGATCGTGACAACAACGGTCTGCTGGAGGCTGACGAGCTTCGTCCTCCCCGGGGACCGGCTAATCGTGGTCCCGGACGCCGTCGTGGGGGCGCCTGAGCCACAGTCAATTATGAGGAAGGTGTTTATGCCCGGTTTGCAAGCCGGGCATGATTTTAAGGCAGTTTAATGGAAGCGCTGAATTAGTCAGAGTTTCCTGAACCTTTCGGGTTATAGTACGCGGGATGACCGATGAGGAACTGATGCAGGCGGTATGTGCAGGGAGTCAGGGAGCCTATGCGACTCTGGTGACCCGGCATTCAAAATCCATCAGTCATTATGCCTTTCGGATGCTTGGCAGCAACAGGGATACCGAGGATATAACCCAGGAAACGTTTCTCAGGATGTGGACCCAGGCTGACCGCTACCAGCCCGGCAAAGCGAAGCTCAGCACCTGGCTGCACCGGATTGCCCATAACCTGTGCGTCGATTTTCTGCGTAAACACGCCAACATGGAGCCGGGTGACCAGGTTGAGGAGCATGATGAGGCAGTGGATTCCCTGGCCAGCCTGGAAAACAGCGAGATGCTGGATCGGCTCAACAAGGCATTGATGAGCCTGCCGGAAAACCAGCGAAGCGCGATAACGCTTTGTCATCTACAGAATTTTTCCAATCAGGAGGCAGCTGATATCATGAACATGTCAGTCAAGGCGCTGGAATCGGCTCTTGCCCGGGCCAGGCGAACACTCCGACAGAATCAGGGACTGCGCGACTGATGTCAGAACTTATCCCAGGCTGGAATCGAAGACTGTCAGGCGAAGCACGCAATTTGCCTGTCCAGGAGACGATGCATGAATGATAAAGCCATGAACTTGAATGAATTCACAGAATTGCTGGACCTGTACGGCAGCGCTACCGAGGCGTGGCCTCCACAGCGTCGCGAAGCCGCCACAAGGTTACTGAAGGTGGATCAGCAGGCCCGCCTGCTGATGCAACAACAAAGTCAGCTGGACGAGACGCTGGTGCAGCTGCCGTTACCGGAATTTCCGGGGCTTGAACAACGCATTATCCAGCAGGCCCTGCCACAGCGCAGGCCTTCCCCGCTGGACTCGTTCATCGAATGGCTGATACCGCATCGTACTCCGCAGCTCTGGCGGCCGGTGTTGGCCTCATGTCTGCCCCTGGTCTTTGGCATCCTGCTGGGCAACTATTTCAGTTTTGGTGTCAGTGAACAACAGCTGGCTGATGAATACTGGAGTGACGAACTCTACATTCTTGCGCTAAACGACTACAACGAGGGGCTGTAAGGCGCCTGGCGGACCTGATGACCCGACATAATCTCATACTGACTGCACTGCTGACCTCCATTGCGCTGAATCTGTTTTTTATCGGGGGTATCGGCTATCGGATCGTCAATCGGCCGGACATTGTGCCGGAGAGAATCCGCTCAGCACGACCCTTTCCACCGGGCATTGGCTGGGTGCTAAGAGACTTACCGGAAGAGCGACGTGCCGAATTCGAAGGCTTCCTTGAGGAGGGTGCGGCACAGCTGAACCCGGCGCGCCGTGAAATGTTCGAGGCACAGCGGCAGGTCAACGAACTGCTGGTCGGTGAAGAGTTTGACAGCGGGCAGGTGTCCGCCGCGTTCGCCCGGTTGCGCGAGGCCAGCAACCGCTACCAGGAATTGTCTCATGAAGAGACCGTGCAGCTGCTCGATCAGCTCAGCGAAGCAGAGCGACAGACGGCGGTGGAATTCATACAGCGTGGTGGTCCCCGTGGCAGGGGAGACAGGCGACGTCCGAACAGTCCCTCCGCCTTACCGGACCGGCTCAACAGGCCACCCGGCGCGCCTCCTGTTGTTTCCCCGGATGCCCCACCGGGTACGGCCCCCCAGGGCCAGTAGCACAAATTCCTGCGAAAGCTTCTCAGGGACCCTCAGATCAATTATTAACGTGCTCTGCGGGAGTGGCGGCCTGTCGTTTCCTGACTTACCAGACCTGGGTTATTCTTCCATCTGCCAGCCGCCTCCAAGGGCCTGAAACAGCGCCAGTGTGGCATTGAGTTGTGCCTGCTTGCGGTCGAGATAGGTATTGCGCGTATCGAACAGGGTGTTTTGACTGGTCAGTATAGTAAGAAAGTCGGCAACGCCTTCTTCATAACGAATCTGGGCGATACGGAATGACTCTTCCGCCGAAGCCAGGTTCTGCAGCGCCACATCTGTCTGTGCCGCCAGCAGCTGGATATTGCTCAGCAGCACGTCGATTTCATTGAAGGCGGAAATCACCGCAATGCGATAGCGACTCAGGCTGTTTTCCAAGGCCAGCATGGCCTGCTGGATATTCCTGTCACGTTGACCATTGTCCAGCAGCAACTGCACCAGGTTGGCATTGATCGCCAGCAGTTGTTCGGGATTTCTTACCAGGTCGGTCAGTGAGTTGCTGGACGCGCTGGTGCCGGCAGTGAGCGAGATCTGCGGAAACAGCTCGGACTTTACCAGGTCCACGTTGGCGCGGGCACTGCGCATGCCGGCTTCTGCCACCACCAGGTCCGGTCGTCGGTTAAGTAACTGTGACGGCATTCCTGGCTGCACCATGGGCACTTCCACTTCGTCCAGCGAACTGCCCTGCATGTCGAAATTCTGCACTGACTGCCCGGTCAGCAAGGCCAGTGATGAACGGACCGCGAGGTCATCCTGCTGGAAACTCTGCAGGTTGATGCGCTCACGTTCCAGGGCGATCTGCTGCTGCAGGGCTTCGATGGGTATCGCCACACCGGCATCCACCCGGGCCTGGGCAATCTCATAGATAGCCTGGGCATTGACGACGTTCTGCGACGTGGTGGCAACCTTGTCACGGGTCAGCAGCAACTGAAAATAACTGGAGGCCGCCGTGGTAAGCGTATTCAGCGCAATGTCGGCGGCCTGGGCGGCGCTGGAGTCGTAGCTGGCAAGTGCGCCATCGTAAATGGCAGGCCTGCTGAGAATATCGTTGTAGCTGGCCGAAGCCTCCAGGCTGATGGCTTCGCCACTGGTGTCTCGGAACGATTCGTTGTCAATGCGGGAGTCCCGGTAGACCGGACTGGTGCCCAGGTCGATAATCGGCGTTGGCAACAGGTCAAATCCAGCCTCACGCAGGGCAATCTGCGCGGCTTCCAGATTTCGTCGATTGACCTGAAGGTCGAGATTACTGTTTTGTACCAGGGATACCAGTTCGGTCAGTTCGTCGTTGTTGAAGCCAGTCCACCACTGGGTGTCAGGCCAGAAGCTGTCGTCGGCTGCCGAGGCCAGTGTCCATTGCTCCGGCACATCACTGTCGGCCAGCTGCGGCAGTTCGGTACTGGTGCAGCCAGCCAGGGTCAGTACGCCGATGGTGATGGCGGCAGCCAGTTTTTTTCTTGGGGTCATAGTCTCTTTTCCAGGTTGGATTATTCGTTGGCCAGGGCCACTACCGGGTCCAGGCGCGATGCCTTTCGCGCCGGCGCAAAGCCAAACACCAGGCCGGTAGCCGCGGCACAGCTGAATGCCAGGATGGCAGGCAGGGCGGTAAACTTGATGGATACGCCGAAAAGCAACAGCAAATTGCCCACAGCCACGCCGATGAGAACACCGATGATGCCGCCCACGCCGGAAACGACGATGGCTTCCGACAGAAACTGGGCCATGACATCTGACTGGCGTGCGCCAGTGGCCATGCGAATACCGATCTCCCTCGTGCGTTCGGTAACCGATACCAGCATGATATTCATCACGCCGATACCGCCCACAAGCAGTGAGATTGCGGCGACGGAACCCAGGAGGATGGTAAAGGTCTGTTGTGAGGCGGAAACGGTGTCCAGCAGTTCGGCGCTGTTGAAGATCCGGAAATCCTCGAGGCCGTGGCGGGCAATCATGAACTCCGTCAGGTCCTGTTCGGTCTCTGCAATCCGGTCTATGTCGTCCACCATCACCGAGATGGAATTGACATTGGTTTCACCAAACAGGCGCAGGGCGCCGGTCTTGAGTGGCACGAACACCGCATCGTCCTGGTCTCCACCACCTGGTCCCGCCGCAGCACCCTTGCTGGTGAGCACGCCGATGACCTGGAAGGGAATGTTGCGAATGAGTATGTATTCACCAAGCGGATCTTCACCCGCAGCAAACAGCTCGTCCGCCACGGTACTGCCCAGCACCGTAACCGCCGTGTAATTGTCACTGTCTTCGCGGGTAAAAAAAGTACCCTCGCTGAGTGGCCAACTGCGCAACTCCGGCATGGATTCACTGGTGGCAGTAATCGTCGTCTGGTAATCCTGCCGGTTGAAGCGAACGGTATCGTTGCCACGAATCTCGGCTATTGTGCCCAGTACGTTGGTTAACTGGTCGCTGATGGCATCGGCATCCTCAAACGTCAGGGTCGAGGGCATGTTGCGCCGCTGACCCTCCATTCTCGCCGGTTGCAGGGTCAGGCGATTGGTCCCGATAGAGCTGATACGGTCGACGATATCCTGCTGCGCGCCTTCACCGATGGCCAGCATCGCCACCACAGAGGCGACGCCGATGACGATACCCAGTAGTGTCAATACGGTTCTGAATATATTGGCTCGCAGTGAACGCAGTGCCATGCGCACTGATTCGGCGACACCGGTCAGTGCCGAGGTGGCCTGACGACCCGAAAACAGTTCGCGAAGACGGCGATTGTTACGGGCATCCACGGCTTCCTCACCGGGACCGCTGTCATTGATGATCTGCCCGTCCCTGAATTCAATAATGCGGTCGGCATGCTCCGCCACTTCGCGGTCATGAGTAATAAGGATGACGGTATGCCCTTCACGGGCCAGGTCTTCCAGTAAAGCCATGACTTCGACACTGCTCTGGGAATCCAGGGCACCGGTAGGTTCGTCGGCAAGAATAACCTGCCCGCCGTTCATCATGGCCCGGGCAATGGACACGCGCTGCTGTTGTCCCCCGGACAGTTCGCTGGGACGGTGTTCCATACGGTCCCCGAGGCCCAGGGAAGTCAACAGCGCTTCACTGCGCAGTCGCCGTTCCTGCTGTCCCAGACCGGCATAGATGGCCGGTACCTCGACGTTCTCACCCGCCGTCGCCGTAGCCAACAGGTTATAGCTCTGAAACACGAAGCCGAAGGCTTCGCGCCGGAGCCAGGCCAGGCCATCGGCATCAAAGCTCTGAATATCCCTGCCGGCGAACAGGTACGTGCCCTTGCTGGGGCGGTCCAGGCAGCCCAGGATGTTCATCAGCGTGGACTTGCCGGAACCCGACTGACCGATAATGGCCAGGAATTCACCACTGTAGATCTTCAGATCGATACCGCGCAGGGCATGCACTTCGACGCCGCCGTCGGTCCTGAACAGCCGGTGTATACCACGCAATTCAATCAATGGGATGGCACGGGATTCTGTTCCGGCATTGGTATCAGTCAAGGATTCGGTCTGTTGTGCCGGGTGAGTGCGCCGATCATCAATCACGGTAGCAGTCATCAGAAAGGTCTCCTGCCGGCAAAGCCGCCGGGAGGTCCGCCGCCTTCCCCGGGGAATCGATCAGGGCGCTGAAGCTGGACAACGCCGGAAACCACCCGGTCACCTTCATTCAGTCCGGCCACGATTTCCGCCGCAATCCGGCTGGTCACGCCTACCAGGACCCGCTGGGTGGATTGATTACCCTCTTCGTCAACGGTAGTTACCAGCGCCGGCCTGACGGTGTCGGCATCAAACTCCTGGTCGCCAGCCTGAAGATTTCGTCCAGATGGCCCTGGTCGCTCCGCCTCGGCACCGGTTGCGGATGGAAAACCCATGAGCTGGCGCGCCGCCGGCCGGTTCGGTGCCAGGTCACCCTGTTCCCCGGCTGCCACCCGGTTCAGTCCCGGCCGGCTGTTGCCCGGACCGTTTCGCTGCGCGGATCTCTCGATAAAGGTCACCGCGCCCATGGGGATGGTCAGTACGTCCCGGGCCGACGCCGTGACGAAGTAGACCTGGGCAGTCATCTCCGGTAACAGGGCGTTGTCGTCATTGGCGATATCGAACAGCCCGGTGTAGAGCACAACATTGTTTTCGATCTTTGGCGTGGGCAGAATCTGCCGGACCTTGCTGTACCATCGACGAGCGCCACCGCCCAGCGTGGTAAAGTAGACGTCCATGTCTGACTTGATATCCCCGATATCCGCCTCGGAAATATCCGCCTCCACCGTCATTGTGCCCAGATCGGCGATGCGCAGGATTATCGGTGCCTGCTGGTTGGCGTTGAGCGTACGGCCTTCCTCAATGAAAACGGAAACAATGGTGCCCGCCATGGGTGCATAGATACGGGTGAACTCCAGCTCGGTTTCACTGGATTCCAGGCTGGCGAGGTTCTGTTCAATCTGTTTTTGCAGCTGAATAAGGCTGGACTCCGCCGAGGCCAGGGCGTTCATGGCATTGTCATAGTCCAGTTGACTGGTGGCATCGGCAGCCATCAATCGGGCCTGGCGTTCGGCATTGGCACGGGCCAGCGTCAGCGAGGCTTCCCTGGCGGCAATCTGGGCCTCAAGGGCTTCGATGCTGGCACGACTGGCCTCGACGCGGGCTGCCTGGACCCGGGCATCAATCTCGGCCAGCAGCTGGCCCTGCTCCACGACATCTCCCACCTCCACGTAAAGCTGTTGCAGCTGTCCGGAAACCTGGGCGCCTACATCGACGTATTCACTGGGCTGCAGACTACCCGAAGCGGCAATGGTATTTTCGATGCTGCCGATTTCCACCAGCGAAATACGGGCTTCGCTATCGGGGCCATCATCCTGGCCGGTGAGTGTGAAATAAGCGGCGAGCAGGACTGCCGCCAGTGCGCCTGCCAACAGGTAAAGTGACCTGCGGTGACGTCTCTGGGGTGACAGATCGAAACCTGAAGTATTACTGGTCATGGTGGTGTTCTTCCCGAGAGTTGTTGAAATTAGATCCCACTGCACGGCGTTCAAGCAGGCGCAGGCTGCGTTAATCCAGAGATTTCAACCGATGTCTACTTTCTGTGGTGGTATACAAATGGTTCAGGCTGGCAGGTTCTTTCCACAGCCACCTATCTATACGTGTTTCATGCAGAATCCCTTTGTTCCCCAACCCGGATAATTGTCGTTATCGGCGAACCGCCAGTCTGTACCGGTGAACGGAGTAAAACCCGGGGATGGGCCACGCCTGCTGCTTCCGCGCTACGGAAGCAGGGCAGATTTTTCGGAATTTCAGGAAGCAGGTGACTGTGCCGCCGGGGCATAGTCGGATAGGCTGTCGGGAGACGGGGTTGCGGGGCGAACCGCCGGTGTCACCCCGGGCTAGAACCCGAAGGTAAACGACAGCGCATAGGCGTAACTGGTGGTGAATTGCAGGACCCCGTTCAACTTGCGTTTCAGGGGCACCCGCCCGGAGAGACCCACGTCAAGACCGTTATCGAAGGCGTAGCTGATTGAAGGGGTAAAATCCAGCCATTGACCACCGGTATTGGGCACGTCGAAATCGAATCGCTGGTCTTCGGTGGTATGCTGGTAGCGCAGCCCGATGGAGTAACTCAGGCCATTGGTAAAATTCTGGCTAAAATCGGCCGTGGCAACTAGCTGATCGCCGAAAACGTAGTCCCTGTCGTTCTCCTTTTCATTGTTCGTGTAGAAGACTGAGCTTGTCAGTACCCGGGTTGCCGCCTGATTGAAGGCGTAGCTGTGGCTGGCCCACAATATGGCACCTGCCGCACCGGTACTCGGCTGCATGTCTTCAGAAAACCTGATCAGGCTCCCGGCATTATCTTTCCCCGTGGGCAACCTGGCGCCAAGGCCCAGGGAAACCTGCTGACGGGAAAACGGGGTGATATAGCGCGGCGTGTACCGCAGCATGATGACACTGTCGCCCAGCCCCGAGGTTTTTTGCCTGCCAAAAAAACTCTGTCCCACTTCACGCTCATGTTCGATGTAGGACACCAGCGCCGACAATCCCCAGCGATCACTGAGGCCGTAGTTGATGGCAAGTGCCTGGGACACGGAAGATCTTCTTCGATCGGTTTCATCGTCAATCTGGCTGCTCCCCTCAACCAGGTCCGATATCTCATGGAATTCGGAGGTGAAGCTGAGAAAAAGGTCTCCCTGTTCCGTCGCCGAGGTATCCAGGGCGCCCATCAGTGGTGTACCGGCACAGCTGCAGGTAGCGGAAAGCACGGATTCAGGCATCACTGAACCGATGCCGATGAGCAGCAGGAGCACAATTGGCCGCGTGGCCAGTACGTTGCCAGGCGCCTCGTCAGTGAAGTCGCCTGCAAGCCGGAGTATTGCCATAACTGGTCAGTGGTTTCCTGTTGTTATTGTCTGTTTTTATGGTCATCTTCTATGGTCATCGTTGGACCAGCTGGAATCAGGGTCGATGAATCCAATAGACCGAGGTGCCGGAAAATAAATTTCAGCAGCGGGGCTGCGGTTCCGTCTTGTCGGTTTTGGTCTGCTCACCGGTGCAGGGTTGACCTGTCACCGGTAAAACCCAAGCTGGTTACCGACCGGTTTCTGTGCCTTGATAAAGTGGAACTTTATCCACTTCGGTGGGATACTCCCGATGAACAACACGACAAACAGGCACTTGTACCCGTCTTTCCGATCTTCCGTTCAATAAGCCAGCTCGGCAACAGGCTGTGGCTCGACCGTGTCAGGATTCAACCATGAAGTCCCGTGGCTGTGAACAACTATGAACTAGTGCCTTCCGGTTACGGAGTTGCCCTCACCAGTGATGAATCTGCCGGCCGGCGGGAAAGGGGGGCCGTGCTGCAGCAGTGGGTGAGCAGATTTCGCGATAAATGCCGCAGTTTCGATCTGTCCTTGCAGGTGCGCTGGTGAACTCGGCAATTCCATTTACGTGAACGCAGTAACTGGTTCCATGATCATCCCCGATTATTCGCTCGCCATGCTGGGCCTGTTGGCCGGCTTCGCCTTTCTTACCGGCATACTGCACGGTGCAGTGGGTCTGGCGGGTGGCGTGGTGATGACGGCTATGCTCTCTCATTTCATGGGCATAAAGGTGGCCATTCCGGTGATGACCTGCGCGCTGGTTATCAGCCACAGCTCACGCGTGCTGATTTACAGGAAGGAAACCGACTGGCGGTCTGTCCGCACCGTACTGCTGTTCGGGCTGCCCACCACGGCCCTGGGCGCTTTGCTGTTTACCTGGCTACATCCCAGGGTTGTTGCAATTGTCTTTGCGCTGTTTTTACTGGCGTCAATTCCCATCAAGCGCTGGGCCCGGCAGCATCAGCTGCGCACCGGGCCGAAGCTGCTGGCCGCGGCCAGCGCCATCTGGGGAGTGCTGGCCGGTAACGTGGTCGGCCCCGGATTTTTCCTGGCACCGTTTTTACTCGGTACCGGCATGAACCGCCTGAGCTTTGCCGGGACTCTGGCAACGGTTACCCTGCTGATGAATCTTGTCAAGATGACGGTGTTCGGCTCCACGTCGCTGTTGAATGGCGAACTGTTCCTGCTGGGCCTGGGCCTGGGGCTGGCAACTGTACCCGGAAACTGGGTCGGCAGCAGGGTGCTGCGACGGGCCAGCGATGGTGACCACCGGATCGCCGTGGATATCCTGACCCTCGGCCTGATTGTCAATTTTCTGTATCTGGCCATCGCCTGAACAGATAGCGCTTTCCTCGACAGCGGATTCTGGTATGGTGCCGGTGGATGTCAATACAACCGGTTATATGCAACAGACCAGCAAGCACACAGCACGCAATCAACAAGACGAGTAATAACCTTGCCTGGCCCGGAAAATCAGTCCACACGCCCCGATGAGTTTAACAACAACAGGATTGCTGATCTTGCCGTCCTGGTTTCCCTGTTTGCCTTCACCGGCTGGTACCTGTGGGACACCTGGCGGGCTTCCAGCCACCTGTACAACCTGGTGTTTGTCCTGCCGCTGACCGTGACAATCATGATGCTTTGTGCCTTTTCCCTGGTCAGGGAATTGCTGCGACCCGCGGTAAATCGGCACCAGGAGCCGTCACCACCGACAACGTCAGCCGATTCGGTTGCAGACCCGATCCCGGCAGTCCCAGCCGGTGTGCATCACGATGTCACGCCATCAGGGCAGCAGGGTCCGATGGCTGGCGCAACCGGAAGTCTGCCGGCGATTGCCTTGTTTGTCGGGTATGTCGCCACCCTGCCATGGCTGGGTCTCGATGTGGGTACCTTCGTGTTCATAGCCCTGTTTCTCAAACTTGGCGGCGAAGGAAAATGGCAGTGGATTCTGGCTTATGCACTGGCATTCTCACTGGGGGCTTCGCTGTTTTTTTCCACCATGCTGCCCTATGACATGCCGCTGCTGCTGATACCCGGCGGTGGCTGACCATGGTCGAAATCACTACACTCACTGCTGCACTGGAGCTGCTGTTCTCCGATTTCACGCCCTGGCTCATCGTGATTCCTGGTATCCTGATCGGCCTGACTTTCGGCGCCATTCCCGGGCTGCAGATCTCCATGGCCATGGCGATCTTTCTACCCATGACCCTGTACATGGATTTTATGCAGGCCATGCTGTTTCTCACCGCCATCTTCACCGGTGGCAGTTTCGGTGGCAGCATACCAGCCATCCTGATGAATATACCTGGCACCTCTTCGGCAATCTCGACCACTTTCGACGGCTATCCCATGGCCCGCCAGGGCAGGCACAACCAGGCACTGGGAGTTGCCCTGGGAGCGTCATGTCTCGGCGTGATCATAGGTTACACGGTGTTGCTGCTGCTGATCGGGGTGATTTCCGAAGTCGTGTTGAAAATCGGACCCGCGGAGATGTCGGTGCTGATCCTCTGGGGAATCACCCTGATTGCCAGCCTGGGGGGAAACAATCCGGTGAAAGGAGTCATAGCCGGACTGGTAGGCCTGATGCTGGGCACGGTGGGTTTCAGTGAGGCAGGAAACACCCGCGGCACCCTGGGTCTGGATTCATTGCTGGACGGAATTCCGTTGATTCCGGCGATGATGGGGATGTTCGCCGCGTCGGAACTGTTTCGCCTGGTCAATGCCCGTTACCTGGTTGAGGACGACCGGGCGCGCAGGGTCAACGTCGGCGAAATTCTGCGGGGCTTTTGCAGCACGCTGCGATTCCCGGGAGTGATCGGCCGCGGCAGCCTCATCGGCGTGCTGGTCGGTTCCATACCCGGCGTCGGCTCTTCCATTGCCAATCTGCTGTCCTATATCGAAACCAAGCGTCGCTCCCGGGACCCCGAGAGCTTTGGCCGCGGCAATCCGGCTGGCGTGGTGGCTTCGGAATCCGCCAACAGTACGTCCGAGGCCGGTTCCCTGGCCACCCTGCTGGCTTTGGGCATCCCCGGGGGCGGCGCCACGGCGGTCATGCTGGCGGCGTTTACCATGCACAATATTACCGGTGGGCCGGTGTTTATCCGCGAACAGGCAGACGTCGTCTATGCCATCATCCTGGCCAATTTCGGCCAGGCTTTTCTGTTGATCGGCCTGGGGCTGCTGTTTATTCCCGTGCTGGCCAACGTCGTCAGGGTACCCATGCGCTACCTGGTGCCTTCGGTATTGTCTCTCTCCATTTTCGGCGCTTATGGACTGACCGGCAGCCTTACCGGCCCCATCACGCTGATGATTTTTTCCCTGTTGGGCTGGGTGTTCAAACGGTTCGACTACTCCATTCCGGCCTGCGTGATCGGTCTGCTGCTGGGGGGAATGGCGGATGAAATGATGATTTATACCTACCAGATCAGTGGCGGACAATGGACTTACCTGCTGGAAAGACCCATTGCCATGACCTTTCTGGTGCTGCTGTTGCTGTCGCTGTTTGGCGGCCGGCTGCTGGTGGTCCTGAGGCGACTGGCTGGCAGGCCGGTTGACAGCCGTATCGGTGACTAGTGTCCTGGCTGCACAGGGTGCTCAATGGTTACTGCCACCTCGGACAGGTATACTTTCGTTTTTCCGCCTGATTACCGGATGCATTCACTGATGCGCGATGAAACAGAGGTGCTGGTCATCGGCGGTGGCCATGCCGGGCTCTGCGCGGCCATTGCCGCCGCCGAGTCCGGTGCCCGGGTCACGCTGGTGGAACACGCCGATCGCAGTATGCGTGGCGGCAATTCCCGTCATACCAGGAACCTCCGGGCCATGCATGACGGGCCGCTGGCCACTTTGCCGGACAGCTATTCCGAGGAGGAATACTGGCAGGACATCCTGCGGGTCACCGAAGGCGATACCAGCGAGACACTGTGCCGGCTGATGATCAGGGAATCCCCCGGCCTGGTCCACTGGCTGCAGAAACACGGCGTGCATTTTCAGCCGGCACTCAGTGGCACCTTGAACCTGGCCCGCACCAACGCGTTTTTCCTCGGTGGTGGCAAGGCCCTGGTCAACGCCCTGTACCTGGCCGCGGAGCGACTGGGGGTTGATATCCGTTACCACACCGAAGCCCGGGAACTGGATATTGCCGACGGACAGTTCCGCCTGGCCCGTGTTGTCGACCGCGGGTTTGCCAGTGCCATCAGGGCGCGGGCAGTGGTCATCGCCAGCGGCGGCTTCCAGGCCAACCTGGAGTGGCTGAAGGAGGCCTGGGGGGAACAGGCGGCCAATTTCATCATCCGGGGTACACCTTACGCCCGCGGTCAGATGCTCAGGGAACTGATGCGTAATAATATCAGCACCGTAGGCACGCCGGACCAGTGTCACGCCGTCGCCATCGACGCCCGGGCACCCAGATTCGATGGCGGCATTGTCACCCGCCTGGACAGCGTCTGTTTCGGTATCGTGGTAAATCGGGATGCCCGGCGATTTTATGACGAGGGCGAGGACTTCTGGCCCAGGCGATACGCCATTTGGGGCAGGCTGGTCGCAGAACAGCCGGGACAGATCGCCTATTCAATTATCGACAGCAAGGCCATCAATCGGTTCATGCCCTCGGTGTTTCCGGCGATCAGCGCGGACTCAATACAGGGACTTGCCGAACTGGTGGATCTCGACCCCGGCAAACTGCGTGCAACCGTCCAGGCCTTCAACCAGGCGATACAGGAAGGGAGCTATAACCCCGACGTACTTGATGATTGCCGAACCACGGGCCTGAAACCGGACAAAACCCACTGGGCATTGCCCCTGGATACGCCACCCTATTACGCTTATCCATTACGGCCGGGCATCACATTCACCTACATGGGTGCTGCCGTGGATTCCAGTTCCCGGGTGCTGGATGCCGACGGCAACCCCTGTGAAAATATCTTTGCCGCAGGAGAAATTATGGCCGGCAATATACTCGGTCGCGGCTACTGTGCCGGTACCGGTATGAGTATCGGGGGCGTCTTCGGCAGAAGGGCAGGGATGGAAGCGGCATGTCTGACGTGACAATTATTGCCAGGCAGGGGGCTGTTGCAGCGGAAAATGCCGCCAATAGCGGGGAATCGGCTTCGGCAACGGAACTGAAACGGGTGCTGGATATCTGCAATGCCTGTCGCTACTGCGAGGGGTTCTGTGCAACTTTCCAGGCCCTGTCCCGACGTCGCGAAGTGGACTGGCAGGAGCTGGATTACCTGGCCAATCTCTGTCATGGCTGCACCGCCTGCTACCACGCCTGTCAGTATGCGCCGCCTCACGTTTTCAGTATCAACGCGCCCCTGGCGTTCAGTGAGCAGCGTATAGCCAGCTATGCGCAGTATTCCTGGCCCGGGTTTATGGGAAAACTGTTCCAGAAAAACGGCCTGGTGATGTCGGTGGCAACCGCCGTGGTCCTATTCCTGACCCTGTTGCTGGGTTCGTTACTGGTTAACAGGGACACCCTGCTATCACAGCAGGTTCAGCCCGGCGCTTTTTATCAGGTGGTAAGCCACGAGTTTCTTGTTGCCACGGCCGGAACGGTGTTTCTGTTTGCCATTTTCAGTATGGCTGCCAGTGCAGCCCGCTTCGGCAGGGCCAGTAAAACGCCACAACAGAAAGTGACGCTGGGCGCTCTTGGGCAGGCGCTGCGCAGTGCCGCCACCATGCGCTACCTGGGAGGCGGGCACGGGGAAGGTTGCAATGCGGAGAACGAATCCTTCAGCAATCAGCGGCGAATCTTCCATCAGTTCACCATGTGGGGATTTCTGTTGTGCTTTGCTGCCACCTGCATGGCCACGGTCTACGAGTATTTTCTTGGTCGCCTCTCGCCGTTTCCGTTTTTCAGCCTGCCGGTGCTGCTTGGCACCGTCGGTGGCGTCGGCTTGCTGATCGGTCCCGCCGGATTGACCTGGGTGAAACTGCGCAGTGATACCCGCCCCGTCGATACCCGACAGTACGGCATGGACTATGGCTTCCTGGCCCTGTTGTTCCTGGTCAGCTTGACAGGGCTGGCCCTGCTGGCGCTGCGGGAAACCACCGCCATGGGTGTGCTATTGCTGGTCCATCTCGGCTTCGTTTTCTCGCTGTTTGTCACTCTGCCTTACGGCAAGTTCGTTCACGGTGTTTACCGCTTCGTCGCACTTGTTCTGTTTCATGGCGAGGAAACCCGGAACCGGCAATGAGCCGCAAGCGACAACGTGTTAACCGGGCTTCTGCCGTGATTGCACCATGAATTCCCACCGAACCACGGCAAGCCGCGATCGGTTTGCCGGCATCCGATTCTGCTGTAACCAGTTGCACAACAGTCTGTTCCAGGCCCGGAACCCCCTTCGATGTTCTCCTCCTGTATGAACTGCCGGCCTGGGACCGTATCGAGGCGGCTCGGGATTATAGGCAGCGCTCATATCAAGTGCGGTAGGAATCCACCGTGCTCATCGTTAAATCGACGACATTCTTTACCAGTTGTTTACCTGGATTGGTTCTGGATAGCAACCTCATCCCCTGGGCATTGTTCGCCAGGAACTGCGCCAGCGCCAGCGTGTCAGTATCAGGCTTGAGCTCGCCTTGCCTGACGGCCCGGTCCAGACTCTTCTTGAATGCCTTCTCGTAGTCTTTATGCACAGTTTTCAGGTACGCGGCTATCTCGGGGTCGTCTGTCTGCTCAATGGTGGCGTTCGTAATCATGCAGCCTCGAGTCCGTGACGGATCAGAGGCTGACTTCGCCAGCGATTGCCAGTATTTGCTTATACCCATCAACGCAGAGGATTCCTCCTCCATCACCTTGCGTCGCGACTTCATCATGTCATGGTAGTGGCCCAAAGACTTGATATAAAGCTCGCGCTTGCTGTGGAAACGGTTGAACAGGGAGCTCTCGGATATCCCTGCGCTTCTGGCAAGCTCCCTGGTAGTGGTTGCTTTGTATCCCCTTGTCCAGAAGATTTCCATAAACTGACGCAGGGCACTGTCTTCGTCAAAGTGGATTACGTTGGCCATTCTCGCGGCGTTTCTCCAAAATCAATCAGAGGTTCCTTAACGTGAAAAATTGTAACTCACACGTTGACTTATTTGTAGTGTCCACTCTAATATCAACCTGAATATGCATAAGGCACCTGATTCAGACAATTAAGGTGCAATTAACAACGTAAGCGCTGGGAGAACAACAATGACAACCAGAATCTTCGCCTTATTGACCCTATTGTTTCCGCTTTCTCTGAGCCTTAGCAGTTTCAGCTTTTCCCAGCAGAATACATTACTACCGGATTATCCAAATCGTTATTCCATCATCCGCGATGTAGTCACCATGCCAGCCGGCAGGCAAATGGGTTCGGGCAATGCGATAGACGTTGATTCTCAAGGGAATATCTGGGTTTTTGAACGTTGCGGAGGCAACCAGGGAGCCTGCCTGGAATCGGCTGTGGACCCGGTACTGAAGTTCAGCCCGGAGGGGGAATTGTTATTCAGCTTCGGAGGCGGGATGTTTGTCTGGCCCCACGGCATCATAGTCGATGGTGAAGACAATCTATGGATTATCGATGCCGGGGTTGTGGATGGAGAGAAAGGCAATCAAATCTTCAAGTTCAGTCCGCAAGGCGAATTACTGATCGAGCTGGGTGAGCCGGGAATCCGGGGTGACGGGCCCGGCCAGTTCAACGAGCCTTCCGACCTGTCAATCGGACCGGACGGCTCGCTTTACATCGTTGACGGGCATATCAGCCCTGCGTCGAATCGGCGGATTGTCCATATGACTGCCGAAGGTGAGTTTATCGAGGCCTGGGGCGAGCAGGGTTACGGTCCATTGCAATTTGAAGGGCCTCATGCAATTGCCGTGGATGCACAGGGCCGCATGTACATCGGAGATCGCACCAACAACCGACTGCAGGTACTGTCTCCTGAAGGAAAGCTGCTGGCTATCTGGACACACTGGGGCCGGCCCAGTGGCATACGTATCCTTGGTGATACTTTATATGTTGTTGATTCCGAATCCCGTCAGGCAGAAGGCCAGTACGGCTTTAATCCGGGCTGGCATCGTGGCATCTATGTGGGCACTCTGGATGGCATGATCACTGATTTCATTCCTGATCCCAGCCCCAGCGGCGGAACGAGCTTCCCTGAAGGCATCGCCGTCGACGACAACGGTGTGATCTGGGGCGCCTCCGTGGGTGACCAGGAAGTCCTGAAGTTCGTCAGAAACGATTAGTCCCAACCAAATTCGTCTGCCGATAGGACAATCGATCGGCATCAGGCGCGCCACGTGCCCTGAGCCGACAACGGTTCCTAACATGCGTTTACTGCCAACCAGTGCTATCAGGTTCCATCGCTCCCTGTCGTTGCAGTTGATGGTCATGACAGCGTTGTCCTTGTCCGCCGGGAGTGGATTTGCCCAGGAAGTGGTGGTAGGTCAGGACGCCGTAGGTCGCCATATGTCTTCGGTATGGGCGTCCTCAATGCGGGCTTAGTCACCACACAGCCATAGATTTATTTTACGCAGGTGACCCAAATTGAACTTAGCGCTTTTCCGACTATTCGTGTCAGATTCTTTTATGGCTTCCATAATTAATCAGAAGTTCCCTAGGTACGAATATTGCAATAGCGTGAGGACCCAGTGGTCCTTTTTATTACCGACCGCAGTAACAGGGCTATGACAGCGCGATGAGGCTTGTTGGATTGGATGGCCACAGAAAGCAGTATGTAGGCCGATTCCGGTCTGTGTAACGAAAAAAGGGGCTGATCGCCCCTTTTTTCATATTGAAAATCTTTTTCCAGGAATTCAGGCAACCTGGCGGGCTTTTCTACGACGGGATGCCAGCCCTGCTCCGAGCAGACCAATCCCCAGCAGACTGAGCATACCTGTCTCGGGAACCGATTCGATGGCTTCCAGTGTGAGGGTTGAATCACCTACCCAGAAGTCATCAAGTAGCGCGGTTATTTCTATACCCAGGATACCTCCTGAATTAATCGTGGCTAAAGCGCTGGCACCAATCGCATTGTTGAAATCGATATTAAAGACAGAAACGCCTCCGGTATCGAAATTGAATCCATCAATGACTACCAGTGCCAATTCCAACGTAAGCAGTTCGATGGCACAGTCACCGGTTAAGAACTCGCACTTGTCGAAAAGCTCTATATCAATGGTTCCTGTTACAACGTCCAAACCTGTCAAATCTGAAGAAACGTCATGCTCGTAGAAGTGGTAACCACCAAGCGGGGGCAGGTAAACTTCCTGTGGCACGACGTCCACGATTTCGATGATAGGAATCGCATTCGCCGCAGTGCTCAGCGAATAAACAGCCAGTAAAATCGAAAGTCTTTTAATCAGCTTCATAGTGTCCTCTAGCATTGTGGAAGTAAATTGTTGTTATCGGTGAGCGAAGTAACGAGTCGGTTTTCAGGCGGACGATATACTTAACGATCAGGCTTAACTATCAAGAATTATGCCAAACTCAAAAAAATCCTAGTTTCAAACAGTTATCAAAACGGGATTTCGACGCCCGGTACGTTTCGTCCAAAATTTTTACAAAGGAGTAACAGGCATGCCGTAAATGTGTAAGATTTTCTGACAGTAAAATTTTGAGAGATCCTCGATCTCATCGCTTCACCGGCATGCATTGCCCCGATAGCTGTGGGGCGTGCTCGCGGAAAAATCGGGGCTCTCGACAATACTGATTTCTCAAACCTGCGTTGCCTCGCTTTGACAGGCCGACGCATGCCGGCGGCAAGACGCCTCGGCAGTGAACTCGCCGGAAAGCCAGAGTATTTCCATAATTAATCAGAGGTTCCCTTGTTTCCGGTACGACGCGTATTAATCCGAACTATTGTATGCCGCTTCCAGTCTGGCCATATCAAACTTGGCCATGGTCTGCATGACAGTCAGAACACGCTCAGACGCCGCCATGTCGTTGGCATTGATCCAGCGCATAAACTGATCGGGAACGATTTGCCAGGCTACACCGTACTTGTCCTTGAGCCAGCCGCAGGCCATCTCACAGCCCCCTGCTAACAGTTTTTCCCAGTAGTAATCAATTTCTTCCTGATCTTTGCAGTTAACATAAAGTGAGATAGCTTCATTGAAGGTAAAGGCCGGTCCACCGTTAAGCGCCAGAAATTCTTCACCTCTCAGCTTATAATTGACCGTGAGAACACTACCTTCCGGATTCGGCACGCCAGGGGGATTGCGGGTAATTTTCTTGATTTCTGAATCCGGGAAAATTTCCACATAATAATTTACAGCTTCTTCTGCATTCGTATCGAACCAAAGACAAGGCATGATTGGTTTCATAGCTCAGTTCCTATTTCAATGAATGCAGTCCGAACATATTGCCATCGGGATCAGTAGCCAGGCTGATGAAGCCATAATCACCGATAGACATTTTGGATCGCACCAGCTGACCACCTGCACCCTCAACTCGCGCTTCGGTTTCAGCACAGTCCTCGCAGGAAAAATAAACCAGCGTGCTGTTACCACCTGACGAGATATCGGTCATGTGTACCAGTGCACCTCCAGCTCCCGGGTTTGCAGGATCGGCAGGAAAGGCCTGCATGGCCAATTCGCCATCAGGTCCGCCCGGGAGTGCGCTCAGTTCTGTTTCCAACACGGTTTGATAAAACTGCTTAGCCCGGTCCATATCCTGGATGTAGATCTCAAACCAGTTGACGGGATTGTTAGTCATAATTATTCTCCTTTTTTCAGTTTTATTGTTTAGGAACCTCTGATTAGTTATGGATTTACTCTGCGGGAGTCTGTCATGTGCCACTGTAATGCGCCTCGTCAGTGAACTCGCTTGAAAGTCAGAGTATTTCCATGACTAATCAGAGATTCCTTTAGTGATTTGGAGCGGACAGTGATGTGGCGACTGGCATCAAAAGAATTTTACCTTTCACTGCCAGAGCATCGTCTTCATGAACTTTCGTTCCCGAGACACAGAAATCATTGAAATACAACTTTCTGCCTCTGTCACGTTCGCGGCAAATCCACAGACGGCTGCCACTGGCTTCGTGGGCCAGGCAGCTATCCCTGCACACATCCTCACATTACTATCAGCGGGTTTCGATTCGTTCCAGCCTCATGGCCAGACAGATGGGTTTGCGGTGATAGAGTATGCCGTTACGGAGGTTAAGCATTATCGCCTCGTCCAGCAACCACATTGGCCTGGAGTTGGCCGCAACCGGAACAGTTTTTAATCGAATTAGCGATGGTCGTACTGGGCATCAAGCGATTATCATCTGTATTCATACCGACTGAGTTACCGTGCAGGAGGCGCTGGACAGGTTTAAGGTAAAATTGCATGTCTCCAAAGCAGGCAGCTGTCCGGATCGGTTGGTAGGCGGCTCACTGAGAGCCACAATAAGCCAAATACCAGTAAGAGTCTTCGAGAAATCAGTCACTTTCCCTCGGCATCCGGGCTATCACTTGCGCTTACGTACCACATCCACGTGCAGTGACAGCCAGGGAAGGGAGAAGTTTTTGCTTTCCTGACAGGTATGGTCAGTCCGGAAAAGCTTCTATCTTTCCGTGGCCATAAGGCATGAAGACAATGCCCTGGAGTTTAGCGGAGAGGTTCCATTCGATTCGGGACTGCTGAATCACAGTTGCTTTAACACGGTTTATAGCATCGGACTTGGTTGAGAGCCGCTAATAAAACGGTGAACATAGCCCGCCGCCTTATTCTCAGTTCACGTATGGGGAAGTTACAAGTTGTATCGAAATTTTGATAGACCTTCTGCAGAAAAATATTATCGGAGCAGCAATTGGAGTGAGGGTGTTGTTATTCTATCAATCCCTGCTGGTGGCAATTTTCTTCATGCATAGCACGTAAGCCATGACTGATTTAAAGCCCTCGGGCTTCTGCTTCTTCGCGTACGAATTCCACTTGGGGGGACTCTTCACCATAGAGTGAGATGTAACGATCAAGATCTCGTCGGTAGACACTGTACAGGCCTTCACAGCGGCTGGGACGAACAAGATCCTGGGATATTTGTTCCATATCCACGTCATCGCACAATCTTAATTGTGCATACCAGTAATCAATGTTTCGGCCAAGGCCTGGTGCGTCGGATTCCAAAAGCCTGGCGATCGTCTCGTCAAAAGATTCGCGATCAGCAAAACAATCGTGAAAGCCTCGGTAGGGAATTATGGCCTGGTCTTCTTCAAAGAGACAAATTGTGCCTATAGTTTGTGACCCTTGAATAAGGGCTGGGTCGCTGATACCCCATTTCACCGCCTGCATACTGCTTGTAAAGATGACCGCCTGGTGTTCCGTATTAATGTTGTTCCAGGGGTAAGCAAAACTTCTGGATTCTAACCAGTTTCTGAAGACTGCTTCGTCGTATGCTGATGAGGTATATACCATTGTAATTTCCTCGCCACGCTCGTTGCCTGGCATACTACTGCCCATTTCAAACTGGGGACCACTTGTCAGTTGTGTGGCAAGAACGACAGCAACTAACAGCACCGGAGCCAGGGGCACGGACCACCAGGCTTTCGAAGGAACGCTGTGGCAGGATTTTAGAGCAAACAGGCCACCCCAGAATGCATCATTGGCAAAGAAGAGAAACAAGGGGTTTGGATCCAGCCGAAACGGTGATGAGGCTGGTTGGTAGTCGGTGAATAGCCAGGCGCTGAGCCTGTCGAATTCCAGCATAGCACCCACCATGAAGGCAGCAACACAGAAGGCGAGCGGTGCCATGAAGCGGCTGACCGGCGGTTTCATTTTGCCGACGATAGAAATAAATATAACAAGTGCAACAAAGCTTGGTACATGCAAAGCACCGCCCGCAACGGGAACTGGAATGATATAGTCAGTAAAGGCGCTGCCACCACCCCAGATGCCAGACCAACCTGAAAAGCCCCCTATAACAGGTGGGGTGAGCCATGCAAGTGCAAGTATTAGAATTCGCATATATCTGGAGTTCTCATAGACGCCTAAAAGATTATTTTAACTGGCAAATGGGTAGCCCTGCTTACCAATAAGACACAGCTTAATGCGCCGAATGAATAGTAGTAATAGATCAACGACCATCGCTATGATTACCAAAATTGGTGAGTGGAAGTGGTTACGGCGCATCCACTGGATACAGCAATCAGGGCATGCTCATAGTTTTATGCGATGATGAAAACAAGGATCAGTGTTTTTTTCTTTGAGTTACTTCTAAGTTTTTGTTGAAGACTTGCATACACTTACCTTGAATCTGAAGCGTTGCACTAGAGAGTTGAATCCGCGATTGTTAATAGTAGTTCAGTTTATAGAGAACATCTTTGTATCGTATTTTCTGTGGATCTTCTTGACACATTCATCACAGATGAAACATCATCTTCTGTAAGATAAACATCGATTCTCCATTGTCGAAGCGAAGATCTACTCTAAAGCCCTTAGGCGAAATTCTCTTCCTGTCAATCCCATGGTGATAAAAGGGCGTTCCCTAGATTTTGGCTGAAGTTACTAAAGCCGTAATAGAGCTACGGCTGTGTTACAAGATTGAATACGGGTAATAATGCCTACCTGGTCATGTCTCGCCATGAAGAACGGACTGTCCCGACTCTCTTATTTCGTAGATTTTTACCGGTTCACCGATCCCTTTCAGAACCTGCGCACCATGGAAAGTGACGGTAAATGGCTCTCCCTCCAGGTGACTCACAAAGGTCTCCGTCGCCAGAAATCGCGTACCAAGACTGGCATTCAACCCCTCCAGCCTGGCAGTCAGATTAACGGGCTGACCAATGGCAGTGAATTCACATCGACCTTCCGAACCGATCTCGCCCGCAACTACCGAACCGAAATTCGCAGCCGCGCCAGCTCCGAGTTCGAATGGTTTGAGTTTTTCCATTACTTCTTTCTCTATCTTAAGGATCGCACGGGCAGCAGCTGTACAAGGGTTGGTTTCATTACTGTACAGTCCGAACAACGCGAGATAGCCGTCACCCAGGAATTTGTTAACCATGCCACCTTCCCGCTCCACAATACAACACACAGATTCGAAAAAATCGTTGAGTATCCCGGTTGCGCATTCCGGTGATACAGTTTCGGAAAATGCGGTGAAACCCCGAATGTCACCGAATACGATCACGGCCGGGCAAACCGAGGCCGGAATACTGCCGTCGTCACTTCGCTCGATCTGATCAACTATCTCACGCGACACAAAGCGTCCAAAGTTTCGTTGCAACCGTAACCGGATTGCCTGAGACCTGCCGAAGTTGACGAAGTAGTTCTGCAATGACCAGGCGGCTATGGCACTGGCAACACCCAAAGCCAGCAGGACACACGCCTTCATCAGGGTTACAGGAAAACCCAGGCTGGGAATCTCGCTCACCAGCGACGCATCGGGCGGAATGACGAACAGATATAGTGCGACAAACTCGAGAGCAGAAACCACGCCAGCGAACAGCCCTAGCAGGGGCTGTAACCTGAATGCCGTAATCATGGGCACCAGGGCATAAGCCATTGGTGGCATGGAGCTTAGTGCGTATGCGGTGCCCTGTGACAGTCCGTCAAAGAGTATGGCGGAAGACACCAGGGTAACCTGTAAAAAGATATTCACGTATTTCAGGGAAGGAGAGTACATTCCCCTGTTGATCAGCAACACAACAAGTGCAAAAGCAGGGACGATAAGAGCGACCAGTACAGTGATCAGACGAACCAGTTGAACAGAAACAGAATCACTCAGCCCCAGGATGAAAAACAGGTAGGTTGAAACGATAACCGCCAACCAGACATAGCAGGTTATCTTTTCAGCACGAGCCTCTCTCTTTTCGAATCCGCCTTCTGCGATAAATGACATACCCTGTTCGACGCTGATGACAACGACTCCTTAGAAAGAATAGCTCATGATCAGTGAATGCAACTTCAGCTTGAGTCGTGATCCCGCATATTCCCCTCCTGCGAGCCCGGTTTGCCCTACCGTGAATTCGGAACCGTTGCTGAATCTGTAGCCAATGTCTAACTCACCCTTGGCGAAGTTTGAGGTTATGCCAAGTGACAGGGATCGATCCATGATTGCGCCCGTTAACGGGGTAAAGGTGTGCTCGGGAACCGGTACGTCATCGAAGCCTAATCCGGCGCGTACTGTCAGGTCTGCTGCGACCTGATAGGTAACACCAAGCTGGATACTCAACTGATCTCGCCAGTCGAGCGGTACGACATCAAGTATCGATTCACCAGCGAGGAATTCATTGAGCTGTTCGTTGCTTCCCTTGGTGAACTCCAAGCGAAGCGAATCGAAAGCATTACTCCATGCGATCCAGTCAAGTTGAACAGCAGCCGCAAGCCTTGAATTGACTGACCATGAAAGCGCAGTACTCAAGGTGGCAGGTGTCGCCGTTCTGACTTCCGCGTTATAGAAAAATTCCGGGGCAATTCCCAGGCCCAGCTGTGACAGATTGCCCGAGAGGTCACCTTGACTGTCGAAATCGCTTTCTGCCGAGTAAGAGATGCTAAGATCCAGTGCACTACTTAACTTGTAGCTTGCGCCGATTCTCCCTGTCAGGGCAAAGTCGTCCGCCTCCAGGTCGACCAGGACTTTGAGGCCGGTTAACATCGGATGACTCTGGAAAATAAAAGGGGCCTGGAGGATGTTGCGATTGTACAACATGCCCAGACTTGCGCCGATGGAAAGTCGTGGCGATAGTTGCCAGCCAACACCTGCGGATCCTTCCAGAACAACATACTCGGACAGATGACGCTGATTACCGTAGCTGACACCGGAATTTCCCGGGGGATCTTCGAAATCGAATTCCGCACGCAAGGCCGAGCGCAGCATGAACAGCCCGCCCAATGTAACATCAGTGCCTTTCAACGGCCTGACGAAAGCAATCTCCGGAAGCAGGCCGGGACCACGTTCAGCGGTATCGGTCTCACCGAGACTGCTTTGAAAGTCCGCATCCACAACAAGTGCCTGCCCGCTGAACTGCAGCTCCGCTGTTTGACCTGTCAATAGTGCCGGGTTGTTACTCATAGCAGACAAAGGATCGCCGGCGAGGAGCGCAATTCCGCCGCTACTGACCGAACGGGCACCGCCGGCTGTCCTGTACAGATCATTGCCGGCAGTCCCGGAAACCCAGGCTGCTGCTAGCAGTAGGATGAAAGCCCGGATTCTAAAGAAGAAACAGCTATGCCGGCGGCCTGGCGGATGTAACTGTCCATGCAACGATTGTCTTACCCCCAGGACTGAACTGATCGAATATCTGTCAATCAACATTGAACGTTGCCACAATTTCCTTATATATTTTAGGGTTACTTGCCAATCTTAAGACTCAGGATTGCTAATAATAGTGAAATAGCTGAGTACCGTCAGAACCCACTTCACAGTTTGACATCGTCGCGACAACCCTGACGCTACCGGGACTGGCTGGCAGTACCTCATCGACCAGCAGGACCGCGATTTCCACTAAGCGGCGGGTGTCGCAGCTGGGCAGGCGCTGCGACAAGGAAATGTCCCGCTGCCTAAAATTTGGTGAAGATTGCCATCCCGAATCAGCTTTCGAATAAAAAGCCTATGAAATACAAAAGGATAAATGTTGGCACGGATTGTGAAGGCCATAAGTTGTGAATGCAGTTGCCTGAGTAGCCGTGCACACAGCTCGAAACCCGGAAGGCTCGAAGGCATCCAAAGTGATAGTAGAGATCATCATAGAAATCAGCGATTGTCTTTCGGTCAGCGCAGGTTACGGCGAACAGATGTTGTCCTGGATTCATGCCCGGGTTCAGTGTTCTTGTAATCACAACCGACCTGACGGCGTCGATAAACACATTACGCGCAAGTTACAAGAATGAATAAGACTCACACAATCATAGATCTCTTCGTTCGCCACAAGGTGGCATCCAACCTGGTTATGATCATGATGATTCTGTCCGGCTTCTGGGCAGCTTCGCAGATCAATACTCAGCTGGATCCGTCAGTAGAGTGGCCCGTGGTCACTATCAATGCAGCCTGGCCAGGAGCTTCTGCAGAGGACGTGGAACAGCTGATCGTGGTTCCTATCGAACAGCAGATTGCCAATATTGTCGACTTGCAGACTATGTATTCCACCAGCCTGCCGGGCTCGGCCAGTTTTAGACTGGAATTCAGCTTTGACACCGATATGACCAAGGCAGTGGATACGGTGAAAGACCGGGTTGCCCAGGTGCGGAACTACCCGGTTGATATGGAACCGATCGTGGTGGCCAGGGCCACCGACTATGAAGATATTGCCACCGTGGCGATCAGTACCGACGGCTCCCTGGTGGAACTGGTGCCGCTGGTTCGGGAAATGGAGCAGGATCTGTACGCCAGGGGAATAGAGCGGATCATCTTCGATGGCATGCCGGAAGAGGAAATAGCCATTCAGGTCAGCAGTGGCACACTGATCGAGCTGAATACCAGCCTGGACCAGGTTGCGCGCGAAGTCAGATCACGCAGTACCGATGCACCGGCTGGCACAATCGGCCGCGGTCAGGGCGAGATGCAGCTGCGCAGCCTGGAACAGAAACGGGCGGAGTCTGAATTCCGGAACATGGAAGTGGCACTGCAGCCAGGTGGCCGATTGGTGCAACTGGGTGACATCGCAGAGATTAAAAAACGACCGAAAGTGGGTCAGCCCCAATTGACCCGCGATGGCAAAGCAACTATAGAGATGCAGCTGTTAAGGTTGACCAGTTCCGACGCCATTCTGTCCGCGCAGATTCTGGAGCAATGGAAGCAGGAAACGGACGCGGATTTACCGGCCGGAGTAGAAATTCATGTCTACCAGGAATCATGGATCCTGCTGAAGGAGCAGCTGCGGGTTATCTACGAGAACGGCCTTTCCGGTCTTGTCCTGGTGGTTCTGACCCTGTTTCTGTTCCTCAATGGCAGAGTCGGCTGGTGGGTAATGATTGGTATCCCGGTCAGCTTCCTGTTCGCCACCGTGATCTATTTTGGCCTCTTCAACGGCAGTATAAATATCGTCGCACTGTTCGCATTCATCATGGCCCTGGGCATTGTGGTGGATGATGCCATAGTGGTCAGCGAAGACGCTGTCACGCTTTACCAACAGGGATTGTCTGCCGAAGAAGCAGCGGCTGCCGGCGCCAGGCGCATGCTACTTCCTGTTATCACTTCGTCATTGACCACCATGGCGGCATTTGTGCCGTTATTGATCACCGGAGGTGAGGTTGGCGCGATCATCATGACTATGCCGATGGTCCTTTTGTGCGTCATCATTGCCTCGCTGGTTGAATGTTTTCTGGTACTGCCCGGCCACTTGCGACACAGCCTGGCCAGGATTACTAATGAAAATCCCGAGAGCTTTCGCAATAGATTCAATCGGCGCTTCTACCAGTTCCGTGATGATTATTACCGACCTGTTCTGGATAGGGCTTTATCCAAGCCAGGTACAACACTTTGTCTGGCAATCGGTTGTGTCATCGTGGCACTGAGTCTGCTGGTCAGCGGTCGTGTCGGACTGAACATGGTTACTGGCATGAGCATGGAAATGCTGGAGGCCAATGTCAAATTCAGTGCTCAGGCCAATGAACAGAATCGCAAAGAATTCATGCAGTTTCTGGAGCAGACGATGGCAGCTACCAATACTGAGCTGGGTGGGGTCAACATTTCGGGCCATATCACCAGGTTCAACAGCGCCAGACTGAACCAGGAAAGAAAAACCGGCAATCAGTATGCCTCCCTGCGGCTTGAATACGCGTGGGAGGAAGTGCGGGAGGCCAGCCCGCAGGAATTCGTCAACAGATGGCGGGAAAAAGCAGACAGGCCAACGTACGTGGAAGAGCTTTACCTGGAAGCCACCGGTGGTGCTAACAATGGTATGCCGGACATCTCGCTGGTTTTACGTGGTCGCGATGTGCCAATGCTGAAACAGGCATCGGAAGAGCTGCAGGCAGCCCTGGCATCCTATCCAGGTGTTTCAAATGTCTACGACAACCTTCCATACGGCAAAGAGCAGATTGTTTACACCCTGAATCCAGTGGGTAAATCGTTAGGTATCTCTACCGAAGCGCTGGGGCGCCAGTTACGAGCAGCCTACAACGGTGAGCGAGTACAGGTTTTTAATGAGAACGATACCGAAATTGAAGTCATGGTCATGCTGCCCGACCAGGAACGCGATCACAGGGCGTCACTGAAGCAGTTGCCGGTGCTGACACCGGCCGGTGAAACGGTGTCGATGGGTATGGTGGCTGACCTGACCCATGCCAGCGGGATCGACGTCATAAACCACAACAGCGGCTTCATGTCGGTCGTGGTAAGCGCCAGCGTTGATGCCGGGCAGAACAACGCAGACCAGGTGCTTTCGCACATTTCAGATAACGCGCTCGCCGAGATCAAAGCCCGCTACAATCTGACATCCGGTCTGGATGGTGTGACTTTGCGCAATCAACAGATACTCGACGCCATGAAAATCGGTTCACTGCTCACCGTTATTTTTATTTACCTGATCCTGACCTGGTCATTCTCTTCCTATCTCTGGCCGCTTGCAGTCATGGCCGCGATTCCGCTGGGCTTGACTGGCGCTATCGTGGGACACCTGGTCATGGGCTATGACCTGGGGGCAATGTCGTTGCTGGCATTCTTTTCGTTAACCGGAATAGTGGTCAATGACTCCATCATCCTGGTGAGTTTTTTCCGCCGTGCATTGGCAGAAGGAAAAGACTACAAAGAAGCCATTCATGAAGCTTCTATGTCCCGCTTCCGGGCGGTGATCCTGACTTCTCTGACTACAATCGCGGGGCTTGGCCCGCTGATGTTTGAAACTTTCAGTCTCGCACTTTACATGGTGCCGATTGCCATCACACTGTGTTTCGGCCTGGCTTTCTCAACACTGCTGGTGCTGTTGGTGATACCGGCACTGATTGTAATAATAGAAGACAAGAAACTGCTGGCTGAAAATATTCTGGGACGGTATGTCTCCGGTACTGTAACAGCAGACCCCGGGTAAAGGTGACTTATGAATAGTGAAACGTGGTTTGGTAAACCGATCAAATTCCTGGCAACGAGATTTACCTGGCTGTTCGTTTTGCTCGTCTCTATCGTGCTGGCGGCTATTGTCATTAAGACAGGGCCAAGTGCGGCGCCGCTCGAACAGGTTGAAAGGTCCTGGCCGGTATCGGTGGTTCCGGCACGACCGACCGACCTGTCACCGCAGTACTTCGCTTACGGCAAGGTAGAGTCACGCCAGGTGGCCAGCCTGAAAACCAGCATCAGTGCGCCGGTCAAGTCGGTATATCGCCATGAAGGCGAGTGGGTTGAACAGGGTGACATTATCATTGAATTGGACGCTTCCGAGGCCCAACTGGCCCATGACATTGCGTTGGCTAATTACGAGAAAAACCTGGCACAGCTGAGATCGGTGGAAACCGAAAAGCAGTTGGCAATCAGTCTGGTTGCTCAGTATCAGCAATTGCGGGATATCGCGGAAACCAGATTGCAGCGTGCCGTCGAATTGCACCAGAAAAGCATGATTTCCGATTCCGATCTTGATCTGACCCGCCAGGAAGCAAGCGAAAAAGCCATCCAGATCAAAGAGCACCTGGCCAGGGTGGAAGATTTTCCAAATCGTATTGCGCATCAACAAGCAAACGTTGATGAATCATCCGCTTACCTGGAGAAAGCCCGGATAGAACTGGATCAGGCGAGAATAACAGCGCCTTTTGCCGGCAGGATTATCCGTACCGACGTCAGCCAGGGAGATCGCGTTATCGCGGGCTCCAGCCTGGTCCGGATTGCCGATTATTCCGGTCTGGAAATCAGGACCTCAGTTCCCGCAGGGACGGCCAGTGAGCTCAGAGCAATCATTGCTCGTGGCGATAAGGTCATGGCTACTGCGGAACTTGAAGGACGAAGACTCAGCTTTCCACTGGTGCGGCTCGCCGCCGACGTCAAACCGGGTCAGAGCGGCGTTGATGCATTTTTCGCTGTAGTAGTAGATGACACACTGAACATAGGACGAACCCTGCAGCTGGCAATCACTCTTCCCGAAAAGCGCCAGGTAATACCCATGCCGATTTATGCGCTATATCAGGACCAGACTTTATACAAGGTCGTGGAGAATCGATTGCAGGGAGTACGTTACGAAGAAGTAGGGGATTTCCTGGACAGTGACGGAGTTTTCAATCTACTGGTTCGGTCCGAGCAGATTTCCAGCGGCGATCTGTTAGTGATTTCGCAGTTGCCTCGCGCCATTACCGGATTGCTGGTCGAACCGATCGAAAACGGGATGAATAAACCCCTTGGCATCAACTGATAACAAGAGACCTGACTCATTCATTCTCTGAAGACAGTGTCTACTGGCCCACCGACGCGCAGGGATTCGAACTTGAGCAGCTCGATTACGGAGTGACCGATGGTGGCTGGTTCTATGCATCCTACCGTTACTCCGGCGCCGAACACGGCGGGACGCATCTGGATGCACCGATTCACTTTGCCGCCGGGCGTCAGACCAGCGATGAAATTCCGCTGAACCGACTGATTGCTCCGGCGGTCGTAGTCGACGTGTCAGACCGGGCGTACGCTGACTATCAGCTGACCGTGTCTGACCTGACGGCGTGGGAGGTCGAACATGGTCGGATACCGGACGATGCCATTCTGCCGATGAAAATTGCAGATGGCAGTGGTGGCCCGCTGCGCATCGTCGCCTGGACTCCGGAGCCCTGACCCAGGCTCAGCCTCGTTTTTCAGGCAACTGCCGATTGAAAGTCGGAGATTGCCAGCAGGGTGACTTTTATTGCTTATTAATCAGAGGGTACCAATTACAAAACCGCCAGGAGTGGATCCATCGATTAACTAACAACACCCCATGAAGCTAAGGTTTCACGTTGTCATCCAGGAAAGAAAAGATTGCATCATAGATTCGCAGCATCTGATTCGCCGGAAATCCCCCGTGGCCCCCGTCGGGAACAGTAACGAGATGATTCGTGACTTGTGCCTGATCCAGCATTCGATGTAATTGCACGGCATGGTCGTATGGAACCGTCGGGTCTGCATCGCCATGAATAGAAATGGTCGGCGGCAGGCCGGGACGAACATAAGTCAGCGGTGAAACGCGTTCAGCTATTTCGTACATATTGTGTTGAGCGCCGAGCCAACGTACCGCATAAGACTTTTGGTTGACGCCGTTAAGGAGATCACTCACGTCGGTAATTCCGTACCAGTTCACAATCGCAGCTACGGCTGGCGTTTCAGACCCAAGACATTGTCGATCCAGTCCCGCATGGGATGGCATCATTCCGGTAGTCAAGGCAAGGTGCCCACCCGCAGAATTGCCAGACACTACAAGTCTGTCGACATCGAAGCCATAAAGCTCGGCATTGCGCGCAACCCAACGCAGAGCGCAAAGGCTGTCTTCGACGGCTGCCGGCGCCAAAGAGACATCGCCCAGGCGATATTGCACATTGACCGCTGCCCACCCCTGTTCGAGGTAAGGCATCAGACGCAGGACATTTGCTTCCTTGGAACCCGCGACCCAACCTCCGCCATGATAATAAATAAACGTAGGCACCGGGCCTTCAGTGTTTCGAGGTTGATAGATATCGACCTTGAGTTCTACACCGTTGGCTTTTCGATAAGTGATATCGGGTATGACGCTGAATTCGTTTTGTACAATTGCTGTCCATGACTCGGGATAAGACTGTTGCGCGTTAACCAGTGCGGGAACTGTGAAAAAAACAACCAGCAGGAATGTAGCCATCTTCTGTATTTGCATTGTTGCTTCCCGTTCTACCTGTTTGATTATTGTTTGTGTTCGATTTGCAATCTGCCATTGTCCTGGTGCATCGAGTGTACTAAAAACTGACGCTAGTCGCTATTGCACTGGCTCGTTTAGGAATATTGCGATACCGAAACTACCTCGAATGCCTCCGATCCATAATTCGTTTTCGATATCAATGGTGACGGTCCCGAGTCGAATGAAATCGTTCCCGTTGTAATCGATGTCGACGTTGGTCGAGCCCAGGTATCCAATTTATAACAAGGAAAGCCCTGACCAGCGGGACCTGTCGGGCACTTCCAAACTTAATCAGGGGTTCCCAGGCAGTGTAAAGCACGGCTTCTTCATCGCGAAATACTTTTTTATGGTAAGCAACAATGCTTGTATTTCTTTCCGCTACCGCAAGGACAGGGGGAATTCCGACCGACTTTTTCAGGATGGACTACCGGTCTTGGTGAATTGCGTTCCAGCACTACCTCATAGATACATCTGCCAATATGCGCGTAACTGTTCATGGCTGACTCGAAGAGATTCGCAGTTTTGTCAACGAAGTCTTCGAACGGCCCTACTTCCATAGCACCTAACTCCTGGTAATAGGCGTTAGCCAATTTCCGCTCCGAGAATATAGACAATGTCATCAAGCAGACCCCCAGTTCATTGTCGAGTTCTTCAGGCAGGGTTTCTTGCCAAAGCTCCTCCAGCCAGCTATGTCCGAAATAGAAGCCGCGAGACCACTTTCCGATTGCAGATTCGGGCCCAATGTTGGCTGACGATGGTTCCTTCAGCTTTATATCGCTGGGAAGTTTAACATTACGTTCTAGAACCATCCGATTGAAATCGTTATAGAGAGACATAATCGATGCCATGACAGCTTCAGCTTCCGCCAGATCTGCAAGCCCGGCTTCACTATCATTGAAAATCGGTGGGAGCCACTCTGATGGCATGATCATTTCCGGAGCACAGGCTACAGCAAACAGATATCCCTGCAACTCATAGTAGCTCAGCGTGCCTTCAGGACGATCGCTGGAAGCAAGAAAAGGTTCGAGAGTCTGTTGCGGGTCTGGTTTCACTTTGATCGACTGTCTAATCTTCGAAGCTCGGGAGGTATTCAAATGGTTAGGCAGGTTCCTTAGACTGGATTTCCAGGAAATTGCCTTCAGTTAAAATAAACGTATCGTCAAAGTAGGCTGCTGTCCAGTATGGTGAGCAGGCGGCTCACCAGTACAGTAGTGCCGCCGAGGTTTATCGGAGCGTGATCAGTTTACAATCATTGTGACTGAATTCGGGCGTACTTTTCGGTTCTGAAGCGGACTTCGAGGTAAGTTACAGCTCCTTCCACCGACGTATACTGATGCGGGGTACCTTCAGGTATCACCACGACGTCGCCAACCGAAACCCGTTGGGCATGCCCTCCTTCTATGTTGGCCGGCCCGCCCGTTGGTGGCCTGACTGATACACCACCGGTAACGAGAACCCCGGCTCCGTCCGTGATGTAGTGATATTCCGTAGCGTTGGCGTGAACGATAGCGCCTGCCGGCTCGGTACGCCTGATCAGGTTAATGTCGAAGTCTTCCCCGTTATCGATGCGGGCAACTCCGAAGGCCGGCCTATCGGCCAGTGAGGCGGCAAGACTGGCCGCAGTATTTTCCGCATCGACGTATCTGCCGGGGGGCATGGCGGATTGCGAATAGATCAGTGTCACCAATCCGGAGAATATCGCGGATCCCATTATCAGAGCAGTTATTGTTGATTTCATTTAGGCCTCTACCTCCTACGTTGTGAAAAATATTGTATATCAAAAACCCGAGAGTGCGGCAGCACATTCTGGCAAGCCTGCCTGTACCTGATCGATCCGGTTTGAACGGATCCTGGCATCCTCAGGACTCGCTGATAGTCCTCCGCCCAAAGCAATCCGCCAACCAATCTTATTCCAGAACCGGGTCAGAATGCCCTGTTGCAGGATTGTTTGCCTCTCTGACTCTTCAGACCACCTTGAGAGATCCTGAGATGATTACAGTGGTGGTTAGTTGAAGTCTACAACCGGAAAGTCTCTGGATTAAGCAGGCATTCGCCCTGCCATCAGTTATCCCCTCAACGACATTTTTTACGTAGGAACACTCAGAGGCACTGCAGTGGTACAATAGCGGCAATTGAGAATGCTCGATGTCGCGACCAGTGAACAACAACATGTCTGACACGCCAGTTTTTGCAAACTTGGGGACACTAATAAAATAATAAATTAACTCGACAGATCTTCAAACCTGATCCCACTACGCTCACAATAGTCGCGCCCCTTTCTTACTCGATAAGATACGGCCGGACCTGATATTCCAAGAACGTGGGCAATTTCCAGGTTGGTTAGACAAAGCTTGTCTACACCCCAGTAGCACACCAAAGATTTGGCAATGGAATTACGCTCCAAACGCGTTTTTTGATGAAGACTGGCTTTTTCTATATCAAATAAATCGCAAACTGATGAAATTAGTCGGCCCAGAGACCAGCCTGACAACCGCAAATCAGCATCTCCATTCAGGCCGATGTTGTCCTGTTCTATGGCTTTTTTAACAAACTCATCTTGTCTAAGGATTCGTTCGTCACCTATACAGAGCCTGTGTTCCTGACGGGCTCTCACAATCTCTTCCCACCCCCCGGCGCTTCGAATTAATCCACCACCAGAAAGATTTTGTCGGTTGCCTTCAGGTTTGTCACAAGAAATAAAACGTTGGTAATGATTCAGCGCTGTAAAATTCGAATTTCCGAAAAATTTAAGCGTAGCATCAGTATCATGCCAATTCTGACGATGTTTACCCAGTACCCCGGCGTGTCCGGTCCAGCGGTAGTCCGCCAGTTCCTGGACCTTCTCTATGATGCCAGCCCTAAGGGGGTTCAAATGAATATACCGAATAAGCTCTAACAGGTAGTGATCTGCATCTACAAGTATGGACTGATAACGATTCTGGAAAACGTAGCCACTGCGACCATGATTGCGATTATAGGCTCCGGCAAATCCGCCCAATATCGGTGCCATAAGCTTGCACAAGGGTTCGCTTTCGACTCGTAACAACAGATGATAATGATTCGACATCAGTGCCCATGCCAGGCACTGGGTTTGACTGCGGGCGAGGTTATCTCCGAGTCGGCTGAGAAAATCCTCTTTGTCTCTGTTTTCAGCAAAGATAAAGCGCCGTTCGAACCCACGCCCTATTAAATGATAATACCCACCGGGAATATGAAGTCGCCCTGTCCTTGGCATACTTCAAGTGTAGGTCAAGTCCGCTTAAGTCGCAGGGTTGGAGCTATTTTTCTATTTTATTAGTGTCCCCTACTTGCCCAATCCGCTTTGACCCCCCGGTTTCCGCCGTGCTAATCTCAGATCATTCTTGGAGGTGGCTACCATGTATGGCTTGCGTGGCAAAAAACGACTGACCGTACCAGTATTTTTATTCCTGGCCTTGCTTGCCACGGCCGTTGAGGCCCAGACCCGGGAGCCGGTGGATGTTCATGCCCTTGGCCCTCAGGTGGGTGAGCGTGTCCCGGATTTTCGCTTGCCGGATCAGCACGGACAGCTGCAGAACCTCGAATCCATCCTGGGCCCCAATGGTGCCATGCTGCTGTTTCACCGCTCTGCCGACTGGTGACCTTACTGCAAGGCGCAGCTCGTGGAGCTGCAAAGTCAACTGGATGAGCTGACCGAGGCCGGCATCGGGGTGGTGGCCATCAGCTACGATTCCGAAGAAATTCTCAGCGCCTTTGCCGCCCGGCGTGGCATCACCTATCCGCTGTTGTCTGACGACGACTCGTCGGTTATTACCGCCTTTGGAATTCTCAATACCGTGGTACAGGAAAGTCTTGGGGCCAACGCCGACGATCCGGAAGTCCTGGCGGACGTCCATCGCTACGTGGCGGCGGCGGTGTTCGACTCGCCCGGGCTGCGGCGTATGATTGACGGTACGCCTTTCCCCGGCACTTTCATGGTGGATGCCGACGGTGTGGTTACCGCCCGTTATTTCGAAGAGTTCTACCGCGAGCGCGCCTCCACCTCTACCATCATGCTGGAGAGTGGCATCGGGCTGTCGCCCATCGAGGCCATTCAGGGCAGCACGGCGCAGTTGAGCTTTACCGCCTACCCCAGCACTACCCGGGTCACCAACGGCACGCGTTTTACTCTGGCCCTGGAAGTGGAGCCGGGAGAGGGTATGCATGTGTATGCGCCGGGAGCCGACGACCTGGGTTACCGGGTTATCGGGTTCAACATGGCACCCTCGGATTACGTGCGCTATGAACAGGTGGAGTACCCCGACCCGGAGATCTATCACTTTCAGCCACTGGATGAGTACGTCTCGGTGTACCAGGAACCGTTCACCCTGATGCAGGAGGCCGTGGTCAACGCCTCGGCCGAGATCGAGGAGGAACTGGCCGAAATGGATGCCATTACCCTGTCGGGCACGCTGGAGTACCAGGCCTGTGACGATGCCATCTGTTACCTGCCGGTGTCGGTGCCACTTTCCTTCACCCTGGAGTTTCAGCACCTGGATTACCAGCGGTCACGCGACCAGTAATCTCAGAACTCAGCCGTCGCATGGGGGCAATTTGACGGTTATGCAGAACTGATTGCCGATTTCGCCGCATTGCATTCCCGTCGCTGAAACACATGAGACCAGGTGGGCAGGAAGTTTCTGATTACCAAGCGGTGGCAGTTGGCAAAATGGATCGGGAAACCGACAGGCGGTTCAGTGCAATGACAGGTCAGATCAGAACTGTAATCCATGGGCAGCAACGGCGGGGCAATGTCGCCTGTCTGCTGGCAATACTCGTCGTGATCATTGGGATTCAGGTTGCGCCGGTACATGCCCAGGACGACGCTTACCCGGAGCGTCCCCTGACAATCGTCGTGCCCTTTGGCGTCGGCGGCAGCGCCGATCGCATGACCCGGACCATGTCCAGCTTCATCGGTGATGCCCTGGGTCAGCCGGTCAACGTGATCAATCGGCCGGGCGCCGGCACGCTGATCGGGGCCAATTTCTTCCTGGCCCGACCCCATGATGGCTACACCGTGCTGGCCTCGGGATTCTCCCCCTATCTGATCAATACCATTCTCAACGGCAGTGCCGACTACGGAATCGACGATTTCGCCTACCTCAACCTGCAGTGGTTCGATGAAGACCTGATCGCTCTTTACCATGACGCGCCTTACCGGGACCTGGCCGGGTTGCTGGACGCTATCCGGCAGAACCCCGGGACTGTCCGTGGCGCCGTGGTCAAGGGCTCGGCGGGCCACCTGACGGCCAACCTGCTGCTGGAGGCCAACGGTATTCCCCTGGAGAATCTCAACCTGGTGGCGTATAACAGTGGCGGCCTGGCCCGGGCGGCCGTGGCCGGCGGGGTGGTGGATTTCATCATTATCAGCGCCCGTGGCTGCGAGAGTATCGCCGAGTACCTGCGGCCGCTGGCGGTGAACAACGATGTGGCCAATACCACCTGGGGAGTGCCTCCCTTGAATGACCTGCTGGAGCCGCTGGGAACCCGGGTGCCGGTGCTGCCGGGGTCAATCCGCGGATTTGCCACGTCCAGCGAATTCCGGGAACGTCACCCCCGGCGCTTCAGGCGGTTACAGGACGCTCTCTTCGAGGTAATGGAAAATCCCCAGCTGCAGGACATGCTGGACCAGGCTTCCATCGGCCGGCGCTGGATCGGCGCGGATGCCTCGACTGCGCTGATGCAGGAAAACTTCGAGCTTTACAAGGCCTATGTCCACCTGATCCGGTAGCCTGGCGCCCAGCCTGTCAATGACAGGCTATTGACCGGAAACCCGGATGCCGAACTGATCGATCTGGATCAGGGCATTCTCCAGCCCGGTAAGGTCGTGGACCGGGATATCCTGGCCTTCATGGTAGCCCACGGCAAAAATGTTAACCGCATCCCGGGACCGTTCCGGCAGAATGACAAAGGCCGAATCGAAGCCCTGTGGAATGGACGTGGTAACAACCTCCAGTCCGGCCACGTCGTTCTGCAGCAGATCGTACTTGCGGGCGTACCATTCACCCTTGGTGGCGGGCAACTGCTCCGCGATGGCCTGGTCATAGACGAACACCACGTCTACCTCGGTAATCAGGATGGCATTGAATTCCAGCAGCGACTGAATGCGCACGGCGTCGAGGTTGTTTTCCGCCTGGGCAGTAGCAGCAGCGCAAAACAGGGGAAGGCACAGCAATGCAGCAGCGAATCTGGACATAGGTTCCATAGGCTTTAGTTCGCAGGTCATCATGGATTTACCGCAACTTGTCATGCCGTTCTGCAAGTTGCACCCTGACTGTACCACCGATTTTAACAGCAGTGACGGACCGCGTGAATGCCGTGCCGAAGACCGGTCCGTCCGGATGGACTCAGCGCGCCAGGTAGGCAACCAGCAACCTGATCTGGGCGTCATCCAGGCGCTGGGCGAAAGCCGGCATGACGCCCTGGCGGCCGTTGTTGAGTGTGGCGGTGATGGCCTCCAGGGAACCGCCGTACAGCCAGTTTTCGTCGGTCAGGTCCGGTGCCCCCAGCATGGGATTGCCGGTAGCGTCCGGCCCATGACAGGCCACGCAGAACGAATTGTACTGGGTAGCCCCGGGGTGGTCGTCACCGGCCCCGTCGGTGGACAGCGCATACACATAGCTGGCCACCTGTCCGACACCCTCGTCGCCGAGGGAGGCCTGCCAGGGCGGCATGATGGCGTTGCGGCCGCCGCGAATGGACTGTTCGATCTGTTCCGGAGAGCCTCCCCACTGCCAGTCGATGTCCATCAGGTTGGGGAACAGGGAAGCCTGGCCGCGGCCGTCGTTGCCATGACAGGCGGCGCAATTGCGGGTAAACAGCTGCTCCGCCGTTGCCATCAGCGCGGTATCGTTCTGCAGTTCCGACAGGCTCGCCGCTTCGATAGCGGCATGCTGTGCCTGGTACCGCTGTCGGTAGTCTGCCATGCTGTCAGCCAGACGGCCGCCGTGGGACCAGTTGAGGACACCGCGGTAGGCGCCGATACCGGGAAACAGCATCAGGTAGATAACGGAAAAAATCAGCGCAGCGAACAGCATCCAGAACCACCACAGGGGTGGCGCGTGGTTACCTTCTTTCAGGTTCTCGTCCCAGGTGGGCTCCACTTCTTCCTGCTCCAGTTCAGACCGGTTTCGCGGGAAATAAATGGAGACTACCATCCAAGAGAGGCCCAGCAGGGACACCACGGTGATGACGGCTATCCAGCCGCTCCAGAATGCATTGGGCAGATCAGCCATGACTCAAATCGTCCTCCGGTTCGTCCTGCAGGGGAATCGAGGCGGTATAGTCGATACGCTCGTCGGATTCATAGACTGACATCCACACCACCAGCGCAATCATGAAAAACATGACCAGCATATCCCCGATAAAAATAAAGGCAGTCACGGGCTGTTTCCTCCTTCACCGGCAGCGGATTCGTCGAAGCCGGTGCCCAGCATTTGCAGATAGGTGATCAGCGTATCCAGTTCGGTCAGTCCTTCCAGTTCTGCCGGCGCGTTGTCGATGTCCTCGTCCGAATACGGATGGCCCAGGGTTCGCAGCCCTCTCAGCTTCGCCTGGATATCGTCGGTGCGCACCGGTCGTTCCGCCAGCCAGGGGTAGGCCGGCATGATAGACGCGGGGATAACGCTGCGCGGGTCGATCAGGTGGACCCGGTGCCAGTCGTCGGAATACTTGCCGCCGATGCGGTGCAGATCAGGACCGGTTCGCTTGGAACCCCACATGAACGGGCGGTCGTAGACGAACTCGCCGGCGCGGGAATAGGGTCCGTAACGCTCCACTTCCGCCACCAGCGAGCGGATCTGCTGCGAGTGACAGGTGGCACAGCCCTCCCGCATGTAGATATCCCGGCCGGTGAGCTCCACCGCCGAGTACGGCCTGGTATCGCCCTCCGGCGTGCGCAGGGATTCCTGGTAGATGCTGGGCAGTACCTGCACCAGGCCGCCGATCGCAGAGACCAGCAGGATACCGAAAATCAGCAGCGCGCTGTTTTCCTCGAGCTTCTTGTGCAGCGACAGGGCCTTCATGTGACAACTCCGTAGGCGGGATCAACAATCGGCGGCTCCACCCGTAACGTGGTACGGCTCCTGGTGGTCATGTAGAAGTTGTAGGCCATCAGCAGCGTACCGCCAAGGAATATCAGTCCCGCCACCAGGCGCAGACCGTAATAAGGTGCCATGCTGGCCATGATGTCGCGAAAGCCGAAGGCCAGTTCACCGGTATCGTCGAGACTGAGCCACAGCAATCCCTGGGAAACGCCGGCTGCCCACATGGAAATGATGTAGAGCATGGTGCCGGCCAGCGCCAGCCAGAAATGCACGTTGGCCAGCCTGGTGCTGTAGAGTTCTGTACCGACCAGTCTCGGCATGAGGTAGTAGAATGTGCCGTAGGTAATCATGGCGTTCCAGCCCAGGGCGCCGGAGTGAACATGTCCGATGGTCCAGTCGGTGAAATGGCTGACCACATTGACGCTGCGGATCGACATCATGGGGCCTTCGAATGTCGCCAGTCCATAGAAGGCCAGGGACAGGACGATGAACTTCAGTGCCGGGTCGGTTTTCAGCTTTTCCCAGGCGGTGCTTACCGTCATGACACCATTGATCAGCGTGGCCCAGGACGGCGCCAGCAGGATCAGGCTCATGACCACGCCAAGTGACTGTACCCATTCGGGAATAGCGTTGTAATGCAGGTGGTGCGGGCCGGCCCAGATATAGCTGTAGGTAAATGCCCAGAAAGAGATGACGGAAAGCTTGTAACTCCAGATGGGGCGCCCGGCGTGCTTGGGCAGAAAATAGTAGAGCATCCCCAGGAAGCCGCCGGTGAGCAGGAAGCCGACGGCGTTATGTCCATACCACCACTGCACAATCGCGTCCTGGGCGCCGGCATAAAGGGAGTAGGACTTGGTCAGGGAAACCGGCAGCGCCAGGCTGTTGACGATATGCAGCATGGCGATGACGATGATCAGGGCGCCGTAAAACCAGTTGGAGATGTAAATGGGCCTGATCCTGCGCCGGGCGATGGTGCCGAAGAAGATAATGGCGAAGCTGACCCACAGCACCGCGATGGCGATATCGAAGGGCCACTCCAGCTCGGCGTACTCCTTGGTGGTATTCCAGCCGATCAGCAGTGACAGGCCCCCCAGCAGGACCAGCAGCTGCCAGGCATAACAGACAAACCAGGCCAGTCGGGGTGCGAACAGGGGCACGTGGGAAGTGCGCTGCACGCTGTAGAAGGCCGTGGCCATCAGCGCGGAGACACCGAAACCGAAGATGATGCCGTTGGTGTGCAGCGGGCGCAGCCGGCCGAAGGACAGCCAGGGCTGACCGAAGTCGATGGTGGGCCAGAGCAGTTCGGCAGCCACGTACACGCCGGCGGCCATGGCAACAATTGCCCAGGCCACGGAGAACTGGACCAGGCGCTTGACCACCTCGTCGTGATAATACTGCTGCTGCGTCGTCATTTCGTTACTCACTCTGATACCGTTCAGCGGATTGCCGGATACGTTTTATTGACCGATGATTGTGCTGCTGGCCAGGCAGGAGTCTCTACACGCCCAGGGCCGGTCCCAGGCCGGCGGTCCACAGGCCCATGGTCAGTCCCAGCAGGCTGACCGCAGCCACCAGCAGCCAGCCCACCAGCGAGGAGGCCATGAGCATGCCGCGTTCCGGCGGAGTCTCCAGGGCGATGGGGATGCCGGAATACAGCAGGTACATGCTCCAGAGCATGGTGGGAATCATCACCAGCACATTGAAAAACACGTTGGGAAACAGGTGAGCCACACTGGCGATGGCCAGGGGCTGACCGACAATGGTTATCAACGCCGCGTGGCGGCCGAAACTGCTGCTGGCGCCGTAAGTCGCAGCCATCCAGCGGCTGATGACCGCAGTCGTATAAAAACCGAACAGCAGGGTCAGGAAATAGGCGATGCTGATCAGGGTCAGGGTCGAGGTTGCCAGCATCAGGGGTTCGGCGGCGCCCAGGCGCCAGCCGAAATTGTAAGCCCCGATCCAGGAAAAAACCGGCGGCAGAAGCAATAGCCAGACAGAATAACCACTGAATACTTTCCAGGCCGACGGATCGGATTCCGCCAGCGCCTCGAAGGTTACCTTCGGCTCGTAAAGCGTCCTGAAGAACAGGTATCTGGAGATTGTTCGGTCCATCGGTCCCTGACACTCCTGATTGAGGAAAGTGGATGTTGCCTGCGTTAAAAACTGTTCAGCGCAATCTGCTCGCCGGCTCAGACCCATCGGGCCGGATCGCAGCGCGATTATAGTGAGCAATGCGAACCGGTTATTGATCAAGCTCAATCAAAGGGGCCAAGGTCCTGCGAATTGATCAGCATTTACTGGTAGTCGCCTGACCGGTTATCGCCGGTTAGCCGACCTGGCGGCAAAGCCGGGACCGGGATGCCATCATCGGCTTTGGCCCTGCGCCGGTAATGCATCCCGACTGCGCCTCGACCCGTTCGGTTCTGCCATGGGGCTGCCCTAGCCGCCGGTGACAGATTCCAGGCTTTCCGGCGCCACCATCCATTCGCGACCCTTGAGCATGCCGTGCCAGTAAACGTCCGGCAGAACTCTCGCTTTCAGCCACCAGGCTTGCCGGGTCGGCCTGGTGCCCTCCAGCGCCCACTGGGGAAACGTGGGCAGCAGCTTGCCGCCGTAACCGAATTCCGCCAGCACGATTTTGCCCCGTTCAACGGTGAGTGGACACGAGCCATAACCGTCGTAGCCACGGTCCGGTGTGCGGCTGGACCTGGCCTCGATAATATTCTGGGCCACCACGGGGACCTGTTTTCTGACTGCCGCCATGGTCTTGGCGTTGGGCGTGTTCATGACATCGCCCAGGCCCCAGATGTTGTCGAAGCGTTTATGGCGCAGGGTGTGCTGGTCCACGTCCAGCCAGCCGGCATCGTCGGCCAGTTCGCTGGTACTGACGAAATCCGGTGCGCACTGCGGTGGACACACATGGATCATGTCGAATTCCGTTTCGACGGTCTGCTCTTCGCCGTCGGCCCCGGCCTGTTTGAACCAGGCCCGCCGGGCGTGACCGTCGATCCTGACCAGGTTGTGGTTGTAGTGCACGTTGGCGTTGTACTTGTCCACGTAGGCCTGCAGCGCCGGTACATAGGCCGGTACGCCGAACAGCACGCCACCGGCATTATAGAAGTCCACCTGGATATCCTTCAGCACACCGCTTTTCAGCCACTGGTCCGCCGACAGGTACATGGCCTTCTGCGGGGCGCCGGCACACTTGATGGGCATCGGTGGCTGGGTGAATACCGCTTTCCCGCTACGCAGTCCCCTGACCAGTTCCCAGGTATAGGGTGCCAGGTCGTAGCGGTAGTTAGACGTGACGCCATTACTGCCCAGGAACTCTGCCAGCCCTTCCACCGCATCCCAGTTAAGCTTGAGACCGGGACAGACAATCAGCTGAGCGTAGCCAAGCCGTTTACCATTGTCCAACTCCACCTGGTTGGCCTGGGGTGTAAAGGAAACTACCGACTGTTTGATCCAGGTTGCCCTGCCGGGGATGAGGTCGCTGGTATCCCGCCGGGTTTCATGCGCCTTGAATACACCACCACCCACCATGGTCCAGCCTGGCTGGTAATAATGGTCGGTAGCCGGGTCGACAAGCGCAATGCGCAGCTTCCTGTCCCGCTTCAACAGGCTGCTGGTGACGGAAATACCGCCGGACCCGGCACCGACTACCACGATATCGTAGGTGTCGTCGGCCACCGGGTTGTTGCCCTTGCTGTCTGTGGTCATCGTGTCTTGCATGATTGGCTCCTCTCTCCTGTCCTGTCGTCATTCCTGCAGGTGAAGGCTGACGTCGTATCCGGCCTGACCCGCACGGGCCAGCAGTTCGTCGGCGGCGCTGCCCTGGCGCCGTCTTGCCCGTGCCCAGAGCTTGCTGGAACGCGTTCCCGAGCGGCAGTAGGCGTGCACACGCTTGCCACTGTTCAGCAGCTCGAGAAACCTGGCGACGTCGCTGTCGGCAACCGCGTCTCCCACAAAAGGCAGGTGGTGACATGCCATGCCGAGGTTGTCACAGCTCTGCTCGATATCCCTGAATTCAGTCTGACCCGCGACCTCCCCGTCCGGGCGGTTACACACCACGATTGCCACGCCCTGACGCTGTAGCTCGGCAACGTCGTCGACGTCGATCTGGTCCGAAACGGAAACCTGGTTGTCCAGGCTGATCATTTTCATGGGCGCTCTCTTCAAGGGTGGTTGCGTGTCAGGTTGAACCGGCCTCCGTCAGGACTTGAACAGGTTAACCGGCAGTTTCAGGTAAACCCGCCCATTATCCTCTGCTGCGGGAAAGTTTCCAGCCCGCATGTTGACCTGCAGCGACGGCAGGATCAGGTTGGGCACATCCAGGCCCTTGTCCCGCTTCTCGCGCATGGCGACAAAGGCATCTTCATCGGTTCCCGCCTTGACGTGAATATTGTGTTTCAGCTGTTCCGCCACGGTGGTTTCGTACTCCAGTTCCCGGTCTTCGCTGTAGTCGTGGCACATGAACAGGCGGGTCTCCTTCGGCAGGCTCAATAGCTTGTTAATCGAACGATATAAAATGCGCGCGTCCCCGCCGGGAAAGTCGGCGCGGGCGGTACCGGTATCCGGCATGAACAGGGTATCGCCGACAAAAGCAGCGTCACCGATAAGATGGGTCATGCAGGCCGGCGTATGGCCCGGTGTGGCAATGGCCAGGGCTTCCAGGTTGCCTATCATGTAACTTTCATTGTCGCGGAACAGGTGGTCGAACTGGGATCCATCCCGGAGGAATTCGGGCCCGGCATTGAAAACCTTGCCGAAAGTCTTCTGCACGATGTCGATATGCTCGCCGATGGCGATTCTGCCGCCGACAGCGGCCTTGATGTAAGGGGCGGCGGACAGGTGATCGGCGTGGGCGTGGGTTTCGATCAGCCACTGGACGGCAAGCCCGTTATCCCGCACATGGGCGATGATGGCGTCGGCGCCTTCATGACTCACGGTTCCGGAGGGATAGTCGAAATTCAGCACCGAGTCGATTATGGCGCAGTGGTCGGACTGCGGATCCTTGACGAGGTAGGAAAAGGTGCAGGTCTGCCTGTCCAGGAACGGCAGGATGTCCGCGGTCATAGCGGGCATCGGTTCGTTGTTCAGTTCGGCGGTCATAGCGTACTCTCCCGGGTGGTGGTCGGCGAGGGGGTTACTGTGTCAACACTGTCAAGACGTGGTGGTACGATTTCCAGATTGCAGGTTGTATGCCGGTGTTGCAGCTTGCATGCCAGGTTTTTCCCTTTTCTCTTACTCATTGATAAATGGATGAAAAGTCAGGATCACACGGGAAATGCCGATCCTCGTCATTGACTTCCGGGCGTGGTTTTGTCAGTTTTGACAAAGTTTTTTGCTGAAAATGACAGGGCTTATGAAGCAGATTGCCAGTGATCGACCGGCACTCACCCGGGAGCTGACTCCCATGCTGGAGGGTTATGACTGTCCGGCAATCCTGGTGTCGGCGGATTACCGGATACTGGCCACCAACGCCCTGTACCTGGAGACCTTCGGCGAAATCGACATGGATGGCTTTCCGCGCTGCTTCGAGATTTCCCATGGTTACCAGGTGCCCTGCGACCAGGCCGGCGAAGACTGCCCGTTACAGGCTGTACGCCAGTCCGGTTCCCGTGAGCGGGTACTGCATATCCACCAGACTCCGCGAGGTCGGGAGCACGTGGATGTGGAGATGATTCCCATTAACAATCAGCAGGGTGACCTGGAATTCTTCGTGGAACTGCTGAAACCGGTGCCCCTGGCCAGCGGTACCGTGGATGAAAAGGAGTTCGTGGGGCGCAGTCCGGCATTCAACCGCATGCTGGAACGGGTGGCGAGGGTGGGTTCCACCGATGCCTCGGTATTGTTACTGGGGGAATCCGGTACCGGCAAGGAACTGGCGGCCCGGGCCATTCACATGGCCAGCAGGCGGAACCAGAAATCCCTGGTCACGCTGGAATGTGCCGGGCTGACCGAGGCCCTGTTCGAAAGCGAGCTGTTCGGTCACGTGAAAGGCGCATTTACCGGTGCCCAGGTCAGTCGGAAGGGTCTGGTTGAACTGGCTGACGGCGGCACCCTGTTCCTTGACGAAATCGGTGACGTGCCGCTGACGATGCAGGTCAAGCTGCTGCGCCTGCTGGAGACCGGTACCTTCAGGCGGGTCGGCAGTGGCGACGTGCAGAGCTCTGATTTTCGCCTGATCTGCGCCACCCACAAGAACCTGGCTGCCATGGTGGACGAGGGCACCTTCAGGGCCGACCTGTATTACCGGATCAATGTCTTTCCCATTCACCTGCCGTCCCTGGGGGAACGTCGGGAAGATATTCCGCTGCTGGTAAAATCCCTGCTCAAGCGACTGTCTGCCGGCAAGGAATACCACGTCACGGATTCGGCCATGCGGATGCTTTGCCATCGACAGTACCGGGGAAATATCCGGGAATTGCGCAACCTGCTGAACCGTGCCCTGGTTTTTGCCGATTCCAACGTGATCGATCGCCACGTGCTGCAGGAGTGTCTGGAAGGGGAGGCGGACGGGTCCGTATCCGCGGCGGGACACCGGGAGTTGCCCGGGGAGATTGCGGACCACCACCATGCCCCTGGCGATACCACGGACGAACCGGTTAATGATGGGTCCTGGATGGATCTTAAAACCAATGAACGCAACTACCTGCAGCAGCTGATGACGGCGTGCAACGGGGACAAGGAACAGGTGGCGGCGATTGCCGGCATCAGTGTCAGGTCCCTCTACCGCAAACTGGAGCAATAGCCGGTCCGGCTGCGACGTTGCCGCGACATTATCAGTAACCAGGTGCGCACCGCGATTTACTTACCGGTATAACCCGGCACCGCCACCTTCCCCGGTCCGCTTCCCTGGCTGGCACCTGGAGGCCCCAGGGTTCCTGCGCACCGTGCCATATTGCCTCGGGACTATTGCAGCCCCAGCAGGCTTTCCGGGTCAGGACGGAATATAAGGTAGCGGATATCGGTGTCCAGGCTGCTGAACCAGTGAGGTGTATTCCCCGGAATGATGATCACGTCTCCGGGGACCACCTGGCGACTGACGCCGCCCTGGATGGAGGTACCGGCAAAGTTGGGCCTGCCGGTAAGGCGGCTGTTGCCTGTGCTTTCCTCCTCCTGGATAACCCCGCCGGTAACCAGCGTACCGGTGCCGGCCACGATGTAGTAGATCTCGGTGACCGATGTCTGGTGCCTGATGGGCCGGCCGGGCAGGGAACGGGGTCGAAAAACCCCGAATACTCCGATGTTGTAGCCCCCGACATCCACCACCCTGATGGCCCGGTCACTGATCCGGTCGTCCGGCAGCGCATCGATAAAGGCGTCGATGTCCGCCGCCGTCACGTCGGTGGCATCGGGGAACTGCTGTCCGCTGGCGGCAGGCAGGAGCAAGATCAAAAGTAATGGCAAAACGCGTTTCGGTAATCCGGTCATGGTTTGTCTCCTGGTTGTCCGGTAGGCAACCCCTGTCCCGGGTTGAGGCAACCGGTATCGGTATGTCGTTGAGCTCGTCATCATAAATTGAGCCAGCCCAGTATGACAGGCAAACAGGGCCGGCAGTACAACAACGAAGTCAGACGCCTGGTCGATGCTTCGCCAGATCTCTGCCAGTGGCTTGCGAGGCGATGGCTGCTCCATGTCGCGCTTGTCCTCCGGCAGTCTGTCCGGCTCGGCGATCACGCCAACGGCGAAGCCGCAGATCACCCTGAACCGGCCCCGGTCGAGATCGAGATACTCGTAGACCCGGTCGCGGTGCCCGGTTTCTTTGGTCTGCCTAATTGTTCAGTACGATTTCAGTACGATGCGGATACCGGATGATCCAGCGCCGGCCCGGCTGACGATCAGGCAGCGAGAGCTTCCTTATCCTGTTTGTCCGCCTGCTCATCGGCGGCCAGGGGATTCATCAGCAGGTATTCGAAAGCGGCCACGCCGGCCTTGGCGCCTTCACCCAGGGAAATGACAATCTGTTTGTAAGGTACCGTGGTGACGTCGCCGCAGGCAAAGATTCCAGGCACCGAAGTCCGGCAGTGGTAGTCGACGACTATTTCGCCATGGGAATTCAATTCCACCACGCCGTCGACAAACTGACTGTTGGGTACCAGACCGACCTGTACAAAAACCCCGGACAATGGCAGCGTCATCGCTTCGCCAGTCTGGCGATCCTGGTAGTCGATACCGGTTACCTTGCCGTTACCGGCGTTGATCCTTCTGGTCGCCACGTTGCGCAGGATGGTGATGTTGTCGGTGGCTTCGGCCCGCTCAATCAGCACCCGGTCCGCCTTCAGTTCCGGCATGAACTCGAACACGGTGACCGATTTGACGATGCCTGCCAGGTCCAGTGCGGCTTCGATGCCGGAGTTACCACCGCCGATTACCGCCACATCCCTGCCCTTGTAGAAAGGGCCGTCGCAGTGGGGGCAGTAGGCCACGCCATTGCCGATGTTTTCCTTCTCACCCGGGACGCCCAGTTCCCGCCACCTGGCACCGGTGGCGATAACCACGGATCGTGAGCGCAGGATTTCGCCGGAAGACAGCACCATGCGCTTGATGCCGTCGGTGTCCAGTTCCTTCACCCGCAGGTGTTCCTTCAGGGTAATGTCATATTCCTGCAGATGGCTTTTCAGGGAATCGCTAAGCGCGGACCCGGTGGTCCGCGGAACCGAGATCAGGTTTTCAATACCCAGGGTATCCCTGACCTGGCCGCCGAACCGATCTGCCACCATGGTGACTTGAAGTCCCTTGCGGGCCGCGTAGATGGCGGCGCTGACACCGGCAGGACCGGCGCCGATAACGGTGACGTCCTGCAGCGGCAGGGATTGCCGGGGCTGGCTGTCGGCCGCCGGCGGATACAGTTCCAGCAGCCGGTCCATCAGCCGGGCGGCGTCCACTTTGCCGTTGGCAAAAACCTGGCCGTTGAGGTACACCGCGGGTACGCCCTGGAGTTTGCGCTGCTCCACCAGGTCCGGGAACAGTCCGCCGTCGATCATTTCGGCGCTGATGTTACCGTTCAGCAGGGCGAACTGATTCAGTGCCTGGACCACGTCGGGGCAGTTGTGACAGGACAGGGAGACAAACACCTCGAAATGCAGACTGTCCTGAACACCGCGAACCGCGCTCTTGAGGCCGTCGTCCAGCTTGATATCCGTGCCGGACGCCTGGAGGATTGCCAGCACCAGGGAGCTGAACTCGTGACCGCCGGGTATCCCGGAAAAACTGATACCGGTAGGTTGCCCTGCAGACTCCAGTCGAAAAGTAATCGGGCTGCGGCCCACGTCTTGTTTTTCCTCCAGTGTCAGCTTGTCGGAAACACTGCAGACCTGATGCAGAAAATCCCTCAGTTCGGCCCGCTTTGGATGTTCACCCGTCTGCAGGACCAGTGTCACCGGCCGTTGCATGGTGTCTGCATAGCTTTGCAGTGCCTTCAGTATGTCTTGCGTAATCATGCGTCGATCTCCTCTGCGGGTAAGCAGGCGGGATGCGTCATCCACCGGGTGGCGATGACGCATCGGGTCACTCTCAGATTTTGCCAACCAGGCTCAAGGTCGGGGCCAGGGTCTCTTCGCCTTCCTCCCAGGCGGCAGGACAGACCTCTCCGGGGTTGGCCCGCACATACTGCGCCGCTTTGACCTTGCGCAGCAGCTCTTCGGCATTCCGGCCGATACCCTCGGCAGTGATTTCCATGAACTGGATTATTCCGTCGGGATCAACCAGGAAGGTGCCACGATCAGCCAGGCCTTCGGCTTCGCGCATAACGCCGAAGTTCCTGGTGAGGGTGCCGGTGGGATCCCCCACCATGGTGTACTGGATTTTGCCGATCCTGTCGGACGAATCGTGCCAGGCCTTGTGGGTGAAATGGGTATCCGTGGACACGGCGTAAATGTCGACACCGCGCTGCTGAAACTCACCGTGATGATCGGCCAGGTCCGCCAGCTCGGTGGGGCAGACGAAGGTGAAATCGGCGGGGTAGAAGAAAAACACCGCCCACTTGTCCTGGATGTCGGCGTCGCTGACGTCGACGAATTCGCCCTGGCGGAAGGCCTTGGCGTTGAAGGGTTTAATCGGTGTATTGACCATTGCCATCGGGTAAATCTCCTTTTCAGTTCGCTACGTAATAAATTGCCTAGTGACGCTGATCAGGATAGGGCGTGGACCAAATTAAATAAAATTGATTAAATAGAAGATCATGTTCTAAAAAATAGATTGATATACCAGGTAGCAACCACGCGATGATTTCCTTGAGGCAGATTCACTACGCGCTGGCAGTGGAGCAGACACTGCACTTCAAGCATGCGGCAGAACACTGCGCGGTTTCCCAGTCGGCCCTGAGTACGGCCCTGGCCGAGATGGAAAAGCAGCTGGGCTTCCAGGTTTTTGAGCGCGACAATAAGAAGGTCCTGGTAACGCCCATCGGGCGCCAGATGCTGGCAATGGCCAGGCAGATCAAGCTCCAGGTGGACGACCTGCACCGACTGGTTGACCAGGTTAACGAACCACTGTCAGCGACGCTATCCCTGGGGATGATTCCCACCGTCGGTCCGTATCTGTTACCCCGCCTGCTGCCGGCACTGGCACGGGAATACCCGTCGCTGCAGCTCAACGTGGTGGAAGAGCAGTCCCAGGACCTGGTTTCCCTGTTGCGGAACGGTGACCTGGATACCGCTATCCTGGCCCTGCCCTACGATCACCAGGGGCTGTTGGCGTTGAATTTCTGGGCAGAAAATTTTTTCCTGGTCACCCACGTGGATGACAGCCTGGCGCAGAAACCGGTTATTCATGCCAGCGAGTTACAGCCGTCAAGGTTGATGCTGCTCAAGGAAGGTCACTGTCTTAAAGATCATGCCCTGGCTGCCTGTCGATTGACGGCGGAAACCACCCACAGCCTGCAGGCCACCAGCCTGCTGACCCTGGTACAGATGGCGGCCGGCAGGCTCGGCACCACCCTGGTGCCGGAGATGGCTCTTGAACAACTGGTCCACACCAATCCCCGGCTGGCCTGTATTCCATTGTCCGAGCCGGGACCTCACCGGGAACTGGCCTTCCTGGTACGGCCCAACTACCCCGGGGTTGACGATATTCAGTTGCTCATCGCCCTGCTGAAGCGCGCCCTGGAGAACGGTTAAGGGCCTGGCAGCCGATAAGAATGTAAGATAATTCACTACCTGCGCAGGTGACTCTGTAATGACAATGCTTGGCGAGTGGCAACCTTATGGAAACGTGGCGCCGGAACAACTGGACCGCCTGGCCAATCGCCTGCTGGTGGCGACGGCCCTGCTGATGTTCGTTCCCCTGGCGGGCTCGTTGGCAAGACTTGCCGATACCGGCTGGTTGTTCATCTATACCTTTCAGTCGCTATTGTACGGCAGCACGCTGTTGATATTCCTGGTCAGAAACCTGTTAGGCACACGTTTCAAGGCAGCTTACCTGGTGGTCGCGTACTACCTGATTCCGGCGCTGGGCATCTATTCCCTGGGACAGCTGAAAGGGGGAATCATGTATCTCCCGATAGCTATCGTCATAGCGGTCTTTTACTTCGGCCCGCGTGTAGTCGCCCTGCTGGCAGTCATCGGTATTTCCGGTCTGGCCTTTGTGGCCCAGGGTTTTATTGCCGGTCGGTTGAATTCGGCAATCTCACTGGAAGTGGCCAATACCAGTATTCCACAATGGGCAAATTTCGGGTTTTCCTTTTTCGCGTTTTTCGTGATGTTTGCCATTGTCATGTTCGGCTATCGCACAATACTTGCGGCAAAGGTCGGCGAGACAGAGCAGCAGCGCGATGAAATACTGCAGCTGAAAAACTATGACCAGCTCACCGGTGTGGCCACCCTGCCGCTGGCACTGGATTTCCTGGAAACCGCCCTTGCCGCGGCGAAGGAGAAGAGCGTCCAGGGAGCGCTGTTGCTCGTTCGGCTGGAAAACCTGGAACAGATCATCGACACACGTGGCTTCGAGGCCGGCGAGCAGGCTGTGCAGGCGGCCGGTTCGCGCCTGTCAACCTTGTTGAGACCTGAAGACTTGCTGGCCCGGGTCGGCGGGAGTCGTTTCCTGGTGGTGATTCCCAGCCTGGAAGGCAGCAAGCGCGTCGAGTTCCTTGCCCAGATGATTCATGAACAAATGGCCAAAGCATTGGTGCATACGCTGGCCGACGGCGATGAACTGCATCTGCAATGTAAAATCGGTATCACCCTGTTTCCTGCAGGCGACCTGACAGCCGAACAATTTGTGCAGCGGGTTAATACCGCCAGGTACCATGCGGAGAAGAAGGGTCTCGACACCTTTCTGCTGGAATAGCTGGCTGGTACAGGTTTTAGTATAGGTATCTGGAATAGGCGTTTGGAATAGGGGTCTGGAATAGGCGTCTGGAATAGGGGTTTGGAATAGGGGTCTGGAATAGAATACATCCACCGCTGCAGTCCAAGTATGCAGCAACGGGATCCAGGAAACCTCTGATTAACCTTAAGATTCCCTGGACAATCCAGTGCCGTTTGTCATGGCCCGCGGCAGACCTGTCGTGCCAGGTCTCACCTGCTACGCCAGGATAAGACTGGTCAGGCGCAATAAATGCTGAAACTCAGTCCTCGGTTTCCAGCAGCATCTCGTCAATTCCCTGGCGTATACGCCTGGTGGAAATACTGACTTCAAACAGGAACAACACCAGGCCGACGGTCAGCAGGCACATGGCCGTAACGAACAGCATCGCGATGCTCATTGACAGGTTCAATCCGGCAAGTTCACCAACAAACAGCGTAATGATCACCAGGCAGACAGCCAGTGCACCACTGACGAACATGCGCAGTGCCCAGTTGACCAGCCTGATCCGTTTCCACAGCCCTTCGGTTTCCGACTGCAGTACCGCCCGGCGATCGTCATCGCGTTCCCGGACCAGGCGCTTTTCGATTACCCGGGCGCGGTCGACCACCCGCCCCAGCCGGATGGAGACAACATTCAGCAGGCCGGCGATGCCGGCAAGCAGGAAAACCGGGGCAACTGCCAGTTGAATTACGCCGGCGATGGTTTCTGTGGCGGTGGTACTGTCCATGGAAAATACTCGATGATACTGGCTGCGTCCCGGTTAAAGACGCGTTAGGCGGCGCTGAACAGTCGCTCCGGATTTTTGCAACGGTCGATGCTCGTCAGCCAATCAGTTCTATGTTGCTTACCGGGGATCTCCCCGGTTTCATTGAAGTTAACCACAAGGTATCCGCGTGCCGGTCCATTGTCCAGGATCGATCTGCAAGGCGCTGGTTGCGACAGCCTGATAATTGACGCCATGTCGAAGGTGCCGCATCATCCGCTGTCTATTCGCGTCAACAGGGATCGATGATGTTCTCAAGGGGAATCCGCCATTCCGGTCCCGGCGCCATGGTGGCGGCAGCGTTCATCGGTCCGGGCACGGTTACGGTCTGCACCCTTGCCGGTGTTAACTTCGGTTTCGGACTGCTCTGGGTCATGTTGCTGTCGATCCTGGCTACCGTGGTGCTGCAGGAAATGGCAGCAAGGATTGGCCTGGTAACCGGCCAGGGTCTGACCCGGGTGCTGCGCGACCAGTTACAGCACCGTCCCCGGACCCGGGCACTGATGCTGTTGCTGATTCTGTGTGCCGTGGTAGTGGGCAACGCCGCTTACGAAGCCGGCAATATCAGCGGCGGTCGCCTTGGTCTGGAAACCCTGCTTGGCTTGACGGGCCAACCGGCCTCCCGCTATCTCAGCCTGCCTATCGGTGCAGCGGCGTTCGTCCTGCTGTATATGGGCAGCTATCGACTACTGGAGCGGTGGCTGGTCCTGCTGGTATTGCTGATGAGTTGTTCCTTCCTGCTCACGGCCCTGTTGACCCGTCCGGACCCGGCGGCGCTGCTCCGCGGCCTCCTTGTGCCGACTTTCAACGACGCCAGCCTGCTTACCGTGGTGGGATTGATCGGTACCACCGTGGTTCCCTACAACCTGTTTCTTCACGCTTCCCTGGTTCACGCCAAGTGGCAGGGGCCGGCGCAGCTGGGTGAGGCCCGGCGCGATACCCTGACAGCGGTGGCCGTGGGCGGCCTGGTGTCCATGGCCATCATCGTGTCGGCGGCTGCCGTGGACAGCCGGGAAATTCAGAACGCCGTTGACCTGGCACGCAGCCTGGAACCCCTGTTCGGTGACCGGGCACGGTATCTCCTTGGTATCGGCCTGTTCGCTGCTGGAATCACCTCGGCGATCACGGCACCCCTGGCTGCCGCCTACGTGACCAGCGGTTGCTTCGGCTGGGGTGGTGATCTGCGGCATCCCGGCTTTCGAGCCGTGTGGATGGGTGTCCTGCTGCTGGGCGTACTGTCTTCCTCGCTGGCCATCAGTCCCATCGAAATCATCCGCTTCGCCCAGGTGGCCAACGGCATTGCCCTGCCGATGGTGGTGGCGGTACTGTTGTGGTTGATGAACCGGGAAGCGGTGCTGGGGGAATACACTAACCGCTGGTTCCAGAATGTTGGCGGTGGCCTGGTCTTTGCCATTACCGTGGCGCTTGGGGTGCGGGCACTGCTGCAGGTAGTGAACGCGGTCTGATGGAACTGTCTCTAGCGGGCGGCCCGGAACAGGCCGTCTGCAGCCTGCAGGAGCTTGCCTCGCAGTTTGGGCTCCATGTCCTGGTTGGCGTCGATGAACTGCTGCACGATGTCAGCAGCCTCCGGGGAACTGTGACCATCCAGCGTGGCGTGCAGCCAGCGCAGCGGGAAAAAAATATCGCCGGTGTCACGGATCGATTCCAGTTGTGCCAGCGCCGGCTGGATCAACGGTTGCGAGAATTCCGCCCGTAGCGGGTGATGGATGGCCCGCATTGCCGCCAGCACCCAGGATTCCTGCCTGCGGCCTGCGGGACCGGTGAAGGTCTGGAACAGCGCTTCCCGCGTCAACGGCTCGTTGCTCAGGGCGGGTCGCACAAAGCGGAAACGTAGCAGTCGGTCCGGATTGTCGATGCGCTGTTGCTGGGCGTCAAGAATGGCTTCCGCCAGGGGTATGCCCCGCAGTGCCAGGGCTTCGGCCAGTGCAATGTACTGGGGTTCCTGCAGGGGGAGGTCGGACGGTTCCTCTTCCCGGGCCCACAGTTGCTGCAGTCGCCGGATGCCTGGTTCGGACAGACTGACATCTACCAGCGTGTCGAAGTAGGCACGTTTACGACCGGTTGCGTCCGCCTGTTCCAGGGCCTCCCAGAGCGTGGCCTCCAACTGCTCCGCCCGGGCACTGCGCTGGTCAGCGGACAGGTGGCGCCACCACAGGGTCTGCAGCAGGCCAAGAAGCTGCTGACTGACCAGTTCATCGTCCTCACGGACTACGCCGTCGAGCAGCGCGGCGAACAAGGCCGGGGCTGGCAGTTCATCTTCCAGCAGCTCTTCATACAGGTGTTGCCAGGCAACGGCGCGGTGCAGAGGGGTAGCAAGATCAGTGGCGCCGGCAAGCAGGAATTGAAGACTGTCCTGGTCCAGCGGAAATCGGCCGTAACCGAGACCGGCGGCACCGGCCAGGATAAAGTCCGGTTCCTCCAGCCCATCCGCTGGCAGCCGGACGCTGTCACCGCGCAGCGTAACCGATTGTTCGGTGACCTGGTCACCGCGCCCCGTGGCCAGTACCAGCGTCTGTGGCCAGCGCAGGCGTCGATCGGCCATGTCGTCGGTCTGGGTCAGCGTAATGCCGTCGCTGGACCAGCGGGCAACCACGCGGGGGCGGCCGGTGGATTCCACCCAGGCCTGGTTCCAGGCTGACAGGTCTTCCGTCGTCAGGCCGTCCAGGAGTTCAATCAGTTCCGGCCACCCGGCATTGCCGAACCGGTATTCCGCCAGGTAACGGCGCAGCCCCTGTTGCAGGGCCTGTTCGCCTATCAGGCTTTCCAGCTGACGCATGACAACTGGCGCTTTCTGGTAAATGATGGCGCCATACAGAGACCCGGCTTCCCGCTGATTGTCCAGGGACTGGCGGATGGCGTTAGTGCCGGCGGTACGGTCTACGGCATAGGCAGTGGGATGATGAGCCTGGAAAAAACGCAGGTCCAGGTCCAGTTCCGGGAAGGCTGGTCCGGCAATTTTCGCGGCCATGAAATTGGCGAACACTTCTTTCATCCACACGTCGTTGAACCAGCGCATGGTGACCAGGTCGCCGAACCACATGTGGGCAGTCTCGTGAGCGATCAGGCTGGCGCGGCCCAGTTCCCGGTTGCGGGTCGCCCCCTCGTCCAGGAACAGGCTGTCCGCGCGATACCAGATGGCGCCGGGATGTTCCATGCCACCGAACTGAAACGAGGGCACGGCGAAAAAATCGAACGGCCCGAAGGGATAGTCGATGCCGGTGTATTCCTCCAGCCAGTCCAGTGCCGTGGCGTGTAAATCGAAAATGGCGTCGCGATTTCTCGCCACCCTTTCCGGGTCGGTTTCGCGATGGAACAGGCGGTAGGTACGACCGTTTCTCGCTGCGCTTTCCACCATAAGGTCACCGGCAGCAAAGGCGAACAGGTAGGAACTGATGGGCCGGGTTTCCGCAAAGGTCAAGTGATCCATGCCAGCGACGGTGGTATCCGGCTCCCGGGACAGCAACTCCCCGTTGGACAGAGCCTGCCAGTGTTCGGGGATAGTGAGGCGCAGACTGTACCTTGCCTTCAGGTCCGGTTGCTCAAACAGCGGGAATGCCGTGGAAGCCCGGTCCGGCACAAACAGAGAGTACATGAAGTCGGCGCGACGGTTCAGCGCATCGTCGGCACTGCGGAAGTCGATGGTTACGGATTGTTGCCCGGTCTGCAATGTGTCGGCCGGGATCACGAGGTGATCGGCGGGCAGGTCGTAGTCCACCGGTTCACTGTTCACCAGGACCCGCTGCACGTGATCGGCAGGCACACGGAAATCCAGCACCAGGTCTCCGGCCCCGGCCTGCCGCTGCAGTTCGATGGTGACCGAACCGGTTACCGGCTCCAGTGGTTCTTCCGGAATGTGCAGGTGAAGCCCATAGTGCAGGTCGGTGAGCGTAGCCTGCCGCTGTTCGGCAAGACTGCGGCTCACTCCCGGCCCGGGCGGGAGTGGCGCGTCGACAGATTTGCTACAGGACATCAGGATGGTCGCCAGGAGGAGTGGAAGCAGGATTCGGGTAGTCGCCATGACGGATATTTTTACACGTGTCACGGGAGCGCGATACCCCGGTGTCAATTCCGGCTCCAGTTCACGCCAGCGCAACGTGGTAACGGCTGTTTTTCGTCAACAATCCCTGCCAATCCGGGTAGCCTGCTAGGCCTGTAACAGCTCGGCCACCGCCCGGTAGGCTTCATTGATAGCGCCGTCGGTGTGGGGGCTGGCGGAAGCGTCGGCATTGGCAATGGCAATCCGGCCGACACGCTGCCGACCAACGATTGCCGGGCGTTCCTCGGTAGTGGTGTAGGCCCACTCGTAAGGGTCGGACAGGGGGTTGTAGGAATAGGAGTAGCCGTGAGGCCAGCGATTTACCGTGATGCCCAGGATATCCCGGTCATGCTGGAATCCGGAACCGCCCAACACCCGGGTCAGCTGATCACGAATGGCAGTCTCAAAGGTACTGAATGGCGTATTCAGCAGTCGTTCCCGTCCCACCAGGTGCTGTTCACGCCGCGACAGGTTGCGGTCAGGGGCATCAAAGTAAGCTGACATCCTGACCACGATTGGTTCCGCCGGATCCCGCGACGTCCGGTAATTGCCCATGCGTACCGACGCCTGCAGCCCGATGCTGGAAAAGAAGCTGGTGGGAGCGCGGGTACTGTAAATGCCTGAATCCACGAAGGGTTGCCAGTTGGACAGCAGCACGCCGGTATACACCAGCGGGGATTTCACGCCATAGGAAAGCGCTTCTTTCTGCCGCGAGGGAACTTCGGGACACAGGTAGGGAATGACGGTATTCCAGCAGGCCAGCACCGTGTTCCTGGCCGTTACCGCATAGGCCTGGCCATCGGTTATAAAACTGGTGCGGACCCTCCGGTTGTCAAGGTGGCGGACTTCGACTGCCGTGCTGTTAAGCCGGATCCGGCAGCGTCGGCCCGGCCGATCCAGCTCCCGATAGTCGACCCTGGCGGTGACGATGTCTTCCATGGCATTGCCGGAAAACTCGCCAGGGATCGCTTCAGGAACCAGGGCACGGACCAGCAGCCGGCTGATAGTGGCATTGCCGTCGGGGAAATACATGTCCGGATCGCCCTGGTTGGCCCGCTGCCGATTCTCCCGTCCGTGCTGACCTCCCGGTTCATTGGCCAGCAGGTTAGGGGGCAGGTCTTCCAGGTTGAGACCGTTAAACCCGGGATAACCGGTATCGCGATAATAGATTGCCGGAATGGCGTCGGGACCTACAACAAAAGAACCGTAAAAACTGGACTGGAAAAGCTTGACCACTTCCGGACTGCATTTGACCACGTCCTGCAGGTAGTCCTTGTAGCTCATCTGGCTGAGCCGCCGCCGGGTGGCTTCGGCACTCATGCCGGGGAAATAATTTTCCCTGGTACGGTAAAGTCTGATGACGTCTGCTTGCGCCGCCTCGCTCAGTGGCGACCGGGCCATGGCTTCCTCGATGGGCAGGTTGTTGTAGTTGACAACCAGTTCGTCCGCGCCGAAGGTTTCGCGATCGAAGAACATGCTGCTGCTGAGTCCCAGGTTCCGGTAATGGGAAAACAGGTCCCGGTTTGCCGCAAAGTAGCGGGTACGGTCGATGCCCAGTTCCCACAACAGGCCTGCCGCGATGGTACTGTACTGGGATGGTGCCTCGACGTTCAGCGTGCCACCGTTGACCAGGTACATCCGGCCATCGTGCCAGAACTCGTTGCGCTTGGCATGGCCACCAAAGTCGTCGTGGTTATCAAGGATTAGCACCCGGGAATCGGGTCCGTGCTGCTTGATGAAGAAATAGGCGGCGGACAATCCGCTGATCCCGCCGCCCACCACTACCAGGTCGTACTCGGGCTCGCCGGAATCCATGGCCTGCCACGATACGCCGTCGCGCAATCCGTGGGCCGCTTCGAAGGAACCGTCGTGGCTGCCGCGCATTCCCTGCAGTGTTGGCGGATAATAATCCGCCGGCAGCGCGGATGAATCCACCAGGCCCTGGGCGAAGGCGTCTATGGGAGAGAGGGTGGTTCCGGCGGCCAGGCTTATGGCGCAGCCATTAAGGAAGTCACGTCGTGTCAGTTTTGCGTCGGGTTTCTTCTTGTGCATCTGTTTCCCCTGGCGGCCTGTCGGTTGCTGTCGTCGAACTACTGCTCACACCGTTCCGGTGCCCAGCCACGCCGCCAGGGCCCGGCCGATGGCATCCGGTGATATCTCCTGTACATAGTGACTGCCGAATACCGTTACCTCCTGCTGGTTGTCGAAACCGCGGACAAAGTCCAGCAGTGGTCCACTTCTCAGCAAGGCCCCGGGGTTGGCGCGGATGAACAGCTTGGGTACCTGGCTGGCGGCAAACCACTCGGTATAACCGGTGACCAGTTCCACGGTATCGGCCGGATTTCCCCCTCTTGGTAACTCCCGGGGCCAGGTCAGGGTGGGACGTCGGCTCTCGCCAGGTTGCTGAAACGGTCGGCGATACTCGGCTTTGTCCGCCTCAGTGAGATAGTACCCCAGTCCGCCAATCAGAATCTGTTCGATGAACACGTTGTTCTGCAGTACCGCCTCCTCACCCCGGGGCGAGCGAAACACGGCGAATGGCCCCTGCGTCGGCTCCGGAACCGGCGGCAGGCCGGTTGGATTCAGAATGGCTTCCATGTAGGCAATGCCCTTGACCCGGTCGGAATAGCGTTGTGCGTAGCTCAGTCCGATACCCGATCCCCAGTCGTGAATGACCAGGGTCACCCGTTCCCTCACGCCAATGGTTTCCAGCAGATCGAATACGTAGTCACGGTGGACGCTGAACTTGTAGACGCCGGGGCCACTGTCCGGCAGGGGATCGGAATCGCCCATGCCGATCAGGTCCGGGGCGATGCAGCGACCGAGATGCTGCACGTGGGGAATAATATTGCGCCACAGGTAGGACGAGGTTGGATTGCCATGAAGAAACACGATGGGGTCGCCGGTGCCCACTTCGTAATAGGCCATCTCCAGGCCACGGACCCGTGCTTTCCGTTTCTGCGCCGCCCAGGATGACTCCCGGTTCTGGGCAAGAGCGGTTCCGGGCCCCGCGCCCGGCGCCAGGGCCACCGTACCCCCGGCAAGAACCGCGGCCTGCAACAGTTTTCTTCGCTTTGAATTGAACATGGGTAATTCTCCCGGTGCCGTTGCGAAACTCTCGAAACGGCGTCAATTGTCTGTGGCTGTCGGGCGTTTCCCGCCGCTTGGCGAATCATCAGAACTGTTGTCTCTGATTCTGCTCCCTCAATGCCAACGCGACTATTGATCGTTGGAGCGCGCTATGGGCAATTCACGACTGCGCTTGCAGGTCCGGGACGAACACTCGTTGAGCTGCCCGGTTCAGGAATGTCCACCAATCGTTCAGTATACCAGCGCATGATCCACCAGAAGGCGATCATCCTGCTGGACCAGAACCATCTCGGCGACGTGCTCACCCTCAGCCCTGGAAAAATACTGCTTCCACACGAAGGCGATGGAGTCCGGTCTCCTGAACACGGCAACTGGTACCCTGCCGGTAAAGAACCCTTTCTCTTCCTGGTAGTTCCTGCAGACTTTCTCCAGGTATTCCGGGGTCACGATATCACGTAACCGCCTGGTAAAATCCCGACTGTGTTTTGCGTGGTCGATTTCTGTGGAGCCCTCCATCAGGTTATCCATGATGGGAGTGGCTATCGCCCATAGCTCGGTATCGGATAGTGATTCAAGATTCATGGCATCGACCGAATAAAGCTGTTTGCCTCCTGCCAGGCGCAGAGATGCTGTTTCTTCGAGTCACAATTGACCGTCCACTTCCAGCCTGCGCGCACCGGCAAGGGTACCCGGCATGGAGTAGTTGCCTTCGTGGCAGGCATACTCGTAGAGTTGGCCGTCTATGGCATAGAAACTGAGCTCTGCCGTCCACGGTTGACTGTACAGGCCTGGATCCTCCACGGTAAAGCGATAGACGATTTCGTTATCAGCATAACGACTGAACCGTTCGGTTATCCTGCCGTTTGCGGTGATGGCAGTTGAGCTTTGCTGCATCTGCCGGGGATTGACATTGATCGTTTCCACCACCAGCGTGCCATCTTCGTACCAGCCAACAGAATCACCCATGTATTGCTGCAGGACTTCCGGCCTGCGGTTGGCCCTGGCCTCTTCCGCCGAATCGAAGGTGGGGATAATTCTCGCGTCATGAATCTGTTCGACGTTGATTACCACGTAGTCGTCGGTCTGCACAAACTGGTAGGTGTTGTTGTACAGCGCGCTCTGCATGGCCGGCCCGGCCCGGCGATCGGAAACAATACAGCGCTCCGCCAGGGGCAGGGCTTCGGGACCGGAGGCGTCACCGATACCGGTTACGTACCTGCTGCCAAAACTGACCCGTTGAAAATCGGCGGTGGGATTTTCCAGGTGCGGTACCTGGCCATTAGCCGGATCTATGATATAGGAAGTACGGTACTCCCCCTTTACCAGGGCAAGACTGGCACCCGGGTCCACCCAGAAGTTGTTGTAGGCCCTGGTGCCGAAGTCATCGGCGGCAACGTCCGGCGTATCGTTGATCCCATCACCTTCGTCAAACCCACCCTCGATACCACCTATGGGGACACCTGCAGCAATGACCCTGGCTTCCTCCGGTGATACCACCAGCGATTCCACGCCATCGGGGCGGGTCAGGCTGGTCAGGGATGCATTGCTCCAGACTCCCTCCAGGTCCGGTCGTTCCTGATTCTGGGCCAGGGCCATGGAGCAGGTCAGTGGAGCACACAGTAACAGGCTTTTCACGGGGATGTATTGTTTCAGCAGATTTGCCACTTTCAACCTCCTTGAATTCTGACACTCCCGAAGATTCGAGGGCAGTGACGTTTATAGTTGTAATATTGAATTCAGTCGAAAAAGTTCGCGCCACTCAACTATGCCAGAGTGCGTATTGGCCTGTCCTCAGGTTTTACGACTTTTCTGATGTCCTGCTGACTTTCAGGGTTAGGCGCATCACCGTTTCAGGTGGGTGACGCTGCGTAGTTGTATACGTCGGGATACAAGTTCAGTCCGCCGCAATGGAAGTAGATGGCATTTCGAAAGCGGTCTCGGTTCCGAAAGCCACAGGCCTGTCGCTTGATCCTTTGAATCCTGCTGTTCATGCTCTCCGAGTGCCCGTTGTGGCTTTTCAGTACTATCGCATTCAGGATGCCCCACAGGTGACGTTTGATTACCTTGGCCACTTCCTGCATCGGCTTCAGCCGGCATCGTTGAGCCCAGCTTAACCAGTTATCCCAGGCTTTTCTGGCCCAACCACGCAGGCGGTAATCCCACAGACTCATCGCTTCCTGTTTCAGTGCCCAGGCACGAGCAGTCTTTAAGGTGCCTGCCCGTAATTCGGCCAACCGGGCTCGCTGTGCTGTTGTCATGTTGGCCGGATTTTGCAGCCAGGCGTATTTGGTTCCCTTAAGCTGGTCATCGCCTTCCGCCAACAGCACTTTGTGTTCCTGACGCCTAACTTTGTCTACTGCAGTGCCCAGGTACTGCGCTACATGGAACTTATCGAACGCAATCTTGGACAGCGCATCGGGAACTGACTCCTGTGTCGCTCGGATATAGGCGGGCCACATGTCCATGGCTACTGAACGGATGCCGTCTATCTGCTCTTCGGATAGCGTTGCGTAAAAACTTGCGAGACTCTCCGTGTTGCGGTCATCTGCCACATACAGCACCTGCCGCTGGTCTTGATCCGTTACCACAGTTACGTACTCATGGCGCTTTTGAAAGGACGTTTCATCCACGCTCAAGTTGCGCGGCGCAATCCCTTCACGCCGGGCCAGCCCGCGTTCAACGGCGCGCTGCATGATCCGATCTACGGCTCCCCAGGACAGCCCTAACTGCGTGGCCACAGCCTTCAGGCTGGCTTCACCCAGCCAATCAATCACCAAAGCTTCGAACAGGGCTGTGAAACCAGAGCCAGCTTCTGCCCAGGGCACGTCTACCGTTAAAACGCCATGTTCGCCACATTTCACTCGCGGCACCTCTGCCTCCAGAATCGTGTGGTACTGCATCGTGTCCAAATGCCGCCAGCGCTGCACGCGTTTGTCGTACCTCGGGCACTGCTCACCACACTGTGGACAAACAAACGGGCCTTCCGCTGCAGCCACTCTCACCGTCACCTGTTTACCAGGACCGTCCAACTCGACGGATGAAACCTGCCAGGGCTGGCGCAGGCCCAGAATTTGGGTATAAAGGTCTATGTCTCTCATGGAGACAAGGCTAAACTACCCACTCCAAACGGTGAAGCCCCCAGGGTTAAGGAACCGCCGATCAGTCAATTCTTCATAGGAGCGAAATTATCAGCAGCGAGATTCCACTGCCCGCCAGGATCAACCAGGTGGTAAACGCGCCGACTATCCGGGTCACGTAATAGCGTCTCGATCCAGGCGGCGAGAACATGGCGACGGCATGGGCTGTTCGCGCCATGATCAGGGCAAGGAACAGGGTGTGGATAACCAGGCTGTCGAAGCCGCTGAGCTCCATGAGTCCCAACAGGATAATCGACAGGGGCACGTATTCCGCGAAGTTGCCGTGGGCTCTTATGGCACTGCGTAACCCTGGAATGTCGCCATCCCCGTACGGGACGTTGTTGCGCCGTCTCTGAAAGACGACAGGCAGGGTCAACCCGGCGAATACCAGGGCAAGAATTGACGAGTAAAAGATTGTCAGAGGAAGCGATGCCATAGCTTAAGGAAGGCAGATTTCGGCAAACATGCCATTGGTAAGATTTACCAGGTCCGCGGGTTGTAATTCGATTTCCAGGCCTCTGCGACCGGCACTGACGAACATCGTCTGGTGATCCCTGGCAGAACAGTGCACTATTGTTTTCAGTCTTTTTTTCTGCCCCAGCGGGCTTACACCTCCCAGGACATAACCCGTGGCCTTTGCAACCACCGCCGGATCGGCCATTGCCGCTTTTTTCGCCGCGGCGGCCCTGGCGAATAGTTTCATGTTGAGGTTAAGTGATACCGGTACCACGCCCACCGCCAGCTCCCTGCCGTCCAGGTTCACTACCAGCGTTTTGAACACCCGCTCTACGGCCACTCCCATCTTTTCGGCGGCTTCCAGCCCGTAGGATGAACTGGCGGGATCGTGGGTGTATTCATGAACCTGGTAGAATATTCTGGCTTTCCTGGCTTTCTCGATTCCCGGTGTCATGCTGCTGCGCTGTTAATAACGACTACGTTCCTGAAAAGAATGAGAAGAGCGGCACAAGCTCCCTGCCGCCTGCTCCGATATTGTTCCGCGCTGCCATAGACGCATTTTCACGTGACATCTGGGCACGCTGCATACTTGCTTCAGCCGACATCATAACCTGGGCCTGCTGCAGGAACTGTCCTTGCTAACCGACTTCATCGAGGAAGGCCAACAGCAATCTGCTGACCGCTTCGTTTTGTTCCTGCTGAACCCAATGGCCGGCACCCTCGACCAGATGGACACCACGCATATCGGTACAGGCAGTTTCCTGCATGCGCTGGAAAGAGCCGGGGTTCTGGTAGGTGCCCCAGTCGCTGGCGCCACTGATGAACAGGCTGGGCTGATCGATGGTCTTACCGGCATAGAGCTGCGTTTCCGCGGCACCGATACCCGTGGCGCCCATGCGATAGCTGTTCAGGCCACCCTGGAAACCAGTGCGGCCGAATTCCGTGGTGTAGACTGCAAGTTCATCGTCAGTTAACCAGGTATTGGCAGCAACCTGCGCCGGGTCGGGCATTTCCCTGGCGACAGTTTCGGCCATGCCGTCGGCCAGGTCCATGATGTAGTAAGTTGGCAGCCTGGCCCATTCCTCAGCGGTACGGGCAGCCAGGGGAAACGGCCTGTTCTGCTCCCAATCGGCACTCTTGTGGTGGTAGTAGGCACGAATAAAGTTGTCCAGCCCCTGGCTGGCGTGCCACATGTTGTCGTTGGCCTCCCGGGTGGTGTAATACCGCTGGTAATGTTTTCGCGGTCGCGGCAGATTGGCGAGATTCTCGTAGATATCCGGTCCGGCCGAACCCCTCGGGGGTGGATTGGCAATGGTGTCGAAGGGGATGGCAGGAGTACCGCCGAAGGGGGCGCTCATCAGCACTACGGACTGGAAAATATCCGGCCGGGTGACAGCGCACCAGGCCGCCAGCGGAGACCCGAAGTCGTGTCCGATGACGGAGGCAGCATTACGGTATCCGTAGGCATAAAGCAGGCCGATGACATCCCGTACCTTGTTCAGCATTCGAAACGGCGTCAGGTCCGCGTCGTAATCGCTACTCCAGCCCGTGGTGCGGCCATATCCGCGCAGATCAGGCACTATCACGTGATACCCGGCCCGTGCCAGCGGCACCATAACCTTGCGCCAGCTGTAGGCCAGCTCCGGAAATCCGTGGAGCAGGATTACGGCGGGTCGACCCGCCTGCTCGAAACCGGCTTCCAGCACGTGCATGCGTAAGCCGTTGATGTTGTCGACAAAACGGGAACGGATACCCGCAGGAAGCCAGGCGGAGGGATAGGGGCCGACACCCGGATTGACGGTATCGGGAACCTGGGCGCTCAATTGCCTGGCCAGGACCAGTGACGGCGCGGTAACAGCCAGCGCCTGGAGAATCTGACGTCGCGTGGGGTTCTTCATGGTCGAGTTTCCTTTCCTGTGCTTCTGCCAGCCTCGGGGAACCACAGCGCTGCACTTGAAGCGTGTGGCTCCCTGGCTATCTTCGCTGTTTCCTCGTGATCAGCAGAAGATTCTTTCTTCACGTTACTTCAAAATAAACGTAATCTTCATGTGGACACGGTACTCCTCGATGACTCCATCCCTGATACGGACTTCCTGGTCCTGAACCCAGGCCCCGGTTACGTTTTCCAGGGTCTCGCTTGCCCTGGCGATTCCCTTCTTAATGGCATCGTCAAAACCTGTTGTGGAACCGGCGGTAATTTCCGTGACTCTTGCTATCGACATGCTAGCCTCCTGGGCTTGATTGCTTCGGGTGAATTCTCATAAGCAGCCTGTTAGTCCTTGCCGGAATGGCGGCGACGGGAAACAGGGCCATCAACTGGAACAGTAACAGGTGAGGTGCTGACTCAGGGCGGGTCATCAATGACGCCACCGCATCGGCGACTCGCAGGAAAAGCCGTGTGACCAGCCCATGAACAGCAGCTGGGCGAAAGCCTTTGCGGCTATTCAGGTCACGCAAGAGAGAATTCATGGGAGCACCCTGTCGTGGGTCGGGCACTGCGCCCACGGCCTTGTTATTTGCTGAAAACCTTAACACAAGACCCCGGCAATGGCACGAACCGGGAAAGCTACCTTAGCAAACGGTATTTACTGGATTCAGCGACAGCTAAACAGGTCGTTGTTTGTCCATCGTGTAGCGCGGCTCAACCAGCAAGCCTGTTCTGGATATGTTCGATCACTTCGCCGTGTTCATGTTGAGGGCTGAACATGACGATGTCGGTGTCTTCGTTGGCACGAACACTATGACCGGGAGGCCAGTAGAAAAGATCGCCGGTCCTGCAGGACTCCTCCTCACCGTTTTCGTAGAGGGCCGTGATATCACCCTTGATGACATATCCCCAGTGCGGACTCTGACACCGGTCGCCTTTCAGGCCGCCCAACAGCTCCGAAATGTCGGTTCCTGCGCCAAAACTGAAGAACTCGGCTCCCATCGTGCCATAACCGGAAACATCACCGAACCCGGGCTGTTGTCTGGCTTTAGCTCCAGGAACATCAATTCTTGTCGGTATATCCTCTTTTGCGATACGCATATAGTCCTCCAATTGAGTTGATTGAAGATGCAATCAGGGAATCTAACACTAATTTACGACGTGCTGAAGTAGGGCATGAGAGGAACCAGGTATGGAACCAGACGCTGGAATTGGGAAACAGACGCAGCTGAATACTATGACATCACAAGCACACCACCGTGGCGGCGGCCATCGGAACAGGCAATCAGCGAACCGGATCGGTCGCAACCGGCGATGTTGAGTGCGCCGAAATACATGTCCGGTTGTTCGAATACTCTTAACCTGAACAGTTCTCCGGCCAGGATGACATCGACGCCGGGCTCATATTGCAGCGTGATTTCGTCTTTGATTTTTTCCACCTGACAACGCGCCGCCCGGGAGGCCGCCTCAACGTCCATGCCTTCCATTGCCAGGTTTATCCAGCCCTGCAGCAGAGTCGTCGCAATTCTACTGGCGTCAGGTGTCCCTATAACGATACAGCTGACATTGTCTCTACGAGCGGTCAGGGGTGACATGTTGGAAACGAATTTTCCACCTGGCGGAAGCTGGAAAAAGCCCTGGGGATTGACCTCGGGTTCATCCAGAGAATTGTTGCAGGTTATACCGGTACCGGGAATGGCGATGCCGGACCCGTAGCCATTGCTCATGGTTATGGCGACGACCGCTCCATCGCCGGTGGCAAAGCTTAAGGAACCTCTGATTAATAATGTTAGTGCTCCACGGGAGACTGTCAGGCACCACTGCCAGGGTGATCTGCTGTCACTACCGGCATCATGTGGTAGAGTTTCAGGCAGGTAGCAGGTGCGGACCGCGGAGGCCCGCCAACATGATCAGGAGAGTATTCCATGAAGCACGATAAGACAGCCATCGACCGTCGCGGCTTCCTGGCCGCCGGCGCCGGCGCCATGGCGATTGCCGGTTTTGCCCGACCGGTCGAGGCGGCGGAGATGACACCGCAGGAGCAGGCTAACGTTCAACTGGTGAATGATTTCTGCGCCGCATGGCCGGCCCGGGACCTCGACACGCTCATGGCGTTCTTCGCCGATGACGGCGCCTACCGGATGACCGAAACCACGGCACTGGCGGACGGCCGCGATGCCGTGGCCACGCAGATTCAGACCATACTGAACAATGTCGTGCGCTTCGACGTGCTGGATACCTTTGCCCGTGGACCGATGGTAGTCAACGAGAGGATCGACTATTTTACCGATTTCGCCATCAATTCCTGGCACGGCGTCGGTGTGTTTTTCATCCGGGACAACAGGATCGTCGACTGGTACGACTATACCATTGCCATGGAGCGGGCCTGAGCCAGCGGTTTACCGGGTATTCCTGTTGCCGCGGCATTGCTTTGTAATGACGGTTCACCACAGGGCACCGCTGGCCTGCTCAAGGTTCAGAAGCGAAAGGTATACCTGAACTTGATACTGAGATCAGCGAACGCGGTATGGAAACTGTTGTCCCGGTCCCGGTCTTCCATGTTGTAGTTAAGCACGATAAACCCTTCCTGGCCCGCCCGGGGAATCCACTGCAGGCGGGTATTGATACCGAGTTCCTCGGAGATATTGTCGTATTGCGCCAGGGTGATCCAGTACAGCGTGGGCGAGAAAGCCACCTGGGTATTGACGCTGGCCAGCCGGGTGATGAAATCCCCCTGGGGCAGATCGATATCGTTCCAGTCGTAACTTACTGTCATGCGAAAGTAGCGGGACTGGTTCCAGCTGAAATCGGTGCCGATATTGACCCGTTCGCCGTTGAAGAAATCACCGGTGCGATAGCGCAATCCTCCTGAGAATTCCCGCTGACCGGCCGACTGAAAACCGATTTCCTGCTCATTGAACCGGTAAGAGCCCGGCTGTACCACGACTTCCTTGCCCGGCTCGCGATAGATGGTAAAGGGCGAGCGCACCACTTCCTCGTTGGTGACGTAGGACAGGTTCATGCTGTCGCTGCTGGTGGTTTCCAGTTCCAGCAGTCGAAAAGCAAACACTTCCGACTGCAGACCGCCGTCCAGCAGTTCAATCCGCTGCATGTCGATGCCGGCAAAGGCGGTCTGCAGCAGGTCGTTGTTGTCGAAATAATGGGTATAGCCGAAATCTGCCGTCAGGTCGCTGATATCAGAACGATTGATATAGCCCATGGCGGGATTGAAATTTTCCTCGATGACCTTGTAGGCCATCCGGGTTCGCAGGCCTTCGGTCTGTGGATACATGATGCCAAAACCGTAGGATGCATCATCGCCATTCAGTCCCGGGGTATCCGATTGCTGGTAGAAGAAATTTGCCTGCAGCACCTCGTCGTCGAGGAATTCATTGTCGACGTAAAGAAAGTCCGCACCTACCACGCTGTTGTCTTCATTGGACGTCGGATCCCCATCGGTGTAGATAAAGCCGACCCGGGAATCTGCCAGTACATTGGCAGACATTCGGGTTACCAGCAGGTCAGTGGCATCCACGTCCTGGTAGCTGTCCTGGCGGATGGCCAGGGTGCCGATATTGAAGCGCCCCACCCGGCCGCTGATTCGCCCGCCGTAGTTGATGTCCACCGGCGAGCCGTTAGCACTGAGTCCCAGTTTGCGTGAGAAGTAAGGTCTGCCATTCTGGCCGCTGGCACCGGTAGCCGCGTTGTTGCCGCCGGAAAGCCGGTCGATATTGCCGAACGTGAACAGGTCGGAATCGTTCAGGAAAAAGTCCCGGCGTTCCGGGAAAAACAGGTTGAACCGGGTGAGGTTCACCTGGCGATTGTCCACTTCCGCGGCGGAAAAATCAGTATTGACGGTCAACGCGGCATTGAGTGAAGGAGTCAGCCGGTAGAAAGCGTCCAACGACGGTTCCAGTCTTTCGTCCGTTGCCGTCGGGTTGTACTGACGCTGCCGGATCGCGGTGAAAGACGGTACGATGTCCAGGCCCACGCCCTGGTTCATGCCCTCCATGCCGGTCATTTCCCCCATGATGGTGGGGTTGTAGTTGCGGTTGAGGGAGACCCAGGCCATTTCCTCGTTGCGCCGACGAATGCCGCGACCGAAATTGAATCCCCAGGTATCCAGCCGGGGATCGAAGGGCAGGGACTTGAACGGAATCTCCACCTCTGCCACCCAGCTGTTGCCGTCGACACTGGTGGCGGTATCCCAGATCGTATTCCAGTCCAGGCTGAAAGACGTGGGGGTGGTGTAAAGCGCATCATGGCGCACACCGTTGAGGTTGGTCTCAAACCGGTAGCCGGCCTGACCCTGGTTGAAGGGGTCAAGTATGATTACCAGGCGATCATCGAAAGGCAGACCCTGGCCGTGGCGGATAGTGGGCGCGGCAATGAGCTCCGGGTTACTGTCGTACATGCGGGCAGCCACGTACAGGGCGTCTTCTGTGTAGACGACGTACAGCTCCGTGGGTTCGGAAGTCGGTGTCTGATCACCGGGCCGGGTCTGATGGAAATCCGTGACCTGCTCGGCCTGTTGCCAGACCTCGTCATCCAGGATACCGTCCAGCACCGGGGGGGAATCGACGCGCACGGCGCGGAAGCTCTTGGTCTCCACGCGCAGCTCCTCGACAGCTTCCTGCTGGGCCTGCAGCGTCGAGACCATCACCAGAGATCCACAGGCAATGGCCGTCAGGCCTGCTGATTTCTTTCTCTGCAACAACGAGGACTTCACAACTACCCATCTCCCTACAGATTTGTGAAATTTTCGAAGCGGCGAATTCTACCAGCATCCCCAATCCGTGAACACATGGCCGGCGACGGTTTCCGCAGACCTTGCGGTGACGCCAGACATGGACGCCACGACAGGACCAGAACTGGCGTCCCGGAATAATTCGAGAGCCCGGAATCGAGAATTCGCGAGAGCAGGCAGCATCGAAATACGGCTATGGAAAATTCTCTATTGGAAACACCGCCGGTTGAAACCACAAATGGTCAAAGTCTGCATCAGTGTCAGGTATCGCCGGCCGGTAGGCCATGCTGCTGCAATCAAGGAGCAGCGCTGAACGGCGAAAAATGACCGTTTTTCAGGGCATTTTTCAGAGTGAAGGGACCCTGGAAGGGCGCGGTCCGCAGCAGCATGGCCTACCGGCCGGCGGTACCGTTCGAAGTCGTAAAGGTATTCAGGTCAGACTTTATAATCCAGTAGGGGGTTCGGTAACCGAGGTTGCCGATGCCGGAGAAATTGCACTTATTCGCCAGCTGATTTGGCAGGGTTTATTCGATAGAAAAAAAGACCGGCCTGCCAGAAACTACCTGGCAGGCCGGTCTTTTAGCTTTACGCGACAATGGCGGATCTGCCCGGGGAGCGCCTTTATTCAGCAGTTCCCCGAGAGCCGATGCCGGGACTTCCGGCGGCGCTACTCTGAACCGGACTCGGCGCCGGCCCGGGCATTGCGCTCCGCCACCATGCGCTCAAACTCCTCCTGGCCCAGATAGGTCACGTCCACCCAGTTGTGTGCCATTTCGTCCACCGTGCGATCACCCCAGCCGACCCATTGGTTGGGATCCGGATTGTGGGGGTTATTGGCGGTGTTGTCGTGCCAGGCCCGGGTGACGATCATGGTGCCTTTGGGTACCAGTGGCGCGGCATCTTCATTGAACACGTAGTTGATCTGCCAGTTCCACTGAAAGTTGTCCACGAACGCCAGTACTTCCCGGTTGCCATCCGGATAGATGGCTTCCATGGACATGGCCTTGCCCCGCATGTGCATGTGCGGCTGGAAGTTTTCCAGTCGGGCTGGTGCCGGCAGTACGAAGGTTCCCTGGGTCACGGTTATTTCACCGGGAGGAATGTCCAGGCTGCGGGGGCCCTGGGCATCCAGCATGCTGAGGATAGTGCGGTGCGCGGGTGGCTCGTCGTGAAACCACACACCCAGTTCCACCTGGGCGTTGGCAACGCGCTGGCCATTGGCGTGAAGGTGAACCTCCCACATGATCTGGGAATCCGGCATCATCAGCTTGCCAGTGTCCGGACGGAAGATCTGACCGGCCTTGCCCACTGCCCACTCCATGAACAGGCTTGGCCCGAAAGGCAGATCCACATCCTCCGGCAGGCCGGCGGTGCCCTGTTCATTCTGCAGCAGAAATGCCAGGGAATGGTGAACAACCTGGCGGCTCTCGGAAGTTACCGGCCGGATTTCAATGGCCTTGACCCACCTGGCTTCGGTCAGCCCGGTGGGTGTGATGGGGCGGAACCACTTGTCCTGGGTACGTGCCGCCAGGTCATAGGGTTCGGACAGCACGGTCAGGTCCGGCGGCCCACCCATCTCGTCCTCCAGGCGCCACACCAGCTCATCGTTGAATTCCCGGGCTGGTGGCAACTGGCTTACGTCACCCAGGGGAGCGCCCTGGTCGGCCCAGGCGATAATGGTCTGGCGCTGTTCCTCGGTGAGCCCCCGGTCGTTGGCAAAGTCCTGGATGCCCACCTGGGGGTTGACGTGCCAGGGCGGCATGACCCGGTTTTCCACGCGGAAGCGGATTACCGGTGCAAAGGGCGCCGCTTCCTCATAGGTCATCAGCGACATGGGTGCGATGGAGTTGGGGCGATGGCATTCCTGGCACTTCTCCTGGAATATCGGCGCTACGTCCGCTGCCCACGTTACCGGTTCCTGTTGGCCCAGGGACGGAATAGCGAACAGTGACAGCGCTATTGCAACGGCGCCATGTCGCACAGACCAGTCTGGTGTTTTCATACGCATTAATTCTTTCATGCTGAGTTTCCTGTTCATCCGATCCTGCCTCCTGAAAGCACTGACGCTTTCATGTTTCTGATTGTAAATCCAGCCACTTTATTAACAGGACTGAACATTTATTCCACATTCACTCTGACGAAGCCGTTGGTCCAGCAGCACTGGGCATGTCCGGCCATTTCCTGCCCGGTAAATTCATTAAGCCGAGCGCGCAGCAGGTACTCCCCGGGTTGATGGAAAGTGACCTCGGTGGAGATCCATTCACCCTCGACGGCGGCCCGGGCGGTTCGTTCGCTGAATTCCACCTGGCCGGGTCCCTGCTGTTTGAACCACATGAGGTTAACCGGTGGCGATCCATTACGGCCGCCAAGAAACGCTGCCGCCAGGCCGCTGCCGGTGCCGTCGTCGCTCACCCAGGTGTCTATGGTCAGCGGCTGGCCAACGCGTGCCTGTAAAGGGCCGGCAGTGATTCCGCCCGGTCCCTGCCCCACCGGACCGTTGTCACTGAACTTGATTTCCGGGGGAAAATTACCGTTGGCGTCACCGGCGATGGCATCGATGACGTAGTCATCGGCCAGGTTGGCCGGGATGTGAAAGGTCTTTCCCTGGTTTTCCAGATGCCACACAACCTGGCCGTCGTAGTCAGCCGGGATATTGACCGTAAACACGCCCCAATGGCGATCCGCTTCAAAACGGGTCGGTTGTCCCTGGTTGGCGTTACCGTCCGGTGCGCCGATTATCCGGTTGGCCGGGCCCACGGGAATCTCCAGAACCTGTTCGGAATTACGGTTGTAGTATCCGAAGGACACTGCGATAGTACCATCCTTGTCCTCGTACCAGCCTTCGTAGGCGGGTGTGACCGTCTGTCCTGAAGAAATGCCGATATCCTTGCCCAGCGGCAGCAGTTCCACGGCCAGGGGTGTGCCCTGGGCAACTGCGGTGCCGGTCAGTACCAGGCTGAGCCAGCCAACACCCAGGGACGCGGCCCGCCTTGGGACGGCCATCCTGGAAACGGTTTTTCGGCTTTGCCCGGAGCAGCCATCCTGATGATGGCCGATCAATGAAAAGAGTTTTAAATACATCGCTTCTGCTAATCCTGTCATAGTTAGAAACCTTTAGATTAATTATGGCAATACTCTGGCTTTCAGGCCAGTTCGCTGACGAGGCGCCTTGCCGCTGGTCATTCCCGGCGCACAACGCCTTGCAGTCGCGCCCGACAGTCTCGAGCAGAGCACTTCCATAATTAGTCAGTGGTTCCTTAAATGGCTGAATGTCGACACGGGTTCGACAATCGATCCTCCTGACCCCTGGTAATGCTTCTGTCTGTTCCTGTCCCTTGTTGTTTCAGAGCAAGTTACACAAAAAGTTACACAGACAGTCACATATCCAGTTACACAGACTTCCGTACCGTCCTGAGCTGTCCCAGGGCCAACAGCCACGGGGCTCGGTTTCCGCAGTTACCTGTTATTGTTTTTTTGAGCGGCAGGGCAGGGGTAAATCACGCGTAGAGCAGTTATGGAATCCGATTCGCAGCATACCACTATCGGTCCTGACAGGCTACTTGGCCGAAGTTCGGGTCGTGTCTCAATTTGATGTTTTATGCGGTGGCCGTGGGTGAAGGGGGGTTCCTGATCTGAGGAGCACAGACCCACGTTAGGGGTATCCGTCAACTGAACGGTCACTGGGGCGCCACTTTTCACCGGCCGCTATTGCCCGTCTTAGCCGAGCAGGATGGTACCGGCGGCCCGGGCGGGTGGTGGAAAGCGGGTGGAATTCCGGATTTTCACGCGGTTGAATAGTAGGGTAAAAAGTCGGGTAAAAAGCCGGGTAAAAAGTCGGGCAAAAGTAAGGTCAATAGTAAGGTAAAAAGTCAGGTAAAAAGCCAGGCAAAAAAAGAGGGGCTCCGGTCGGAGCCCCTCTTTCATTTCTTTCGTCTACTCCAGACTGCAGCACCGCTTCCCGCGGTGCGTTAAGCCTGTCAGTCGCCGGTCCCTGGCGCCTGGACTGGTTGTCGGCTCCCTTAGAAGTCGTAAACCAGGCGAGCGTAGATGGAACGACCCATCGGGCTTTGCAGCGCGCCGGCTACACCAGCGAACTCCGGTGTCGCCTGTGCTTCACGATCGAACAGGTTACGGGAACCCAGGGTGAAGGACAACTCGCCGTCGAACATCTGCAGGCCGCGGTAGGTGTAGTTGACATCCATCTGGGTCCAGGCGCGGATTTCCTCCAGTTCCCGGCGGTCGGTGAAACCACCAAAGAAGGCCATGAAGGTGTAGCGCGGACCGTCGTAGTCTTCCACGGTGTCCACGTAACGGGTAATGGCTACCACGGAGTGGTTACCGTTGACCCAGCTGGTGGTCAGGTTGGCTTTCCACTTCGGTGCAGACGGTGCTGCACCGGTAACATCGTTGTACTTGCCGGCACCGTCGACGATGGGCTGGGCCGGGTCGTCCTGATACAGGAACTCGTCGATGTAGGTGGCCTGCAGACCAACGCGGAAGTCTCCGATGTTGTTGAAACCGAAACGGTAGCTGCCCTGGATATCGTAGGCAGTAACCTCGACGCTTTCAGCATTGGCGGAACCCAGGTTGTTCACCTGCAGGATGGTCGCGAGGTTATTGGGATCGCGGATGATATCCTTGTCGGAACGTGGATCGTTGATCCAGCTGATCAGCTGTGCCTCGGTGGGCTGATCGCCAAGGAGGCCGCTGCCGGTAAAGCCGGTGGCCTGCTTGAAGTTGAAAAATTCCAACTCCATCTTCTGCTGGGCGTTCTGGGCGACAATCCGGTTCTGGAATTCGGTGGTGTTCCAGGTTACCGACATGTCGAAATCGCCCCAGTTGATGTCGAAGCCGAACTGGGATGATGTCGACGTTTCGTTCGCCAGCTCCGGGTTACCACCGGAACAGGCCGTGGTGAACGCCGAGAACTCGGTGAACCGGTCGGTTACCGTGGACAGGCCACAGGTCACCGGGTTGAACAGCTGACTCAGGCTGGGCGCGATGAACGCGTCGCCGTGAGTTGCCCGCAGGGTCAGCCAGTCGGTGACGCCCCAGGTCAGGCCGTATTTGGGGTCGGTGGACTCCTGGCCGGAACTGAATTCCTCGCGGCGTACCGCCGCGGTGAGTTCCACGGTGGGCAGCAGGGGCACGGCCACTTCGGCGAAGAACGCATCCACGTCCCGGCTGAAGGAGGTGATCACTTCCTGCTCGGTACCGCCGATCCAGGTATCACCGGCCAGTTCGACGTGGGACGGCACGTTACGGCTGTAATCGTCCCGGCGCTGATAGCCTACCGCCGCACCGATGGGTCCGCCGGGCAGTTCGAAATCACCCAGGGGAATCTCACCGTTGAGCACGATGTCGATGGTGTCCAGCTGATCGATAGACTCTTCCTTGTCCCGGGCGGCGATATCATTCATCACCTGCACGGAATTATTGTCAGCATCGTTGACAATGTAGAACGGGCTGTAACAGGCGTCGCGGTCGTTGGCCACGTCACAGTTCAGGCCCTGCTTCATCGCCTCGATGTCGTAGTTCTGGTTGGACATGAAGCGGATCTTGCGGTCGTTGTGGCTGTAGGCCGCGAAGCCTTCCCAGCCTTCCAGGAAGGGCACTTCGAAGTCCGCCTGGAAGGTGTAACGACTGATCCAGTCGTTGCTGTCCGCCAGGTTATCCATGTCCGGGGCGTGGCCGTCGGACGGGGTATGGGATTTGTTGATGGGTCGCAGGCGGCGGGCCTGCACGTCTTCCCGTAGGGGGATGCCGTTGTTGACGGTACCGGAGACGAGGTAGTCCGGGGTGCCGTCGCCGTTCAGGTCCTGGCTGCCGCGATCGGGAATGCCGTCACCGTTGGCGTCCACGCCGTACAGCTGGTTGCCGTTGGCGTCCTGGGCGAAGAACGGGTTGCCCGGAATCTCACCTCGTACTGCCGGCAGCTCGCCGATACGGGAGTTACCCGGGTTGGAGGTTGACGTGTAAGTCAGCTCGTAGAGGCGGGTACGGAAGCCCTGCAGTGACAGGGTCAACGTGTCGCTGACATCCCAGGTGGCGTTGGCGAAGAACTGGGTGGTCTGGGTGGGTTCACGGTAGCTGCGGTTGTCGCCGAATTCGAACCAGCAGTTGCCGCCAAGTTCGTAACCGAATTTCTGCGAATCAAGCAGCGTATTGGGATCGGTGTACCCAGTTCGTCCGGAAGCGCTGCCGCAGTTCGGGTCCACTACAGATTCGCGTTCCCCGGTGTACTGGCCGTTTTCATCGCGGATGGGTCGATAAAAGTTACCCGGCGCGTTGGAGGAATAAACCAGCCCGGCGTTGGCCAGGTCGCTGCGTTCATCCCAGCCCAGGCGGCTGTTGGAGCGGAACTGACCGGCAAGGACCACGTCCACTTCGCCCAGCTCACCACCCCACAGCATCTGTACGGAGTGCTCGTCGTAGTCGCCGCGGGAATCCTGCTCGGCGTAAGTGTCAATCTTCAGGCCGTCATAGGACTTGTAGGGTACGAAGTTGACCACGCCGGCCACGGCCTCGTTACCGTACAGGGCCGCGGCGCCGTCAGCCACGATGTCCATGCGCTGGATGGCGATGGTGGGAATGAGGGCGTTGACGTTCTCGTTCACCAGGCGCTTGCCGTCCAGCAGGGTCAGTGTGGAGCTGGCCCCCAGGCCACGCAGGTCGATACTGGTGGAACGTGAATCGGTACCCTGGATGGTGTTGGTGATGGATGAGGCGGCGCCCTGGACAAATGCCAGGTTCTGGACAACCTCACCGATATTCAATGTGCCCTGGTCCTGAAGATCGTCGGCGCTGAGCTGGGTTACCGCAGAAGCCTGGGTAAAGCCTTCGGAACGACGAATAAAGGAACCGGTGACGACCACTTCTTCCACTTCCGGATCCTGCTGGGCCATTGATGGGCTGGCCAGCGGGAGAAGGGAAAGAGAGATAGCCGCACAGAGCATGCTCCGCTTGTGTGGGATTCGTGATTGCATATTTCTCTCCAGTTTTTGTTTATTGCTACTTTTTACCAGTCACTACTTAAACTAACGATTTTTAAACTTATCAGTAGTGCTTACTTGATTTTTCTGACATTAAAGCTTTAATGTGAGTAAAAACAATGCGTTAGATAGAATGTCATCGTGTACTCACGGTACGCCCGAAATCATGTCTCATCAGTTTGACCCGAAAAAACCACAGCTGGGCGTGGCCGCTTTTGGCAGCACGGAGCAGTCTACTAGGAAATACTTGGAATCGAAAGCTATTTTTTACAATTTGTAACAGCCTTCGGCAACGCCCCGCCAGGCCAGGCAGGGCGCCAGCTCAGGCGATTCGGGGGCTCCCGGACTGTCCGCCAGTCCTGCATCGCTAAATCTGCCTGGAGGCCACGTCCTTAAAGGGCTGCAGGGCTGTCAAATTGATTTGTGCACGAAAGGCCGCGGAGGATGGCTGCAGCGGCCGGGGCGGGTGGTGGAGAGCGGGAGGAATTCCGGAATTCCACGCGGGCGAATAGGCAGGCAAAAAGTCAGGGGAAAATCAGGGAAGAGACAGGCTACAAGTCAGGGAAAAAACAGGCTAAAAGACAGTCTAAAAAAAGGGGCTCCGGTTGGAGCCCCTTTTTCATTTATATCGCCTCTTTCGTTTATTCCGTTTATTCCGTTTATTTCAGACTACAGTTCCGCATCCCGCGGTGGGTTACGCCTGTCAGCCGCCGATCCCTGGCGGCCGGTAATCGGCTTGCTTAGAAGTCGTAAACCAGGCGCGCGTACAGGGTACGACCCATCGGGCTTTGCAGCGCACCGGCTACGCCGGCGAATTCCGGAGTCCGCTGCGCTTCACGATCGAACAGGTTACGGGAACCCAGGGTGAAGGACAGCTCGCCGTCGAACATCTGCAGGCCGCGGTAGGTGTAGTTGGCGTCAACCTGGGTCCAGGCCCGGATCTCCTGGAGATCCTGTCGATTGATGGTGCCACCGAAGAAGCTCATGAAGGTGTAGCGCGGTCCATCATAGTTTTCCACGGTATCCACGTAGCGGGTAATGGCTACCACGGAGTGATTGCCACTGACCCATCCTGTAGTCAGGTTGACCTTCCATTCCGGCAGTTCCGGTGCCGCCCCGGTGAGGTCATTGTAGTTGCCGGCACCGTCAATGATGGGCTGGGCCGGGTCGTCCTGATACAGGAACTCGTCGATGTAGGTGGCCTGCAGACCAACGCGGAAGTCACCGATGTTGTTGAAACCGAAGCGGTAGGTGGCCTGGATATCGTAGGCAGTGACCTCGACGCTTTCAGCATTGGCGGAACCCAGGTTGTTCACCTGCAGGATGGTCGCGAGGTTATTGGGATCGCGGATAATATCCTTGTCGGAACGTGGGTCATTGAGCCAGCTGATCAGCTGTGCCTCGGTGGGCTGATTGCCTATGAGGCCACTGCCGGTAAAGCCGGTGGCCTGCTTGAAGTTGAAGAAATCAAGCTCCATCTTCTGCTGTCCACTCTGACCGACAATTCGGTTTTCGAACTCGGTATTGTTCCAGGTTACCGACAGGTCGAAATCGCCCCAGTTGATATCAAAACCCAGCTGCTGGGAGGTTGAGGTTTCGTTATCCAGGTTCGGGTTACCGCCGGAACAGGCCGTGGTGAACGCCGAGAACTCGGTGAACCGGTCGGTTACCGTGGACAGGCCGCAGGTGGTAGGGTCGAACAGCTGGCTCAGGCTGGGCGCGATGAACGCGTCGCCGTGAGTTGCCCGCAGGGTCAGCCAGTCGGTGACACCCCAGGTCAGGCCGTATTTGGGGTCGGTGGACTCCTGGCCGGAGCTGAATTCTTCACGGCGTACCGCCGCGGTGAGTTCCAGGGTGGGCAGCAGGGGCACGGCCAGTTCGGCGAAGAACGCATCCACGTCCCGGCTGAAGGAGGTGATCACTTCCTGCTCGGTGCCGCCGATCCAGGTATCACCGGCCAGTTCGACGTGGGACGGTACGTTGCGGCTGTAGTCGTCCCGGTACTGGTAGCCGACTGCCGCGCCGATGGGTCCGCCTGGCAGTTCGAAATCACCCAGGGGAATCTCACCGTTGAGCACGATGTCGATGGTATCCAGCTGATCGATCACTTCTTCCTTGTCCCGGGCGGCGATATCGTTCATCACGTGAACGGAGTTGTTGTCTGCCTCGTTGACAATGTAGAACGGGCTGTAACAGGCGTCGCGGTCGTTGGCCACGTCACAGTTCAGGCCCTGCTTCATGGCCTCGATGTCATAGTTCTGGCTGGACATGAAGCGGAACTTACGATCGTTGTGGGTGTAGGCGGCAAAGCCTTCCCAGCCTTCCAGGAAGGGAACTTCGAAGTCCGCCTGGAGGGTGTAGCGGCTCACCCAGTCGTTACCATCCGCCAGGTTGTCCATGTCAGAAGAATGGCCGTCGGACGGGGTGTGGGACTTGTTGATGGGGCGCAGGCGACGGGTCTGTACATCTTCCCGCAGCGGTACACCGTTGTTGATAGTACCGGAAACGATATAGTCCGGAGTGCCGTCGCCGTTGAAATCCTGACTGCCGCGATCGGGAATGCCGTCACCGTTGGCGTCCACGCCGTACAGCTGGTTGCCGTTGGCATCCAGGGCGAAGAACGGGTTGCCCGGAATCTCACCCCGTACTGCCGGCAGCTCGCCGATACGGGAGTTGCCCGGGTTGGAGGTGGAGGTGTAGGTCAGCTGGTAAAGTCGGCTGCGAAAACCCTGCAGTGACAGGGTCAGGGAGTCGCTGACATCCCAGGTGGCGTTGGCGAAGAACTGGGTGGTCTGGGTGGGTTCACGGTAGCTGCGGTTGTCACCGAATTCGAACCAACAGTTGCCGCCCAGTGCGTAACCGTACTTCTGGGAGTCGGCGATCTGGTTCACTTCGTAGCCGGTCCGGCCGGAGGCGCTGCCGCAGTTCGGGTCCACTACAGACTCGCGTTCACCGGTGTACTGGCCGTTTTCATCGCGAACGGGCAGATAAAAATTTCCCGGTGCGTTGGATGAAAACACCAGGCCGGCGTTGGCCAGGTCGCTGCGCTCGTCCCAGCCCAGGCGGCTGTTGGAACGGAACTGACCCGCCAGGACCACGTCCACCTCGCCCAGTTCACCACCCCACAGCATCTGTACGGAGTGCTCGTCGTAGTCGCCGCGGGAATCCTGCTCGGCGTAGGTGTCGATCTTCAGGCCGTCATAGGACTTGTAGGGCACGAAGTTGACCACGCCGGCCACGGCCTCGTTACCGTACAGTGCCGCGGCGCCGTCAGCCACGATGTCCATGCGCTGAATGGCGATGGTGGGAATGAGGGCGTTGACGTTCTCGTTCACCAGGCGCTTGCCGTCCAGCAGGGTCAGTGTGGAGCTGGCCCCCAGGCCACGCAGGTCGATACTGGTGGTACGGTCACTGGTGCCCTGGATGGTATTGGTGATGGAAGACGCCGCGCCGTTGACAAATGCCAGGTTCTGCACCACCTCGCCGATATTCAGTGTGCCCTGGTCCTGCAGGTCGTCGGCGCTGAGCTGGGTTACCGCGGAGGCCTGGGTAAAGCCTTCGGAACGGCGAATAAAGGAGCCGGTGACGACGACCTCTTCCACTTCGGGCTGCTGCTGGGCTATGGATTGACCCGCCAGCGGAAGCAGTGAGAAGGTCACGGCCGCACAAATCAGTCTTCGCTTGTGTGGAATAGTGGTACGCATTTTTCTCTCCAATTGATGCGACACTTGCTGAATTACTCTGGAACCGGGGCATGCAGTCTCAAGTGGATAATACTCCGTTGGGACTCCCTGCTTCTGATAGCTGTTTGTGGGTTTGTGCCTCGATATCGAGGCATTAGAGTGACAAGTGTCTTTGTTATACCGACAATAGGTTAAAGCTTCTCGACTGTGAGAAGATCGGCGTAAAGTTTAATGCATTGGGGAGGCGAGTAAACAAGTATTTGAAGGAAAGATCAAATATTATTTTCAACCCAAAATAATTAGTTTTAATTCAAAATATTGCCGCCAGGCAGCCGTGCGACGACTGGTAAAAATGACTTGGTAGAACGAAATAAAAGCGTCGGTTCAGCCCCGGTGACTAGGGCAATGCACGGATATTGTTTTGGGTTGAAATTAAGGAACCGCTTATTAATCAGGGGCTCCTTAATCAGGGAAATCAAAACATTGTTGTTCCCGGGCTACAGGCCCACTACGCCGCGCTGAACAGTGGCCTCGACGGCAGCGACCGGCAGGATGCTTGTGCCGCTGCGGACCGCGCCCCTTCGGGCGAGGCCTGTCGAGCGCCACTGCGGTGTTGTCGTACTTGGCAAGGGATTGGCCATTCCCTGCGCACGACGCCTTGCATTGGCGCTCGGCAGACTCCCGCAGAGCACTTCCATAATCAGTCAGTGGATCCTTAAAAAAT